>JAGNLL010000009.1 GCA_017999675.1 Rickettsiales bacterium
CTTGACGATTTAATGCGCGAAAAATTTGGTCGCGATTTTGACGAAAACGGCAAGTTAGCTAAAAGCGGCAGCGTAAATTTCGTGCTCGCCGACTGCATTTTGCAGCATGAAATTTTTAGAAAAGCACCGCCAAAATCTTTTGATCGCGACGATTTTGAAGTTTTGCTGGCGCCAATTCACACCCTCAAAACCGAAGACGCTCTAGCGACCTTCACTTACATGCATGCCAAAGCTTTAGAGATTAATCTGAATTTTCTAAGCCAAAAACCGAAGGAAATTTTCATCTGCGGCGGCGGCAGAAAGAATGTTGCGCTGATGGATGAGATGAAAAAATTAATGCCAGAAATTGAAATTAAAGCCGTGGAGGAAATTGGCTTGAATGGCGATGCCGTTGAAGCTGAGGCTTTTGCGTTTTTGGGGATTAGAAGTTTTATTGGGTTGCCGATTAGTTTTAGGAATACGACGGGTGTGGCACACGAGGCTTGTGGTGGGGTTTTGTATAAAAAATAAATTCTTTAGCAGGTTGGTAAATGGATTGCCGCGCTTCGCTCGCAATGACGGGTGGGCGCGATCCTACATCCGTCATTGCGAACGAAGCGCGGCAATCCAGTCGTCAAATAAAAAAACTCCCTTAAGAAAATTTCTTAAGGGAGTTTTTTATTTTTAATCTTCAATCAGAGCTAAAACCTCTAACTCTCAAAAGCCGTTAACGACTTCACCGGAAAGTGATTTCTCTCTGGCTTAATCTCTGCCACATTTTTCTTTTTACGACGACGACGTCTGTCGCGCTTCACCTTGCGCACCTTAGTAGAATCTGCCACCAAACGATGTTTAATGTGAGCGTCAATAATCGATTCAAACTCTTCCATGTGATCTTTGAAAAAGTGATCGGCATTGTGAACCATCTGATAAACAACTTCGGCACCTTCTCTAGCTGATAATTTTTCAGCTAATTTTGCTGAATCAGCTTCTTTGGTAATGTCGTCTTTGCTGCCTTGAACAACCAATCCAGCTGACGTGCAAGGCACGATAAAGTTGAAATCATATTTTGTAGCGGGAGGCGCAACCAAAATGTAATTTTCTAATTCAGGTCTTCTCATTACGGCCTGTAGAGCAATCCAAGCGCCAAAAGAAAAACCAGCAATCCAATATTCGCTAGCTTCCATGTTTTGGTCGTGCAGCCAGTTCATCACTGCAGTGGCGTCTAAAAGTTCACCAGTACCGTTGTCAAACTTGCCTTGCGATTTTCCAACGCCGCGAAAATTAATGCGCAACACCGAGAAGCCATTATTTACAAAGGCTTTGTGCAGAGCGTAGGTAATTTTATTATTCATGGTTCCGCCGTGCAAAGGGTGCGGATGCAAAACTAGAGCAACAGGAGCTTTGGGATTGGTGCTTTGATGATATCTACCTTCAATTCTACCGGCTGGGCCGTGGATAATTACTTCAGGCATGTGATAAAAATTTGTGTAAGTGCAAAAAATAAAAAAGGGCGACAACTAAAAAACAAAGTTGTCGCCCTTTTTTTAAACTACTTAATTTCGTTCCATTGAACTGGTTTTCCGTCAGCAGTCACAACTAAAGTTAAGGTGCCAGAAAACTTTGCAGCCATATATTTGCCATGTCCGGCGTGAGTGCCACAGTAGTAAGCTGGATCAACGTCTTTGCCATCAAATTGTTTTTTTGCAGCAGCTTTTACCCGGTTTTTCGGGTTATTTTTAGTACCCATGTTTTTTTTAGAATTATTGGTTGAAAACTTTTGTGAAGGCGGCGCAAACTAGAAACCGATGCACCAAAATCAAGTTTTTTTTCCTCATAAATTTCAAATCAAAAAATGCCAAAATTTACTCGCCTAAAAGACTGTGTTGTAAGTAATAAAAACGTCATCGTGCGCGTTGATATCAACGTGCCAATCAACAACGGAAAAATCGAAGATGACACTCGCATTAAAGCCGTGATCCCAACTCTTAAATACCTCGCGCAAAACCAAGCCAAAGTAATCGTCATTTCACATTTCGGACGCCCTGAAGGCAAGGTTGAACCTTCAATGTCAATTCAACCACTAGTGTCACGCGTTCAAGAATTACTTGGCTCTATCAAAGTTAGCTTCGTTGATGATTGCATCGGCGACAAAGTAAAATCAGCGGTTGCCGCCACAAACTACGGCGAAGTAATCATGCTCGAAAACCTGCGCTTCTACAAACAAGAAACCAAAAACGATCCAGAGTTTTCGCGTGAATTAGCCAGCCTTGCCAACCTTTACGTTAATGACGCATTTTCGTGCTCGCACCGCTCGCACGCTTCAATCACCGGCATTCCTGCCATCTTAAAATCTGCCGCCGGATTTTTAATGGAAGCCGAATTAGACGGCCTAACCAACCACCTAGAAAACGCCAAAAAACCAATGATGGCAGTAGTTGGCGGCGCTAAAGTTTCAACTAAACTTGATTTGCTAAATTCACTTTCAAGCAAAGCTGATACCATCTTGGTTGCAGGCGGCATGGCCAATACCTTCCTTTACGCTCTAGGCAAAAACATCGGCAAATCGCTTTGCGAAAAAGATTTAAAAGACACCGCACTAGAAATTATCGAAACCGCCAAAGCCAATGGATGCAGAATAATCCTGCCTTTCGACGTGGTGGTTGCTAAAAAATTTGAAGCAAATGCTGCTCACCAAACTGTCTCAACTGACAACGTTGCCGAAGATGACATCATCCTCGACGTGGGTGCCGCCAGCAGCGCCAAAATCGCCGAAGAACTAGCCGCCCACAAAACCTTAGTTTGGAACGGCCCACTCGGCGCTTTTGAAATGAAACCTTTCAATATCGGCACCGAATCCTTCGCCCGCGTGGCCGTAAAGTTAACCGAAGAAGGAAAGTTAGTTTCAGTTTCAGGTGGTGGCGATTCCGTTGCGGCCCTAAACTCGATTGGCCTCGCCGAAAAATTTACCTACATCTCAACCGCCGGCGGCGCCTTTTTAGAATGGCTTGAGGGGAAAGATTTGCCCGGCGTTGCAGCGCTTAATGGCTAATCTTTTTAGGTTTAAAAATGAATTTTGAACGCACGTTCAAAATTCAAAAAAACCAGCACAAAGCCACTAAAATCAAGGTTTTCGAGAGATTATTAATTTCGAAAAAAAATTACCTAAAACGCCCCTTGAGTAATTTCAACAAACGCCTTTTTGCGCAAATCCATTGAATATCCTTTGGCAACTGTTTGCAGCTTTTTTGAAAATATTGCGTTGCGGGCAGCGGCCATGTCTTGGTCGGCAATGTGGGTTTCGGTTTTGGCGTCTAGCAGTTTAAAAATATGGTGGCCGTCGGCGAGTTTAATGGCATCAGAGTAGCCATCTTTTTTAAGTTTTGAAATGGCGGCGTAAATTTTTTGGTCAATGTCGGCTTGCGAAACCCAGCCGATTTCGCCGTTATTTTCTGCACTCAAGCTTGCTGAAAACTGACGCACGATGTTTTTAAAATCTGCGCCCTGCCTTAGTTCTTGCACCAACTTTGTTGCTAGCTGTTCAGAATTTTGCGACGGCGCGATTAAAATTTCGGCGATCAAAAACTTTTTCACGTCGGTGTTAAACTTGTGCTGTTCGAAAAATTCTCTTACCTCAACTTCTGTGACTTTTACCTTAGAGCGCAAAAGCTCGGAGATAATTTTTGACCACAAGATTTCAGACTCAACCTGCTGCAAATAATTTTCAAAAGACAGACCTTTACTGGTGAAAAAAAGTTTAAACTGCGTGGCGTTTTTTTTCTGCTGCGCCGCCAAAACATCGATCGCTTCGCGCATTTCTTCTGGAGCCACTTCCATCTTAAGGCTTGCCGCTTCTTGCCTGATTAATTCTTCGTCAATCATCTTGTCGAGGATTTGGCTGGCGAGTAATTTTTTGTCTTGTGGGTCAGTGATTTTGATTTTTGAAACTGTGACGACAAAACGGTAGCGATCCACCAACTCAGCGTTGGTGATGGCCTTTTTATTGACCTTGGCGATGATGAAATTTTCTTGCAGAGGCGCTGCAAGAGATGAAAAAGAAACGAAAAAACCGACTAAAAATAAAATCAGTTTTTTCATTTTTTAACCGCCGCTTTGTAGGCATTAACACCTTGAATTAGGTCGATTGCGCGCGCCAGTTGATAGTCTTGGTCGTAGAGCTCAAGGCTGGCATCAGCACCTTTTTCTTTTTTGGCTTCTGTCAGCGCCTCCTGCAGTTGAACTTTGATGTGGCCTGTTAAATCGGCCTCAGAATCGCGATCAAACTCTTTGGTTTTTTCAATTTTGGCGCTGGTCACTTCAATGTCTGGCTCAATGCCGTGCGCTTGAATTGATTTGCCACTTGGCGTGTAGTAAAGCGCGGTTGTTAGGCGCAGCGCCCCGTGGTTTTTTTCGAGAGGAATTACAGTTTGCACCGAACCTTTACCGAAAGATTTTACACCCATGATTGCAGCGCGTTTGTGGTCTTGCAGAGCGCCGGCAACAATCTCAGAAGCAGAAGCCGAGCCTTCGTTAATCAGCACCACGATTGGCAGATTTGCCACTAATTCTTCGTTGGTGTCGTCTTTGTAATGACGCTCTTCAGTAGCGCGGCCCTTGATTGAAACAATCTCGTCATCTTTGTTTAAAAACAGCTCACTAACTTTTACCGCTTGATCTAAAAGCCCACCGGGATTTCCGCGCAAATCAAGCACCAAACCTTTGAGATTTTTTTCGCCAATTTTCGCTTTTAAGCTTTTTAACTCAGCCGCCGTACCAGATGCCGCCTGCTCTGAGAAGGTGTTAATTTTTACGTAAGCCACGTTTTTAAACTGCGCCGATTTTACTGCTTTTACTTTGATGATTTGGCGCGTGATGTTTTTTTCCAGCGGCGCTTTTTCGCCCTTGCGCAAGATGGTCACTTTTACGTCGGTTCTGGGTTTGCCGCGTAGTTTTTTTACTACTTCTTCAATGCTTAGGCCAACAACGCTTTTGCCGTCAACTTTGGTAATGTAGTCTCCCGACTTAATGCCCACTTTAAATGCCGGTGTGTCGTCGATTGCCGAAATAACTTTTACAACCGACATCTCCATTGTGATTTCAATGCCCACTCCACCAAATTCGCCTTTGGTTTGAACTTGCATTTCTTTAAGAGATTCTTCGTTTAGGTAAGATGAGTGTGGGTCAAGAGATGTTAAAATGCCATCCGCTGCAGCTTCAGATAGTTGGCGGTCAGTTTTTTCTTCAACGTAATCTTTTTTTACGCGAGCCATTACTTCTTCTAGAAATTCTTTTTGAACTTCTGGCGAGGCAGTGTTTTCAAGCTTGATTGGCTTGATTTGAATTTGCGAAAGGGAGATTGCAGAAAAAAATCCTACAAAAGTTGAGGCAATAACAATCGCAGAGATTTTGAAATTTTTCATGGATGGGGTGAGATGGGGGTGGGAGTGATTTGGTAATTTGAGATCCTGAAACAAGTTCAGGATGACAGACTAAAAACTAAACTCTGTCATCCTGAACTTGTTTGAAGGATCTCTGGCTTAAGCCTATTGAATACCGTATTCTTCTTTCAACGCGCCGGTAATTTCTTCAGACGGGTCATCGCCGTAGGCCGAAAACAAAATTTTGCCGTAGTTTTCTAAGTGAATGATTTCGTCATTCAAAGCTTTCAAGAAAAGTTGAACTTTAAGGCGGTCAACCAAAACGTAGTACCAAGCGTTGCGTCCGGCATCTACACCTTTTACTAGATAAATTAGTTCTGCTTGCATTTTTTTTTGGGGATCAATTTGTTTTAGGGGAGCTTTCTGACCTACGTCAGAAGAGCTTTGAGAAGATTTTTGTTCAATTTTTTCTGACGTAAAAGATGGCTTTTTAGCGTATCTTTCAGCGAAACTTTTTTGCTGCTCAGTCATGTTTTTTAAGAATTTTGTTTGTGATTATTTTGTGAATTAAGCCACCATTGGTTAATTGACTTTTTTGGTCCACAAGGCCCGTCTTCCGTTGAAACACAAGGGCTTTTAACATCGATAATTTTTTCGGCGCAAGAAAAAGCAAAGAAAAAAATCGCCAAGATCGAAAGAATTTTTTTCATGTTTTGATTATTTTTTTTAAAGGAGATTTCCAAAAAAAAGTAAGTGCTTGCTAGAATTTTTCAATAAGTAAAATTCGTCGCATCCCGTCTTAATTAACTCCCTTTTAAATTGTCAAAAATCATTTTCCAAAAAACGCTCATTGTTGGTCTTGGCCTTATTGGCGGATCCTTTGCTAAAGCGCTTCGCCAACATAAAATTTCTGCAGAAATTTTTGCTTTTGATCTCGATTTAGAGTCGATCGATCTAGCTAAAAACGACGGCGTAATTAACGGCGGCGCTGATAATTTTTTAATGCTTGAGCATACCTTCGATTTAATCGTTATCGCCGCACCACTTGCCGCTTACGAAGAAATTTTTGCCGAAATTTCTGAAGCCATTTCACCTAAAACAATCGTGATTGATTTGGGTTCTTTGAAAAATTTTATTACTGAGATTTTACCAAAAAATTTGGCGCAAAATTTTGTTGCTTGTCACCCGATTGCAGGGTCTGAAAAAAATGGTTTTGAAAATTCTGATGCTCAGCTTTTTTTAGGCAAAAAATTTGTGATTTGCCCAACTGCTAAAAATGATTTAGAGGCGGTAAAAAAAGTTGAAAATTTAGCCAAAGAAATTGGCTGCAGCGTTGAATTAGTTGATGCTAAAAAGCATGACGAAATTTACGCTTTAGTTTCGCACTTGCCGCAGTTTTTGTCTTTTTTAACCAAAGAATTTTCGCCAAAAAATATCAAAGACGAGTTCTTCAAAACTGCATTTCGTTTGGATGATTCTGACCCTGAAATTTGGGCAGATATTTTTGAGTTGAATGACGAAAATATGGAGAAGTTTTACGTCGAGTTTTTTGACGCTTTGGAGAAAGAAATAAAGATCCTGAAACAAGTTCAGGATGACGGTTTTTTTCATGGTCATCCTGAACTTGTTTCAGGATCTTTTGACGAAAGCTTTCTTGAAGAAAACTTCGTCGCAATTTTCACCCGTGCGATCATCGTTAAAACTTATCTAAATCTACCAAAAATAAAATCTTACCAAATCTACGCCGGCGCTGGCTTTCGCGACTTCACTTCAATCGTAAAAATCTTAGATTTAGAACCAAAAAAACTCACCGATCTAATCGAAAAAAATCACAAAAAAATTCTTAAAATTTTTAATTCACTTTCATGAGCCAAGATCAATTAAACGAAATTCGCCCCTACCGCGCCGTGCATCGTCGTAAGTCGCGCCAAATTTTTGTCGGCAATGTGGCAATCGGTGGCGACGCGCCAATCGCGGTGCAGTCAATGACCAACACACCAACCACCGACGTGCAAGCAACCATTCACCAGGTTAACGAATGCGTTGAAGTTGGCGCTGAATTAATGCGCATTTCGGTGCCTGACAAAGAGTCGTCCGACGCGCTACGCCAAATCATCCCGCACTGCCCTGTGCCAATTATTGCCGACATTCACTTTCACTACCGTCGCGCCATTGAAGCGGCTGAAGCAGGGGCAAAATGTTTACGAATTAATCCGGGAAACATTGGCTCTGACGAAAAAGTTCGCGAGGTAATCAAAGCCGCCAAAGACTACGGCTGCTCAATTCGCATTGGTGTGAACGCCGGCTCACTCGAGGCCGATTTGCTCAACAAATACAAAACGCCAACCCCCGAAGCACTAGTTGAATCGGCGCAACGCCACATTCAAATTCTCGAACAAAACGACTTTTTTAATTTTAAAATCAGCGTCAAAGCCTCTGACGTTTTCTTGGCAGTTGCCGGCTACCGCAAGCTTGCTGAGGCTTGCGACTACCCGCTGCACATTGGCATTACCGAAGCCGGAAGTTTGGCGGCAGGCACCGTAAAATCTGCAATCGGCCTTGGCACTTTGCTGTGGGAAGGAATTGGCGACACAATGCGCGTGTCGCTTTCGGCCGACCCGAAAGAAGAAATAAAAGTGGCTTACCAAATTTTAAAAACCTTGGGGCTACGTCACCGCGGCGTAAATTTAATTTCGTGCCCAAGCTGCGCCCGCCAAGCTTTTGACGTGGTAAAAACCGTTGAGGCTGTTGAGAAGCGCGTTGAACACATTAAAACCCCACTAACAATTTCAATTTTAGGCTGCGTGGTAAATGGCCTTGGCGAGGCGGCGCACACGCAAATTGGCATTACCGGTGGTGGCGGTGGACGTCACAATGTTTACATGAATGGCAAGCCCGACCACAAAGTTGAAAGCGGCGAACTGGTTGAGCACATTGTTTCGTTGATTGAAAAAGAAGCGAAAAATGTTCGCTAATTTTGACAAAAAAAGACTGAAAATGAATTTTGCACACGGTGTGCAAAATTACCTTGAAGCCGCGTCAATTCAGGGTTTAGCTGCTGAGGAAATCTGTAAAATTGCAGCGCCTTTTTTTGCAGAAAATTTGCAGGTTTTAGACTTAGGTTCGGGCACTGGTTTTGTTGCAAGAGAGATCCTGAAACAAGTTCAGGATGACGAAAATATTAGATCCCGTCATCCTGAACTTGTTTCAGGATCTCCCTCAATTTTCGAACTCGACCTTGCCCTTGAAATGCTGCAACAAAGCCCCTCGCCCAACTCACAAAAAATCCAAGCCGATTTCGAAAACCTGCCCTTTAAAAATAACAGCTTCGACATTCTCATTTCGTCCTTTGCGCTGCAATGGCTCACCGATTTTGACAAAAGTTTTTCGCAGTTTTTTTCACTCTTAAAACCTGAAGGAGTTTTTATTTTTTGCCTGCCTTGCGACGGCAGTTTGGCTGAATTGAGTGCGGCAAATATTTTTAATTTTAATCAATTGCCAAAAGTTGAAGATTTAAAAAACTCACTAAAAAAATCTGGTTTTAGCGAAATCTCTGTCGAAACAAAAACCACTAAACAAACTTTTGAAAGCGGCGTTGCGGCGCTAAAATCTCTCAAAAAAATCGGCGCCAATTACTCACAAAAAAATAGCAAAGTAATTACCAAAACCAACTTGGCACAATTCAACAATTTTTGTTTGAAAAATTTTGGCACCGACACTAGAAAAATCGAAGTCTCTTGGGTAATCTCTTATTTCATTTTCAGCAAATAAATTTCATGTTCGACAACATCACAAAACTTCTCGGAAAAGCCGAGCCGAAAGAGATTGAAAAAAAGAAAAGTTTAATTTCTGGCTTCGCCGTGGGCCTTCACGAAAAATCAGAGCAATTTTCGAAATTTCTTGGCAGCAGTCTTAATGAGGCAAGCAAAGAATATTTTACCATCAAAGAAAAGTGCAAAGATCTGCACTACACCAATTTTGACCTTGCCAGCAGACATTTAGAAAAAGGCAATTTGTCTGAGGCAATTTTTCGTTTTCGTTTTGTTAAAAAATTTTGGCCAAACGATTTTGATGCCTACTACCAATTGGCCTATTGCTTGGTTTTAAAAAACAAACCTGAAAAGGCCAAAGAGGTTTTGGAAGAATTGTTGAAGCTAAACCCTAATTACAATCCAATAGCCAAAGAGCTTTTAGAGCATTTAAACAAAGCAATTACCGATGCTAAAAACTCTTAAAAACTTTTTCATTTTAGCAATTTTAGTCGCCCCAATTTCTGCCTTTGCCAACAGCAATTACGGGCCATTGGATGAAAGCGATTTTGAGTCTTACGAAGATGAAAAATCGGTGCAAATTTACGACCCGTTTGAAAAAGCTAATCGCAAAATTTACGTCTTTAACGACTACGTCGACCGCTATTTTCTTGAGCATGTGGCGGTTTTTTATCGCAAGGGAGTTCCGCAAACAGCCAGACATTCAATTCGAAATGTTCTTACAAATTTGTCGCTGCCAATATCTGCCGTTAACTCGCTACTGCAGGGAAAAGTTGACAATGGCCTTGCCACATTTTCGCATTTTTTAATTAACAGCACCATTGGCTTGGGCGGCATTTTTAACGTGGCGGGTGAAAAAAATATTCGCTACAAAACAGAAGATTTTGGACAAACTTTAGGACATTACGGCGTTGGTTCTGGCGCTTATTTAATGCTGCCAATTTTAGGACCCAGCACTTTGCGAGACTTAAGCGGATATGCCGCCGACAAGTCAGTTGGGCCACTTGATTTTAACGTTTTAGAAATTGGCGGCACGGAAGATTTGGTAGATCCTAACTACCGCCTTGGCCTTGCCGCAATGTCTGGCATCGACAAACGCGAAAGCTTAATAAATATTCTAGACGACATCAGAACCGACTCTTTCGACCCTTATGCTACAATTCGTAGCGCCTTTTTACAAAAACGTTTCACTGACATTAAAAATTAAATTTATGAAAAAAATTCTCGCCACTTTGGTTATTTTTTTAATTGCACAACCAAGCTTTGCTGGCGTGCCAGAAGTTAAAATTTTTGTCGAAAATGTTGGCAATGCGGTGATTAAAACCGCCGGCGAAGCTGGCCTTTCTGAAAGCAAAAAAAAGGATAAAATTATTGCCGTAATTGACACCTCAATTGACTCGAACTGGATTGGCAGATTTGTCTTGGGCAAAAATTATAAAACCGCCACCGACCCACAAAGAGAGCGCTTCACCAAACTTTATCGCGACTTCATGATTAACACCTACGGCCCAAAATTTAAAAACTACAACGGTCGCAAATTTACCGTAAATGAGGTGGTTGAACAAGGCGGATTTTTTATTGCCAAAGCTGAGTTTTTACCAAGAGACTCAAACGTTGCGATCTCGGTAGATTTTAGAGTGAAAGAACGCGACGGCAAACTAGCAATTTTAGATTTTATCGCTGAAGGCGTGAGCTTGATTGAAACACAAAGATCTGAGTTCAACTCAACAATTTCGCAAAAAGGAATGGATAAGTTTTTGGATGATTTAGATGCGCGGGTGAAGAAGTTGAAGGCGGGGAATTAAGGTTACTTTTTTTGACCTAAAAACTGAGTGTGCGAATAACCACCCCAGCCCCTCCTTCAAAAGGAGGGGCTTGCCACCGAGCTTGATTTAAGACTCTTACTTTCAAAAAAATCGTAAGAAAACCCCTCCTTTTGAAGGAGGGGTTGGGGTGGTTATTCGCGGACCACAAAGTTAAAATATTCAGAACGACTTCCTACAACTCTTTACTCGGGGACCTATTAAAATCATCACCATCCTTCTCCACCACAACCTTTCTCCTCATCAAATTTTTCCGCAGCGCTTGCGACAAATCTTTTTTCTTCTGCTTCTTCTCGCGCTGCCTTTGCTCTTTTTCTGCTTCTTTTTTCATTACTCGCTCACACCAATTTCAAACTGCTTCGAGTACAAATTAGCGTAAGCGCCACCCTGTTGCATTAGCTCTTGATGTGTGCCTTGCTCAACTATTTCGCCGTTAGAAATTACCACAATTTTGTCGGCGTGAATCACGGTTGAAAGGCGGTGGGCAATAACGATTGTTGTTCTGTCTTTGGTTAATTTTGCCAAAGCATCTTTGATTAATTTTTCTGAAATTGGATCAAGTGCCGAGGTTGCCTCATCTAAAAGCAAAATTGGCGCGTCGTACAAAATAGCGCGCGCAATTGCAATTCTTTGGCGCTGACCACCCGAAAGTCTAATGCCGTTTTGCCCTACTCTGGCATGATATTTTTCGGGCAATTCTTGAATAAATTCGTCAGCTTCGGCCATTTTTGCAGCCGCAATAATTTGCTCTTCGGTAGCGCCCTCTTTGCCGTAGCGAATGTTTTCTAAGATGGTGTCATCAAACAACATCACCTCTTGATTCACCACCGACATTGCGCTGCGTAGCGATTTTAGGGTTAAGTCGCGAATGTCGTGCGAGTCTAATTTTACGGCGCCTTCTTGCGGATCGTAAAAACGTAAAATCATATTCATGATTGTCGATTTTCCGCCACCAGAGTGCCCAACTAGCGCCACGGTTTGTCCGGCACCAACTTTGAAGCTAACAGTTTTTAGTGCCACTTTGTCTTCAACGTAAGAAAATTTTACATTTTCAAATTCAATTTCGCCTTTCACATCGGTTAGAGAAATGGCATTTGGCTTGTCGACGATTGTTGGTTTTTCGTCAAAAGTTCTGTAAAGACGACTCGCCGCGGCAAGGCCCATCTGCACGCCCGAGTTCATGTTTGAAACCGATTTAAGCGGTTTGTAGGCCATCATCATCGCCGCAAAAAACGAAAAAAACGCACCCGGAGTTGTTTGCCCAGTAATTACCTGATGCCCACCATACCAAATAACCGCAGCAATACCAACGCCCGCCAAGCTTTCAACAAAAGGAGATGCGATCAAAGAAATGCGCGAAATTTTTTTGCCCATGGCAAAAATGCTTTCAACAATTTGTCCCATTCTTTTCACTTCAAAATCTTCGCAGTGATAGGCTTTTACTAGCTTTGAATATTGCAAAGTGTCGCTCATTTGTGAGTTAAATTTGCCGGCCATTTCTTGGTTTTTAAAAGAAAGTTTGCGCAATCTTCTGCCCAATTTGTAAATTGGATAACCAGCTAGAGGAAAGCCAATAAAGGCTACAAGCGCCAGTTCCATGCTTTGGTTAAACATCACAACAATCAGCGCCAGCAAAGTAAAAAGCTGCTTCACAAAACCATTAAGCACCGTGTTAATCACGCCAACAATGGCGCCAACTTCGTTTAAAACACTTGCCATCATGTCGCCAGAAGACTTGCTGTGCAGCTTAGAAATATCTGACTTAATAAAGTGCGAATAAAGTCTCACACGCAAATCAGACGTAATACGCAAACTCAAAACATTCATCGTCAACAGCTGAAAGTAGGTAGAGAAGCCCTTCACCACAGTAATAATCAAAACCACAATCGGAATTATCACCAAAGCATTGGTGTTTTTTTCGACAAAAACCGAATCAAGTGCCGGCTTAATTAGCCAAGCGTTAAGCGACGTGGTGCCTGCAATTACAAGCATTAACGACACTGAAACTAAAAAAGTTTTCCAGTGTGGAATGATGTATTCTTTGGTGATTCTTTTGGTCAAATACCAAGTGCCTTCGTAATTAATTGGCTTTGAATCTTGCGACATAAAATTAAGAATTTCGATTTAAGAATTTAGAATTTAGGCTTGTGTTTACTACTTCAGCAGCATCTTTTGCGACGCAACTCTAACTCTCAATTATTAATTTCCAGTGCTCAATATCTTTACCTCTTTCAAAGAAGTTTTTTCTTTGGCGCTACAACAAATTGCGCAAGAAAATCACCTAGAAATCACCGATTCTGATTTAAAAAACTTTACCGTTGAGCCAGCAAAAGAGCTATCTCACGGCGATTTGGCCTGCAATATTGCAATGGTCGTCACCAAAAAATTTGCTGCAATTGAAAGCCTAAATAATCCCAGAAAATTAGCGCAGAAAATCATCGAAAAAATCTCGGATGAAAATGTTGAAAAGTTAGAAATCGCAGGGCCAGGCTTCATCAATATTTTTTTGAAGAACCAAATTTTTTACAAAATTGTTGCCAACCTTTTGGAAGAAGAAATTTTTCAATTTCCAAATCTCGGCCACGGCGAAAAAGTTAACTTAGAATATGCATCGCCAAACCCCACTGGCCCTATTCACGTAGGCCACACGCGCGGCGCAATTTACGGCGATGTTTTGGCCACACTTTTGCAAAAAGTTGGCTTTGATGTTTTGAAAGAATATTACATTAACGACGCTGGTTCGCAGATTAACACTTTGCTCAAATCGGCCTACTTACGCTATTTGCAAGCTTGCGGGCATGAAGTTGAAATTGGCGAAGGGCTTTATCCCGGCGTTTATTTAATTGAAGTTGGTGTAGCGTTAAAAGAAAAATTCGGCGAAAAATTAATCAATAAAAACGAAGCCGAAGTACTTGTTGAAATTCGCGATTTTGTGGTGAATTCAATGGTTGAAATGATCAAGTCAGACTTACTTGCTCTTGGCATTAAACATGACAGCTACTTCTCAGAAAAAACTAATTTGCACGACACTAACCGCATTGCCGAAACCGTCGAAATTTTGCGCAACCAAGGCCTAATTTTTGAAGGAAAATTAGAAGCGCCAAAAACCGAAAAAGGTGTGGGCGCAATTCCTGAAGATTACGACGACCAAAACCAAACTCTTTTTGCCTCAACAAAATTTGGCGACGACCAAGATCGCGTTGTTAAAAAAGCCGACGGCAGCTTCACCTACTTAGCGGGCGACATGGCCTACGTGCGCAGCAAATTTGAGCGCGGCGCCAAAACTTTTATCATGCCGCTAGGCTACGATCACGCTGGCTACGTTAAAAGATTAACCGCGGTTGTTAAAGCTCTCACCTCAGATCAGGCACAGTTAAAAGTGATTTTGTGCCAAATGGTAAAATTTGTGAAAAACGGCGAACCACTAAAAATGTCAAAACGCGCCGGCAATTTTATTACTGCTCGCGAAGTAATTGACGAAGTCGGTGCTGACGCTTTGCGTTTTATCATGCTTACACGCAAAAACGATGCGCCTTTTGACTTTGATTTGGCCAAGGTAATTGAGCAGTCAAAAGACAATCCGATTTTTTACGTACAATATGCGCACGCGCGCTGCTGTTCGGTTTTACGCAATTTGAAATCTGAAAATATTGCAATTCCTGAAGAATTTGACGCCAAAATTTTGCAACATTTACAAGACGAATCTGAAATTGGGCTAATCAAAAAAATCGCCAATTTTCCGCGCGTAATTGAAATGTCGGTGGCAAGTTTTGAGCCGCACCGCATTGCTTTTTATCTGCAAGAATTAGCCGCTGAATTTCACTCTTTGTGGAATAAAGGTTCAGACAATCCCGAATTGAAATTTATCATTAAAGATAATTTACAACTAACATTGGCGCGCATCTATTTGGTTTTGGCGACGCGAAAAATTATCGCCACTGGTCTAGAAATTTTTAACGTTAAGCCTCTAGAGGAAATGAGATAATGGAAGATTTCGGATATAAAAAAGACGAATCGCAAAGCAAGTTAACCGACATTTCAAAACGCGGATTTTTAATTGGCGCCACCTTGTTTTCGATTGCCTGCTTTGTTTACGTGACCATCAACGCTTACTACTTCGTTTACCAAGACGAAAACAGCGACATTGAAGTAATCAAAGCCGAAGAAGGCCCAATCAAAGTTGTTGAAGAAAAAGTTGAAGACGCCGGCAGCGCAATGCAAATAGACCGCACCATTTACGAAGATATTTTTGGCAACAAAGCGCGCCGCGTTGAAACCGCAAATCCAAAAATTCGCCACGCTCCAACACCGGCCCTGCCCCCAAAAGCCGAAGAAGTTGACCGCCGTTTAATTAAAGAAACCGGCGCCATTGGCGAAGTAAAAAAAGAGCAAAAAATTGTCGTTTATTCTGACGCGGCAAAAAAAGAAGAACCTTCAAAAGACCTGCTAACCAAAACCAGCGGCGAAGAAAGAACCACAGTTGCAAAACCTGTAGCACCAAAATCGCAAAAAAGAGCAATTAGAGTTCAAGTTGCGGCAATGACCTCTAAAGCCGCGGCGGATGACACTTGGAAGAAACTTTCAAAACTTTATTCAGGGCTATTTTCAGGGCTAAAACCTTTTGTTGAAGAAGCTGATTTGGGCAAGAGAGGAATTTTTTATCGCCTGCAGATTGGCAATTTTTTCAACCAAGTTGAGGCCGAAGAGTTTTGCGAAAAGTACGTGGCGCAGACTAAGAAGAGTCGTGGCGATTGTATTGTGGTGGAGTAGGAAGAGAGATCGAGTGTGCGAATAACCACCCCAACCCCTCCTTGAAAAGGAGGGGCTTTTCCTCCGAGTTCAGTCTAAAGCCCCTCCTTTTCAAGGAGGGGTTGGGGTGGTTATTCGCGAACAAGAACTAGAGTTAAATCCGATGAAACTGACGCAACTCACTCACTAAGTTCTTATACTTCTCAGGCCACTCATACTTCCCCAAAATCCAGTCGTAAATTTCCAAATCATCTTCTTCTAAAAACTCACCGAACAGCTTCAAATCAGCAATCTCAGCCAGTTTAACTTTGGTAAATTCACCAATTAAAAAATCAGTTTCTTTGCAGCCGCGATGAGTTGAGCGGTATAAAATTTGTTTGCGTAGCAGTTCCATTTTAGTTGGTAATTTTGAGTTTAACTTTTGCAATTAAGTCGAGAGCAGCTTGCTCTTCGTAAGGTTTTGTTGGCGCATTTCCCCAGACTGGTTTTGGGAAAGTTGCGTCATTTTCAAAGCGGCCGATTACGTGAATGTGAAGTTGTTTTACCACATTTCCAAGTGCGGCGATATTTAATTTTTGTGCGCCGAAATCTTCTTTTAAAATTTTTGCGACCAAATTTATTTCGCCTAAAACTTCGGTTTGTTCTGCAAAGCTTAAGTCGGTTAACTCAACTAAATCAGCCTTTCTTGGCACTAAAATGAACCAAAAATAATTGGCGTCGTTCATTAAAAGCAGGCGCGAAATTTTTAGGTCGCACACTAAAAAAGTGTCGGCAGCTAATTTTTGATTAAGAGCAAACATAAAAATTAAAATTAAGAATTATGAATTTAGTATTTGGGGCCTAGATCTCGATTTTGAATTTCTAATTTCTAACTGTGTAGTGCTAAAAAATCTCTCCATTCAAAACATTGTTTTAATCGACAAAACCGAAATCAACTTTTCCGCCGGCCTTTGTGTTTTAACGGGTGAGACTGGCTCAGGAAAATCGATTTTGCTTGATGCACTGGGCCTTGCAATTGGCTTTCGTTCAAACTTGCGCCTGATTGGAAATGACGAAAACAAAGCGCAAGTTGCGGCAGAATTTGACATTTCAAAAAATCAAAACTGCCAAAAAATTTTAGAAGAAAATGAATTGCTAGATGTTGAAAATCCACATTTGGTGCGCATTCGCAGATCAATTCAAGAAACCTCCGCCAGTAAAGTTTTTGTTAATGACGTGGCAATTGGTGTAAATTTGCTGGCAAAAATTGGTGAATCTTTAATTGAAATTCACGGTCAGCACGACCAGCGCGGACTCTTAAACCCTGCCGCTCACGGCGAAATTCTAGATGAATTTTCGCAAAACGAAACGCTGCTAAAAAACTTAAAAAAAACCTACGACTCACTCAAAGAAGTTGAAGATAAAATTGCCGAAATAAAAGCCAAAAAAGAACAGGCCCAAAGAGAAAAAGATTACCTCGAGCATGTGGTGCAAGAGCTTGAAAATGCTGATGTTAAGCTTGGTGAAGAAGAAGAGCTAGTGGCTAAAAAAGATCAACTTATTGGCAAAGAAAAAATTCTAAACTTTTTGTCAGAATTAAAAGCACACGTGCTTGAGGCCAACTCGCAACTGATTTCATCGCAACGCATTTTAATTCGCGGACACAATATTGTGGATAATTTTTTGTCTGAACAAAAAGACCAGTTTGAAAAATTAAGCGAAAAGTTGGACCAACAAAATATCGAACTCGACTCAGCTATTTCAAGCTTTGAAAGCATTATTCGCGAGGTTAAAAACTCTGAAAATAATCTCGAAGAAATTGAAGAGCGTTTGTTTTTTATCAGAAGTTTGGCGCGAAAATTTAACGTTAGAATTGACGAATTGCCGGATGTTATTTTGCAATCGCAAGAAAAATTAAAACTTTTAGCCGGCGAAGAAGAGCTAAGCTTAGACCTTGCAAATAGCCGCTTAAAACTACTTAAAGAATATCAAAAAATTGCTGACGAGTTGAGTGAGAAGAGAAAAAAATCTGCCGTAATTTTGGCTAAAAAAGTTGAAGAAGAGTTGCAATTTTTGAAGATGGAAAACACCAAATTTTTGGTTGAAGTGCAAAATTACGATGACGCCTCACACCGCTCTGCATCTGGCTACAACAAGGTAAGAATTTTATCTTCAATCAACAAAAACAGTTTCGACGACATTTCAAAAATTGCTTCTGGCGGCGAACTTTCACGCTTTATGTTGGCGCTAAAAGTTGCGCTGATGAATGTAAAATCTGTGCCAACAATGATCTTTGACGAAATCGACACCGGCATTGGTGGAAGCACGGCTGATGCGGTTGGAAAGCGCTTAAAAATTCTCTCACAAAACTTGCAAATTTTGGTCGTCACACATCAACCCCAAATTGCAGCAAAGGCCGACAATCATTTTAAAATTAGCAAAACTTCTGACGCTAAAAAAATAAAAACCGTGATTGAAAAGTTAGATGTAAAAACTCGCGAAGTTGAAATTGCGCGCATGCTGTCGGGCGAGGTAATTAGTGGTGAAGCCTTGGCAGCAGCTGGCCGATTGATTAGTGGCAAATAATACTTGATGGGTCACAAACTATCCAACCAAACATTTGCTTATTGCTTTGGGTAAATTTATTTTTTTAAAAGATTTCCTCCCAAAAAAAATTCCTAATTTTCTCTCCAAAAAATGTCAGCACAAGACAACGCAGCGGTCAGGCATTTACGCAACTTTGTAATCATTGCATTTTTGATTGTCTTCGTGCTTGCCGGATGTTTTTACATTACTGGAACCCTTGTGGTTGTTAGTGTCACCGGCAATTGGGAAATCATCAAAAAATACTCACAACTCAACATCGACAAGCAGTTTGTTTACCTTTACCAAACCCTTGTTGCCTATTGGAAATTTTACTTCGTTAACTCGTCAAAACTCACCTCGAGCAGCTACAATTATTTTGTCACCAAACTTTGGGTGACCTCACTTTTACCCTACACTGTTTTGCTTGCTGGTGCTTGGACATTTCGCGCACCACTAATGGATTGGCGCCCTTTCAAAAAACCCGAATCAATTCACGGCGACGCCAGATGGGCTGAGATGAAAGACATTAAAAAAATGGGTCTGCGCTCAAAAACTGGGGTCTTGCTTGGCAAGTATAATAAAAAATTTATTATTGCTGATGGCTACCAACATATTTTGCTATTTGCACCAACTGGGTCTGGTAAAGGTGTGGGCTTCGTAATTCCTAATCTACTTTTTTGGCAAGACTCAGTAATTGTTCACGACATCAAGCTTGAAAACTACGAATTAACTTCTGGTTGGAGACAAAAAAATTTAAAACAAAAAGTTATCTTGTGGAATCCAGCAGATCCTGATGGAATCTCGCACTGCTACAACCCCATGGACTGGATCAGTAAAAAACCCGGCAAAATGGTGGATGACGTGCAGAAAATTTGTAACTTCCTTCTGCCCGAGCAGGAATTTTGGCAAAACGAAGCGCGCGCACTTTTAACCGGAATTATGCTTTATCTAGTGGCCGCTGATGACAAGCCAGCAACACTTGGTGAGGTTGTGCGCACTTTGAGAAATGACGACGTAGTTTACAATTTGGCGGTGGTTTTGGACACAATGGGCAAAAAAATTCACCCAGTTTCTTACATGAACATCGCGTCTTATTTGCAAAAACCTGACAAAGAGCGCGGCTCGGTGACATCAACGGCCAACTCGTCTTTAGAGCTTTGGGCCAACCCACTAATTGACACCACCACCGCAACTAGCGACTTCAACTTGCACGAATTTAAAATTAAACCACACACCGCCTACATTGGTTTAACACCAGACAACATCACGCGCCTTAAGCCTTTGATGAACATGTTTTACCAACAAGCTGCTGCGTTTTTTACCGCAAAAATGCCGCAACCACACGAAAAATTTGGCGTGTTAATGATGATGGACGAATTCCCTACCTTAGGAAAAATGGAGCAGTTTCAAGCAGGTATCGCCTACTTCCGCGGTTATCGCGTGCGTTTGTTTTTGATTATTCAAGATACCGAGCAGCTCAAAGGAATTTACGAAGAAAGCGGCATGAACTCATTCCTTTCAAACTCAACTTACCGCATCACGTTTGCTGCCAACAACATGGAAACGGCCAATCTGATTTCACAACTTTTGGGTAATAAAACGGCGCAGCAAATTTCTTACAACAAGCCAAAATATCTCGACTTAAATCCGGGTGCTCGTTCGTTGCACGTTTCAGAAACCCAGCGTGCACTGCTTTTGCCGCAAGAAGTTATTCAAATGCCACGCGACGAAGAAATTATTCTTATCGAATCGCAGCCAGCAATTAGGGCGAAAAAGATTTTCTACTTTAAAGAAAAATTCTTCACTTCGCGCCTACTCAAAAAAACCGAAATTCCAAAACAAGCGCCTTACATGCCAGATCACTCGAAGAACAAATCTTCGAAAGACGCGCCAAAAGAAGCAGATAAAAAAGATGAGGGTGGCGCTACTGGTACGATTGATGGTTAGGGTTTTTAGTTTTACCTCAAAACTTTTTAGGTCCCTAAGCAAAGCGCGCAGCGCATCTTCGAGGGGGCCGAAGCGAGATCTGTCTTCTGGCCCCTCGACGACGCTTCGCTTTGCTCGGGGACCTATTTCTTTTTTTGCCCCAACTCTTTTAATTTTTCTCCTCTTCCCCCTCACCTCACAGGCCGCCAACAGCATCACCGTCACTAGCTGGCAAGAAAACACCAACCTCACTTCTAGCGGAAAAATGTCAGAAATTTTAGCGCAAGGCAAAGTCAAAAACCTGCCGCAAAATCAAATGATGACATCCTTTGCAATTGGCTTCGACAAACGTCGCCACTTAAAAATTATCGACGTTATTTGTGACGGCAAAGATGCAAAATTTAGCTTTGAAAACCAAACCCTGAAAGTCGATTTTCCTAGTGGCAAACTCAATGGTGATGCCTTTTTGATCTATTTTTCTTTCGACGAAAAATACGACCAAGTCGATAAATTTTTGCGCCAAGAAATAATCGACATTCCTAGTTTTGCGGCGGGCGCCACTTCAAAAATTTCAATTAATTTTCCCGGATATTTAGAATCAGCCACACTTAATCCAAACCTTACAAAAGAGGCTAACAGCTTTATTTACAGCAATGTGGTGCCAGCTGAAGGTGTGCGCGAAATGATCAAATTAACACCAGCACAAAATATTTGGGACGTCACTCTCAAAGCAAAAATTACCGCCACAAAAGGCCTAAATAACGCCACAGTTATTTTGCCAACTTACTTTCAAAATGGCGGACAAAAAGTTGAAAATTTTCAAATAATTTCAAGCACACAGCCAATCAAACAAGATCTGGCGGGCGACAAAAAAACCCTAAAATTTAAAACAGCAAATCGCTCAATTTTAATTGAAAATAAGGCGCGCATTTCAACCGGAAAAAATTTTCGTAAAGCCGTTTTGCGCAATCCCAGTGATTATTTAAAAGTTGACGCCAACGACTTGGCACTTCTCACACCAACGCTAGAGCGCATTAAACGCGATTCAAAATATGGCAACGTGCCGCTTTACGCCAAAATTGGAAAATATGTTCACAACTTAATTCGCTACGACGAACGCTACATTGGCAAGCTGCCATCAATTGTTGAAATTTTACAAAACCCAGTTGGCGTGTGCAGCGAATACGCCAAACTTTTTAATGTGTTGGCACGCATTGCAAAAATTCCGTCAGTTGCCATCGACGGTGCCGCTTGCGGTG
Organism: Rickettsiales bacterium; assembly: GCA_017999675.1. Taxonomy (GTDB): domain Bacteria; phylum Pseudomonadota; class Alphaproteobacteria; order Rickettsiales; family UBA1997; genus UBA2645. The sequence continues at coordinate 21,450 of JAGNLL010000009.1, forward strand.
AAGGCGACAAATGCATGGGCCACGCTTGGAACGCAATTTATTTTGAAGGCAAATGGATTGAAGTTGACCCCACGTGGGATTTAATGTCGGGCGTGGTTTCATCTTCTCACGTTTACTTTAATGAAGAAGGAAAAGGCGGGGTGTTAGTGCAATATTTTGACGACAAGGAGTCGGTAGATTCGGAGATTGATTTTGAAATGCGCGAGGTGCGTTAAACTAGCGAGCTATCTAACCCGTCTCAAATGCCCCACTTCGTGAACCAAAAAACAAACCGCTAACGAGCCCACAAAAAGCTGCATTCCCAAAGCAAAAATATTTCCCCAAAATTCTAAACGATTAAAGCCAACAAAAACGGCTAATTGATGACCTTCAACCAATCGGTAATGACTAAATTTGTATCTGCCGGCCTTAAGTGAAGTTGGCAAACTTCCCGCTGGGTCAACCCAATTTCTTAACTTTTCAACTAGCTCAGAAATTTTTTCGTAATCTTGCGACGAGCTTGGAGTGTTGGCTGAAGACAAAATAATTTTTTCTGATTCCATGTTGTAAGGGTCGCGATTAACCACCAAAAAAGCATTGTTAGATGTGACTACCGATTCAGCTCTGTTAAGCAATTCTTTAACATTGATTCCCGAAATTATCGAACCTTGAAATTGATCACGAATGTTGGTTGTGCCAACTGCCACCGGCACAATAACCATGTTGCTTAACATGCCGCGACCAGTTTTGGTAATTTGCAGCGACCAAGGTGTGTAGCTTGTACGCGAGGTATATTGGCGGTCCATTAAATCTTCAGGCTCTTTTCTGATGCCGTCCAACGAGTTAACCATTAATTTGTGATTTTTGCTGCCCCAACTAAAGCCAGACCAAGAAATCAGACGGTTAGAAACGCCCTGCATTTTCAAAGTTTCTTTAAAAAGGTTGTCGATAAATTTGAGGTCTTGGGTTTTGCCACCCTCAACAATTAATCTACCCATGTGAATGCTGATGGTTTCGATCCATTCAAATGGCTCTGAAACCACGGAGGTCAGCTTTCTGGCGTCCATCATCAACTGATGGTTTTTTTGAATATTTACCACCAAATAACTGATAAAAAACGAGCCAATCAGCAGCGTTACAATTAATTTTGTTTTAACTTTCGACTTAGGTTCTGGAGATGAGTCTAACATAAATTTTGATGTTTTTAAGTGGTGGAAAAATAAGAAAAAGACAACGAAGTTTTGGGGTCTGCCCCGCACGGATAAATCTCGATTACCTTGCTTTCAATTTTTTATTTTTAACTTTCCCAATTCGAAACATGTCTACAAAAAAAGCGGGGGTAATTGGTGACCCAATCTCTCATTCTCTTTCTCCGACCATTCACAATTTTTTGCTTTCAAAACACAAAATTGCCGGCGAGTACAGTGCCATTTTAGTGAAAAAAGACGAGCTAAAATCTTTTGTAAATGCCGCTGTCGAAAATGGTCTTGCAGGCTTTAACGTGACTATTCCACACAAAGAAGAAATTTTCAAAATTTGCGACCACAAAAGCAAAACTGCCGCACTTACGGGCGCCGTAAACACAGTTGTAATTACGCCTGACAAAAAAATTTTTGGACACAATTCCGACGCCGAAGGTTTTGCTAATCACTTAAAAAATTCTCAACCCCACTTCGATTTAAAAGACAAAACAGCTTTTGTAATTGGTGCCGGTGGAGCCGCGCGCGCCATTGTTTACGCACTGATTAAAGGTGGGGCAAAAAAAGTTTACATTAGCAATCGCAGCGAAATTCGCGCTGAAGAATTAATCAAAAATTTTGCCGCTTTTTGCGCTGAAAAAAAATGTGAATTACAGTTCTTACACAAAAAAACTTTTGCACAAAAACTTGGTGAATGCGATTTGCTAGTTAACTCTTCGTCACTTGGAATGACCGGACAAGAGCCGCTTGAAATTGATTTAGAAAATTTGAAGTCAGACGCGATTGTTTTTGACATTGTTTACAAACCACTAATGACCGAGCTGTTGAAAGCAGCTGAGTTGCGCGGAAATAAAATTGTGACTGGCCTTGGGATGCTTGTTTTTCAAGCATTGATTGGCTTTGAACTTTGGTTTGGAAAAAAACCGGACGAGAAGTTTGTGAAAGAACTTTTTGAGGTTTTGTAAGAAAAAAATTTAAACAAAAATCCAACAACATGCTAAACTTCCTAAAATCGACCATCCGCACCATCAAAACCATCCTACTCTCTCTAATCTTAATCTGCCTTGTGATTTTCATGGTCAACAACCGCCAAATCATCACGCTGCAACTTTTTCCGCTACCAATAGAAATCGACACTCGCGTTTTCATGCTGATATTTTTCTTCTTTTTACTTGGCATGTTTTTTGGAATGCTCGCTTGCAGCAAAAGCCTTCTCACCCGCATTTTCACTGGCTTTAAGGACAAACAAAAAATCAAAAATTTAGAAAAAGAAATCGCTAAAAAATAATGCCAAACGCTTGCATCGCAGTTCTCTACGGAGCGCCTTCAACCAACAAAACTACAATTTGCAATACGTTAAAAACAGACTGGCCTGAGGTAGAAATTCTCAGCCTAGATCTTGCTGGCACAAGGCACTCAGAGTCACTCACCCCAGACTTTTGCGGCACGCTTGATCGAGCAATTTCAAACTCAAGCCAAGGCAAACCAACTATTTTAAAAATTGAAGCCGCCCTACCAAATATTGAAAAAGTTCTAACCGACTACCTGCAAAGCAAACACCACAATTGCCCAACTTTTGTTGCCGCCACTTACTTGCCACTAGAAGAAAACATTCGCCGCATTGAAGCGCACAATGAGAAAAGCGAAAACCAGCAAAATATTTGGCGCTCTATTTGCGCAATTGGCGGCGCTTTTGCCGACCCAGCAACCCCAAAAACATCCGACAAATATCTTGAAACTCTACAGCGCTCACAAATGTTTAACCTTGCTTACAATTTCATTCCCGAGGGCCCAGACTACTCCGAAGAAGTAGGAAAATTATTCCATCTTTTTGGATTTGCCCAAGGTCAAGAGCAGGTTCGCTTGCATTCAGCAACGCCATTTTACCAAACACTAACTCCGCAACAAACTCAAGAAGCCACCGCCAACATTGCCAGAAATATGCGTAAAGCCCAACTCAAATTTAATGTTGAAAATGAAGTGCCTAGCAGTTCTTTTTTTACAACAATATTTAGTTCTTTTCTTGAGCAAAAAGCAGTCGCTTCGAAAGGTGGTAAAAGTTAAAATTTTTACCTTAAAACTGAATTTCCACAGGCCTGTGGAAATTCAAAAATAATCGCCAAAAGCCTTGGTGCCCTTGGCTTAATCGACTATTTTTTTTGAGTTAAAAAAATACCGTTTTTGCCTATTTTTAACTTGCCGTTTTAGACACAAAAAAAGATCTTTTACGGCGCAATTTTTTTAACAATTTTTACCAACAAAAAATGAAAAATCCTGACGTAAAAAGTTTCTTTGACTCTGTAACTTCAACTTGGAGCTACGTTGTTTGGTGCGAATCTAGTGAAAATCGCAACTGCGCCGTGATTGACTCGGTGCTCGATTTCGACATTAACTCAGGAAAAGTTTCAACCACTTCTGCCGATTTAATTGTAAATTTTATTCGCGAAAAAAATCTGAACCTTGAATGGATTTTAGAAACCCACATTCACGCCGACCACCTAACTGCAGCAAATTATTTGAAAGAAAAATTAGGCGGCAAAACCGGTGTGACTAATCGCATTGTTGCGGTGTTAAAAACTTGGGAAAAAATTTTGAATAACGCCGCCGACACACCTTTGACCGGCGAGCAATTTGACCATCTTTTTGCTGACAACGAAGAATTTAAAATTGGCGAACTTTCGGCTCAAATTATTGCCACACCCGGCCACACACCAGCCGACACTAGCTTTTTAATTGGCGAAACAATCTTTGCCGGCGACGCAATTTTCTTGCCAGATATTGGCAGCGGACGCTGCGATTTTCCTGACGGCAGTGCTGAAGACTCGTTTGATTCGGTGCAAAAACTTTTAGCCTTTCCCGATTTTTACAAACTCTACATTGGCCACGATTACCCACCAGCTGGAGTTCGCGAAGCTGAATGCGTGACAACAGTTGGTGAGGAAAAAGCTAAAAATATTCGTCTAAAAAGCGAAATTTCTAAACAAGAATTTGTCGAAAAACGTCGTAAAGACGACACGGACAAACCAGTGCCAAAACTTTTATTTCCGTCACTGCAAGTAAACTTGCGCGCCGGAAGATTTGGCGCGGCACAAAACGGCACAAATTACATTAAAATTCCGGTGACGTTTTAGTTGCTTTAAAAACTTACACTAAATAAGTTGCGCGCCCATTCATTGTTCACCACTTGAAAACGCTGCAATTCACCTCTCTTCTCAACTTTTTAATCAATCAAATATGGCAAGTAATTTAACTATCATGGGCAACAAGGAAATTTTGTTGGTTGCTGAAAATATCGCGCACGAAAAAGGCATTGCGCTGCATGAAATTATTGAGGCCATGGAAGAGGGCTTAAAGCTTGCCGCCAAGAAAAAATACGGTGGCCACCTAGATATCGAGTGCCGCATCGACAAAAAATCGGGGCAAATCAAATTGTTCAACAAGCTACAAGTTGTTGAAAGCGACGGCGGCGAAGATTTTGACATGCGCACGCAAATCACTTTAAAGCACGCCAAACTAGAAGATAAAAACGCCGAAATTGGCGATTCAGTTGTGCAAGAATTACCCCCAATCGACTTGAACCGCGTGGTTGCGCAAGTTGCGAGAAACGAAATTATCCGCAAAGTAAAAGAAGCTGAGAAAAACAAAGAATACAACGAATTCAAAGACCGTTTGGGCGAAATTGTGAGCGCTTCGGTGAAAAAAGTTGGCTTGAAAAACATCGTAATGGAAGTTGACGGCTTTGAAGCTGTAATTCACGAAAGTGGCTTAATTCAAAGAGAATCTTTCCGCGTTGGAGACCGTATGCGTTGCTACATTGAAGACGTGCGCAAAGAACCGCACGGCGCGCAAATTTTCTTGTCGCGTACTCATCCGCAATTTTTGGTTAAACTTTTTGAACAAGAAGTTCCTGAGCTTTACGACGGCAATATTGAAGTTAAAGCCGTGGCTCGTGACGCTGGTTCTCGCGCCAAAATTGCCATCTGGTCACGTCGCGAAGACATTGATATCATCGGTTCGTTCATTGGTATTCGTGGTAGCCGCGTTCAATCAGTTAGCGCTGAGCTTCGTGGCGAAAAAATCGACATTATGAAATGGTCGCCAAATGTTGCTGAGCTTGTAATTAGCGCTTTGACACCAGCTAAAGTTTCAAAAGTTGTGGTTGATGAAGAAAACGGTTTGATCGAAGTAGTAGTTGCAGAAGACCAGCTAAGCCTTGCCATTGGCCGCGGCGGACAAAATGTTAAACTAGCTTCAAAAATGGTCGGCTACAAAATTGACGTAATGACCGACGAACAAGAATCGGCCAGAAGAACTACAGAGTTCAACCAAGCTTCTAAACTATTCGTCGAAACCCTCGACGTTGAAGACATGATTGCCAACCTTCTTGCTTCTGAAGGCTTCTTGAGTGTTGAAGATTTGGCGCAAGCTGAAATCTCTGAAATCGCCGAAATTGAAGGCTTTGACGAAGATATTGCCCAAGAAATTAAACGCAGAGCCGAAGAATATTTACAAAAAACGGCTTAGTTTTTTTTCACACGCAACACCAAAAACCAAACCCCCTAATTCTACCTACAACTAGCAAATGACCGACCAAGATAACAAAGGCACAACTCGCTTAAAATTAACGCTAAAGATGCCAACGGCAGGCGCTGCAAGCATTACGCCGAAGGCTGTTGAAAATAAAAAAATCAACAGCTCGTCAGTTCAAGTGACAATTAAAGGCCGCAAAAAAGAAACTAAAGCCGAAGAAATTCAACCAAGAGGCTTAAGCAACAACGAGTTTCAAGCTAGAATCAGAGCGGTTTCAGAATCAACCACCGTTAACGAAGAAATTAAAACTCACGAAATTTTAAGCAAAATCACCAAAGAAACTCGCAAAGCCGCAAAGGAAAAATCAGAAGCCAAAGAAGCTGCAGCAGAGAAAATTGCAGAACCAAAAGTTGAAAGCACACCAGAACCAGAAAAATTAACCACCTTGGTCAAAAAAGTTGATCCAAGCTACAGTTCAGATGGATTCGACATTAGAAGCAAAATCAGACAAAGTATTGAAGTGAATAATCGCGAAAAAGAAGAACGCGAAAAACTTCTTGAGCAAAGACGCAAAGACGAGCAAGAGCGTCTAGAAAAAGAAAGAATCGAAAGAGAAAAAAGAGCACCAAAAAAACCAGTTTTCACCAAAGCTGCTGAAAAAACTTTTGGCGAAGATGCCAAAAAAGGTAAACCCTCTTTCAACAAAGATAATCGCGGCAACACTAACTCTAGAAGACAAACCTACATCGTTAACAGCAATTCTGACGACTCAGATGGTGGCCGCAGAAGAAAAAAAGGTAAGTTTAAACCACAGCAAGAAGATCAAAAAGAATACAAAAAAGTTGCCCGCGAAGTTGATTTGCCTGAGCTAATCACAGTTTCTGAATTGGCAGACCGCATGTCAGAAAAAACCGGCGACGTTGTTAAAAAACTTTTCAGCATGGGCGTTGTCGTCACAAGCAACCAAGCAATTGATGCCGACACTGCAGAAATTATCATTGGTGAATTTGGCCATACCACAAAACGCGTTTCGCACTCTGACGTAGAGAATGTTTTGGATGAAAGCGACGATGGCACCAACAAACTTTCGCGCGCACCAGTCGTCACAATCATGGGTCACGTTGATCACGGCAAAACTTCATTGCTTGATGCGCTACGCGAAACCGACGTGGTTAAAGGCGAACATGGCGGCATTACACAACACATTGGCGCCTCGCGCATTCAAACCAAAGACGGTAAATTTATTACCTTCCTCGATACTCCAGGACACGAAGCATTTTCTGAAATGCGCTCTCGCGGCGCTAACGTCACCGACATTGTGGTGTTAGTTGTAGCGGCGGACGACGGCGTTAAAGAACAAACAGTTGAAGCAATCAGCCACGCTAAAGCAGCTGGCGTGCCAATCATTGTGGCAGTTAACAAAATTGATAAACCAGGTGGAGATCCAACCAGAGTTAAAAACGAACTTCTAGTTCACGAAATTGTTGCCGAAGATTTGGGCGGCGAAGTAATTTTTGTTAACGTTTCTGCCAAAAACAAAATCAATCTCGACAAGCTTGAAGAAGCAATTTTGCTACAAGCCGAAGTTCTCGATTTGCAAAGCACCTACGAAGGCAAAGCCAGCGGCGTGGTTCTTGAGTCAAGAATTGACCCAGGTAAAGGCGTTGTTGCAACCCTTCTCGTGCAAAAAGGCACGCTTGATACTTCTGACCTAATTGTTGTGGGCACCTCTTTTGGTAAAGTTAGAAGAATGTCTGACGACTCTGGCAAAACCGTAAAATCAGCGACTCCTTCAGTGCCGGTTGAAATTCTTGGTCTAGACAGCGCGCCAAATGCTGGCGACAAATTCATGCAAGTTGATGAAGAAAGACAAGCTCGCGAAATTATTTCTTACCGCAGCCGCAAAGAAAAAGAAGAAAAGGCGCTTAGAAATTCAGTAAAATCAATGAGCGATATTTTCAAACAGTCGGGCACCGACAAGATGAAATATCTCAACATTATTATTAAAGCCGACGTACACGGTTCAGCTGAAGCAATCAACGGCAGCGTGGCAAAATTAAACAACGAAGAAGTTGGCGTTAAAGTTGTGCACATGGCAACTGGCGGCATTTCTGAAAGTGACGTCAACTTGGCAGCAGCGTCAGATGCCATTATTATTGGCTTCAACGTGCGTGCTAACGCTTCTGCAAAAGAAGTGGCACGCCTAAAAAATGTCGACATTCGTTACTACTCAATCATCTACAACCTAACTGACGATCTAAAACTTTTGCTTTCAGGCATGATGGCGCCAGTTCAAAGAGAAGATTATTTGGGACAGGCCGAAATCAGACAGATTTTCAAAGTTTCTGGCTCTGGCAAAATCGCCGGAACCTACGTCACTGACGGTTTAATTAAAAGAAGCGCGCGTGTCAGATTACTTCGCGACAATGTGGTAATTCACGACGGCATTTTAAAAACCCTCAAACGCTTTAAAGACGACGTTAAAGAAGTTAAAAGCGGCTTTGAATGCGGCGTTGCCTTTGAGAACTACGAAGACATTAAAGAAAAAGACACTCTCGAGTGCTACGAATTAACCGAACAACAAAGATCATTTTAACGCATGACCACTAAATACCCTCTTTCTTCCCGTATCATTCACTGGTTGATGGCGGTTCTTATCTTTTTTCTTTTGGGGCTTGGCATCTACATGACCGACTTCCTACCAAAAGATGCGCCAAACCACTTAGAAATTTATTCACTACATAAATCTTTTGGTGCAATTGCTCTGATTTTCATTTTTATTCGCATCATCAATCGCTTTGTTTTTAAGGCTCCAGCTCTTCCTGCAACGCTAAAAAAATCTGAACAAATTTTGTCACACTTAGGCCATTTTGGTCTTTATGTTTTGATGCTTTGCGTGCCGCTTTCTGGCTATTTAATGTCTAATTCTTTCGGCTTTCCGGTGCATTTATTTTCACTCGAATTGCCAATGTTAGTTGGCACAAATTTTGAACTTGGCAAAATTCTTGCTGAGGTGCACGAGCTTTCAGCCTTTGCTCTGCTTGGCTTAGTTGTGGCTCACGTTCTTGCTGTAATCAAACATCGTTTCTTCGACAAACCTGAAAACGACGTTTTAAAAAGAATGATCTAGATGCTAAAATCTCGCATCATTCCTTGCCTCGATGTTAAAAATGGTCGCGTTGTAAAAGGCGTAAATTTTGAAAACCTAATCGACGCTGGCGACCCAGTAGCCCAAGCAAAATTTTACTACGAACAAGGCGCCGACGAGCTTTGCTTTCTCGACATCGCCGCCTCTGAAGAAAACCGCGGCGTAATTTTAGACGTCGTAAAAAAAGTGGCACAAGTTTGCTTCATCCCCTTCACCGTTGGCGGCGGCATTCGCGAAATTCAAGATTTTTCCAACCTGTTAAAATGCGGCGCCGACAAAGTTTCGGTAAATAGCGCCGCAATCAAAAACCCAAATTTAATTAGTGAAGCCTCAAATAAATTTGGCGCGCAATGCGTGGTAGTGGCAATTGACGCCAAAAAAACCACTTCAGGAAATTACGAAATCTTCACCCACGGCGGCAAAGTTTCTACCGGCATCAACGCCATTGAATGGGCAAAAAAAGTTGAGTCTTTGGGCGCTGGCGAGCTCCTAGTCACCTCAATGGACAAAGACGGCACTAAGTCTGGATACGACCTAGAACTAATCAAAAAAATCACCTCAGAAGTTTCAATCCCAGTAATTGCATCTGGCGGCGTAGGAAATTTAGAACATCTACGCGACGGCATAAAAGCCGGCGCTTCTGCAGTTTTGGCAGCTTCAATTTTTCACTTCAAAGAATATTCAATTGCACAGGCAAAAGAGTTTTTAGGTAGTGAAGGTGTACAAATCAGAAAAGTTTAAGAATAAGAATGCTTAATCTTCTTATCCTTCGCCTTGGCAATTGAGTTGGCCAGCGCCACTAAATGTTTTTTGGCTTGTGGGCTTTCAATGCGGTTGAAGGCGCGAATTAATGGCAGCAACTCTTTGTCGAATTTTTGTAGTTCTTTTTTTTGTTTTTTAGGGGTTTTGAAATCGTAATTGTAGTAGCTGCGGTCAGCCTCTAGACCTTCAAAAAAGGCTTCTAGCGGCCTTTCTAAAATTTGCGAAAATTCAAAAAGGCGGCTGGCGCAAATTCTGTTTTTGGCTTTTTCATATTTTTGCACTTGTTGAAAAGTGATACCTACCAGCTCACCGAGTTTTTCTTGAGTAAGGCCTGCAACCAAACGAATTTCACGAAGTTTTGCCGCGATGTGCACGTCGATTGGCGTGATTCTGTCTAACAACATTGGAAGATTTTGGTAAAATAATTAAGAGCAGCACTGTTGCCACAAAAAGTAATACTAGTGGTATATACTTGTATTTTTCGTAAATTGTTGGGGCAAGACTCGAAACTAAATTTACGTCAATGAAGCCAGATTGATTCAAATTGATTTTATTTATCACTCGACCAAATGGATCAATAAATGCCGTAATTCCAGTGTTTGCAACACGTGCCATCGGAATTGCATATTCAATTGCCCGCATTTTTGACATGTCAAAATGCTGGTAGGGGCCTGAGCTTTTGCCAAACCATGCGTCATTTGTCACATTAACAAATAAGTCGGGGCGCGAATTTTTGTTTAAAATTTCATCCGAAAAAATCACTTCGTAGCAAATTAATGGGCTAAAAGAAAAGCCTTGAGCAGCGAGAGTTTGCGCCCCCTCACCCTCACTAAAACCCATTGCACCTTCAGTAATTTTCTCAACAAACGGTACATAGTTTTGCAATGGAATGTATTCACCAAAAGGCACTAAATGATGCTTGTCGTAAGTATTAGAAATGCCGCTTTGGTTAAGGGTGAACACACTATTCCACGCGTTAGAAATTTGCGTTTTGCTTTCATCAAAATATCCCAAACGTAGCGCACCCGTAATTAAAACACCCTCTGGTGGAGTAGCTTGACGTAGCTTAGCAAGCAGCTCTGAACCTTCTTCAATCACGTAAGGCACCGCGGTTTCAGACCAAATTACTGCCGAAATATCATCCAAACTTTTTGAGTTTGTCAGCTCAATGTGTTTCAAAAGATTTTTATATTTTTCTTGTGCGTCCCATTTCATTTCTTGTTTGATGTTGCCTTGAACTAGGCGCAGCTTGGTTTTGGGGTTGGTGACAATTTTAGAATCGTCAACACGCAAATAGCCGTAAACGGCGTTTGTCACAAAAAGTGTGACGAGAATTGTGGCGAAAATTTTGTTAGGTTTTTTGTCAAAAAATAAAGTTGGCAGCAGACAAATTAACACGGCAAAGAAGCTCAGGCCATAGATGCCAAAGATGCTGGCGCTTTGAGCAAAATGCTCGTCAAACATCCAAATGTAGCCAAGTAAGTTCCACGGAAATCCGGTGAAAAGCAGTGAGCGCAAAATTTCAAAAATCACCCAAAGCAGCGCGAATGTTAGAATTTTTTGGTAAGAAAAATTAAGTTTAAATTTGCTCACGCAAAATTTGTAAAGCAGGGCAAAAAGCGCCAAATAAAGCGCCAAGGCCGATGGAATTAGCGTGAGCGCAAATGGAATTAACCAAGCAAAACTCGCCGCATCAACCAAAAGCGAAATCGCAATCCAATAAATTCCAACCAAAAAATGTCCAAACCCAAAGGCAAAACCAAGCCAGAAAATTTCTTTTCTTTTGGCAGCGCCATCCAACAAAAAATAAAAAACCGACAAGGCAATTGGCGCTAAAATAAAAATATGCAGCGGCGCAAAAGCCAGACTTCCTAAGGCGCCAGCAGCTAAAGAAATTAGAAATTTGTTTTTTTGGAGATTAATTTTTTTCATTTTTTTTGCTGAATCAAATTTACTTAACAGCACCGTCATTGCGAGCGAAGCGCGGCAATCCATCTCGTCACAGAATCAAGTTCGATTCTGTGACGAGATGGATTGCCGCGCTTCGCTCGCAATGACGATGTTAGAAGATTTTCTCGTAAACCTCAAAATCGTAAAGCACTCTCGTGGTGCTTGGTTGAAGCTTATCGAACACAGATTTTTCTTTGCTAAAACTTGGCGCTTTTTTTGGCTCAATATTTTGCGTGATGATTACGCGGTTTTTAAAATGAAAATTTTGTAGAAAAATTTTCTTAAATTTGGGGTCTAAAAAATAATATTCTAAAGCGCCAATCAAGCAGCGCTTGTCTTTGTCTAGCGCATCTGGCGTGTTGTTTACAAACATCAATTTTACATTGGGGTTTTGCGCCTGATTTTTTACGTCATCCATCAAATAAGAAAGCGCCAAAACTCGGTCTAAATCGTGAGTTTCAAATATTTTGCCACTACCCGAAACACCTTTATTAGCGCGCATTGATGCCATGTGATATTTTTGGTAATCGGTTTTTTCTAAATAATTTAGCAGTGGAAATTGGTGGGCGTTCCACTCTGAAATCATCAAAATTCCGTCAGTCTTTTTTGGTGCAGAAATTGACGAATAATAGGCCACCATGTCGGATAATTTGTTTGGCGAGGTAAATTGATTTCCCCTCACGCTTTCAACAATTGCAGCTACGTAGGCGTAAAATAAACAAGAAATTGTGGCGCAAATTACAAAGACAGAAAGTGGCGAAAATGTTGCAGAAATTTTAGAAAAAATTCGGCGCTCAAAGAAAAATAAAACGGCAAATAAACTGACTAAGTTTGCTGCGATGTAGGCAAATGCTCCAAAATATTTGAAGGTGAGAAGACAGCTGATTAACAAAATTAGAACTGCCACAAAGCCTGCTAATGCCTTGCTTAGGCTAATTTTCTTGCACAGAAAAAACGGATAAAACAACGCCAAAACCCACCAAACATTAATCACACCATTAAGCCCAAAAATTGAGGCGGGCAAAATTTCTAAATCAAAAATTGGCACAAAAGCCAAGCAGCAAATGATGAATTTATTTTCGAGAAATAAGATTTTTTTCGACGCGATTAAATCGAAAGTAAACTTCACCACGCAAATTGTGGCAGCAGCGTAAAAAACTACAATCTGGTCGATGGTGCCAATGTTTTCTAGCAAGATCAGAGTTGAAGCGCCGAAGAAAAATAATGCTAAAATGCGATTGTTAGCATCAAATTTGAGGCGCGAAAATATTAAAAATATTAGCGAAAAAATCGCGATTCGCGCACCAAGTTGATGCCACAGATTTTCAATAAATAGTGCGAGATTGTCGTAAGCTACGTAAGTTTTTGGCCAGAGTGGCACAATAAATTCGAAAAATTCTGGGGTGAATTTTAGCATTAAAAATAGGTAGATCGCGCCCACCAAAATCATCACAAATTTATCGAGATGCGAGGCGGCTTTTTTTTGAAAAAAACACTTCAACTCAACAAATAAAATCAAAACTAAATAATGCGGCTTAATGCAGGGCATCAATCCCATCAAGCATCCGCGTTGGATTAATTCTTTTTTTGTCAGTGCAATTTTTCTTTCAAAAGAAAATGCCAAATAAGGAAAAAGCGCAATTAAAAGCAGGCTGGTCTTAGTGCCAAATTCGCCAATTTGCAGCGCGTGCGGACGCAAAAAAAAGCTCAAGAAAAAACTCACAAGCATTAAATTGTAGTGCGCTTTGTTTTGGTTGATTGTGGTTTTTTGTAGAATTTTTGCCGACCAAAAAATTGAAAGCAGCGCCAGCAAATTAATGACAATTTCAGAAAGAATAATTTGGTTTAAGTGCAGTAACTGCGCTAGCTCGTATTGCAAATAGTAGAAGTAAAAAGAGATCGGAAAATTGCTCTCGAAGAAGTGGTAGTAATATTTGCCACCCTGAGAAATTTTTTTAGCGAGGTTTAAATAAATGCCGGTGTCGGCACCGATGTCCATTTGCGAGCGCAAAAAAATGCTCAAGCAAAAAATTGCCAAGCAGCTAATTTTTAGAAAAATATTTGAGTGAAGAAAGTTTTTAACGGTCATTTTTTCTTACGTAAATTTCAAACTCTTGAGTAATGAATTCAGTGCTTTGGGGCAGTTCTAGAGTTTTTTCTTCGTCAAAAAACCGCACCTCTTTTTCTAATTTTTCTAAGCTGATTAGTGGTTTTAAAAAAACGTAATTTTGTAAAAAAACTTTTTTAAAATTTTGGTCGAAAAAGTAATATTCTAAGAAACCTATTTGGCACGAAACCTTGCCGTTGCTGGCTTTTTTAATGATAATTAATTTATTTTCGCGGCGCTCAATTTGTTGTTTTAGTCTTAAAAATAAATAAGCATTGGCCTCGTTTTTTTGGTCAAACTGGTAGAGTGAGTTTAGTTGTAGCGAGGGCAAATTGTTGGTTTTTTTGGCGTAGTTAATTAGCGGATAAGTTGTGGAAGTTTCGTTTGAAATTATTGTCACCTCCCCCTCGCCAATATTTTTAATAACTTGCGCCATCTGTTGATTTAGCTGGTTTGGCGTGGCCAGCATTGCAGCTATTTGCAGGCTGATGAGGTAAGAAATAACTAGAAAAATCGCACTCGCCGTGAGGGTAGAAAATTCTTTTTTGCCGCAATTTTTTTGGTGCAGATTTTGGTAAAAATTGATTACTAGAATTAGGATTGTTGCGGACAAAACCCACGACAAATTGTTGAGGTTTTTGTTGATTGATAGGCTGATGGTTAGGGCCGTAAGAGCTAGAAAATAAAGCCACGAGAAGGTATCGTGGGGAAGTAAGAACTGGATTGCCGCGCTGCGCTCGCAATGACTGGGATAAGGCTCATTAAAATTTTTACGCCACTGCGCTGACAAAAACAAAACCATCAACCACCAAAAAGCACCGAGGTTTAGAATTACTTTGTTAAAAATTTGGGGGTCAAATTGTGGTGCGGTTAGAATTAAAGTTAAAACCACAAAGTCGCGCCGCCAGTTGATGTAGTGGCTTTTGTGCAAGTCAATTACTAGCAAAATAATTAGTGGCAAAGACAGGCTGTAGAAAACAAATCTTTGGTCAAATTCTGCCGTCATTTGCGAAATAACTAGCAAGGCTGATGCGAGAGAGGCGAGAAGCAGAGGCTGCAAAAAATGATTTTTCTTTAGAACAGCAAAACCCAAAAAAATTAGCAAAAAAACGGCAAAAATATCTTGGCGTAGTAGCAAAAATAAATTCTCTTCGGGGTAAAATTTTTGAATTACATCAAAGCTTGGAAAGGCTTTAAACACAAAGGCCGCGTAGCAAATTAGTAGGAGAATTGTTGTGAAATTTCTTGGGCAAAATGCTGATTTTTTTTGACGGATTTTTTCCACTTCAAAAACAATCACCAAAATTGCGTAATGTGGGTCAAGGCCGATTAACAGGGCCGCCAGAGTGCCGATAAAAATTTGATCTGATTTTTTTAGCTCTGAATTTTTTAAAAATTGGTAAGAGATGTAGGGGAAAGCGAAGGCTAAAAAGTAGGTAGATTTGGTGGCAAATTCGTTGAATTGCAGCGTGAAAAAACGCAAAAAAAATGCAGCGCTAAAACTTAAAATAATTAAATTAAAACTGGTGCGGTCTTTAGAAACATCTGATCTGCTTAAAATTTTGGCTGAAAAATAAATTGCCAAAATTCCCACCAAATTCACAAAAATTTCTGAAAGCAAAATTGGACTAATTGCAAAAATTTTTGCCAAAAAAACTGGAATCAGCGTGAAGCAAAAAGCTAGAGGGAAAATGTTAGTAAAAAAATCTTGGTAATATTTGCCACCCGCCAAAATTTTGGCGGCAATTTCAAGGTAAGCGCCAGAATCGGGGCCGATGTCGCGAGTTGATCTAAGAAAAATGCTGAGGGCAAAAATTGTTAAAAACCCAAACAAAGCGCAAGATTTTGCGGCAAAAATTTTGCTCACAAAAACGCCAAAAATGCCCAGTTTTTTAAGCAAAAAATTTTCAAATTTTTTGCCTAAAATCAGCCTTTTTTCTTCAATGTTTTTTTGCAGTTCGAGCACTTTTAACTAGAGGTTGAATATTTGTTTGAAGCTCTAAGAATGAAGGCTCCAACCTAGTTTACTCTCAAAACAAAAATCAATTTTAAAATGACAAAAACTATCACAGTTGCGTACGGCGACGGCATTGGTCCTGAAATTATGGAAAGCACTTTAGAAATTTTAAAAGAAGCCAAGGCTGATTTGAATTTTAACATCATTGAAGTTGGCAAAAACATTTACGAAAAAGGCTTTAACTCTGGGTTAATGCCTTCAGCTTGGGAAGATTTAGCCAACACAAAAATTTTGCTAAAAGCCCCAATCACAACGCCTCAGGGCGGTGGCTACAAAAGTTTGAACGTGACCTTGCGCAAAAAATTGGGCCTTTTTGCTAACGTGCGCCCAATCGCCGCTTTTCACCCTTTTATTGCAACGCAATTTCCAAAAATGGATGTGGTGATTGTGCGCGAAAATGAAGAAGATCTCTACGCCGGCATTGAGCACCGCCAAACTGATCAAACTTACCAATGCTTAAAATTGGTGACGCGCGCCGGCTGCGAAAAAATTATTCGCTACGCCTTTGAATATGCGGTGGCGAACGGTCGCAAAAAGGTGAGCTGCTTTTCGAAAGACAACATCATGAAAATGACAGACGGTCTTTTTCACAAAGTTTTTAACGAAATTGCTGTGGAATATCCACAAATTGAAAATGATCACTACATCATCGACATAGGAACCGCGCGCCTTGCCGCCAAGCCAGAAATTTTTGACGTGGTTGTGACGATGAATCTTTACGGCGATATTATTTCTGACGTAGTGGCTGAAACCTCTGGTTCTGTAGGATTGGCCGGATCTGCAAATATCGGCAAAGACTACGCCATGTTTGAAGCAATTCACGGATCAGCTCCCGACATCGCCGGCAAAGACATGGCCAACCCAACTGGCTTAATTCACGCTGCTGTAATGATGTTGGTACATCTTGGTCAAAGCGAAGTTGCCAACACTATTCGCAACGCACTTTACAAAACCATTGAAGACGGCTTGCACACGCCAGACGTTTACAATGCCGCCACCAGCAAAAAGAAAGTTGGCACTAAAGAATTTACTAAAGCGGTGGTTGCAAATTTGGGTCAAAAACCAGCACAGTTGAAAGTTGCAAATTTTGCTAACGCCACAAAGAAAACGGCAATTAGTGCGGCTGAATCGGCTTATGTTCCTGAAGTAAAATCGCTGATTGGTTTCGATTTATTCATCGATTGGCAGCAAGAATTTTCTGATCTTTTAGGCGTGCTTAAAAACATGGAAAGCGACGAGCTTGAAGTAAAAATGATCAGCGCTAAAGGCTTGCTACTGTGGCCTTTAAGCGATCAACACATGATGCCAAATTATGTTAAAGGCCTTACTGTTCTGCGTTTTATCGGCAAGGGAATTACCGGCAAATCAAGCAACGAAATAATTGACGCCAGCAAAACAATCTCGCATCAAAACATCATTGAAATGCTTGGAGTTTTGAACGAGAAAAAATTTGATTTCGTGAAATATGAAGGGCTTTATCTCTTCAACGGCAAGTGTGGCTACACTTCGGGACAAGGGGAGTAAACCCACACTCCGTCATTGCGAGCGAAGCGCGGCAATCCATCTCGTCACAACAACTGGATTGCCACGCTTCGCTCGCAATGACGAGACGCGTTGGACACGCCAAACATAAACAAAAATAAGAACCATGAAAAACGAAATCAGTTTCGACCAAATTTTTGCAGCAATTGAGAAAGCCATTTCAAGCTCAAGCTTTTACTGGCAATCGCTGTCTCTCCTTGGTTGCTTTCTGATTTCGTTTTTATTTTACAAACTTAGTCGCAAGTTTTTGCTTCCTGCTCTTATCGCCTCAAGCCTGAAAAAAAACATCGCGCTTAATCGCCTTGTCACGCGCTACTTAATTCCCCTGCTCTACCCAATTTTTGCCGTGGCTTTTTTGGGGCTTGGTCTGTCGATTTATTCTGAATTTTTTAAAGAGGCGATTGTCTTTGAAACCACACTAAAACTAATCGCGCTGTTTTTGTTTTTACGCTTTTTGCGCATCTCTTCTAACAACACTTTTATCACCAACCTTGCAGGATTTTTTTTAATGCCGGCATTGGTTTTAGATATTTTTGGCCTACTTGATTCGGCAATTATTTTGCTCGACGAATACGCCTTTAAAATTGGCGCTGTACGCATTTCGGCCTATCTTGTAATCAAGGCCATCATTGTGCTGATGTTGGTTTTTTGGCTTTCAACTTTTGTCAGCAAAAAAAGCAAATCTTTCCTCGATAACAGCAAAAGCATTAAGTCGAGCACCAAGGGCATCATCAGCAAATTTATCGATATTTTTGTTTATTCTGTGGTGGCAATTGTGCTGCTAAAAACCTTTAGCGTTGACATGACAACCTTTGCGGTGATTGGCGGTGCGGTTGGTGTTGGTATTGGTTTTGGTTTGCAGAAAATCGCCTCAAATTTTATCAGCGGCATTATTTTGCTTTTTGAAAAATCGGTAGAAATCGGCGACATTGTTGAAATCGACAACGCAAATATTTACGGCACCGTCAAACATTTTGGCGGACGCTACACCTTGGTTGAAGCGGTTGACGGCAAAGAAATAATGATTCCAAACGAAGACTTCATCATCGGCAAAGTGACCAACTGGACTTACTCCAACAACCGCGCCCGCGTTGAAATTAACGTTGGCGTTGCCTACGGATCTGACCTAGAAAAAGTGCGCGAAATAATGATGAACTGCGCCAAAGAAAACCCGCGCTGCTTGAGTTATCCAGATGCCGAATGCTTCGCCACATCTTTTGGCGACTACGACATTAAGTTTACACTCTACTTCTGGATCAGCGACATCGTAGAAGGCCGCATGCGCCCTAAAAGCGAGGTGATTATTAGTATTTGGGAAAAGTTTAGGGAGAATAAAATTGAAATTCCTCTGCCGCAAAGAGAGATAAAAAATATTACTAGCGAATAATTTTAAACTTCTCGCAACTATAAATCCCTAAGCGCTGCGCCCTTGAAAGCAGGGTTGCTAGTACAATCTCAAAAGCATATTTCATGCCATTAACGCGACAAATTTCGTCGCCGTAATGGGTTGGAATGTGAATTTCGCCAATGCTGCATTTGCGATCGATTAGTTGAATTAAGATGTCGGTGTCGAAGGAAAATCCGTTGTTATTATGTTGGAAGGGAATCTGGGACAGCGCCTCTGTTTTATAGGCTCTAAGCCCAGTGTGATATTCTGACAAATTCATGCGCAAAATAAAGTTTTGCACTTTGGTTAAAATAATATTTCCCACAAATTTATAGAGCGGCATGCCGCCTTTTAGCGCTGATTTTTTGTTGATCATTCTCGATCCAAGCATTGCATCTGCGCTGCCTTCAACAATTGGGGTGATCATTTGTGGAATCAGCTTTGGCGAATATTGCCCGTCGCCGTGCAATAAAACCGCCGCGTAAAAACCATTATCAATGGCATATTGGTAACCAAATTTTTGGTTGCCGCCGTAGCCTAAATTTTTTTGTTGGGTTATTAGTTTTATTTTTTTGTCGGGGTTTTGAGAGATAAATTTTGCAACTATTTGTGAGGTGTCGTCGCTTGAAAAATCGTCGCTTACTAAAATTTCATAATCATCTAGAGCTGCGCACGGCACTAGTTCAAGCACTGATTTGATATGCTTGCTGGCATTGTAGGCAACTACGTAAACTAATATTTTTTTTTCGCTCATTTTCTCAGCACCTGCTCATTATCAAATTTTCGCCAATCGAAAAAATCTTTTCCAAAAATTTCATCCCTAACAAATTGTGGCGTGAAGCTAACTAACAAAACTTCTCTGCCACAAGAGGTTGTTGTGTCTTTTAAATAAGCTCTATGAAGAACTTCTTTCGATCTTTGAAACGCCCAACCCATTTCGTAACCTTCGCGCCATCTTTTATACTCCATTTCATCCTTCGTCTCTTTTAGGTCTATGACTAACTGCGGGTGAAATACTCCGGCTAGATATTCAACCTGCAAACCAACATCAAAAAAGGTAAAAGATTTAACCTTGGCCAAGCTGCCATCCTTCTGCAGATGAGCAAATAAATCTTCAAAGAATAGTTGATATTCAAGCATGTCTGAAGCCACAGAAGCTCCAACTGCCGGAAAGGCCGTGAAATAAATGGTGATTTCACCATTTTCGAACTTTGCCAAATTTTTGGTTAAAATTGTGATTTTATTTTTATCTGAATTCTGCAAACGCCAATACCAAATGCTTCTGGTCACCGTCACAAAAACATTGTCGGCAGTATTTTTTTGCCTCAATTCTTGATTAAGAAAATCCACATCAGATTTCTTAATGGTAAACTCCATGCAGCTTTGCATCACTCCTCTAAAAGAATTGTGATTTATCAAATAAGACGTGATCAAAATAATAACCAATAATGACGCCGGTTTTTGCAAAAAAATTAACGACTTCTTATTGGCACCAAGTTGGCAACACAAATCGGCACAACGTTGCACAAAATATGCGTAGGTGACCACAACCCCTAAGAATAAAAATAGGTTGTTACGCTCAAATACCGAAAAGGGATAAATTCTAAATAAATCGCAAAATATTAGCAAAGCCAGCGGGGTAAGAATTAGGTGCAATAATGTCCATTTTTTTGCCCTAATTAGTGCAAATGGCACCACGAAAAAAGCTATTAAGCCTACTAAAACCAACCTCACACTCACAAAATCTTCAAACCCATCACCAATCATAAATCGCAAAAATATCGTCAAATATTTCATTAGATATTTAAGGGTTTCTTGCGACGAGAAATATCCAGGAAGACCGCCGAAACCGTAATAGGTTTTTAAAATAAAAACATATGCCGCGACCAGAAATACTAACGTCGCATGAATCACCGAGATTATTAAAAAATCTTTTTTGTTTTTTTCTTTAATGGTCTGAAAAATTAGAATCAGGCCCAAAGCAAATATCGTAAAACAGGCGGCGTGATTGAGCTCTATTGCCACAAAGGTGCAAAGCGAGTAAAAAATTAGAGATTTTTTTCGTGATTTTTCAGAAATTTCAAAACGATATTTATGCACAAATATCGCCGCCCAAGTAAGAGCCAGCATCATGAGAGAATAAGCTCTAATCGCAGTACTAATTGACACTGGCATTGCGCCGAAGGCAAAAAGTAAAGCTAAAGAATATCCCGCCGCCCTGCCTATGTAGAGACGACCGAATAAATATGCCGAGGGAATCAGCAATATTCCCGGCACAATACTAGACATTCTCAACCACAAATCATTGTCACTAACCTGCAACATCAAGTGCCAGATCACGTAGGACAAAGGCGGGTGAATTTCTTCAACAAAGTTAAATTTAATTACCTGCCAGAGGTTTTCTTGGTTGGCTACGGTTAAGTGCCACAATTCATCATCACCAAAAGCATATTCGCTTAGCCCGTAAAGCCTTACAAATAAAGCGCCTGCAATGGTTGCCAAAAATATCACCACTGAAAATGGCGATATTTTTTGGTCACCTTGCAGGAATTTCTTTAATTGTTTCATTCTTACTTAAGCCTTGGTTTTGATTTGCTCTAGAGCCATTGCCACAAACTCATCAACACTCATTACAGTTTGATTTTCTTCACCAAACTTTCTCACCGAAACCGCACCAATTTCTGCTTCTTTTTTTCCAATCGCCAGAATGTAGGGAACTTTTTTCAAAGAATGTTCGCGAATTTTTGCGTTGATTTTTTGGGCGTCGAAATCGGCTTCTACCCTGAACCCAGCGTCTTTTAATTTTGCCACAACACCACCCGCATATCCGTCAGAATCGTTGGTAATTGTTGCAACCACCATTTGAGTTGGAGCAAGCCAAAGCGGAAATTTTCCGGCGTAGTTTTCAATCAACATGCCGATGAATCTTTCGAAGCTTCCCAAAATTGCGCGGTGCAACATTACAGGGCGCTGCTTAGAGCCGTCTGATGCGATGTAGCTAGCGTCTAACCTTTCTGGCAAAATAAAATCAACCTGCAAAGTGCCGCATTGCCATTCGCGACCGATTGCATCAACCAAAGTGAATTCAAGTTTTGGCCCGTAAAAAGCGCCCTCACCTGGGTTAATTTCGCAGTCTAATCCTGCAACTTTCACCGCTTCGGCAAGAGCCGCTTCGGCTTTGTCCCACGTGGCATCAGAACCGGCACGCTTTTCTGGTCTGGTTGAAAATTTTACCTTCACATTTTCAAAACCAAAATCGCCGTACACCTCTTTTAGCAATTCACAAAAAGCTGCGGTTTCAGCATTTACCTGGCTTTCTTCACAAAAAATATGCGCGTCATCTTGCGTGAAAGCGCGCACACGCATGATTCCGTGCAGCGAGCCAGAAGATTCATTGCGGTGACAAGAACCAAACTCAGCCATTCGAAGTGGCAGTTGGCGGTAAGATTTTAACTCTTGGTTAAAAATCTGCACATGGCACGGACAGTTCATCGGCTTGATTGCAAGAGTTCTCTCTTCGCTTTCTGCCACAAACATATTTTCGCGAAATTTTTCCCAGTGGCCCGATTTTTCCCACAAAACCTTGTCGACCATTTGCGGAGTTTTCACTTCAACGTAATTGGCTTTTTCAAGTTTGGCGCGAATGTAATTTTCGATTTCGCGAAAAATTGTCCAACCTTTCGGGTGCCAAAACACTGAGCCCACCGCCTCTTCTTGCATGTGAAATAAATCCATCACTCTGCCAATTTTGCGGTGGTCGCGTTTTTCGGCCTCTTCCAACATTTTTAAGTGATTTTCTAGCGACTCTTTGCTTTCCCAAGCAGTGCCGTAAATGCGTTGCAGCATTTCATTTTTCGAATCACCACGCCAGTAAGCGCCGGCCAGTTTCATTAGTTTGAAATGTTTAACGTGAGAAGTTGAAGGCGCGTGCGGCCCGCGGCAAAGATCAATGAAATTTCCTTGTCTATACAATGTAATGTCTTGGTCGGCGGGAATTGCCGAAATGATTTCGGCTTTGTATTTTTCACCCGATTCTAAAAAAAACTTCACCGCATCGTCACGCTTCCAAACCTCGCGCACCAAGGCTTCATCACGCTTCGAAATTTCGCGCATTTTATTTTCAATGCGTTCTAAATCTTCCAAAGCGAAAGGAGTTTTGCGGGCGAAATCGTAATAAAATCCGTGCTCAATTGCTGGCCCGATTGTCACTTGAGTGTCGGGGAAAAGTTCCTTCACCGCCTCCGCCATCAAATGCGCCGCATCGTGGCGAATAATTTCTAGTGCATCGGCACCTGATTTTGGCGTGACGATTTCAATTTTTGCATCAGATTCAATACCACGCGAAAGATCACGCAACTCGCCATCCACCTTAATTGCCAGCGCAACCTTAGCGAGAGAAATTGAAATTGATTGAGCAATTTCTGCTCCACTTACACCACACAAAAACTCGCGCGCAGCACCATCGGGGAAAGTAATTTTGATTTGTTTAGACATTTTTTTGGGGAAAAATTAACGAGATGGCAGCAGTGTTAGAGGCTGTGAATGAATAGTGCAACTGGGTTGAAGCATAGTGAAAAATATCACTCGTTTAAAACAAAACCTCTTGTCATTTTTTAATCGAAAAATAAGTTGCGCCGCACGCTTTTGAAAAAAAGCTAAGTCAGTATCCTCACCACAGATATAATTTGACTTAAAGTTGTAAATTCTCCCTTCCTATTCAAGGCTCGAGCAAGAGTTTCTCTTCTTTAATTTTTCTTAAATTTTGTGGTGAGTCGAAGATTACTACCTCTTCGAATGCGTGCTGATTTTTTAATAAATCAAATCACAAAACTTTATGAAAAAACTCCTTATTACCACCTCAATTCTAGCTACTTTAGTCACCTCTTCGGGTTTTGCAAAAACCGAAGGAAATATTGTTGGCGTTAACTTACTACGCGCCTCAGCAACCAACGAATACCAAGTGACAGACGCTACTGCTAGCAATTACGCACCGTTTAAAGATTCTTCGGTTGGCTTTGGCGCGAGCTACAAATACGCCATCAACTTTGATAAAATATTTGTCGCCCCTGGCGTGTTTTTTGACCAACTTAGCCTTAAAGCAAAAGATCAAGATGACGACACAGTGTCTGCAAGCCATCGCTACGGCGCTAAAGTTGATGTTGGCTACGACATCACCGACAACTTCTCTGCCTACGTCACTGGCGGCTTAGCCAATGTGTCTTACAAAGTAGATTGGAAAAGCGCTAATCAGAAAAAATCTGGCTCACAAGCTAGTTTAATTGCTGGTCTTGGCGTTGCTTACAAAGTGACCGAAAACGTCACCCTAGGCTTTGAATACAACACCCAATCTCCAACCTTCAAAACCCCAGACAACGGCGGAATCAACGAAGTAAAATCAAAAATCCAAGTAGCCCAAATTGGCGTTGCTTACAATTTCTAATTGGGTTTTTAATTTTTTTTAAAAACTCAAGGCCTCACATGGTTTGCAGCCGTGTGGGGCTTTTTTGTTAAATACTAATTTTGGTGAAGATTACTCTTGAAGCAACTTGGTTGCCGTGGGCGTTTTAGCGGGGAGCGGAGTTTGGCGAAAAATTTGAAGAAAGGTTCAAAATACGAGGGCAATCTACCAATTCATTTAATTGGTAGATTGCCCCGGATTTGGCTAACTTGATTTAACAAGTTTTACCGATGATTTTTTAACCCAATTTGGCGCAATTTTTTATCAACTGACTCGTCAAAAAACTTCAAACAATTTTCTCTCATTTTGTCTTTTTCTTGAGCAGAAAAATTTCCTAACGAATCAAAATTTTTCCAATCTAAATATTCATCGAAATCCTTTTGATTTGAAGCACTCGCAAAGGCAATCAACTGATTTGTTTTTTGATCAATTAACAACAAATCAAAGGCAAAATTGCAGGCAGTTTTTTTGAGACCCAAACCACCAACTGACGTGATTTTAAAATTTGATTTTTGTTGCTGCTCAAGTTTTTGGTAGAGTGGTTTAGAGAATATTTTTGGGTCAGAATATTTTAAATTTTTGTGATCAAGACCAAAAATTAAAAACCAAGACACCTCCGCTGCAACCACGCAAACATTACCGCTACCGCCCCCAAAATCAACATCACCCTCAACTTCTCGTGGCAACAAAAGCAAATAATAATCGGGCAATTTTTTGTTCTGCGCTTTTAGGTTTTGCAATAAATCTTGTAGCGAAGAAGCAGCGTTTTTGGCAAAAAACTTTTGGTCGTAGTTAAGATTTAACGCTGAGAAATTTTCTTTTTTTAAGAAAACTTCGACTGATTTTTTAGCACGAATACTAGCCCCCAAATCAATGTCAGAACTAAACTTGCGCGAAGAAAAATATCTCTTCCCCTCACCATCCAACCGCTCATTAAAAAAACCAAGCACCGCAAAACTGGCGCCATTTTTTGGCAAATTATTGGTTGTAAGTTTTTGCTGCGAGGCGCAAGCGGTTGAAAATAACAAGAGCGCTAAGGCAATAATTTTCATGATTAGTTTTTTAATTTTCGGTGGGCGTTTTTGCCGCAAAGGTTTTATCGACGACTCTTTAATCTAATTTGGCGCATTTTTTTACCAACCCGATACTTCAATGACACAAAAAAAATGCGTGCCCAAATTTAGGCACGCATTTCCATGAAGTTATAAAATAGTTACTAAGAAGCTCTGATCTATCTAATGTTATTTAACCAATCTCCAAGCATTGAAGATAACCTAGAAGATGGACTGTTTTTTCCAATTGGGATCATGCCAGCAAAGACTATTGGGCAACCTCTATTATCTATCGTCTGCTTGTTAAGAAGCTTTTTGGTTTTTGCGTCGTAAACAAATATTGTTACATCAACCGTATCCATACTAGTTGGCTCATTATATTGACCATTTGGGCTTTGGCTGGAGGCGCATAGAAAGTAGCTAGCATCCTTCCATTGAGCAATTTCAACCTCTATTAAATATTGATTACCCTTAGAAGAGGCATCTTTAAATGCGGCTTCTAAAGACAAATTTTTCTCGCTAATTGTAAGTTGGCCAAGCCCCTCAGACAAAGTGCTTCTAAAAGTATCCACCACCTCTTTTGCACTGTCAGGATTTTCCTCTAACTTCCTTGTAAAAACCGTTTTCTGAAATCCATTTTTTGGATAATTTAAATAGAAACTGCTTTGAGTGTTAACCGGATTGTCTTTGTTAAAAACTTTAATTTCTTTACTAGTTAAAACCCAAGTACAGCTAGTAAGAGACAAAGCAAAAAGTGAAATGATTAACGTCGTAATTTTCATAAAAATTGTAATATGATTAATGATGATGTGGTAAGTTATGCTAACCAGACGAGTGGCTTAAAAATTATCTTCTATGCCATTTTTAAAGTTAAGAAAAAGGTGCTGGGCAATGCCTATCAAGCTCTAATATCCGAGACTAAAAGTGCCTACGATTATTTTAGAATCAGTGCCTCAAGACTCATTCCCAGAAGATAATCTAGGGACGGTATAAAACTAATTGTGATTTACCTCCAAGTTGAATCATTTTTTTAGTGGGGTTTTAGAGGTTTTTAGATTTTTGGTTTTTTAAGAAATTTGAATTTCCTCCACAGTGGAGGAAATTACCTTTTTTTACGGACTCAAGTAGATCAAGGGTTTACAGATTTCACCGCGTCAAAATTGAAAGTAGGTTTGGGGTTTTTAAGGGTTTGGTGAATTTGGAGTTAATAGGTTTTAGTTATTAAGAGGTTGGGATTGA
This sequence comes from Rickettsiales bacterium, assembly GCA_017999675.1. Taxonomy (GTDB): domain Bacteria; phylum Pseudomonadota; class Alphaproteobacteria; order Rickettsiales; family UBA1997; genus UBA2645. Next base: position 47,820 of record JAGNLL010000009.1, read on the forward strand.
TAATATTCATTAATGAAGATTTAGTACCAAAACTTGAAGTATTTGTACTCAAACGGCACCTCGATTTTTTCACCGTCTTTTTCGATTAGGATGGAGCCGGAGTCGATGTTTTTGGCGCGGATTGGGAAGATGTATTTGGTGTAACCATAGAGGCCTTCTAGCTCTTTTGGTTCGTAGATTTTGTCACCGACTTTTAATTGAACTTTGGCTTGAGGGTTGGTTTGAGCAATGAAGTAGTGGCAAGGGTTATCTCTGCCTCCAAAGCTTTTAAAGGTTAGTCCTCTAAAATTTGGAATTGGAGCACATAGGAAAGGTGTCAAATCCCGACACCCGACACTACCCATAAATTTCTTCTTTAATATTTTCCACTTCCTCTCTCATTTTCTTATCCAACTTCAATTTCTCTAAAAATCTTTTATAACTTTTAGAGATGC
>JAGNLL010000019.1 GCA_017999675.1 Rickettsiales bacterium
TTTTTTTTGAAAAATCTCAATTTTAAAAAAATAATCATGAACAAAAACCAAACACACAAACCAATTTTGCTGTGCATTTTAGACGGCTGGGGCATTGGTGATGACACCGACACAAACAACGCAATTGCTCGTGCCAAAACGCCAAATTACGACAGGTTTTTTAAAAACTACCCGCACTCACAACTTGAAACATCGGGCCTTGCCGTAGGCTTGCCAGAAGGGCAAATGGGCAATTCAGAAGTTGGCCACATGACAATTGGCGCCGGACGCGTGATTTTTCAAGATTTACCGCGCATCAACAACGCCATTAAAGACGGCTCTCTTACGCAAAATGAAAAATTGCAAAAGCTGATTTCTGATTTGAAAACATCTGGCAAAACCTGTCACCTCATGGGCTTGCTCTCTGATGGCGGCGTTCACTCGCACATTAACCACATTATTTTTCTGGCAGAATTTTTGGCAAAAAACGGCGTGAAAGTTTTGCTGCACGCGTTTTTAGATGGTCGCGATGTGGCACAAAAAAGTGCGCTGATTTATTTAGAGCAGGTAAAAAATATTAAAATTGCCACAGTCTCTGGTCGCTACTACGCCATGGATCGCGACAAAAAATGGGACCGCGTTGAATTAGCAACTTCTGCGATAATTTCTGGCGTGGGCGAAAAATTTTCAGACGCAATTGCGGCGGTAAAACAATCTTACGAAAACGACATTACTGACGAATTTGTGAAGCCCTGCATCGTTGAAAATTACAGCGGAATTGCGGCTGGAGACGCTTTAATTTTTGCCAATTTTCGCGCCGATCGCGCCCGTCAAATTTCAGAAAAACTTTTTGAAAATTGCAATTTTTCACACGCAATTGCCGCAACTGAATATTCAGAAAAACTGAACCAATTTTACCAAATTTTATTTCCACCAATTGAAGTAAAAAATTCGCTACCCGAAATTTTAGCAGCTCGCAACCTTACGCAACTGCGCATCGCCGAAACTGAAAAATATGCGCACGTGACGTTCTTTTTTTCGTGCGGCGTTGAAAATGAGCTTAAAGGTGAAACGCGAATTTTGGTAAAATCTCCGTCAGTTGCCACTTACGATTTGCAGCCAGAAATGTCGGCAAATGAAGTTGGCGAAAAATTGCGCGAGGCGATTGGGTTGGAAAAATTTGACTTCATCGTAGTCAATTACGCCAACCCCGACATGGTTGGGCACAGCGGCATGCTTGATCCCTCAATTAAAGCGGTTGAAGCAATTGATGCTCAGCTTGGCTTGCTTGAAAAAATAATTTTAGAAAAAAACGGCTTGATGTTGATTTCGGCAGACCACGGCAATGTTGAGTGTATGCTTGATCACGATCATAAACCACACACTTCGCACACGACAAATCCGGTGCCATTTATTTTGGTGGGAAAAAATGTTGGGGCCTTAAGCCTTGATAATGGCGGGCTGAATGACATTGCCCCAACTGTTTTGCATTTAATGGGGCTTGAGAAGCCGCGTGAGATGGATGGGCAAAATTTGGTACGTGCCCGCGAATAACCACCCCCAACCCCTCCTTCAAAAGGAGGGGCTTAGTCCGTACTCGGAGGTGAGCACTCCCCTCCTTTTCAAGGAGGGGTTGGGGGTGGTTATTCGCGCACTCGATTTATTTTCTAAAAAAAATTAACAACAAAAACATGACCAACAAAAAAACCGAAACCCCCAGCAGCTTTTTCAAAACCCTAGTGGTCGCCCTGCTCTGCGCCGGCTTTGTACGCTCGATTTTTTTTGAGCCGTTTCACATCCCCTCAAGCTCAATGAAACCGGGGCTTTTAATTGGCGACTACATTTTCGTCGCCAAATATTCCTACGGCTACAGCCGCTATTCCTTTCCTTTCGGCGTCGATTTTTTTGACGGACGCATTTGGCAATCAACGCCGAAACGCGGCGATGTTGTGGTGTTTCGCTTGCCCTCGCAGCCAAATGTAAACTATGTAAAACGTCTAATCGGATTGCCCGGTGATCAAATTCAAATGCGCGCTGGCACGCTTTACATCAACGACCAAGAAGTGAAAAAAGTTTTTAACGAAAATTTTACCGACGATAACGGCGAAAAAATTAAACAGTTTTTAGAGACGCTTCCCGAAGGAAAAATTGTGCAAACGCTCGATGAAAAAACCAACGCACCACAAGACGATACCGGAATTTACGAAGTGCCTGAAGGCTTTTATTTCATGATGGGAGACAATCGCGACAATTCGCAAGATAGCCGCTTTTTGTCGCAAGTTGGCTACGTGCCAGAAGAAAATTTAGTGGGGCGTGCGACGCTTATTTTCTTTTCAAATTCAAAACCAACTTGGCAAGTTTGGAACTGGCCAAGCTCGATTCGCTTTGAGAGAATTTTAAAAAAAATAAACTAGAATGACCCCAGACTTAAAAAAATTTTGCACATACATTGCACACGATTTTAGCAACGCAAATTTGCTCGACGAAGCACTAACTCACCCCAGCCTTTCAAAAGAAAATACAAAAAAGCCCAACTACCAGCGCCTCGAATTTTTAGGCGACAAAGTTTTGAGTTTGGTAATTGGCGAACACTTGATGAAAAAACATCAAAACGAGATGGAGGGCGATCTTTCTAAGCGTCAAGCCGCTTTGGTTTCGGGCGAAACTCTGGCACAAATTGCCTTAAAAATTGGTTTAGACCAAGTTTTGCAAGTAAGTCGCGGCGAAAAAAACTTGGGAGGCACCACCAACAAACGTAATTTAGAAAATGCACTAGAGGCATTGGTTGGCGCAATTTATCTCGATTCAAATTACGACTGCGCCAAAAAATTTATCCTCAAATTTTGGGGCGATTTTTTAGAAAAAAACATCACTCCACCAAAAGACCCAGTGTCGCAACTACAAGAATTAGTGCAGTTAAAATCAAAACAATTACCGCAATATTTTACTGCAAAAGTAGGTGGCGCCGATCATGCACCAATGTTTGTTGCAACGGTCAAAATTGAACATTTAAACCTTGAATTTAGCGCGGAAGGAAAGTCAAAAAAAGAAGCGCAAAAAGAGGTTTCTAAAATTGCTTTGAAGCATCTTTTAAAAACTTCTTAACCTCAGCCAAGCTCAAATTTTTACCGCTAATTTCGAGCAATTTTACCACAGCAAACACCGCAACAAAACTTCTCTCAATATTGTCGCTGATAAAATCAAGAACAGCCCTCGTAAGCTTTATTTGCTTGCGTGAAAGCTGGTTTGCCAAAAGCAGTTTGAGTGACTCGTGGCTGGGGTTTTTTATTTCGGTGGCGTGAATATTTTTTAAGCGCGAGGCCAAATCTTTTAGTTTGAATTGTGGAATTTCTTGGGTGCTTAAAACCAAAAAAGCTTGTGCCTCAACAGCTGAATTTATTAGGCGTAGCAGCAGTTCTGGGTCTTTTATTTCTTCAAAATTTTCTAAAATGTAGAAGTGATTTGCGGTGAAAAAATCGGCGGGATTAACGCCTGAAATTTTGTCTTTGTCTAAAAATTCTGCCGCAGTTTTTTTGGCAAAAATATTTAGTAAGTGAGTTTTGCCAGAGGCTTCTGGGGCCTTTAAAATCAAAGACTGAAACTGCGACGTAGAAAAATCTTTTTGGGCAAAAAACTTTTCGCAAAAATTAAAAGCGGCAGAATTTTCTGTAAGCAGCAAAAAATCTTCTTCTTTAAAAAGGTCAAAATCTGCGCTGGATTGAAAGGGAAAAGAGAGTTGCAACTATTTTACTCAATCACCTTTGGCACTGCGAAATAGCCGTATTTCGCGTCTTTAGAATTTTTCAAAACATCTTCGGCAATGCCGCCGTCAGCAACCACGTCTTTGTTTAAACGTAGCGACTCGCCGTGAATATTTGTAAGTGGTTCAACATTGTCGGTGTTAACTTCGTTTAGTTGCTCAACCCAACCGATAATGCCGCCTACTTGCTTTGCTAAATTTTCGCGGTCTGCTTCTAGCACTTCAATTTTAGCAAGACGCGCAACTTTTTTGATGTTTTCTGACGTGACGTTTGACATGTTTTTTGAGAAGAAAATTTAAATTTTTTTAAGAAATGATTTTTAACAATTTAGACACTGTAAATCAAGCTTTGCCAAGCAAGGGGCGCTTGATGGCACTTGACGTTGGCACTAAAAGAATTGGCTTGGCACTTTCAGACGAGGGACGCTTTCTTGCTACGCCAAAATTAATTTTGGAGCGCCAAAGTAATTTGAAAGATTTTGAAAAAATTAAAAAATTTTTGGATGAAAATCAGGTGGTGGCAATTGTGATTGGACGCCCGTTAAATATGGATGGAAGCGCAATTGCGATGACTGAATTTAGCGAAAAATTTGCTAAAAACTTTGACGATTTTTTGGAAAATAAATTTCCGATTTTTTTGTTTGAAGAAAGGCTGACTAGCTTTGAAGCTAGAGATGTCAACGCTTCGGGAGTTTCACGTAAGAAAAATAAGTTCGTCGATGACATTGCGGCGAGCTTTATTTTGCAGCATTTTTTGGATTCGGTTTCTTAATTTTTGGAATCGAGTGCGCGAATAACCACCCCAACCCCTCCTTCAAAAGGGAGAAAATAGCCTAAACGGCTATTTTCGGCATCAGCCAACCTCGTAAGTAAGCCCCTCCTTTTGAAGGAGGGGTTGGGGTGGTTATTCGCGCACTCAGATTTTAAAGAATTTTCGCAAGCGCCCCAACCAATTCCAAAATCATCTTCTCACTATGCAGCGGTGTGGCAGTAATGCGTAACCTCTCATCACCCTTAGCAACCGTTGGGTAATTAATGTGCTGCACGTAAATGTTAAACTCGCCTAAAAGCCGCGCCGAAATTTCACGCGCGCGCGCCGCATCGCCAATTTTCACCGAAATAATGTGCGAGTCATTTGCCACAATTTCAGCGCCAATTTTTTGCAACTCGTTTTTTAATCGCACCACATTTTGCTGCATTTTTTGACGCTCAGCTGAGCTTTTTTGTAAGTGCGAAATGTTGGCAATTGTTGCGGCGGCAATTACTGGCGGAAGAGCTGTTGTAAAAATAAAGCCCGACGCCGTGCCGCGAATGGCGTCGATAATTTCAGATTTTGCAGTGATGTAGCCACCAATTGTGCCGAAAGCTTTGGCGAAGGTGCCTTGGATGATGTCGATTTGATCGGCAAGGCCGAGTTGCTCGCAAAGTCCCGCGCCGGTTGCGCCGTAAATTCCAACTGCATGAACTTCGTCAACAAAAGTTAGGGCGCCATATTTTTTGGCGAGAGTGATGATTTCGGCAACCCTACCAAAGTCGCCATCCATTGAGTAGACTGACTCGAAGATGATTATTTTTGGCTGTTCTTTAGGAAATTTTTGCAGCAATTCTTCGAGATGATCTACGTCATTGTGGCGAAAAATTTGCTTTTCGAGGCGGCTGTTTTTGACGCCACTGATAATTGAGGCGTGGTTTTTTTGGTCAGAAAAAATCACCAAATTTGGAATTATTTTTGCCAGCGCTTGAATGGTTGCGTCATTGGCAACATAGCCCGAAACAAAGCTGAGCGCCGATTCTTTTTGGTGCAGCTCGGCAAGTTTTTTTTCAAGCAAAGCAATTGGCTGACTGTTGCCAGAAATGTTTCGTGTGCCGCCGGCACCAACGCCAAAGCTGTTTAGCGCCTTAGTTGCTTCTTTAATTGCTTCAGCATTTTGGCCCATTCCGAGGTAGTCGTTGGAACACCACACGACAATTTTTTGGCCATTTTGATTGTTAATGGCGCAAGGAAATTCACCGCAAATGCGTGAAATATCGACAAATTCGCGGTAGCGATTTTCGCTGCGCAGTTGGGCAATTGTTTGCTTAAAATAGTTGAGCATTTGGTTGGAAATTTTCGTTTAAAAAGATTGTGGCCCCAGGGCCACAATCTTGCTTGATCTAGTAAAATCAAGGCCTCAAGCCATTGGGGTCTTAAAAATCGCCTTGTTGGTTTTGGTTTTTCTTCGCGGCATCACAATAATTACGCCGCATAAAATTACCAGCGATCCGGCAACTACCCACCCATCAATTATCTCACCAAAAGCGAAGTAAGAAATAATCGCGGTAAAAATTAAACGCGTGAAATCGAAGGGCTGAACATAAGACAGATCTGCCTTGGCATAAGAATGCGAAATGCAAATATGCAGCAAATTTGAAACAAGTCCAAGCGCAGCAAACCATAAAACACTTTCAAAACTAATCGCCTTGACATAGGGCAAGGCAAAGGGAATTGAGGCAAACAACATGATCAGCGACATATACGCCACAATGGTTTGCGGCTTTTCGGTTTTGGTCATGGTTTTGATTATGAGGTTGGACATGATCCACAAAATTACTGAGATAAACGAGTAAATGTAAGCGGGGTTAAACTCTTTAAAACCGGGGCGCAAAATTATTAAAATGCCGATGAAGCCAATGAAACTGGCAATCCAAGTGTGTGAGCTAACTTTTTCTTTTAAAAAAACCACCGCCGCAATCGTGGTTAAAATTGGAATGATGAAGCTAATTGAAACCGCTTCCGACAAGGGCATGGCAGAAATTACGTGAAACCAAATAAACATCGAAGCCAAGCCGTTTAAGCCGCGGAAGAGGTGTAGTTTTATTTTTTTGGTGTGGAAAACACCTTTGTAATTGGCGGTGATTTGTGGGGCGAAGAATAGCAGCGCAAAGAAGTTGCGCATCATCACGATGAAGAAGATGTGAAATTCTGCCGACAAGAAGCGCACGATGGAGATGAGCACCGACGCTAAAAAGCAGGCGGCGATGTTGTAGTAGATGCCTTGGGAGTTGTGGGAGAGGTTTTTGAAAAATGACATTTTGTAAAATTGTAGACCTTAGTGTTTCTCGCGATGGATTGCCGCGCTGCGCTCGCAATGACGGATAGTGAGAGGAAGATCGCCCGCCACACTCCGTCATTTTGTGCGGATGGTGAGAGGAGGATCTTCCACCCCTCATCCGTCATTGCGAGCGCAGCGCGGCAATCCATCGCGAAACACTCACAAATTTTTGTAAAAACTCACCGCGTCCAAGCTTGAAGAAATTCGGCTGAAATTAATCGACTCAATAAAAATTCCCTCAAGCGACCTAGCACGTGACAAAGCAACGTAGGCCTGACCCGGACTAAAAACATCTGACAAATCGCAAGAAATTTTATCAAGCGTAAGCCCCTGCGATTTGTGGATTGTCATCGCCCAAGCCAAGATTAGCGGCACTTGGCTAGTTTTGGCGTCTGTCACAACAATTTTTTTATCTTCGTCGTAGCGCTCTACCACCCACTCTTCAGGAGCGATTGTCATGCTTTTGCCGTTGGCAAATTCAACTACTGGGTAAGATTTTTTAGGGCTAAAACTGCGCACAATGCCAAGCGAGCCGTTAATGATGCCGTCTTTTTGGTAGGTGTTTTTAATCATCATTACCTGCGCTCCAACCTTCAAACGCAAGACTTGCGACGCCAAACAATTTTTTTTCAAAAACTCAACTTTGTCGGGTTGGCCAAAATATTCGGCTTCGTGAGTAATTTCTTCGCGCGGAATTTTTTTAAGTTCTTCAGAGTTTATTTTTTCAACTTTGACGTTGTGCGTTGTCAAAATTGTTGGGCGAATTGCCGAGTTTTCGTCTTTAACATTAAGCCTTGATTCAAGCACCTTGCGGTCATTTTCGTCAAGCTTTCCTAAGCGCAAATTATTTAAAATTTTGACAAATTTTTGGTCTGACTGGCGAAAGATTTCTTCGAGTTGAAAAGTTTCTAACTTTAGATTTGCCCAAGCCTGCGAGTTAAAACAAAAGTTAAAATCGCCACCGCGATTAACGGGTGGCAATTGCAAAAAATCACCAAAGAGCAACATCTGAATGCCACCCATCGGCGCATTATTTTGGCGCACGCGGCGAAAAACTTGGTCGAGAATTTCAAACACTTCAGCCGAAATCATCGAAATTTCGTCAATGGCTAAAGCCTTGGCTTGTATGATTCGGCGCCTAGTTCTACTGAATTTTCCACTGAGAATATTTGCCACAATTTGGTCTACCGGCAAATTTGCCAAGCCAATGCCAGCCCATGAGTGGATTGTGCCGCCACCGATATTTACGGCAGCAATTCCGGTGCTGGCAGTAATTTCTAAACCGAGATGTCCGTAATTTCTTTTGAGAAAATTTAAGAGGTAAGATTTGCCTGATCCGGCGCCGCCAGTAACAAAAATATTTTTGCCCGATTTGAAGGCTTCAATGACTGAGGTTTGTTGCGTAGAAAGTGAGGAAACTTCTGATGATGTGGTGTGATTCATAAAAAAATCCCCCTCGCCTTTTGATAGCGAGAGGGAGTTTGAAAGTTATTTTGCAGCTCTAACTGCAGCGATTTTTTCTTTGAAAGCAGCAAGCTCAAAAGCACCAGGAATTAGCTCTTCGCCAATTACGAAGCCGGGAGTTCCGTTAATGCCAATTGCACCACCCAAAGCCAAGTTAGCTTGAATGATTGACTCAATTTTTGATTTGTCGTTTTTCAAAATTTCTTCAACTTTAGCAACATTTGCACCAGCTGATTTAGCGGCTTTAAGCGCAGCAGCTTTGCCTTTTTCTTGCGACTTCATCAAAGCGTCGTGAAATTTTACGTAAGAAGAAGGTGAAGCCATGTTAACTGCGATTGCCACTGAAGACATTTCGAAAGAAGCAACGCCAAGAATTGGAAATTCTTTGAAAACGATTCTTACTTTTTTGTCTTGTTTCAAAAGCTCGTTAACCGTTGCGTTAGCTTTTTTGCAGTAACCGCAAGAGTAGTCGAAAAATTCAACCACTGTGACGTCGTAGCCAGATGGCGCAAATTGTGGCGAGTTTTTGTCGTTAAAAAGCTCGTCTTTTTTAGCGCCAATATTTTTGCCAGCGTCTTTCATTTGATCTTCTTGCGCTTTTCTTTGCATGTTTTGAAGCGACATAATGATGGCTTTTGGATTAGCTTCAATCCACTTAGCCATAACTTCTTCAACGTCACCAACGGTTTTAACTTTTTGGTTTTTATCTAAACCGCTTGAGTTGATTTCTTGCTCAGCATTTTTCGGATCAGCTGATTTTTTGCTGAAAAAATAGTAAGAACCACCAGCAATTAAAAGCACTGCAGCAATTGCAGCAATTGGCTTAACCAATGATGGCTTGTGGCGAAAATTTTTCTTAGTGAAAGTCATGGCTAAAAAGGAAATGGAGTTAAAAAATGGGGGAAAATAAATCTCGCTAGAAGGCGGGGCATTAAATTGACCACCACTTAGAAATGCAACCAAACTTTTTACTCGAAAATAATTACCCAAAACTTGTCACTGTTGGCATTGACGAAGCGGGTCGCGGACCCTTGGCTGGACCAGTTGTAGCGGCTTGTGCACTTCTGAATAAAAATGATTTTCCACAGGCAATTAATGACTCAAAAAAACTGTCAAAAATTAGTCGTAAAAAAATCTTTTTAGAGCTGCAAAAAAAAGCAAAATTTGGGGTGGGAATTGTCGACGAAAAAACCATCGACGAAATCAATATTTTGCAAGCAACCAAGCTTGCAATGCTGCGCGCTTTTTTAGATTTTCAGAAAAAATACGCTGTTTTTCCGCAAGCAATTTTGGTGGATGGAAATTTTCTACCATTCGCAAAACAAGACCAAATTTGCGAAATGCTGGCGGTGGTTAAGGGTGATCAAAAAAGCCTGTCAATTGCCGCAGCATCAATTGTTGCCAAAGAAACTCGCGACGAAATTATGAACCAAATTCACCAAGAATTTCCGCAATTTGGCTTTGACAAACATGCTGGATATCCAACAAAATTTCACGTTGAACAAATTCAAAAATTTGGAATTTGCAAATTTCACAGAAAGTCGTTTGAGCCAATAAAATCAATGCTTCATGATAATAATTAAAGAGTCTGACCCAAAAGCTGTTGAGCTTGCTTGCGAAGCTTTACGCACCGGAAAAATAATTTCTTTTGCCACTGACACCGTTTATGGCCTAGCGGTTGACGCTTGCAATTTCAAGGCTGTAGAGGCTTTGTTTGCATTAAAAAAACGCGACCAAAACAAACCTGTAGCAATTTTTTTGAAAGATTTGGACGCAGCAAAAAAGATTTTTTATTTTGACGAAACTGCTGAAAAAATTGCTGAAAAATTTTTTACCGGCAGCCTTACTTTGGTTTTAGAAACAAAGCCCCAAAGCTCTTCTGGCCTAGCTTCAAACCTTAATTTAAACGACGAAAAATTTTTAGGTTTTCGTATTGTTAACCGCGATTTTGTAAAAGATTTGCTCGATAAATTTGACGGAATTTTAGCGGTGACCAGCGCTAACCCATCCGCAGAAAAAGCAGCAATTTCAGCCGCAGAAGTTGAAAAATATTTTACCAATTCAAGCCTTGATTTATTGGTGGATAGCTCAAAACCTATCAGCGGCACCGCTTCTACGGTTATTCGAGTCACTAAGGGAGAAGTGCAAATTCTTAGACCATAATTTTAATTTAAAGAAAAATGAAGCTCGTCGAAATCGCAAATAGCCGCTTACTTAAATGGGTTGGAGTTCCTCTAGTTTTGTATTTTGCGCTATTTTCTAACAACGACCATCCAAAGGCGCTAAGCAATCGCTTTTCTTCTGAGAATGTGAAAGAGGGCATTGGCGCCGCCAAAGAAAAGGGCAAATTTATTATACAAAATATTAACGAGGCCAAAAGCATGGCGCGAGATTCTGCCCTCAAAGCGCCAGAAACAACTTCTAGAGAAATTACCACCGAAGATATCGAAATTGGAGCTGGTGAATTGTCGCTTTCTTGCGGCGATGAGGCTGAAATTTCTTACGGAATTTATGACGAAAATGGAAAACAGATAAAATTTATAAATTCTGAAAAAATTATCATCGGCTCGCAGGCAAAAGTTTTTTTAGAAAAAAATATTAGCGGCATGAAGTTAGGTGGAATGAGAGCAATCAGCCTTCCGCGCGGCTCTCAAGTGACTGACTTAGAAATTGTTTCTATGATGGCGGCGAATAACTCGGGTTTAAAAATTCAAGCAACACTTTTGTCTTTTTCCAAAACCACCTCTCAAAATCTTTCCTGCAACTAAATGAAAAAAACCCACGGCTCTGGCCTTAAATTTTTCTACGATTACCTACCGCTAATTGTTTTTTTTATTTGCTACAAATTCGCTACAACCCCCAACCCACTTATCACCGCAACAATTTTTATGGTGGCAACAACCCTTGTTGCTTTGGCGGTTTCGTACATTTTAACCAGAACAATTCCGATGGTGGCCTTGGTTTCTGGCCTTGTTTTAAGCATCTTCGGCGGGCTTACAATATTTTTACAAGACGACCTTTTCATCAAAGTAAAACCAACAATCATCAACCTAATTTTTGCAGCAATTTTGCTTTACGGATATTTTTCTAAAAAAGCTTTTTTGTCTTATTTGTTGGGTGAACAAATTAAAATGAGCGATAAAGCTTGGCTTACTCTTTCAATGCGCTGGGCGATATTTTTTATTTTTTTAGCGCTGCTAAATGAAGTGATCTGGAGAAATTTTTCTACCGACTTTTGGGTGCAATTTAAGGTGTTTGGCATGATGCCCATCTCGATGATTTTCACCATCTCGCAGGTGCCATTTATGATGCGAGAGATGAAGAAGGCGTGATAGACAGGGCGCTCTAAGGAGCATAAGGATATGAGAAAATAACAGCTCCTCCTGCAGCAGTATATCCAGCACAAGTTCCGCCACCGGTTTTGTTGCCATGACCTCCACGAGCCCCTCTTCCATCCCAAAAAGCGTTAGGTCCTTGACAGTTTAGATTTCGATCTCCGCTACCTCCACCTCCCCCATAGCTTGCTGCAGTACCAGTGATGTTGATTGATTGCGCAGTTCCACCACCTGCTCCACCATTAGCTGAAGCACCACTAGCACCCGCACCTCCATTGCCAGCGCCACCAGTTCCTCCAGCGCCACCGGTATTGCCAGCAGCTCCACCTCCACCACCTCCACCATCTGCACTATTACCACCAATACCACCAGAAGCAGATCCACCATTTGCTCCTTTTCCAGCTGTCACATTAATTGCAGAACCATTAAGTGTTCCTGTGATGTTACTTGATAATCCTACTCCAGCCGTCACGCCAATAGAGTCTCCCGATTTCAAGGTGGCGCTCGCAACATAAATAACTTGTCCACCGCCACCACCGCCACCACTATGTTGCGTTGACGGAGACACTACCTTGAGACCACTACCACTATCTCCTCCTGCACCCACAACTAGGTATGACAACGCAGTAGTGCTTGGTCCAGAAGAGCAGCTAAATGTGCCACTAGATGTAAATTTATGAACAACTTTTCCTCCTGCACAATCTGGCAACGAGCCAACCGTGCAGCTCTTTACTCCTCCTGTACAAATCAAATAAGGAGAAACGCATTCACTAGAGTTTATGATTGCCGCCCCGGGTGAGCTGCAGGTATAGGTAGGAGATCCAGTAAAACCACTTGCGCAAGCTGTGGTGGGAGTATTAGGAATTGCGGTTGAAGTTGGAGCATAAGAAAGATTGGTTTTATCGTTAAAACCACTCACTCCAGTAATAGAACAAACTATTGCAACGCAAGATCCACCAGAAAGCGTAAATCCGTCGCTACAAGTACAACTTCCCGAAACGTTGGTAATAGAGCCCAATACACAATCAAAAGTGATTTGATCTGTGGTTTTAAAATTCGCCCCATTGCAATTCTGAGTTAGACCAGTTCCCAGACTCACGCTTGGAGTTGTGGTTAAAATGCCAGTAATTGAAGTTCCAGAAAAGCTACATTGTGGCACGCAGGCATCGCCAACTGCCGAATATCCAAGGCCTGCGTTGCATTCGCAGTTGCCAGACTTAGTGATAGCGCCTGTTCCAGCCGGACATCCCACTGTAATTGTGTCTTGATACCCAGTAGCACCACAAGTTGCAGTCACGCCAGTTTGACCATCAAGCACAGTTGTTGGTGAAGTGACGCCGTTAATTGAAGCAGTGCTGCAATCCATCGAACACCCTGTATCAGTCACTGTTCCACTTGTACAAGACCCACCCGCAACCACGT
>JAGNLL010000020.1 GCA_017999675.1 Rickettsiales bacterium
TGGTTGCGGGGGCTGGATTTGAACCAACGACCTTTAGGTTATGAGCCTAACAAGCTACCGGGCTGCTCTACCCCGCGATATGGAAGAACTTTTTTAGAAGGGCGCGCAACTTATGGATGGAAGAATTAACATGCAAGTTTCTGTTTTGCGCATTTTACCTAATCGCCTTCTTCATTTTTTTAATCACGCTGGCAAGTCCTTCAAACACAGCTTCGCCGATCAAGAAGTGTCCAATATTTAACTCAATAATTTGCGGAATTTTTGAAATTATTTTGGCGGTTTCAAAATTTAATCCGTGGCCGGCGTGGCATTCTAAACCTAATTTTTCACACAGTGCAGCGCAGGTTTTTAGTTTTTTAAATTCGTCTTCGCGTTTCTTTTTTTGTGCGTGACAAAACTCTCCGGTGTGAAGCTCGACAATGTCGGCGCCGATTTTTTTTGCAGTGGTAATTTGCGCCTCATTGGCATCGACAAAAAGCGAAACTCTAATTTTTTTTGCGCGAATTTTTTTGATCATTTCGGCTAAAACTTTTTCATTTTTTATCACATCAAGGCCACCTTCGGTTGTCACTTCTTGTCTTTTTTCAGGCACAATACAAACCGCGTTGGGCTTGGTTTTGAGAGCTATTTTTAGCATTTCTTGGGTGGCGGCCATTTCTAAATTTATTGGCAATTTTATTTCTTTTTTTAAGCGCACTAAATCTTCGTCGCGAATGTGGCGGCGGTCTTCGCGCAAATGAATTGTAATGCCGTGAGCGCCGCTTTTTTGGGCGAGAATTGCGGCGTCAACTGGATCAGGATGTGATCCGCCGCGAGCATTGCGGATAGTGGCTACGTGGTCGATATTTACACCAAGTCTAATTTTGTTTTTGGCCATAAAAAAAGATAAAAATTAAGTAAGCTAAATTGCTGAAAATAATGGTGAGGGCGAAGCCGTACAAACTAAAAACTTCCATAAAAATGCCACCAATAATGCTGCCCAAAAGCATGCCGATTACGCCAATTGATTGAAAAGTAGAATTAGCCGCAAGCAGTTGTTTTGAGCCGTATTGGCTGTTGATAATAGTGCTGCTGGCAATGTAGGTGAGGGCAAGTGAGCTGCCAAGAAAGAAGTAAATAATGACTAACAAAAGGTAAGATTGTTGAAATAAAATTATGCCAATGCCGCAAAGTAGCGCGCTAAAAAATCCGAGATTGATTAGTTTGTAGGGGTTGTTTTTTTTGATTAAAAATCCGAGTAAAATGTCGAATAATCCGCTGAGCATGAAAGCGCTGGTGAGTAAGCCGGCATCTTCAGATTTAAAGCCAATTTTTACGCCAAAAATTACACCAAAAACCAAAATGCAATCGCATTGAATTTCAAAAAAAATGCGCGTCAAAAAGCAGCGCGGATTTTCTTTGAAAAATTTTTTTAATGAAATTCTTTCAGATTCAATTTGGTCAGGCTGCACTTTGTAAAGCGGCAGCAGTGCTAGAAAGGCAAGGAATATGAAGGACGCCGAAATGGCAAAAATGCGGTGAGTTTCAATGCCAAAAATTTTTACTAAAATTGGCCCAACGGTAATGCCGCCGCACAAAACTGTGCTAAAAAGTGCCAAAACCACGCTGCGGTTTTTATTTTCGACAATCATGTTAAGCCAAGACTGGCGTATGGTGAAGAAAGCAAACCAGCAAGTGCCGATGGTGAAAATTAAAAACAACCACAGGTAAAAACTTACAAAATAAAAAATCGCTGCAACTGCTGCGGCGTAAAAAGTGGCGAAGAAAAATAGCGATTTCATCATCCCCATTTTTGCCACAATGCGGCTCAAAAAAAATGAAATAATAATGCCGGCGGAGAGTTCAAAAACTGAGGCAATTCCAACTTGAATTGGGGTGATGTTGTGAGCAGCTAAAGTGGCGGGAAAGGCCACCACGTCAATGCCAAAAGATATCGCAAGAAGCCCAACGCTAAGCAGTAAAAAGAAAATAGATTTGTGGTTTTGCGTGAGGGTCATTGGTTTTAGAAGTTTGGGTTTTTTGGCGTAGTAAAATTAGTAGCGCAAAAACTTCTCAACCGGCTTTTCAACTGTATCAAACCTTCCATTGCCAACCCTCAAAACCGCTAAGTTTCTTTGCACCAAGCCGTTTGGCAAAAATCTGAAAGTGCCGTCAATTCCATTAAAGCCATTTTTTGGCGAGAGCTCTGCGCCAGTAAAATCGCCAATCGTTGGCGTTTGGCCTTTTTTCATTTCAACTAACTGCGCCGTGGCGGCAACTAAGTCGTAAGTAATTGACGAAATTCTTGGCGGAAATTTGTTAAAAGTTTGGTAAAATTTCTTCTCAAAATTACGAAATTTTTCGCTTTCAGGCGCCGCAAACCAAGCGCCAAGCAAGTTGTAATCAGCAAAGGTAGAAGAGTCATCCCACTGGTTGGTGCCGATAATTTGAAAATCTCTTTCGTCGATATTTTTTTCTTTAATGGCGGCAACAATTTTTGACAAAATTTTGCCAGATTCAGGAATCATAATCACCTGCGAATAAGTGCGGTCAGATTCTGCAACCACGTCTTTCTTTTTGGCACGTGACGAAATTACAAAAGCGTTAATCGCGTGGTCAACAATGCGGTCCAAATCTTTGGCGTTTGAATCGTAAAATTCTGAGGTGACAAAAACCCCATCGCGGCGCTTTACAACCTGCTTAAAAAGCGTGGTGATTGTGTTGCCATATTGGCTGTTTGGCGCGATGATTGAAAAGCTGAATTTGCCTTGGTTCATGGCGTAGCCAACAATTTTGTCAATTTGCGCTTCGGGCATTAGGCCAGCCAAAAACACGCCGCCATCAGCTGAGGTTTTGTTCATTAACTGCTGGTTGTTTGAAAGCGAAATTACGGTGATTTTATTTTTTTTGGCTGACCCTTCAATTGCCTCAATCGTTTGGCTAAACACCGGTCCAATTACAACTTTAATTCCACGCTCAACAATTTCTGCGAATGCTTTTTGTGCTTCTTGCGCAGTGTCTTTTGAATCAATTAAAACCAACTCAATATTGTGACCTAAGTCATTTTCAAAAAGTGACATTGAGGCAGCGTTAAAAAGGCTCCAGCCCAAATCTTTATTCTTGCCACTAAAGGGCAAAAACATCGCAACTTGCACTTTTTTTTGCATTGATTTGTCGGTTGCAAGTTCACGCGATTCAAATTGTTGGTGATTTTGCGGTGGCAGCTCTTGTTTTGGTTTTTCTCTAAAAACTTGCGGCAGTTGCTCAGCCCTGTCAGATAAGGTTTGACAGCTGGCAAGGGCGAGCATTAAAAACAGCGAAAATTTTTTCATAAAATGGAATCGGTTGAGATATTTTGAGTTTCCTAAAAAAAACCGCGTGGGCTTTCGCGGAGTCGAAACCAGCGGAAGGTTCCTGCTGCGGTATTGAGGCAGGAACCTTCCGTTGGTTTCGACTCCGCTCAACCGACGGTTAAGGGAATTTGAAACTTTTTAAAAAATCTAAAAAACAAACCAATCATGCAGGATCCTCTCTCAAAAACTCAAGAAATAAAACTTGAAAACGCGCTCTACGTAATTGCCACTCCAATCGGAAATCTCGGCGACATTACAATGCGCGCGCTGCAAGTTTTAAACGAGGTTGATGTTGTGGTTTGTGAAGACACCCGCGTTTCGGCAAAACTTTTTGCCGCCTACAAAATTAAAGAAAAAAAACTTCTCACCTACAACGACCATTGCGACGAAAAAACTCGCAAAAAAATTCTCGAATTTTTGGTGAGTGGCAAGTCGGTTGCACTTTTGTCTGATGCCGGAACACCGCTAATTTCTGACCCCGGCTACAAATTGGTAAATTTCTTGCGCGAGTTTAACCAAAAAATAATTCCAATTCCCGGTGCCTCTTCGGTGACTGCCGCACTTTGTGCGTCGGGCCTTGCCTGTGACAATTTTTTATTCATTGGTTTTTTGCCAACTTCAAAAATTCAAAAAGAAAAATTGCTAAAATCGCTGCCCAAAAATTTTACCTTCGTTTTCTTCGAGTCGGCAAACCGCGTGCCTGAAAGCCTGCAGCTAGTTTTTAAAAACCTGGGAAACCGCAACGTCTGCGCCGCGCGTGAATTAACCAAGCTTCACGAAGAAATTGTTTCTTGCGAATTAAGTAAATTAATAAAATTCTTCGAAGAACAGCCCGGCAAGCTACGTGGCGAGTTTGTAATCGTGGTTGAAAAAGCCGACAAAAACGAAAAATCTTTCAGCGAAGACGAGTTAAAAAAAGAAATTTTAAAAGCGATTAAAGCCGGACAAAGTTTGAAAGACTTGTCACAAAACTTGGCAGAGGTTTTTGATGTGGGGAAGAAGGAAGTTTACAAACTAGCTTTGTCGATTGGGGCTAGGTGAGGGTCTTGTAAATTGCAATGACGGTTTGGGTGATTGTAGATTAAGATTAACTAAATGATTTGAAAAATGCCGACGCGACAAGAAATAGAAGCTAAAAAAGCTGCTGTAGAAGCTGAGAGACAAAGAAGGCTTGAAACATCTCAAGGTAAAACCTCCTCCTCTGCATCACCAGCTGCAATTAACCTTTATACTGATGGGAAGGGCTTGGATCCAGAAAAAAAAGTTGTTGGAACTGATCTATTTACAAAAAAAATTCATCATTTGAAACCTAAAAATAGCTCATCTGGTAAAAATGTTGCAAAACAACCAGCTTCATCAAAAAAACCCGGTAGCGCTCCAGAAAAAACAGGAAGAAAAACAACAACTCCTCAGAGTGCAGATTATATGAGAGGTCAAGACAGATCTCCTCGTGGTGAACATGAGAAAGGAGTTCCTGTTACTAGAGTTAGTGGGGAAGGAAGCGTTGTGATGGCTCAAGTTGGAGATAATGGTCAGTTAAAAAACCAAACTTATGTGCCGCATCAATTGTCTCCAAGGGCAGATAATTCACTTAAAATAAGTAAAGATCTCATCAAAAAGTTCCTCGAAGATTTGGGAACTAACATAGCTGAAAAACTTGCTAACAAAACCCAACAAAAGAGCGTTCAAAGCTTGCTTGATGAATTAGCACGAGATGTTGCGGCTGAGAACCAAACTACTAAAGGGGCGGCAAAGATTTCAATTGATACTATTTTGCAGCAAATAAAGCCCGAAAATTCTCAGGCGCTTAACTTGGCAATTAACGTAGCTAAGTTTTTAAACGAGCCAGTAAATAATACAACGTGGTCGCCTTGGAAAACACTTCTTGTGGCGGTGTCGCAATCAGAATTTGCCACTCAATTTGTATCAGACTTTTTAACACCGGAAGCTCTCGAAGGCGAAGATTCTGATCAAGAGTTCAGGCAGAATATTGCTGAGATTGAGGATGCTCAAAAAAAAGCATTAAACACCAAGATTGGCGATAGTGCAAATAGCAGCGAAGAACAAACAATATTAAGAAACGTTACCAATCTAACCAAATCCTACACAAAAAAAATGGTTAGGGAAGATCGGAAAAAGAAAGAGGCGGAACTATCATATGCTCTTGATGAGGCTTTAGGACTTCTTCAAAGTGCTAAAGAGAGATCTGCTTTAGAGCCTTCCGTTGAGGAGATACAAAGTGATCGATATGTGTTGCAAACATCTGTGCCAGATGAAGCTGTGAAGAAATTTGTAATTAGAAAAATTGCCGGGAAAGAAGCCGATATTCAAACTCTTACACAAGGAAGCGCCAGTTTTGCAGAAAGATCACTTCGCCTTCAGCAAGCTGCTGCAATGATAAATCAGGTCACCGCAAAAATTAGCAAAGAAACCGAAAATCGTTTGGCTCAAGAGGAGGCGGTTTTGATTTCAAAAGTGGCCGATAAAATAATTTTGCTTGGTAGGGCGAAAAAAAAATTAACAACAGATCTTCCTGACACTTGTGAAGAGGTGCTAAGTAAAGTCTTTAATTTTGCAGATAAAACCCAGCCTCACGCCGCCACACTTCTTAATCAAATTCGTACTAATTTGATTTTGGATAATGGTTTTTGGAGTGGAGACGAATCAATTGATGGCAAGAGCTGGATAGAGAACGATTTTATAAAAGGTGAGAGCAAAAAGAAGTCAGTTATCTTTCAAAATCTCAAAACCCCTGAAGAAAGAAGAGGTGCTTTTGAGTGGATTTTACTAGAAGCGCCTAAAGCAACCGCAGCAATTCAAAGTGCGTTAAAAGAGTCTTTGGTTGCCGCTGATGCGCTTAAAGCGAAAGTTGAAATTCAAGCTTTAGTAACTCAAGTTGCTAAAGCTTTTGCCCCTCTTGGTGAGGCTAAGAAAGCTTTGATTAGAAGTGGTGATAATAGTGTTCAAAATGCGTTGGATGGTTTTGACGGTGGTGTTTCGGATACTGAAAGAGCTGCAATAAGTTTTCTTAAGGAAGTTTATCAGCACGCTGGTGGTGAAGAAGACTTGGAAAGTGCAACAAAGCGTTACATCCAGCAAGGTTTTACAACAACTGGAAGTGGCGATGGTTTGTTTGCGAAAATCTCTGAGCCTGAGGAAAGAAAAATTGCTTTAGAATATCTACTTCGGCAATTGCCAAATGCTGTAAGTCAAGTTGAAGAACAAGCTAAAAAAAAATCTACAGCGACAAACCTCGCAGATGCAGAGAAAGCTTTAAAGGAAGTTTTTAAAAGTTTGAAAATTCTTGGATCTACTCCATCTGCAGAATCAAAGTCATTTGGTTTATCTTGGGGGGGTGTAAAAACATCTCTGACAGAAGAGAGTGCAATAGAAGGATTTTCAGTTTTAGAGAAATACAAAAGTTTGTATGATTTAGCCATCAAACCAGATGCTGTTGAAGAGAGTTGTTTGGAGGGCTTGTTAAATGAAGATCAAAAAACAAATGGAGAGCTTTGTCGAAAAATTGCCGAAAGAGCAAAGGCAGATAATGCTAAATTGAAGCAGCGCATTAATGATGAATTCGAAAGAATTGATGCTTCCAACTTTGAAAAACAGAAGGAGAAGGCGGTAACAAAGCTAAAGGAATTCAAAGCTTTATGTAGCTCTTTGTCAAAAGAAGATGTCACCGCTATTATTGAAGCTAATTTTCCAGACGCTAACACTGTTGTGTCTCAAGCCGGGGTGGAAAGAACGCCGACAAAAGATCCTAAGGGGCGATATCGTATTACTTACGAGTTGCTTTCTGCTATTGGAAAGTCTTCAGAAGATGTTGAGAAATTATTTGATACAGCTGTGGTAAAGGTACTGTCGAATAATCAAAATAAACTTGCTTTGGCAGCTTACGTTATCACAGAAACCGATAAAGTCATCACTGCTTTGCGTGAGAAAAAAATAGAAAAAGCTCGTCCTGAGATAGAATCTAAAGTTAAAGAGTTGCTTTACGGAAAAGATGGTGTTTCTGGGTTGGCTGGTGAGGTGTTTAAAAAAATAACTGGGTCGCCAAGGCATGTTATTGATTGCTCGAGTGTCAAAAATGAGCTTCAAAATTTTTTAGTTCGCTTGGGTGTTGTTGCAGAAGGTGACGAAATAAATCTAGAAGATGAAGGGTTGCTAACAAAATTTCCGCAACTCAAGCCAGTCCTCTTGGCAATTGAGATGGCTACTGTTGTGGGTAACAATCCCAATCTTGAGCGAAAGAGAAAAATCGCCGAAGTCGAAGGGGCTTTTGTACAAAAAATTCCTGATTTGTTGTCCGGCGACAATTACAAGAAAGAAAAGCTAGTAGACGAAGTTGTCGTTGCTGGGGAGCCTTCTAAGTATAGAAGGTCCGAAATAACAGAGGATGAAGATTTAAGCGGCAGGGACAATACGACACAAAAACAATACGCTAAACTTGTAGCGAAGCAGAATAACTTTTTGAGGCGAGATGGAGTTCAATTTGAAGCTAAAGATACGACGCAGTTTAAAAATTATAAAAATCAATTTTTAAGGCTAACCTACGCAGCAATGGAAGCGAAGGCTGCAGAAGAAAAAGAAAAGCAAGATGTGTTGGATGAAACTGCGGCAAGTGCTTTGAGTGCAGAGGTTAAGCAATTATTGACGCAAGCTCAATCGAATTTAAAAGCACTTCGTGATCAAAAAATAGAATTAAGGCATTGTGGTGACGAAGAGGATTATTTGGCGGATTTGCTTAGAGTAAGCAAAAATCAAACTTCTGAGCACAGAGTTAAAGATTGGATAGAAGGCGAGTTGAAAAAAGGGGTGGCTCCAGAATCAGAGGTCTCTGCCGCAGTAACACCTCAAAAATCAGGGCCATCGTCAGAAGTAAATACAAGTCCTTTTCTTAAGAAGTCGGATCCCAAATCTGAGCCTGAATCGCCTAAGCAGGCTAAAGAAGAACTGGAATTAGCGATAAATTTGATCAAAGAAGCCTCTGAAATTCTCGGGAAAGTTTTGGAAGAAAAAAGAAAAGCAGAAGCAAAAGAGGCAGAGTCTATCGTGGGTCTTGCCCCAGAAGATCAATCTCTGCCAGCAGCAAGACCCTCTACTCCAGATCTTTCTGTCCTTACTTTAGAGTCAGATTTTCCTGATGTTCCAGATAGGCTAATATCAAAATTCGCTGTTGTTGGAATTGACGATGTAAAATCTAAAGAATCATCAAGCGAAACACACTACTACTACGCTCCAATTCTACAAAACTTAGAAACCCAAGAGATTGTAAAAGAAAAATTTGGAGAAGAAGGTGACAGAAAATATTGCTTCAAAGTTTTAAATACAGAGTTGCAAGGTAAAGATTTAGAATATCAAAAAAGAGCGGCAATTAAGGAAAAAGTAAAAGACCTGCTCAAGCAAACTAAAGAATTTCAAAAAACATCTCACGGCGAAGGTTGGGCGCTAACTGACCAAGAAATTGCAATCGCAATTCTTTTGGCAGACAAGCATGATGGATTTTCAGAAGTTGGTAAAATAGCGGGAAGAAAAGAGGAGCTTGTGACAAAAGACCTTAGAAAATTATTTCCTCAATGCACCGATTACGCAGATCTTTTTCAAAAAATGCACTGGTTCTCTTCTGCATTTCAAGCATTGGCGGGCGACAATTTGCGCACTGGTCGTTTAGAAACAGCAGATGCTTTTAACGACGTGCCTTTAAGGCTTAAAAGACTAACCCCAGATTTTGCTCGTGATCTTTTTGTTGGGGAGTTGAGTCAGGATAGTTTTGGAGAAAATGGTGCGCTTAAAAGCAAGCTGGAATCTAAATTTGCAGAATCACTCAATGAATTTGAGGAGACTTGTAAAAAAATAGATTTTGCTAAGGTATTAAACATTACTGAGGTTGCTGAAGACGTTGTTTCTAGGCCATCTAGTGCTGTTGGCGATCGTACCGGAACTCCAAAATCTAGTCCAAGAGATCCTTCTGCAGAGAGTCTCGGGCAAACGCACAAAGGAAATAGCCCCAGAAGCGGAAGCGGATCTGCAGGAGAAAGTCTCGGGCAAACCCGTCGCTCTTAGCCTTCTTTTGAAGTAGGGGTTTAGTGGCGTGGTTATTCACGCACTCAAATCTCTCGTTAAACCGCCTTACTCGCAATATCTCTGCGGCAAAAACCTTCTTTCCAATCAACTAAATCAATCGCCTCGTAAGCTTTGCTGCGTGCGGTTTCAAACGAATTGGCACTTGCAACCACATTTAAAACTCGGCCACCATTTGCGACAATTTTTCCGTCTTTTTTAGCAGTTCCGGCGTGCAAAATTTTCACACCCGCAACTTTTTTTGCTGCTTCTAAATTTTTAATTTCGCTGCCTTTTTTGTAGTCTTC
Organism: Rickettsiales bacterium; assembly: GCA_017999675.1. Lineage (GTDB taxonomy): Bacteria > Pseudomonadota > Alphaproteobacteria > Rickettsiales > UBA1997 > UBA2645. The sequence continues at coordinate 9,707 of JAGNLL010000020.1, forward strand.
CGGATAGCCACCCGCGCACATTACCACACAAACTAATTTTTGCGCTTCGTCAAATTGCACTTCGATTTTATCCAAATTCCCGTCAATTGCCGCCTCAATCAAATCAATAAAATCAGATTTAATTCTTGGCAAAATAACCTGAGTTTCTGGGTCGCCAAATCTTGCGTTAAATTCTAAAAGTTTTGGACCCTGTTTGCCCACCATTAATCCAGCAAACAAAATACCAACAAACGGGCAGCCTTCTTTTTCAAGGCCGCGCAGGGTTGGTTTGATTGTGCTTTCGATAATTTCGTCTTCCATTTTTTTACTAACTAAAGGCGAGGGGGCGAAGGTGCCCATTCCGCCGGTGTTTGGGCCGGTGTCGTTTTCGCCAACTTTTTTGTGGTCGTGGGCAAAGCCAAGTGAGACAAAGTTTTTGCCGTCGCAAATTACAAAATAACTGACTTCGAAGCCGTCTAAGAACTCTTCAATGATTATTTGTTTGCCGGCGTCGCCGAATTTTCCAGAAAAGATTTCTGTCACAGCATCTTCAGCCTCGCTCAAATCTTGAGCAATGATTACACCCTTGCCAGCAGCGAGCCCGTCGGCTTTAATCACGCAAGGAAATCCGAGTTTTTTGGCAAATGCTACGGCAGGCTCTTTTTTGAAAAAAACCTCGTAAGCCGCGGTTGGCACAGAATTTTCAATCGCGATTTTTTTCATGAAAATTTTTGAACCTTCAAGTTGAGCTGCTTTTTTTGACGGACCAAAAGCACGAATTCCAACTTTTTGCAAATCGTCAACAAGGCCTGCAACCAAAGGCTGCTCGGGGCCGACAAAAACGAAATCGATTTTTTCTTTTTGGCAGAAATCGATTATTTTTTGGTGCTCGTCAATTGAAATTCCCTCAACAATTTCTGCCAATTCAGCAATGCCGGCGTTGCCGGGAAGGGCAAAAAGTTTTTCAAGTTTTGGTGATTTTTTAAACTGCTCGCAAACTGCGTGTTCTCTGCCGCCCGAACCAATTACTAAGATTTTTTTCATGTTTGAAGTGATTGTCTGTTGAATTTTGCTTACCGAAAAAATCTAATTCCCGCGCCCCTATCCATCAACGTCAAATTTCAAAAAAAATGAGCCTTAAAGAA
>JAGNLL010000010.1 GCA_017999675.1 Rickettsiales bacterium
TTGTGTGACTTATGGTTTGGTAAGGCGCTTCAAAAGCGGGCGGGCAAGGTAGTTTTGGAGGTTAAAAGGTCAAATGGAAAGTTTGGAGGTGGTTGCGAGATGGATTGCCGCGCTTCGCTCGCAATGAAGGTGTTTGGTGGGCGATCTTCCTACTTGCATCCGTCATTGCGAGCGCAGCTGAGGCAATCCAGTCCTCAAGAAAACCGAATTCCTACTTCTCCAACAACTCTTCATTAATAAATTCTAACACCAACTTAAACTCTTCTCTGGCTTGGGTTAAAATTTGGGATTTTTGTTCTGCTGGTAGTTCCATGGCTTTTTGGGCGCCTTCGAGAATTCTTGATAATTCAAATGCACCAACTGAGGCTGCCGCACCTTTGAAGGCGTGGGACGACATGTACCAACCTTGGTTGTCTTTACCTAGAGTTTCTTCCATTTTGGCAAAGTTGCGGTTGGCGTTTTCGACAAAAATGGCGAATAATTCTTTTTCGAATTCAACATCGTTTTCGATGATGCTTCTCAAAAACTCCATGTCGATGGCTCTTGGTCTTGATTGATTATTTTCCATAAAACGGATGTTTTTTAATTAATTACTAAACTCAAAAGCAAAGCATTCAGCCTGACGCCTGAAGCTTTGGCTTCTTTCGAATTTAGCGTGATTTCGAAATTTCTTCTACCCATTTGCACTTGAACCATGCCGCCAGTTTCGGCAAAGCCATCAAAAATGGCGACGGTCATAATTTTATTTCTGCTAAATCTGGCAATTTCTGACTTCAAGATTTTTTCAGAACCCTTTGAAACATAAATAGCTTTACATTGCGCAAATTTTTCTGGGTTTTTAGCAAGGTTGATCGACTTAGCTTCTTGAGCAACAATGGCATTGGCAATTTCGTCACTACCAAAAGTACAGGTGACACCTTGCTTAACCATAGTTGTGGTATTGATCAATTCTTGAATAAAACCAGCATAGGCTTGCACCTCGCCGTCTTCCATGGCATTGGCGTTAAATGCCGCAAGCATAGTTGTTAAAGCGGCAATGGTTATTTTTAGTCTTCTGTATTTGGCTATTACTGTAAGCATTAATATTGCCAGACCGCTCTTAAAAAGAAGGTTCGACCGATCTCGGCTTGGGAATTGTAAATACCCGCGTAATATTCGTTGTGACGATCATCTAGCAAGTTTCTAACGCCAACACTTAGATCTAGGTTTCTTGTTGGAAGGTAGCCAAGTCTTGTATCAAGTCTGATGTAAGATGGAGCACCCTTGTTATCAGTTTTTGCATATTTTGCCGAAGGCAAGCTGTCTACGTAATAGAGCATGTTGTCGAATTCAAACTTGGGAGTTGGGTTGAAGTAAGACCTTAACCTAAACTGATTTTTAGGAGAGCGTTTTTCGGTTAGCTCTAATGCATCATAAGGCGCCAGGGCAGATGTAGTGGCATCAGTTGAGTTTTTGCTAACGTGAAGATCTGTTCTTAAAAAGTCGTAGCTGGCTTCTAATCTTAAGCGATCATTTACCTGCCACTTGCCAGAAACCTCACCACCGTAAGATTCACCATAGCCAAGGTTGGCTGCGGTTGGCTCACCGCCTACATCTTCGTAGGTTCTTAGTTTTGAGTAATCGTTGTAAAATACGGCAACGTCAAAAAGGGTTTTTGTGGTTGGTTTAATTCTGTAGCCAGCTTCGTAGGCTAGAAGGTTTTCTGATTCAGCTTGAGCATTTCCTTTACTAACGGTTGAGCCGTAATACTCATCCTTAATATCAAAGCTAATTTCACCTCTGGTTGGAGTTCTAACCGCTCTTGAAACCGATGCCCACACTGTTTGATTGCGCGATGGAAAATAAGACAATCTAGCATTTGGCTGATATTCAAAACCTGTGTAGTCATTGCTTAAAAATTTTGAGCCAATTGTTAGGTAAAGCTTGTCGGGAATTAGACCAAATTTTTGCTGCAAAAAGGCGCTGTAAATTTCGTCGTTTCTTTTGTCTGGGGTGTAGTTGATTGGAATAAATTTTCCGCCATCGGTTAAATTTTCGCCCTCAACTTCTTTAATATTGTCAACAATTTGTCTGTAGCCCAAACCCCAAGTCACTTGGTTGTCTTGTGAAAAATTGTAAAAATGTTGAAAATCAACGTCGAAGGTAGAGGCGGTTCTTTTTAAAACTGGATCGATGTTAAACTGGTCATAATCAAAATAGGTGCTAAGAGCGATACTTGATTTTTTTGAGATGGTTTTGTCCCAATTAACCACAATATTTGCGCCTTTGGTGTCTTTGTCGTTCTTTTGAAATGTGCTAAAATAATTGTAAGCAGTGCTGTCAAAAACATCGCCGTGAATTTTGATTGAATTACTTTTGATTGAACTGATGTCGTATCTAAAGCCAGCGCGATCTTGCGAAATTCCATCGCGAGCGTTTTTGCCATCAGTTGATTTAAAGGCGCCATCTCTAACAGTTTTTTTAGCGTAAAGTCTGTAGTGATTATTTTCTGCAGTTTTGCCACCATATCTTACTTCGGTGATTGACTTATCTGCACTACCAACAACTTGCGAAACATATCCACCCTGAGTTTGAACAGCACTTTTGGTGATAATGTTAATAATACCATTAACCGCATTGGCTCCCCAAATTGTTCCACCTGGACCCCTTACAACCTCAATTTTTTCGATATCTTCAATTACGTAGTCGTGAAGATCCCAAAAGACACCTGAGAATAGCGGGGTGTAAACCGTTCTTCCATCCATCAAAACCAAAAGTTTATTGGAATATTGATTACTAAATCCGCGAATACTGATCGTCCATTTATTGCCATCAATACGCGAAACCTGCACACCCGGAACTAAGCGCAAAACCTCAGGAATTGAGGTCATGCCAGATCTTCTAATATCTTCAGAGCTTAAAACATAAGTTGCTGAAGCGGCGTCAAAAGAGCTCTCTTTCTTTTTTGATAAAGAATAAATGTCGAAATTAAAAATTGAGGCACCGTCTTTTTTAACAGCCTCTTGCGCCAAAGCTTGCGAGCTGATCACAAGGCACAAAGAAAGCATTGCAAGTTTTGACAGTTTTAGCCTCATTTTTAACCTCTTTTTTATTTAAAAAATGCCACCACGGGATACCTAGTTTCGTAACCGTGATTTTTTTGTTGGATCCATGGATAATTTAGCATCAGTTCCATCCTACATCCTAAATTATTGAATAACATTTTATGATTTCTTGATGCTGCTTTTATTGATATTCCAATCAAATAATCGCAATCGAGTTTTTTTGACTCTTCAATCAAAATAGAAAACAAGCCCTTCATCACAGCATGATTTCTGTATTCACGCTCAATCACCGCATCTTCCAACTCAACATATTTTGCATTTGGATTTAGACCAACTTTTTGCAAGAATGTTTTAATCGTAAAGTCATTCTCCGGCTCTTCATTGGCGGTGTATTTAATCCAGTCACAAAAAAGAAATCTAATACCAGCAACAACTTTTCCTTCTTCGTTAGTTGCAACCAAAACTCTGCCACAACGGTCGTCTTCAATTTCTGAACCGTCGTAATCTTCCCAATTTAAGCAATGCTCTGGGTGCTTGATTCTGTAAGCCTCGTCAACTTCAGTAAATAATCTGTGTCTCAAATCATAATATTGTTGGCGCAATTCTTGATCAGCAAAAAGAATTTTTACCCCCATTTCTGGCAAAGTTAAAATTACTTGGCCGTCATAATTGCCAGATATTTTTTGTTTTTCTTCTTGGGCAATTTTCAAAGAATCCGTGTAAGAATTTAAAACTTTCATACTTGCTGAAAGTAGGTTTTGAAGGTGTTGTGAAACTGCTGGTTTATTTTGCTTGTCATTATCGTAAGCAATATCAACAGCTCTGAGTGGCATCGCACTGTTCATAAAAAATTTATTTAAATTGTCTCAACTTGACTAGGTTTTTAAAAACCCCACCAAAGCTTGAGAGAAAATATTTGACAGAGCCTTTTGCAAACCTAACTAGCTTTGAAAAATCTCTGAGATCAAAAAACTTTCAGGCTAAACGCCTAAAATCAGAGCTCACAAAGTCGGCCTCACTTAAAAAAGACAACCGATTCATCCAAGTTTTTTTCGCCAAACTACCACCTGTTTCAAAAAGAGATCTTAATCAAATTCATGTTTTTTAAAAGCTTCAGAAAACAATCAGAACCACAGCAGCTTGATTCTAAAGCGATCTCAAAGAAAAAACACAAAAAACCACACTCTTCTAACCCCACCATTTTTGGCAAATTTCTTGGCAAAATATTTTACCACATTTCTCTTTTTTATTTTGGCAAAGTTTATCGCAGAAAAATTGCGCAGCGCAGCAAATTTGACGCTAGCTATCCAATAAAATTTTTAAAACTACGCCAACGCTACGAAAAGATTTTTCAGATTAGAAACCGCAAGAGAATGGAGTTGACGAAGTCGTACAACATCTTCTCTTGGATCATGACGTCACTGATTGTTATCTGGCTTTCAATCAACACCTTCATGGTTTATCGCACCTTTTGGCAAGGCCTTGAGCAGCAAGTTATATTTCAAAATAGCGTTGTAGAAAAAGCCACCACCTCGCTAATGAGCTCTGTTAACAACTACATGAATTATGTTGGCGACAAGCTGTTAACTTTGGGAGGCGAAAAAGACAAAAAAACCATCGCCAAAGTTTTGCAAAAAACTTTGAACAAAGATCTGATGCAAAAAAACGTCTCGTCTTGGATGAGTATCAGCTTCGTTGACAATAAGGGCAAAGTTATTGTCACCTCTGAAAAAGGCGTATTAAAAAAACCCGTTGATCCGCAAGAATATTTTCCAATTGAAGAAGCTCAAATCAAAAATGCTTGGCGCTTTAAAGTTGGCAAATTGGTGCATATTGAAACCGACATTGCCGCTTACGACATGCTGCCAACCGCCATGCGTATTGATTACGAAAACTTAGAAAGTGTCGGCATTTTTATTGCCCAACTGCCAACTGAAGTAATTCAAAGACAAATCGACTGGGTTTTTGACGATGCCAATATTTGCTACACCGCAATTGACGATAACTTTGACTTACTTGCTCACTCTAAAAATTTTCCGATCGAAAATTTTGACCAAGCGGCTCTGCGATCAAAAGGCTATTTGCGCGAAATAGTTGAAACGCGCAAAGCAATCTCTTTTGAAGATTTGCCATTTTCTTACAAACTTGGCGGCTGCGTTTTCAACCATTTTCAAAAATCTAACGAGTACAACATCACCATAATTTCTGGTTACCACGAAGAAACTGCTTGGAAAAAACTTGGCTTTGCTTTGATGGTTTCGGTTGGTCAATCCTTTGGCGTGGCGCTGTTTTTCATGACTACAATTTTCATTTTTAAAAGACGCCAAATCGGGCCATTCGTTGCCGAATTAGTTAAAGCTAAAGAAGAAGCCGAAGCTGCCAGCGTGGCAAAAAGTCAGTTTCTGTCAAACATGAGTCACGAGCTGCGCACCCCGATGAACGGCATTATCGGCATGAGCCAAGCGCTGCGCGAATCTGGCAAATTAAAAGATGACGAGCTTGACCAAGCCAGCACAATCTATCGTTCAGCTGACGCCCTGTTGTTGATTCTAAACGACATTCTCAACTTTTCAAAAATTGAAGCGCGAAAAATCGACATTGAAAATATCCCTTCAAACCTGCGCGATTTAATTGAAGACGTTGCCAACTTAATGGCCCCAACCGCCAACAACAAAGGTTTAGAAATTATCACCGAAGTTGCCAGCGACGTGCCTCATTCTCTGCTTTGCGACACTGGCAGAATCAGGCAAATCATGAACAACCTCATCAACAACGCCATTAAGTTTACTTATTACGGACAAATTTTAGTTGAGCTGAAAGTTGCAAAAATTGAAGGGGACGTCTTTTTCATCAGCTTTAACATCAAAGATAGCGGCATTGGCATGAGTCCTGAGCAGCTGCAAGGCATGTTTAAAGCCTTTAGCCAAGCCGACATGTCAACCACTAGAAAATACGGCGGCACTGGTCTTGGCCTTTCAATTTGCAAAGAGCTTACTGGTTTAATGCATGGCGACATCGGCATTGATAGCGAGCTTGGAAAAGGTTCGAATTTTCACTTCACCATTCCAATGAAAAAATCCACTGATCAAGAAGAGGAGGAAGATTACGCCAAACAAAAATCTGAAATTATCGGCAAAAAAGTTGTGCTTTTAGAAAATAACAAAGTCGCGAGAGAAATTTTATCTCACTATTTTGACGGTCTACAATTGCAGTACAAAATGGTGAGTGTTTCTACCGAGCAGAGCAATGAAACCGCGTCTTTGGCCTTAAATGAGTTAGAAAAATACGCCGACAGCGACGTTATTATTATCAGCCACAATTCTCACATTGGCATTGATGCAGCTGAGATTGCGGCAAAAATTAAGGGTAGCGAAAAGTTAAAAAATATTCCGCTAATTTTACTTACTTCGGTGCAAGCAAAATTAAAAATTTCATCCGACGCGCTCAAATTATTTGACCGCATCGTGCCTAAACCGCTCAAAAAAACTCGCCTACTTTTAGCCCTATTCTTCATTTTCAAAGTCACCTACTACGAAGAAGAAGGCGCCCTCATTGAGCAAGGCAAAGTAATTGACGAACACTTAGATACCAAGGGTTTGCGCATACTGCTTTGTGAAGATAACGAGGTAAATGTGAAAGTGGCAACAATGATTTTAAAACGCTTCGGCTTTGAAATTGACTTAGCTGAAAATGGCCAAGAAGCCTTAAATAAATTCATCCACCTGCGCTACGACATTATTTTTATGGACTGCTCAATGCCTGTGATGGACGGCTTTGAAGCCACTAAAAAAATTCGCGAAATTGAAAAAGAAAAAGACTCAAACCCAACGCCAATTTTTGCCCTAACCGCAAATGCCAGCGACGAAGATAAGAAAAAATGCCTTGAAAGCGGCATGAACGACTTCGTGTCAAAGCCGATAAAACGTGAAGCAATTGAAGGTTTGATGGATCGCTGGATGAAGAGAAAAAATAAAAGTTTGGGCGAGAGTTAGTCGATAAAAAAAGATATTCGCCGCGCGGCGAATATCTTTTTTTTGCTACTTAACCAACCCAACCAACTCTGCGTGATCAAAATAAAGCGGCAGTGCGCCCTCGCCCCTTAGGCCTTCAGCCAAAACTTTTGCAGAAATATTTTTAGAAACCCCACCATTTGCATCACCAAAAACAATTGGTCTGCATCCTGAATTATAGGCACATTCAACATCAGCAATGGTGTCGCCAACAAACCAAATTTCGTCTTTTTTTGGATCTAAGTCAGTGCCAAGCAAAGCCAAATCAACCGGCTCTCTGCTTGGCTTGTCGCAAGATGCGTCCCCTGCCCCAACCAGTGAAAAAAACTTTTTATCTACACCAATTTTTGCCGCTTCTTTGCGCAAAGTGACACCAATTTTATTGCTCACCACAATCTGCAAAATGCCAACCTCTTCAAGCTTATTAATTAAATTTAGAGCATTTGGTAAAAGTTCAATTTTTTCTAAATGCGTTGAGCGGTAAGCATTTTTGTAAACCTCGCCCGCTCTTTGCCAGTCGCTACCAAAAATTTCAGGAAAAGATTCGCGCATTGATTTGTGAACATTATCGCGAACTTTTTCTAAACCCCAAGGCTCTAAACCCATGTGAATCATGGTTGTGTCGATGGCATTTTGAATTAGCGGCCAAGTGTCAACTAGCGTGTTGTCCCAATCAAAAATTATCGCTTTTGGCTTGGGCAAAAGGCGCAGGGCTTCTTTGTTTTTAGAAAAATCTTCGGTCATTTTTTTTGAGAGAATTATTTTGCCACATCACCTTTAAATGGCCGCGGATCGAAGAGAGTTTTAAATTTATTTTTCACACCATCAAAATCTTTAGCGTCAGCTGGCGGTGCTTTTTGCTTGGTAATTACTGGCCATTCCTTGGCGTATTTGCGGTTGATTTCAACCCACTCAATTAACTCTGGAGTTTCAGGAAAAATCGCCTCCGCCGGACATTCTGGCACGCAAACGCCGCAATCAATGCAACCTTCAGGGTCAATTACCAGCATGTTTTCGCCTTCGTAAAAGCAATCAACTGGGCACACCGAAACACAGTCGGTGTATTTGCAACGCACACAATTATCGGTGACGACGTAAGTCATATTTTAAAAATTTTTGTGATTTTTTTTGAAAAGAATTTCGGTTTTTACACGCAACAGCGACAAAAAAACAAAGTAAGAAAAATAAACGCCAAACATCAAAAGCAGTGGTTTTAACATTGCCGGATCAATCGCCACGCCGCCACTGCGCAAGATACTCGCCGGCTGATGCAGAGAGTTCCAATATTCCACCGAAAATTTAATGATTGGCACGTTAATGAAGCCAACGATTGAAATTATTGCGGCAATTTTTTCGCCTTTCTGCCGATCATCAAACGAGTCGAGCAAAATGATGTAGCCAAGGTAAAGAAAAAACAAAATCAGCATCGAAGTAAGTCGCGCATCCCAAACCCACCAAGCGCCCCAAATTGGTTTGCCCCAAAGGCTGCCGGTGACGAGTGTGATGAATGTAAATACACAGCCGATAATCGCGATTGATTTAGAAATGAGATAAAAAAACGGATTTTTCCAAATGAATCCCGACAAATTAAACGTGGCCATCAGCGTATAAACCAACAACGCCATCCACGCCGCCGGCACGTGTATATACATCATTTTTACTGCATTTCCTTGTTGGTAATCGTTTGGCGAATTTAAAATTGCCGCAATTGCCAAACCTAAAAATCCAACAAAACATCCCAAAGAAAACGGCACAAAAAAGCGGAAGTTTTTTTCGAAATTTTTGAATTGAAAAAGCTGTTTAAACATTTTTTAAATTTTGCCTTCAAGATAATGAGCAAGCAGCTCTTGCTTAACTTTTTGCTCGGTAGAATTGTCGAAATCTTTTACTGCAACCTCACCATTTTTCATTTCGTCTTCACCAACAATTACCACAAATCGTGAGTTATTTTGCGAAGCGCGTTTCATTTGTTTTTTGAAATTTCCATCCAAAACGAATTCGGTGATGAAGCCCGAGTTGCGCAGTTTTTGTGCCGCTTCAAAAGCGTAGGTTTTTTCATTTTCTGAAATGTAATTCACCGCAATTGGGCGCGATTTTTGCAAATCTAATTTTGCCAAAAGCATTAAACGCTCAACACCAGCAGCAAAGCCAAATGCTGGCACTTTTTTGCCACTCATTTTTTCAACTAAATTATCGTAGCGACCCCCCGCCAAAACTGTGTTTTGCGCGCCTTCGTGACTCATTACAAATTCAAAAACAGTTGAGGTGTAATAATCTAAACCACGCACCAAACGTTGATTGACGCGGTATTTAATGCCAAATTTTGTTAGTAAATTTAACACTGAATCAAAACGCAATTTTGCTTCATCTGAAAAAAACTTCGAAATTTCTGGCGCATCACCCAAAAGCTCAATGTCTTGCGACTCTTTAGAATCAAGGATGCGCAGTGGATTTTTTTCGAGTCGTACTTGTGAATCGCGCGACAAATCATTTTTAAATTTAGTAAAATACGCAGTTAAAGCCTCTTCGTAATTGGCTTTAGTTTGTGGACAGCCCAAAGAATTTATTTCTAAAACAGTTTTGTCCAAAACGCCCAAACCCTTTAAAACTGAAGCTGCAAGCATGATTGATTCAACGTCGCAGAAAAAATTATCTTCACCAAAAACTTCAAAATTAATTTGGTGAAATTGACGTTGGCGGCCTTTTTGCGGGCGATCGTAACGAAAAATTGGCCCAAAAGAAAAAAACTTTTTTGGCAAAACTTGCTGCAATTCACCATTAGAAATTAAAGCGCGAACCACACCAGCGGTGAACTCTGGACGCAATGTGAGCATGTTGTCACCACGATCTGGAAATTTGTAAACCTCTTTGGTGACAATGTCTGAAGCCTCGCCCAGATTGCGCTCGAACACTTCGCTAAATTCAAAAATTGGCGTTTGTAATTCTTCAAAACCAAAAAATTCGCTTTTTTTGCGCGCCACTTCAACGATGTGATTAAAAATTTTAATCTCATCGCCGAATAAGTCTTTAGTGCCGCGCACCGGTTGAAGTTTGTGATTAGACATTGGAAAAAATTAATTATTGCTGGCTAGAGATTGCACCTTTTTGACCTTGCGGCACCATTTGCGTCATGATTTCAAGTAGCTGCATGTCGTTGATTGTAAGATTAAAACCAAGGCCTTTGTCTCTTTTAAAAGTAAACAACATTGCGCCCTCAGTGCTTTGAGGGTTTTTTGCGCCCAACTCTTTCACAATTTTAACAATGTCATTTACGCCTTCTAATTGCGCGGCGATTTTTGCTGACTTGCCTTGATCTTTCACTTTCTGCATTTCGTCAGTGAGAGTTTTGACCAAATTATCAAAATTTTCTATTTTTAAATTTGCCACACCAGACGGAATTTCGTCTTCTTGCGAAGTGTTTAAAACCGCGTTTAGCACCACTTTGTAAAAGGTGTTAGAAAATTCTAAATTTTGTAAATTGAGGGCAAAAGAATAAGGTGCCGGTTTTTTTTGAAAACTCGCCTTCATGTTTTCTGGTAATTTTGCCATTTGGTCTGGCGGTAGTAAGTCTGTTATTTTTTGGTCGTTTGCTGTTAGGGCAACTTCGCCAGCAATTGCAAAATTACTTTTATCAGCACTTGCTTGGTCTGGCGCGACTGAACCTTTTGCAAAATCTTTTACATCTAAGTTAAATTTTATTGTTTGAGATTTGTTGTCACCTTCAGCAAAAGACAAATCGATATTTGTAGCAGCTGAAGACCCCAAAACATTGTTTGCTTTATCTAAAATTTTACCGCCCAAATCTTTGTATTTGTAGCTGCCAGATTTTTCGCTAAGTAAAATTTCACCTTCGCCATTTTGCATTTCTGACGAAAATAAAATGTTTGAGGTGGCATCTAAAACTTTGTATCCCGAGCTAGAATATTTGACGCGCAGGCCGTTTGTTTCTTTTTCTTCTGTGGCCAAAATTTGGGTGTCTGCATTTAGAATAATCGATATTTTAGACTGATGATCTGAAGCCATAAACTCAATTGGCTCTAAAACTTTTACAGAGTAGCTTGATGAAAAAACGCCAGACTCAACTTCAAGTTTTTTAAAAATAATTTCGCCCGATTTTTCGTCGGTAAATTTTAAATCTTTAATCACAACTTTGTGAGCAAGCGGAAAGCCTGAAACAGCAACATCTGCCGCTGAATGTTTAAAACTTTGACTCTCACTACCAAGGCTAATTTCTTTGCTAATTTGGTGAGATTTAAAAAACCAAAATCCCACGTAGGACAAGATCAACACGGCAACAACGCCAATAATTTTTTTCATTAGAAATTTTAGATTAATTTAAAAAAACAAAACAGGTGGGAGTCGAAAAAAATATTTAGACCGCAAAAATTATACAAGCAGACTTCTTGATCTTGGCAAATAGCCCATTTAAACCTCGCCAAATCTTATTCTCCTTCACGCCTCAATTCACTTACAAGCAATGCCACTTTCTCACATTCGCAACTTTTCAATCGTTGCTCATATTGACCACGGAAAATCAACTCTTTCTGACCGCTTAATTCAAGAATGCGGCGCCATTGAAGCGCGCGAAATGTCGGCACAAATTCTTGACTCAATGGACATTGAAAAAGAGCGCGGCATCACGATTAAAGCCCAAACCGTGCGCTTAAATTATAAAGCAGATGACGGCAAAACTTACATGCTGAATTTGATGGATACACCCGGCCACGTTGATTTTGGCTACGAAGTAAGCAGATGTTTAGCGGCGTGCGAAGGTTCAATTTTGGTGGTTGATTCAACTCAAGGTGTTGAAGCGCAAACTCTGGCCAACGTTTATCAGGCCATTGATAACAATCACGAAATCGTTCCGGTTTTAAATAAAATCGATCTTCCGGCGTCAGATCCAGAAAGCGTTAAGAAACAAATTGAAGAAGTAATTGGCATTGACACTAGTGAGGCAATTTTGGTTTCAGCCAAGACTGGCGTTGGAATTCACGACACTCTTGAAGCAGTTGTAAAAAAACTTCCCGCCCCAAAAGGCAATTTAAACGGCGATTTCAAAGCACTTTTAATTGACAGTTGGTATGACCCCTACCTTGGCGTAATCGCGCTAATTCGCGTGATTGATGGCTCGATTAAAAAAGGTCAAAAAATAAAAATGATGGCGGCAAATGCCACTTACCAAGTTGATTCTGTTGGGTTTTTCACACCAAAGAAAATTTTCTGCGACGATTTAAAAGCCGGCGAAGTTGGTTTTTTAAACGCTCAAATCAAACAAGTTTCAGACTGCAAAGTGGGCGACACCATTGTGCTTGCAAGCAACGACACCGCAACTTTGCTTCCCGGATTTAAACAAAACCAACCGGTAGTTTTTTGCGGAATTTACCCAATTGATGCTTCCGATTTTGAAAAATTTCGCGACGCTCTCGGCAAACTTCACTTAAACGATGCCAGTTTTGAATATGAGCCAGAAACATCTTCAGCCTTGGGCCACGGCTTTCGCTGCGGATTTCTAGGGCTACTGCATTTAGAAATTATTCAAGAACGTCTCGAGCGCGAATTTGATTTAGATTTAATCACCACCGCGCCTTCGGTGATTTACAAAGTTTACAGCATGCGCACGCGCAATTTGTCTGACGAAGAAAAAGAGAAAGATTTGCTCTACGTGCACAGCCCCGCAGAAATGCCCGACGTGATGAAAATCGACAAAATGGAAGAGCCATGGATCAAGGCCACAATCATGACGCCAGACGAATATTTGGGATCAGTTCTAGACCTTTGCACGCAAAAACGCGGCATTCAAAAAGAGTTAAGCTACGTGGGCGACCGCGCCATGTTGGTTTATCGCCTGCCACTTAACGAAATTGTTTACGACTTTTACGACCGCTTAAAATCTTGCTCTAGGGGATATGCCAGCTTCGATTGGCAAATGGACGGCTACGAAGAAAGCCAATTGGTAAAATTAACAATTATGGTTAATGGCGAGCCGGTTGACGCGCTTTCATTTATCACCCACAAAGCACGCGCTGAAGGCCGCGGCCGTGCAATTTGTGCTAAGTTGAAAGATTTAATTCCAAAACAAATGTTCAACATTGCCATTCAAGCAACCATCGGCGGCAAAATTGTGGCGCGCGAAACTGTGACGGCAATGCGTAAAGACGTGACTGCTAAATGCTACGGCGGCGACATCTCGCGCAAGCGTAAACTTTTAGACAAGCAGAAAAAAGGTAAGAAGAAAATGCGCGAAATCGGCAATGTAGAAATTCCGCAAAGCGCGTTTTTAGCGGCGTTGAAGTTGGATGAGAATTAGAGGTTAAACTCTACCGCGATTACCATTTTTCGTAAAAGTAGCAACCGTTTCCGAATTATAAGGAGCTTTAGGATCAACATCCATAAATCCGGCTTTTATTAGCTCTAACGTAGATTTATCTAGTCCTTCTGGCGTCTCTGCATCAGCTCCCTTCACAGCATTTTTAATAACACCCAACTCATCCTTCTTTTTACTTGAATCAACCACAGTCTCAGAGGCTGCAGCTGTAGCAGCTTTTCCAGCCTCTGTTGTTGGAGCAATGGGATTGAAAAGCCTAGATTCAATTTCTTTGCGCTGCTTTTCATATTCCGCCAACTCATCTTTCACCACAACTGGCGCGGGTGCTTTTGCTTTATTTTTTTCATCCGACTTAGTCATTTCCCAAATCAAAAACGCTACCGCCAAACCCACTGGCCCAGCTGCTAGGGCTGGTATAAAATTAGCGAACGCGCCCACAGCAATAGCATCACCCACGATTACAGAAACAGCAGCTCTGGGAATTTTATTGGTAGCGACATCTTTTGACCACTTTTCACCTTCTGTCATTTGGTCTTTAATCGATTGCCACAAACTTTTTTCTGGCTCAACTAGTGTTTTTTTCTTCTTTTTTTCTTCTGGCGAGTCAGTTGAAGCGTCATTTTTTTTCTTAGACTCCTCTTCAGTTTTTTTCTTAGATTCCTCTTCGGCTTTTTTATTTTTTAGCAAATCTTCCGCTTCAACGCCGCTCTCAACATCTAAATCTACTTTTGAACTCGCATTACCAGATGGTCCAACTTTAACATCCTCCTCCGGAGCTATGACAGCTTCACTTGTGAGCAACTCTCCATCTTTCTCGCTTAAAAGTGACTCCATATCCTCTTTATCGACATGCTTCTCTTCTAAACTCTTAAAATTTGACTCAAATAAGTTTGCAAATATCTCGCCAATCAAATCTTTTTCATCTTGGATGATTTTCTCATCGGTCACAAAGCTTTTCAAAGCCGCTAGAATTAGAGCCGCTGACTTCTCTTTGTCTCTTGATTCATCTGAATCAAGAAAAGCAAATTCTGTACGCAACCTTGTAAGAAGCTCTGGATTGTTCACAACTCTAGAAATGGCAACAAAGAGCTGCAGAGCTGAATCATTAGTTTTGGATTGTGCAAAAGTTATTGAGTCACTTTTTTCTTCTTCTGTTTTATCGCCGTCAATTATTGCACAAATTTCATTAAAGGCGGTTTTTGCTGCTGCAAAATCCGATGTTACTGCGGTCGAGAACTCTTTTACCACATAGTCTGCCGACAGGTCAAAAGAGTCATCAAAACCTCGCAACTCCTCTTCCACAGACTCTACACCCTCCTCTATTCGTTCCAAAAAAGATTTTTTAGCGTTTGCGGTTTCTGGCATTGGAATTTTATCAATATCAATACGCGCCGAATCTGAATCATTATCTTTGGTCTCACCCTTATTACCTTCTTGCTCTTCAATCATAGCAACTACCTCTTCTCCTAGCTGCATCGCTTCTTTGAGATCTGCTGCACTTAACTTTGGCTTTTCAATAGATGGAAGCGTCATTTTGAATCTCGATTATTAGTGGGGAAAAAGTGGAGAATTTGGTGGGTGATAGAAGACTCGAACTTCCGACCTCTACGATGTCAACGTAGCGCTCTAACCAACTGAGCTAACCACCCAAAAAAGAATTAAGATTTAGGATTTTAGTAATTAAGATTTGATTTCTCCATCAGTGCGGGGCCGCGCAACATAAAATCGCAAAATCTTTAGTCAATTTTTAAACTACACATGAAAAAAGCCATTGTTCTGCTTAGCGGCGGACTTGATTCTACAACGGTTCTCGCCATTGCAAAAAACTTAGGTTTTGAAACTTACGCTTTGAGTTTTTCTTACGGGCAGCGTCACGAAATTGAGTTAGAATCGGCAAAAAAAGTTTCACAAAAACTTGGCGCTAAAGAGCACAAAATTGCCAAAATTGATTTGCGAATTTTTGGCCATTCGGCACTAACTGACGAAATTGCGGTGCCAAAAGATCGCGACACTTCTGAAGGAAATGCCATTCCAATTACTTACGTTCCGGCACGAAACACCATCTTTTTGTCTTACGCCCTGGCCTACGCCGAGGTGGTTGGCGCTTTCGACATTTTTATTGGGGTTAATGCGGTTGATTACAGCGGCTATCCAGATTGCCGGCCCGATTTTATTGAAGCTTTTGAAAGGCTAGCCGATTTGGCAACCGCTGCTGGCGTTGAAAATCACGGCCGTTTTAAGATTCAAGCGCCGCTGATTTTGATGAGTAAAAAAGAAATTATCACCAAGGGTATTGAGCTTGGGGTTGATTATTCGCAGACGCATTCTTGCTACGATCCGACTGTAAAGAGTGGGGAGATTCTTTCTTGCGGTCACTGCGATTCTTGCAAATTAAGGATGGATGGATTTGCAGCAGCTGGTATCGCCGACCCTCTAAATTATATTTAACATCGATAAAATTTGGACAAAAAAAAGCCCCTTAAGGCTAAACCTTAAGGGGCTTTTTTTCTTACCAGAAAACCAAATTACATGTTTTCAGAAATGTATTTAACTGCACTTCCAACAGTTGTGATTTTTTCTGCAGCTTCGTCAGGAATTTCAATTCCGAATTCTTCTTCAAATGCCATAACTAGTTCTACTTGGTCCAAGCTATCTGCGCCTAGATCGTCGATGAAGTTTGCAACTTCAACTACTTTTGCTTCTTCAGCACCTAAGTGGTTGATGATGATTTTTTTAACTCTGTCAAAAATCTCGGTGTTGTTAGTCATAAAAATTAGGATTGATTGATATAAAAGTTTTAAAAGAAAACTTGGGTGACACTTAAGAAGGCCTTGAAAAAGCCCGAGGCGCGGCAACCTAAATTACAGTAATTTAAATAGCAAACATAAGTTTAGAAGCCCATTTGGCGCGGCTTCAAACCAGTTTTACTACTTCATTATTGCCATAATTTGATGGCTAGAATTTGCAGTTTTAACTCCGTCTAAAAATGGAATTAAACCTGTAAATTTATCCAAAAACTTTTCGTCTTTTTTGACGATTTCAATTTCGTGAAGCGGCAGTTTTTTTACGTTAACTTTGTTAGCTTCTAAGTAAGAAAGCGCCTGATCTTTGCCGCCAATTTGGTCGATTAATCCAGCTCTTAAAGCTTGTCTGCCAGTAAATACACGACCGTCAAAAACAATGTTGGCAAAGTTTTTGTTAATTCTAGCACCTCTTCTATCAAGCACCAAATCTGTAAAAAAGTGGTACGAATCAATCACCGATTCTTGTACAACACGGTCAACTAGCGGTGTAGTTTTTTCAAAAGGAGATGGGCTAGCTTTAAGCGGAGCCGATTTGTAAGTGTTAAATTTTACGCCAACTTTTTTAGCAAGTTCGGTAAATTCTTGCGCTTCCATTAAAACACCAATTGAACCAGTAAGCGTGCCGTTGTGAGCAATGATGTAGTCAGAAGCCACCGCCGCCATGTAGCCGCCAGAAGCTGCAACCGAACCCATTACAACAACCATTGGTTTTTTTGCGGCAATTGCGCGCAGATCTTCAAATAAAATTTCACTACCAACAATGCCGCCACCGGGGCTGTCAATATTTACGATTACAGCTTTTATTGAATCTTCTTCGGCTATTTCTTGCAGAGCCTTGCTGCGAAAATCATCTTCAAAAATTACACCTTCAATCTTAATGCTGGCAATGTAGTCGCCAGTGAAAGGTCCTTCCGACAAACTGCCGCCAAAGATAAATTTAATGACCAAGATCAGTGAAAAAATCGCAAATAAAACCGCGATATTTTTCCACTTGTGAACCTTGCTCTTCAAATAAATTAAGGCGGCGAGATTGTCAGACATTCTTATTCTTTATTGTTTTCTTTTTGCGCTGCAGCAAGTGACTCCAAGAACTCTCCAGAGATGCTTGCTAGTGTGTTACCACCAGTGTCTGCCGGAGTGTAAATGTGAGCTTCTTGCTCGTCAGATTCCATGTCTTTGATCGACAAAAGTAATTTTCCGCTAACTTTATTAAACAAAGTGACTTTGGCTTCAATTCTGTCGCCCACTTCGTATTTTTCAGTTTTTTGGTCTGACTTGCTGTTAGACAAATCAAGTCTTTTGATGATCGCTTTCAAGCCGCTGTCAAGTTCAACTTCTAGGAAGTCTTTTTTAACATTGATGATCACGCAAGAAACGATTGAACCAGTATCAAGCTTGTTCAAATCATCCTTAAAAGTTGTGCTGGTAAGTTGTCTGATGCCAAGGCTGATGCGTTCTTTTTCGTAGTTGCTGCCCAAAACCATTACTTTGATTTTTTCGTCTTTTTTGAATTTCTTCAAAACTTCTTCAGCAGCGCCTTCAGCTGAAATGTCAGAAACGTGAATCAAGCCGTCAACACCGCTGTCAAAGCCGATGAACAAACCAAATTCAGTGAAGTTTTTCACAACACCTTCAACTACATCACCAACTTGGTGAGCTTCAGAGAAAGCTTGCCAAGGATTTTTCTCGCATTGTTTCATGCCTAGAGAAATACGGTGGTTTTGTGAGTTGATGTCCAAAACCATTACTTCAACTTCTTGACCTGACGCGATAAATTTGTTTGGAGTTGAGTTATTTTTTAACCAGCTCATTTCAGAAACGTGAACTAGACCTTCAATGCCTGGCTCGATTTCAACGAAAGCACCGTAAGTGGTCATGTTGGTCACTTTACCTTTCATGGTTGCGCCAACTGGATATCTTTGAGCGATTGATTCCCAAGGGTTTTGTTGCAATTGCTTCATGCCAAGAGAAACGCGTTTGGTTTCAGCGTCAAATTTAATGACTTGAACTTTAACTTCTTGACCAACTTTCAAAGCTTCAGATGGGTGGCGAACTCTGCACCAAGAGATGTCAGTTAAGTGCAACAAACCGTCGAAAGAACCAAAATCAACGAACGCACCGTAGTCGGTAATGTTTTTAACAACACCGTCCAAAGCATCGCCCACTTTGATTGTAGCAAGAACTTTATCTTTTTCGACATTACGTTGAGTTTCAAGAATAGCTCTTCTTGACACAACCACGTTGCCGCGAACATCGTCAATTTTAAGAACTTGTAATTTTTCAACTTTGTTAATCAAAAAGGTGTCGTCAGTCAAAAGCATGGTGTCAACTTGGCTTCTAGGTAAGAAGCAAGTGATGCCGTTAACGTCAACGGCGAAACCACCTTTAACTTTTCCAATAATTGTTCCCTCGATTGTAGTTTTGTCTTCCAAACAGTTTTTAAGGAAAAACCAGTTAATGTATCTTCTGGCATTATCGCGGCTGATGATTAGCTCGCCTCTTTTGTTTTCTAAACGCTCTAAGAAAACGTCAACAACGTCGCCTTCTGCAATTTCGCCGTCTCTTTTAAATTCAGCACTGTCAATGAAACCAACTGATTTTGCGCCGATGTCGATTGAAACACCTTGGTCAGTAATACCAACGATTACACCTTTTACTACGGTGCCTTCTACCAATTTTTGGCTGTCTTTTTCGTATTCTTCGAAAAGCGCCGCGAAATCTTCTTGGGCAAAAGGATTTTCCTGTACGTGAGATTTTTCTGTCATAATTTTGAGTGTGTGAAGCCTTGTGTGACGCGGGGAGCGCCAGCTTCGAGTTTGAAATTAATAAAATAAAGAAAGGCCACTGACGTGAACTTTTTTTTGGTAACGCGAAGAACGAGCGCGGCAAAGTAGGAAGGGAGATTTTAAAATCAACCGAGCAGTTGTGGAAATTTGGGAGCTTAGAAATTTAGTCTCGAAGTGTGCGAATAACCACCCCAACCCCTCCTTCAAAAGGAGGGGCTTTTGCCCACTCTCGGTCTGAAGCCCCTCCTTTTGAAGGAGGGGTTGGGGTGGTTATTCAAAAGAGCCTTTTGTCGCCCCACCCCCCAAACAAACCCCTTGAGCAAAAAAAATTCCCCCCTTAAAAATAACCTACTAAAACAGTCGGAGATTATTTTTTCTCACAAAACCAAATTTCCAAAAATGATTTTAACCACCAAAGGACGCTACGCCGCAATGGCGGTAATCGAAATTGCCGACGACAAATCTGGCAATCCAGTGTCACTTTTAACAATCTCAGAGCGCCAAAACATCTCGCTTTCTTACCTCGAACAAATTTTTTCGAGACTAAAAAAAGCCGGCATTGTTAAATCTGTAAAAGGCCCTGGAGGCGGATATTTTTTAGGCAAAAATCGTGAAGAAATTACGGTTGCCCAAATAATCAAAGCAATCGGCGAGCCCATTAAAATGACGCGCTGCACCAAAGTTCAAAAAAACTGCGTTGGCGGCAGCAGCACCAAATGCAAAACCCACCACTTGTGGCACGGGCTCGAAAACAAAATTTACGAATACCTCAACTCAATTTCACTAGGAGACATCTGCAAATGATTTACTTCGACTACAACGCCACCACCAAAGTTTCACCTGAAGCTCTCGCCAAAATGGTTGAAACTTACCAACTTCCGCTCAACAGCTCTGCGGTTCACCAACTTGGTCGTAAAGGCGCGCAAATTGTTGAAGAAGCACGCAAAGAATTAAAAAATTTACTAAATGCACGCAGCTACGAAGTAATTTTCACCGGCAGCTCAACCGAAGCCACCAACACCCTAATGTTTGGCACCAAGGTTAACAAAATTTTATTCACCGCAATTGAGCACGCCTCGGTTTACGAATGTCGCCCCGCCGACAAACAAGTAATCGAATTTAACGTTTTAGAAAACGGTTTGGTCGACCTTGCTGACCTTGAACAAAAATTAAACGCCTTGCCCGACGGCAACTTTTTAGTGTCGGTAATGCTTGCCAACAACGAAACCGGCGCCATTCAACCAATTGAAGAAATTTCAAAATTAGTGCACCAAAAAGGCGGATTATTTCACTGCGACATTGTGCAAGCGGCCGGCAAAATCGAAGTAGATTTAGAAAAACTAAATGTCGATTTCGCCTCAGTTTCAGCCCACAAAATCAGCGGCCCACAAGGCGTTGGCGCACTTTTGTTTCGCAAAGGCCTCGACGTAAAACCATTAATTTACGGTGGCAAACAAGAAAAATCTAAACGCGCCGGCACCACGAATGTCGCCGGAATTGCCGGATTTGGCGAAGCTTGCAAACAAGCAAAAAACAAAATTAGCACTTACGAAAACGTCAAAAAACTTCGCGATTTTCTTGAAGTTGAAATCAAAAAAATTGGCGGTGCGGAAGTTAAAATTTTCGCCGACTCAGTGGCAAGGCTTCCAAACACAAGCCTAATCGCCCTTCGCAACGCCGACAGCCAAACTCAATTAATCAATTTTGACCTCAACGGAATTTGCGTAAGCTCTGGCCCCGCCTGCTCTTCTGGCGCTGCCACTGCCTCTCGCGCTTTGAAAGCAATGAAAGTGACACCAGATTTTTCGGCCAGTGCAATTCGTGTAAGTTTGAGCGCCGAAAATACGCAGGAAGAAATTGAAAAATTTATTCAAGTTTGGAGCGATTTTTACCAAAAAACTAAGGTCTAAAAAAACCGTGAAAAGCCTTGGTAATCTTGGCTTAAAGGCACATCTCTGAATTTTGAGCCCCGGGGCGCAAAATTCACTTTTTACTACAAAAAAAATACAAAAAATGACAATTAAATTGCCCATTTACCTCGACTACCAATCTACCACTCCAATGGATCCACGCGTGATTGACGCCGTTGTAAAATGCATGCGCGAAGATTTTGGCAATCCGCATTCACGCACGCACGCGTTAGGTTGGAAGGCCGAAGAAATGGTCGAAATTGCCCGCAAACAAGTGGCAGATTTAATTGGCGCTGACCCGAAAGAAATCTTTTTTACTTCCGGCGCAACTGAGTCAAACAACCTTTCAATAAAAGGCGTGGCGCATTTCTACGGTGAGAAAAAAAACCACGTAATTACAATTGCAACCGAACACAAATGCGTAATCAACTCTGTGCGCGACCTAGAGCAAGAAGGTTTCAAAGTGACATTCTTGCCAGTGCAACAAAATGGTTTGGTTGATTTAAAAGTTCTCGAAGCAGAAATTACTGAGCAAACTTGCTTGGTTTCAGTAATGACGGTGAACAACGAAATTGGCGTGATTCAGCCAATCAAAGAAATAGGCGCTTTGTGCCACAAAAAAGGCGCGCTTTTGCACACTGACGCGGCGCAGGCATTTGGCAAAATTCCTCTTAATGTTGACGAAATGAACATTGACCTAATGAGCATTTCGGGCCACAAAATTTACGGGCCTAAAGGTGTTGGCGCACTTTACATTCGTCGTAAACCACGAGTTAGAATTAAATCACTTTTAAGCGGCGGCGGACAAGAGCGCGGCATTAGATCGGGAACCTTAGCAACGCCTTTGGTTGTTGGCTTGGGACTTGCAGCCGAAATTGCCAAAAACGAAATGCAAAAAGACTACGACCACATTAAAAAACTCAGCGACAAACTTTACAAAGGCGTAATGGAAACTACTCACGTCTACCTCAACGGCGACCGCGAAAAACGCATTCCGGGAAATTTAAACTTCTCTTTCTCTGGCATTGAAGGTGAGTCAATGATCATGGCGATCAAGGATCTAGCGGTCTCATCAGGGTCAGCCTGCACTTCTTCTTCGCTTGAGCCTTCCTACGTTTTGCACGCCTTGGGTGTTGAAGACGAACTAGCCCACACCTCAATTCGCTTTGGTATTGGTCGTTTCACAACAGAAGAAGAAATCGACTACGCCGTAAATTTACTAAAAACCAAAATCCAAAAACTGCGCGACCTCAGCCCTCTGTGGGAAATGATGCAGGAGGGAATCGACATCAAGAGCATTAACTGGAAATCACATTAAATTAAAAAGGATCAAAATGGCTTACTCAAAAAAACTTCTCGACCACTACGAAAACCCACAAAATGTTGGCTCGTTTGACAAAAACGAATCAGGCATTGGCACCGGACTAGTTGGCGCGCCAGCTTGTGGCGACGTAATGAAACTACAAATCAAAGTTTCTACTGATGGCACAATCACCGACGCCAAATTTAAAACCTTCGGCTGCGGCTCTGCCATTGCTTCAAGCTCACTTGCAACTGAATGGATTAAAGGCCAAAAAATTGACGAGGCGGCAAAAATTACCAACAGCCAAATCGCGCAAGAATTGTCTTTGCCACCTGTAAAAATTCATTGCTCAGTGCTTGCTGAAGAAGCAATCAAAGCGGCGATTGAAGATTACAAAAGTAAGAAAAATTAAAATGCTTCCACAATTTTCTGCCACCGGCAACGCAATCGTCGACTACCTAACAATCACCGACGAAGCCTTGGTGCAAATTAAAGAATTACTCGCCCAAAGAACCGAGCCCTGCGAAGGCATTAAAGTGGGAATGCGCACCCGCGGCTGCTCGGGAATGTCTTACACAATCGAATACGCCGTACGCGAAAAAAATATTTCCAAATTCGACGATGTGGTAATTCGCGACGGCGCCGCGGTTTTCATCGATCCAAAGGTTTCAATGTTTTTAATCGGCAGCGAAATGATTTTTAAAACCGACGAACTCAACTCAGGCTTCGACTTCGTAAACCCCAACGAAAAAGGCCGCTGCGGCTGTGGTGAGAGCTTCAAAGTATGAAAAACTTTTTTGAAATTTTTGCACTTCCCGCAAGTTTTGCGCTTGATCTTGACGATTTAGAAAAAAAACACCTCGCCTTTCAACAGCAGTTTCACCCAGACAATTCAAGCTCTGCCGACATTGAAAAATCGATTTTGGTAAATGACGCTTACAAAATTTTAAGCGCACCAATTTCGCGCGCTTCTTACATTTTGTTGTTAAATGGTGTTGATTTAGAAAATGATTCAGCAGCCCCCAAAGTAGATCAGGCAACACTTTTGGAGATTTTAGAATTGCAAGAAGGCTTGGCTGAAATGGATGCAAGCGCGGCAGAAAATTTAAAAAAAGAACTCGGCACAAAAATAAAATCTCTGCTAGTTGAGGTAGCGTTAGAGCTTGAAAACAAAGCCTTTACCAAGGCAGCACAAATTTTAATCAAAGCCAAATATTTCGACAAAACTTTGAAAGATTTAAAGGCGAAGAGGAAAGGATAAATTTCGTCCTCAGTTACGATACCGCTGGTTGAGCGGAGTCGAAACCACCGGAAGGTTCCTGCCTCAATATCGCAGCAGGAACCTTCCGGTGGTTTCGACTCCGCTCAACCAGCGGTTAAAAGAGAGAAAAACTAAAAACAAAATGGCATTACTTCAAATTACCGAACCAGGCGCAAGTCAAGAGGCTGAACACTCACAAGAGGTTGTAGTTGGCATTGATCTTGGCACAACTAACTCACTAATTGCGATTGTTGAAAATGAGAAAGTGAAGTTTTTTGCCGACGACAATGGCAACGAAATTCACCCCTCAATTGTCAATTACGACTCTGCCGGCAACGTTTCAAACGCTGTAAATACATTGTCAATTTCGTCAATCAAACGACTAATGGGCAAAAGTTTTGCGGATGTTAAAAACGAGAAATTTGATTTTGAAATTGACCAAAATTCTGACCAGAAAGAAGTTTTACGAATTGTTGTTGGAAGCAGAAAAATCAGGCCGGCAGAGGTTTCTTCGGAAATTTTAAAACACCTAAAAAATCTCGCTGAAAAAAATCTAAAAACCGAAATCAAAAAAGCCGTAATTACGGTGCCGGCTTACTTCGACGAAGCGGCAAAAAATGCCACAAAACTTGCGGCAAATTTAGCTGGGCTCGACGTTTTGCGCCTTGTTAATGAGCCAACCGCGGCAGCACTTGCCTACGGTTTAGACAATGCCGTTGAAGGCACTTACTGCGTTTACGATTTGGGTGGCGGCACGTTTGACGTGTCGATTTTAAAAATGCAAAAAGGCGTGTTCAAAGTTTTAGGAGTTGCTGGTGACAACGCTTTGGGTGGAGATGATTTTGACAATTTAGTGGCGAAAAAATTTGGGGTAAGTCGAACTGAGGCTAGAAAAATTAAGGAAGAATTTTCAAAAAAAGATGCAGCAGCGCGCCAAGATTTTGAAAATTTAATCGCACCCAAAATCGAAAAAACTTTTACCCTCACCAAAAATTTACTCGAAGATCTCGACCTCGAAAGCAGCGACATTAAAGGCGTCATCCTAGTTGGTGGTTCAACAAGAATTCCCCTCGTCACCACAAAACTTGCTGAAATTTTTGGGGCCCAAAAAATTTTAAACAAACTCGACCCCGACCGTATCGTAGCTCAGGGCGCGGCTTGGCAGGCTTACAACCTCAGCGGCAAATCACAAAATTTACTGCTCGACGTCATTCCACTTTCTTTGGGAATTGAAATGATGGGCGGCATTGTCGACAAGGTGATTCACCGCAACACCGCAATTCCAACGGCTTTGGCCAAAGAATTTACCACTTACGCCGACAATCAAACCGGAATGAAATTGCACATTGTGCAAGGTGAACGCGAACTAGCAGCTGATTGCCGCTCTTTGGCTGAATTCGAAATAAAAAATATCCCAGCAATGGCCGCAGGTTTAGCGCGGGTTTTGGTCACTTTCAAAGTTGACGCTGACGGGCTTTTAACCGTAAGCGCTGAGGAAAAAATCACTCACGCCAAACAAGAAATTACCGTAAAACCAAGCTTTGGTTTAGACGAAAATGAAGTGAAACAAATGCTGCTTGATTCACTAAAAAATTCGCAGACCGACATTGCCAATCGTTTGTTGATTGAGGCAGTCACAGCAAGCCTCAAAGACATTACAATTGTGAAGCAAGATTTAGAAAAATTTGCTGACTCCTTAGCCGCAAATGAAAAAAAATTAATCGCCGAAAATCTAAAAATTTTAGAAAACTTAATTGAACAAAAAGCCTCGCGAGATGCTATTTTAGAGGCACAAACACAGCTTGGAAAAGCTGCAGAAAATTTGGTACTCACCAAGGTGAATACAATTTTAAACAAGAAAATTGCCGGAAAAAAAGTTGACCAAATTTAGCAATTCGTCTCATTTCTAGAATCTGAACTGCCAACACTGGTGGCGGTTCGGGAATTGTGATTATTCGCTACTAAATAAAAAAGAGGAGTCCTTTTGGGGCTCCTCTTTTTTTTTGTGTCCCATTTCTAGTCTCCATTCAATTCTCACATCGTGGCACTGTCGCAAATCAACTTTTTCGTTAAAATTTTCGCAATTCAAAATTTTCTTAGAAAAACTTGATTTGCGACAGCGCCCGTCCACAAAATACAAGACAACCGACTTGACTTTTCCTCCCCACAAAAACATTTTCCAAACCTTACCCCCCAATCATTTAGAGCTTTCGTCAATGTCTTCAAAACCTCGTCATTTTCGCGCCTTCTCCCTAATTGAAGTATCGGTGGTTATTTTAATAATCGGCATCTTCGTTGCTGGTGTGTTCGTGGCAGACGGGATGATTGGAAAATTCCGCCTCGCTGCTGCAAAAAACTTAAGTCAATCTTCTCCAATAATCGCTCTGCCAAGCGCCGCTCTGTGGCTCGAAACCAGCCTAGACTCAAGTTTTAACTCTGGAGAAGATCAAGATGGCGCTAGCCTTTCAACTTGGTACGACCAAAGAAACACTTCTAGCAAAGTAGAAATCAAACTAGCTGACAACAGTCTAAAACCAACTTACTCCAACACCATCAACCGTGTGCACGCTGTAGAATTTGACGGCGCTGCCAACAAACATTTTACCTTCGACGGCAGTTTTTTGAATGGCACCGACTACACAATTCTTGTACTCGAAAAGAGAAAAGATCCAAAAGGCGATAATTACTTTTTAGGTGAAACAGGCGCCGGCCTAAATAACTCTCTAGCTCTTGGCTACAGTGCCGACAATCAAATCATTCACGCTCAAGGCAGCAACTCTTACCCTTCGGGAATCAGCACTTACTCAGACTCAAAAGACAAACCAAGAATATTCACCTTCACTCACAGTGCTTCTGCAGGAAATCAAACCTACATTAACGGTGTCTTAGCTGCAGAAGATACCGGCGCGACTGCTCACCTCACAGGAATTGGCACTCTTTCAATTGGCAAGGCCTACATTGGCGAAATTGGTGAAATTGCAATTTTTACCAAAGCTTTGGGCACAGCCGACAGAACCTCACTTGAAGACTACTTAGGCAAAAAATGGACCTCGCCAATCAACCGCGCCAAAACCCCTAACTGCGTTGGTGGACTCGTCACCGTTGGCGGCTGCGACAATTCTTCGCCAATTACCTGCTCAGCTTCTGGCACTGGCTACAACCAATCAGGACTCACCTACACTTCAGGGTCAACCTTTGCCTGCAACTCCGACCACAGCGGAACCATTGGCTACAAATGCTTAGCTTCGGGGCCAGCAAGCAACATTACTGGCACTTGCACGCCAATTACTTGCACCGCTTCAGGCACCGGATTCACCAAAACCGGTCTCGCCTATTCAACCGGCAGCGGAACTTTTAGCTGCGACTTACCTCACGTTGGCACACTAAGCTACACCTGCACAACCTTGGGAGCAGATGTTAGTGGGTCGGTGGTTGGAACTTGTACTACTCCATCCCCCGCCTGCACTGTAAGTGACTCAACAAATGGCACCCATACCCCAGATAGTTCAACAGTTTCAGGATCAACGATTCACACTTTTGTCACTACCAGCTCAGCTGGAGGAGCTGCAGCTACATTTACTTTCACTTGTCCAACTGCAAGAAATGTTGAAGTTTTAGTTGTTGCTGGTGGCGGTGGAGGTGGTGGTGGAGGTGGTGGTGGCAGAGGATCAGGAGGAGGTGCTGGTGGCTTAATTTACAACAGCAGCTTTGCGGTTTCTACCTCACCAATCACAGTGACAGTTGGCGTCGGTGGCGTCGGTGGCCCTGCAAGCTACAGCACAGCAGGCGCTGGCACTAATGGCGGCAATTCGGTATTTTCAAGCCTAACTGCTGCTGGAGGGGGAGGCGGTGGTGGCCGCGAAGACAGCACCGCTACAGGAAATTCTGGAGGGTCTGGAGGAGGCGCTGGAGTTTCTGGAACCACAAAAGGAACCTCAACCGCCACTCCAGCCGGCCAAGGTAATATTGGCGGCGCCAACTGGGCAGGTGGCCCAAACTACGGTGCTGGCGGTGGCGGTGGCGCTGGTGGTGTTGGGCAACGTGGCTCTTCAACAAAAGGTGGTGACGGTGGTGCTGGCCTTCAATATTCCATTAACGGAACTCCAACTTGGTACGCTGGCGGTGGAGGTGGCTCTTATTACTCAAGTGGGGGCACCAATGGAGTTGGTGGCTCTGGCGTTGGTGGAAACGTTGGCTCTGCTGGAGCTGCTAATACCGGTGGTGGTGGTGGAGGTGCCGCAACTGCTACAAGTGCGGGCGCTGCAGGTGGCTCTGGAATAGTAATTGTGCGCTACGTTAACTAAATAAAAAAAGAGGAGTCCTTTTGGGGCTCCTCTTTTTTTTGTGTCTGTCAGTTCTTTAAAAACTATTTTTTAGCGCGGTCAATTCCTTCTTGAATCAACTGTCTGGCTTTTGCAGCGTCTTCAAACCCAGTCACTTTCACCCATTTGCCTTTTTCTAGACCTTTGTAGTTCTCAAAAAAGTGTCTGATTTTATTCACCAAGCTTTCTGGCAATTCTTTGTACGACTCAACTGCTTCGTATTGCGAATTTAGTTTTTTTGCAGGTACGGCGATAATTTTTTCGTCCATTCCTTTTTCGTCTTCCATGATCAAAACGCCAACTGGTTTAGCGGCAATTACGGCACCAGGAACGATTGGGTAATCTGAAACAACCAAAACGTCGCAAGGGTCGCCGTCATCTGACAAAGTGTTTGGCACGAAACCGTAATTGCACGGGTAATACATTGGAGTGGCAATGAAGCGATCAACAAAAATTGCGCCGCTTTCTTTGTCCATTTCGTATTTTACTGGGTCTGCATTCATCGGCACTTCGATGATTACGTTAACTTCGTGAGGAGCGTTTTTTCCGATTGCGATTTTTTCGATGTTCATAGTTTTGTTTTTTGTTGTTGATGGGGTTGGTTATTAATTTTTTACGATTTTGAGCTGGAGGTTGGGCTGGAGTTGTCGCTGAACGTAGCGCTGGAGCCAGCAGCTGGACTGGGTTTGCAACCCAGTCCACACGTTCATGCCTAATTCAGACTTTAGTGAACATGAGGACGGGATTACAAATCCCGTCCTGCTACAGCACTACTTCTAGTTTATCCTAGTTCACTTCCACAATCACCGCGCCGCCCTGCCCGCCGCCGATGCAAAGCGCTGCAAAGCCACGATTTTTGCCGCGTCTTTTTAATTCGCGAAGTGCGTGAATTACAATTCTCGCACCAGACATTCCAACAGGATGGCCCAACGCAACGCCGCCACCATTTACGTTGAGAATTTCAGGATTGATTTCGCCCAAAGCTTTGTCCAAGCCCAAATGTTTTTTAGCGAATTCATCTGACGCAAATGCTCTTTGGCAGCCAATTACTTGCGCTGCGAAGGCTTCGTTAATTTCAAATAAATCAATGTCTTTCACGCCCAAACCAGTTTTGTCGAAAAGTTTTTTCGCTGCAAAAACTGGCCCCAAGCCCATGCGCGAAGGATCTAAACCAGCGTAGGCAAATTCACGAATGTAACCCAAAACTTCTAAACCCATTTCTTTAGCTTTTGACTCACGCATTAAAACCGCAAAAGCCGCGCCATCTGTCACTTGCGAAGAGTTTGCAACGGTGACGGTGCCAGTACCTTTTTCGAAATAAGGTTTCAATTTTGCCAAAGCCTCAATGGTTTGGCCCTTACGCACACCTTCATCTTCTTCAATCATCAAAGAATTATTTTCGTCATTGTTGAACACCGGAATAATTTCTTCTTTGAAAATTCCGCTCGCAATTGCGCGTTCAGCTTTTTGGTGCGAGCGCAAAGAAAACTCGTCTTGCTCTTCGCGAGTAATTTTAAAATCTTTCGCCACATTTTCTGCGGTGCAGCCCATGATTAATCCAGAAATTGGATCGGTAAGGCCTTGAACTAGCCCCACAACTGGCGTGAGGAAGTGTGGTCTAAAAGTTAAAATCGTCGAAATTTTTTGCTGCAAAGTTTTTGCTTTCATCAAATTGCCAAAAAGCGCTGTCATTTTTTTGCCAAACATTAGCGGAATATTGCTCATCGATTCCACGCCGCCTGCCAAAATAATTTCGGCTTCACCGTTTAGAATTTTTGATGCCGCAGTTGTCATTGCCTCCATTCCTGAAGCGCAGTTTCTGTGCACGGTAAAAGCTGGCACGCTTTCTGGAATGCCGGCTTTTAGTGCAATCACGCGCGCGATGTTTGCTGCTTCAGCTGGTTGTGCCACGTTACCAATAATTACTTCGTCAATTTGTTTTGGATCAACTTTTGATCTGATTAAAACTTCTTTGGCAATGCGCGCACCCAAATCGTGCGCAGTCAGGTTTTTTAGGACTCCACCGGCTTTACCCATTGGCGATCTAAATCCAGCAATAATGGCAATACGTTCTTTCATAAATGATTTGAAAAGTTGAGGGAGGTCGCAGAATTTAGGAAGCCGTCGCTTAACTTCCACTTAAAAAAATTAAAAATGATCACTCAAGAAATCATTGATTTCGCCAATTATTTGGCCGACCTCTCTACCCCAATTGCCAAAAAATATTTCCGCACCGAAAACGGCGAAATCACTAAAGAAGACGACTCTCCCGTGACAATTGCTGACCGTGAAATTGAAAGAATTATTCGCGTAGAAATTGAAAAAAAATTTCCCAATCACGGAATTATCGGCGAAGAATTTGGCGACAAAAACACAGATGCAGATTTTGTTTGGATACTTGACCCCATTGACGGCACCTCATCTTTCATCATCGGCCGCCCAATTTTTGGCACGTTAATTGCGCTGACTTACAAAGGAAAATCTCTGCTTGGAATTATGAACCAACCAATAACCGAAGAGCGCTGGGTTGGAGTTTCTGGACAAGGTTCGTGGTTTAATGGCAAAAAAATTCAAACACGAAATTGTCACGAAATTTCTAACGCCGTAATGGCCTCAAGCTCGTCATTTTATTTTCAAAATGGCGATGAAGAAATTTTAAAAAGAATTTCTGCCGCCACAAAATATCAAAAAATCGGCGGAATTATTTATGGTGGCGACTGCTATTCCTACGCATCACTGGCCAGCGGATTTATTGACGTTGTGCTTGATCCCGGATTAAAAGTTTACGATTACGCCGCGCTGCAACCAATTATTGAAATGGCTGGTGGTGTGGTGACTGACTGGGAAGGAAATGATTTAGAATTGAAGTCTGGCGTAAAATTATTGGCGAGTGCCAATGCAGAATTACACCAGAAGATGTTAAAACTGATTAACCTTTAGATCTCGCTTCGTGCCCCTCGACGACGGCCTGCGGCCTTTGCTCGGGGACCTATAACCTTGCGCTGGACTGGGTTTGCAACCCAGTCCACACGTTCATTTCCATTGTTTAAAATTTACATGAACCTGAGGACGGGATTACAAATCCCGTCCTGCGCTGAGAGCTCGCGATGACAACTTTAAAATTAATGCTTAAAGTGGCGCGTCTCAATGAAGTAAAGCGCGATGCCTTTTTCATTTGCTTTGGCAATTACCTCTTCATCGCGCATTGAGCCACCAGGTGCGATGATGGCTTTAATGCCAAAAGATGCGGCGATTTCAATGTTGTCGGCGAAAGGAAAAAACGCGTCAGAAGCTAAAAATCCGCCGCTCGCCTTATTCACATTTTTTTCACCATCAAAAAATTCTGAAGCTTTTTTGCAGGCAATTTCGCAAGCATCCACGCGGCTGGTTTGACCAGCGCCAACACCAACTGTTTGCGAGTCTGCAACCACCACAATGCCATTTGATTTTACATGTTTGCACACACTCATGGCAAAAACTAATTGCTCAATTTCATCGTCAGTCGCCGAGTTTTTTGTCACCAATTTCAAATCTTTTTTGGTGATGTTTTTGTGGTCAAATTCTTGAATTAAAAACCCGCCCGACACTGATTTTACTTGGATTTCTTCAAGCTTGAGAAAGTCAGCGATCAACACGCGAAGATTCTTTTTTGCCGCCAAAACCGCTGCCGCTTTTTCGTCAATTGCGCGCGCAATAATTACTTCAAAAAACATTTTCGAAAGTTCAACCGCCAACTCTTCGTCAATTTTTCCATTGAGTGCAACAATGCCACCAAAAGCACTTTTTGGATCAGATGAAAGCGCGCGTTTGTAAGCTTCAACCAAGTTAGAACCAATTGCAGTTCCGCACGGATTTGCATGTTTAATGATGGCACAAGCCGGTTTTTCAAATTCTAAAACCAATTTGTAAGCAGCATCAGAATCGTTCAAATTATTGTAGCTAAGCTCTTTGCCCTGAAGCTGTTTGGCATTAACAATACCAAAATTTGAGGTCGAAAACACTGCCGCTTTTTGGTGTGAATTTTCGCCGTAGCGCAATTCTTGTTTCAAATCTCCACGCAAAGAAAAATCGCTTTTGTTAAACCATTTTGAAATTGCCAAATCGTAATCGGCAATATTTTTAAAAGCCTGTGCGGCTAGGTCTTTTCTGAACTCAAAGGTTGTGGCGTTTTCGTTTTTATCCATCTCAGCAATCAAATTTTGATATTGCGAAGCAGATGTAATTACAGTTTTGTAAGCAAAATTTTTCGACGCCGAACGCACCATCGCCGGCCCACCAATATCGATATTTTCGATGATTTCTTCTTCGTCAGTGGTTTTCGCAACCGTTTCAACGAATGGGTAAAGATTAATAATTAGCAAATCGATCGACTCAATTCCGTGAGCCTTTGCAGCAGCAACATGTTCAACATTATCAAGCACTGCCAAGAGCGCACCGTGCACTTTCGGATGCAAAGTTTTAACACGACCATCCATCATTTCAGGAAATCCGGTGAAGTCAGAAATGTCTTTTACCGGAATTTTTTTCTCGGCCAAAAGTTTGCAAGTTCCCCCCGTAGAAATTATTTCAACACCACGCGCAACTAGATTTTGCGCCAGCTCAACGATGCCGCTTTTGTCTGAAACTGAAATTAAACAACGAGAAATTTTTTGTAAGTTTTGCATTTTTTAAGAATTAATTATTTGTAGAATTTTTTGAAAACCTTCCTCAATCGATAAATTTCCATTATCAATCACAACCGCATCTGGCGCAACTTGAAGCGGTGCATCAGCACGACCAAAATCATTTTCGTCACGTCTTTTTAACTGCGATAAAATTTCATCAAAGTCAGTTTGCAGCTGATTAAAGCGGCGCTTGGCGCGAATTTCAACATCTGCTGTGACAAAAAATTTAAAATCGGCATCAGGCGCAATTACTGTTGTGGTATCACGCCCATCAAGCACCGCGCCTTTTTCTGACTTTACAAAATCACGCTGCAAATCAAAAAGCGCCGCGCGCAATTTCGGATTCTTAGCAATCACCGACGCAACCGCCCCAACCTTTTCACTAAATAATTCGTCAGCTTCTAAATCACTTTCCGAAATATTTTTTACCAAATTCGAAATCTCATTTTCAAAATTACTCGAGTCAATTTTCTTCTCCATCACCCGAAACGCTACAAGGCGATAAAGTGCGCCGGTATTGAGGTAAGGCAAGTCAAAATGCGCTGCGATTTTTTTAGCGAGAGTTCCTTTCCCAGAAGCTGAAGGGCCATCAATTGCGATTACTAAATTTTTTTTCATTATTTTTTCTTGGTTAATTCTAACGCGATTTTCTTAGTTGATTTATTTTCAATTTTTCTAATTGAGTCTGCCACTGGCAAATTTTCCGGCATTTTACCACCAATTTCTTTGATAGTCTGTCTCACTTTTACGCCAACTTCAAAATGCGTTTTGTTGGCTTTCTCTTTACCTGATATTTTTTCACGACGGATTTTTTCTTCCGTTTGAGTGGCGCGAAATAAGTTGGCCGCAAGCTCGGTTGAGCCCATGTGATCAAGAATTTTTTGGCTCTTTTTTAGCCCTTTTTTCTTGTGAATTCCTTTAGAATCTAAACCGCCGTAAAGCCCTTGATAGCCATGATTTTGAAAGATTGCATAATCAAAAGAATCAACCACACCCGCTTCTTTAGCGGCTGAGGCAAGGTAGGTATTGTGCCTCGTTAACTCTTTACGTAAGAACAATCTTTTTTCGTCTTCAGAAGAAATTTTGTTAAACTCTTCCATTTTTTGAATTTCTTGCAAACGAGTTTGCACAGCAAAATAGCTCTGACCCAGTGCCACCACCTCTTTTGCGGGGTCTGAGTTTTGTAAAATTAAATAGCAGGCATAACGCGATAATTTTATGTTGGTAAGCTTTCGAACCGCGCCACTACCGATCTCAACCATTTCGAGGAACTCCTCGAAATGGTCTGAATCCTTTTGCTTACTGTTTTGGCAAGATTCCTGTGCTTTTGCAATTACCGGCAAAAAGTGACGATATTCTGAATATTCTAAAATTTTTGCTAACTCACGCGCAGTCCAAAATTCATTACCATTTTCGTCAATTCTTTTGCTTTGTTCAAAAATTTTTAGACCTGAGTTTGTTAGTTTTTTTGGTGTTTGGTTTTTCATAAGTGCAGTGATTGTGGTTGTTAATATTTCAACTTTGTGCCCGCGAATAACCACCCCAACCCCTCCTTCAAAAGGAGGGGCTTTAGTACGATTACGGGGTGAAAAGCCCCTCCTTTTGAAGGAGGGGTTGGGGTGGTTATTCGCACACTAAGTTTCTTGGAAAAAAAGATTTAAAAACACACTCTTAGAGCATCTCTCCCATTTTTTTAGTTTTTAAAATCTCACGTGCTTTGGCGTATTTGTCGTCGTGCCAAAACATTAGGCAACCGTTGCAACCTTTGCCGCAGCAGCCTTCTTTGCCGATTCTTGGGGTTCTTGGCGAGGTTTGTTCGTCGCCAACTTCCAAAGCGGCGAAATATTTTTTGCGTTTATTTTCGTATTTTTCTTCACGCACGTCTCCAGCTTCTAATTGGTGCGAAAGTTGGCGTGATTCTACTTTTAACTTTTCTGATTCGATGTTGCTTTTTTCTTTACGAATCAATGAAAGCGCGGGCAAAAGTTCTTTGATTTTTTCATTTGAAAACAAATGAAAATCAGCAGCCGGAATCTTGAATAGTGGCCTTTGACCGGCATGCAATTTATCTGAAATTTCATGCTCAACGTATTTTCCTTCAGCATTTAATTTGATTTTTTTGAACTCGTAAATTCGAAGCAAAATTGGCTCGCGTTGGTGAGGGGATAAAAATTCTAACACATCACCTGCATCCATGCG
Organism: Rickettsiales bacterium; assembly: GCA_017999675.1. Lineage (GTDB taxonomy): Bacteria > Pseudomonadota > Alphaproteobacteria > Rickettsiales > UBA1997 > UBA2645. Next base: position 34,629 of record JAGNLL010000010.1, read on the forward strand.
GTTCTTGCCTTCACAGATTAAATCATCGCCAACCCATTCAACAACGCGTGCGGTATATTCGTAAAAACTTGTCGAACCTGTGCTTTCATAATCATGCGCCAAGTTAGTCAAACGGCCGTCGTGGAAGGCTAGAGTGTAGCCACGATTGGCAATTGCGTTTATTTCATCCATGTAATCGTCAGCGCTCCAACCTTCTGGATTTGCCATGTAATCATCAATTGCGGCGCGGTAAACGCGAGCAACAGAACCGGCGTAAAACTCGGTTTTGTTGCGGCCTTCAACTTTAAAAGAATCGAGACCCATCTTGATGTATTCATCAAGTTTTGGCAGCAAACACAAATCTTTCGAATTCAAAATGTAAGAACCGTGAACATCTTCCTCAAAAGGCAGGAGTTGGCCTGGGCGCACTTCTTCTTCTAAGAAAAAGTCGAACATTTCCTTGTTGCTTTCGTTGATTTCAATTTCGTGCTCAGTGTTGTCTTTGAGTTTTATTTTTAATTTGTAACCCCATCTGCAAGAGTGTGCACAGCTGCCCTGATTGGCTCCGCGCTCGGCCAAAAAATTTGAAAGCAAACAACGCCCCGAATAAGTCATGCAAAGCGAGCCGTGAATGAAAGTTTCAATTTTAATGTTTGGGCATTTTTCGCGAATCACCGCAAGCTCTTCAAACGACACTTCGCGCGCCATTACAACTAAACTCGCTCCCTGCTTTTCCCAGAAATCTACGGTAAGCCAAGAGCAAACATTGGCTTGGGTTGAAATGTGCAACTCTAACTCAGGTGCGCGTTCTTTAACAAATTGAAAAACACCCGGATCAGACACAATCAAGCCATCAGGTTTAACTTTTTTTACGGTGTCGATAAACTCTGGAAGCTTTTCGATGTCTTTATTGTGCGAAAAAAGATTGAGCGTGAGGTAAACTTTTTTGCCGCGCGCATGAGCATATTCTACTCCTTCAACAACATCTTCTAAAGTGAAGCCAGACTTAACGCGAAGCGACATATCGGGAGTTCCACAATAAACCGCATCGGCACCATAAAGAATTGCGGTTTTTAGTCGATCGAGGGTTCCGGCTGGTAAAAGCAATTCCGGCTTTTTCATAAATTAATTTTTAAAATGAGAGGTGAGAGTTTCGGTGTAGCACTCTTTTGGCGAGTTGATGATTTGCGATTTTTCTCCCATTTCAACAATTTGTCCAGCCTTTAAAACCATGATTTCATCGGCTATTTGCGCCACCGCGTCAAGATCGTGAGAAATAAAAATGTAGGAAATTTCTTGGGTTTTTTGAATTTCTAAAAGCAGCTGCAAAATTTCATTTTGCGTAAGCAAATCAAGGGCCGAGGTTGGTTCATCCAACACCAAGATTTTTGGGTTTAAAATCAAAGCCCGAGCAATTGCAACGCGTTGACGTTGACCACCAGAGAGTTCGTGTGGGTAGCGGTTTTTAATTTCTAACTCGAGTCGAAGTTTTTTCATGATGCCATCAACCCTCTCACAAACCGTCGGTTGAGCGGAGTCGAAACCATCGGAAGGTTCCTGCTGTGAACCTTTAGCAGCAGGAACCTTCCGATGGTTTCGACTCCGCTCAACCGACGGTTTGTGTAGTTTGTGAATCAGCAAACCCTCAACGATAATATCCTTCACCAACATGCGCGGATTAAGGCTTGAGAACGGGTCCTGAAAAATAATTTGCACATCGCGGCGCAATTCTGATTCGCTTTTTTTCCAAATTTTGTCACCGAAAAACTTAACTTCACCTACGTGCGGCGTCAGGTTTAACAAGGCTAGAGCCAATGTTGATTTTCCCGAGCCGCTCTCGCCGATTATTCCTAAATTATGTCCTGATTGTAATCCAAAATTTAGATCGCGATTGGCGTAAAAATTTTCACTTTTGAAAAAAGATTTTTTGATCTGATGAATCACAGACAAATTTTTCACCGACAAAATTTCTGCACTTTGCGGTTTTTTAATTTGCTCTTTCTGCATTAGAACAGCGTTGATTAGAGACTTAGTGTAATCATTTTTTGGCGCTAAAAAAATTTGCTGCGCACTGCCTTTTTCAACAATTTTTCCGGCGTTTAAAACCACAACTTCGTCGGCAATTTTTTTCACTACATGTAGATTGTGAGTGATAAATAAAACCGCCAAACCGAGTTCATTTTTTAAACGTAAAATCAGATTTAGAATTTCATTTTGCACCGCCACATCAAGCGCCGTTGTTGGCTCGTCAGCGATTAGAATTTTTGGATTATTGGCCAAAGCAATTGCCAACATTACACGCTGTTTTTGCCCGCCTGAAAGTTGGTGTGGATAGTCATCAAGCCTTGAAGTTAAAGACTCTAGCTCAACCATTTTAATCAGCTCTAAAACGCGTTTTTTTAAATTTTCTTTGGAGATTTTTGGATTGTGAATCGTGATCGCTTCAGCGATTTGTTTGCCGATTTTATGCAGTGGATTTAGTGAAGTGTTAGAATCTTGAAAAACAAAACCGATTTCTTGCCCGCGAATTTTACAAAGCTGCTCTTCGCTTAATTTAAGTAAGTTTTTTCCATCAAAAATAACTTCACCAGAAGTTTGTGCCTTGCGCGCTAATCCAACAATTGCAAGTGCTGTGACCGATTTTCCCGAACCGCTTTGACCAACAAGCGCGGTGATTTTTTTAGGAAATAAATCAAAAAAAACTTCCGAGACCACTTGGTGACCTCGGAAGGAAATTGAGAGATTTTTTACTGATAAGATTTGTTTTTTACTCACTTAGAAAAATTTTATTACCCAAACTTCTTATTCAACGTAAGGGTAAGAGAATATTACAACACCCCCAGAACCTAAGCCACCACCATGACTACCCGCACTTGACGTACTTCCTCCTTTACTACCTCCACCTCCGCCGCCTCCTCTTCCAGAAGCGCTAGTAGAAAAGCTATTTCCATTAGCAGTGCTAGACTGAAGACCTTTAGGACCACCAGCGCCATAAAGCTTGTCATCACCAGTAATATTGATAATCACTCCAACACCACCACCATCACCACCATCTCGACTATCAAGGTTACCTCCAGCAGCACCAGGTGATCCAGCAGATGAGCCATTTATCCCAGCTCCACCATTTCCACCGGCTCCAGATCCACCGCCGCCATTGCCACCACCACTAGAAACACCGTTTATTGATCCAGCTAATCCAGGCGATCCACCTATACCACCACCCGGAGATAATGAGTTATATGCGCCCGCACCATTGCCACCCTTTCCAGCAACTGCAACTATTGATCCAGAAACTTCAACATTAGCCTGAGTCGGAATTGTCACGACTGTATTATGCCCCGCAGCAAGAGTTGCTCCTGTAACGTAAATAATTTGACCACCACCACCGCCGCCGCCACCTTTCCGCTGCACTCCATCATTGTACCAACGACCACTACCACCACTTCCTCCGCATCCCACTATTAAATATTTAAAATCGTTAGTTGTAGTACCCCCAGTGCAAGAAAATGTGCCACTGGTAAGGAAGGTATGAATCTTTCTACCTGGAACCGCTGTTGTAGAAATATCATCACCACCCGTACAGTTTAAAGAGGAAACACATTGACTAGGCGTAATATTTGCCGCCCCAGTTGCTGTGCAAGTATACGTGGGAGATCCCGTGTAACCTGAAGCACAAGCAGTTTCTGGGGTATTTGGAATTGCTGCCGCTGAAGTGGTATAAGGAAGACCTGTTTTGTTATTAAATCCCGCAACAGAATTGATTGAGCAAGTAATCTGCGTACAAGTTCCACCAGTAATAGTTGCAGGTCCCGTTGATGTGCAGGTGTAGTTCTTAGTGCCTCCAGAATATCCAGGAGCATTACACGCAAACGTTCCCGATCCAGCAGTTTTATAAGGAAGACCAGCTTGAGCTAAATAACCAGTGCCAGCTACCGCGGTACAAGTAATTGGAGTGCAATGCGTCACAATCGTTGCCGCCCCAGTTGAGGTGCAAGTGTAAGTAGGAGAGCCAGTATATCCATCTTTGCAAGCCACAGTTGGAGAGTTGGGAATTGCAGTTGTAGATGCAGCATAAGGAACGGTTTGATCGTTAAGATCACTCACCCCAGCAATAGAACAACTTATTGGATCGCATGTTGTGCCTAAAAGGTTAAATCCAGTCTGACAAGTGCAGCTACCAGAAACATTTGTGATAGTTCCGCCAATACAATCAAAAGTGATTTGGTCTGTACCCTTAAAGTGAGGACCATTGCAATTTTCAGTTAACCCAGTTCCAGCACCAACGTTCGCGGTTGTAGTTAAAATTCCGGTAATTGAAGTTAAGGCAAAACTACATTGTGGAATACAAGCGTCCCCAACCGCAGAATATCCAAGACTGTCATTACAAGGACAATTTCCAGATTTAGTAATAGAGCCAGTTCCAGCCGGACAAGAAACCGTGATTGAATCTTTATATCCTGTAGCACCGCATGTTGCAACAACGCCAGTTTGACCATCAAGCACAGTTGTTGGTGAAGTGACGCCGTTAATTGAAGCAGTGCTGCAATCCATCGAACACCCTGTATCAGTCACTGTTCCACTTGTACAAGACCCACCCGCAACCACGT
>JAGNLL010000011.1 GCA_017999675.1 Rickettsiales bacterium
GCAGTTTCGTCGCAGGAGGTTTCAATGCCGAGGATTTTCATTTTTAGTATTTGAAATTTTTATAGCACCCCGGCCAAAGCGTAGCGTCGTCGAGGGGCCCGAAGCTAGATCTCGCTTCGGGCCCCTCGACGACGCTACGCTTTGCTCGGGGACCTATTTAGTTAATGGTGGTAAACATCCAAATTACCAAAGCGGGTGAACTCGCCGTCGAAAAATAAATTCACGCTGCCAACTGGGCCATTACGTTGTTTGGCGATGATTACTTCAGCTAGATGTCTGATCTCATTCATCTTCTGATTCCACTCGCCAAATTTCGGATCAGTTTCTGGCGGCTTCTTTCTTTCGTGGTAGTAACTGTCGCGGTAAACGAAAGCCACCACGTCAGCATCTTGCTCGATCGAACCCGATTCACGCAAATCTGAAAGCTGCGGGCGCTTGTCTTCGCGTTGTTCCACCGCACGCGACAATTGCGACAAAGCCATCACCGGCATGTTAAACTCTTTGGCAATTGCCTTTAAACCTTGCGTGATTTCAGAAACTTCCTGCACGCGATTTTCGGCTGATCGCGTTGAAGTGCCGCGAATTAGCTGCAAATAATCTACCACCAAAAGCGACAGATTGTGCTTACGAACCATGCGGCGCACGCGTGTGCGAATTGCTGAAATTGAAAGTGCCGGAGTGTCGTCAATAAAAAGTGGCATTTTAGAAATTTCGGCAGAGCGCGTGGCGACTGCCTCCCACTCGTGTTCGTTTAATTGTCCGGTTCTAAATTTTCCGGCATTGATGCTGGTTTCCATCGATAAAATTCTCGACGCCAATTGGTCGGACGACATCTCTAGCGAGAAAAATCCCACCGCTTTTTTGTCTTTTTGTTCGGTAATATCTTTATTTAAATATTTGCACGCATTCACGGCAATGTTCACTCCAAGCGCCGTGTTGTGAGTGACAATGTAGTCGTCTGTCACGTAAAGCTTGCTCGCATGCGTCACCGAAATGCACTGCGCCTCAGCTTTTCTGGTAGTTTCAACTTTTAAAATTGTCAGGCGGTTGTTGCGTTTGCGCTCGCCAAGACGCTTTCTTTTTTCAACAAGCGAAACAAAAGATTTTTGATTAACGTGCGAAATATTTACTACAAAAGCATTTAAGCCCGATTTTTTTTCGCCTTTATAAGTAAACGTAGTTTGCTTTTCTGAAATTGTCGCAACCGCCCCAAGTGAACGGGCAAGCGTGACGACGTCGTTGGCTAATTTTTTGCTAGTGCTGCAAAAACGCAGCGCACCAAATTTTTCAACCCAACCGTCAGTGTCAATCAAACCTTGCAAAAGCCGCAGGCGCGACTCGCGATCTGCAACAAAATATTCCTCTGGGATAAATTTTTTCTCGCTCGTCACGTCCCACAAACCAAGTTTTTTTAGTGACTCTTTAATGGTGTTTGGCGCAACTGTGGCAAAGCCTTTGCGGTGAATTTCGTCGCGCTGGATAATGCGGTAATCATATTTTTGTGCGTGCTTAACCACAAAATTTTTGCCAATTTTTTTGGCTAAAATTTTTAACATTTCTTTGCTGGCGGTCGAAAAACGCAAAGCGCCACCCGACAAAGTGCCATCTCCGAGCAGAGCTCCAAGCAACCACGGATCTAGTGTTAAAGATTTTTTGTCACCAAACTCTCCTGCAAAAACATCAATCCAAACGCGTTTTTGGTAACGTTTTTTATTCAACAACTCGATTATTTCTTGCGTAGAAATCACTTTCGGCTCTTGCCAGTGGCGGCAATTTACTTGCCACAAATGCTCGGCGCAGCACTCGGTAGAGCGTCCGTCAGAAAATATGATTTTGTAAATTTGTTTTTTTCCTTGCGGAAAAATGCCCTTAACTTTTGAAGGCGCGCCGTCAATTGAAGCAAGCTTGTCACCAACTTTTAACTCGCCCATTTTTTGCCAACCTTTGGTGGTTAAAATTTTGGCATCAAGTGGCTGAGCTTTTCCCATTGAAGGCCTTCCGGCCAAAATAATTAAATCTGATTGCTGCATGCCGCCAAGAATTTTGTCGAGGTCAGTTAGCCCGCTTGAAACGCCACTAATGTGAGCTCCGCGCTGTTTGGCAATTAATGTTTTGTCGAGAGTTTCTTTTAGTGAAACCGAAATATTGCGAAAATCGCTGCGGCCGTTGCCATGTTCTGAAAGCTTGAAAAGGCTTGATTCTGCTAGCTCAATTTGATCGTTAGCTGAGGTTTTTTCTTCAGCTTTAAAAACACGATTCACAATATCTTCGCCAACCATTGAAAGCTCGCGTTTCAAAGCCAAGTCGTGAATCAAGCGGCCGTAGTCGGCAATGTCGATAATTGAAGAAGCCGCGCCTAAAAGTGTTGAAAGGTAAAGCGCGCCGCCAGTTGCTTTTACGGCGTCGTCAGATTCAAAAAATTGTTTGAGGGTCACTTGGTTGGCAACAATTTGCACCTTCTCTACATTGTGCAAAATTTGAGCGTAAATGTTGCGGTGAGCCGGCTCGTAGAAATGCTCTTCGCGCAAAAATTCGGACACACGATTTAAATATTCGTTGTTCAAAATAATCGTGCCAAGCACCGCCTGCTCTGCTTCAATGTTGAAAAGTTCTTTGCGAGTCTGAGTTGTCATCTTTGATTTTGGATTTTTTAAAAAAGGGAGGCGGAAGATATTTAGGGGTTTGTCAGCTTCAAGTTAGAATTTTAGGATTTCTCTGGTGACGAGATGGATTGCCGCGCTGCGCTCGCAATGACGGATGCAGGTAGATCTCCCTGCATCCGTCATTGCGAGCGCAGCGCGGCAATCCATTCTTAACTCACGTGCCTTTTTTCCAACTTGCGAGCCAGTGTCCTCCTGTGCATTCCAAGCGCCCTCGCCGCTTTTGAAACGTTGAAATCTGCTTCCAGCAAGGCTTGGTTAATGTATTCCCACTCAACATTTTTAATTGAGGTTTTTTTAGCTAAGGCTTTTTCCTTAGAAGTGCCTTCAAAAGCCGCGATAATTTCGTCAACATTGGCGGGCTTGGCTAAGTAGTAGCAAGCTCCCAACTTAATCGCCTCAATGGTGGTGGTAATGCTGGCGTAGCCCGTGAGCATTACAATTTTGATTGAAGCGTCGAACTCGTGTAATTTTTTAATGCATTCAAGGCCTGAATCTCCCGGCATTTTCAAGTCGATCACGGCAAAGCGTGGGTGAAAAATTTTAAGTGCGGCAATTGCGTCACTACTATTTTCGGCGGTTCTTACCTCAAAACCGTGACGTGCAAAAGAGCGAGCTAAGCTTTCTCTTAAAGGCTGGTCGTCTTCGACAATTAAAATTGTTTTTGGTTGCTTCATTTTAAAATTGGAAATTTCACTTCAACTTGCGCGCCGCCATTTTTTAAATTTTTAACCGCCAAACCCCCGCCAATTCTGCGCAGAGCGTTGATTGCTAAAAATAATCCAAGTCCGTTGCCGCCTTTATTTGTCACGTTTTCTTGGCCAATTTTTGGCAAGATTTTGCTGTCAAAACCCTGCCCTTGATCGGTAATTGTTGCGACAATTTCGTTTTTTACGTTTTTAACTTTTAGGCAAATCCAGTTGGGAGACGCCTCAAAAGCGTTGTCCAAAATATTAAAAAAAGCCTGCTTCAGCGACTCGTCAAAAATTATTTTTTTCTCCCCCAAAACAGCAAAATCGTAAATTAAATTTTGCGGGTTTCTTAATTGACCCCAGCCTTCAACCAAGCCATCAAAAGCCTGTTTTGCCAAAATCATTTCGGCCTTTTCAAAGCGGCCAGATTCTGACGACAAAAGCACGTTCGACAAAATATTTTTACAACGATTTAGCTGCGTCTGCGCAATTTCAATTTCTTCTAAAAATTCTTTTTTTACGCCAGTTTTTAAGTCGTTTAAAATTACCGAAATTGTTGAAAGTGGCGTGCTAAGTTCGTGAGCGGCACCAGTAGCAACCAAAGCAATTTTAACCAGTTTTTCTTCTTCAAGAATTTGACGGTCGCGATCGTTTAAATTGGCGATTATTTTTGTGACAAAAATCAGCAGCAAAATCGCCGCAAAGATGTAGCTCACGAGCATTCCCTGCAAGTGCAAACTTAAAAAATCGCCCTCGCTGTGGTGGTGCAAAGCGCACAATTCTTGGTTGTTAAAACTAAGCCAAACGTAGCAGGCAATGGTGATGGCGCCAATTGCGCAAGCGTAAATTCGCTTCAACAAAATGGCCGAAATAATCACCTGCAGCAAAAATAGCGAAATGAACGGATTAGAAATTCCGCCGCTAAAATAAAGCTGTGCGGTAAGAGCTGCTACGTCAAACAAAAGCTGACAAAACAAGGCTTGGTCGGTGATTTTTTTTTGCGATTTGTAGAAAAAAAAGCTGAAAAAATTTACCAACAAAAGAGCCGCAACAACCAAAAACATTGGTTCAAGTGGCAGCGAAATTTTTAGAAAATAATGCGTTGCTAAAATTACAAAAACTTGGCCAACAACCGCAATTAAGCGCAGCCAGACTAGTTGCAAAAGATTTTTACGATTAGTGTTTAACGAAATTTTATTTTCCATTTTTTAGGACAGATTGCTCAGTTGCACAAAATTATTTTGTGATTGGTTTTAAGGTGTTCAGATTGTCCTCACCACTCCCATTGTCGCCCCGTCATTCGACGGGGTGACAATGGAGGCACTCAGCACTTTTTAGAAACGCAACCCTCTCTTCAACACAAATTTTTTCTCAAATAAAAATCTCAGCAAAATATTTTTTGACGGCGTTTTTACAGGTGGTTTTTGAGTCGTAAAAAAAGATTTTGAACGCGCGTTCAAAATCTACAAAAAACCTGCCTAAAGCCAATAAAACAAAGGCTTTAGAGAGGGTGCAGATTTTTGGTTAAAAATTACAAGAAATTGGTTTTTTAAAACTAACCCCAAGGCCTAATTTCAGATTTAAAATCTGAATAAAGAATCGCCTGAAAATCAAAAAAAGTTGAGCGAATTTTTCTTAAAAGAGAATTTATTCCACCGTCACCGACTTGGCTAAATTTCTTGGCTGGTCAACGTCGTTTCCTTTGTAAAGCGCAACGTAGTAGGCAAGTAGTTGCGTTGAAACTACCGGCAAAATTGCTTCTTGAATTGGACCGGCAAGCTCTGGGATTTCGATTTTTTTCTTGGCCATTTTGCCGAACTCTTTGATCCCTTTTTTGTTGCTGATGAAAATTATTTTTCCTCCCCGCGCGTTAACTTCTTGAGCGTTTGAGGCGGTTTTTTCAAAGAGGTCGTTATTTTTATTGTGCGGCGCAATCACGATTACCGGCATTTTGCTGTCGATTAGTGCGATTGTTCCGTGTTTTAATTCTCCCGCTGCAATGCCTTGGGCGTTGATGTAAGAAAGTTCGCGAAATTTCAAAGCCGCTTCAAATGCAGTCACCTGAGAAATACCGCGGCCAATGTAGAGCACTTGTTTGGCGCGAGTTAGTGACTTGGCAATGCTCTTGATGTTTTTGAGTTGTTTTTCGTCAAAAAGATGCGCCATTTTCGCGCCGCTTTCGGCAAGCTCTTGCAGTAATTTTGCTTTTTGTGGGCCAGAAATTTTGCCCTTAATGCAACCAAAATGAATCGCCAAAAGCGCTAAAACTGTCACCTGCGCCGTGTAGGCTTTTGTTGAAGCCACGCCAATTTCGGGGCCGGCAACTGTGCGAATTACGGCGTCAGAAAGTTGCGCCATTGTGCTGTGCGCCACGTTTACAATTGAGAGAATTTTTTGGTTGTTTTGTTTGGCAAATTTTAGTGCGGCGAGAGTGTCGGCAGTTTCGCCTGATTGCGAAACAAAGACCATTAGGTTGTCGGCGCGAAACGGGTGGGCGCGGTAGCGAAATTCAGAGGCAATGTCGACTTCAACTTCAACTCCGGCAATTTCTTCAATCAAATATTTGGCGCACATGCCCGAGTAGTAAGACGTGCCGCAGGCGACGATTGTAATTTTGTTAATGCCTTTGAGGTCAAACGCAAAGTTTGGCAGGTGAATTGACGAGCTGCTTAAGTCGACGTAGGTTTGAATTGTTTCTTCTAAAACGCGCGGTTGTTCGTAAATTTCTTTGAGCATGAAATGGTCGAAGCCATCTTTTGAAACGCGCGCCTTTTCTGGCTCCATCACCTTTACAGATTTTTTTATTTCGGCGCCATTTTCGCCAAAAACTTCAATTTTATTTGGCGAAATAATTGCGAATTCTTCGTCTTCGAGGGCGATAATTTTGTGGGTGCTTTCAGACAAAGCGTAGTAATCGGAGGCAACGTAATTTTCATTTTCACCCAAACCCAAAACTAGTGGCGAGCCGCGTTTGGCAACGGCAATTATGTTTTCGTGGCCTTTAAAAATTACGGCTAAAGCGAAGCTACCTTTAATTTCTTTGGCGGTTGCGAGAAGCGATTTTTTAATGTCTCCAGTTTTTTCAAAGTGAAATTCAATTAAGTGCGGCACAACTTCGGTGTCGGTTTCACTTAAAAATTTTGCACCGTTTTTTTGTAATTTTGCTTTTAGCTCTTGGTGATTTTCGATGATTCCGTTGTGCACAACGCAAACTTTTGAAGAGGCGTGCGGGTGAGCATTTTCTTTGCTCGGCTTGCCGTGCGTGGCCCAGCGCGTGTGACCAATGCCAATTGAGGCGGTTAATTTTTGCTGCACTAGTGCGGCTTCAAGATTAGCAATTTTACCCTCTTCTTTCACGGTTTTGAATTCGTGATTTGAAATTACCGCAATGCCAGCCGAGTCGTAGCCACGATATTCAAGTTTTTTCAAGCCATCAAGAATGATTGCGACAGCGTTTTTACCGCCGACAACACCAACAATTCCGCACATATTTTTTGATTTTATTTTTTTAAAAGAAGGGGGATTCGAGGCAAACGTAAGAAGGGTTGGCGCAAAGTAAATTGTAATGTTTTGTAAAAAAATTTGAGATCATTTTATAGGTCCCCGAGAGGCCCGAAGCGAGATCCGTCTTCGGGCCCCTCGGCGACGCTTCGCTTTGCTCGGGGACCTAATACCATTAAGATCAAAAATAATTTCTTGTAAACTCACCCACGCCTTTTTACTTTTTGCTCGCACCTCTCCTCACAAGTTTTTTTTCAAAAAAATGACAGCAAAGAAATCTTCAGCCGCACCAAGCAGGCCAACCTCTCCCCATTTGCAAATTTACAGATGGAACATCTCTTCATTTACCTCAATTTTGCACCGTTTAACTGGCGTTATTCTCTACGTTTCAATCGTGGCAATTTCGTGGTACATCGTTTACTACACCTACCAAATTAACATTGCGGAGTCTGCAGAAACTTGCGATTGCCCAATGCAATTAATCTTCGACAAAATTTTCTCCCTCGCCGCAATTGCTGTGACCTTTTGTCTTTACTACCATTTCACCAACGGCATTCGCCATTTATTTTGGGACATCGGCAAAGGTTTTGAAAAAGAAACCGCCAAAACCAACGGCTTTTTAGTAATTGCTTTGTCGCTAATTTTTACCGCCATCACAATTGGCACTGCTCTTTATCTTAAATTTTTCTAGGCCATGCACAAAATTAAAATCGCACCTTCAACTAAAACCGGCTCGCATCACTGGTTGATGCAAAGAGTTTCTGCAATTGCGCTTCTGCCTTTAATCTTGTGGTTAGTGCTTTCGTTTGTGCAAATTGCCGAAGATCCGCAAGGCTATTTGCCAGTGTTTTTCGCCTACCCGCTTAACGCGATCATGGGCATTTTGTTGATTACAACTTCGCTTTATCACGGCTCTTTGGGCTTACGCGTTGTAATTGAAGACTACATTCCAAACAAAACCAAAATGCACTTCTACATCATGCTGGTAAATTTTTTATCAGTGGTGACGGCCGTTGCCGCAGTGGTTGCAATCATCAGACTTCATTTAATTGGGTAAAAAAATGTCAGAAAAAAAAATCGGAAATTATTCAGTAATCGACCACGAATTTGACGTGGTAGTTGTTGGCGCCGGTGGTGCCGGACTTCGCGCAACTTTTGGCATGGCACAAAAAGGTTTGTCAACCGCTTGTATTTCAAAAGTTTTTCCAACTCGCTCGCACACAGTTGCAGCACAAGGCGGCATTTCAGCAGCGCTTGGCAACATGGGCGAAGACGACTGGCGCTGGCACATGTTTGACACCGTTAAAGGTTCAGACTGGTTAGGTGACCAAGATGCAATCGAATACATGTGTCGCGAAGCGCCAGATGCAATCATCGAGCTTGAACATTACGGCGTGCCTTTTTCACGCACTAAAGAAGGAAAAATCTACCAACGTCCTTTCGGCGGCATGACTAAAGAATTCGGCGAAGGCGGCCCAGCGCAAAGAACTTGCGCAGCGGCTGATCGCACTGGTCACGCAATTTTGCACACTCTTTACCAACAATCTCTCAAACATAACGCGCAATTTTTTATCGAATATTTTGCACTCGACTTAATCATGGAAAACGGCATCTGCCGCGGCATCACAGCCCTTTCAATGGTTGATGGCACAATGCACCGCTTCAAAGCCCAAACAGTAGTTCTTGCAACTGGCGGCTACGGACGCGCTTATTTTTCTGCAACCTCTGCCCACACTTGCACTGGAGATGGCAACGCCATGGTTTTACGCGCTGGCCTTCCTTTGCAAGATATGGAATTTGTACAATTTCACCCAACTGGTGTTTACGGATCGGGCTGCTTAATCACTGAAGGTGCGCGTGGTGAAGGTGGATATTTGGTGAACTCAGAAGGCGAACGTTTCATGGAACGCTACGCTCCAAGCGCTAAAGATTTAGCAAGTCGCGACGTGGTTTCTCGTTCAATGACAATGGAAATTTTAGCTGGCCGCGGTGTTGGTCCGAAGAAAGATCACATCTATTTGCACTTAAATCACCTCGATCCAAAAATTTTACACGAACGCCTTCCTGGCATTTCTGAAACTGCCAAAGTTTTTGCTGGAGTTGACGTGACTAAAGAACCAATTCCAGTTCTTCCAACAGTTCACTACAACATGGGCGGCATTCCGACCAACTTTAAAGCCGAAGTTTTAACTGTTAAAAACGGCAAAACTGAAGTTGTTCCGGGATTAATGGCAATTGGTGAAGCAGCTTGCGTTTCGGTTCACGGTGCTAACCGCTTGGGCTCAAACTCACTTCTAGATTTAGTTGTATTCGGCCGCGCTGCTGCAATTCGCGCCGCTGAAATTGTTAAACCAAATGCGCCACACTCAGAATTTGCTGCAAATGCTGGCGAAGAATCTTTCGCACGTTTTGACAAAATCAGAAACGCCAACGGAAAATCTTCTACCGCACAAATCAGAAGCAACATGCAAAACTGCATGCAAGCACACGCGGCAGTGTTTAGAACTGAAGAAATTTTGACTAAAGGCATCGAAAAAATGCGCGAAATTTTCAAAAGTTTTGACGATTTAAAAATCGAAGATCGCGGTTTGATTTGGAACAGCGATTTAGTTGAAGCTCTAGAATTAGACAATTTGAGAACTCAAGCTCTAGTCACAATCACCGGCGCCCTAAACCGCAAAGAAAGCCGTGGTGCTCAAGCTCGTGACGATTACAAAGACCGTGACGATGAAAATTGGATGAAGCACTCAATCTTGTGGTGCGACCAAGACGCTAACATTAAAACTGATTACCGCGAAGTAGTGTTGAAGCCAATGAGCAACGATGTTCAGGCTTTCCCACCAAAAAAACGTGTTTACTAAAATCATGCCAGAAATTTGCAGGTTTTACGACAATTATAATTAGAATGTACTTGATCGACAGAGAGCATCCGCCACGCCACATTCACATAAAATACGGTGAGTATGAAGCGGTAATGGAGCTTGAAAAATTAGAAATAATTGACGGCAGCGTTCCAAAAAAATGTCAGCAATTAGTTAGAGAGTGGGCTCAAACCCATCGTCTAGAGTTAATCGAAATGTGGGATACTCAGAAATTTCATTCAATTGAACCACTGGTATAAATTTATGAAACTTAAAGAAATTAAACATCAGCACGATTACGAGTTTTTACTCACATTTGCCAATGGAGAAACTGCTAGTGTCGATTTAGAAACTTTGATTTCACCTCACGTAAAACCGCAAGAAATTAACACAGCTCAAATTAATCAAGAGTGGGGATGCCTAGAATTTAAAGGCGGCACCGTAGATGTTGAGCCAAAAACTTTGTACCAATTTACTAAAAATCAAATTCATTAATCAGGACGAAAATGGCAGAATTTACACTCCCAAAAAATTCACAAATCGACAAAAAAGCCGGTAAAGTTTTTAAAGCAAAAGAAGGCGCAAAAAACGTACGTGCTTTTGATCTTTATCGCTACGACCCGGAAGATGCTGAGAAGAAAAATCCTCACATCGATCGCTTTGAAGTTGATTTAGATGAATGCGGACCAATGGTTTTGGACGCATTGATCAAAATTAAATCTGAACAGGATTCTTCGGTGACTTTCCGCAGATCTTGCCGCGAAGGAATTTGCGGATCTTGCGCCATGAACATTGATGGCACTAACACCCTTGCCTGCACCAAAGCAATTTCTGATTGCAAATCTGACGACGTAAAAATTTATCCACTGCCACACATGCCAGTGGTGAAAGATTTGGTGCCTGATCTTACTCACTTTTACGAACAGCACAAATCGATCAAACCGTGGCTACAAGCTGAAGTTCCTGACAATCAAAATAAAGAAAGACTGCAGTCTCCAGAAGACCGCGAAAAACTTGACGGTCTTTACGAATGTATTCTATGCGCCTGCTGCTCAACTTCTTGCCCAAGCTACTGGTGGAATAGCGACAAATATTTGGGACCAGCTGTGTTGCTTCAAGCGCAGAGATGGATTGTTGATTCGCGCGACGAAGCAACCGACGAAAGGCTTGATGCACTTGAAGATCCTTTCAAACTTTACCGTTGCCACACAATTATGAATTGCACCAATACTTGCCCGAAAGGCTTGAATCCGGCTAAGGCAATTGCGTCAATCAAACAGGCGATTGCTGATCGTAAGGCTTAGTTATTTATCGGGAGCAATTCCTTAGTCGTCATTGCGAGCGAAGCGCGGCAATCCAGTTCGCACAATCACAACTGGATTGCCACGCTTCGCTCGCAATGAAGCAAAAAATAAGCACCATCGCCTGACATCTTCACAACTAAAATCTCAAATTTACCCACAAACATGAAAAACATCCTCTTCCTTGGTTGCGGAAAAATGGGTTCGATTTTGGCAAAAAATTTGCTCGAACAAAAAGCTGGTTCAATCGCTGTTTTAGAGAAGTCAGACAAAAATAAAATTTCAGGACTCAAATATTTTAAAACAACCGCAGAACTTCCAAAAACCTACCAAGCCGATTTAGTGTTTCTTGCCATCAAACCGCAAGATGCCAAAGAAATTCTCACCTCATTTTCACAAGCAAAAATCTTTTCTAAAAACACCATTTTCGTTTCAATTCTTGCGGGAAAAAAAGTTAATTTTTTCGAAAATATTTTTGGCAAAAACACCAAAATAATTCGCTCAATGCCAAACCTGCCAATTGAAGATTCTCAAGGTGTTTTCAGCTTTTTTGCCAATAAAAATATCACCGCTGCTGACTCAAAAAAACTAACAAAAATTTTCGAAAAATTCGGCACTGCTTTTGAACTAAAAGACGAAAAACTTTTTGACGCCGCCACGGCAATTTTTGGCTCGGGCCCTGCCTACATTTTTTTGCTGCAAGAAATTTTCACCGAAATTGCGATTACCCACAAAGTCAGCAAAGACGCCGCTTCACAGCTTGTTAAACAATTATTTTTGGGCAGCGCTTTGATGTCTTGCAACTCACAATTAAACTTTGCTGACCTTCGCGAATCAGTCACCTCTAAGGGTGGTACAACTGATGCGGCGCTGCAAATTTTGCAAAAAAAATCTGCTCTAAAAAATTTACTAAGTGATGCCGTTGCCGCTGCAGCTAAAAGATCTGAGGAACTTTCGAAATGAACTCGTCAGAAATTAAAATTTACACCGACGGCGCCTGCTTAGGAAATCCGGGGCGTGGCGGCTGGGGCGCAGTGCTGCTTTACAAAGAACATTGCAAAGAAATTTCAGGAAACGAGGCCCACAGCACCAACAACCGCATGGAATTAAAAGCTGTAATTGAGGGGCTAAGAACATTAAAAAAATTGTCAGAAGCAACTGTTTACACCGACAGCAAATATGTGATGGATGGTAGCACTAAGTGGATGTTTAACTGGAAAAAAAACGGCTGGAAAGGTGCAGATAAAAAACCAATAAAAAATATTGATCTGTGGCAAGAGCTAGATGCAGAACTTGCTAAACACAAAATCAAATGGGTTTGGGTCAAAGGGCACAGTGGCAATAAATATAACGAAATTGTCGACACCCTCGCCCGCAATGCGGCGGAAAAAGCTTAGAATTTTATTTCTCTCTTAAGTCAGCACCAAAAGAAAGGCGCGCATATTTTACTGATTTTTTTAACAAAAAATACCAAGGCCAATGCGAATACACCCATCTGAGGCAGAAACCTTTCAAACGCAGAAAGGCATTAATCTTAGAAATCAACAGCGTGAAATCAAAAGATCAATGGAGCGGAGTAATTCAGACCTACACCACTCTAAATATACAATGTTTACGGCGGCCGCGGCTTTTACTGGTGGAGTTTTATTACTAACCTTTACGCCCAGTTTACCAGGAGTCATCCTCGGAGCGATTTCGATTCCCGTGTCTAGTATTGTAGTATACTTCTCTAGAGACGTGCACGAGGGACATAAAAGCGACTTAAGATCTCACAAATCAGCTTTAGAGCAAGTTCGAAAAAGCATCGAAAAAGAAGAAAATCGAGAGCAGATAATCGGAGCAATACTTACTTCACTATCCACAAGAGACTGTTTTCGAGGCCCTGCTAATTCTAAAGCAATTACTTCTGCAATTTCGGTGCTGGAGGATGAGAAGACTTTTCGGAAAATTACGAATTTTTACATGGCTCACGATTGGAACAAAAAAGCCAAGACCTCCCCATCAACTAGCGCCGCATTAGAATCGAAAGACATCAGGCATGAAATTTTTAGCTTTATTTTTGGCAAAAGTGATTTGGAAGAACGACAAAAATCAGCTCTGTTTGATGCGGTAGATACTTTTTTTACAAAACAAGTTTCTGCAGCTGCGCGTAAAGGAAGAGAGAGATCCTCTCTGCAATCTCAAGAAGAACTAGTTCCACGAGATATTGAAATAGGACTTCCTTCACCTCAACCTTCCAGAACAACTCGCTACAGTAGAATCGCTCCAGAATCACCTAACGCAGGACGGGATTTGTAATCCCGTCTTAAATTTCATGCCTAATTTTAGAATTTGAATTGAACTGAACGTGAGGACGGGATTACAAATCCCGTCCTGCAGGGGGTAATTTTGGGAGCCTGTAATCTTAAGTCCTACTCTTTACTCAATCTGAAGAAAAATTTTTTGAGCTAGATTCATTCACACATTTAGCAAATTCAGCAACCGCCTGCCAATCTTTATTAATCAGCGCAATCCTCTTTTTTCTACTCCACCCCTGCACTCTTTTTTCACAAAAATAAGCCTCGTCGATTCTTTCAAACTCTTCAGAAAAAACTAACTTCACCGGCAATCTTTTTCTTGTGTAAACCGCTCCAAGTCCATTTTGATGCTCTGACAGGCGACGCTCAAGATCGGTAGTGCTGCCGACATAAAATGATTTGTCGCGGCATTCAAGTATGTACATGTGTGGCATGGGTTTGTGGTGTGTGTTAAATTTTTTAAAAAACTAAACCAAAAAAATAACCGTCGGTTGAGCGGAGTCGAAACCATCGGAAGGTTCCTGCCTCGTACTAACAAAAACGATCTTGTTAATTTCACAGCAGGAACTCATCCGATGGTTTCGACTCCGCTCAACCGACGGTTTTGAGTGTTTTAGACTAAACCTCAGTCGACTGGTTTAGATGTTTACAAAGCCGCTCTAGCAGCTGCCAATCTTGCAATCGGCACGCGGTACGGTGAGCAGCTCACGTAATTCAAGCCGGTTTTGTGGCAGAATTCGATTGAGGCTGGGTTGCCGCCGTGTTCGCCGCAGATGCCTAGTTTGATGTCTTTTCTGGTCGCTTTGCCTTTGGCAGTGGCGATTTTGATTAGCTCGCCCACACCTTCTTGGTCTAGTTCGGCGAATGGGTCTTTTTCTAAAATTCCGGCTTTTTGGTAGTGGCCTAAAAAGTTGGCAGAATCGTCGCGCGACAGGCCAAAAGTGGTTTGGGTTAAGTCGTTGGTTCCGAAGCTGAAGAATTCTGCTTCATGTGCAATTTGATCGGCGATTAAGGCAGCTCTAGGAAGCTCGATCATGGTGCCAACCATGTAGTTCAACTTCGCACCGGTTTCTTTTTCAACGCTTGTTTCAGTTGCAACGATTAGTTCTTTCAAAATTTGCAACTCTTTACGGGTTGCAACCAACGGCACCATTATTTCTAAAAGCACGTCTTTGCCAGTTTCTTTTTTGACAATTCCGGCTGCTTCAAAAATGGCACGCGCCTGCATTTCGTAAATTTCTGGGTAAGAAATTCCAAGGCGGCAACCGCGATGTCCCAACATTGGGTTTTGTTCGTGAAGTTGGCTGATGCGGTGTTTTACGTAAGAAACATCAACGCCCACAGCTTTTGCAACTTCGGCGATTTCGTTGTCTTTGTGTGGCAAAAATTCGTGTAAAGGTGGGTCAAGCAAACGAATGGTCACAGGCAATCCGGCCATGATTTTAAAGATTTCAACGAAGTCTTTACGTTGCATAGGCAACAACTTTGCCAAGGCTTTTTTTCTGCCTTCCAGCTCTTCTGCCAAGATCATTTCGCGCACCGCAATGATGCGATCTTCGCTGAAAAACATGTGCTCAGTTCTGCAAAGGCCGATTCCTTCTGCACCGAAGTCACGAGCCACTTGGCAATCAAGCGGAGTTTCAGCGTTAGTGCGAATTTTAAGCACCCTCACCTCGTCAGCCCATTTCATGATTTTTTGGAAATCGTCAGAAAGATTTGCTTTCAAAGTTGGCACTTCGCCAAGAATTACGTCACCCGTAGAACCGTTGATGGTAATGGTTTCGCCTTCTTTAACTTTTACGCCGCCAGCAGTAAAAAAGTTGCCAGCGTGATCAACGTGAAGCCCAGCTGCGCCAGAAACGCAAGGTGTTCCCATGCCGCGCGCCACAACAGCTGCGTGAGATGTCATGCCGCCGCGAGCAGTTAAAATGCCTTGCGAAACGTGCATGCCTTTGATGTCTTCTGGGCTAGTTTCAACGCGAACCAAAATAACTTTGCCGCCATTTTCAGATCTTTTTTCAGCTTCTGCAGAAGAAAACACAACAATACCTGAAGCCGCACCGGGAGAAGCCGGAAGACCTTTGGCAATAATTTGAACTTTAGCTTTTGGATCAAGAGTTGGGTGCAAAAGTTGATCCAAACTTGCTGGATCAATACGCATCAAAGCTTCTTTTTGAGTGATTAATTTTTCGTCAACCATGTCCACCGCAATTTTTACTGCGGCGTGTGCCGTGCGTTTACCGTTGCGGGTTTGTAGCATCCAAAGTTTTTTGTTTTGCACGGTGAACTCGATGTCTTGCATGTCGCGGTAGTGCGCTTCGAGTTTGTTGTAAATGGTCACCAATTCAGCAAAAACTTCTGGCATGGTTTCTTCCATTGAAGGCAACACTGAACCAAGCTGGTCTTTGCCCGAGATTGTAATTGATTGCGGTGTGCGAATGCCGGCAACCACGTCTTCACCTTGAGCGTTAATTAAATATTCACCGTAAAGTTCTTTGGTGCCAGTTGATGGGTTGCGGGTGAATGCCACGCCAGTTGCTGAGGTGTCGCCCATATTGCCAAACACCATTGATTGCACGTTAACTGCCGTGCCCCAGCTTGCTGGAATGTCGTTTAATTCGCGATAAACGATTGCGCGCTCGTTCATCCAAGAAGCAAACACCGCTTCAACCGAGCCCCAAAGCTGTTCGTTAACATCTTGCGGAAATTCACGACCTAATTCTTCTTTCACTTTTGCTTTAAAAAGTGCGACGATTTCTTCCAAGTTTTCACAGGTTAAATCTGTGTCGGCGCTGGCTCCGAATTCATGTTTTTTCTCATCCAAAATCACTTCGAAGTTGTAGTGATCTACACCCAAAACCACGTCAGAATACATTTGAATGAAACGACGGTAAGAGTCGAAAGCAAAACGACGGTTGTTGCTTTTTTCGGCCAAGCCCAAAACTGTTTTGTCGTTTAAGCCTAAGTTTAAAACTGTATCCATCATGCCCGGCATTGAGGCTCTAGCACCAGAACGCACTGAAAAAAGTAGCGGGTTTTTTTCGTCGCCAAATTTTGCGCCAATTTTTTCTTCGATTTGACGAAGCGCTGCTTCAACTTGTTGCTTTAATTCAGCCGGAAATTTTTTGCCGTTTTTGTAATAAAAATCGCAAAATTCTGTTGTGATTGTCAGCCCCGGTGGAACTGGCAAGCCCATTTTAGACATTTCAGCAAGGTTAGCGCCTTTGCCACCAAGAAGGTTTTTCATTGAAGCATCGCCTTCAGATTTACCGTCGCCGAAAGAATAAACGAATTTTTGCGTAGTCATTTTTTTAAAATTTTTAAAAATTATTTTTTGTTTTTGGTTGTTTGGTCGCTTTGAAAAATCGAGTTTCGAGAATAACCACCCCAACCCCTCCTTCAAAAGGGAGAAAATAGCCTAAACGGCTATTTTCGGCATCAGCCAAACTCGGTACTAAGCCCCTCCTTTTGAAGGAGGGGTTGGGGTGGTTATTCGCAGAAATACAAGCTAAATCAAATTAAACTCTAATTTATCCACTTCCAAACCATTCACAACCAATGAAATCAAGTGCCTTCCAGCATTATGCTTTCTGGTAGATAGATCGCGAAAGGAGTGTTTTTTCGTAAAGCTAAACACACCTTTGGCAAAATTTTTAGTTGTGATTTGGAAATTTTTTTTAGTCAAAGAGCCGTTTTTCATTAAAAAATGGACGGCATATTCGAGTCGAATTTTGTTGTTTGGCGCCTTGCTGTGCAAAGCAAAATCAAAACTCAAATCTTGCGAAATTTTTACCACCGCTTTTTGTAAAGAAAAGCTCTCGATGGCAAAATTTTCTGACAAAATATTACGCTCAATGCCGATGAGCTTTAAAGCGCGCTGGTCGCCTTTTTTTAGCAACGTGCGTAGAGCGTGTATTGTCAGTCTTTCTGAAACTTCGCCTTGCCATTTTGCAAGCAACTCCAAAACCACTTCAGGATTATCCTTCGAGATATCGTTTAAATTATTTGCCACGCTTTTGCGCACATATTCTGACTCGTCGCATTTTAAATTTTCTAAAATCGGCAAAATTTCTGTTGGATCTTTTTTAAAAATCGGCAAAGCCTCACCCCAAGGCAGTCTTGGGCGGCAACCTTCTGATGCCAGTCTTCTAACGTGGTAATTTTCGCTTTTTGTCCATTTTTTAAAAAACGTCAAAGCGTGTTTGGAATCGAGTTTGATGAATTGGCGAACTGCAAATTCTGAACTGCCAAATTCGGTGAAAAATTCGAGAGCTTGCATAGAGAAATTGAAGATCTCGATAGATCCTGAAACAAGTTCAGGATGACGATTTTTTATTTTGTCATCCTGAACTTGTTTCAGGATCTCAGAAACTCCAAACACCTCAACAAAATCTGGAAAAATAATCAGCGCTAATCCGGAGTTTTTATCTTTAGAAATCGCGACAACAGCCTTCTTTAACACCTCAACTTTTTGCTGATATTTTTTTGGCGAAAGCGACTCGTCTAAAGCCAAAGTAATGCTACGCATTCTTTGCTTTAGCTCTTGTGCTCTCAAATCAATTTTTAGAAATTTTTTCGCATTAAATTGAGCGTCAAATTTTAAAATTGCAGCAGCGAGAGCTTTCAAAAACTCGTCGCCGTAAACTTCTTTTAGCAACATTTTTTACGCGATTTCAACTTTCGACAAATCGCCAACTTGGTTGAAAAGTTTGCGAATTTTTGCAAGCAACGTCAGGCGATTTTCGCGCAAATGTTTGTCAGAATCATTAACTGTCACATTGTCGAAGAAGTGCGCCAGTGGGGCCTCTAAAATATCTAGCAATTTGAAAGCGGCTTCAAATTCACCTTTAATAATCAATTTTTTAAACGGTGTTTTTAGCTCTTTAATACGCGCATAAAGCACGCGTTCATATTTGCTTTTAAGGGCGAGACGCGAAACTTTTCCGTCAAATTTTTTGCCGTCTTTTTTCTCTTCAATTGCTAAAATATTTGCCGATCTTTTGTAGAGTTCGATAAGCTGGCGCTGCTTTGGATTTTTAACAAAATGGTCGAGAAATTTAATTTTTTTAGCCAAGTAAAGAATGTCGCAATATTTATGCACCTCTAGGTCAGAGAGGTATTCTTCAATCACAACATTGATGATGTCTGGCTGCACCAACTCGTTTTCTTTTAAATAAGATTTTAGCCTTTCAACGAAAAATTTAATGATCTCTTCAACGAGAATTTTTTTCTCGTCCAAAACCTTTCCCTCTTTTTCTTCGAGCAAAGTTTTTAGCAATTTTGTTGGGTAAGCATTAAGCGATTTTTCCACCAAAATTCTGATTGGAAAAGCAATGTTGTATTGAAAGCTAATGCGGATAATGCCTAGAACCGCACGTCTCAAAGCGTAAGGATCTTTCGAACTAGTTGGCTTTTCGTCAGCCAAGAAAAACCCAACAATTGAGTCAATTTTGTCAGCAATTGAAAGCACAATGCCCAGCGAAGTTTTTGGCAATTCTGAAGCGGGCCCAAGCGGCAAATAATGCTCGTAAATTGCCGCGACAATTTTTGGATTTTCATTTTGTTTTTTGGCGTAAAAGCTGCCGATTTTTCCTTGTAGCTCTGGCAGCTCAGCCACTGCTTTGGTGGTTAAATCTGTTTTTGATAAATCGGCTGCTCTTTCAACCAAAGCCAAATCGCAATGCGGCACAAAAATTGACAAAAATTTTGCCAAACTGTTGAGACGCGCCGCTTTGTCGTAAACTGAGCCAAGCTTTTGGTGAAAAACAATTTTTTTAAGATCGTCAAATTTTGAAATTAGCGGCTTTTTTAAATCTTCAGAAATGAAAAACTCAGCGTCAGAAAGGCGCGCCCGCACTAGTTTTTCGTTGTCTTTAGTAATTTTTTCGACATTCGAATTGTTGATTGCAACGTCGCTGACAAAAATAAATTTTGGCGCCAAATGTCCGTCAAAATTTCTTAGGCAAAAATATTTCTGATTTAATTTTAGCGTTAAAACCAAAACTTCTGGCGGCAAGTTTAAAAACTTTTCATCAATTGATGCAGCCAATGCTGTAGGCCATTCACAAAGGCCGGTCACTTCGTCAAAAAGTGGAGATTTTTCGTCGTCGATTGTTTCTAAGTGCAGCTCGAGTTTAATTTTATGAATTTGCTCGATGATTTTTCTTCTTCTTTGTGCCTGATCTAAAATTACGAAATTGTCAGCCAAAATTTGTTGGTAACTGGCGGCATCATTGATTTGCAGGCTGTTTTGTGTTTTTGTTTTGGTAAGGTTGTTTGATTTTAACCCTGCAAATTCCACCTCAATAATTTCACTGCCAAACATGCAGGCGATGTTACGAATTGGTCTGATCCACTTAGCTTGAATGCTAGAGTTTTCTACGTCAAAGCGCATTAATTTTGGCCAAGCCGACGTCATTCTTTGCAAAATTAGCGGCAGAGAATCTTTAAGAATTGCTGCGGTTTTAATTTGAGATGCCGGTTTAACATAGACGTAGCAAGGGTGGCCGCCATGTTCAACTTTTTCTAATTGATCTTCGTCTTTCAAACCAACCGACTTTAAAAAACCGTCAATCGCTCTTTGGTCAGCGCCAATTTTTGGACCAACTTTTCTAACTACCGGGGTTTCTTGAATGTCATTCAAACCGGTCAAATAAAGCGTCAAACGACGTGGTGTGACAAAAGATGTGAGGTGAGAATTTTCAAAAACCAAATTGTTTTTGGTAAAAATTTCGGCAGCAATTTTAACAAAATTTTCCGCCGCAGCTTTTTGCATTCCGGCAGGAATTTCTTCACTTAAAATTTCGAGGAGAAAGTTTGTCATATTTTAAAAGTTGGTTTCTTCGACACGCAAAAACTTCGCAGCTTTTACTAGGTTTGAATCAAGGCCTTGCAAGATTTCGGTGACGTCTTGTTCTTTTTGCACGTCAGTTAAAAAGCCGCAGATAATTTCATTTTCATCATCCAAAAACGCCGCGCTTTCAATTTTAATTTTTTCGCCAAAAAGCATTTCAGCCAAATCACCTTCTCGCGCCAAGTTTTTATCAAGCGTTAGGCGAATAAAATATTTTCCAACGCGCTTAGAAATATCGATTATTTTTGACTCAAAAAGTTCAGAATTTTTCACGCCAAATAGTGGCGAAACTCTGTTGCAGGCAATGTCAACCAAATCAGCCACCACGGCTGATCCGGTAGTTAACCCACCTGCCCCACGGCCAACAGAAAAATTCCAACTGGCATTAGTTGTATTTACCAAAACCGCGTTAAAGGGACCATCAACTTGCGCGATTTTTTCAGATTTTTTTATCAAGCTTGGGTAAACTGTTTGCTGCACGCCACCTAGCAATTTTTTGTAAATGGCTAAAAGTTTAATTTTAAAACCAAGATCGTCGGCAAGTCTGATGTCGTTAGCCGAAACTTGGTCGACGCCTTCAATGTGAAGCTGTTTAAATGCCGGTTTTGTTGAAGAGGCAATGCTTGCCAAAATTGTTAATTTATGCGCGGTGTCGATGCCTTTAATGTCAAAAGTTGGGTCAGCTTCGGCGTATCCCAAGCTTTGCGCTTCTTCTAGGGTTGCTGCAAAATCAGAACCCTCTGCCCCCATTTTGGTTAAAATGAAATTGCAGGTGCCGTTTAAAATTGCGTAAAATTCGGTGATTTCATTAGCAGTAAAACTTTCTTTAAATGCTTTGATTACAGGATTTGCGCCCGCAGTTGAAGCCTCAAAAGCAATATGTCCGTTATGTTTTTCAACAAACTCGGCAATTTCTGCGCCATGTTCTGCAAGCATGGCTTTGTTGGCGGTGATAAATTTTTTGCCGTTTTTAATTGCGGCTTCCATCAGTTCTTTGGCAATGCCCACGCCGCCCATTACTTCAATGATTACATCAATTTCTGGATCTGCGGCTAGATCTAAAACGTTTGAATAAAATTTAATTTTTTCGTCGAGAAAATCTTTTTTGCTGCGCGACGCCACGGCAACAATTTCAAAAGTTGTTTGGCTTTTTTTCTCTAAAATTTTTGCGTCTTTTTTTAAGATGTCGTAAACACCCTTGCCCACAGTGCCAAGCCCTGCGATGCCGATTTTTAGTTTCTTCATTTTTTGGAAGATTAAGCCTTATTTGTGTGAAAAGTGAGGGACGATTTTCTAAGTTTTGATTGACCTAAATTCAAGCTGTTTATTAAGTGTGCGCCGCATTTCTCACATCTAAAATTTTTCAAAAAAATGACTAAAAAATCACACTATCCTGACGCAAATCAAAATCTTGATTTTGCCAAAATGGAGGAAGAAATCTTGCGCTTTTGGCAAGCTGAAAAAATCTTTGAAAAGTCGGTTGAAATCAGAAATTTTGCCGCAGATTTAGATGAAGACAATGTCTCACCAGTGTTAGAGCCATGCGCTTTAAAAGATCACGCTTCTTGCCGTCACACAAAAGAAGAAAAACCCGAATTTGTTTTTTACGACGGCCCACCTTTTGCCAACGGACTTCCACATTACGGCCACTTATTAACCGGCTTCATCAAAGATTTAGTCGCGCGCTACCAAACCATGAAAGGCAAAAAAGTTGAACGCCGTTTTGGTTGGGACACCCACGGATTGCCGGTTGAGATGGAAACCGAAAAAGAATTAACCGCCAAAGAAGGTAAACAAATTTCTGGCCAAATCGCCATTCAGGAATATGGAATTGAAAAATTCAACAATGCCTGCCGCAGCTCGGTGATGCGCTACGCTGATGATTGGGAAAATTACGTGACGCGCCAAGGACGATTTGTAGATTTTAAAAACAGCTACAAAACCATGGATTTGAATTACATGGAATCGGTGATTTGGGCATTCAAACAGCTGCACGAAAAGGGTTTGCTTTACGAAGATTTTCGCGTGGTGCCTTATTCTTGGGCTTGCCAAACGCCGCTTTCGAACTTTGAAACAAGGATGGATAACTCTTACAGGCAGAAGGCTAGTAAGGCGGTGACGGTGAAGTTTGAGTTAGAAAAAACTCCAGAATTTTTAGAAGCTAAATCTGTAAGTCTTGTTGCTTGGACAACAACACCTTGGACTTTGCCTTCAAACTTAGGCCTAGCAGTTGGCAAAGATGTTGACTACGCCGCACTTAAAAAAGGTGACGAAATTTTAATTTTAGCCGAAAGCTTAGTTGAAAAATTTGCTAAAGATTTTGGTGAATTTGAAAAAGTAAAAACCTTCAAAGGCTCAGAACTTTTGGGCTTAAAATACAAACCACTCTTTCCTTACCTAGTCGAAAAAACCAAAAATTCTTTTGTAGTTTTACACGGCGATTTTGTCACCACCGAAGACGGAACCGGCATTGTTCACATGGCTCCAGGATTTGGCGAGGACGACCAATTGCTTTGCAAAGCTAACGGAATTCCGACTCTTTGCCCAGTTAATGAGGCGGGAGAATTCACTTCAGAAATTTTTGATTTGCCAACATTGTCGCTAAAATCTCGTCAGGTTTTCGACACCAATGACGACATTATTAAATATTTAAAAGAAACCGGCGCTTGGGTTAAAACCGAGCAATTTCTTCACAACTACCCACACTGCTGGCGCACCGACACACCGTTGATTTATCGCGCGGTGAGCTCGTGGTACGTAAAAGTGACCGACATTAAAGACCGCATGGTTGAGTTAAACCAAGGCATTAACTGGATTCCAAATCACATTAAAGACGGGCAATTCGGCAAATGGCTGGAAGGCGCTCGCGATTGGTCGATCACGCGCAACCGCTTTTGGGGCTGCCCGGTGCCGGTTTGGAGAAGTGAGTCGGGTAAGATTAAGGTTTTTGGATCTGTCGCTGAACTCGAAAAAGTTGCCGGCAAAAAAGTTGAAAATTTGCACCGTCCTTACATTGACGAAATTGTTTTTGAGGAAAATGGCGAAACTTACAAACGTGTCACCGACGTGCTTGATTGCTGGTTTGAATCAGGCTCAATGCCTTACGCGCAAGTGCATTATCCGTTCGAAAATAAAGAATGGTTTGAGGCTAATTTTCCGGCCGACTTCATCACCGAATATGTCGCGCAAACTCGCGGCTGGTTTTACACTTTGATGGTTTTGTCGACAGCACTTTTTGATCGCGCACCTTTTAAAAACGTGATTTGTCACGGCACGATTTTGGATGAAAAATCGCAAAAACTTTCAAAACGTTTAAAAAACTACGCTGATCCTTTGGAAATTTTTTCTACTTTCGGATCAGACGCCCTGCGCTTTTACATGATTTCACAACCAGTAATGCGCGGGCAAGAATTGCGAATTGACAAAGACGGCAAGGCAGTTCGCGACACTTTGCGCCTGTCGATTAAACCAATGATTAATGCGTTTAACTTTTTCTGTCTTTACGCCAATGCTGATGGAATTAAGGCGAGTAGAATTGAGTTTAAAAAAGATCTAAAAAACACCCTCGATCGCTACATTTTGGCTAAGCTAAAAGCTACGGTGACAAAAATTGACGAGGCAATGCAAAGCTACGACACCGTTGTTGCTTGCGAAGAATTTAATCAGTTTTTTGAGGCTTTAAACAATTGGTACATCCGCAGAAATCGTCAGCGTTTTTGGAAAGGTGAGTTAGATCAAGACAAGCAAGAAGCCTACGACGTGCTTTACACGGTTTTGGTTTCAATGTGCGAAGCCTCGGCTCCGCTACTGCCATTTACTAGCGAGTTTGTTTGGAAGGGTTTAAAAGGAGACTTACTCTCAGAATAAATCTGAGGGTAAGTTTAAACTCGATGTCCTAGTTCTTCTGGTAATCGGACTCCACTTAACGCAACAGCCCTAAGTCCATCTTCTTTATCATCTATTCCAACAGCCGCAGGCTTTCCTTTGTTGAGGCAACAGCAACAAATAGCGCAACCAATTACAGTTATCGCAACTCCCGCAGACAAAAGAAATACCCACGGCTTTTCTTCTTCCCACAGACCACTCTGG
Organism: Rickettsiales bacterium; assembly: GCA_017999675.1. GTDB lineage: Bacteria > Pseudomonadota > Alphaproteobacteria > Rickettsiales > UBA1997 > UBA2645. Next base: position 24,255 of record JAGNLL010000011.1, read on the forward strand.
TCTCTTTTAATATTACCGATACCGGTTGAGCTCCAAGTCGGCTCTTCAGTTGGACTACCTGAGGGCCAACCAGTTGGGGCTTCAGTTCCATTTACAATGGCACTAAGTGTTGGCATTAATGTTGAGAGCATGCTGGGAGATAGGCTACGGAATGCAGTTGGTGATGAGCTAGGAAGGCCAGTTGGCGAGCCACTTGAAGGCGCCGAACTTGGAAATGCAGTTGGAGGGTTGGTTGAGCAATCGCTATTTGGGTCATTTTCGCAAGGCACTCCCGCTGCTGCCACTTGCTGCAAAAATCCTAGTGCAGTAGTTAAAACAAGCATGGCTTGAGTAGAAATTGAGGTGCCAGCAGATATTTTTTCAGCCTTAATTCCAAAATCTTCAATCACCTCGCCTTCTTTAGAATTTTCTAAGACTAACTCCGCGAGAGAAGCTTTTATTTCATAAGGCTTAAGAGGTAGGCCACAAAAATCACCATCCTCACCAAATCTTTTTTTGAACTCTTCTTTTTTTGAATCAGAAAGAGTTGGGTATATTTTCTTAAAAACCGCCGAAACATCAGCGACAGTTGGCTTATCGTCGCCTTGATATTCTAAATAACTGTTGTTTTTTAGGCTCCAATCCACCTGGGCAAATACTTTTTCTTCAGGCGTAAGTTCTAAATAAGCACTTTCTAGGCTCTTTGATAAACCCAGATCAATTGACTCAATCTCAAGAGAGTCAGCAGTTTTTTGAGAGATAAAATCTTCAACATACTGAAAAAAATCTTCTCTGGCGCCACCGCGAGTTTTTTTAGCTATTGAATTATCAGGGTTTTCTAGATGTCTTTTTGGCATAGCTCGTCTCCAATTATTTTATAAAACTTAAAATCTGTAAGAAACGCCGAATTTCAAAACATCCATTCTTGTTCTAAAGCGACTGTCTAGATTAACAGTGTTGCCATCAACAAAGTTGCGCACGTCAAAAGATTGAGTGGTGTATTCAATACTAACCGCGGTTTCCTTGTCACAGTTAAATTTAACGCCAGCGCCATAAAACCACTCCATGCTTGTAGAGCTTCTAGATCTGGTGTTATTACCGCTAAAATACTCTCTACCATTGTGGTGAATTGCTACGTAGCCACCAGTCAAGTAAGGCGCTATTACGTTTGTAATGTCGCCCCCAACATCAAGCTTTAAACCGTAGCGATTTTTAATTTTTAATCTTTGTAAATCTTGCGTGTCTCCATGACCGTTAACAGTAGAGTTGTTTAGCTCCCAAAAAACTCCTGGAGCAACAAATAGACCATTCGCATTTAGAGCATAATTATAATGAAGCCCAAAGCCATAATCGCTGTGAGAAAAGCTTGGTTTACGATCAGTGGCAGTCGGGGTAGTGCTATTTGTGTATCTTTCATAAAACTTTACTTTGGTGTTAAGCAAATCAATCCCCACGTAAGACCCTTCAGTTTTTGCCAAAGCCGCGTTGCTTACAAATGACGCAGCCAAAAGAGAAATTGCAAAAAGTTTTTTCATGTTTGTTTTGAAATTTTTTTTAAAGAAATGAGTTGGTGAGTTGAGTGCAAAATCAATGGCGCAGCCTTTGTTTGCAACATTTTTCTAAAACTCACTGCGAGTTTTAAAGGCAATGCTGATTGTGCCCTCGTCCAAATAATCAAGCTCGCTACCAATTGGAATTCCGTGTGCCAGACGCGTAATTTTTACCGCAAATTCTTTCAAACTTTCGGCTAAAAAATGCGCTGTAGTTTGGCCGTCAATCGTTGCGCTTGTAGCAATAATCACCTCTTTCACCTTGCCTAATTTTAGGCGCGCGTAAAGCGAATCTAAGTTTAAATCTTCAATTGTTTTGCCCGAAATTGCCGAAAGATTTCCACCTAAAACGTGGTATTTTCCGCGGTAATTTTCTGCCCGCTCAATTGCCCACAAATCGGCAACTTCTTCAACAACACAAATTAAACTTTCGTCGCGCGCTTGATTTAAACAAATGCCACAAACCCTGCCCTCGTCAAGGTTGCCGCAAGTTTCGCAATTGTGAATTTTGTCGTGAAGTATTTGTAAATTAGCAATTAGCGGCAGCAAAGTTTTGTCTTTGCTCGACGCCAAATTCAGCACAATACGCTTAGCAATTCTAGGCCCCATTCCCGGCAGTTTGCTGATTATTTTGCTAAGATTTTCGACAAGATTATTCGACATTTATTTTCTCAAAGCGCAGTCAGCTTCAACAACATATTTGTAAGTTGTTAGCTGCTCTAAACCAACAGGACCACGGGCGTGAAGCTTGCCTGTGGCAATACCAACCTCAGCTCCAAGTCCAAATTCACCGCCGTCAGCAAATTGAGTTGAGGCATTGTGCATTACAATTGCCGAATTGACTTTTTGCAAAAATTTTGCCGCCGCAATTTTGTCTTCGGTCACAATGCTTTCGGTGTGCGACGAGCCGTAAATTCTAATGTGTTTAATGGCTTCGTCGATGTCTTTAACCAGTTTGATCGAAATAATTTTGTCTAAATATTCGGTAGAAAAATCTTTTTCGCTCGCCGCTTTAATGCGCTTGTCAAGCTCAACACAAGTTTCGTCGCCGCGCATTTGGCAGCCCGCCGCGGCTAGATCCTCGGCAATTAACGGCAAAATTTTCTTAGCAATTTTGCGGTCAATTAGCAGCGATTCAGTTGCGCCACAAATGCCAACTCGGCGCATTTTTGCGTTGAACAAAATTTTGCGCGCCTTGTCAAAATCGGCCTTTTCGTGAATGTAGGTGTGGCAGTTGCCGTCTAAATGTTTGAACACCGGAATTTTCGTGCTCTCCATTACCGCCTTAATTAGCGACCTGCCACCGCGCGGAATTACCACGTCAATGTAGTTGTCCATTTGCAAAAGTTCGGTGACAAATTCGCGCTCAATATTTGGCACTAAAATTACGGCGTCTTTGTTGAGGTTAAGTTTTTCTAAAGCCTCGCGGTAAATGTCGACAATCACTTTAGACGAATTGATTGAGTCAGACCCGCAGCGCAAAATCACCGCATTGCCCGACTTCAAAGCCAAAGCCGCAACGTCGGAGGCAACATTTGGACGCGACTCAAAAATGGCCATTAAAACCCCAATTGGCGTAGAAATTCTTTTAATGTGCAGGCCGTTTTCGCGCTTTGCTTCGTAGAGAATTCTGCCAACTGGGTCAGCCAGTTTAATGATTTCTTTCACCGAATTAGCCAAGGCAATAATTCGTTTTTCGTCTAAAATTAGGCGGTCAATTTTGGCCTCGTCTAGCTTGCGCTCTTTGGCTAGCTTGACGTCTTTTTGGTTGGCTTTGATTATTTTTTGCGCGTTTTTTTTAAACAGCTTTACCACTTCGGCCAAAATTTGGTCTTTGGTTGCTGAGTCTAAAATTGCAATTTCGCGACTAGCTCTTTTGGCGTCCTTACAAATTTTCAAAACTTTTGAATTAACTTCGCTCATAAAAATTCGATTAAAAATGGAAAAAATATTAGAGACAAAAATATCACAATTGCCACGGTGAGCGCAGTTAAGATGAGGCTTGAATCAAAATCAATGCTCTTGGCAAGCTCTTGGTCATTTTGCGATTTTTGTTCTTGGTTGCGCCAAAAAAATGGGTAAAAAACCTTCCACGAAAAAATGGCCAAACCCACAAAATTGGTCAAAAAAGCCAGTCCAGCAATTAACAATTTTTTTTCAAAAATAATTTTTAGCAGAAAAAACTTTTCCACCGCACCAATACCTGGCGCCACTCCAAGCAGGTTTAACACCGCAAAAATAAAAAGAATGGTGCTAACTTTTAGGTCGTAAAAAATGCCAAAAACGCTTTTACCCTCTGACTTGCTGAGGTACAAAATAAAGTTAGAAACACTCAAAAAAATTAGTGTAATTGAAAAGAAAAACGACAGCACGCCCAAGTTAATTCTGCCCTCGTCAAAAACCGCAAAGGTAAAAATTGAAAATAAAGCAAAGGTAAATTGCTGAAAGAACAGGTAAAAAAACGACGATTTCAAACCCTTACTAAGCACCAAACAAACTGTCGACACGGCAATATTTACCAAAAAAATCCACTCAAAAATAGTAAAGCCAGCCCCTGACAGCATTAGTGCAAAGCCCTGCAGCCCAAAAATTGAATTGAGAATTTTTAAAAAAATGTAAATGCCGCTAAAAGCGTAAGACAAAAAGAACAGGCCGTAGATCGTGATTAGGTCTAGGTTAATGTCGCGGTAAAGCAGGTAAAAGGGGATCAAAACCGACAAGAAAAGGCCGATTAAATAAAAGGCCAAAAGCAAAAAATATTTTGCCGACTGAATGTCGCCGGTAATTATTCCACCCAATTTAAAATCGATTTGACCGGTGAATTTGTAGGTGGCGACAATTGCCAAAAAGAAAAAAAGCGATTCGAGGTAAAGCAAAAAAGTAAAAAAATGCGAAAATTTTGTTTCTTTTTTGTGCAAAAATTTCAGGCCAAAAAAATGGCAAACAATGATTAGGCAATTGTAAAAAAACAAAATGCTCAGCAGGTTTTTGCTAATTAAGATTAGGTTCACCAAGGCAATGATTAAGGCCAAGAACGACTCTAAATTAGTGACATTTTTTACCTGCATTAACTCAAAAAAACGTCGCGAGTAAAAAGCAAAAATCAGCCAAAAAAAGTTGAGCAAAAATAAAAATCCCAAACTCAGCTGGTCAATGTCAAAGCCCAAAGCAATGCCCCTTGCGGCCTCGGCCAAAACTAAGTAAGAATTGTCGCGGTCAATATTGCCGTAAATGCCAATTAAGTTAATCAAAAACAAAACCGGCAAAAACTTTTTAATTGCCACAATTACATTCGAAGAATCGTCGCAAAACTTTGTCACCACGCAATTGGCAAAGGGAATTAGCGAAATTAACAAAAGTAAAATCTGCGTCTGAGTCATAAATTTAAAATCTTTCTGGGTGAAAGGCTTGGGTTGGGCGCGCGTTGGTTTTGGCAAAAATCGCCAGCTTAATTATTTGATTCATTTGCTCTTTTGAAACCGTAATTGGTGTTTTTGCCACGTACCACTTCACGCCCTCTGTGCAAGGCGGCGTGGTGAAAGAGCCGTCGTAGAAAAACAATTTGTCTTTCTCTTTTACAATTTTTGACAGGTTCAATTTTCCGACATTTTCTTTGCCGGCTAAAAACTTTGTCAGTTGTTCAAAGTTAGAATTTTCTTTGCCAACTTCTAAAAAAAATGCCAAGGCAAGCCACTGTTCGTTGTCGCTTTTGTGGTAAATTTGCATTTCAAGTGAATGCGCCTCGCTGCTTACTAAATGCTCGCTTGGATGGTGAAACTCAATGTGGCGAATTAGGTATTTTCGCTTCAAACGCAAAACAAAATCTTTGCTGTCAAACTCGAGTCTCAGCAGGTGTTTTGTTGGTTTTTTTTCAACTTCAGAATTGCTGTAAGAAAAATCTAAATCTTCGTCTTTGAATTCGCCTTCAATGTTAATTGGCGACTGGTTGTAGCCGATTTTACAAAACTTAAATTCTTCTACATTGCCCCAATTTTTTGGGCCAAAATGTCCGTCGTAGCTCCAATTTTTGGCGCAGGAAGAAAGAAAAATTAGAAAAAAAACTGCTAAAATTTTTGTCATTTTTTTGCGAAAAAGTTAAGAAATTTGCAAGAGTGTTTTAATTTAGAGGCTGTTGGGTTTTAGTGTGTTTTAAAAAGATTTTCGCCTTAAGGCGAAAATCTAGATTTTTAGAGCAAAATCTCCGCAGAAATTTTCTTAAACAAATTCGCAATTTCCGAATTTGGATTTTTCGCCACAAAGCAAATTTTCTCTTCTGCAGAATCTGAAACTTCCTGCAAAATTGGCACCTCGCCTAAAAACTTAATTCCCATTTTTGCGGCCAAATTTTTTGCACCGTCTTTACCAAATAAATACCTCTTTTCTCCAGCAATTTCTAGGTACGACATGTTTTGAATTAATCCCAGAAGCGGAATTTTTAATTTTGTAAAACAATCAAGCGACTTCACCAAGTCAATCACCGAAAGGCTTTGCGGCGTTGACACCGCAACAACTCCGGTAAGCGGAAATTTCTCCGCCAAACTCAAGTAAACGTCCCCCGTGCCTGGTGGCATGTCAATTACCATTACGTCAACCTCGCGTCCGTCGCTTTTCCAATTCACGCTACGAATTAACTGGTGCAAAATTTTCGTCACCATTGGCCCGCGCCAAACCCCTGCAGCACTTGCGTCAACCATTGAACCAATTGAAATGCATTTTACGCCTTGCGAAATAATCGGCAGAATCAGCCCGTCTTTTTGCTCAGGCTGTCCGCTTAAATTCATTAAATGCGGAATTGAAGGGCCGTAAATGTCGGCGTCAACGAGTGCCACGTTTAAACCCGAAAGCTTCAAACTAACCGCCAAATTGCAGGCAATTGTTGATTTGCCAACCCCACCCTTAGCTGAAGCAACGGCAATTATTTTTTTTACACCTACAACGGCGGGTGCCTGCTGCATGAAGTCGGCCAAGGTTTTTTCTGTCATTTTAAGAAATTTAGAGAGTGAAATTATCTTGCTTTGCGTAAAGCGATAATTTGCACAAAAAACATCAAGGCAAGTTTTTAAAACTCGTATTTAGCGCCAACCAACAGTGAATGTAAAATAAATTTAGATCTTCTTTCGCTGAAATAATCGATACTGAAAGTGGTTGAGTTGGCGTTATGAATTTCTAATTCACCACCAAATCTAAAACTTCTTGGGTCAATTTTTGAAAAGTAGGTTTGAAACGCTGGGACTTCTCCAGCAAATCTACTTGTTACGACACTAGATTTATTTAAGAAATTGTAGCCGTAAGATGCTGTAATTTTTGGTGAAAACGTTGAACCATTTTTGACTTGTTTTCTGTAGCCAAGCCCAATACCAGCCCTACCCTCAAGAAAACTACTTGAGACAGAATCTGTTTTTAAATTAAGAGTATCGGCATCTTCTTCTAAATAGCTGTTTGTATTACTGCGGACAAAAGTACCAGAAAGTTCTGGCATAATATTGAAACCACTTTTGAAGTTGTAGAGTGCGCCACTTCTTAATTTGGCAATGTAGTTCTGGCCGTAATATGTTGCGTGAGCCTTTGTATCTACCGAAGGTATTGATCTTGAGGAAGAATATTGGCTTAGGGCAAATCCAGCCACTCCATCTAAAAAGTATTTTCCAAAAGATTTGCCAGCGTAGGTGGTTATTTGGTAGGTATTGATTCTTGTCGATTTTAAATCGTCAGAAGATTTTGCGTAGGAGTTGGCGTAGCTAAAAGAGAGGCCACCTCGAATGCTATTGGAAAATTCTGTATCCGCGCCAAAAGCTAAGCCAACTGAGTTAGATTCGTATCCGTTGTCGTCAATATTGCCCCTCTTGATAACGTTACCAAATGTTTGGGCCCAAACAGCACCTTTCTCAACTTCGTTACCACTGGCAAAGCTAAAACTTGGAGCTCCGTTAGCGTTGCCAAATTGAGAAATACTTCCGCTTGAAAAATTGGTTTTAAAAAGTTTTGCCCTACTTGCGACATCGGATATTAAAGAATCTGAGTGAAACGCGTCTAACCTACCCTCAACAATTTTGCTTAAATTATTGACTACAGATAGCGAGGTTAGTTTGGAAGAATTGTCTTGCTGTGGTGCAGCTGATTTTAGAGCTGCTTTTATCGAATTTAAATCTGAAGAGCTATCAAGATATTGCTGAAACTCTTTTAGCTTTCCATCCGCGCCAGAACCAATGGTATTTATTGCGTCATAAATACTTTTAAATTCTTGGTCTTTGAATATTTCTCCTGAAGAAGCTCTGTTAATATTTAGAACTAGATCGTCTCCAGATACTAACGTGCTTACAGTAAGTAAGGATAATTTGTTAGAACCAGAATTGTTAAGGCTAATATTAGAATCGCTAATTGTAGAAATGCTTGAGCCGGTTGATCCATCAACGATTGTGTATTGCGAGCCGTCAGCAAGATATTTGTAGCCCTCACCTCCACCAAAGTTGAATGAAAGTTTTGCTCCAGCAGCTATGGTTGCAGATCCACTTGCGATGAATTTACCGATTGAACCGCTGTCAGATAAATTTAGAGAAATGGTGTCACCACTGCTTACCAAAATATTTCCATTAATTGTGTGAGAAGCGCTGTTGGCGTTAAAAATTGCAGCACCGCTTCCAGAAACATTTCCAGCAACAGTTTTTGTTGTATCGCCAAAATTTAAAGTGCCAGCAACCCCGATTTCTTCAATATTTGTAAGGTTTGATTCAAGATTGAGGGTAGCATTTGATGCAATGTTCAAATTTTTAGCCCTGATATCAGAACCATTTTGGGTAACCGTAGTGCCGCTGGCGATATTTACGGTATCGAGTTTTTTTGAAACTCCGATGCTGATATTTGAATCTAAGGTTCGATTGGCAGTTAAGTTTAGAGTGCCCAAATAATCGCTCGATACGCTTTCTATTGAGCCATTAAAAGTAGTGGAACCAAGATTGATCGTGGAGCCAGAGTAGGTGTAAATATCTCCAACAAAAGATCCCGCATTGAGATTGATTAACTGACTAGCTCCTGTGAATAAATTGCCAGTGACGGTGCCGCCGTTTAGAGAAAAGGAAGAGTCATTATTGCTTCCCAAAGTAATGTTACCAGTAATTGATCCAGCATTATTTGTGATATCAATTTCACATCCTGAGACACATTTTATATCTCCAGATAAGGTGCCGTTATTGGTAATATTGACTATGCCTGAAGATTCGATTGCACCACTGATTGTTCCAGAATCAGTATTTTCAATTGTAAGTAATTGCAATGCTCTATTTTGATATATAGCCTCAGCTTTCCCAGAAATAAGTCCGCTATTGTGAATTGTTATATCCGCCAAAGAGGCTATACCCCTAGATGCAGAAGAGATGATGCTCCCAGAGTTTGTAATTGTTGCCTTTGCATAAAAAAGAACAATGGCATTACTAGAACTTCTTACAAAAGTGTTGGATGAAGATGTAAAATTAAAACGATCCACACTAAACCCACCTGCATGACTCACTCCCGTCGAGATCCCAATTGAGCCGGTGATTGATCCGGAATTAAGTGCAACTGAAAAAACATCTACAATTGCGGCTGAGGTTGATGCCACACCCTTTGAGTCTGAAGCATTAATCTCAACAGATGTATTAATCTTGTCATATCCAGATATACCTTTTGATAAATTACCGCCAGATCCAATAATCATTTTTTGATTGTCTGAGGAAAAACTTTGTAAAGTATCAACTTCTGAATCAACAAATATGTCAGCAGAAAATGCGGTCAAAGCCGTTTGTAAAAAGATTATGATACAAGCAAACAATCGCAGCGATATCTTTAGAAAATTATTAGTAGCTGATGCATTATTAGACATTATTAGACATTTTTTTTAATTCACCTTTAAGGTCAGCAAAGTCCCCTCAGATCGCGAATGGAGATGCGATATATTAGATATACAACTCCAGGGAGTAAATAATAAATTGTTTCAATATGAGATAAAAAAATTAGAAATTTTTATCACCATTTCTAAGCCAAGCTTCTTTTTTTAGCAAAAAAATCGACACAACCGAAAATGAAAATAATCTTACCACTGCTTCTATCTCTACTCATCCAAAGCACCTCTTTTGCGCAAGAAGCTGCAACAAAGCAAAGCCTTGCTGACGTGGTTGAAGACCTTCTGCCAAGTGTTGTGACAATTTCAATTACTTCAAAAATTTCGACCAACCAAGAGTTCGGCTCGGGCTTCATTGTTTCAAAAGACGGCTTTGTCGTCACCAACAACCACGTAATTGACGAGGCTAGCGAAATTACCGCGGGTCTAAGTAGCGGCGAAAAATTTAAAGCAAAAATTGTCAGCATTGACAAAAAAACCGACATTGCGGTGCTTAAAATTGACTCTGACAAAGAGCTTAAATTTGCCAAATTTGGTGACTCAACAAAAGCGCGAATTGGCGATTCAGTAATTGTTGTAGGCAACCCTTTCGGCCTAGGGCTTTCTGTTTCTACCGGCATTGTTTCGGCCAAAGGTCGCAACTTAAACAACGGACAAATCGACGAATTTATTCAAACCGACGCCGCAATTAACAACGGCAATTCTGGTGGGCCAATGTTTAACTCGCGCGGCGAAATCATTGGCATTAGCACGTCAATTTTGTCGCCTTCTGGTGGCAATGTTGGCATTGGTTTTGCCATTCCCTCGTCAATCGCCGCGCAAATTGTAAGACAGCTTAAAGACAAGGGCGAAGTGGTTCGCGGCTGGATTGGCATTTCAGTGCAAGACGTGTCCGACGAAATTGCCGAGACAATGAAAATTGAAAAATCGAAGGGCGCTTTCGTCACTGAAATTACCGCCGGCGGGCCGGCAGATCAGGCTGGAATTGTGCCAACCGACGTAATTGTAAAAATTGACGAGGTGGAAATTTTAGAAATGAAAATGCTGCCAAAAATTATTTCTAAATATTCAATTGGAAAAACTGCTAAGATTACTCTAGTGAGGCACGGCAAAGAAAAAGTTGTGAGCGTGAAAGTTGCAAAAATGAGAGAAGAGGCGCCAAAAAAAGCCGAAACTAGGGTGCTAGAAAAACGCCAATCGTTTAAATCGTCCGAACAAATTTTGGGAATTGGTGTGTTAGAATTAAGCGTTGGAATGAAAAAACTGCGCAAAATTGACGCCGCAATTAAAGGCGTTTTTGTTGCCGAAGTGGCGCTAAAATCTGAAGCTGCAACTAAAGGTGTAATGGCCGGAGACGTGATTTTGTCGGTTAACCAAACGCCGCTTAGCTCAATTGACGAGTTAAAAAACTTAATTGAAGAAGCCGCAAAATCGGGCAAAAAAATCTACCTATTTTTAAAACGCGGCGGCAGCAATTACGGCGTAGCGTTAAGCGCGAAGTAAAATGCAAACTTTTAGCAGCAAATGCCCAGCGAAAATTAATTTGTTTCTGAAGCTTGTAGGACAGCGTCCAAACGGCTTTCACGAGCTAGAATCACTTTTTGCTTTTTTAGATTTGGCCGACGAATTGACCGTTTCTCGTCATCCTGAACTTGTTTCAGGATCTTCTCTAAAACTAGAAATCACCGGAGAATTCGCCGCTGCAATTGACCAAAAAAACAACCTCTTTACCAAAATTTTAGATTTTTTTGCTGCTGAATTTTCTGTTTCAAAAAACCTTCACGTCAAAATTGTAAAAAATATTCCAGTCGCTGCCGGTCTTGGCGGCGGCTCGTCTAATGCCGCTTATTTTTTGCACGCTTTAAATGAAATTTTTGCTTTGAATTTGAGTGAAAAAGAGCTGCAAAAAATTTCGCTAAATTTTGGCTCTGACATTGCGTTTTTGCTGCAAAACCAAGCCGCAATTGTGAAGGGTCGTGGCGAAATAATTGAAAAATTTTCTAACTTTGCGCCGATTTCGGCTTTGCTAATTAACCCAAAAATTGCCGTTTCAACGAAAGAGATTTTTGAGAAATTTGACGGGGTTTTTTCGCCAAAATTTGAGACGGAAAATTTGCTTAAAAAAGACGTTTTTGATTTGCTAAAAAATTTTGCAAATGACCTGCAAAACCCAGCAATTGCAGCCCTGCCCTTAATTGCTGAAATTCTAACTAATCTAAAAAATAACGGCGCTAAAATTACCAAAATGTCTGGAAGTGGCGCCAGCTGTTTTGCAATTTTTGAAAGCGAAAAAGATTTGAATTTAGCGGAAGAATTTTTTGTTAAAAACTTTCCAAACTTCTTCACAAAAAAAGTAAAAATTTTAGCAAATGTCTAAACCATTTTTCGGCCTACAATCAATTGAAGAAAAAATGGCGAGCCTGCTAAAGCCTTTGTTTTCCGGCAGTAAGAAGGAATTTATTTTGGTGAATAATTTGGTGAAAAATTGGGAGCAAGTAATTGGCAAAAAATACGCTGAGTTTTGCTACCCAAAATCGGTGAATTTAGGAAAAGAAAAAAGCGTAGGCGGGAAGTTGACGATTGGTGTTTACAATCCTGCTGTTGGATTTTTTTTAGAAAGTAATGCCGAAATAATAATTGAGCGAATCGCCAGCTTTTACGGTTTTAAGACGATTTCTAAAATTATTATTAAGCAGGAGCCCAAGGTTGTTGAGGGTCACGGGGTTAAAGAAATTAAGCTGCCGCAGGCGCAGGAAAGTTTTTTAAGTGACAAGATTGCGGATGTTGAAGATCAAGATTTGGCAGAAACTTTGCGTAAGTTGGGGAGAGAGGTTTTGAATAAAAAATAACTAAAAAAGACCGTCGGTTGAGCGGAGTCGAAACCAACGGAAGGTTCTTGCCTCACGAGTGAAGCAGGAACCTTCCGTTGGTTTCGACTCCGCTCAACCGACGGTCTTTTTTTTTGCTTTAGTTAGAAGAAAGGCGTCTGTTTCTCTCGTCGCGCATCTTCGCAAAATCATCCCCAGCGTGGTAAGAAGATCTCGTCAACGGGCTCGACGCCACCATTAAAAACCCTTTGCTGTAAGCCATTTTTTTGTAGAACTCAAACTCGTCTGGATGCACGTAGCGGTCAACCGGCGCGTGTCTCAAAGTCGGCCTCAAATATTGGCCAATCGTCAAAAAATCAATGTCAGCGCAGCGCATGTCGTCCATTACTTGCAGCACTTGTTCTTTGGTTTCGCCAAGGCCAACCATTAATCCCGATTTAGTAAACATTGACGGGTCAATTTCTTTAACGCGCTTCAAAAGCCAAAGTGAGTGAAAATATCTAGCGCCAGGACGAATAGTGCTGTAAAGGCCCGGAACGGTTTCAATATTGTGGTTAAAAACATCTGGTTTGGCGGCAACTACTTTTTCTAGCGCGCCGTTTTTACGTAGAAAATCTGGTGTTAAAATTTCAACCGTAGTGCCTGGTGATTTTCTGCGCACGCTTTCAATGCATTCTACAAACTGGTTAGCACCGCCATCTGCCAAGTCGTCGCGATCTACCGAGGTAATTACAATGTGTTTTAAACCAGAAACTTTCGCCACGTCGCCAACATTTTCTGGCTCGTGCGGGTTTACCGCGTCAGGTTTACCGGTTTCAATGTTGCAAAAAGAACAGGCTCTTGTGCAAACCGAACCTAAAATCATTACTGTCGCGTGCTTTTGCGCCCAGCATTCGCCAATGTTTGGGCAGGCAGCTTCTTCGCAAACCGTGTGTAATTTGTGTTTGTTGAGCATTTCTTTGGTGTCGTAGTAGCCCTTAGAAACTGGCGCTTTTACGCGAATCCAGTCGGGTTTGCGCTCCATTTTTTCTTTGGGAAAGTTTTCTGCAAATCCCATTAAATCTTTGTTGTCGCGCTTAGCGATTTGGCCCGAGTCGCGTTTTTCTTCGCGTGTTGGTAACATTATTTAATTTCTCCAGTGACAACGAAGTTAGCGATTTCTGCAATGTTAGTTGAGTGGTCGGCCAAGCGCTCGAAGCTTTTGGCAATGAAGAGTGTGTTGGTGAGTTTTTTTACTTGGTCTTTGCTGAAGTTTTCGTGCTCCATTATTCTAAAAAGATCAGAGTAAATTTGGTCGATTTCGTCGTCTTGTTTTAAAACCGAAAGGGCCAAATCAACGTCTTGGTCGTTGAATGATTTAACCGCTTCGCTGGCCATTTTTTTACAATTTTCAATCATTGAAATTAGCGATTCTTCAACGTCGCTTTCAAATTTTTCAGCACCAATTAGCGCAATTTTTTTAATAATGCTTTTGGCTTGGTCACCGCTGCGCTCTAAGTTTGACGCAACTTTTAAAGACGAAATAATGTAGCGCAAATCAACCGCCATTGGTTGACGCAGCGCCAACATTGCGGTCACTTTTTTTTCAATTAAATTGTCGAGAGTGTTAATTTTGTAATCGTGAGTTGTGATTTTTTCGATAAATTCTGGATCACGCAGCTTAATCATTTGCGCTACCATTTCGATTGACTGAATTACCAATTCTCCCATTTCATCAAGCGTACCAGCAATTGAGTGCAAGTCTTTGTCGTAAGATTTAACGGTGTGTTCTTTAAGGCTCATTTTTTTTGAAATTTGACGTTGATGGATAGGGGCGCGGGAATTAGATTTTTTCGGTAAGCAAAATTCAACAGACAATCACTTCAAACATGAAAAAAATCTTAGTAATTGGTTC
>JAGNLL010000012.1 GCA_017999675.1 Rickettsiales bacterium
CTACTCCAACAAGCTTCAGTAAATTAAGCGAATTAGTTAAAAATGATGTTTTAGTTGAAGAGGGGGAGATTGAGAATTTATGAAACCAAAACGGACTGTTTGGACGGAATGATTAAGAAACCCCATTTTCTGTAGCCAAAATATTGCCAAAATTGCGCAAGTTTTTGGCATCAATGGTTAGGTCTTTTTTAGAGTTTAGCTCGCCGTAATTTTGCAAATCGCCGCTAAGGTTAATTTGCGACGATTCCAAAATTGCCGAAATTAACGCGCCTGAATTGTTGGTAAGATTTGCGCCACTAATAGTTAAAGAATTTTCACCAAAAAGAGAGCCTGAATTGTTAATGTTTGTAATGTTTGAAAGGTTTAGTGCTAAGGCTTCAACTGTGCCTAAATTGGTGAATGTTGTACTGTTTAAAATATCTAAATTGTGGGCCGCAACGCTGCCTAAATTTTTAAATTCACCGCCAGCTTTTAAGGCTAGGTTTGGCGCTGAAATTGCTGAGCTTGAGCCAATTGATGAAATGTTTTTGGTTGATTGAACATCAACTTTATTTTCGGCAGAAATGTTGTCGTAATAAACGTCGCCATTGGCATCAATTTTTACTTCATTGCTTGCCAAAACTTCGCTGGCCATGTTGACGCCAACGCCTTCTCTAGTTGCGATGATGAAGATTTTGCCGGCCTGAATTTTTACTAAACTTGCCGCATCAATTGCAAAAAGTGGAGTGCTGCCCAAGGCAAGTGATGTGCTAGAATTGGTGATGTTTTTGCTTTGGTAATCAAAGCGCCCTTCGCCAGATTTAATTGTTAGGTTGGTGTCGTCTGCGCCGTAAATATTTGCTAAAATTTTAATGCTTGAGGCGATGATTTCGGCTGACGAAGTTTTGGTGACGTCAAGCCCCAAGCCTTCAACCGTAATTAACGGAATCGACAAACTTGGATTGCTTTGCTCTTTTAAATTGAAACCCAAATTGCCGCTAGCGTCAAAATTGCTGCTGCCGGCAATAAAGGTTAAACGCGCGGTGTTGATAAAACCGCAGCCGCGGCAGGTGATGCCGTTAGAATTGGCCAAGATAAGATCGGCGTTGGTGCCGGCAATTTCGGTGTAGCCGAGAAGTTGGGTGTCTGAGGCGGAGGTGACTTCGTTTAGGATGACGCGTGCTGAGCCAGAGCTTTGTAGGTTGGGGTTTACAGTGACAAAGCCAGCAATTTGGGTTGCGGTGATTGCTGAAGGGCCGGTGCCGGCGGCGATTTCGGAGGCGACTTTACCTGAAAAATTATTAATTACCTGACCAGATTGATTAACGTTGTAGTCAGTAAATTTATTGTGCGACAAGCCACCAGCATTTGGTGCGGCGATGTTGATTTGGTCAACGCCTGAGGCGGTTTGGGTGACTTGGGTGTTGGTTGAGCCGTCTGGAGTGATTGGTAGAGGTGGCGGAGTTTGTGCTAGTGCAGCGATTGGGTTGAAGACCAAGCTGATTAAAAGCAAATGGCAAAAAATGCGGCTAAAGGTGGTGGCAATTTGGTGTGGAAATGCGAAGGAGAAAGACATGGTGTGTGGTGGTTTGTTGGTGTTGGTTTTTGGTTTTGTTTGTGTGACTTATGGTTTGGTAAGGCGCTTCAAAAGCGGGCGGGCAAGGTAGTTTTGGAGGTTAAAAGGTCAAATGGAAAGTTTGGAGGTGGTTGCGAGATGGATTGCCGCGCTTCGCTCGCAATGACGGATGTAAGTAGGGAGATCGTCCACCACGCACCGTCATTGCGAGCGCAGCTGAGGCAATCCAGTTCTCAAGCCGCCGATTCAACATCAATTACCTTCTCAATTCTGCGAAGCCTAGATACATCTAGTTCATCGAGGCAATATTTTTGCGGAAGTTCGACTTTGGTAATATTTTTTTCGCCAACAATCGAAAGAAAAACTGCAGTGGTTTTTGCGGCTGCGTCTGGTGCTAAGCACTGTGAGAGTTGGGCCTTAATGCTAAAAACTGGGTCGCGTGATTTGATGATTACGTCAACTTTTGACAAAACTTTTTTGGTTGGCACCGGCGCGGCTTCAACTTGCTGTTGCGGTTTGGCTTGCGCAAAAGCTGGTCTGTCGCCGCTTGGGCGACTAAAGTTGGAGTTGTTGTTGCGATTAAAGTTGCGGGCGGGTTGCTTTTTAATGTCTTCAAAATCTTTGGTTTGTGCTGGGGTGTTTTGAATAAATTCTTCGAGCTTTTTCACGTCGCGAATCAAGATGCGCGTGCCGCCATCGTCTTTTTTGATTAAACATTCTAGCGAAATAACGCTGCCATCCGCCAAAATATCACGCGCTGAGGTAATGATTGCTTCGTCAAAAATCATTGCTTCGTAAATGCCGTAAGGGTCTGAAATTGTCATGTAGGCGAAGCGTCCGCGGGGGCCAGAGCGGTGTTTGCTGCCGGCGACAACGCCTGCCATTTTTACCAGATTGTTGTCTTCTAACTCGTCGCGTTCGAGCTTGTCAGAAAAAATTACGCCGCGTTTTCTTAGTTCAGAAATGCTGTCGTCCAAAGGGTGTTCGTTTAAGAAAAATCCGAAGGCTTCGAATTCTTTTTGTAGGCGCTCAACTTTTGTCCAGTCGGGGGTTTTTTTTAATTCGGGTTTGGCGTTGGCTTCGGGAAGTCCGCCAAAAAGACTCATTTGGTTAGAAGTTGCGGCTTCGGTTTTTTCGGCAGAATAAGCTGCAAGCACGTCGAAAGACTCTGCAACTTGGCGGCGGTTTTTTTGTAAGGCGTCAAAAGCGCCGGCTTTTGCGAGCGCTTCGATTGATTTTTTGTTGATTGAGCGCGGGTTTAGGCGTTCAGCAAAATCGTAAATGTCAGAGAATTTTCCGTTGGCTTCGCGCTCTTTTACTGCCACTTCCATTACGCCAAAACCGACGGCTTTAATGCCGCCAAGTCCAAATCTGATTGCGAATTTTTCTGGCTGCATTTGTTTAAGAGATGAAAAGTAAAATCAAAATTCCAACCGCGATTCTGTAGATGCCAAAAGGGATGAAGTTGTGCTTGCTGACGAAATTAATGAACCACTTAATTACTAAAATTGCTGAAAAAAATGCGGCAAGTAATCCAACTAAAATTAGTTCAGTATTTGTGGCATTTAGCTCGGCAGAGTTTTTTAAAAGGTCGTAAAGGCTTGCCGCAGCGATTGTTGGAATTGCTAAAAAGAAAGAAAACTCTGTTGCAGATTTACGATTTAAACCAAGCAAAAGACCGCCAATAATAGTGGCGCCGGAGCGCGAAACTCCCGGAATCATTGCAAGAGATTGGCACAAACCAACTTTAAAAGCAGTTAATGGTTTAATGTCTTCGACAGTTTCTACCTTTGATTTTCGTGGTTTGCGCTCAATTAAAATCATGAAAACGCCGCCAATAATTAAGGTGAGGGCGATGACAAAATTTGAGAAAAGAAATTGTTTAATAAAGCCGTGTAAAAGCGCGCCCAAAATGGCTGCGGGCAAAAAGGCGAGGGCCAAATTTAGAGCAAATTGTTGCTCACGTTTTTGCTTTAAATTGAAAATTACGGTGAAAATTTTTTGACGATAAATCACGCAAATCGCAAGGATTGCGCCGAATTGAATGACGATTTCAAAGAGGTTGTTTTGAATCGTTTGAAAATCGATTAAGTAAGATGAGATCAGCAAGTGCGCGGTTGAAGAAACCGGAATGAATTCTGTTAAGCCTTCGACAATTCCAAGAAAAATGGCTTTGAACAGATCAGCTAAATGAAGCACTTGGTGAAGAAAAAAAAGATGGTACCTCCGATCCGAATCGAACGGACACGTCCCAGGGGACAATAGATTTTGAGTCTATCGCGTCTACCAATTCCGCCACAGAGGCATTTAAATGAAGTCTTTAAATGAGGTAGTATTTAGTGCAGATCTTTAGTGCAAAAATTTGGCCAAGAAAGTGTGAACTAATGAGTATTTAGTTCAAAGCCTTCTTGGCCAAACCCAAAGTAGAAAATCTAAAAAGTCAAAATTTGGGAGGCGCACTTTAGCAAGGCGTCAATTTAAAAGTCAAAAACCTTTAAGTGGTTTTGTGAAAAAAATTAGTTAAAAAATTTCAGTCGTACTTAAGAAATCACTATTTCCCCTAAAAAAATGAATATCGAAAATAAAATACTAAAATACTTAGAGAAAGAATTGGCGGCGGTAACGAATCCAATAGAGCAAGAAAATAGACTGGCGGTGATTAAAGATTTAAGGGAATCTGAAGGAGAATGTTCTGGCCTCTCTACAATGTGGGCCTACAGCAGAATGACTGCATTGAGTGAAGCTCCAACTTTTTTTAATCGAACCAATAAGATTTTACTTGATTGGGATGAAGAGAGAGATTTTAGCACCAAAGAAAAAGAAGATGTGGAGAGGTTTGTTGCAGATGTGCTTTTTTATCAAGGAGGTCGAGCCTTGTCTTGGAGGGATTCTTTGGATCTGTTAAAATTATCTCCAGATGCTGATGGCCGAGAATTTCAACATTCCTACAAGACAGATCTGGCTTTTTTGTCTGAAGAGTTGCTTCGAGATCGATTGGAAAAAATCATTCAACCAAATGCGATGATTCTTATAGCCTCCGTATTTGGCTCCAGTGGGCATAGATTTGCGCTGTATCAAAAATCTCAAGGAGGAGAAATTTATTATTATAATTCGCACAATAGAGAGGAACGCATTTTTGATAATGCTGCCGATTTAACTGATTGTGTGTGGTATGATACTGCAAAAAAGGAGAGTGATGGCCATTGGAAATATACTGATGATGGCCGTTCGCAATATGTTGGCGATTCTGAATTTGGTTCAATGTTACGAAATATGAAGGCGGATGTAGTGCAGTTTTCTGGCGCTCAATATTCTAAGCCGAGCAGATTTTCACCTAGCGCTGAAGAAAATGAATCTTTTTTGCAGCCTTCGCAGACTAGAGATAAAATTGTGGAACTAATTGCGGGCGGAATGAAAAAAGGTTACTTTAAAGACTACTTTGTTTCTCTTGATGCGAAGAGCCAAATTGATTTGATCAATGGGAGTGAGTCGCCAGAACGTAAAGAAATTCTGATTCAACTACTAGTGAATAATTTGCTCATGAACAAGGTAGGTGCTATTCCCAATCGTGAAATATATGTCACAGATCCAGCAATTGCTGATTATTTGATGAGTGATCATGAAAATGTTGTTCGATCTTTAGTTGTAAAAAAGTTGATCCAAGAGAGCGCGCCAAATTTACTTCTTGATAAGCAGGGTTTTATTGGCGGCGAGGGGCCGTTAGCGCGATTAAATCAAACTTTTGAGGCGGTCTGTAAGTTTAGAGATTTTGATAAGGTGAAGTCTTTGTTAAAGATGGGGGCGGATATGTATCCATATGGAAATTCGCTTAATCTAATTAATCTAATTGAAAGAGATAGAGATGGGTCAGAAATAATATCGTTTTTACTCGAAGAGAATAAGTTGGATTTGTATAAATTTATGACCATCTACTACGGCACAACAAAATACGATTTGTATTGTGGTAAAAACCCAATAGTTCTTGCTGCCAGATTTGGTACAATAAAAAATTTGGAATTAATGGTGTTGCAGCTAGATTTAGGAAGGGCAGAAGAAAATGAAATAATTTTAGGACAGGCTTTGTGTGAGGCTTGTTTTTATCCCCGCGAAGATGTTGCTAAGTTTTTATTAGAAAAAGGAGCCAATCCTAATGCAATCGATCAAGAAAGGTTGAGGCTTACACCTCTGGAGTTGGTGGCTCAATACCCATCGATGCATTGGGGGGATCAAAGTAGCTCGATTGCAATAGCTCGAGATCTCATTTTACATGGAGCTGATGCAAAAAAAGGGACTCCACTTATTTATGCGGGAAGGAATTATGAAATTGCTAAACTGCTGCTTGAAAACGGAGCTTCTGCAGAAGAGAAAGAATATGACGAGACCCTATTGATTAAAGCTTGCAAGAATCGAGATGTAAAAATGGTAAAATTGCTACTGGAGAAAGGCGCTAATCCAAATGCTTGCGACAGATATGATCAATCTCCTATGCAGCATATCGAATTTATGACTAATTATAGACCTGAACAAATTACAGAAATTCAGGAATTATTGTTAGAATATGGCGCCCGCGAGAAACCAGCAACAAGGAATGTCGCTGTTACTGCTTTTGCGAAGGAGCTTAGTAAGACAGATTGCAATAATAGTCGTTAATTAACCATTTTTACCAAACCTTTTTACCATCTCAAACTCTAGCTCTTAACCCCCCTTATTCAATTTTACATAATAGGCCTTATGTTCTAATAAAGTGTCGCACAAAAAGCCGGCTTGAAGATAAAATCCAAGCCGGCTTTTTTAACATCTCGAGATCGCGAGGTTTGTTCTAACAAACAATATTCACCAACTTGTCGGGTACGATGATTATTTTTTTGATCTCTTTGCCTTCGGTGAATTTTTGTACGTTTTCATTTGCGAAAGCTAATTTTTGCATTTCTTCTTTTGTGGAGCCAACCGGCATTTGAATCACGGCGCGTAGTTTTCCTGCAACTTGCACGGCAACACCAACTTCGTCTTCAGAAATTAACTTTGCATCAAAGGCGGGAAATTTTTCCGCGCTTACTAAAGTTTTGTTACCTAATTGCTGCCAAAGCTCTTCAGCTAGGTGCGGCATGATTGGAGAGAATAAAATTACCAAATTATTCAAAGCAAAATTCATCACTTTGGCGTCACTTGGCGACTTCACTTCAAATTTTTCTAAGGCATTTGAAAACTCACGGATCTTAGCAATAGCGCGGTTGAAGCCAATTTTTTCATATTCATCCGTGACGGCGGCGATTGTTTTGTGAGTGAGTTTGGTAATTGGGTGATCTTTTGAAACTTCACCCTCACCTTTTGCGTTGGCGTTAGATGCTACAAGCTTCCACAAGCGATTCACATATTTCCAACAGCCATCAATTCCGCTTTCCGACCAGTCTAAATCTCGTGACGCTGGAGTGTCTGAAAGCATGAAAAGCCTTGCTGTATCAGCACCGTAGCTGCCAACAATGTGCGAAGGATCAACAGTGTTTTTCTTAGACTTACTCATTTTTTCACTGCGACCAATTACAACATCTGCCGCGTTTTTTTCTGCCGCTTCGCTTGGATAAAGCCATTTGCCACTCGCCTTATCTTTGTAGGTTTGGTGACAAACCATGCCTTGCGTAAGCAGATTGGCGAAGGGTTCAGAAACATCCAAATAGCCGCATTTTTTCAAAGCTTTGGTAAAAAATCTGGCGTAAAGCAAATGCAAAACCGCGTGTTCAACGCCACCAATATATTGGTCAACTTGCATAAATTTATTGGCTGCTGCTTTTTCAAACGCCTTGTCAGAAGGCTGAGAAATGTAGCGTAGAAAATACCAAGAGCTTTCAAAAAAAGTGTCGAAAGTGTCAGTTTCGCGAATCGCCTTTTGCCCTTTGTAAGTTGTGTATTTCCAAGTTGGATGCGCGGCAAGAGGGTTGCCAAGGCCGTTAAACTCAACATCTTCTGGCAATTTTACTGGCAAATCTTCTTCGGGAACTGGCACAACCGAGCCATCTTCTAAATAAAGAATCGGAATCGGGCAGCCCCAGTAGCGTTGGCGCGAAACGCCCCAATCACGCAAGCGGTAGTTAACTTTTTTAGTCGCCTGCCCTTTTGCTGACAAAATTTCGAAAACTTTTTCTTTGGCCTCCAAGCTGCTTAGACCATTTAAAAATTCAGAATTAACAATAACGCCATCTTCTAAATAAGGCAGCGCCGCACCATTGCTTTCAACAACTTGGCGAATTGGTAAATCGTATTTTTTAGCAAATTCAAAATCGCGCTCATCATGTGCTGGGCAGGCAAATATTGCTCCGGTGCCATATTCCATTAACACAAAATTGGCGATGTAAATGTCGAGTTTCCAATTTGGATCGAGCGGATGCACAACTTGCAAACCGGTTTTGAAGCCTTTCTTTTCTTGCTTCTCGATGGTTTGTTCGTCAACGGCGTTACGATTACATTCATCAACGAAATTTTTGATTTCAGGATTTTTCTGCGCCAATTCTTGTGCAATTGGATGATGCGGCGAAATACCAATGAAAGACGCACCAAACAAGGTGTCAGGACGAGTTGTGTAAACTGAAATTTTTTGATCACGATCGGCAATTTTAAAATCGACAATCAAACCTTCGCTTTTGCCAATCCATCTTTCTTGCATGGTTAAAACGCGTTCGTCCCAGCCTTTGAGGTTTTTTAATTCGCTGAGCAATTCTTCTGAAAAATCAGAAACTTTTAAAAACCACTGCTTCAATTTTTTCTTTTCAATCAAAGCTCCGCTTCTCCAGCCGCGACCGTCAATTACTTGTTCGTTGGCCAAAACTGTGTTGTCGATTGGATCCCAATTAACGAAAGATTCTTTTTGGTAAGCGAGGCCGGCTTTGAGAAAATCGAGGAAAATTTTTTGTTCGTGTTTGTAGTAATCAGGCAAGCAGGTTACAACTTCGCGGCTCCAATCAAGCGACAAGCCAATTGATTTTAAATCGGCGCTCATGGTTTTGATATTTTCCAAAGTCCATTTTTGCGGGTGAACTTTATGCTCTAAAGCGGCGTTTTCAGCGGGCAAACCGAAGGCGTCAAAACCCATTGGATGCAAAACATTAAAGCCTTGTAACTTTTTAAAACGCGCCACGCAGTCGCCAATGGCGTAGTTGCGCAGGTGGCCCATGTGGATTTTGCCTGATGGGTAAGGAAACATTTCGAGCACGTAATATTTTTCTTTGGTCGAATTTTCGTCGAATTTAAAAATATTTTTTTCTTCCCAAGCTTGTTGCCATTTTTTTTCGGCAGTCTTGTGGTTGTAGTTGGGGATTTCGTTTTTCATAAAAAAGTTGAGCTGTTTTAAGGAAGAGATCCTGAAACAAGTTCAGGATGACAGAAGTTGGTGAGGTAAGTGGAGTTGGTTTTTTCTAAACCCCACCTGGGCGTCTTGGAATTTCTGGTAGTGACATTCCCGGTGGCATCATTCCGGGTGACATCATTAGCTCGGGGCTTGGTGGGGTTGACATGTTTGGAGATGGGGTTCTGTAGGTTGTTGGGTCAACTATTCCACCCGGATTACCACCTTGTGCCCCAGAAGAATAAGGCGGGTTATAAGCCGCAGGGTTTGCAAAATTATTTACTTGCGGCGCTGCATCAACACTTTTCAAAGTTGATTGTTTGGCTCTGCCATTGCTGTAAAGATTGGTGTTGTAAACACACACAATGTCGCTGCCGTTTCTTAAAGTGAATTGCGGCGAAACTCTTTCGACAATGATGTAGCTGCCAGCTGATCTGAAGTTAATTAGAGACTCAAAGCCACCAGCATCAACTGTAAAAATTGCCGGAATTTCGGCGTTTCTTTTGCTAAACTGAAAGTAAGTGAATTCGCCATTATCAAACACCTTTAAAGGCGCAATGGCGCCCTCGCCTGTGTATTGGTAGTTAAAGTTGTAAATTGACAAATCACGCATGTCGGGCTCGTCGGACGGGGTTGATTTGGCAAATTCAACAATATTTTTATCCTTCTCGTCAGGGTAGGCAAACTTGGCAACGAAGATTAAATCTTTGTCGGTGATTCCCTTTGCTTCTTTGGCCATTAGTTCGAAGTGATAAACATGCTTGTTGGTGATTACAGTCATGTTGGTTTCAGAACCATCTTCGCCAACTGGTTTTAGAAAAAGGCGATTTCCTAAATGTTCAAACAACCAAAGTGACGGGTTGCCCATTGAAATTGTGCTAACAGTTTCACCTTCTTGAAACTCGATGAAGCCTTGGTAGGTGTAATGCCCGAGATAGCGGTAAACATCATTTGGGTTGAAGATGTAGCTTCTAAATTTTTTTTCACTTCCCAAATAGCGCGGCATTTGCGCGGCTGTTGCAGCGAATGAAAAGCAGTAAATTGCTAAGAAAAGTGCGAGAAGTTTTTTCATTTGATCTTGAAGAGTTTGTAGCTGTTAACGGTGAATTTTATCGCACCTTTTTCGTCTTTGTTTATTCCCTCTAGCGCAAAATTAATTTTGGCTAAGTAGCGTTCTTTTTCTTCGTTTGTGCCGGTTTCGGTGATGGTTTTTAGATTTGTTGAAAACCTAACCTCTGCTTCGGTTGGAATTTTAGCTGACAAAAATTCGCGTGCCTGATTGCCAAAACCTTGGACTTCTTTTCTGATAAACTTAACTGATTCAACCTTGGCAAATTTTACCACCGGCTGACCAAAATCTTTAATCGGACTAGTTGGGTTTTCGGGGCTCATAATCAGCTGAAAGTTTCTGTATTCGTCAGATGCTGAAAGGTTTTTGATGCGGTTGAATTTTTGATTTACCTCACTTGCCTCGGCCTTGCTAAAATCGTAAGATTCGCGCTCTTCTACGTAAACCGAGAGCATGTATTTTGCCACCGCCTCATCCACTGTTTTAACTTCTTGATCGTAGTTTTCTTTGCCCTTTTGCGGCTTAAGGGCGACAATATTTGGAAAGTAAACTGACTGATCTTTGGCAGTGATAAACACGGGAACCTTTTCAACCAAAGGGTATGCAAGGCTAATCATTTTAACCAAAAAAAACAAAACGACTGACGCAACAATAGAGCCAAAAATTAGCAAGGTTCTGTCGCAAATTGGCGTGACGTAGCGAAAAAAATACCAGTCGAGAGCGTCTTTAAAATAAGTTCCGCTTTGGGCAGAGGTTTTAACGAACTCTAGATATTCGGCCTTTTCCTCGTCTGTCTCAACTTGTAATTCTTCAATTTTTTTGTTCATTTGGCTTTTTTTCAAAAAAACTAATTCGAGGTTGAAACAGCCAAAATTGGGTCGCTTTGAATTTTTCTTAAAACCCCAACCATTTCGTTAACCGACAATTCTAAAGCTGAGTAATCAATGGTTCTAAAAACCAAAGAAGTGCCGGTATCAGAAGGATAGCTTCCCATCACAACCTGCGGATATTTTTTTTGCAAATCGGCAAAGGCTTTTGCAATTGCAGGTTCTGGCAAAGAAATTCTGATTTCTTGTGATTTAATTTTTTGTCCACCAACGATCTCGTTTTTTACACCTTCAAATATTGATTGGAAAATTCTTGGAATGCCGGCGAGTACAAAAACGTTTTCAATTGAAAAGCCAGAGGGAGACAAAAGTTTGTTTTTTATCAATTTTGCTCTGCTTGGAATTAAAGCCATTTTCATGTGAGCATCGGTCATGTCGTCCATGCCGTAATATCTGTATAAAAGTTCTACCGCTTCTTCGCTTTTAACCAAAACATCACCCAAAGCTTTGGCAATTGTTTCGGCGGTAATATCGTCGTGAGTAGGGCCAACTCCGCCACTTGTGAATACGTAGTTATGCTTTTTACGCAGCGAATTTACGGCTTCGATAATTTCAGATTCTTCATCAGCAACTACCCTTACCTCTTTTAAATTAACGCCAATTTCGCTGAGACCACAGGCTAAAAAATTTAAATTTTCGTCTTGAGTGCGCCCAGAAAGAATTTCGTCTCCGATAATTACAAAGGCGGCAGTGACAATTTTTTGTGTCATAAATTTAAATTTATTAGTTGGTAAGAAATTAATTCTGGTGCACCCGGCGGGATTTGAACCCACAACCTTTGCCTTCGGAAAGCAACACTCTATCCAGTTGAGCTACGGATGCAGGTATTTAGGTTAGTCTTCAAAAATCTGTTCAACCGCCACAACCTCAGGGATGTAGTGCTTAAGCATATTTTCAATGCCGTTTTTCAAAGTGATTGTAGAGCTTGGGCATCCCGAGCACGAGCCTTTCAATTGCAGTCTAACGATTCCGTCTTCAAAGCTGTGAAAAATAATATCACCGCCATCCATTGCTACAGCTGGGCGCACCTTAACTTCGATTAGCTCTTTAATTTGTTTTACAATTTCGCTGTCTTCGTCTGACGAAGTGGCTTCGGCAACTTTTTGTTCAAACATTACTGGCTTGCCAGAAACGTAAAAATCCATAATTGTGGCGAGAATTTCGGCCTTGAGCTGTGTCCATTGAGCAGCGCCAGATTTGGTGACAGTAATAAAATCGCGACCAAAAAAAATCGCCTCAACGCCTGCAATTTCAAGAAGTTGCAAAGCCAGTGGCGATTTAGTTGCGGCTTGCTGTTGGCTTTTAAATTCAGCCGTGCCGCTTTCTAAAACGACTTGTCCGTCTGGAATAAATTTTAAAGTTGCCGGATTTGGCGTTTCTTCGGTTTGAATAAACATGAAATTATTTTTGATTTTTTAACCACCAAGTGTCAGTAGCCAAAGAATATTTTGGCTGTAGGCTTGGCACGGCAAAAATGTTGCGGTATAAAATGCGGTAAGTGTTGCTGTGCCATTGTGGCGCTGTGTAGTAATTTTCAAGCATTCTTTGGTCGAGTTTTTGGCAAAGATTTTTTAGCTCTATTTTGGTTTTAGCGCGCGAAATTTTTTCGACAAAATCGTCAATTATTTTGTCGTTTAAGCCGATTAAATTTCGGCCACCTTTTACATCTTTTTGCGACGAGTGAAAATAAGAAAACAACTCGTCACCAGGAATTAGCGCCTGACCAAACATTGCCACAATAACGTCAAAATCAAAATTATTCACCCGCGTTTGATATTGATTTTCCTCGATAAAACGCATCTTGGCATCAATTCCAAGTTTGCGTAAATTTTTTACAAAAGGTGCGGCAATCATTTCAAAAGCTTCCGAATCGATGATAATTTCGATTGAAATTTTCTCGCCGCTTTTGCCGTCAACCAACACGTCATCAACAAGTTTGTATCCCGCTTCGTCCAATATTTTCTTGGCTTCAAGCAAGTTGTAGCGATTAAATCCGTCACCATTTGATTTTGGTAAATGAAAATTTTTGTAACCAAAATCTGAGTTAGCAAAATAGCTTTCGGTGCGCTTGTAAGAGCCGTAAAAAATGTGATCGCGCAGCCATTCAAAGTCAAAAGCAAGAGTCACAGCTTTGCGCAGGGCAAGGCTTTGAAACTTTTCGCGGCGCAAATTCATCACAAAAGTTTGCATTGGCGCGGGCAGTTGGTGGGCAATTTCTTTCTTCAAAATTTCGCCGTTTTTTACTGCATCAATGTTGTAAGAATTAGCCCAATTACGTGCGACATTTTCTTGTCGCAGGTCGTATTTTTGCGACTTAAAAGCCTCAACCAAAACATTATTGTCGCGGTAGTAATCAAAGGTGATTTGGTCAAAATTGTAGCGACCACGATTAACTGGCAAATCTGCGGCCCAATAATTTTTTACGCGTTCAAAAACAATTGAGCGGTTTTGTTTTACTTCCTTAATTTTGTAGGGCCCGGAGCCTAATGGTGGAGTTAGCGTTGTTTTGGAAAAATCGTTTTTTTCATAAAAATGTTTCGGCAAAACCGGC
Organism: Rickettsiales bacterium; assembly: GCA_017999675.1. Lineage (GTDB taxonomy): Bacteria > Pseudomonadota > Alphaproteobacteria > Rickettsiales > UBA1997 > UBA2645. The sequence continues at coordinate 13,399 of JAGNLL010000012.1, forward strand.
AAGCTCGAAACCAAAATTGGCAAGTCGCGATTGTGATTATTTTTGAAATAAAATTTTACTAAATGGTCGTTAATTTTTTTAACCTCTTTCACGTCGCGAAAGGCCATTTTGTAGGATGGATGGCCATCAGAAATCAGCTTGTTAAATGTGAATACAACGTCATCTGCCGTAATTTTTTTGCCGTCGTGAAATTGCGCATTTTGGCGCAAAGCAAACTCAATTGACATTTTGTCTTCTGCTAATTTCACAGCTTCAGCAACAAGTCCGTAGCGCGCTGAAATTTCGTCTTCGCTGCCTTCCATCAAACTGTCATAAAGATAAGACAGGCCTGACGCCGAAAGGCCTTTTAAAATGAACTGATTCAAATTGTTAAACCCACCTTCAACGCCAAATTTAACCTCACCACCCTTTGGTGCGTTTGGGTTAACGTAATCGAAATGTTTAAAGTTTTTAGAATATTTTAAATCGCCAAAAGTTGAAATGCCGTGGCTAAAGCCATCACCCGCAAGTGCTGCGGCGTTTAAAAAAATAACCGATAAAAAAAATCGCAAAAAAAATTTCATTCGTTTTAAATAGTTTTCCAAATTCTTGCTCTCCTCATTTTTTCACAAATGCAAATCATCCGCAATCTCAATCAAATTAAAACCGCCCTACCCCCGCTCGCATTAACGATTGGCAATTTTGATGGTGTGCATTTGGGACATTTGGCGATTGTTTCTGAGATAAAAAAAATTGCCAAAGAAAAAAATTTAGCCTCAGCAATTTTAACTTTTGAACCACATCCAATTTCTTTTTTTAAGCCAAATGCTGCAAAAGATTTTCGCATTTCAAGCTTGGCGCAAAAGTTAAGAATTTTTCAAAAACACCAAATCGACTACGTAATTATTTTGCCTTTTAACCAAAATTTTTCCGAAATTAGCGCCGAAGATTTTGTTAAGAACATTTTGGTTCAAGCCTTAAACATCAAGCATTTAACCATTGGCTATGATTTTATTTTTGGCAAAAACCGCCAAGGCGATTTCAAGCTTTTAGAAAAAGAAGCGAAGGTTTTTGATTTTGGTTTAAGCGAAGTTTCAGTAGTTAAAAATCTCGACCAAAACTGTTCTTCCAGCCTCATTCGCAAATTAATTTCTGAAGGAAAAATTGCTGAGGCTAATTTTTGTTTAGGCAAAAATTTTGCAATTTCTGGGCTTGTCAATGAAGGTCGCAAACTCGCTTCGCAACTTGGCTTTGCCACCGCAAATTTGGCGGTTAAACCGCACATTATTAAACCGAAATTTGGCGTTTACAAAAGCTCAACTTTTATTGTGCATTTAAACAAAACATTTGCCTCGATTACAAATTTTGGCGTGAAACCAACAGTTTCTGGAGACTTGATTCCTCTATTTGAAACCCACATTCCAAATTTTTCGCAAAATATTTACGGCAAAAAAATTCACGTTGAATTGCTTGAATTTATTCGTGAGGAAAAAAAGTTTTCTTCGTTGGAAGAGCTTAAATTGCAGATTGCTCGTGATGTAAGTGAGTTAAAAATGAACTTGTAATTTAGAGGTTAATTGATTTATTTCGCGGCCTTCTTTTTCGCGACAAACTCCCAAAAAAAACAAAATGGAAAAATTCAACTCCGTCACCTCTATTGCGGCACCTTTGCCTTTGATCAATATCGACACCGACATGATCATTCCAAAGCAATTTCTTAAAACAATTAAACGCACCGGATTAGGCAAAAATCTTTTTCACGAAATGCGTTTCGATTTAAACGAAAACGAAATTGCCGACTTTGTTTTAAACCAAGCTCCTTACCGCAATGCAAAAATTTTAGTTGCGCGCGACAATTTTGGCTGCGGATCAAGTCGTGAACACGCTCCTTGGGCTTTGATTGATTTTGGAATTAGCTGCGTAATTGCTCCTTCTTTTGCGGACATCTTTTTTAACAACTGTTTTAAAAACGGCATTTTGCCAGTGATTTTACCAGCAGACCAAGTTGACGAATTGTTAGAATTTGCCAAAGACACCAATAACAGCGTGACAATCGATTTGCCAAAACAAGAAGTTCGCGCCGCAAATAAAGTCTACAAATTCGATGTTAATCCATTTAGAAAACATTGTTTGATCGAAGGCCTTGACGATATTGGATTAACCCTGCAAAAAGACGAAAAAATTACCAACTTTGAATCTCTAAACAAACAAGAAACACCTTGGTTGTACGAGCAATCTTCTACTAACTAATCAATCAAAAACATGACAATTCTAGCTGGAAAAAAAGGTTTAATCATGGGCGTTGCTAACAACCGCTCAATTGCTTGGGGCATTGCTGAAGAAGCCAAAAAATATGGTGCCGAACTTGCCTTTACTTACCAAGGTGAAGCTTTGCAAAAACGCGTTGAGCCTTTGGCAGAATCAGTTGGATCTGACATTGTGTTGCCTTGCGACGTTAACGACCCAGAATCAGTAAAAGCTGTTTTTGCCGAGCTAGAAAAAAAATGGGGCAAGCTTGATTTCTTAGTTCACGCAATTGCTTACTCAGACAAAGACGAACTTCGCGGCAAATATTTAGACACCAGCCCAGCTAACTTTACTAACACAATGAATATCTCAGCTTTCTCTTTAGTTGCGGTTTCAAAAGAAGCTGAACCTCTAATGAAAAAAGCCGGCGGCGGAAGCATCATTACTCTTAGCTACTACGGTGCTGAAAAAGTTATGCCACACTACAACGTGATGGGTGTTGCTAAAGCTGCTCTTGAAGCATCAGTTCGCTACCTTTCAATGGACATGGGTAAAGACAACATCCGCGTTAACGCAATTTCGGCGGGGCCTGTTAAAACATTGGCGGCTAGCGGAATTGGCGATTTCAGACTAATCTTCAAATGGAACGAATACAACTCTCCACTACGTCGCAACGTCACTTTGCAAGATGTTGGTGGCGCTGGTGTGTTTTTACTTTCTGACCTTGGCAACGGCGTGACTGGTGAAACTCTTCACGTTGATGCTGGATACCACGTTGTTGGTATGAAAGCTCCAGATGCTCCAGATATTTCAATTGTTAAAGATTCTGAGTAATTCAGAAGCGGGAAGAGGGTTTAGCCGCCCTCTTCCTTTTTTTTATCCGCAGAAAACTCTTCCTCTCTTAACTAGATGTTCATCAATCACGAACCATTTCTAATCATCATCTCTTCACCGTCTGGCGCTGGCAAATCAACGCTTTGCGGCATGACCATTAAAAACGATCCACTAATTAAAATTTCGGTTTCAGTCACAACTCGCAAACAGCGCCCGCAAGAAACTCACGGCCAACATTACCACTTCGTGAGCAGCGAAGAATTTGCTGAGATGAAAAAAAATGACGAATTTTTAGAACACGCCACAGTCTTTGGAAACAACTACGGCACACCAAAAAACCTAGTCGCAAGCGAATTAAAAAACGGCCATTGCGTGCTATTTGACATTGACTGGCAAGGTGCGCGCCAAGTGAAAAAAAATTTCGAAAAAGACGCCGTAATCTCAATTTTCATTCTACCGCCCTCAATGCAAGAGCTTGAGCGCCGCCTTCGCGCCCGCGCTCAAGACCCCGAAGAAGTTGTGCAAGACCGCATGCAAAAAGCCCGCGACGAAATTAGCCACTTTGACGAATACGACTACGTTTTAGTTAATGACGACCTGCACAACACCTACCACAAAATCCGCTCAATCATCGAAACCAAACGCATCACTCGCTACAAAAAGCCTGATGTTGAAAAATTTATTCGGCAGTTTTTGTCGGAGTAGTGACTAAGAACCTGTTTCTAAATCTTTTTCTAACCAAAAAACTGAGTGTGTGAATAACCACCCCAACCCCTCCTTCAAAAGGAGGGGCTTCGTACGATCTCGGTTGAAAAGCCCCTCCTTTTGAAGGAGGGGCTGGGGTGGTTATTCGCGAGCACAAATTAAAAATACTTAGAGCAGATTCTTAGACATCATTTAAAACTTTTAACCCCAAACAAATGCACGCCCTACTCGACTCAACCATCCAACTCCTCACCAACTTCATCAACCAAATCGGCTACCTGGGCATTTTTATTGGCATGTTTTTGGAAAGCACTTTGGTGCCAATTCCAAGTGAGTTAGTAATGATTCCTGCAGGCATTGCTGCGTCTCAAGGCACAATGAATCTCTACGCCATCTTAGTTGTTGGCACTCTCGGAAACATCGTCGGAGCAGTATTTATGTACCACCTAGCCGCCTCAATTGGGCGTAAAATTTTATTAAAAATTGGAAAATATTTTTTCGTAAAAGAGGCGACAATTCAAAAAATCGAAAGCTTCTTTCAAAAGCACGGACCAATTTCAGTCTTTATTGGCAGGCTTCTACCGGGCTTTCGCCACTTCATTTCAATTCCGGCTGGGATCGCAAAAATGAATCTCAAATCATTTTACATCTACACCAGCGCAGGCTCTGCAATTTGGACATCTGTGCTCGTAGCACTGGGATTTTTCATCGGAGAAAACCAAGATTTAATCGCTCAAAATTTGAATAAAATTATTTTGGTTTGCGCACTATTTTGCCTAGCTGTTTTGATTAGCTACTTGGTATTTGCAAAAAAACCAGTCAGCAACTCTCGTTAAAAACTATTCCACAACCCAACAACCACCCCTTGATTGTCGTAGAAAGGTGCGTTGCCGTGAAGTCTGCGTAAGTAACCGGCTTGCAGCGCAACATCTGGTGTGATTCGGTAGATTAGCGACAGGTTTGTAATGTCGTTGGCGTCTTTTGAAAAATTAAAACTTGAATAGCTGTTGTCGGTGGCGTTGGCTTTTGATCTCAGGTTCCACACAATGTTGTCTTGCAGCAAAATTCCAAATTTTTGATTAAAGTTGTAGCCTGCCCAAAGCGTAAAGCGCGCCTCGTCAAATGGGTTTGAAAATTTTCTACGGTAAGACACTTCAAAACGTGCAAAATAAGGCGTGTCGCCGCGAACCACGGTGTTAATAAGGCGGTCTTTCATGTTGAAGGCAAATAAAAATCGCAACTCGTAATCGGCTTGTTTTGGCATTAGGCCGAGATTTTGATTTTCGTTATAAACGCTGGGAAATTTGTACGAGTTGTGCATTGTCACACCCAATTTTTTGTAACTCAAAAGTTTGTAGCGGTGAAAAATTTCGGCGGTGTTTAAGGCGTAGGCCGTGGTGCCAGAGTTGTAGTTTGAAGTGACGCGACTGGCCTGAAAAATTGTGCCAATTGCGGTTTTGTCGCTTAACGGATATTCAACAAAATTGTTCAAAATTTGCTTACGATTGTCGCTTTTAAAAGCACTACCCTCAACAAAAGAAATAGTGCTAAACATTTGCAAATTATTGGTTGCGGCAAAAGCGCTGCTGCCAAGCAAAATGAGTAGAAAAGTTAGGAATATTTTCTTCATAAATTTTAGAAACGAGAAGAACTTAGTGAGGACAGCTGAGGAGCAACTTAAGAAACTTGAATCGACCATTTTTTGCCTAAGTAGCGATCAATCGATAATCTTTCTTCGTCGGTCAAAGCGCGATTGAAAATTATTATTTCGCCAATGGCGCCATTAAAGAAATATTGTGGAGTGATTCTGGATATTGCTCCGATTGAAAATTGGTTAAGACTTGTTGTTGGAACATCGGATGGAGATCCGCTAAACATTGTAGCGCCATTTAAATAACCAGAAGCTGTGGTTCCACTAGACACAAAAGATAATATTTGTGCCTTATTACTCGTAACGACAATTGATGGAGATGCTATAATTATGCCTTCTGATCTGCGCGAGATAGTGCAGGCACCTGATGTTATCGGAAACCAAATTAGCGGGTCCGTTGCTGAAGAGTTGCTAAAAGAGATAAAATTTTGCTGAGCCGCGGCAGAGCCCATTTTATTAAGCACTACAAACACAGATATTGGCAAATCTTCTCCCGAAAAATAAGAAGCTAAACTGTCGGCGGCCAAATAATCGTTAACCCCGTCAAAAAACACCGCGGGCAAATTATTGATTGCCGCTTTTTTAAGAATTGGCTGATTGTTTGAGGCTAACGGAGAGGCATTAAAAGTTGAGGTCGACTGGGGGTTAATGTCATTCCAAACAGTGACGGCGTTATTTGTTGAGCTGTCTTGGTCAATTGTAGAACTAAAACTTTTTTCTGAAGTTGATTCGTACCACGCAGCCAAACCTTTAATTCCTGCAACCGGAGAAGATTGAGTTAAAGCTTGGGCAGAAGTTAAAGTCATTTTATCGATTAGCTTTGAAGCCTGCGTCACACCGGCAACTAAAATTCCAATCACCAAAATAACGATCGAAATCTCAATCAAAGAAAATGCCTTTTTGAATTGTTTCATTGATGTTTTTTAAAATTAGATTTTGAGGCTGCTACCAAACCAAATACTTTAAAAAAAACTCTAAACAAATAATCAAAAAAACAATGCGCCATTTCCTAACTTTTCTGACTTTGTCTTTTTTAATTTCGTCTTGCTCGAGCAACGAAAAACCTGGTTCTTACCGCGGTTACGAAACTGCCACTTACGAGGTAAGTAAAAAAATTAACAACTTTGAAATTCGTAAATATCCGCCAATTTTAGTTGCCGAAGTTGAGGTTGAAGGAACTCGCACTGAAGCTGCAAAAAAAGGCTTTAGGGTGCTTGCCAGCTACATCTTTGGCAGTAATGCTTCAAAGCAAAAAGTGGCAATGACCTCACCCGTTTTGCAAAAAGAAGTTTCTGAAAAAATTGCAATGACCTCTCCCGTTAGACAAATTTCGAGCTCGCAAAAAAAGTGGCGCGTGCAATTTGCAATGCCCAAAAAATACACGCTAGAAAACCTGCCTAAGCCAGAAAACGACAAAATAAAATTTAAAGTTTTAGGCAAAAAAACCGTCGTAGCCATTCGCTTTTCGGGCAAATGGTCAAACCAACTTTTCGACGCCAAAAAACAAGAATTAGCCGCTTTTGTTGCACAGAACAAAATGAAAAAAATCGGTCAGCCAATTATTTCTTACTACGACGACCCGTTCACATTTCCGTGGAATCGCCGCAACGAAATTATTCAAGAAATTAAATAATGCTCAAAGTTGCAATCATTGGCGCAGGCCTTTCGGGAATGGTTTTGGCAAATGATCTTAGCCAAAATTTTGACGTAAAAATTTTTGAAAAATCGCGTGGCGTTGGCGGCAGAATGTCAACTCGCTACGCCGAAAATTTTGTTTTTGACCACGGTCTGCAATATTTTACCGCACAAAGTTTAAAATTTTTAAACTTTGTTAAAGCCAACGGCGCCGAGCCCTGGCAAGGTGAAGTGCTCAATCTTTCAAACGGCAAATCACGCCAAGAAAATTACCTAGTTGCAACGCCAAACATGAGTGGCTTGTGCAAAAGTTTAATTGGCGATTTGCAAATTAGCCTCAACACCGAAGTGGTGCCACTGTTAGAAAAACAAGCCGACGGCTGGCATTTGTTTGACAAAAATTCTAACGCGCTTGGGGTTTTTGATTTGGTAATTTCAACAGCGCCTTTGCTTCAAACTCTAAATCTTTTTGGTAAGAACGCCGAAATTAAAAACGTGCAAGCCCTTCCCTGCTTTGCTTTAATGATTGGTTTTGCTGACAAAGAAATTAGCCCAAATTGGATTTTTGCTGAAGTTGAAAATAGTCCAATCAAGTCAATTGCACTAAACTCGAGTAAGCCTAAACGTAGTAAGGACGTGACTTGCTTTGTGGTTCAATCAAGCAACGACTGGGCTTTAAAAAATTTAGAAAGTGAAGTTTCCGAAGTGCAAAAAGAGCTGCTAAAAGAATTTGAAAAGCTCACCGCAATTGATTGCAGTAAAGCCAACTACGTGAGCACCCACCGCTGGCGCTACTCGGTGGTGCTTGAAGAAAAACAATCTGAAAGTTTTTTAGATTTAAATTTGGGACTTGCCGCTACTGGTGACTGGGTTTCGAATTCACAGCTTGAAGAGGTTTGGGGTGTGGCGAAAAAGTTGGCGGGTGAAATTTTAGATCACTCTTGCAAATAACCACCCCCAACCCCTCCTTCAAAAGGAGGGGAGTGCTCACCTCCGAGTGCGGTCTAAAGCCCCTCCTTTTCAAGGAGGGGTTGGGGGTGGTTATTCACACAATCTTGCTCTCTTAAAAAAACCAAAACCTAAAACCGCCACTCCGCTCTCGCGTGGTGACACGTGTAGCCGTAAGGATTTTTCTTCAAATAATTTTGGTGGTATTCTTCTGCTTTGTAAAAAGGCCCGGCCTTTGAAACCCTTGTCACCACTGGCTTCTTAAACACTCCCGATTTGTCTGCCGCTGCAATTACCTTCAACGCAATATTTTTTTGCTCTTCGCTAAAATAAAAAATTTCTGAACGGTATTGGCTGCCAATGTCGTTTTCTTGGCGGTTGAGAGTGGTTGGGTTGTGAATGGTAAAATAAAATTTTAGCAGCTTTTCGTAAGAAATTTTTTGTGGGTCGAAGGTCACCTCAACAGATTCGGCGTGGCCCGTGGCGCCAGTTGAAATTAACTCGTAAGTTGGGTTTGCCAAAGTTCCACCTGTGTAGCCAACCTCACTTTTTACCACACCATTTAACCCACTGAGTAATTCCTGCATTCCCCAAAAACACCCTCCAGCCAAAATTGTTTTTTCGTAATTTGCCGCCTGAGAGTTGAGTGAAAAATTTAGCATTAGCGTGAAAAATGTAATTAATTTTAGGGCAAGTTTTTTCATTTTTTTAAAACAAAATTAAAACCGGCTTAAGCCCTTTAAACAAAAGGCTTTGCGACGTATTTTTTTAAATATTCCACTCCGAGTAGAATATTTGCTTTTCTTACCCAGTAATTCGCAAAAAAAACTGAATTGGTTACACAAATTTTTGCTCAACTAAAGGGAGAAAAATTTTAACAAATATCGCCTCTAGATTTAGTCTTGAAATTTAGTCAAAATCACTTGAAGAAGCCTAAAATCTACAACAAAGCATTCCTAAAATGATTAGAGAAAAATTAGAACAACTTAAAAAATCACAAAAATCTGGCGCAAAACTTGCTGAAGAACTCGCAAAAATAATTGCAGCTCGCGCCAAAGAAAGCCCAACAGAAATTGTAGCTGAAATTGCGGCAATTAACGAGTTTATTTCGCAGCATCCAGAGCTTGTCGAGCTAGAAAATTCTACCCACCAACAAATAAACGACACCCTGCTCTACAAACTTGCGGCAGGAGTTCCAAACCCTTACAGCATTGAAATAATTAACCACCTAATTGCGCAGTGTCGCGACTTAAGTGGAAGGCACGATTTGTTGTTAGTAATGATTAAAGACCGCACAATTTCGCGCGATCCAGACATGTCGCAAACCTTTGATTTGTTGGTAGAAAAAGGATTGCCAAAACCAAACTCAGAGCAAATTGCATCTTTAGTGAGCGACTCAAGATTGCGCCAAGGCTTCAACGCCACGAAGCTGGCAAAAAGTTTTTTAAATAAGCGGCAAGACCCTTCGCTAATTAGACAAATACTTGAATCGCGGCGAGGTGAAGAAAGACAAGCGTTAGAAGATTTTTTAACAAAAGGCGCTTTTGAACAATTTTTTCACAAGCACATTGCAAATTTAGTTAGGGTAAACAACGACACCTTGCTAAAAGCCACCCTCAACAGAAAAAAATCTAGCCAGTTGTTGCAAGAATCCGCCGACCACAGCGAAGCTCTAAATTTAGCAGCTGCGCACAAGTATGTTGAAACCTTCAAAATTTTAATCGAAGCCGGATTTGACCCGCGAAAGCACCAAGAAGGTGCGCCAAATTGCATTGCCCTTGCCTGCCAAGCCCAAGGCAAAAGCACTTTACATCCTTACTTAGTGGCAATTAGAGAAAAATTTGGACCAGAAGTTTTGGCGGAGATTTTGCGCGAAGGAGAATCATCCATAACTCACGCGATTAGAGGCAGGGCCTACATTGGCACCATTAAACTTTTGTTAGAAAACGGTGCTGCAATTGAGCAAAATTACTTACAAAATTTAAAAACTTTGGTGCGCAAAGGTGATGCTGGGGCTTTTGAATTTTTGTTAAAGAAAGGACGCCTAAACCAAGAAGAATTTTCTGCAGTTTTTGAAGTAGTAAAAAACGAAAGCGACTACGTTGTAGCTAGTGCGTTTTTAGATTACTTAAAAAAACAAAATCCGCCTTTGGCTTCTGAGCTAGAGCCAGAAATGAAGGAAAAGCACCAAAAATTAAGTGAGCAAAATCTGTTTGAAATTTGTAAACTTAGTGGAGAAAAAACTTTTGCTTCTTACGTTGCAAACAAAGCAGCCGGCTGGATACAAAGGCACGTTAACAGTTTAGACAAAGAAGAAAAAACCGCACTTTACTACGCAATTGCCGACAATGCTTACTACAACTTGGTAAAGCTTTTGTTAGAAGCTGGCGCAAATCCAAATTTTATTGCCCGAGAAGAAGGCAGCCACGCCACTTTAAATGCAGCAACTCTTGCAGTTAGAAACTCCGAACCCGCAACTTTAGGGCTCATTTTACAATCTCGAAATTTGTCAAGTGAGTCAATTCGTGCTGCAGCAGTTGAATTAGTAAAAGAAGAAAACAACGAGGCCGTGCTTACAGAAGCATTTGTTGGTGGTCTTGAGGTAGAAAAACTAGCAGCTCTGCCTCTTGAAGTAAGGCAAGTTTTACTAGAAAGAAGTTTAGAATTAAAACAGCCACAACTTGTTCAAAAAATTGCCAGCTCCTCACCTCAAGGCGATTTAGCACCACTAATTGAAAAGCTTTTTTCTAAAGCAATTGAGGCAGCAGATGTGGATCAGGTCAAAATTATTGTCCAAGATCTTGAGGTTAAAAAATTGCTTTCAAGCAGAGTTAGAAGGTCTGCGCTTGATCTTTGTAGTCTAGAAAGCGAACCGCTTTTAGGAGAATCTAAAAGCTACGGCACAGCTGAAATTCCAAACGCTTCTTGTAGCTCTTCTCTGGCACAAAAATTAAATACTGAATTAGACAAACAATACACCGACCGCGCTTTTGAAATTGCTGCTAGCACTTCTGAAAAATCGGAAAGCGCCAAAGCAATTTTTAAAATTTTGGTGGAAGCTGGTTTTGAAACTTCGAAGAGTGAAAGAGAAATTAAATCACTAAAAATTGATGGCGAAGGCAGAAGCGCTTGGTGTCCAAGTTTGGAGACGTGCTGTATTATTTCTTAACCTTCTTTAAGAAAAACCGTCGGTTGAGCGGAGTCGAAACCACCGGAAGGTTCCTGCCTCGCAAGTGAAGCAGGAACCTTCCGGTGGTTTCGACTCCGCTCAACCGACGGTTTTTTTTGTTTTCGTGCAAATTTTATTAACTACAAAGCTCTCCCACCAAACTACTCGGGCGACTTTTCAAAATTTTTACCTCAGCGATTTTTCCGAAATATTTTTTCGCTTCTTCCTCACTTGCAACGTCAACAATAACCGACTGCAACCAAGGGCTTTTACCCCAGAGTTGCGTTCCCGGACGTGGCGTTTTCGGGCTGTTTGCTTTGCTTTTTGGCGCTTCTTTTTCAAACAGCACCGACATTGTTTTGCCTTCAAAACCTTTGTTAAACTCAATTTGTTGCTCGGTTAAAAGTTTTTGCAAACGCACAAGTCGTTCGTCTTTTACAGATTCTTCAACTTGAATTTTAGCATCTGCCGCAGGCGTTCCCGGGCGCGGCGAATATTTAAAAGAGTAGCATTGCGAGAAGCCGATTTTTTTGATTAGGTCTAGCGTGTCTTCAAAATCTTTGTCAGTTTCGCCGGGAAAGCCCACAATAAAATCTGACGACAAACCAATGTCTGGCCTAGCTTCGCGGATTTTTTCAATAATTTTAAAATAATCTTGGCGTGTGTGTTTGCGGTTCATTCCCTTCAAAACATTGTTTGAACCAGATTGAATCGGCAGGTGCAAAAACGGCATTAATTTTTCAATTGAACCGTGAGCGGCAATGAGGTCGTCGCCCATGTCGCGCGGGTGCGAAGTGGTGTAGCGCACACGTTTTACTTGCGGAATTGCGGCAATTTTTTCGATTAATTTTGCTAGGCTGGCGGCTTCACCATTTTCGTCTAAACCGTGGTAGGCGTTAACGTTTTGGCCAAGTAAGTAAATTTCGCTCACCCCTTGCTCAGCAAGCTTTCTGGCATCTTCAACAATTTTAGAAACTTCACGCGAATATTCAGCACCGCGCGTGTAGGGCACAACGCAGAAGGTGCAAAATTTGTCGCAGCCTTCTTGCACTGTCACAAATGCGCTAGTGCCAACACCAGCGCTGCTTTGTGGCAAGGCGTCAAATTTGTCGTTTGGAGTAAATTCTAAATTAATTTGTTTTTTCTTTTCGCGAATAACTTTTCCAACCAAGTCGGGCAAGGTTTGGTAGCTTTCTGGGCCAACAATAATGTCGACAACATTTGAACGACGGAAAATTTCTTCACCTTCGGCTTGCGCCACGCAACCAGCAACGGCAACGATCATTTGGTCGCCCTGCTCTTTCATTTTATTTTTGTGCGGACGAATTCTGCCCAAATCAGAAAACAATTTTTCACTAGCCTTTTCGCGAATGTGGCAGGTGTTAATAATCACCATGTCGGCACCTTCGGGAGTGTCGGTGGTTTCGTAGCCAACAGCCGTCATTAGGTCTTGCATGCGGTCTGAATCGTAAACATTCATTTGGCAGCCGTAGGTTTTGATGTGTAATTTTTTGGTCATTTTTTTGTTTTTAAAATTAGTTCGAGTGCGTGAATAAACACCCCCCAACCCCTCCTTGAAAAGGAGGGGAGTACTCACCTCCGAGTGCGGTCTAAAGCCCCTCCTTTTCAAGGAGGGGTTGGGGGTGGTTATTCACACAATCAGTCTTTCATTTTCCATCCCGTCACCGTCACAACCTCAAAAGTCGCGGTCACCTCACCCTCTTCATTCGAGTAAATTTTTTTGTAATTCTCAGAAATTTTTTGCAGAAATTTTTTGGTAAAAAACTTGCGCGAGCGTTTGGTTAAAATGTTGCCCTGCCCCATGTTTTTCAAGTCTTTTAGCAGGTTTAGAGGCTCGCCGTATTCAACTTCAATTTTAGCGAAATCAGAAATTGGATTTTGAAAACCCGCCTTTGCAAGCAGATTGGCCGCGGTTTTAACGTCAATTGTTGGCGGCATTCTTGGTGAAACTCCGGCGTAAATTTCATTTTCAGTTTCGTACAAAGCGTGAGCCAGTTGGCTTAAATTTTCTTCGCCAAAAAAGCTGGCGATGAAGACGCCGTTTGGTTTTAAAAGCGCTTTAACTTGCAGTAAAAATTGTGGAATTTCGTTAATGAAGTGAAAATTGAGATTGCTTAAAATTAGGTCGAAAGATTCTGGTTCATTAGGTAAACTTTCTTCGTCCACACAAAAATCAGTCACTTTAACTTTAGAAGAAACGCAGTCGCCGCAAGCACCAATTTCTAAAACCCGATCAAACTCACGATTCAAAAACTCAACATTCTCGGCAATTCTATTTGCAACTTCGTGATGCAAAAAATTATGCTGCTCAAAGTTTTTCATCGCGCGCTGACGATTTTGGCGCAGCAAATTTCGGTCAAATAAAGTTTCGTTAGTCATCACCTAAAATGAAAATTTTGAAGAGTTTTTTAAAAATAATTTTTCCAAGCCACTGTCTTGCTTGCGAAAAAATCATCAGCGCCGACGGGCTTTTTTGCGCTGATTGCTGGCCAAAGTTGCAATTTATTTCTGAGCCAAAATGCGCAATTTGCGCCTATCCGTTTGAGTTTCAAGGCTTGAGTTTGCTGTGCGCAAAATGCCTAACCAAAAAACCATCCTTCGACAAATCTGTAGCAATTTTTCGCTACAATCACGTGATTCGAAAAATTATTAGTTCGCTGAAATATCGCGACCAAACCTTTGTGGCGAAAAAATTTGCGCGGCTTTTATTTGACAAAGCTAAAAACGAAATTGCCGCTTGCGACCTGATAATTCCTGTGCCGCTGCATGTTAAAAGGCTGAGGAAAAGAAAATTTAACCAAGCAATTTTGTTGGCAAAAAATTTGTTAAAATTTGCGCCTAAAAAAACTTTTTACCCCGATTTTTTAATCAGAACAAAACACACTAAGCCCCAAGTTGAGCTGAAAAAGAAGGATCGTGAGAATAATCTGAAAAATGTTTTTGAGGTGAATGAGAAATATCGCGAGACGGTGCGGGGTAAAAAAATAATTTTAATCGACGACGTGACCACAACTGGCGCAACGCTAGAAAATTGCGCCAAGGTTTTAAAGAAATGTGGTGCGAAAGAGGTGGTGGTTTTGGTGGTAGCTAAAACTGCACTGGGCGGCTCTTAAACTAGATTCTTCAAAACCTGCTGCGACTGCGCGCACCAAAAATCTAAATCTTTACCCACAAATCGACGATTAAAAACCAGCGCCAACGCTTGCATTTCAACGTCAAACTCGTCACTCAAATTTAAAACGCGGTAGCCAAAAGTTTTTAGGTTTTGTTTTATTTTTTTAATTTCTGAACTTCTGTCACCAAGCTTAAATAACTCTTCTTCATCTGCGGCCACTTGCGGAAAAACTCCCACGCCATTTTCGGCTAGAAACCGCCAGTCAAACAAATGTGATGGGTCTTGTTTGCGGTCGAGCAAGCCAGTTTCTTTGTCGTAGGCAATGTCTGAGTGCCCAACAACTTCTAACTTGTGTTTGGCCACCAAATATTTGCAAAGCTGCACTCCGGCAATCATTTGCGCGCTTTCAAATTTTTTTGCAAAAGGCGACGAGTTAATAAATTCAATGCCAATTGAGTTTTTGTTTAGGCTTTCACAGCCTTTCCAAAAGCTAACTCCGGCGTGGTAAGCAATGTTGTTTTCGTCAACTAATTCAAAAATTTTGCCGCTTTCGTCAATTAAAAAATGTGGGCTAACTTGATGTTGTTTAAACTGCTCAATCGCATGCTGCGCTGAGTTTGCCTCAATGTGGTGCAACACTAAAAAGTCGATTTTTCTTGGCTCAACTACTGTGTCAAAAAACTGTGAGAACTTTTGGCTTTTGTCGATTTGCATATTTTTTGACATTAAAATTCTTGAAAACTAGCTTCCGCGCCCTTCATTGATTTACCTACTTATAAACACATTTCTTTAATTTTTTCTCTTCAAAAAAATGCCAAGCAAAAAGGACGCGGTAAAAAATACCCCAAACACTAAATCAGCAACCAAAAACTCAAAAGATCTTGAAGCGTTGCAATTTCACATGATGGGCGGAGTGCCAGGAAAAGTTTCAATGACACCAACCAAACCACTTAATACTCAGCGCGATTTAGCTTTGGCTTATTCGCCAGGTGTTGCGGTTCCTTGTTTAGAAATTCAAAAAAATCCTGACCTTGCTTACGACTACACAGCAAAAGGAAATTACGTTGCCGTAATTTCAAACGGTACTGCGGTTTTGGGTCTTGGAAACCTTGGTGCTTTAGCTGGCAAACCAGTAATGGAAGGAAAATCAGTTTTGTTCAAACGCTTCGCCGACATCGACTCAGTAGATATTGAAGTTGCCACTGAAGACGCTGACGAATTTATCAACGCCGTAAAATATTTAGGACCAACTTGGGGCGGTATTAACCTTGAAGACATCAAGGCCCCAGAATGCTTCATCATCGAAAGCAAACTTCGTGAAATCATGGATATTCCAGTTTTCCACGACGATCAACACGGAACTGCCATCGTTTCTGCAGCCGGCATTATCAACGCTTTGCACATTTCTGGCAAAAAATTTAAAGATTTGAAAGTTGTGGTAAACGGCGCCGGCGCTGCTGGTATTGCTTGTTTAGAACTTTTAAAAGCAATGGGTTTGCCGCACGACAACGCAATTCTTTGCGACACTAAGGGTACAATCTACAAAGGCAGAACTGAAGGCATGAACCAATGGAAATCTGCTCACGCCGCTAACACCAAAGCTCGCACTTTAGCTGAAGCGATGAAAGGTGCTGACGTTTTCTTAGGCCTTTCAGTTAAAGGTGCGGTGACAAAAGAAATGGTTAAATCAATGGCGAAAAACCCAGTGATTTTCGCAATGGCCAACCCAGATCCAGAAATTACTCCAGAAGATGTTCACGCTACTCGCAGTGATGCAATCGTTGCAACTGGCCGCTCTGACTACGAAAACCAAGTGAATAACGTAATGGGCTTCCCTTACATTTTCCGCGGCGCTTTAGACGTTCGCGCTTCAACCATTAACGAAGAAATGAAAATCGCCGCAGCTCATGCAATTGCTGAGTTAGCCCGCGAACACGTGCCTGAAGAAGTTGTGAAAGCCTACGGCAATCGCGACATGAAATTTGGCAAACACTACATCATTCCAACTCCATTCGACGCTCGTTTGATTAGCGTTGTGCCTCTTGCAGTGGCTAAAGCTGCGGTTGCAAGCGGTGTTGCGAGAAAACCAATTAAAGATTGGGACGCTTACAAAAAACAACTACAAGCCCGTCGCGACCCTACAATGAACAGCTTGAGTTTGATTTTTGAAAAACTCGAAAGAAATCCGAAAAAAGTTATTTTTGCTGAAGGTGAACAACCAGAAATCATTCGCGCTGCCGCTACTTGGCGCGATTCTGGCTACGGCAAACCAATTTTGATCGGCAAAGAAAAAATCATTTTAGAAAACATGAAAGAGGCCAATGTCGACGCCAAAGGCATTGAAATTTACAACGCCTCAATTTCTGACGAAAACAGCAAATTTACCGACTACCTCTACAAAAAATTGCAACGCGAAGGTGTGCTGCGTTCTGATTGCTCACGCATGATTAAAAACGACCGCAACATTTTTGCTGCATCAATGCTTGCTTGCGGACATGGTGATGCATTGATCACTGGCCTTACTCGTGGCTATCGCCAATCGCTAACCGATGTTTGGAAAGTGATCAAAAACAAAAAGGACAAAACCGTTCTTGGCATTTCAATGGTGATCTCAAAAGGCAAAACCATTTTCATTTCAGACACCGCTTGTTCAGAACTTTCTTCGTCAGAACGCTTGGCTGAAATTGCCGTGCAAACTGCTAAAAAAGTTCGCGACATGGGTTATGAGCCAAGAGTTGCTTTCTTGTCATTTTCAAATTTTGGATCTGCCCTAAAAACCGAATCAAGCCGCATCAAACACGCCGTTGAAATTTTAGACGGCCGCAAAGTTGATTTCGAATATGACGGTGAAATGACTGCCGACGTGGCGCTAAACTCTGACAAAATGGCGCAATATCCATTTTGCAGATTAACCGCACCGGCAAATATTTTGATTTGCCCAGGACTGCACTCAGCTTCAATTGCCACCAAACTTTTAGAAGAAGTGGGCAATTGCACCGTGATTGGACCAATCTTGGATGGCTTTGAGAAATCGGTTCAAGTTATTAAAATGGGTTCTTCGATTAACGACATCCTAAACCTAGCGGCGATTGCTGCGGTTGGATCATCTTCAAAATAATTTTTCTAAAATTATGAGCGACGATAATCACGGACCTAGTAGTTTTGAGATTTCAAACAGAATCGCCACCCATGTTGGAAATGGCGCACACGTTGGCGGCGGCGAAGGTGGAGAAACTCACCCAATGCTTCACATTGGAAAACAAGAGATTTCAATTGGCACTCCGGGAATTGACAGCGCCCTTAAACTTGGAGCAAGCTTTGAAAGCGCTTGGACTTGGTTAAAAGAGGGCGCGAACGCACTTGGAGGAAGCATTACCGAGGTTATGGGCAGAATAAGTAACTACCTCGGAACATCAGAAGCCAAGGGCGATACTCTAGAATTAACAAATATCAGCCTTACCGAAGTTACTAAAGATGGAGCTCCGGGTGTATCGGGTGACGCTCAGTGGAAACATGCTAGCTTCAGAGGATCTGACGGCGGACAAAGCGCTGGGATGTAATTTATGAAAAAACCAGAACCAGAAGAAAAAAAATGTGGCGAATCTTGCGGCTGCAGCCCTTCGCAAAAAATCAAAAAAGACGAGAAAATCACCAACGCAGAAATCACCTTTCCCAACCAAGAAACCAAACAAAATAAAATTGAACAAGACCCAACTCGCTTCGGCGACTGGCAGGTGAACGGTCGAGCGATTGATTTTTAACTTTCGAAAATAAAAAGACCGCGTCGGTTGAGCTGAGTCGAAACCAGCGGAAGGTTCCTGCTTCAATTTCGAGGCAAGAACCTTCCGCTGGTTTCGACTCCGCTCAACCGACGCGGTCTTTTTTTTGGCGAGCGCGAGCAGAAATTACTTACGCAAAATTCTTCTTAATCTTTCCAATATCCATCACCTTCCCCACCTTGCCAATCGCAGCGAAAGTTGGTTTTGAATCGCTAAAAATCTGCTCGGCAACTCGCGTAATATCTGATTTTTTTACCGCCGAAACTTTCTTCAAAATTTCTTCATCACCCATCAAACGTCCGTAAGAAAAAATATCGCCGCCCAAACGCTGCATTCTGGTGCTGGTGCTTTCTTTGGCCATTAACAAACCCGCTTCAAACTGCGTGCGAACTCTTTCCATTTCTTTGTCGGAAATTTTTTCGCAGATTTTTTTCGCCTCAACGCAAGTTGCAGAAATTAATTCGTTAGTTTTTTCAGGCGTTGTTCCTGCGTAAATTCCAAACAATCCCGAATCGTGATTGGCAAAATTGAAAGCGTAAATTGAATAAGCCAAACCACGATTTTCGCGCACTTCTTGAAATAAACGTGACGACATTCCGCCGCCCAAAATCATCGCTAAAATTTGCGAAGCGTAGTGATCTTTGTGCAAATGCGGAACGCCTTTGAAGCCCAAAGTTAAATTAATTTGCTCAAGTTTTTTCTCTTTGCGAAAATCGCCACCAACATATTTTGCGTCTTCTACATCTTTGATTTTATTGGTTCCAAGTCCCGTAAAATATTTTTTCGACCACTTCACCAAATCACTTTCTTTAATGTTTCCGGCCGCAACAACGGCGATATTTTTGTAGTTGTATTGACTGGCAATGTAGTCAACAAAATGGTCGCGTCCAAATTTTTTAATATTTTTTACCGGCCCCAAAATTGAACGACCAAGTGCTTGCTTGGGGTAAGCGGTTTCTTGAAAATAATCAAAAACAATATCGTCTGGAGTGTCGTTGGTCATTGCAATTTCTTGCAAAATCACGCCGCGTTCTTTTTCTAATTCAACTGAATCGAAAGTTGAGTTTTGTAAAATGTCGGCAAGAAATTCGACGGCAAATTCGGCGTGTTTTTTCAACACCTTTGCGTAGTAAACCGTTTTGTCTTTTGAGGTGTAAGCGTTGATGCGACCACCAATTCCTTCAAACTCTTCAGCAATTTGTCGCGCACTTCTTTTGGCGGTGCCTTTAAAAGCCATGTGCTCGAGAAAGTGCGAAATGCCGTTGATTTGCGGTGTTTCGTTACGGCTTCCAGTATTTACAAAAACACCAACCGAAACTGTTTCGACATCTTTCATTTCGTCAGTTGCAACGCGCAAGCCGTTTGGCAAAGTTGTGATTTCTGTTTTGGACATTTGAAATTTTTTTAAGTTGAAACGAGCGAAGGCGCGAAGTTTTAAATGGCTTATCTAAAAAGAAAATTCGTAAACTTAGTTTTTTCCAAATTAGCTCTATCAATCAATTCCATGCGCAACCACCCTATTCTTTCAATTCGCGACGCAACAATTTCCTTCGCCAAAAAAACGCTTTTTGAAAACCTGCACCTCAATCTTTTTCCGCGTGATCGCATTTGCTTAATTGGCAAAAACGGCGTCGGAAAAACTAGTTTGATGAATGCAATTGTTGGGCAGTTTGATCTTGATTGCGGTGAGCGTTGGGTGTCGCCTCACTGCGTGATTGGCTATTTGTCGCAAAGCGAAAAGCTGCCACCAAACCGCACGGTTTCTGATTTTATTTTAGATGGCTTAAAAATTGACGAACACAAAACCTACGTTGTCGACATTGTTTGCGAGCATTTGCAAATCGACAAAAACGCCCTCACCCACAATCTTTCTGGTGGCCAAAAACGTCGTGTAAATTTGGCACGCGCCTTGGTTTTAGAGCCAGATATTTTGTTGCTTGATGAGCCAACAAACCACTTAGATTTGCACATTATTCAATGGCTTGAAACTTACCTGCAAAACTTTCAAGGCGCGCTGTTGGTGATTTCTCACGATCGCAAATTTTTAGAAAAAGTTTCAAATAAAGTTTTTTGGTTGCGCGCCAATAAGTTGAAAGTGAATCAACAAGGCTACAAAGATTTTGACGAATGGTCGCAGCAAATTATTGAGCACGAGCAGCGTGAATTGGCAAATTTGCAAAAGAAGGTTTCTCTTGAAAGTGGCTGGTTGCAAACCGGCGTGACGGGTCGAAGAAAGAGAAATATTGGTCGCCTGCATTATTTGATGGAGCTGCGCACCAAGCTTGAAGCGCAGAGAAAATTGGTAAAAGCAAATCAGAGCTACATCAAAATTGAATCGCAAAAAATTGAAGAAGATGCGCCACAGGTGATTATTAGCTTTAATAATGTGAGCAAAGGTTTTGGCGAAAATAAACAGCCGTTAATTAACAAATTTTCTCTCAAAATTTTACGCGGCGAAAAAATTGGAATTATTGGTAAAAATGGCTCAGGAAAATCTACTCTTTTAAAAATGATGATTGGCGAATTAGCACCCGATTCTGGCACAGTAAAGCCAGCTCGCGACCTAAGCCTTTCTTACTTCGATCAATCGCGTAGCAAAATTCAACCTGACTCAACAATTCAAGAAATTCTCTGCGATTCTGGTGGTGATTACGTGCAACTTGCTAACGGCAGAACCAGTCACATTTGTGGCTATTTAAAAGATTTTTTGTTTGATCCAAAAGATGTAAATACACTGGCTGGCACCTTGTCTGGCGGACAACAAAACCGATTACTACTTGCAAAAACTTTGGCGAACCCGGGAAATTTTATGATTCTCGACGAGCCAACAAATGATCTCGACATGGATAGTTTAGACATGTTGCAAGAATATTTGATGAAGTATCAAGGCACGCTAATTGTGGTTTCGCACGATCGTGATTTTTTAGATAATGTTGCAACCAGCATTTTAGCTTTTGAAGAAAATGGCGAAATCACCACGCATGTTGGCGGATATTCTGACTATTTAGAATATAAAAATCGTCATTCAAAAACAGTTGACGCTCCGGTGACAAAGCGCGTTGAAAGTGATTTAGTTTCTACGCCAGAAAAACAAATTTCTGCAAAAAAACTTTCTTACAAACACAAGTTTGAATTAGAAAAGCTTCCGCAAAAAATTGAGAAACTCGAAACTAAAATTCGTGAATTAAGTGAAGAGTTAAGCGAAACCGAAGACCGCAACAGCGCAAATCTGGCGCATATCGCCATGGAAATTGCGAGGCTTCAAAAAGAATTAGATGCGGCGGAAGAAAGATGGCTTGAGCTAGAAATGTGTCAGAACGAAACGCACTAAAACAGAAACTTGACTGCCAAAAATGCGCCCTCTAATTCGTCGCGCGTCTTATTCAAAAAAGATCTTTTTTTTACAAACTTCTAAAAACAATTTACAAAAATATGAGAAACAAAAAAAGCGCCTTCTCGCTAATCGAAATTTCGATTGTGGTACTAATCATTGGTATCTTGGTTGCGGGCATCACGCAATCTAGCAGACTTATCGCATCTTCAAAAATCGCCACCGCTCAATCATTAACTCAAAGTGCGCCAGTTAGCGCTAATAACGGCTTGATGCTTTGGTTAGAAACTTCAACAGAAGCTAGTTTTGCAGCTGCTCAATCTTCAGATGGCGTTGCAATCACTGCTTGGAACGACATTAATACTCAAAGCATTTCGAAGCTTTTTGCTAATACTGTTGTTGCAAACTCAGTCACTTACAAAGCAGTTTCTCCAATTGGTGGACTTCCTTCTGTGCAATTTGGCGCTACTAGCACCGGCATGGAAGTTGCTGCAGCTGCTGCGTCTTTCGATGATGCTGCAATTCAAACTTCAGCTAACAGCTTTACCTTCTTCGTAGTTTCTGACGACGAATCTACAGCTGACGCTGTACGCGGTGTATTCCAAAATGGCGCTGCTAGCACAGGATTTGGATATGCAAATACTGCAACAGCTTCTACCAGAGCTATCACAGTTGGGGCTTCAACTAACGACTTAGCAACTACCAACTACTCAAGAAACCCTGAAATTGTTTCAGCAACTTACGATGGAGCAACTCTTAAAGCTTACAGAAACGGTACTAACGTTTTTGATGCAGCTGCAACTGCTGTCACTCCAACAGGTGCAATGTTTGTTGGTGGCAACGCTACTCAAACAACCGCAACAAGCTGGGTTGGATACATCTCTGAAATCATCATCTTCAACAATGCTCTAAAAGATGACGATCGCAAATCAATCGAACAATATTTGAGCAAAAAATATGGCATTAAAGTTGCCAGTTAGTTTTAGCTAAAATTTAAAAAACCGGATTGTCAAAAAATGACAATCCGGTTTTTTTATGTCTGAAGGTTTTTTTCACTACTGCACTGGACTGCCACGCTGCGCTCGCAATGACAGATGTCGTAGGGGAGATCGCCCACCACACACCGTCATTGCGAGTGCAGCGTGGCAATCCAGCAAGAATTCCAAAACAACATCGACCAACTACAATTCTAAACTCCTTCCAACTCCCACCGCGCCCGTGGCTTAAAATTCAAATCATCTACAAGCCCCAGCTGCATCTTCTCCACGCCCACCCAAGCAATCATCGCGGCGTTATCTGTGCAAAGCGCAATTGGTGGGGCTACAACTTCTAAATCATGTTTTACGCCCCAATTTTGCAGTGCCCCAAAAATGCAGCGATTAGCAGCGACACCTCCCGCAATTACCAATTTTCTTACGGGTGTTTTTCTCAGATCAACATTCTCAAGTCGATTCACAATAATTTCGCAAACCACCTTTTGAAATGAGGCGCAAATGTCGGCCTTGTCTTGTTCAAGAATTTTCTGCGGTGAAGTTAGATGCGAAAAATCTTCGCCAATTAATTTTTCAATTTCGCGACGCACTGCGGTTTTTAATCCCGAAAAAGAAAAGTTGCAGAGATGCTCTTTTTTTAAAAACCCGTCAATTAGTGGGCGCGAAAATTTGAAGCGATTTTGATCACCGCTTTTTGCAAGCTTTTCAACAGATGGTCCACCAGGATAAGCCAGCCCCAACATTTGCGCCACTTTGTCAAAAGCCTCGCCCAGTGCATCGTCAATTGTCTCGCCAATTTTTTCGTAATTGCCCACGCCGTGCGCCATTAAAATTTGGCAATGGCCGCCAGAAATTAACAAAAGCAAATAAGGAAATTCTAAATCAGAAGTAAGGCGCGCCGTGAGTGCGTGGCCCTCAAGGTGGTTCACCGCAAGAAATGGTTTTTGAAAAACTGAGGCCAAAGTTTTTGCTGCCATCATGCCAACAATGACGCCGCCGATTAATCCCGGCCCTGAGGTTGCGGCGAAGGCGTCGATTTCTTCAAATTTTAAATTGGCTTGCTCGAGAGCCTGCAAAATTAAATCATCCAAAACTTCAACGTGACCACGTGCGGCAAGCTCGGGCACTACTCCACCAAATTTTTTGTGCAGATCAATTTGCGAGTTTAGGGCGTGGGATAAAATATTTTTTTGATCGTCAACAATCGCAACAGCAGTTTCGTCGCAAGAGGTTTCAATGCCGAGGATTTTCATTTTTAGTATTTGAAATTTTTATAGGTCCCCGAGCAAAGCGTAGCGTCGTCGAGGGGCCCGAAGCTAGATCTCGCTTCGGGCCCCTCGACGACGCTACGCTTTGCTCGGGGACCTATTTAGTTAATGGTGGTAAACATCCAAATTACCAAAGCGGGTGAA
>JAGNLL010000021.1 GCA_017999675.1 Rickettsiales bacterium
AAGCACAAAATGCTTGCCAAACTTGGGCCCGAGCCACTTTGCGACGATTTTAGTTTTGCCGATTTAAAACCAAAACTAACCAACAAAAAAATGAACATCAAAACCACAATGATGGACAATGAAATTGTTGTGGGCGTTGGAAACATCTACATTAGCGAGTCGCTGTTTGACTCAAAAATTTTGCCAACTCGCGAAGCCGCATCCCTTAAAGATGGCGAAATAAAAAAGCTGATTGCCTCAATTAAAAAAATTATCGCTCAGGCCATTGAAATGGGCGGCTCGTCAATTTCAGATTACGTAAATGCCAAAGGCGATTTGGGATATTTTCAAAACAGTCACAAGGTTTACGGCCGCGAAGGGCAAAACTGTTTGCTTTGTAAAAATTTAATCAAAAAGATTGTTTTAAACGGCCGCTCGAGCTTTTACTGCACTCAATGTCAAAAATAATTATGAAAAAATTTCTTCTTTTAACCGCACTTTCTTTTTTGGTTTTTGCCTGCAATCGCATTGAAGTTAAAAGCCCAGAAAACCCTGTTTACGCAGAAACTCCAAGCACTGGCGGACCAATTGAAAAAATGAGAGTGTCGCAAGATTTTGTGCAAGGCAGCGAAGATATTCCGCTTTTAGAGCAAATGGACAAAATGTTTGACGAGGGTTTGGGCTTTGACTCAGCTTCGGGCAGCATCATGTCTTCAAGCTACGAATCAAAAATTGAACTTGAGAGAGTTAGAAGTTTTTACGCAAAAACTTTGCCACAAATGGGTTGGAAATTGCTAAAAAATGACAGCAAAAAATCGGTGTTTGAACGCGAAAAAGACAAGCTCGAAATTGAGTTTGTAAAACAAGGAAAACAGCAAGTTGTGAAGTTTTTTATCTCGTCAGACTTGTAATTTTTTAAGCAAAATTTGCACTAGGCCTCAAGCTTTTTAAATAAAGGCTTGAGGCCTTTTTTTTATAAAATTGTACGTACGTACAATTTTACATTAATTTGGTGTTTCCGTAGTCAACATCGCGGTGATATTTTCGCTTGGTAAAAGCCAAAATTAACCCAAAACAAATCGACATCGAAATCATCGACGAACCACCGTAGCTAATAAAGGGCAGAGTCATTCCTTTTGTCGGCAACAACTTCAAACTCACACCAATATTTACCACCACTTGCATTGTGAATTGCATCATTAAACCACACAAAGCTAGGTAGATGAACATGTCCTCTTCATCCAACGCGCGCTTGACGATTCGCGTGATCAAATAAGCAAAAATAATCACAATAATTGAGCACGAAATAATGCCGTATTCTTCGCCAACTACTGCAAAAATAAAATCGGTGTGAGCGTCGGGCACGAATTTTTTTACCACGCCGTTGCCAGGCCCCGTGCCAAAGAACGAGCCATTCACAAAGGCGTCAATTGACCTTTCAGCCTGATAATTTTTTTCGCCAGAATCTAAAAATTTGTTAATACGATCTTCAACGTGAGGAAAAACCGTGTAGGCTCCAATGCCGAGAATTATGCCCGCAACACCAATTACCGAAATAAATGGCAGCGGCAAACCGTAAGCAAAAAGTTGTGCCACCCACAAAACTGTAAAAGTTAAAGTCATTCCAAAGTCAGGCTGCAGTAGCAACAAACACACAATCACCAAATAAAGCCCAACCGAAATTCCGTATTTCAATTGCCATTTTTCAAAATGTAGACGCTGCAAAATGAAGGCGTTGAGAATAATGAAAAAAGTTTTGGCAAATTCAGAGGGCTGCAGCGTAAAGCCGGCGAGCGAAATCCATCTTTTGGCACCTTTTGCCTCTGAGCCAAAAAGCAAAACTGCAATTAAGAGAAACACCGTTGCAACCAAGCCTAGCGCGCAAAAAACCTTGATGCGCTCTTGATCTAAAAACGAAATTACAATTAGCAAAGTCACTGCAATGCAGGCAAAAATTAGCTGCTTTTTTAAGAAGAAAAATTTGTCGACCCCAATTTTTTTCGCAATCGCCGGGCTAGAAGTGGCGGTCATCATCAGCCCAAAAGCGATTATCCCGAGCACCAAAAGAAAGTTAATTTTGTCAACATCGATCCACCATTTTTTGACCAAATTTAAATAACGACGATCAAAAATCGCGTTAGATTTAATGTCCCAGCTATCCATGATTTTATTGGTTTGAAAGAGGTTTTAGGGGGTAAGAATTTTCGCGATTAAAAACTTTTATTTAAAGTTTTCCATTCTTTAATTTCGCGCCTTCATTTCAAAAGCAATCAACGATTAAAAACATGTCAAAAAAATCATCCAACAAAATGTGGGGCGGCAGATTCGATGCTAAGCCTTCAGACTTGATGCAAGAAATTAACCAATCAATCACCTTCGACAAAAAGCTCTACAAGCAAGATATTAAAGGCTCAATGGCACATGCAAAAATGTTGGCTAAGGTTGGAATTTTAACCAAGCAAGAGTCTGAAAAAATTATTGATGGCCTTAAAAAAATCGAAAAAGAAATCGAAAGCGGCAAATTTAATTTCAAAATTGAGCTTGAAGATATTCACATGAATATTGAATCACGCTTAAAAGAAATTATCGGCGACACGGCTGGCAAACTACACACCGCGCGCTCGCGCAACGATCAAGTTGCTGTTGATTTTCGTCTTTTTGTGCGTGACGAAATTGACGAAATTTCGCAATTAATTTTAGATCTGCAAAAAAATTTAGTAAAAAAAGCTGACGAAAATTTGCAGGTAATTTTGCCCGGCTTCACCCATTTGCAAGTTGCCCAACCCGTGCTTTTTGCGCACCACTTGCTGGCCTATTTTGAAATGTTTAAACGCGATCTTTCGCGCCTAAATGACTTGCGCGTGCGAATGAACGAATGCCCGCTTGGCGCTTGTGCCTTGGCTGGAACCTCGTTTCCAACCGATCGCGTAATGGTGGCAAAAGAATTAAAATTTGACCGCCCAACCGCCAACTCAATGGATTCAGTTTCGGACCGCGACTTTGCAATTGAGTTTTTATTTTGCTTAACCCTCACCGCCACTCACCTGTCGCGCCTTGCCGAAGAAATTGTCATTTGGATGAGCAAAGGTTTTGAATTTATAAAACTCTCCGACGCCTTTACTTCGGGCAGCTCAATCATGCCGCAGAAAAAAAATCCTGACGCGGCTGAGCTTGTTCGCGGCAAATCTGGCCGCATTTTTGGCTCGCTTATTTCTCTACTTACCACCATCAAAGGCCTTACTCTCACCTATTCTAAAGACATGCAAGAAGACAAAGAGCCGGTGTTTGATGCCGCCGAAACTTCGCGCCTGTGCCTGCGCGCAATGAGCGGAATGATTGCCGACATGAAAGTGAACAAGGCCAACATGTTGAAAATGGCGGGCAGCGGATATTCAACTGCAACTGACCTTGCTGACTGGTTGGTAAAAAATTTGAAAATGCCTTTCCGCGACGCGCATCACGTCACCGGAACAATCGTAAAAATGGCCGAAAATAAAGGCGTTGATCTGCACGAGTTAAAACTTTCTGAAATGCAAAAAGTTGAGAAAAAAATTACAGCGAAAATTTTTGAAGTGCTTTCAGTAGAAAATTCCGTCGCCAGCCGCACCTCAATTGGCGGCACTTCAGGCGTTAGAGTGAAGGAAGAAATCGCGAAAGCGAAAAAGTTTTTGAAAGGCTAGCGATGAAAATAAAATCGATTTTTTGTCTGATTTTTTTGGCCTTACTTGCCACAACTTCTTGCGGCAGAAAGGCACCAACTGAGTATTTACCTGATGCTAAGCGCCCGAAGTTTGATAAGGTGATTGACGAGTAAAAACCGTCAGTCCTAGTAGAATCACCATCCCAAACCGTCGGTTGAGCGGAGTCGAAACCATCGGAAGGTTCCTGCTTCAATACCACCGCAGGAACCTTCCGATGGTTTCGACTCCGCTCAACCGACGGTTTGGGATGGTGCTTCAGCGGGAGCTGACGGTTTTTATAATTTTCTCCACCTGCTCAACAGTGAATCTCTTAGATCCGCCACTATTCACTACAAAATCTGCACCGGATTTTCTTTCTGAATTACTGATTTGCTTCGACCTAATCTGCTCAAATTTTTTTTCTAAATTTTTCTTTTCTGTCGCAGTTGTTTTTTTGTGACGCGCGAGAAAGCGTCTTTTTTGAATTGAGGGAGAAGCCACAATCGCCACAATTTTATCGCATTTGTAACCTTGCGTTTCTAAGAGCAGCGGGATGTTTAAAACAGCGATTTTCTTTTTTGATTTTTGCGCGTTAGCCAAAAACTCTTGGTATTTTTCTCTAACTTTTGGGTGAAGAATTTTTTCTAAAATTTCTAATTTTTTTGCGTCGCTAAAAACAATTTTTCCTAAAATTTTACGCTCAATTTTGCCTTCAACAAAACTGTCGGGGAAATTTTTCATAACCGCTGCAATCACCGATTTATCTGACGCAAACAGTTGGTGAACCTCAAAATCAGCATCAAAAACAGCAGCGCCGTTTTGGGCAAATATTTCAGCAACAAAATTTTTTCCTGAAGCGATCCCGCCAGTGAGGCCGATGATTTTCATTTTACTAATTCAGCTCTTGCGGAATTTTTACTCCCAAAAACTCCAAATTTTTACGCAAATCTGCTTTCAAATCTGCCAAATCTTTTTCTAAACCAGCCTCACATCTAGCCACCAAAACTGGTTGAGTGTTAGAAGCGCGTAGCAACCACCAACCCTTGTCAGATCTAGTTCTAACGCCATCAATGTCGTTAAAATCAACACCGGCTTTTCTTAAATGCGCGGTTAAATCTTCAATAATTTTGAATTTTGTTTCATCCGAACACTCAACTCTAATTTCAGGTGTTGAGCAGGTTTGCGGCAATTCTTTACGCATGTGTGCCAGTGAAAAAACTGACTCTTCAACAATGTTAATAATGCGAATTGCGGCGTAAATTCCGTCGTCAAAACCAAAATATTTGTCGGCAAAAAAGATGTGGCCGCTCATCTCACCGGCAAGCGCGGCTTTGGTTTCTTTCATTTTTGCTTTGATTAGCGAGTGACCGGTTTTGCCCATTAGCGGCACGCCGCCGGCTTTGGCAATTTCGTCAAACAAAACATTGCTGGCTTTAACGTCGGCAATAATTGTGGCACCAGGTTTGTTTTTCAAAATTTCACGCGCGTAGAACACCATTAGTTGGTCGCCCCAGATGATTGCGCCTTCATTGTCAACCACGCCAATGCGGTCGCCATCGCCGTCAAAGGCAATTCCTAAATCACAGCCTTCGTCTAAAACTACTTTGATTAAATCTTCGAGATTTTTTGGAACCGTAGGGTCGGGATGGTGGTTTGGAAAGGTCGCGTCAATTTCTGGGTAAAGCAAAATGTGCTCAGCGGCAATTCTTTTGCTCAATTGAACCATCACTTCACCCGCAGCACCGTTGCCTGCATCCCAAGCGATTTTTAGTTTTTTCTTTGGTTTGAAAGTGTCGATTTCGTCAAGCAAATGGCTGTCGCTTTCGGCCAAAATGCAGTCTGCAAGCATTCTTTCAACGTAGTCGTCTTGCACCGATTTTTCTTCGCAAGTGCCCTGCCCTTCAACTAAATCGTTAGCCTCAACCAACTTTGCCAAACCTAAAATATCGTCACCAAAAAACGGGCGATCACGCAACATCATTTTAAAACCATTGTGGTCTTTAGGGTTGTGCGAGCCTGTCACCATTATGCCGCCGTCGCAGTTCAAGTGGTAAACCGAAAAATAAAGCATTGGAGTTGGGCCAAGACCAACGTCAAAAACTTCCATTCCCGACTCGGTTAGGCCTTTGATTAACTGGGCTTTTAAAGCCGGTGAACTAGCGCGTCCGTCGCAGGCAACAGACACTCTTTTTTTGCCACTTTTGTGCAAAAAGCTGGCGAAAGATTTGCCGACAAAAAGTGCATCTGCATCAAAAAGAGTTTGGTCGTAAACACCGCGAATGTCGTAAGCGCGTAGGATTGATGGGTTGAATTTGTATTTGGTCATTTTGCGTGAAAATTTATTTAAGAAATTTTGCCAACTGTTGGAGACGACGCCGAAGCGAATTTTTTTACTTCCATTCTACCCGCCAAATAAGCTGCTCTGCCTGCTTCAATTGCAAGCTTCATGGCGTGTGCCATGAGGATTGGATTTTTGGCTTTGGCGATTGCGGTGTTCATTAGCACACCGTCGCAGCCAAGTTCCATTGCAATTGCAGCGTCTGACGCGGTGCCAACTCCGGCGTCAACTAGAACAGGAACTTTTGATTGTTCAACGATGAATTCAATGTTGAGGCGGTTTTGAATTCCCAAACCAGAACCAATTGGAGCGGCTAGTGGCATGATGGCGCAGCAGCCGATATCTTCTAATTCTTTGGCAACGATTGGGTCATCAGAGGTGTAAACCATCACGTCAAAACCGTCTTTGATTAGTAATTCTGCGGCTTTGATGGTTTCAGTCACTTTTGGGTAGAGAGTTTTTTCGTCAGCTAAAACTTCGAGTTTAACTAAATTCCATCCACCAGCGGCACGCGCTAAACGCAGGGTGCGCACGGCGTCGTCGCAGGTGAAGCATCCGGCGGTGTTTGGTAGGTAAGTGTATTTTTTTGGATCGAGGAAGTCTTGCAGCATTGGCTCGCCTTTTTTCTCGATGTTTACGCGGCGTACGGCGACGGTGACGATTTCGGCGCCCGAGGCGTTGATTGCGGCGGCGGTTTCTTGGAAATCTTTGTATTTACCGGTGCCAACGAGAAGACGGGAGGAGAATTGGCGTCCGGCTACGGTGAAGAAGTCTGGGGATTTTGTCATTTTTGCTGCTTTTACTAAAAGTAAGATTTCTGCGAATAACCACCCCAACCCCTCCTTGAAAAGGAGGGGCTTTGGTCCGAGCTCGGTGAGAAGCCCCTCCTTTTCAAGGAGGGGTTGGGGTGGTTATTCACGAACTCGATTTAAAATTTTAAACTAGAACTTATCCGAAAAAACCGTAATCAAAACCAAAACCACTGGCGCGGTAAACATCATACCGTCAAGCCTGTCAAGCACTCCACCATGTCCGGGGATAATATTTCCAGAATCTTTCACACCAAAAATTCTTTTGATTTTTGACTCAAATAAATCGCTGGCTTGTTCAATCAAAGACAAAACTGCGCTAAAAAATACGAAGAATAAAACACCACCCTTAAACATTAGCGAACTCATCAAGCCAATCAAAACGCTTGCTACCAAACCACCAGCAAGGCCAGACCAAGTTTTGTTTGGGCTAACAGCAGGCATTAATTTTGGCCCGCCCAAAATGCGGCCGGCAAAGAATGCGAAAATGTCGGTCGACCAAATAATGGCGAACATCCAAAACAAAATGTCGACGTCGTAGAAGCGAATTTTGATTACCGAAAAGATTGGAATTAGAATGTAAAAAAAACCGATTAAGCGCCATTTCTTTTGGTCAGCAGCGGTTTTGGTAATGTCCATCCACTCGATGGTCATTAAAATTGCAATCGCAACAGCGGCAAAAAGGAAAACGCTTTTAGAATAAAAAATAGCGTAAACGGCTAGCGGAATCATCACCAAAGCACTGATTACACGCTGTTTGGTGTTATCTTTGGGGTCAAGATAATGAACATGTTTGACTATTTTGCCAAACAAGTTCGAAGCAAAACAAATTGCATTTTTGCAGAATTTTTGAACGTCGCTTAAACTACCTTTTGCCATAACGCCTCTCTCTTTTGTTGAATTCAGAAATGGCCTGCAGCAAGTGTTTTTTGCTAAAATCAGGCCAGTAAGTTTTGGTAAAATGAAACTCAGCGTAAGCTAATTGCCACAGCAAAAAGTTGCTTAATCTCAAATCACCGGCAGTTCTAATTAATAAATCGGGATCAGGTATTTCGGGGTTGTAGAGGTTTTGTGCAAAAAGTTTTTCGTCAATTTCTGCAACACTATTTTTGCCCTGACTAACCGCAAGCGCTAGCTTTTTTGCAGCGTCGACAATTTCTTGTCTTGAGCCGTAACTAAATGCCACGTTCAAAGTTAAAGCTTTGTTATTTTTGGTTTGGCTTTCAATGGCAGCGATTTTGTCTTTGGTGGATTGCGGCAATTTTTCCAAATTTCCCGAAATTAAAATGCGAATATCTTTTTCAATTAAAGGCTTGGTTTCTTTTTCTAAATATTCGTCGAGCAGCTTCATTAGGTAGGTCACCTCTTCTTCTGGGCGGTCCCAATTTTCTGACGAGAAGGCGTAAATGGTTAAATGTTTAACGCCAATTTCAATGCAACTTTCAGCGATTTTTCTGACATTTTCTGAGCCAAGTTTGTGGCCAACTTTTAGCGGCAAACCTTTCGATTTTGCCCAGCGCGCATTGCCGTCCATGATGATGGCAATGTGGGTGGGAATTTTGAGATCGGCAGTTTTGCCGCGACAAAAAAACATTAAATTTTCATTAATTCTTTTTCTTTAGCGGCAATGGTGTCGTCAATTTTTTTGACGAATTCGTCAGTAATTTTTTGCACAATGTCGTTGAAAGAATGGATCTGATCTTTGGAAGCGCCGATTTCTTTTTCTCTTCTTTTAAAATCATCAAGCACGTCGCGACGCACGTTGCGCGCTGCTACTTTTTTGTCTTCGCCATATTTTTTAGCTAGCTTCACCATGTCTTTACGGCGCTCTTCGCTTAGTTTTGGAATCATGATGCGAATGGTCATGCCATCAACCATTGGGTTGAAACCAAGGTTGGCGTTGATGATTGCTTTTTCAACGGCGCGTAAATTTTCGCGGTCCCAAACTTGAATTGAAAGCGTGGTTGCTTCAGGCACCGAGATGCTGGCAACTTGTGAAATTGGCGAAAAATTGCCGTAAACTTCAACTTTAATTGGGTCGAGCAAGCTTGGAGTGGCGCGGCCAGTTGAAATTGAATCCATGTCGCGCTTCAGCGAATTCATGGTGTCTTCCATTTTTTTACGAGTTTTGTCGGCTAGTTCGTTGATCATAAAAATTAAAAGTTAGTTGATGATTGTAAATTTACCTTTGCCCTGCACCACTTCTTGCAGCGCGTTTTCTTCTTTGATTGAAAAAACCACAATTGGCAATTTGTTGTCTTTAGCCAGTGTAATTGCGGTTTGGTCCATCACTTTCAAATCTTGTTTTATCACGT
>JAGNLL010000004.1:0-29404 GCA_017999675.1 Rickettsiales bacterium
TTTTTAATTTTTGTGGTGATGGTGTCGTAGTCGATTGTGTCGGCAATTTCGTCGCTTTCTAGGCTGCGGGTAAAGTCGCTTTCAATTTCGGCGTTAATAATAATTTCGCGATTGAAGGTTTTTTCCCAAGTATATACACCAAGATTGGTGTGCAGTTTTAGGTTTTTTATTTTGATTAGCATTGAATTTAAAAGTTGCGAAAAAAAGCGGTCGCAAAGATTATTTTGCCCGCACCCTTTAAGTTCAAGCTTCTTATCTAATGGATCAAAAAATTATTCAGTTTCCTCGCCCCAAAAATAAAAAAAATTTTAAAATGTTATTTTTAACAATCGCATTTGGCGCCGTTGCTGGCATGCTTTCGTGGCAATATTTTGTTGAAAATGTTGCCAAAATGGACGTGCAAATTCCGCAGTCAAAAAACATTACCTTCAACGCCCAAGCGCCAATTTCAATGACCACGGCACAAGTTGCCAACGAGTTTGAAAAGGCCGATGGCAAGCCGATTTTGCTCTATGTTTACACCACTTGGTGCAAAATTTGTGTAAAAAATTTTCCAATAATTAACGAAGTTGCGCGCGAATTTCAAAGCACTGATTTGCAAGTGATTGGCTTGGCGATTGATCGCAACCTTGATGCGCAAACGCTGCAAGCTCATTTAGAAAAATACGGTGACCTTTATTTTGAGTCGCGCTTTTTGGCTTTTAAAGATGGCTTTATTGAGTTTTTGCAAAAGCAAAATATTCGCTACGACAACAGAATTCCTTTTACGGTTTTGATTTCGAAAGAAGGTGAGGTGGTGGCGAAATTTTCGGGAGTTAAGAGTAAAAATTATTTGAGGAATAAAGTGATTAAGGAGCTTTATCTTTAAATCTTAATAGGTCCCCGAGCAAAGCCCGTAGGGCGTCGTCGAGGGGCCGGAACACGAAGCTATTGTTTTCAGGCCCCTCGACGACGCCCTACGGGCTTTGCTCGGGGACCTATAACTTTTTTTAAAATCACAACCATCAATGACCATCCAAATCAACCTCTTCAACACACTCACCCGCAAAGAAGAAACCCTAAAAACCATCGACCCCAACCACCTAAAAATGTACGTCTGCGGCCCAACCGTTTACGACCGCCCACATCTTGGCAACGCGCGCTCGGTTGTGGTTTACGACCTATTCTTTCGCCTTTTCAAACAAGTGTTCCCGCAAGTCACCTACGTGCGCAACATCACCGACGTTGACGACAAAATTAACGCCGCGGCTAAAGAGCAAAAAATTTCCATCCAAAATCTCACCGCCAAAATCACCGATTTTTTCTACGCCGACATTGACGCCCTAAATGTTTTGCGCCCAACGCACGAACCACGCGCCACCACGCACATTCCAGAAATGATCACAATGATTGAGCAACTAATCGCTAACAAAAACGCCTACGTTTCGCAGGGCCACGTGTTGTTTGACGTTGCCTCTTACGCCAATTACGGCGCGCTTTCAAACCGCCAGTTAGACGAAATGATTGCCGGGTCTCGCGTTGAAATTGCCACCTACAAAAAAAATCCACTCGATTTCGTTTTGTGGAAACCGGCAGGCGCAGAAGACGACGCTTCAAGTGTTTTTGAAAGCCCATGGGGCAATGGCCGCCCAGGTTGGCACATTGAATGCTCGGCAATGAGTTCGAAATATTTGGGGGCTGATTTTGACATTCACGGGGGAGGCGCCGATTTGCAATTTCCGCACCACGAAAACGAAATTGCCCAAAGTCGCTGCGCCAATCCAAATTCCAACTACGCTAATTTTTGGATTCACAACGGTTTTTTAACGGTTGAAGGCGAAAAAATGAGCAAGTCGCTAAAAAATTTTATTACGGTGCGCGATTTGTTAGACAAAGGCGTTTCTGGCGTGGTGATTCGCTATTTGCTGCTTTCAACACACTACCGCAAGCCGTTTGATTTTAACCAAAAGGCGTTGGATGACGCGACAAAATCGCTAGAAAAATTTTATTTGGCGGTTGGCGAAATAAATCACCCGTCTTCGCTGCGATTCGCCAAAGAAGGCTTGGGTGCAAAAGTTTTGGGTTATTTGGCGGAGGATCTAAACATTTCAAAAGTGATTGCTCTGCTTCACGAAACTGCCAAAGAAATTAAAGCAACCAACAGCCAAAATTTAAAAGATGAACTAGGCCAAACCCTTGATTTTCTTGGCCTAATCGACCATGATAAAACAAAAAAAGTAGAAACAAAAAGCGACGTAAACGAGGCCGAAATCAACGCCCAAATTGCTCTACGCCTAAAAGCCAAAGAAGAAAAAAACTTTAAACTAGCCGACGAGATCAGGCAGAATATGCTTGCAAAAGGAATTGTTCTTGAAGATGTTGGCAAAACCCAGACTATTTGGAAGAGGGCTTGAGAAAAGCGCGCAAGCATCAAAAGAGTTTTTATTTAAGATAAATTAAGGAGATTTATGAGTAGGTCATCAACACCACGAGCACCAGCAACAGCGCAAGAACTAGAGGAAAATCAAGGAGTGCATGAGGTGGTGTCAGAGTTGGTGTCAGATCTCTCGGAGCAAACCTGGGTTGATGAAAAAGCCGTGGAACATCCTGTCGATCTTTCAGGCGGTGTTTTCCTGGTTAATGATGCCACCGCTGATCTGTCTGAGGTTCAAGGCGATCAATTTACAGCTGGTAGAGATGAACCTCCAGAACTCCCTCTAGAAGATGAATCAAGTATTGATGGGTTACAAACATCATCAGCAGCAACAGCAACAGAGCAAGAAAAAGAGAGAAATCTAAAACTTAAAAAACACTTTAAAGAGCAGTTAGAAATTCTTAAGAAGAAAAAAGTAAGAACTACTAAAGATTTGTTTCTCGAAAGCACTTATGAAGGTCTGTATGAGTGCATTGATGATGCGGGAGATTTTACAGCTGATAATACAGGGTTAGAAATTGAGGAGTCAGGCGCACTTGTTGGCGTTAAGAAAACGGTTAATAATGAAATCCTTTTCATAGGCTACAAAACTGGCATGTGGGGCCGTCCAATATTTGGAAAATTTGAAGGGGAAAAGGTGACTTCCCTTGAAGGCGGATGGAATAATTTTGGCGAAAATGAGCTTGCTGGGGATAAACAGAAGATCCTTAAAGTTCAGGAAGACCTAAAGCTTAAAGAGCATTTTGAAAAGCAGTTGGAAACTGTTCAGAATAAAAAAGTAAAAACTTTTGAAGATACAGAGCTTGAAAATACCTATAAATACCTGAATGGAAAGTATACAGATGCGGATGGTTTTGTTTTTGATGGGGGAGATGGACTCAAACTTCGTGAAACAGACGCACTTTTTGGTGTTTATAAAGAGGTTGATGGTAAAGACGTTTTTATAGGCTACAAAAAAGGTTCAGCGAGGGAAGGTTTTGGCGTGGGAAGGCGTCTACCACGCTTTGGAAAGCTGGAAGGTGAAAAGTTGACTCGCATTCCAGGTGGATGGAGTGGCTTTGATGAGTTAGGTTCACTAAATATTTTTTTGAAGGAGGCTGAAGCAGAGATTAAAAAGCGTAATACGGAAAATGGGAAAAAGGCAGCCGCTAAGCTGGAGGGGGAAGAATTAAAGAAATATGAGCAAGTCACTAAAGCGCTAGAGGGACTTGTTAGAAACGAGGCGGAAGGTTTGGGGGGAAAAGGATTTGTATTTACCGATGATGATGATTCTGGAATTCGCGGGGTTACCTTTGAGGTTACTAACGATGATGATACTCAAGAAAAATACCAAATAATTCTAGGGATAAAAACAACCAAAGGTTTCTTGAAAGATGAGTCGGAGTTTGTTTTTGGTAAGCGGGCGCCAGAGGAAAAGAGTGGCGTAGTGGATGATAATCAATGTGAAGGGGTAATAACAAAATTATCTGGAGAAGTGTTAGTAGCTACGCCAAGACACTCTGGAAGAATAACTCCGAGTAAAATACCTCCTGCAAGAAGTACTCTAATTAGTAGGGTATCATCTGTGAAGGTCCATCCAGAGCCTGATTTGCAAACAACTAAAACGTCTGCGGTAAAAACACCGGAAGAAATCAACAAAATGACAGTGCGTGAGATGATGGAGTTTGTCATGCCAGACCCCAAGCACAAAACCGAGGACCACTTAATCAACTTAACTGGTGTTTTAGATTCTGAAGCTAGGTCGATTATTCGTCGCCCAACAGAGCAGGACGAAAAAGACGCCACGAGATTTTTTCGCGATCATCTACGCGCTAAAGGAAATGGGATTTTTGCGGTGCTTGAGCATCAGGGTGAAAAATATTTTCTTAGAGAGGAGACCAAAAGATATCGCGCTGGTGGCAAAAATTGGATTTCTAGTGGTGTTGAGGGGAAGGATAATAACTCGATTTTACCCTACAAAGAGCGTGGCACTGTTTTTGAAAGAGGTGGTGTTTTAAAGGGTTGGGAAAGCAGAGCCACTGACTTGATTGGTAAAGATCATATTGGTGGTTTTGGGGATAATGTGCCTAAAATAGTTGAGGAAGAGTTTAGAAGAATGACTAAGGCTAAGTATAGACTGGAAGAGATGCGTGAGAAGCTTGAGGAGCTTGAGAATAAGAAGCTTGAGGAGCT
The DNA here is from genome assembly GCA_017999675.1 of Rickettsiales bacterium. Taxonomy (GTDB): domain Bacteria; phylum Pseudomonadota; class Alphaproteobacteria; order Rickettsiales; family UBA1997; genus UBA2645. The sequence continues at coordinate 4,586 of JAGNLL010000004.1, forward strand.
TGAGAGCGAGAGGCGTTCGAGAAAAGGTTCGCAAAAAGAAGGTGGTTCTCACCAACCAAGAAATCCTCAATTTGATGCCTTATATCATTGCATTAGAAATGGTCATTTTAACAAAATGGTTAGTCCGCAAGTAGAACTTAGCGATTCTATAAATGGCCTAATTATTGGCTTAGAATATTACGACAAGGACAAGAGATCTAGGCAGGCGGTTAGAGTTCATCCGAGTCGCGGCTTAGAAGTTTGCAAGTTAAATTACACCTCCACAGAAGGAGATGTGAAAGATAACAAGCGTTACGAGGCAATTAACCACGGTGCGATTGATTACGACCACGTGGTTGAAATGCTTGGAATTGACGCGCAGGAGTTTAAGCGAAAAGTGTCAGAGCTTGAAGGTAAGGCTTCTTCAGGGGGTGGTAAAAAACTAAAATTTGACGATACTTCTCGTACAGAAACCAATCCTAGTACATCAGTGTCTCCAAGAGTATCCCACAATGTGGTAGAAAACGAATCATCTCGCAAAGTAAAAGCCTCAAAAGCATTTCTTACTGCGGCTGAAGAGTGCGAAATCAGCATTGGGCAAGCAATTGCAATTGCTGAAGTTGCGGCTAGTCACAAGGGTATTAATCACAAAAATCCAAAAGAAGAGGCGCAAATTGCGCAAGAGGTTAACGAGATTCTTGGATTAACCAAAGAGAAAGAAAAATTTGATTACGCAAAAATCCAACACTTCTCAAAAATTTTCCAAGACAACGCTGCAAGTGAAGGTCTTGTTAGCGGCAAAGTTGGTGTGCGCTTAAAAGACATTGAGTCAATTATGGGAAATGGCTTTATTGTAGGTGTTAAGAAAGATCCTACTGAAGACAAAGTTAACTCATTTCAAGCAGCAGCAAAAACCCGCTAATAATTTTACCCCTCACTTGCAGCCGTTTTTTTTAAAAAAAACCCGCAAAAAAGTGAGGGGTAAAAACCTACTTAACCAAATATAAAATTCTCACCGCTTCGTTGCCTATTTCGTTTGAGAAGTCGGCAAAGTCTTCCTCTTTTTCAATTTTTGGATCAATTGAAAACTCCATTTGCATTTTAATCACCTGACCCGGCGCGAGAGAATATTCTTGCGCGCACAGACAGCTAATTCGTTTGACGTATTTTTTAAAATCTTTCGGCTGCACGTCAAAAGCAGGGCGAAAATTAATTTTGCGCTCAGACAAATTTTTGGCCACAAAAGTGACAGTATTTACGCGGTTTGAAACGGTTGAGATTCGCGTATTTACGGCGTAAAAATCGAGGTCTTTTAAGTGGTTTGTTGCTTCAATGCTTACTGCAAATATTTGGTTTCCCTCAATGCGGGGAATGTATTTTGAAAAATAAATTGGCTGGCATTTGTGAGTTGAAAAACAAAAGCGATTAAAAAGCTGAGTGGCCAAAAAAATCAGCACAAAAGCGGCACCAAGGCGCACAAAAAAACGGGTGAGGGGAGGCATTTTTAAAGATTGGAAATTAGTTTTTTTAAGAAATTTTCTCGCACCCATTTTCCAAATTTAAAAAGCAAAATCGCAAATGAAAAAAGCCGAACTTCACGAACCGTTTCAAAAATTTGCTCAGTGGTTTGAATTAGCCAGCAACACAAAAGAAATTGTCGAGCCAACAGCCATGTGCCTTGCAACTGTTGACGAAAATAATTTTCCGTCAGCTAGAATGATTTTGTTAAAAACATTTGACGAGCGCGGCTTTTGTTTTTTTACAAATTTAACTAGCCGCAAAGGCCGCGAATTGGTGGTTAACCAAAATGTCGCTTTGTGTTTGTACTGGGGAATTTTAGGCAAACAAATTCGCATTGAAGGAAAAGTTGAGGCGGTTTCTCAACAAGAAGCTGACGATTATTTTGCCTCGCGCAGACGCGACAGCCGCATTGGCGCGTGGGCTTCAAAGCAGTCGCAAGAAATGCAAGAATGGAGCGAATTTGAGGAAAGAATTGCTAAAAAAACTCAAGAATTTGAAGGTGCAGAAGTGCCGCGCCCACAGTTTTGGTCGGGCTTTAGAGTGGTGCCAAAAGCAATTGAATTTTGGCAAGAAGGTGATTTTAGAATTCACCAAAGAGAGGTTTTTGAAAAGGTAGAAGACGGCTGGAAAGTGAAAAAAATCTACCCTTAATTTGTAAAAATCAGTGCAAAATTTGCACAGCTCTTTGAGCCTTTATTTTATTGGCTTGAGAGCGGTTTTTAAAAGATTTTGCACGCGCGTTCAAAATCTTTTTTTTGCTCACAAAATTAACTTACAAAAAATGTCTGAATCAAACTTTCACAACTCTTGCGAAACCGTTTTAAATTCACTTGCTGAGACAATTGAAAATCGCGACAAAAATTCGAAACTGGATGTTGAATATTCAGACGGAATTTTAACAATCACAATCGAAGCAACCTCTCAAACCTACGTAATCAACCGTCACGCCGCCTCTCAAAAAATTTGGTATTCGTCACCTTTTACGGGGGCTGATTATTTTTCTTTTGACGAAGCCGCGCAAAACTGGCTTGATTCTAAGGGCGAGAGGCTTGAAGAAAAACTTTTTTCTGAACTGCAAAAAATTTTTTAAACTAAAAACTAACAAAAAATGACAAAAAAAATTCTCTTAATTTCTGGTGACGGCATTGGTCCTGAAGTGGTTGGACAAGCGAAAAAAGTTCTCGAGTTTTTCTCAAAAAACACCGACAAAAAATTTGAAACCGAAAATGCACTTTTGGGTGGAATCGCCTTTGATCAAACCGGCACGCCGTTTCCGCAAGAAACTGTAAAATTAGCGCGCGAATCTGACGCAATTTTGCTTGGTGCGGTTGGCGGATTAAAATGGGAATCGCTCGAATACAAACACCGCCCAGAGCGCGGCTTACTTGGCATTCGTAAAGAGTTAGAATTATTTGCTAACTTACGTCCCGCAAAAGTTTTTTCAGCGCTTGCCGACAGCTCAACTCTAAAACGCGAAATCGTTGAAAACCTCGACATCATGATTGTGCGCGAGCTTACGGGTGATCTTTATTTTGGTGAACCACGCGGCGTCACAACCTTGGCAGATGGCTCTAGACAAGGCGTTAACACAATGACCTACAACTCAAAAGAAGTGGAAAGAATTGCGCGCGTGTCTTTTGACCTAGCTAAAATTCGCGGCAAAAAACTTTGTTCAATCGACAAAGCCAACGTAATTGAAACCACCGAAATGTGGCGCGAAGTGGTCACCGAAATGGGCCAAAAATATTACCCAGAAATTGCCTTGTCGCACATGTACGTAGACAACGCTTCAATGCAATTGGTGAGAAATCCAAAACAATTCGACGTAATGCTGACAGGCAACATGTTTGGCGACATTTTGTCTGACACCGCTTCAATGCTTACTGGATCACTTGGAATGTTGCCTTCGGCCTCACTTGGCGCCAAGCAAGCAAGCGGCAAACAATTTGCACTTTACGAACCAATTCACGGTTCAGCCCCCGACATTGCTGGCAAAAATATTGCCAACCCAATTGCCACAATTCTCAGTTTGGCAATGATGTTTAGGTATTCTTTTGAATTTGCCAAAGAGGCTGATTTGCTTGAAGCAGCGGTTGAAAATGTTTTGAACCAAGGGCTTCGTACCGCTGACATTGCCAATGCAGGGGAAGCAAAAATTTCTTGTTCAGAAATGGGCGACAAAATTATTGAACAGCTGCAAAAACTGACTGCATGAGCAAGTTTTGTGTGAAAAAAATTTTGAAAAATTTAGGCAGTGTGGTGCAAGCTACCTGCCTTTTTTTCGTATTTTTTTCTGCTAATGTTTTTGCCCAAACAATACGCCCCACAACCTTCGACGACCGCAATATTTGCGAAGATTCAAAAGGAGTTTGGCGTCAATTTGGCAACGGTTGCGCCAACAATTGCGAAAGCGTTTTCGACAAATTTGCAATGTGTACCAACGCTTTGGTTTTTTCGTGCGACTGCGGCAAAAACCGCTGCTGGAACGGCGAAACCTGCCTTGCCTTAAAAGATTACAAAAAAATTTACGACATTGAGGCCGAAAAAAATCAGAAAATTTTAGACGCCGCAAAAGAAAAACGAAAAGCCGACGCGCTAGCAAATGAGCAAGAAATAATGGCAAGGTTAAATCCGCCAGATCCTAATGCGCCAAAGCCAGCAGAGCCTGCGCCAGTACCAGCGCCAAAAAAACCTGAGCCAGTAATTGTGCAGCCAGTTGTGGTTGACCCAGAAGCGCCAACTTCGCCAATTACGCAAATTCCTGCGCCAGCACCGGTTAATCAAGAGCCGGTGAAGGTTGAGATTCCGCCATTTTTGTTGAAGAAGCAGGCGCAAGAAGAGGCGAAAAAAGCTGAAGAAAAAAAGAAAGAAGAAGAAAAAAAGAAATCAGAAGGTTCGAAATCGGTAATTATTGACGGGTCGTTGCCGCCAGGATTGCCGGTGATTCCGCTGCCGAATTAAGTTTAGTAAGATTACGCGAATAACCACCCCAACCCCTCCTTGAAAAGGAGGGGCTTTAGCTTTGAGTTCCTTTGAAAAGGAGGGGCTTAAACCGAGCTCGGTGGTCGAGCCCCTCCTTTTCAAGGAGGGGTTGGGGTGGTTATTCGCGTAATCTCCGACTCAACCTTTACCAAAATTTTCCAACAAACCAATGCCAAACAAAATCTACCAAATCCTCCTACGCTTACTTTTGCGATTTTTCGGCTTGTGTTTGGTCGGATTCTCGCTGGTTTTTGCGTTGGCGTTGTTCAGCTTCAACGCCGAAGACCCGTCATTTAACACCGTTTCAACCAACGACTACGTAGGCAATTGGATGGGCAGTTTTGGCTCGCACATTTCTGACTTGTCGCTGCAATTAATCGGCCTTTCAGCGTTTTCTTTGTGCCTAATAATTTTTAGCATTGGCGCCAAAATTAGCAGTCGCGACGGTGTTAAAAACTTGCTGCCAAAAATTATTCTCACCCCTTTTTGCGTTTTGTGTTTTTCACTATTTTTTGCCACTTTGCCGCAACCAAGCTGGTGGGATTTTAATGGTTTGGGCGGCGTTAACGGGCAATTTATTTTAGCCAAAATTACCTTTTTGCCTTTGCCTGCCACCTCTTTGCTGGCGCTGCTTTTTTCGATTATTTTAACTTCAATAATTATTGAAGTTTCGCTTGGCGATTGGATTTATTTTTTCCGCTACAGCTTTGCCACAACGCGCTATTTATTTGAGCGTTTAATGAATTCTTTCAAAGATGAACAGGCCGAATTTAAGCCGCGTGAAGCTGAACAAACAGTTGAAATTGAAAGTGAAGAAGGGGCGGTTGAAGAAGAGGCTGAAGACGAAGAAGAAACTCGCGAAGAACTCAAAGCAAAATTGGTGAAAGCCAGCAAAACCAAAAAGCCAAAACGTGCAGCAAAATCAACCTACCAGCTACCAACTGCAGATTTGCTCACTGACCGCTCAGCAGAAAATAAAGACAAAAAAACCAGCAAAGATTTGGTTGAAGCGCAGTCGAAAATGTTGCTAAAAGTTTTAGAAGATTTTGGCGTTTACGGCACCTCGCTTGGCGCCAAGGTTGGGCCCGTAGTTACGTTGCACGAATTTGAACCGGCAGCTGGCACCAAAGCCTCGCGCGTGATTGGGCTTTCTGACGACATTGCACGCTCGATGAGCGCAGTGTCGGCGAGGATTGCGGTGGTGTCGGGTAAAACTTCGATTGGCATTGAATTGCCAAATCCAAAACGCGAAATGATTTTTTTCCGCGAGCAGGTCGAAAGCAAAGATTACAAATTTTCGCAACATTCTTTGCCAATTATTTTGGGCAAAGACATTGGCGGCGAGCCAATGATTGCAGATCTTGCCAAGATGCCGCATTTGTTAATTGCGGGCACCACGGGTTCGGGAAAATCGGTGGGCTTAAACGTGATTATTTTGTCGATTCTCTACAAGATGCGACCAGACGAGTGTAAGTTTATCATGATTGACCCGAAAATGTTGGAGTTGTCAATTTACGACGGAATTCCGCATTTGCTGGCACCCGTTGTTACCGAACCAAGCAAGGCGGTGATTGCTTTGAAGTGGGTGGTGGCTGAGATGGAAGAGCGCTACCGTTTAATGTCGAGCTTTGCTGTGCGCAACATTGCCGGCTACAACGAAAAAGCCGAGAAGGCGATTATTACTGGCGAAAAATTGTCGCGCAAAGTGCAAACCGGCTACGACGCTTCAACCGGTCAGCCAATTATTGAAGAGCTTGAATTTGAGCCAAAAAGATTGCCTTTCATTGTGGTAATTATCGACGAAATGGCCGACCTAATGATGGTTGCAGGCAAAGAAATTGAAGGCTCGGTGCAACGCTTGGCACAAATGGCCAGAGCGGCGGGAATTCACATTATTACGGCAACGCAGCGCCCTTCCGTTGACGTGATTACTGGTGTGATTAAAGCGAATTTCCCGACACGCATTTCGTTTCAAGTGACGTCGCGAATTGACAGCCGCACTATTCTTGGCACGCAAGGCGCCGAACAACTTCTTGGTCAAGGCGACATGATTTACATGTCGGGCGGCAGCAAAATGACACGGGTTCACGGGCCGTTTTGTTCAGACACTGAAATTGAAAATATTGTTAATTTTATTAAGTCGCAGGACTTAACCGAATTTACTGACGGCGATAAAATCTCTTTTGAAGCGCCACCTCCCGGATCAACTGGTGGATCTTTTGACGAAGATTCTGATGGTGGCGGAAGTGGCAGCGACGAAGATCTTTACCGCAAAGCTGTAATGATTGTGCGCCGCGACAAAAAGCCGTCAATTAGTTACGTGCAAAGACAGCTAAGAATTGGATACAACCGCGCTGCAATTTTAATTGAAAAAATGGAAGAGCAGGGCGTAATCACGCCGCCAAATGTTTCGGGAAAAAGAGAGGTGGTGGAAGAATAAAAAAATAACCGTCGGTTGAGCGGAGTCGAAACCAACGGAAGGTTCCTGCCGCAGAACCTTCGCAGTAGGAACTCATCCGGTGGTTTCGACTCCGCTCAACCGACGGTTCATCCTTTTAATTAATTTATCAAAAACATGGAAAAAGTCGCATCAGTTTCAATCGTTAATCTCATCACCCAAGCCGACATCATCGTTCAGCTTGTAATGCTGGCGCTGGTTCTTGCCTCAATGTGGTCGTGGGCGATTATTTTTGACAAGATCATCAAATTTAAAGTTTTGAAAAATCGCAGCGACGCTTTTGAAGAGGCTTTTGAAGGATCAGCAATGCTTGAAGATATTTACACTGAAGCCAAAAAATCAGACAACCACCCGCTCGCGCGCATTTTTATTGCCTGCATGAAAGAGTGGAAATCGAGCAATGTGAAGCAGGTGATTAATGATTCGACTGAAAAAAAATCTTCACTGAAAGAGCGTTTAATGGGCGAAATGGAAGTGGCGGCAAACCGCTCAATGGGCCGTTTGGAAAGTGGTTTAGGGTTTCTTGCAATTATCGGATCAGCAGCACCCTTCGTTGGATTATTTGGCACCGTGTGGGGAATTATGAGCAGCTTTCAAGGAATTGCGGTTTCGAAAAATACTAGTTTGGCGGTGGTGGCTCCGGGTATTGCCGAAGCTTTGCTTGCAACAGCTGCGGGGTTATTTGCGGCAATTCCAGCGGTGTTTTTTTACAACATTTTTAGCTCGAAAATTAACCAATTTAGCGAGCGCGCTCACAATTTTTCGGTGCAGCTTTTGAATATTTTGTCGAAGGAGTTGGATCGTTAAGATCAAAAACCCCAAAACCGTCGGTTGAGCGGAGTCGAAACCATCGGAAGATTCCTGCTGTGAAAGTTCCGCAGCAGGAATCTTCCGATGGTTTCGACTCCGCTCAACCGACGGTTTTGGGGTTATATTTACGATTTATTTTCTAACCGATCTAAACACCACAGCTCCAATCCCAGCAGCAAAAACAATCGGTAAAAACCACAACAGCAACCCACCACTCCCACTAGCTCCGGTTAAAATATCTTCACCAAATTCTCGCACCAATTCTGTCCTAATTTCATCGTCACTTTTTCCTTCCAGAATTTTTCGACGAATCAACTTTCTCATCTCAAAAGAAAATTCCGTATTCGAACTTTCAATCACCTGACCTTCGCAAACCAAACAGCGCACTTCTAAAAACAGGTGCATTGCGCGTTGCTCTTTGGCCTCGTCGGGAATTCTCGGTTCAGGTACTAAGGCGTAGGAGGTGAGTGGAAGAAGAAGAGAAATGGCGAGTAAAAAATGTCTAATTCGCATCAAAAAAATCTGCATCAATTACGCCGTCAAAAATTTTGGTAAAGCCACCTGTCATAATTACTGGGCTGCCTTCGCCATTCCATTCAATTTGCAAGTCACCGCCTTTGAAGCGAGTGGTGATTTTTTTGCTTTTTATTAAACCATTGTGAATTGCGGCAATGCCAACGGCGCAGGCACCAGAACCGCAGGCTAGGGTTTCGCCGGCGCCGCGTTCAAAAACGCGAACTTCAACTAAATCGTCAGATAAAATTTTAACGAACTCGACATTGGTTTTGTTTGGAAAAAATTTGTCATTTTCAACTTTTGGTCCGACATCAAAAAATTTTTCGTCAGAAATTTTTTCTTCAATGAAAGTGACGGCGTGAGGGTTTCCAACATCAACGCAGGTAAAATCAAATCCGTGTAGCGAGATATTTGGGGTTAATTTTGGCACGCCCATGTTGACCGAAATTAGGTTGCCAACTTTTTTGCAATTTAAAATTCCGGCGGCGGTTTTGATTTTTACTTCGTCTTTTTCAAGCAAAGAGGCAACGCATCTAGTGGCGTTTCCGCAGGCGCCAGACATTGATCCGTCGGGGTTGTAAATTTCCATTAAGCAATCAGCGCTGTCAGAATTTCTAATCACAATCAATTGATCGCAGCCGATATTTTTGCGGTTAGAAATTTTTTTAATTTGTTCGCAAGTCAGGTGAATCGCGGTTTTGCGCGCGTCAAAAATGACGAAGTCGTTGCCGACTCCGCTCATTTTAACAAAAGAAAGTTTAAGATTTTGCTCTGCTGACATAAGTAAAATCTTCAGTTCTGATAATGATTTCTTCGCCAGATTCAATGAAAGGTGGAACCATGATGCGCACGCCATTTTCAAGGATCGCTGGCTTGTGTGAAGAAGCGGCAGTTTGGCCTTTAACAACAGCGTCAGCTTGGGCAATAATGCCAGTCACTAGTTCAGGAATTTGCACTGAAATTGGTTTGTCGTTGCAATATTCAACCTGAATATTCATGCCTTCTTTCAAGAATGGTAAAGGATCGCCGACTAGTTCTTTAGCAAGGTTGAAAGTTTCAAAGCTTTCCATGTCCATTGCTACGAGGTCGTCTTGGTCAAAATATTGGAACTGATAATTTTTTTGCTCAACGTAAGCCACGTCAACATCTTCGCTTGAGTTGTAGCGAGTGTTTGTTTTGTTGCCTGTCACGATGTTTTTCATTTCAACTTGAATGTAAGCGCCGCCTTTGCCGGGTTTTACGTGTTCGCGTTTGATTACTTTCCAAAGTTGATTTTGGTATTCGATGACGTTGCCGACTTTTACTGAATTTGCGTTGGTTTTCATTAGTGCTCCTTAGTTTAAATTTTTAACAATCTCTTCCACCACCTTCTTCGCATCACCAAAAATCATCATGGTGTTGTCGTTGAAGAATAGCTCGTTCTCAACACCCGCGTATCCCGAGGCCATTGAGCGCTTAACGAAGAAAACTGTTTTGGCAAATTCTACATCCAAAATTGGCATGCCGTAAATTGGGCTGGCTTTGTCGGTTTTAGCAGCTGGGTTGGTCACGTCATTGGCGCCAATTACAAAAGCTACGTCGGTTGATTTGAACTCACCGTTAATTTCTTCTAATTCAAAAACTTTTTCGTAATCGATGTTGGCTTCAGCAAGCAAAACATTCATGTGCCCAGGCATTCTGCCGGCAACTGGGTGAATGGCGAATTTTACGGTGACGCCGGCTTCTTCAAGTAGTTTTGTCATTTCAGCAACGGCGTGTTGAGCGCCTGCAACGGCCATTCCGTAGCCGGGAACTATTACAACTGAAGATGAGTTTTTCATTAAGTAGGCGGCGTCTTCAGCGCTGCCGAGTTTAACTGGTTTTTGCTCTTTTTGTTCACCCGCGGCAGAAACAACCTGCTCGTTAAAGCCGCTAAAAATCACGTTAATAATTGAGCGATTCATCGCCTTGCACATAATGTAGCTAAGGATCGCGCCACTTGAGCCAATCAACGCACCTGCAATAATTAAAAGCGGATTATTAAGCGTAAAACCAATGCCACTCGCCGCCCATCCTGAGTAAGAATTTAGCATTGAAACAACCACAGGCATGTCGGCACCACCAACTGGCGCGATTAGCATGAAGCCGATGAAAAAAGAGAGCAGGGTAAGAACAACAAATAAAAATTTTGAACCGCCAAAAACAATGAAAGCCAAAAGCACAATGCCAGCAGCAATTGCCACATATTTTGAAGATTGTTTTGGGTTTTTGAAAAGCACGAATTGTGATTTCATGTTGCCGTTAAGCTTAGCAAAGGCAACAAGCGAGCCGGTGAAAGTGATTGCACCAATTACCACACCAAGGCCAATTTCAACAAGGCTGGCAAATTTTACGTGACCATCAACGGCAATTTTAAAAGATTCTGGCATCCACAAAGCACTTGCCGAAATTAGCACTGCCGCAAGTCCAACTAAAGAGTGAAAGCCGGCAACAAGTTGTGGCATTGCAGTCATTTTAACTTTTTTGGCAATTGCGTAGCCAATGCCAGCGCCAATTGCGATGGCAATCAAAATTGGAAAAATGTTTTTTACTTGTGGCAAAAATAGTGTGGTGACGATTGCCAAACCCATGCCGGCCATGCCAAGATAGTTGCCGTTGCGCGAGGTTTTTGGTGAGGAGAGGCCGTAAAGTGAAAGAATAAATAATACGGCTGAAACCAAGTAAGAGAAGGCTACGAATGATGACATGATTTGGCAGTTTAAGTTAGTTAAGTATTTTTTTACGTTCGCTGGATGTTTGCTGGACTGGGTTTGCAACCCAGTCCACATGTTCATTAGAAATGAAAGTTAGGACGGGATTACAAATCCCGTCCTGCATTTCGTCTCGTCTAAATTAATTTAAAATTTTCTTCTAAACCACTCCGCTGCGCAAGCAATCGTGAAGATGCAGAATGCCCACAACTTTTTTTTGCTCATCCAAAACCAGCAAGCTGGTGATTGATTTTTTGTTCATAATTGCAATTGCCTCAACCGCTAAAGTATCCACAGCAGTTGTTGCTGGATTTTTTGTCATTACGTCAACCGCGCTTTGCGCTAAAAAATCGTTAGTAATGTGGCGGCGTAAATCACCATCCGTGATAATGCCAACAAGCACTCCAGAAGTATTAACCACGCCAGCGCAGCCCAAATGCTTCGAAGTCATTTCAAATAAAACTTCTGACATTTTTTGATTTTCTAAAACCAATGGCACGTCTTTTTCGCGGCGCATTAATTCTTTAACTTTCAAAAAGTTTGAACCCAGTTTTCCACCTGGGTGAAAAGTGCCAAATTTTTCGGCGCTAAAACCGTGGGCGTCAATTAAACTAACTGCCAAAGCGTCGCCAAGGGCTAACATCATTGTAGTTGAAGTGGTTGGTGCATTTACCAAATTTGCTTCAGGAATTGCCGGCAAAACTAAAGCTACAGTGCTAGTTTTTGTAAGCTCAGATTCAGCGCGGCGCACAATGCCAATGGTTGGAATTTCGAAGCGTTTGCAGAAATAGATGATGTCTTTGAGCTCTTTGGTTTCGCCAGAATTTGAAAGCAAAATTACCACGTCATTTTGCGTGATCATGCCAAGGTCGCCGTGGCTTGCTTCAGAAGGGTGAATGAAAAAAGAAGGTGTGCCGGTTGAGGCAAAAGTGGCGGCAATTTTATTGGCGATGTGGCCAGATTTTCCCATGCCGCTGACGATTACTTTGCCTTTGCAGTTTAGAATTAACTCAACCGCTGCGACGTAATTTTCGCCAAAAAAATTGAGCAAAGATTTTAAGCCTTCAATTTCAGTTTCGATAGTTTTTACGGCAGAATTAATGTAGGATTTTTTGTCTTGCATATTTTTGCTTAGGCTTGATTTTGCTGCTTCTGAGAGGCATTTAAAAATTTTTCCCAATTTCCAATCATGAACCTAAAAGAGCAAGAAATTTTACAAGAATTTGCTGCGGCCAAAGCTATTTTAAAAGGTCACTTCATTCTTTCATCAGGGTTGCACTCTGACACTTACATGCAATGTGCGCGTGTTTTAATGGATCCAAAAAGAGCCGAAAAACTTTGCGCCGCATTGGCTCGTAAGTTTGAAGAAAAGCTCGGTAAAAACTTTGCCGACATCGTCGTGGCCCCTGCAATGGGTGGAGTAGTAGTCGGTTACGAAATGGCGCGCCAGCTTGGATTGCCAACAATTTTTTGCGAAAGAGTTAACGGACAATTCGAACTGCGTCGCGGTTTTGAATTAGAAAAAGGCGCGAGAGTTTTGGTGATTGAAGATGTGATCACGACAGGCAAATCGTCGCTTGAAACCTTTGACCTGATTAAAAAATTAGGCGCAGAAGTTGTGGCGGAAGCCTCCCTAGTTGACCGCTCTGGCGATGTTGATTTAGCTAAAAAAATGGGCGTGCCAGTAGTTTCGCTTTTGACAATCGACGTAAAAACTTTTGACGAAAATAACGTGCCCGAAGAATTAAAAAATATCCCAGCAATCAAACCGGGAAGCCGATTTATTAAATAATGAAAAACTACCCAAACAAACTTGAAGAAGTTGTTTCGAGCAATCGCAAAATCAACGTTTCCTTCGAATTCTTTCCGCCAAAAAACGACGAAATGGAAGTGAAATTGTGGGACGCAGTTTCAAACCTCAAAGGCCTTAAACCAAGCTTTGTGTCAGTCACCTACGGCGCTGGCGGCTCAACACGCGAAAGAACGCACCAAACTGTAAAACGCATTATTGACGAAACTCATTTAAGACCAGCTTCGCACCTTACTTGCGTTGGTGCTTCAAAAAATGAAGTGGATGAAATTTTAAGAAATTATTGGCAAATGGGTGTGCGTCACATTGTGGCTTTGCGTGGTGACATGCCTGCTTCAAGCCCAAATTATCAATTGCATCCCGATGGCTACCAATATGCCAACGAGTTGGTTGCGGGCATTAAAAAAATTGCTGATTTTGAAATTTCAGTTGCGGGTTACCCCGAAATGCACCCTGAATCTAAAAGCGTTCAAGAAGATATTGATAACCTAAAACGCAAGGTCGACGCCGGTGCAACGCGCATCATCACGCAGTTTTTTTTCGACACCGATGTTTATTTAAGCTTTGTTGAAAGATGCAGAAATGCCGGAATTAAAGTGCCAATCGTGCCAGGAATTTTGCCAGTAAGTAATGTTAAACAAACCAAACACTTCGCCAAAATGTGCGGTGCAAAAATTCCAAAATGGATGGACGAAGTTTTTGAAGGACTCGACGAAAAACAAGACACGCGCCAATTAATTGCCGGTGTTGTTTCGGTTGAAATGTGTCGAATTTTACACGATGCAGGGGTGAATGATTTTCACTTTTACACACTAAATCGCTCTGAGCTTACAACCGCGATTTGCCACATTTTGGGTGTTAGAAGTTAAAGGTGACGCTCTTTTTTAGATCGGGATGTAAACTTAGTGCAACTGGGCAAGAGTAAGCCGCATCGCGCAGCATTTGTTTTTGTTCTTCGCTAAAATTGTTTGCTGGAAAATTTAGCTCTACCACAATTTCGCAAACTAAACGCGGATTTGCCGACATTATTTTGGTCACGCTGCAGTCAATGCCGTCAATGTTTAAGCCGTGTTTATTGGCGTTGATGCCCATTACGGTAATCATGCAAGTGGCAAGAGAGGCGGCCAATAAATCGGTTGGCGAGAAGGCCTCGCCTTTACCGTTATTGTCAATTGGCGCGTCAGTAATTAGAGCGTTGCCAGATTTTAGGTGAATCGATTCGGTTCTTAATCCACCTAAATATTTTGTTTTGATCGTCACTGACATTTTCTTAGAAATTATAAATTAAGCCAAGTTTTGCCACGCCAAGATGAGTTTTGATTTTTGATCCAGACTCTGCGTAGCGCATGTTGAAAGATTGGTAGTCGTAAGAAGCTTTAAGCGAAACTCCAAGTGGCAAATCAACTAATATTCCAGCGCCGTAAAGTGGCGTTAATTCTGAATTTGAAATTGCGTAAGTTGAGGTGCTGCTTTTGTAATTAACGCCGGCGAGCCCGTAAGTTAAAAAAGGTGTCACTCTTGGAAAAATTGCAAACCCCGCGTTAGCCTTGGCGCCGTAGCGATTGTCAAGATTGATTTCGTTTCCAGAATTTGACGCACCCGAGTTTAAATCGAAACTTTTTGTGGTGGTGTTGAGGTTGTCAAAAAACAATTCGCCTGAAGCGTAAAGGTTTAAAAAATCTACTCTAACGCCAGTGTTTAAGCCAAAGTTCACCTTGTCGCTGTCTTTAACGTCACCATTTTTTGGGCCAGAAGCGCTAGAAGAATTTACTGCTTCGTGACCGGCGCTTGCGTGCAACGCGTCAAAGCCAACAAAAAAATCAAGCGCGTAAGATTGGCTTGAAAGCAAAAGCGCGGCGCAAAAAATTGCTGAGAAAATTTTCATGAAATGCTCCAAAAAAGTTTGAGAAAAAAAATGTTAGTTTGTCGAAGTTAATTAAGTTTGGGTTAGTTTAATTTGTAAGGCGGAAAATCTAAGCCTTTTGGTGAGTCGGTAAAAATTTCAACACCGTCTTTTGTCACGCCAACAGTGTGTTCAAACTGTGCTGATAAAGATTTTTTTCCGGCGGTGAAATCAGTAGTGGTTGCAACCCATTCTTGTTTTTGTTTTTCTAGTTTTTGATCTGGTGCGTCTTTATTGGCTTGGTAGAATTTTGTTTTGAAATTGCCCTCGTTAATCATCGGCTCAATCGTAAAAAACATGCCTTCTTCTAAAATAACGTCGCGGGTTTTTTCGTAGTAGTGAACCACGCTTGGCTCAGTGTGAAAAACGCGGCCAATGCCGTGGCCACAGAAATCGCGAACCACAGAAAAGCCGTGTTTTTCGGCGTGGGTTTGAATGGCGCGGCCGATGTTTGAAAGAGGTGCACCGGGCCTTACTTGCTCAATACCAAGCATCATGGCGTCGTAAGTTATTTGGGTGAGTCTTTTGGCTTTGATTGACGGCTCGCCCGCAAAGTACATGCGGCTAGAGTCGCCGTGCCAGCCGTCTAAAATTACGGTGACGTCGATGTTGAGAATGTCGCCGTTTTTTAAAACATCGTCACACGGAATGCCGTGGCAAACAACATGATTAAGCGAAGTGCAAATTGATTTAGGAAAGCCTTTGTAGTTAAGCGGAGCAGGGATTGCACCAGCTGCAACAATTTTGTCGTGACAAAGTTTATCTAGTTCGTTTGTTGTGACGCCAATTTGCACGTGAGGCGTAATAAAATCTAAAATTTCGGCGGCTAATTTTCCGGCAGCACGCATTTTTTCAAAATCGCTGCTAGTGTGAATTGGGATTGTCATGAATTTTTTGTTGATTTGCTGAAAACGGCTACCTAGGTTGCGCGGCCTTATCTTTACTACCTTCCCAACAAAACTAAATTTCATTTTCACAATGGCAAGAATTACCGTTGAAGACTGCGTGACAGTTGTACCTAATCGTTTTGAGCTTTGTTTAATTGCCAGCAATCGCGCTAAAAGCATTTTGTCTGGCTCATCAACAACTCTAGATAGCAAAGAAAAACCAGCGGTTATTTCTCTTCGCGAAATCGCTGAAGGTTTGGTTGATGTTGAAGGCGTTAGACGCAATATTGTGCGCTCAATTAAAAATCGCGGTAATGTTGAAATTATCTCGTCAAACGAAGAAGTAGTTGCTGCCGTGAACGAAGAAACCGAGTCAAACTTGGTGTTAAAAGACAACACTTTCGTTGACGAAAATGTTCAGGTAGATGACTAGTTTTTCAAAAAAACTTGAAGAAATCATCCGCGTTGACCACGCGGGTGAGATGGGTGCAAAGGTGATTTACAAAGGTCAGATGGCAGCACTAAAATTAAAAAAAGATGACGAAACGCTTCAGCTAGTGAAGCACATGAAAGAGCAAGAAGATGTTCACTTCGATTACTTCAATTCAGCAATAAAAACACAAAAATTTCGCCCAACAGTAATGCAGCCAATTTGGAAAGTTGGTGGTTTTGCTTTGGGTTTTTTTACGGCCTTGGCTAGCAAAAAAGCGGCGATGACTTGTACAACTGCGGTAGAAGAAGTGATTGACGAGCACTACCAAGAGCAGCTTGTGGCACTTACAAAAGAAGAAAAATTTCTTGATGAAAATCAGCAAAAAGAAGTCAGCGAATTAAAAGAAAAAATCGAAAAATTTCGCCAAGAAGAACTTGAGCATCGCGACATTGGCTACGAACACAAAGCCGCAGAACTTACTTATTTTACACCACTTTCAGCTTTCATCAAAGGCGCAACTAGGTTTGCAATTGCCGTTTCCAAAAAAATTTAAGCGCCAAATTTTTCTTTTAATTTCATCATTTCCAAGCAAGTAAACGCAGCAAAGCCACCCTTATCTTTTTTGGCTGGATCAGCGCGCTCAATGGCTTGGGCTTCGTTTTCAACGGTGATAATTCCGTAGCCAATCGCTAATTTTTCTTTAATCGCCAACTCATTTAAACCACGCGCGCTTTCACCGCAGACGTAATCGTAGTGAGTTGTTTCGCCGCGAATTACGCAACCCAGCGCAATGTAGCCATCGTATTTATCAAAGTTTTTGAAGAAG
Source organism: Rickettsiales bacterium (assembly GCA_017999675.1). Lineage (GTDB taxonomy): Bacteria > Pseudomonadota > Alphaproteobacteria > Rickettsiales > UBA1997 > UBA2645. The sequence goes on from JAGNLL010000004.1 coordinate 21,440, forward strand.
GCGTTTGTGGCATCTTTTGCAAATGAGATTGCTGCTGGAATTTCAAATGCTCCCGGAACATTAATGACATCATATTTGCAGCCAGCTCGTGTAAGCTCTTCAGTTGCGCCTTTAAGCAAAAGCGCTGAAATTTTTTCGTAAAAAACTGCTTGAACGATGAGAACTTTTGACATTGTTTTTGATTAATTTTGTTGAAGAATTTGTGCCTCAAAACTTTTTAAAATTTCCTTTCTTAAAATGCTCAACATTTTCAACCTATTTCTGTTTTTGTTGACGCTGTGGATCATGTTCATGGTCGCGGCTGGCAAGGTTTCGTGGCTTTACATATTTTTTGGAATATTGGCGTCTGGTCTTGTTAGCGTTTCGTCTTTTCGCATCAGATTAATCGAAGAAAAAAGCGAGTTGCTGCATTTGAGTTTTGGTTTTTATCGCCATTTTGCGCGCATTTTTTTTAAAGGCTTTTTTAGCTCACTAAAGCTGGTGATGGATTTAGCTTTAACGCGCGAGCCTTCACATCCGCTGGTTTACACAGTTAAGCTTGACCCCGAAAGTCAAATTAACCCCGCACTTTTAATGGCCAGTTTCAACATGACGACCGGGCTTTTTTGCATTGGCGCCAAAGAAAATGAAATTTTGGTTCACGCCATTGACGAAGAGCATTTTAAAAAATTTGATCTGCAAAAAGTTTGCAAAAGTTTGCAAAATGTTAACGACGATAATTTGGTTTAGATGATGACGGAAATCGCCGAAAAAATAAAAAACCTCAAAGCCGAGTTAGCCAAGCATGACGAGGCTTACCACACTTTAGATGCACCACTAATTTCTGACGCTGAATATGACGAGCTGCGCAAAAAATTAGAAAAATATCGCGAAGAATTTCCGCAATTTTTTGAAAAAACCGAAAAAGTTGGCGGCAAAACTTTGGAAAGTTTTTCTAAAATTCAGCACAAAAAACCAATGCTGTCGCTGGCCAACGGCTTTTCTCAAGAAGACATTTCCGATTTTTTTGACCGCATAAATCGCTTTTTAGGTTTAGACAAAAAAGAGCAGGCGGTTGATTTATTTAGTTTTTCTACCACGCCAGAACTTGATTTTTTTTGCGAAACAAAAATTGACGGATTGTCTTTTTCGGCGCGCTACGAAAATGGCAACCTCTTGCAAGCCGCCACTCGCGGTGATGGATTTGAAGGTGAAGACGTCACGCAAAACATCAAAACTCTTCGCGATTTTCCCCTAACTTTAGCAACAAAAAACCCACCAAAAGTTTTTGAAATTCGTGGCGAAATTTACATGGGCCGCAAAGATTTTGAAGACTTAAACACGCGCCAAGAAGAGCAGGGCGCTAAAATTTTTGCCAACCCGCGAAACGCTGCCGCAGGCTCGCTGCGCCAACTTGACCCAGCAATTACCGCCTCAAGAAAATTGAGTTATTTTGCCTACGCCGTTGGTGATTTTTCGGATGATTTTAGTTGCGCTTCACAAGACCAACTGCACAAAAAATTGCGCGAATTTGGCTTTAAAACCGAGCCTCACTCGCAAGTGTGTCGCGGCATTGAACAAGTAATGGCGCTCTACCAAAAAATTGCCGACACCCGCTACCAGTTTGACTACGACACTGACGGCATGGTTTACAAAGTGAATGATTTTGTTCTGCAAGAGCGTTTGGGTTTTGTTGCCAGAAGCCCGCGCTGGGCCATTGCGCACAAGTTTGCCGCTGAAAAAGGCAAAACCGAAATTAAAAATATTGTCATTCAAATTGGTAGAACTGGTGCGCTAACTCCAGTTGCCGAGCTTACTCCTGTCAATATCGGCGGCGTTATGGTGTCGCGTGCAACTTTGCACAATCAAGACGAAATTGCGCGCAAAGATATTCGCGTTGGCGATTTAGTTTTAATTCAGCGCGCTGGTGACGTGATTCCACAGGTTTTGGAAGTTGATTTAGAAAAAAGAAAATCTGACTCAGCGCCTTTTGTTTTTCCAAAAAATTGTCCAATTTGTGCTTCAGAAATTGTGAAGGTTGAAGACGACGTGGTGCTGCGCTGCACCAATGGTTTGTCTTGTGAAGCGCAGTTAAAAGAAACGCTAAAACATTTTGTTTCAAAAGACGCTTTTGACATTACCGGTTTGGGAAAAAAGCAGGTTGAAAACTTTTTTCTCGAGGGTCGCGTTAAAAGTTTTGCCGATATTTTTCGTTTAGAAAAATCTGAAGAAAGCGCGCCAAATCCGCTTTGCAAAAAAATTGGCTGGGGCGAAAAATCGGTCGACAACTTGTTTGCCGCAATCAACGCCAAACGCCAAATCTCGTTAGAAAAATTTATTTACGCCGTTGGAATTAGGCATGTGGGTGAGACAACTTCAAAACTTTTAGCACAACATTTCGTCTCAAATAAAAATTTCCTCGATGTCATGCTGAGCCTGTCGAAGCATGATTCTGGGCACTTAGCGTCAAACCAATCTTACCAAGACCTAGTCGCAATCGATGGCATTGGTGAAAAAATGGCGCAAGCTTTGCTCGATTATTTTCGCGACGATCGCAATTTGAAAATGGTTTTAGAAGTAGAAAGAGAGCTACAAATTGAAGACGCCAAGTTAAAAAATTCTGACTCAGCTTTTGCCGGAAAATCGGTTATTTTCACCGGCACTTTAGAAAAAATGACACGCGCCGAAGCGAAGAAAAAAGCCGAAGATTTGGGCATGAAAGTTGTTGGCTCGGTTTCTAGTAAAACAGATTTTGTTGTGGCGGGAAGTGAGGCTGGGTCTAAATTGAAGAAGGCTAATGAGCTAAACTTAAAAGTGCTAAATGAAGACGAATGGTTGGAGTTGCTAAGTGCTTAAATTTATCAGGCGTCTTCCAATTTTTCTCATCAGATCTTACCAAATTTTACTCTCGCCATTTCTTGGCACTTACAAATGTCGCTTCACCCCGACATGCTCCAACTACGTGATTACGGCCATCGAGAAAAAAGGTTTGATAAAAGGTTTTTTCTTGGGAGTTTGTCGCCTCTTAAAATGTCACCCATTTTCCAAAAAAAGCGGATTTGATCCGGTTGAATAATTTTCTTTAAATGCTGCGAATTGCTCTTTTTACAATTTTAGTAATGCTTTCTTGCGAGGGTTTGGCGCAAAGAAAAGCTCCACCAACAATGGAGCAAATTAATGCTGCGCTAAAAGCTAAAAAAGAAGCGCTTGAGCCTTTTAACGACAAGGATGTGAAGGTTGATCTTGAGTCTTTGGGGCTTGACGATGTTGACAAAAAGCCGGCTGCCGCGGCGGCAGTTGAGGCTGCGCCAACCTTAGATTTGCCAAAAACTGCAGAAGAAAAGCCGGTTAAAAAAGCACCAAAATTAGAGTTGGTTGAACCAAAACCACAGCCTGTAGTTGCTGCTGAAAGTAAAGGCGAGGCTGCTGAATCGGGCGGTAATTTTACCAACAAGATCAGCAATTTTTTGCACAAGGGTGAAGAAAGAATAAAAAGTGTTGTTGCTCCAACGCAAGAGCCAGTTGTGGCCCCAGTTGCAGAAGTGAAAGTTGAACCGAAAAAAAACACCCAAAAATATGTAAATTCGGCGAAAAAGAAAAATTTAAAAAAGCGTTTAGAAGCTGAAAAACGTCAAAGAATTTACGAAAAAAATAAAGCCCACAAAGCGAAAGAGCTGCAAGAGTTGCGCGCAAAATATTTGATCAAAATCGAAAAAACCGACTTAGATTTTTCGCAAAAAACTGCCGAAAATTTTGCCGAAGATGAAGAAGAAAAAATTCTGCCGCAGAAAAAAAATCTTAACCGATTTGTTTTAGAAGAGCCGCCGGCCCTTCCAATTATTGATCGCTACCGCACGTCAGATAATTTGCACATTCCAATTATTTTAACGAGACAAGAGCGCATCAACATTCTTTTTGACGCAATTGCCAGTGGCAATGTTGCCTTTTTTACCAGCGCTTACAAAGACATCGAAGAGCCAAACGTAAAAAATTCGACCGGCGACACAATTTTAACTTACGCAATTTTGTTGCAGAAATATCCGGTGATGGCGGCGGTTTTAGCGAGAGGAGCTAATCCAAACATGACAAATGATTTGGGATATTCTCCACTCGACATCGCCGTTGAGCTGCTTGATATCAAGGCTTTAGAGATTTTGGTAAAAAACAAAGCTGACATTTTTGAAGTGGATGGTTTTGGCAGAACCTCGCTAATGCACGCCGCGCGCGTTGGATTTTTGCCAGCAGCAGAATTATTTGTGCTTGAAGGCGTTGACGTAAACACAATGGACAATGACGGCTTCACGGCGCTTTCAATTGCTTACCGTCACAAAAAAGAAGTGATTGTGAAATTTTTGCTAAAAAGTGGCGCCAAAACTTGGATCGAAAAACCTTACAGTCCCGAAAAGAAAACAATGATCGAAGAACTTGAAAATCGCTGGCAATAGTAATTCGAGGAAAATAGTTTTTTTATAATTAATCTCTTCACTTCAAATCAAAAAATATGAACAAAGTAATCAACGGATCCGCCCTTGGTAATAAAGGTGCGAAAGGTATTTTATTTGCCACGGCTTTACTTCTAACTAGTGCGGTTTTTTTGAGCAGCGAATCAATTCGCGCACAGATGGCAAATCTTTACTCTGAATCAAGTGACCAAGTTGCTGGAATTAGTTCACTAATGACCGCCACAACTAATGGCGACATTGATGGTGTAAAATTTTTTAGCAAAGCCGGCTCTGCAATGGTCAACCAAAAAAATGCCGGAGGAGCAACTGCTCTACATATTGCAGCGCGTGAAAAAAAATTAGAAATTGCCAAAATCTTGGTTGAAAATGGCGCTGATGTAAATGCTGCTGATAACGAGGGATGGACTCCACTAATGAGGGCTTCTTTAGCAGGAGATGCTGAGTTCGTAAATTTATTGCTCGATAAGGGTGCCGATGCATCTGCTTTCAATTCTGCAAATGAATCTGCAATTTCTCACGCTACATCTTCTGATTGCGCAGCATGTTTAAGTGCAATGTTTGAGAAATTTAACTTTATTAAGGCGATGGATTCTGATTCATTACAGCAGCAAATTAACGACTCTTACGTTGTTGCCAGAAACCATGAAAATGCAGAAAGCCAAAAAGTTTTGGGAGATTATCTTGATAGATCTGCAAAAATGGCTGCACTTTCAAATTCGCAAAATGCCACTGACCCTTCAATTGCTGCTCCAAGTGTTGTAGTACTAAATAATGATCATTTGAACAATGCCGCAATGCCTTGCTGCGCAACCTCTCTTAAAGCAAAAAGGTTTAAACTAAATAATTCTGGCCTTGGTAAAATTGGCGACGTTGAAGTTGTTGAGCCAATTTCAATCAAAAATAAAGACGTTGCCAACATTACCTCAGAATCTCCTGTAAAAGAAAGCGACTTGGGCGGCAAAAAAGTTGTGTATAAATTTTTAGGACAATCAGGCGAAAGCATCGCTGTCACAAATTATCGCAATAAAGTGAAGGCTTCGATTGGTGGTGATCAGCAATCATCGATTGCGTCTGCCGCAACTATCCAAAATCAAGCGCCAAGTGCTGTTGGGGCTGTTGACGACGGTTCGTCAAAAATAAGAAAAGTAATTTATAAATTGGTTGAAGGTAATGGATTTTTACCAAAAGAAATTGACGCAAAAGAAGTTATTGCGCCAAAAAATATTTCTAACGACGCAAAGGCTGGAAAAATCTTTAAACTAAAGAAAGACGAGTAGGCGATATAAATTTTGTAGATTTGGGGCGGCGAAATTAGTGCTTGATGTGCCGCGGTTTTTTCTAAGCCTTACCATGTTTTTTTTGGTAATGGCGCAACAAGTGAAGTTCTTGCTCTGCCAAGACTCGCAGCGCTTGAGTTGGTGGAGCCTCTCGATGATCCACCCCTTTCTTCCGATGAAACTGAGGCCGCACTCCATGCTCTAAGTGCAATGTGGGTTTGTGGTGCTTGTGTGTTGTCATCGTCACTTCTTGGGCCAGAAGAGAGGGCTGAGTCTTTAGGACTTAATGAGTTGCCAAATTCTGAAAGGCTTGGTGAGGACGGGCTTCGTGATGGCCCTCCTGCTACGTGAACGTTGTGATATTCTCCCACATCATCTAAAGCCATGTCGCGAAACGCTGCTACTAAAACGTCTTCTGGCACTTCATATTCGTCTGTCGCGCCAAAGGCGGCAGCGAATTTTGTTGGAATATCCTGAGAAATTCTTGCATCACTGGCTCCGCGACGTGTTTTTGGGTCTCTTCGATTTGCTGTATTAGCGCTTCTTGCAATTCTTCTAAAATCTTCTTCGTGAGCAGATGATGGTGGATAAAGCTCGTCTTGATCGTTGTTTAGCGGAATTATTTCCATTTCGTCTTCGACGACGTCCATTGGATAGCTTTGTTCTTGGCTTGTTCTTACTTCGTGTGCGACATCATAATATTCCTCTTCTTCAGAAGATTCTTCGTCTGCTTCCGAATCTCTAATTGATCTTTCTTCGTTAGAAGCGTCATCGCTTTGAGATTCAAGATATTCGGTGGATAAGTCACCGCTGGGCTCGTAATCAACATCCATTGCATCGCCGGTTGGTAAGTTTTCTTCAGCATTAGAGTGCTCTTCCTCAAAAACAAACTCTTCATCATTGTCGCTAGATGCACCATCGCTTTCAGATTCTAAATTTTCTGTTGATGGCTGGCCGCTGTCTTCATCATCCTCATATTCAGAAATTTCCATTTCTTCTTCTTGATGCCCAGCAGCTGTAAAAGCAGATGACGGTGGAGATATTTCGTAATTATAGGCATTTGGCTCACTTACGGGAGCATCAAGCGGTATAACTTCCATACCATCGTCAGAATCATCAGAAACGTCATATTTATTACGTTCGTCTGCGTGCGTGCGTGATTCAGCAGTTGCGATGCGAATTCTAGGATTTTCAATATCATGTCCATCATCGTCAGAGTCGCTAAGACGAATATTGTAAATATCATCGCTATTAGCAGTGCCAACGCGCCTCGGTCGAAGCTTTTCTAGATCATCATCGTCAGAGTCACTAAGACGAATATTGTAAATATCATCGCTATTAGCAGTGCCAATGGGGCTCGGTGGAAGCTCTTCTAGATCATTAGTAGGTAAAACCCGAGTTCTTTTTCTACTAACTTGCTCATCTATCGAAAATTTCCTTTTGCCAACCGCGGTAAATTCTGGAGCATCAGGAACAATAGTTCCTCTATTGGTTGACCAAGTTGCTCTTCTATCTGGCAATGGAACTGCCTCCACTGCTACGGCTTGAGGCGGCGAGTCTTCAATATTTACTACCGGTATTGTATTAAGTGCCTCTACCCTTTGAGTTTTCTGCCATTTTTTATAAACATTCATCGCGGCATACACTGCAGCTGAAGTGACTGCTAATCCAGATGCGGCAATCACAGCAATTAACCAAGCGTCTAAATCATCAGACTGCTTTGGAATTGACTTTACTAAGGGCGTTTCAGACGAATCAGGTGTTGGCAAGCCCGTTGGATTAGCGCTTGGAATAACTGTTGGAGCTCCAGATGGATCTGCACTCGGAACAACATTTGCGGCGTCAGTTGATTTTACAGTAGGCCCAAAACTTGGCACCATCGTTGGCTTTCCACTACGAGTGACATTCACAGCAAAAGTTGGTAAATGGCTTGGATAGTTGGATGGAGCTGGAGCCCAAGAGAGCGTAGGCCTTCCTGAAGGTCTATTTGTAATAACTGGAATAAAAGTTGGACAAGAGCTTGGAAGTGGGATGGGCCTTCCAGTAGTTGGATCAACAGTTGGTTCTAAGCTCGGCTTTAGCGTAGGCGGATTAGTGGGTGGATCGGTAGGCTTCATTGTTGGTCTAAAGCTCGGCTGCCCAGTGGGCGCTGCGCTAGGTTTTTTTGACGGATCGGAGCTAGGTTGTACAGTGGGAGACTGACTAGGGTCGGAGCTTGGAGTAGACGTCGGCAATCTACTTGGATC
>JAGNLL010000004.1:29504-109700 GCA_017999675.1 Rickettsiales bacterium
AAGTAGGGCAAGAGCTTGGGAGTGCAGTTGGCAATCCAGTAGTTGGATCAATAGTTGGTGCTAAACTTGGTATTGTAGTAGGTTGACCACTAGGCAATTTGCTTGGAATTGCGATTGGTCTAAAGCTTGGCTGCCCAGTGGGCGCTGCGCTAGGTTTTTTTGACGGATCGGAGCTAGGTTGTACAGTGGGAGACTGACTAGGGTCGGAGCTTGGAGTAGACGTCGGCAATCTACTTGGATCATAAGTAGGCCCTGATACTGGCATCCAAGTAGGCTCTCCAGTTGGAGTAAAACTCGGGCAAAATGTTGGATAACCACTTGGATAATTACTCGGACACTCCGTCATCACGGTAGGATCGCCAGTTGGAATACAAGTAGGGCAAGAAGTTGGGAGTGGCGTTGGTTCTCCAGTAGTTGGATCAACTGTTGGTTCTAAACTTGGTTTAAATGAAGGTGGGTTAGTAGGTGGGTTAGTAGGTCTAACTGTTGGTCTGAAGCTCGGCATTGCAGTTGGAAATCTAGTGGGATTTTTTGATGGTGGAGGTGGTGGTGGGCCAAATCCATCATCATCTAGCCCCATTTCCTCAAAATCACTATCAGGTTTTTGATGATGGGTTAAGTCATGATTGTTATTGAATAAATCAGCCTCCTTGGGCTCCGTCTTTTGTCGCTTTTTTGGCATTGATGTTTCTGCATCAGAGACATCTCTCTCATCTGAGGCCACTCTCTTGCGCTTTGTTTTCTGCTCTCTTGGTGGAAGAGGGGCTAGATGTATTTTGTTCGAATGTTGTGGGGTATTGTTTAGAGGGTCTTTTGCTGAAGTGATGGCATCGTATTTTGTCTCTATCTCGGGACGCTGTTCTTCCGATTCAAGTTTTTGACGCTTTGCTGCTGGCTCTTGTGATGATACAGGTCTTGAAGCTCTTACTTTTTTTCTTGGGGAGGTGTCTTGAATGTCTTCGGGTTTTTCTTCTGCTAAAACTTCACCTAGGTTGTTGGAATCATGATGTGGTTTGTCTGTTTTTACTTGCGGTTCTTTTGATAATTCGGGTGCTTTTCTTTTTCTAAGGTTAGTGCTCTCAGATTCTTTCTCTCTGTCGTTGAGCCTAGTTTTTTTATCTAAATCTAAAAATTCGCTATGATTTTGAGGTGGCGTTAGAACATCAGTAAAATCAAAGTTATTACCTTGAAGAGGATGATTAATATCATCGTCTCTACCTCTTTTTTTTCTATCTAAAGTAGGATTTGTAGAGGTGAGATCGTCTTGAGAAGGAAGTTGTAAATCGCTGCTATTTTTCTTTTCAGTAAAGGCGCTGACAACATTCGCTGAAGCGGCTAAGGCAATTGTTACGATGCTTTTAAAAGCTCTAACAAGATTCCAGCCGCCGCGTTTTGCTTTTAGTTTCTTCCGCCCAGAGGTTTCTATTTCTTGATCATTCAAAGGCGGTTTCGACATTTATTCAAATTTGCAAGAGAGTGTTTTGTATTAGAAGTTGTAAGCGATTCCGGCTTTGTAAATATTCAAATCAGTTTTGTAGTAGCCAAGATATTTAACGCCATTGGTTAAAAATGTTTTAGCCAAAAAACTTTCGCGGTTATATTCGGCGTTGAAAGAGAAATTATCGTTACATCTGATTTTTAATCCCGCTCCGTAGTACCAATCATTTGCGCTGGCATCTCTTAAAAATGTTTTGCTGCTGGTGTGATTTTTTGTTCTGTAGGCAATGTTGTTGTAGCCGCCGGTTAAGTATGGAGCAAATCTGCCGATGTCGTAGCCAATGTCAGTTCTAATTCCGTAGCGATTTGAAATGTCTATGCTTGAACGATCGTTTTTACCAGTTTCTGAAATTTTAGTATTATTGCGCTCAAAAAATACTCCCGGAGCAATAAAAATTCCGTTAAAGTTGAAAGCATATTTGTAGCTAATCGAGCCCCCAATGCCTTGGTTTTGAAAAGATGGCTTTCTGTTTACGGGTTCTGGATTGGTGTTTCTGGTGTATCTCTCATTAAATTCACCTTGGGTGTAGGTCACATCAAAATTAACGTAATGACCTTGAGTTTTTGAGTTGGAGTTATTTTTGGATGTTTTTACTTCAGGCGCTGATGCGACTTCTGCGAGAGTTTCGGATTCAACATTGCTACTCTTGATAGGATTAGACTTTTTATTTTTACTAGTTTTTGCCTGAGCTGATGTTGAAAAAATACTTAAAATAACAAGCGCGAAAGCGAGAGTAGAAAACCTTTTCATTGTTGAGAAAATTTAAGTTGTTGGGGGGAGATTTCGATTTAAAAAAAAATCGAAGCAAAGAAGCAATAATATTCTCACCATTTATTTTTTCTTTTCGTAAATGACCAAAAAAGTTAGATAAGAAACGCAACTTAAAACCATCGTGATCGGAAATCCGACAGCGTCAAAAATGTGAAATAAAAGCCCGCCAACTAAGCTGCCAGAAATTGCTCCAATTGATCCAACTAATTGAAAAGTTGCATTTGCCGCAACCAATTTTGATTTGGCGTAATCGTCGTTACTAACCTTAAAAACCGACACGTAAATACAGGCAATAAAAACGCCAAAAGTAAAATAAGTGCCAAGTAAAAAGTGATAATTGTGAATAAAAATAATCGCTAAAAAGCAGCAAAGGCAGCCCAAAAAACCAAGGTTAATTAGTTGGTAAGGATTCCATTTTTTTAGCGCAAAACCCACCCAAACATCGCAAAATCCGCTAAACATGTAGGCGCTAATTAAAAGGCCGGCGGCCTCGTAGCTAAGGCCAATTTTTACGCCAAAAATTACGCTAAAAGTGAGAAGAAGATAAGTTTGAAAATCGAGAAAAAACCGCGCCAAAAAAATGCGCGGATTGGTTTTGAAGAAATCTTTTAAACTGATGCGCTGTGATTCTAGCTGAGGTTGCGGTTTGTTTTTTAAAGGCAGCAAACAAAAGAAAGAGGCAATTGCCAAAGTGGCAGAAATTAAAAAAGACAAATAATTTTCAGCGCCGCTAAAGCTTGCAATTACTGGCCCCAAGGCAATTCCAGCTGAAATGGCCATGCTAAAAATTCCTAAAGCAACGCCGCGCTGATTGTTTTCTAAAAGCATGTTAAGCCAAGACTGGCGCGTGATTACGTAAATAAACCACAGGCTTCCCATTACAAAAGCTAACACCGCCCACAGGTAAAAATTTTGGTAGAAAAAAATTGTTAAAATAATGGCGGCGTAGCAAAAAACCGAAAATTTTAGCGTTCGCATCATTGTTAGTCGTGCGACAATTTTGCTTAAGAAAAACGACGTTAAAATGCCGCCAAGGATGTCGAGTGTGAAGGCTATTCCAATCAGAGAACCACTAACTCCGTGCTTGTTTAAAATGGTGGGAAAGGTGACTAAATTTATTCCCAAAGTGGCGGCAAAAAGAAAAACGCTTAAAAACAAAAAATTGAGTTCGCGCGAAAAAACCAGCTGTTGTAAAAATTTTGGCATTTGAAGTGTTTTTAAAATCTCTTTTAAAGAATTGAGCGGAATCGCTGTTGCAAATGACGATGTGGATTTTGTTTAATGGTTGAAGTCAAAAAAATATAAAAAATTTATGAAAAAACTCTTCCGCAAAAAGCTTCGTGCCTTTTCTTTAATCGAGCTTTCCGTCGTAATTTTAGTCATTGGAATTTTAGTTGCTGGCGTTGCTGGTGGCTCAAAATTGATTACTACTTTTCGCCTGCAATCAGCGCAAACTCTCACTTTGAGTTCGCCTGTTGCAACAACCAAAGGTTTGGTTTTGTGGTTAGAATCTTCAATGCCAGAAAGTTTTTTAAGTGCTGAAACCGAAGATGGATCTCAACTAACAAAATGGCTCGATCGCAACCCTCAAGCCACCACAAAATTTTCAGCCAACGCAACTGCCTCAGCTGGCATTACCTTCAAAGCCAAAAGCAATATTTACGATTTACCGGCGGTTTATTTTAACGGTTCAAGCGCTGCGGTTTTTACACTTTCGAATGGCATTGCTAATGCGGTAATCAATACACCAGACAATGCTTACACTTTTTTTATTGTGGCAAAATTGGATGATGATTCTGCCTCAACTGTAAAAACAATTTTCTCCAATGGTGGTGCGGCTGGTTGGGGATATGGTGTTAGTGGATCTCAAGGTTCAAGAAGCAGAAGATTAATTTTTGCCGGCGCAACTGACGTGACGAGCGCAACTGCAAATGCCACAACAAATGTTGAGGTTGTTTCTGCTAGCTACACTGGCGGGGCAGGTGGTTCGCTACAATTATTTACCAATGGTGTAGGTGCTGCCGGAACTGGAGAGGCTGGAACTGCCGAAACTTTAAGCGCTTCAATTGCAACCGCGCAAACTCCGACTACTGCTTTTTACATTGGAAACAAATCATCTGCAGCTCCTTGGACTGGGCAGGTTGCTGAAATAATTATTTTCAACAGATCTCTCTCAACCAAAGAAAGAAACCAAATCGAACTTTATTTGGGTCAGAAATATGGCATTAAAACTGCGGCAACTGGGAATGTTGATGGCTGTCCAGTTAACGTAGCTGGTGTGTTAACTACTCACGTAAGTGAAGGATCATCAACTTTCAATTGCTTGGCTGCTGGCTACAGTGGAAGTGTTCCCTACACTTGTAGCGGATCTACTTTGACTACGAGTACAATTTGCGGAGTTGCTCAATGCACGATTACTGGGCAAACTGGAATTACTGATGGTACTGCAGTTGCATACGGAACAACTTCGAGAACGTGCGATGCTGGTTTTACTGGAAGTGTCACTTACAATTCTTGTGCTGGTGCTGCTGCTGTGGTGACCAATAATACTTGTACTCCGATCACTTGCCCTGTTAGTGGTGTTACTGGATTAAGTGGTACTGTAAATTATGGGACTACTTCAAAAGCTTGTAATGCTGGCTACACTGGAACTGTTAACTATACTTGTAGTGCTGGAGGGGTATTTAATTACGTAAGTGGAACTTGTACTCTGGTGACTTGTACTGTCAGTGGTGTTACTGGATTAAGCGGTACTGTAAATTATGGAACTACTTCAAAAAGTTGTAATGCTGGCTACACTGGAACTATTAACTATACTTGTAGTTCTGGAGGAGCATTTAATTATGTGAGTGGGACTTGCACAGCGATTCCTGGACATTGGGTTCTGGAAAGTAGCAACGTTTACTCATCTATAGGATATGGTCAATATGGGACATCAGATGTTTGCGAGAGTTCCTACAATGGAAAGTATGCTATTGTAACTGGAGGTGTTTCAACTTCTGGTCCAAACATATCGGCGAGTGGTGGAAATCACTTAGCATTTCCGCAAACCTGTTATTGCACCACAAATGGTTGCAGTCCGGTTTGTTCTGGATCTTATACCTTTATGAGTAGTATGCCAATGTATGCCTACAAGTGTGTTTACCCTTAAAATCTCTGAAGTTTTGAAGACAACCTTGTGGCTGTAACTTTATACACAATTTCCAGCGCAACTCATCGCTACCTAGTTTAGGAAGGCAAAGAGAGCTTTGCTTTAAAAAATGACGTCACCGCAATTAGCCTGCCAGAATTAATCGAAAAAATTTAAGCAAAATGCCTAACTCAAAAACTCCTCTACTCGACCAAGTTAAAACCCCAGCCGACTTAAAAAAATTCTCTCTCCCCGAAATCAAACAAATTTCTGATGAGCTGCGCCTAGCCACAATTTCTGCGGTGTCGCAAACTGGCGGGCATTTGGGCGCTGGCCTTGGTGTTGTCGAAATTACAACCGCGCTGCACTACGTTTTTGACACGCCGCACGATAAAGTTATTTGGGATGTTGGTCACCAAGCTTACCCACACAAAATTTTAACTGGGCGTCGCGAGCGTATGAACACTATTCGCCAAGCGGGTGGGCTTTCGGGTTTTACAAAAAGAAGTGAAAGTGAGTTTGACGTTTTTGGGGCAGGGCACAGCTCTACGTCTATCTCGGCAGCACTTGGTATTTCAGTTGCTAAAAAATTTAAAAAAGAAAAATCACACGTAATTGCGGTGATTGGTGATGGCTCAATGTCGGCGGGCATGGCTTATGAGGCCATGAATAACGCGGGTGCTTTGGAAGACGAATTTTTTCACGACAATCGTTTGATCGTAATTTTAAACGACAACGACATGTCCATTGCACCGCCAACTGGTGCAATGTCGCATTATTTTTCGCGACTTGCTGCGTCAAAATCTTACTTAAAAATTCGCGATTTGGGCAAAAAACTTTCCGACAAATTGCCCGAATCACTTTCGCGTTTTCCGCGCAAATTTGAAAAGGCGGCGAAGGAATGGTGGATGGGTGGCAACATTTTTGAAGAGATGGGCTTTTATTACATCGGTCCAATTGATGGGCACGATTTAGATGTGCTGGTGCCGATTTTACAAAATATTCAGGCCGATCATTCAACCGATCCAATCCTTATTCACTGCGTGACGGAGAAGGGTCGCGGCTATGTTGAGACGATGAAATCGGACGATAAATTGCACGCTGTGGCAAAATTTAATCCGCTAACCGGCGAGCAAGAAAAGGCCGTGGCGGCTTATCCAAGCTATTCAAAAATTTTCGGAAAACGTTTGTCGGAATTAGCAAAAAAAGATGAATCAATTTTAGCAATTACCGCCGCAATGCCTGGTGGAACTGGCTTAGATGTGTTTGCCAAAGATCACCCAAAAAATATTTTTGACGTTGGCATTGCCGAACAACATGCCGTCACATTTGCCGCTGGTCTTGCCACAGAAGGCCTCAAGCCATTTGCTGCAATCTACTCAACTTTTTTACAACGCGCCTACGACCAAGTTGTGCACGATGTAGCAATTCAAAAATTGCCGGTGCGTTTTGCCATTGATCGCGCTGGGTTTGTTGGTGCTGATGGCCCGACTCACGCGGGCTCGTTCGACATTGCCTACCTAATTAATTTGCCAGATTTTGTTTTAATGGCGGCATCCGACGGGCAAGAATTGGTGAAAATGGTTAACACCGCACACGCAATTAACGACCGTCCAAGCGCTTTTAGATTTCCGCGCGGTAATGCCACAGCAGAAATAAATTTTGCTGACGACGAAGTTTTAGAAATTGGAAAGGCGCGCGTGATGCAAAGTGGTTCAAGAGTTGCGGTGATTTCTTACGGAACAATTTTGAGTAATGCGCAAGCTGCGGCAAAAATTTTAGAAGAAGAAAATTCGTTAAAAATAACTTTAGTGGATGCGCGATTCGCCAAACCTTTTGACGAAAAATTATTTATTGATCTTGCCAAAACTCACGAAGCAATAATCACAATCGAAGAAGGTTCAATTGGCGGATTTGGCTCGGCTGTAGGGCAATTTCTTTCTTCAAATGGATTGCTCGACGGCACGTGCAAATTTCGTTCACTAGTAATGTCTGACAAATTTATTGAACAAAATTCACAAGCAAAAATGCAGGACGAGGCGGGGCTTGGGGTTAGTGATGTTTTGAGAAGTGTGAGAAATTTATTAAAAATTTAAAATTTGTGTCCGGTTAAAAAATAAGCTTAACCGGATATTTCGCCAATTTTTTGTCGGCAGAAATTATGGTTAGTTGGTTGTTTAAGGCTTGGGCGACTAGTAAGCGATCGAAGAGGTCAGAGTGAATTTTTGGCAAGGTGGTTTCGCCTTCGATGTCTTCTTGGGTGAGGTTTAAAAGTTCAATGCCGCTGGCGATTCTAAGCTCTTTGAAGTAGTGAATGATTGGTTTTTTTAGGCTGGTGATTTTTTGTTTTTGGTTTTGTTGGCTTAGTTCAAGTTGTGAAACGGTGCTGATGTAGGTGGTTGATCCTCTTTCCATCAAAGCCTCGCGGGCGGTTTGTGAAAGTTTTTTGTCGTCGTTTAAAAGCCACAAATAGGCTTCGGTGTCGAGAAGATATTTTGTCATTTTTTTGCTGGTTTTTTTGAAGAGAGGCTGTTTTTGCCGATGATTTTTGTGATTTCTTTAACTGTATTTTGGTAGCTGTTTTCTTCGCTGGTTTTTTTGTTGTTTGCGCCAAATTTTACCCGACTTCTGCTGGCCGATTTTATGGCAGTAATTTGCGCAACAGGAACGTTGTAGCTACATATTGTGACTGGCTCGCCGCTTTGAATTGCTAAGTTAATGTAGTAAGAAAGATTGGCTTTGATTTCGCTGATATTTACGGAAGTCATTTGGATGAAAAAATGAAGTTAAGATTTAGAAATGTTGGTCATAAAGTTGGTCAAGTTGTTAGTCAAGTTGTTGGTCAAACACTGGGACAACTTTGCACACGGTGTGCAAAATGTTTTTTTGAAAAAAATTGAGTGTGCGAATAACCGCCCCCAGCCCCTCCTTGAAAAGGAGGGGCTTTAGTTCTGAAGTTTGAGGTCAAGTACTCCCCTCCTTTTCAAGGAGGGGTTGGGGGTGGTTATTCACACACTCGTATTTGAAATAAAAAACCCAGATTCTTCCTTGAATAATTCACCCCTTCGTTTCAAAATTTCTTCTGGTGAGAGCGGGCGGTTTTCTTGCTTAGCGGGTCAGGTTCGAAAGAAAGCAGCTCAAGGCTTGTTGGATCGGGTCGCTCTCACTTATTTACTCCCTCATTTTTCCCCTCCAATGTCACAAAATTCTTACCTAGTTTTAGCCAGAAAATACCGTCCGCAAAACTTTGACGAGCTGGTTGGGCAAGAGGTTTTGGTGACAACGCTCAGCAACGCCATTAAAAATAATCGCCTGCACCACGCCTACATTTTAACCGGAATCAGGGGCGTTGGAAAAACCACAACGGCGCGAATAATTGCCAAAACAATCAATTGCGAAAATAAAGATTTAGCCGCATCGGCAAAGGCTTGCGACGTTTGCGACAATTGTAAAATGATTGCCGCTTCTAAACACCAAGACGTAATTGAAATTGACGCGGCAAGCAGAACTGGCGTTGACGACATCCGCGAAATAATCGACTCAATCGCCTACGCGCCAGTAATGGCCACCTACAAAATCTACATTATTGACGAGGTGCACATGCTCAGCAACAGTGCGTTTAACGCGCTGCTGAAAACTTTGGAAGAGCCACCTGCTCACGTAAAATTTATTTTTGCCACCACCGAAATTAAAAAAGTTCCAATTACAATTTTGTCGCGTTGTCAGCGTTTTGATTTGCGTCGTTTGGACGAAAAAGAAATTGAAAATCACCTAAAAAATATTTTGCAAAAAGAGGGTTTGGAGGCTGAGCCTCATGCGCTCGAGCTAATTGCAAAAATGTCTGAAGGCTCAGTGCGCGACTCGCTTTCGCTTTTAGATCAAGCACTTGCCAGCAACAATCACCAAAAACTTTTGCCCGCAGAATTAGTTGAAAAAATGCTCGGCCTTACCGACAAAGCCAAAGTAATTGAGCTTTTTGAAAGCTTGCTTGCGGGCGATTTTGCAGCAGCGACAAAAAGTTTTACTGAGTTTTATTCTTACTCTTCTGACGTGTCGCAACTGGTTTTAGATTTAATGGAAATTACTCACAAAACCACGTCAGTTAAGCTTATTTCTGCCTACAAGCTTGAAGGATATTCGCAATTTCAACAAAATAAAATTTCCGAAATTGCTCAAAAAATTTCGCTTTCAGCTCTCACCAGAATTTGGCAAATGCTTGCCAAGGGCAGTGCGGAAGTGAATTTTTCTGCTTCGCCAAAAATGGCTTTCGAAATGCTGCTGGCGCGAATTTGTCACCTTGTGGCTCTTCCAAATTTGCAGCAAGTTTTAATGGAGGTGGACGAAACTAAAAATCCTGTTGCCACCAAAAGAAGCGAAATTAATGATGACTTGGTTGGCGAAATTCTCAGGAATTTCGAGGGTTCGCGAGTGATTTCTAATTCTTAATTTAAAAAAATTTTAAAAATGTCAGAAGAGAGAAAAGTTAAAATTTTGTGTGCCGAAGACGAACAAGATATTCGCGAAAACATTGCCGAGATTCTTCGCGATGAGGGCTTTGAAGTGTTTGAAGCTGCCAACGGCAAACTAGCTTTTGAAAGCTTTTTGCAAAACAAACCCGACATTGTTATTTCTGACATTATGATGCCAGAGCTAGACGGCTACGGCCTTTTGGAGCTTATTCGTGGCAGCAAAAATGTGCGCAACAACACTGTGCCATTTATTTTTTTGAGTGCTTTGGGGCAAAAAGAAAACGTCATTAAAGGCGTAAACTCTTCGGCAAATGACTACCTAATCAAGCCAATCGATTTCGATTTAATGATTGCCAAAATCAAAGAAAAAACCTCAAACCTAATCAAAGTTCAAGAAACTCACGAGCGCAATATTGACAATCTTAAAAGCCAAGTTTCGCTAATTTTACCGGCTGAGCTTTTTTCTTACCTCGACGTAATCAGCCAAGTTTCGTCAATTTTAAAAGAAGAACCTTACGGCCCATTTCCGCACCGCCGCTACATTGAAGATCTCGACAAGATCTACCTAAACGCTTTGAAGCTGCGCAGTTCAATTAACAACTCGCTAGACCAAACTGTAATTGGCCAAAGATTAAACGCCGACGAAGAAGTATTTCGCGTTACCGCCTTTGTTGACGATTTTGTGGCGGGCCTTAGCGAAAAATTTAGAAGCAAAATTAATTTTGAGCGCCCGTTTGAAGAGGCCACAACCCCACGCTTAAAAATGGATCGCCTAGTTTTGTTAGATGCCTTTCGCAAAATTTTTGCCGGAATGTTTAAAACTGACCCCGAAGCCGCAATTACAGTTGCAATAATGAGCGACCACCTTGACCAAATGGTGATTATTTTTTACCTAAAATCGCAAATTTCTGGCCTAGATTTGTCAAAAAATTTAGACTCTTCGCAAGTGAGCAAAATTTTAGACCAACAAAATTGCCGTTTTGAAATTGTTTCAGACAAAGAAAATACCGCGGTGTTGACGGTGCCATCTTACAGATTGATTAAGTAACAATGTGAATTAGGTCCCCGAGCAAAGCGAAGCGTCGTCGAGGGGCCCGAAGAAAGATCTCGCTTCCGGGCCCCTCGACGACGCTACGCTTTGCTCGGGGACCTATTAAATACGCATTTCCTCCGAAATAAATGTTAAAAAAACACCAACCCACAAAATCAAAAACCCCTCACGACCACGAAGCCTTGCCGCGCAAAAAAAAGAAAAAAATCCCCCTTTTTTACAAACTAAATTTTTCAATCTTGCTAATTGCGTCGCTGCTTTTGGCCTATTTTTTAGTTTTGGTTTCAATCGAGCCAAAGTCGATTCCGCTGGTCACCAAAAAAATTGAAGAAGTGTTGCAAGACAAGCTGCAAACCGACGTGAGTTTGGCTGAAAGTTACGTGAGTTTCACGCGTTACGGCACGCTAAAAGTTGTGGCTACGGGCTTAAAAATTCTCTACGTTTTGCCGGGCGCAACTGAAAAACAACCCTTCGTAATTCCAAAATTAGAAACCGAATTTTCGCTGCTTCGAATGCTTTTTCTGCGTTTTGAACCAAGCAAAATCAAAGTTGTAAACCCCACAATCGTTGTAGAAGATTTGCAAAAATTTCGCCAAGCCTCCCAAGAAAATGCTTCGGCAGAAAATCCAGTAATTCAATTTTTGTCGGCAATTCGTAGCGGTGAATTTCCGATTGAAAATTTTGAAATTGAAAACGCGCTAATTCTTGCCAAAGGTCAAAATTTTGACACGCAAATTTTGCTTAAAAAATCGCAAATTCGCACGTCAATTGAGGGCGGCGCGCTTTTTGTTTCTTCAGAAAATAAACTAAGTTTTGACGAAGAAAAAAGTGACGTTGACCTAAAATCAAGCTGCCGTCTGTCAAAGAGCGACGGCTTAAAATGCGACGTCGTGCTTGAAAATTTTGTGGTAAATTCGGTGGCTGATTTGCACCCAAATTTGATAATTTTAAACAACCTAAACACCTCGCTAAAAGCCAGTGCCTCGTTTGTGGTGAAAGAGAAAAAACTGGGAGAAGTTTTGTTTAAAGTTGAGGCAAAAAAAGGTGACTTTTTCTTCCCAGAATTTTTTGCACAAAAAATGGATTTTTCTGATTTTTTGGTGAGTGGAAAATACGACAACAACTCGGGTTTTTTAAACTTTGCTGAAATTAAAACTTTTTTGACAAGTGCTTCTGGCGCTGCTGCAGCAAGCAATTTGCAAATGTCTTTGGTAATTTCTGACGTAAGAGATTTGCAAAACCAAAAACTCGATTTCGACATTAAACTTCAAAACGCACCAATTAACGAGTTAGAAAAACTTTGGCCAGTGGCGCTAAATCAATCTGGCATTCGCACTTGGGTAATTGCTCACGTCAAGGGCGGCAAAGTCAAAGACGCCTACGCCAAATTTTCGCTGCAAAAAAATGCTGCAGAATTTTTGTTAAACGACATTGACGCAGAGCTAAAAATTGCTGGCACAAACCTTAATTACGACCCGACTTTTCCAGAAATTAAAAACATTGACGCAACCGCTAAATTCAACAAGCAAAGCATGAAAATTGTGCTTACTTCGGGTGAAGTTTTAAACAGCAAAATTTCAGAAGGATTAGTTGAAATTGACGATTTTTTGGCGGCAAAAACAATGCTAAAAATTAGCGGAAAATCGCAAGGTCACGCCGCAGATTCGCTTAAACATGTTGACCACAAATCGTCAGATTTTGTTTCTTTGGTCGAAAAATATTTAAACGGCAATTCGCAAAACGACTTCGACATTCGCCTGCCGTTGGTTGAAAAAGTTGATTTAAAAGATGTTTACGTGGCGATTAATTCGAACGTTTCTGATTTAAAAAATGACTACCTCAAAGGCGCATTAGAAATTCGCTGCAAAAAAGATTTTGCTAGCAACGACTTTGTCACAAAAGTTAATTTAACCGCAGCAGAGTTGAATGTGCAGCCTTTTGATGTGACAAAAAAAGCGGGTGTTGAGTCGATTTTAAGTTTGGCGGTGTCGGTGAAAAATCCGAAAAAAATTAAAATCAAAAATATTGAGCTGACCAAAAAAGAGGCAAAAAATTTGGCGAAAATTTCAGGCGAAGTTGAGTTTGAAACCGCGCCATTTTTGCTGGCAGCTGTTGACCTGAAGAACAATAATTTTGGCAAAAATAATTACGTATTTTCTTACGTAGCTAACAAAAAAACCTCGACGCAAAAAATTTCTTTAAAGGCGCAAAATCTAAATTTTGCGCCATTTATTGAGCAGAAATTTTTTGCTGGATCTTCCGGTGGTGAAAAATTTTCAAATATTAATGTGCAGCTTGCAGTCAATGATCTGGCTCTTCTGCACAATAAATCTCTCAAAAACTTTTACTTATTTTTGAGCTGCAACAGTGATTTTTGCAGCAACGGTTTGGCTAAAGCGAGCCAAGGCAACAAGCAGCTAATTGACTTGCGCGCCGCCAAAAATGCCCAAGAAAATTTTGTAGAAATCTCCGGCAGAATCAACGATGTGGGCTACGTGGCCGAGGCTTTCGGTATTTCAACCACAATTTCTGGAGGAGTCGCCGAGGTAAAATTGCAAAGCAAAATGCTTAATAAAAATCAGGCTTTTGAAGGCTTGGTGACAATTGACGACGAAATTACCTTTTACGAAACCGCTAGAGTAAAGCGTTTAGCCAGCAATGATTTATTCTCAAAAATTAAAGACAAAATTTTCTCCAACGAAAAAACCACCTTCAACTCAGTAAAAATCGACCTCGCTTTGCAAGACGGTGTGCTCGATTTAAAATCGCTAATCGCCAACAACTACAAAATCGGAATCACCGCTAAAGGTTTAATCGACCTAAACAACGACACCTACGCAATCAAAGGAATGATCGTTCCGGGCTTCATCGTGAACAACCTGTTTGGCATTGGAAAAATTCCAGTTTTAGGAAGTGTTGTCGGCTTGCTAACCGGCGGAGAAGGCGGCGGATTATTTGGCATTCGCTACGAATACACCAAGAAAAAAGACGACAAAGAGGCTACTTTCGAAACGAATAAAGTGTCGTCATTTGTGCCAACTTCGATTAAGAGTTTGTTTGATTTGATTTAGGGTAGACTCTTTCTTTGGCGCAAGTGGCAGAACTTTCTTGCTTCTTTTTACCTTCATTTGTTGACTCGGTCCTGACTTCTTTAGTCATCACTTT
Organism: Rickettsiales bacterium; assembly: GCA_017999675.1. Taxonomy (GTDB): domain Bacteria; phylum Pseudomonadota; class Alphaproteobacteria; order Rickettsiales; family UBA1997; genus UBA2645. The sequence goes on from JAGNLL010000004.1 coordinate 43,589, forward strand.
ATATTTCCCTAACTTCAAAATTAAAAATTATGAAAAGAATCATTCTTCTAATTGCTCTGTCTGCCGTGCTTGCTTCTTGTGCTCAAACCAGAAGTGGAGTGTCTAGTGGTTTGTTAGTAACTTCTTGGGACGATACTGTTTCGGGATCTGTTAATAACTCAGTTGCACTTGATAAACGTGGAGAGGCTTGCGTTATTAACGTTTTAGGAATTGTAGCTGTTGGAGATTCTTCTGTTGAAGCTGCTAAAAAAGCAGGATCTATCAACAAGGTTGCAGTTGCTGATACCAACTATCTAAACGTTCTCGGTATATTCCAGAAAGGGTGTACAGTTGCCAAAGGCGAATAACTTCAATTACGTAATTTATGAGAAAAGCATTAATAATAATGTCTTCGCTGTTGTTACTTTCTTCGTGTGGTATTCGTTACTACGACTATAAGGCAACAACGAGTTATTCGATTGACAACAAGGTTAATCCAAAGCCTCTTAAAACTGGGATCGGATGCGTTCACAACATATTAATGTTGTTTGCGTTTGGAGATTCTTCCGTTGAGGCCGCTAGAAGGAATGGAGATATAACCAAAGTAGCTTTTGTGGATACTTCACACAATAGTCTTTGGGTTTATTGGCCACTATTCCAAAAAGGGTGCACGGTAGTTAAGGGCGAGTAATCTTAATCCTAAAAGATAAAAAAACCGGCGATCACAAAAATGGTCGCCGGTTTTTTTGTGCTTGGAATTTTTTTACCTCTTTTTGTTGTGTGCCTAAAAAAATTTACCGTTGCTTACCCTCATCTGCTGATTAATTTTTTGCTCTCAACCAAAACTCTTCATCTAAAAAATCTCAAAACAAAATGAAGTTAAAATTAGTCATCTTCGCGATACTATTGACGCTGCTTTCTGGCTGCTCCTCCTACCGCGAATCTTTGGGGCAGTATAATTTGCCGACCACCAACATTCCTACTCCAACGCGTGAGGGTAGGGTTTGTTACTACAATAGTGACTTGCGGTTTTGGACTACCGACATTGATTTTACGGTGGAAACGGCGCGGCGTAATGCGGGGATTACTAATATTGTTGCGATTGAGAAGGAAAAGACGGGCAATTTTTTGTTGCGGCGGAAGTGTTTGATTGTGCGGGGGAATTAAAGTTGGTGTGTCGGTAGTGCGGTTTTGTTGAAAGATGGATTGCCGCGCTGCGCTCGCAATGACGATTTTTAGAGTTTGTGCACCAACTTACCAACGCCGTCATTGCGAGCGCAGCGCGGCAATCCATCAGCAAAGAAAAATTTTAAAAAAATCTAAAAAGAATGAAAAAAGTTAACATTATCGGCGCTGGGCTTGCTGGTTCTGAAGCGGCTTGGCAGTTGGCTTCGCGTGGCATTGAGGTTGAAATTTTTGAAATGCGTAGTGAAACGCGCAAAACCTTTGCGCATCGGACTGCCGATTTTGCTGAGCTTGTTTGCTCAAACTCGCTGCGTAGTGACGATGTGCACACAGCTGTTGGGTTGCTTCACCAAGAAATGCGGATGTTGAATTCACTGGTAATGCGCTCGGCTGACGCCAATAAAATTCCAGCTGGTTCCGCTTTGGCTGTAGATCGCGAGGGTTTTTCAAAATTCATTGAATCAGAACTTCTCGCGACAGGAAAAGTGAAAATCTCGCGCCAAGAAATCTCCGAACTGCCAGTTGATTCCAACGAAAAATGGATTGTCGCAACCGGCCCGCTCACCTCAGATTTACTCAGCCAATCAATTTTAAAACACAGCGGCGAGCAGCATTTGGCTTTTTTTGATGCCATCGCGCCAATCGTTTACAAAGAATCAATCGACTTCACCAAAGCTTGGTTTCAATCGCGCTACGACAAAGGCGACGGCAGCGATTACGTCAATTGTCCGCTAAACCAAGAGCAATATTTAGAATTTGTAAACGACCTTAACCAAGCTGAAAAAACCGAATTTAAAGATTGGGAAAAAGACACGCCTTATTTTGACGGTTGCTTGCCAATTGAAGTAATGGCGGTGCGTGGTGTTGACACTTTGCGTCACGGGCCAATGAAGCCAATTGGTTTGACCAATCCGCATTTTCCAAAATCTCCAGATGGCACCAAACTTAAAGATCGTTTAGAAAAAGCTTACGCTGTGGTGCAATTGCGCCAAGACAACAAGCTGGGCACGATTTACAACATTGTAGGCTTTCAAACAAAAATGAAATACGGCGACCAGCAGCGAATTTTTAAGAAAATCCCTGGCCTTGAAAACGCAGAATTCGCGCGCTTTGGCGGCATTCACCGCAACACGTTTTTAAATTCGCCAAAACTTTTGGACGAATATTTACGCTTCAAAAAATCGCCAAATATTTTGTTTGCAGGGCAGGTGACGGGTGTTGAAGGCTACGTTGAGTCGGCAGCAATGGGTTTGCTTGCGGGGATTTTTTTAGGCAATGAATTTGCCGGTAAAACTGTTGCAAGGCCAAGTGCCAAAACCGCGATTGGCGCGCTTTTAAACCACATTACTTTGGGTCACGAAGAGCAAAGTTCGTTTCAGCCAATGAATGTAAATTTTGGTTTGTTTGAGCCTTTGGTGGAAAAAACTAAAAAAGATAATCGCAAAGAGGCTTACTCGCAGAGGGCTTTAGGCGAGATTGGGGTTTGGAGTTTGGGGGTTTAAATTTTTTAAATCGAGTGTGTGAATAACCACCCCCAACCCCTCCTTCAAAAGGAGGGGCTTTCCACCGAGTTTGTTTTAAGCCACTCACTTTCAAAAAAAATCGCACTAAAGCCCCTCCTTTTGAAGGAGGGGTTGGGGGTGGTTATTCGCAAACTCAGAACTTATTTTTTTAATTTCCGCCTCAACTCATCCCAATATTCCAACCGCTTCTTCAAATCTCTCTCAAACCCTCTCTCATTTGGTTCAAAAAATTTCGGCCGCGATTTCTTCAGCAATTCCGGTGGAAAAAACTCCTGCCCCGAAAAGCAATTTGGTGTGTCGTGGTCGTAGATGTAGCCTGCGCCAAAACCTTCATTTTTCATCATTTTAGTTGGCGCATTTAAAATATTTTTTGGTGGCATTAATTCTGTTGTGCGCGAGGCCGCGTCAATTGCGGCTTTGTGGGCGAGGTAGCTGGCGTTAGATTTTGGTGCGGTGGCCAAATAAATTGTGGCGTGGCTTAGCGCGTAGTCGCCTTCGGGACTTCCCAAAAAATCGTAATTTTCTTTTGCGGACATTACTTGCAGCAAAGCGTTTGGGTCGGCGAGTCCAATGTCTTCGGTAGCAAAGCGCGCTAGGCGGCGCAAGATGTAGTAAGGATCTTGTTTGGCCTCAAGCATGCGCGCTAAATAATAAAGTGCGGCGTCAACGTCTGAACCGCGCAAAGATTTGTGAAAAGCGCTGATTAAGTTGAAGTGAAAATCGCCTTTTTTGTCAAAATGGGCGGAGCGTTTCGAAATTATTTCGGTTAATTTTTCTGCTGAAATTTCGCTTTTTAAATTGAGTGCAAACAATTCTTCACAAGCATTTAAAAAATAACGTGCATCGCCGCAGGCTAGGTTAATTAAGGCTTCGCGAGCCGCATCAGTTAGCGGCAATTTTTTGCCTAAGTTTTTTTCAACGCGCGCCAAAATTTTGGCAAGGGCAGCGTCGTCGAGAATTTTTAACGTAATTACTTTGCAGCGCGAAAGCAGCGCAGAGTTTAGTTGAAATGAAGGATTTTCAGTTGTGGTGCCAATTAAAATAATTGTGCCGTCTTCAATGAAGGGCAAAAACAAATCTTGTTGGGTTTTGTTGAAATGGTGAATTTCGTCGACCATTAAAATGGTTTTTGTGGGCGCGGCGTTGTCGTCAAAAAGTGCTGTTTCAGAGTTGTTTTGACCAAGCATGCGAGCGCGATCAACCACTTTGCGAATTTCGGCAGCGCCAGAATTAATTGCCGACATTGCGACGAACTCGGCGTTAGAAATTTTTGCCAGTGCCTTGGCGATTGTGGTTTTGCCAACTCCGGGAGGCCCCCACAAAATCATTGAGGGCACGTTTTTTGATTTTTCAATTACCGCCAAAGCGCCGGTTTCGCCAAAGAGGTGATCTTGCCCAATGACGTCCGACAAGGTTTCGGGACGCATTAAATCGGCAAGTGGGCGGGTTTGGTTTTTCATTAATTTTTTTACTTACAAATCTCTCTCATCCGCGCGTAAGCACGCGTAATTCCTTTAAGCGAATATTCGTCAACCGCGTAAGTGCCAATTGCCGAGTCGCTTCTCACCTTAAGGTTACCGCCATTTAGCATTGCGGTAATAATTGCTAAATCTTCGGCTTTAGTTTTGGTCCAAGCCATGTTTTCTTTGGCGACTAGTTTGAATTGTAGCGGGTCAACTAAAACAAAAACTTCGCTGTTTAGCTTGTATTCGTAGCCACCAAAAATGCTGAGTTCTTCGGAGCGATCTTTTTGAAAACGCGTAATCATTACGTAAGGTTTGCCACGAAAGTTGTGGTCACTGTCGCTTTTCACTGGATGGGCAATAATGTAGCATTTTTTGTATTCGAGTTCGTTTTCTTGCAGTTCAAAAACTTGCCACCGGTAAAACGAACTGTCGACAATTTGGGCGCGGCATTGGCGCAGTGAAACCAGCATGAAGATTGCGTAAATTACAATAATTACGCCAATTTTTGTAAGGTGGTGCAGTAGTTTCATTTAAAAAATCCTGGCTAGCGAGTAGTCTAAAATTGTGATTAAATCTTTTTTGAAATCTGAGTTGGAAAAGATTTCTAAATTTTTAACCGCTAAAGCCTGATGCTTCAAAGCCATGTTTTTGCAGGCTTCGAGAGCTTCATGTTTTTTTAGCAGTTCTAAAAACTGAGCAAGGTCAGAGGCTGAGTGTTCGCTTGCAAGTAAGTTTTTGGTAAAGACATCTGAAATAAATTTCTGTTCCACTTTGTCGGCTTTTTGCTGCAGCAAAATTACCGGCAAAGTCACTTTTCCTTCGAAAAAATCATTACCGACATCTTTGCCTAAAGTTTTTTCGTCCGACGAATAATCGAGCATGTCGTCAACGATTTGAAAGATGATTCCAAGATTAGTGCCAAACTCGCGAAGTGCCGTCACTTCTGCGTTTGAGGCCTCACTAACTAATGCGCCAGACTCGCAAGCAGCGGCAAAAAGCACGGCAGTTTTGCCAAAAATAATTTCAAAATATTTTTCTTGAGAAAGCGTCACGTCGCTAGAATTTTCTAACTGCATTACTTCACCGTCCGCCATTATTGACGAGGCTTTGGCAAGTAGGCCAAGCACTTCTAAATTTTTTACCCGCACCATTAATTGAAAGGCGATCGAGAATAAATAATCACCCACCAAAATGCTGGCTTTATTGTCCCAAAGTGCGTTGGCAGTTTTTTTGCCGCGCCTTACTTGGCTTGCGTCAACAACGTCGTCGTGAAGCAAAGTGGCGCTGTGAATTAACTCAACTGCAGCGGCTAAATTTTGCGGATTTTTTTCGTCTTTAGCGCCGCAAAGTTTTGCTGCTAAAATTAGCAAAATTGGGCGAATTCTTTTGCCGCCAGAAGAGATTAGGTGATTTGAGATTTCGGCAATGAGGGGAGATTTGCCAACGGCAAATTCTAAAATAATTTGGTCAACTTTCTTTAAGTCGCATGCAAGCTGGGCTAGGATATTTTCAACATTACGCATTGAGGCTTAACACCGAAATTTTGTGACGACATTCTTCAATTTTTGACGCAATGCCATTTAGCGCGGTGCGAATTGCTTCGAGAGATTTTTCAGAAGCGCCTTTGGTGACAAAATCAATGTATTGGGTGGCAAGTTGATCGGCGCATTCTTCAAGGCGAGTGGTCATTTCTTCAACAATTGCAAATTGCTGTTCGGCAAGTTTGTGTGAACTGTCTTGAACCGCGCGAATCATGCGGTCAGCGAAGGCGTAATATTCGACGATTTCGTTGTAGACTTGCTCTTGTTTTGATGTTGCCATTTTTTCGAAGATTTTATTTACGTGAAAAGTGACTTACAGAATCGCGCGGAACTTATTTTTGCTTTGTTAATTGTCTAGCTCTCGCATCAGCTGGTAAGTGATGCTGTCGTGTAGTGCTCGAAACGAGGCGTCGACAATATTTTCGGAAACGCCAATGGTGGTCCATTTTTTCTTGCCGTCGGTTGACTCAATTTGCACGCGAGTGATTGCTTGCGTGCCGTCGGAAGGCGTTAAAATTCTCACTTTGTAATCTGTTAAGCGAACATTTTTTAGGCTTGGATATTTGCGCGAAAGAGCTTTTCGCAAGGCTTTATCAAGTGCATTCACCGGACCATTTCCTTCGGCAACTGCCATTGTCACCTTAGTGCCAATTTTAATTTTGATTGTCGCTTCGGCAATCGTCACAACCTTTCCTTTCGAATCAAACTTGCGTTCGTCAAGCACGCGAAAGCCAACCAAATCAAAAAAGTTTGGCACAACTGAAAGCGATTTTTTTGCTAAAATTTCAAAACTGGCATCGGCCGCGTCGTAAGCGTAGCCTTTAGCTTCAAGCTCTTTCACCTGATTTACTAAATCTGCAACTTGGCTTACTTTAATTTCGTCGCGCAAATCGAGACCCATTTCTTTCAAGCGTGAAATAATGTTGGAGCGACCAGCTTGATCTGAAATCATGATTTGGCGCTCATTGCCAATTTTTTCGGGGTCAACATGTTCGTAAGATGCGGGGTTTTTGGCAACTGCCGAAACGTGTAAGCCGCCTTTGTGGGCGAAGGCGTATTTGCCAACGTAGGGCGCAAATTTGTCGCGCTCTTTATTGAGCAAATCGTCGAGAAAATTTGCGGTGCGCACTAAATTTTTTAGCTCTTTTTCGGCAATCCCAACGTCAAAACCCATTTTCAAAAACAGGGTTGGAATAATGCTGATTAAGTTGGCGTTGCCGCAGCGTTCACCCAAACCATTGATTGTTCCTTGCACTTGGCGAACTCCGGCTTCAACGGCGGCAATTGAGTTGGCCACGGCGTTGCCAGTGTCGTTGTGGCAGTGAATGCCAAGGTTTTCACCCGGTATTACTTTGGTCACTTCTTTGACAATTTTGCCAATTTCGCTTGGCAAAGTTCCGCCGTTTGTGTCGCACAAAACAATCCAGCGAGCACCGGCGTCAAAGGCGGCTTTAATGGCGCGCAGGGCAAATTTTGGATTAGCTTTGTAGCCGTCAAAAAAATGTTCGGCGTCAAACATTGCCTCTTTTTTCTTTTTAACAATTTGGGCAATTGAGTCTGAAATCATTTCTAAATTTTCTTTTTCAGAAATGTGCAGCGCGTGTTCTAAGTGAAAATCCCAAGTTTTTCCAACGATGCAAACCGACTTAACATTAGCGTTGATTAATGCGCTTAAACCTGCGTCGTTAGCAGCTGAAGCGCCATTTCGGCGAGTCATGCCAAAAGCGCTAAATTGTGATTTTTTTAATTTTGGTAGGTCAGCAAAAAATTCGTCGTCGGTTGGATTTGCTCCAGGCCAGCCGCCTTCAATGTAGTCAATTCCAAGACCGTCTAAAACGCGGGCAATTTCAACTTTGTCGCGCGTGCTAAAGTTGACGGTGCTGGTTTGCGCGCCGTCGCGAAGTGTTGAATCGTAAAGATAAACCCGAGTTTTTTTTGTCATTTTAAACTAAAAATATTGTCATTCCAAGTGTTGCGAAGGCGAGGGACGCAACCCAAAAAGATCTTACAACTTTCTTTTCGCTCCAACCCAATTTTTCAAAATGATGGTGAATTGGCGCCATTAGAAAAATTCTTTTTTTGCGCAATTTGTAAGAGCCAACTTGCAAAATTACCGAACAAGCTTCGCAAACAAACAAAATTGAAATTACAAAAAAGATAATTTCTTGTTTGATGATCACTGCAATTAAGCCAAGCACAGAGCCAATTGCCAAACTTCCAACATCGCCCATAAAAATTTTTGCCGGCTTTAAGTTGAAGGTTAAAAAAGCCAAAATTGCGCCAATTAAAGTGCAGCAGAAAAAGATTAATTCTTGCGTGTTTGCAACGCTGGGAGCGTGAAAGTTTTTTGCTAAATTGGCGTCAGCCGCAACAAAAATTAAAACCGCCAAACAAAGCGCGCTAATAATTGCTGGCACCGAAACCAAGCCGTCAAGACCGTCTGTAAGGTTAACAGCGTTTGAAGTGCCAACGATTACGAAGGTGACAAACAAAACGTAGAGAACAATTCCAAGGCCAATCCAGTGTCCGTCGCCAATTGGCAAGAAAACGCGATTTTTTAAATGTGTTAAATCAACGCTGCCAAGCCACAAAAATGCTGCGCCAATAATTGCAAATTGAATGACAATTTTAATGCTGCCGCGAAAGCCGTTGGGATTGTTGTAGAGCACTTTCATCAAGTCGTCTGTAAGGCCGATGGCGGCGAAAGAAACAAAAACAAAAAGTGTGATCCAAATGTAAGAGTTGCTAAGATCAAGAAGTAGTAGGCTTGAGATCAAAGTTGACAGCACAATAAAAATGCCGCCCATTGTTGGAGTTTTCTTTTTAGCTTGATGGGTGGCGGGACCGTCTGAGCGGATTGGTTGAAATAGTTTTTTGTCGTGGACGAATTTAATAAATTTTTTGGTAGAAAAAAAACCGATTACGTAAGCCAAAAGCAGACAAACGGCAGATTTAAGCCAAAAATTTTGCAGCAAAGCTAAGCTAGTGAACATTGATTTTGTTGGTTAGTTTTTCGATTAATTTTTCCATTTTTGTGCCGCGCGAACCCTTGACGTAAAGGATGTCGCCATCTTGCAAGAGATCTGCAATTTCAAGGCTTGCTGACGCTGAGTTTGGAAAAGTTTTGTAAGAATTTGGGCTTAAATTTTGCGCCGCTTTGGTCATGTTCTCGCCAACTAAAACTGCAAAATCGGTGTGAAATTTTTTCAGATAATTTGTGATCTCTTTGTGCAATTCAACTGATTTCTCGCCGAGCTCCAGCATGTCGCCAAGCGCTGCGACGACTCTTTTTTTGGCCAAGGCATTTTTTAATTCTGCTGCATATTCAAGCCCTGCATGCATTGACAGCACGCTGGCATTGTAGCTGTCGTCGATGATTGTGATTTTTTTACCTTCGCAATCAATCTCAAAAGCTTTGCCACGGCCGGCGGTGTCTTCAAGTTTTGTAAGTGTGGTAAGCCCAGTTTCTGGGCGGTTTGTTAGCAAATCTAAGCAAGCGGCAACAATCGAAGAATTGAAAATTGCAGTTTTGCTAGCGGTTGAAATTGAGTAAGAAATTTCTGTGTTTTTGTTTTTTAACAAAATTTCAGAGCGATCTACAGCCTTTATTTCAGAGCTTTCAATGCAGTAATCGCTTTCTTGGTTTTTACCAAAACTAGCCACTTTTACATTCAAAAGTGCGGCGCGTTTTTTTAAAAATTCAAAATGCTTGTTGTCGCGATTAATCAGCGCAATTCCTTGCGGCTCAAGGCCGGCAAAGATTTCTGATTTTGCCAATGCAATTTCTTCTTCGTTTTTAAAGAACTCAATGTGCACCGGTCCAACATTTGTAATCACTGCTAGGTGAGGGCGCGCAAGGCGTGAGAGTGGTTCAATTTCGTTTAGGTGATTCATACCCATTTCGAAAATTCCGAATTGGCAATCAGCAGAAAAATTACAAAGAGAAAGCGGCAAACCAATGTGGTTGTTGAGGTTGCCGTGGGTCGCAAAAGTTTTGCCAATTGCGGAAAACGCTAATTTTAGCATTTCTTTTGTGCCGGTTTTTCCAACCGAGCCAGTGATGGCAATGATTTTGGCAGCACTTCTTTGGCGCGAAAATTCGGCAAGTTTGTAAAGTGCAGTGAAGGCGTCTTTTACTAAAAGAAAATCTGAGTCTTTAACTTTTGATAAATCGCTAACCAACAAAACCTTGCAACCATTAGCTGCAGCTTGGTCTAAAAAATCGTGAGCATCATTGTTTTCGCCTTTAAGCGCGACGAATAATCCACTTTCTGGAGTTTTTCGGCTGTCGATTACAACTTCGTCAATTGTGAGATTGTCGGAGAGTTTATGGTCTAAAAGCTCGCCAGATAAGGCTCTCAAGAGTTCTGATTTTGTCCAAAGCATTGATTTAAAATAAATTTATTAGCTCGTCTTTCTCAAATCGCGCACCAAATTTTTGAATAATTTTTGAGGCGATTAAATTTCCTAATTTGGCAGATTTTTCTAAATCAAAATCATTCACCAAGCCATGCAAAAAGCCGGCGGCAAAGGCGTCACCCGCACCGGTGGTGTCGACTAATTTTTCAATTTTTTCAGCCGCAATTTTAACAGATTTCTCTCCCGCAAAAACCTCACAGCCTTTTTCACTTTTGGTGACAACGGCAATCAATTTTTTATTTTGCGCGAAAATTTTCACAAAGTTTGGCGCAAGCTCTAAAGCCTCGTCTTCATTGGCAAAAAGAATATCTAAATCATTTTGAATCAGCTCTAAAAAATCTGCTTTGTGACGTGCAACGCAAAAAGAATCTGAAAGTGAAAACGCAACTTTCGCACCATTTTTTTTGGCTAAAGAAATGGCTTTTTTTAGCGCTAAAATTGTTGCGGGAGCATCCCACAAATATCCTTCTAAATAAAGAATTGACGCGCCTTGAAAGGCTTTTTCTTCAATGTCAAATTCGGTGATTTCTGAAGCGCAGCCCAAAAATGTGCACATTGTGCGATTGGCGTCTGGCGTCACTAAAATAAAAGATTTTGCCGTTGGTTTGTGGTGGTTTTTGTTGCGCAAAAAATCGGCGCCGCTTTTTTCAATTTCGCTAATAAATTTTTTGCCAAAATCGTCGTGGCCAACTTTGCCGATGAAAGTGGTTTTGTTGCCAAGTTGCGCCAGTGCTGCGGCGGTGTTGCCGGCTGAGCCGCCCGAAGTTATTTTTTCAGAATTTACGCCAGATAATTCTTGTGCCGTTGCTTCGTCAATTAACGACATTGAGCTTTTGATTAGACTGTTTTTTTCAAGAAACGCGTCGTCAACTTTGCACAAAATATCGACAATTGCGTTGCCGATTGTGAGGATTTTTTTGGTCATTATTTTAAGATTTTGTATTTCCAAAAAGAGCCCGTCGGTTGAGCGGAGTCGAAACCAACGGAAGCTTCCTGCCTCGCTATTTACGCAGGAATCTTCCGTTGGTTTCGACTCCGCTCAACCGACGGTTAAGATTATTTTACTGAGATTTTAAAAAACTTTTTCTTACCAACGGCCAAGTCAAATTTGCCGGTTTCTTTAATTGCAAATTGCACATCCAAAACCGCTTCACCGTTGATTTTAACCGCTTTTCCTTCAATCAATTTTTTCGCTTCGCCGTTTGATTCAACCGCGCCGATTTCGCGAATTATTTCGATTAGTTTTTTGCTGCCTTCAACACCCAAAGAAATTTCTTTTTCTTCAAAAGCGGCAGAGTTTTTTGCCACAAAAATTTCACGCGCTTTTTGCAAAGCATCAGTCGCCGCTTTTTCGCCGTGGCAAATTTTTACTGCTTCGAACGCCAGAATTTCCTTGGCTTTGTTGATTTCTTGATCTTTCAATTTTTCTAAGTTCTCAATTTCAGAAAGTTCTAAATCGGTAAATAATTTTAAAAATTTACCAACGTCAGCGTCGTGAGTGTTTCTGAAATATTGAAAATAATCGAAAGGCGAAAGCATCGTTTCATCCAACCAAACCGCACCATCAGCGGTTTTACCCATTTTTTTACCGTCGGCTGTTGTGAGCAAAGGTGAGGTGAGGCCGAAGGCTTCTTTGGCTGCAACGCGGCGCGTTAACTCAACGCCATTAACAATATTTCCCCACTGATCCGACCCGCCAATTTGTAAGCGGCAGCCGTGGTTTTTGTTGAGTTCGTAAAAATCGTAAGCCTGCAAAATCATGTAGTTGAATTCTAGGAATGACAAAGGCTGCTCGCGCTCTAAACGCGTTTTAACCGAATCAAAAGTCAGCATGCGATTAATCGAAAAATGGCGGCCGATGTCGCGGAGGAATTCTAGGTAATTTAGGTTTTTTAGCCAATCGTCGTTATTTACTAAAACCGCGGCTGACGGGCCTTCGAAGCCAATGAATTTTTCTAAAGTTTTTCTAATTCCGGCAAGATTTTCGCCAATTTTTTCTTCAGTTAAAACTTGGCGCGCTTCGTCTTTTCCAGATGGATCGCCAATTTTAGTAGTACCGCCACCCAGTAAAACCAAAGGTTTGTGGCCGTGTTTTTGTAGCAGGCGTAAGATCATTATTTGAATCAGGCTGCCGGCATGTAGCGATTTGGCGGTGCAGTCAAAGCCGATGTAGGCGGTGATTGGGCTTTGCGCCATTAATTCGTCCAACTCTTTTTCGTGAGTTGCTTGCGCAAAAAATCCGCGCGCGTGAAATTCGCGTAAAAATTGTGATTTAAAGTTCATTTTTGGGGGTTAGTTTTTTTCAAAGGAAATGCGAAAAAATTATCGAAACCGCCCCCCAATTAAGCAATTTAAATTTACAGATGAACATTGAAGAAAAGCAGAATTTAACCTCTGCGTGGTTTAAAGATTTGCGCGACAAAATTTGCGCGGAGTTTGAAAAAATTGAAGTGGAGTTTGGCGCGGAAAACCCAGGAAAGTTTGTGCGTAAAAACTGGGATCGCGAAGGTGGCGGGTCAGGTGAAATGTCGCTAATGAAAGGCAATGTCTTTGAAAAAGTTGGTGTGAATTTTTCAAGAGTTTTTGGCAATTTTAGTGAAGAATTTGCCAAGCAAATTCCGGGAGCTGAACAAAATCCGCAATTTTGGGCCAGTGGAATTTCGCTAGTGGCGCACATGAAATCGCCTTTAGTGCCAGCGGTTCACATGAATACACGCTTTATTCGCACTGAAAAAAATTGGTTTGGCGGTGGTGCAGATTTAAACCCAATGTTTGAAGTTGAAAAAGACACTGCTGAATTTCACGCCGCGTTCAAAGGCGCCTGCGACAAGGCTGACCCTGCTTACTACGACAAATTCAAAAAATGGTGTGACGAATATTTTTTCATTAAACACCGTAATGTCTCGCGCGGCGTGGGTGGAATTTTTTACGATTACCTAAACACCGAAAATTTTGAAAAAGATTTTGAGTTTACCCGCAATGTCGGGCTGGCTTTTTTAGATGTTTTCCCAAGACTGGTGCGAAATCACATGTTTGAAAAATGGACAGATGGGCAGCGCGAGCATCAGCTTCGTAAGCGCGGGCTTTATGCTGAGTTCAACTTGGTTTACGATCGTGGGACAAAATTTGGATTAATGACTGGAGGCAATACTGAAGCGATTTTGATGTCGCTGCCGCCGGTTGTGAAATGGGATTAAGATTGTGTGAATAACCACCCCCAACCCCTCCTTCAAAAGGAGGGGAGCGCTCTAAACCGAGCACGAACTAAAAGCCCCTCCTTTTCAAGGAGGGGTTGGGGTGGTTATTCGCGAACTCGATTTAAAATTTTAACAAAAATGCAAAAACTAGAAAAAATTTACGAAGGCAAAGCCAAACAACTTTTCAAAACTGAAGACGACAATTTGTTGATCCAGTTTTTCAAAGACGACGCCACTGCTTTTAACGGCGAGAAGAAAGAAACAATTTTGGGGAAGGGCGTTTTAAACAACCTGATCTCTGAAAATATAATGCTTCAAATGGCTGCTGCCGGCGTTCCAACACATTTCGTTAAAAGATTAAACGAGCGTGAACAGTTGATTCGCAAAGTGACAATCATTCCTTTAGAAGTGATTGTGCGTAATGTTGCTGCTGGCTCAATGGCGAAGCGTCTTGGAATTGTTGAGGGCACTGAATTACTTTCGCCAGTTTTTGAAATTTGCTTTAAAGACGACTCGCTTGGTGACCCACTAATTAACGACGATCACGCCATTAATGTTTTGAAAGTTGTGACCAAATCGCAGCTCGATGAAATCAAAAAACACACTTTAAAAATTAACGAAATTTTGCGCCAAATTTTCAAAAAAATCGGCATCAAACTCGTTGATTTTAAGATTGAGTTTGGATTTGATGCGCAAAAAAATATCACTTTGGCTGACGAGATCAGCCCAGATAGCTGTAGGTTGTGGGACGAAAAAACTTCAGAAAAAATGGACAAAGATCGCTTCAGAAGAAATTTAGGCGGTTTGGTTGAGGCTTACTCTGATGTGGCTTCGCGTTTAGGAATTAAAATTAATTAAATCATGAAAATCAGAATTCTTATCTCTCTTAAAAAAGGCGTTTTAGACACTCAAGGCAAGGCAATTGAGGGTTCGCTAAATAAAAATTTAGGCTTTCCGCAAATTTCGCAAGTTAGACAAGGAAAAGTTGTAGAGCTTGAAATTGCCGAAACTGATCCAGCAAAAATCAAAGCGATTGTTGACGAAATTTGCGACAAGCTTTTGGTGAATAAAATTATCGAGAACTACACTTACGAGGCTATTTAATGAGATCAGCAGTAATTACTTTTCCCGGTTCAAATTGCGATCGCGATGCTTTTGAAGCGCTTCAAAAAGTTGGCAGCAAAGTTCAAAAAATTTGGCACCAAGAAACTAAGTTGGACGACAATCTAGATTTAATCATCGTTCCGGGTGGATTTTCTTACGGCGACTATTTGCGCTCTGGCGCCATGGCGGCGATTTCTCCAGTGATGCAAGAAGTAAAAAGACTTTCTGAAAAAGGCGTGCGCGTTCTTGGCATTTGCAACGGTTTTCAAATTTTAACCGAAGCTGGTTTGCTTCCGGGTGTTTTGCTGCGTAATAAAAAAATGAAATTCATCTGCCGCGAAGTGACTTTGCGTGTTGAAAATAACGAAACTGTTTTCACCAAAAAATACAAAAAACACCAAGTTGTGCGCTACCCAATTGCTCACATGGACGGTAATTATTTTGCTGAAACTGAAGTTTTAAAAAGCCTTGAAGGCAATGGAAACATAGCTTTGCGCTATGTTGACGTTGATGGAAATTTAAGCGATGAATCAAACCCAAATGGTTCGGCCTTAAATATTGCCGGCATTTTTAACGACAAAAGAAATGTGCTTGGAATGATGCCTCATCCAGAAAGAGCAATTGATGCCGACACCGGATCAGACAATGGCTTAGCTCTTTTTGAAGCTTTGATTGGGTAGAATTTTATTTATTTAGTGGGCAGGTAAACCAAGCGCTGTCTTTTGATTTGGCTTTTTCTTCGCACTTTTGACTTAGCTCAATGAAGTCATTTACCAAAGAATTACGAGTATTTTGGGCGGCGATTTTGGTTAAGTTTGAGCGCACATAATTTTCAGCAACTTGAGAGCCGTAGCGGTTGTCGGTGACGTCGTAATTGTCGTTTACCGAAGTGTGACCTTCAGAAATAACCTCAGCAGTTTGAAGATTTTTTAACACGTAAGAAACTGTTAAGGTAATTTTATTACGACCAGACGAACCAGTGATTGTGATGAAAGTTGGGGTTAGAGTTTCAACAACTTCAAGAGTTAAAAAATATTTTGGATCAACCTTGACGTAGTCAGGATTCAAAATGTCGTAGAGGTTATTTTTTAATTCTTGGTTAAGGCGAACTCGGTCTTTTTTAATTCTAATTGCAGCAAGTTCGTGGGTGTAAGAAAGGTCTGAGCTTTTTTTAGAATCTCGGTAAATCACTTGAAATCCGCAGGTGCAAAGGCTTAGCAATAAAAATGAGGTGAGAAATTTCTTAAGCATTTTTTTGTTTTATGGCGCTTTCAACAAACGAAACAAAAAGCGGGTGAGCCGCGAATGGTTTTGATTTTAATTCAGGATGAAATTGCACGCCGACAAAAAACGGGTGGTTTTTAATTTCAACAATCTCAGGAAGTTTGCCGTCTGGCGACATGCCAGAAAATATTAGGCCAGCCTTTTCTAACTGTGCTTTGTAGTTGGTGTTAACCTCAAAGCGGTGTCTGTGGCGCTCAGAAATTGCGGTTTTTCCATAAATTTTTTCAGCCAAAGAGCCTTTTGAAATTTTGCACGGATAGGCGCCAAGTCTCATTGTACCGCCCATGTCGGAGCCGGCTTTTTTGGTTTTTTTACCAGACTTATCTTGCCATTCATGCATCATTCCAATTAAGAAACTGCCTTTTTTGGAAAATTCGCTAGAGGTGGCGTCCTTTATTTTAAGCACGTTGCGGGCATATTCGATCACCGCCATTTGCATGCCGTAGCAGATGCCTAGGCATGGAATTTTATTAACGCGGGCAAATTCAATTGTGCTGATTTTTCCTTCAACGCCATCTTCACCAAAGCCTCCAGGCACAAGGATTGCGTCGATATTTTTTGGTAAATTTTTAGTGTTGTTGCGCGCATTAACCCAAATAATATTGGCTTTAACTTTTAGCGAAAATGCAGCGTGGTCAATGGCTTCAAGTAGCGATTTATAAGAGTCGCGGTAGTCGGTGTATTTTCCAACAATGGCAATATTTACTTCACCTTTTGGTTTTTCGATGGCGTCTTTAATGCGTTGCCACTTGCTTAGGTCGGGCTTTTTTTTGTGATCTAGTTTGAAAAATTTTAAAATTTCAGTGTCGAGTCCGTTTTTGTGATAGATCATCGGAACTTCGTAAATGCTTGAGGCATTTGGTGCGGCGATAACTGACGAAACTGGCACTGAACACATTTTAGCAATTTTTTCTAAATGTGCTTTGGTAGTTGGTCTTTCGGCGCGGCATAAAAGCACGCTTGGTTGAATGCCAATTGAGCGTAATTCTTTTACTGAGTGTTGCGTTGGTTTTGTTTTTAACTCGTTGGCGCTTTCGATGTAAGGCAAAAGAGTTAAGTGCAAGAAGGCGCAGCGTGCTTGGCCATATTCGTAGCCAAGTTGGCGAATTGCTTCGAAAAATGGAAGAGCTTCAATATCGCCAACGGTGCCGCCAATTTCGCAAAGGAGGAAATCGACACCTTTGATGTCGTTTAGAATGAATTCTTTGATGAGGTCGGTGACGTGAGGAATTACTTGCACGGTGCCGCCGAGATAGTCGCCTTTGCGCTCTTTTGACAAAAGGTTTGAGTAGATTTGACCAGCCGTCACGTTGTCAGATTTTTTAGCATCAACTCCGGTAAAGCGTTCGTAGTGACCAAGATCTAGATCAGTTTCAGCGCCATCTTCGGTGACAAAAACTTCGCCATGTTGAGTTGGACTCATGGTGCCGGGATCAACGTTTAAGTAAGGATCAAGTTTGCGTAATTTTACACTGTAGCCGCGAGCTTGAAGCAGGGCGGCTAGAGACGCAGAAGCGAGACCTTTTCCAAGAGAAGATACAACGCCGCCGGTGATGAAGATGAATTTGGTCATTTTGTGAATTTGTGAAAAATATGTAGTCGGAACTCGCGAATAACCACCCCCAGCCCCTCCTTGAAAAGGAGGGGAGTTACTCAAAACCGAATTCGGACTAAAAGCCCCTCCTTTTCAAGGAGGGGCTGGGGTGGTTATTCGCGAACTCGATCTAGAATTTACTTCCCAGCCATGATACGATCGACCAATTGCTGAATAGTTGGAATAAAGCCATTGTCATAAAAAGAATCAGTCGCGAAGCGATATCCGCTGTGGCCTGAAAACATTAATTGATTTTCAATGTCGATGCCTTTGCGCACATCTTGCAAAGTTTTTTGAATACAAAAACTGCGTGGATCTGCTTTGCGATCTGTGGTATATTTCATTTCTTCTTTGTCAGACCAGTTGCTGAAACGGCATTGGCTCAAGCAGCCCATACAATTAATTTGGTCGGTGACGATTTGCGCGGCTTTTGATTTATCAACAAACATCAAAGTTTCGTCAGGCGTTTTCATGCCTTCGGTGTGGCCGGCTGCAATCCAAGAATCAACTTTCGACTTATCTTCAGGCTTAATGTAAACCACGCGACCTCTTTGGCCGAAAGGAATTTCAGCGGTGAATTCATCAACAGCTTTGGCGCGATATTCAACTTGTCTGATTTCGCGGCCTTTTAATTCGCGGATAAAATCATTTTCAACGGCAGAAGAGTAGAAGCCTGTTGGGCTGAAGCGGTTAAGGTAAATGTCGCCTTCTTTTAGCGAGAGAAGTTTTTTCTTCCACGCCATTGGTACTGGATATTCTTCAGTGACGATTGGACGAGTGCCGAATTGGAAAACGATTGGCCCAATTTCTGGATTGTCTAACCAATGATCAAATTCTTCTAAATTCCACACACCACCAGCCATGATGATTGGCACGTGATTGAGGCCAACCGAATTCATGAAAGTGCGAATTTCTGCAACGCGTGGATATGGATCTTCGTAAGCATTAGGATCTTCAGCATTTGACAAACCATTGTGACCACCAGCGCGCCAAGGACATTCGTAAACAACGCCACCTAAAAGTGTGACGGCTTTGTGGTAGCTTCTTTTCCATAAAGCACGAAATGCGCGCATTGAAGAAACGATTGGGTAGTAGTAAACATTGTATTTTTCGGCAATCTCAGAAAGACGGTAAGGCATGCCAGCACCGCAAGTGATGCCGTGAATCATGTCTTTAGCGCCATCTAAAATGCCGTGTAAAATGCGTTCAGCGCCGCCCATTTCCCACAACACATTCATGTGAATGCGGCCCGCGCCGCCAGAAACATCGTGAGCAATTCTAGCTTGAGCAATGCCGCCGCGAATGCTGTCAACAACTAGCTCTTCGTGTCTTTCGCGACGAGTGTGAGTTTTGTAAACTAGCGGAATAAATTTGCCGTTTTCGTCGATGTAATCAGCGTTAACGCCAGAAAAAGTGCCAACCGCGCCAGCTTTTGCGAAATGCCCTGCGGTCACGCCAGTAGTGACTCCAACGCCTTTACCACCTTCGATAATTGGCAAACAGTCAATACCTGAAACTTTGAAAGATTTGATTTTATGTAGCAAAATAACTCCGAGAAATTTGAGGGGAGGGATCGTCAAAAAGAAGGGCGGCAACCTAAAAACGAGATGTCAAATATCAACCGAAATCCCGCAGTTTTTTTACGAAAAAAACTCCAACATAAAAAAAGTAGCGCATAAAAAAAATCCAATATCAGCTGTCGCAAAAATATCCTTTCAAACAATTAAGAAAATGAGCCAAAACGTTCCCGAATTTACCGTCTCAGAATTTTCGCGCTCAATTAAGAGGGTGGTTGAAGATTCGTTTGGCTACGTGCGTATTAAAGGCGAAATCACTGGTTTTAAGCGGGCTTCGAGCGGGCATCTTTACTTTTCTCTAAAAGATGAAAATTCGGTTTTGTCGTCGGTTTGTTTTCGCAACGCGGCGCAATCGGTGGCATTTGAAATTGCTGACGGTTTGCAGGTCTGCGCGTCGGGTCGTATTACAACTTTTGAAGGGCGTTCAAATTACCAAATTATTGTTGAGAAGCTAGAAATTGCAGGGGTTGGCGCGATTTTAGAAATGATTGAAAAGCGTCGCCAAAAACTTTTAGCTGAAGGTTTGTTTGACGAAATTCACAAAAAACCAATCCCATTTTTTCCAAAAATTATCGGTGTAATCACCTCAGAAACCGGTGCCGTTATTGAAGACATCAAGCACCGCATTGAGGCGCGCTGCCCAACGCATTTAATGCTTTTTTCAAGTCTCGTTCAGGGCGAAAAAGCAGCGGCGCAAATTGTTGAAGGGGTTAAATTTTTTAACCGTCTGCCCAAAGAAAAAAGACCAGACGTTTTAATAATTGCGCGTGGCGGCGGTTCGTTTGAAGACCTGCTGCCATTTAGTGACGAAGCGCTAATTCGCGAAGTTTTTAAATCAGAAATTCCAATTATTTCTGCCGTTGGTCACGAAACCGACACCACGTTAATTGACTACGTTTCTGACTTGCGTGCACCCACGCCAACTGCAGCTGCAGAGCTAGCAACGCCAGTTGTATCTGAGCTAAAAAATCAGCTAAATTTTTACGAAGAAAAACTAAAATTTTTGCCGCAAAATTTTGTACAGCAAAAACTTCTGCATTTAAAAAATTTGCAGAGATACATTGCCGACCCCGCTAAAACTCTGGCTCAAATTAATGATCGTTTTGAACAAACTTTGCAAAAATTTAATTTTTTGGTGGAGAATTTTTTAGAAAAAAAATCGCAAAAAGTTGCTTCAATACAAATTTCTAATCAGCTGATTTTGCAAAAAATAAATGCCGCAAATCAAAAAACTCAATTCGCTTTTGAGCGTTTAAATTTAAGCTCGCAAGGCAGGTTAAAAGAGGCGAGGGTGACGTTGGAAAATTTGTCAAAATCGCTAAAATCAAATCACTACCACGAAGTTTTAAAACGCGGATTTGCTTTGGTTAAAAACAAAAATGGCGGTTTGATTTCGTCAGTTTTGGAAGTGAAAGTTAATGAAGAAATTCTCGTCGAAATAAGCGACGGACAAATCTCAACCTTAGTTTCAAATGTTAAAAACTCCTAAATTTTGGACTGAAAAAAACCTAATTTCTTGCGCGCTTTTGCCGGCAAGTTGGCTTTATTTTTTGGGTTTTTTGGTTGTGAAATTTTTTACCAAAACCACCAAAATTTCTAAACCAGTCATTTGCATTGGAAACGTGATTGCGGGCGGCTCTGGCAAAACTCCAACCGCTATTGCAATTGGTAAAATTTTGCACGAAATGTCGGCTGATTTTGCTTTTTTAAGTCGTGGCTACATGAGCGACGGTTCAAGTTTTTTACAGCTGCAAAAAGACGGCAATAACCAAGCCAGCCAAGTTGGCGACGAGCCAATGTTGTTGATTGAAACCGCACCAACTTTTGTTGCAACCAACCGACTTTTTGGCGCCAAGCAAATTGAAAAAAACAGCGCTTTTAAAATGGTTGTGCTTGACGACGGCATGCAAAATGACTCGCTGTTTCGCGACTACACAATTTTGGTGGTGGACGGAAAAATTGGCTTTGGCAATGATTTTTTAATCCCCGCCGGACCAATGCGCGAGACGCTTGCAATGGGTTTGAAAAAAACTGATTTGGTTGTGGTAATTGGCGAGGCTGAAGAAAAATTACTGCAAAAATTCGTCGGCAAAAAACTTGCGAGAGCAAAAATTATTCCAACAAATTTAAATGATTTTTTGGGCAAGAAATTAGTGGCATTCTGTGGCTTGGCTTACCCGCAAAAATTCTTTTCGCTGCTTGAAAAAAACGGTGTTGAGTTGGTCGAGTCAATTGGCTTGCCAGACCACTACTTGTACCGCGACGTAGACCTTGAAGCTTTGTGTAAAATTGCTGCAGAAAAAAACGCCAGCCTTGTGACAACCAAAAAAGATTGGATGAAATTTTCGCCAAATTTTCAGAAAAAAATTTCTTACTTAAACATTGAGTTAGAGTTTGAAGACAAAGAATTAATTAAAAGTGAGTTAAAGAAATTTTTATGAATCTAAAAAATATTCGCTACGCGGCAGAGTTTTTAATTGTGAAATTTGGCCTGTGGTTTTTTGGTGCGATGAAGCCGCAAACTGCGTCAAACGTGGCTTCAAGCATTGCAAAATTTGTCGGCAAAAAAATTGCCGTAAATAAATTGGCTTACAAAAATTTGTCCAGCGCAATGCCTGAGCTAAACGAAGCAGAAAAAGAAAAAATTTTAGACGACATGTGGGACAATCTCGGGCGCATTGTTGGAGAGTACGCACACATTGCAGCCTGCTCGGTGGAAGATATTGAAAGCTTGATTGAAGAAATGTCGCAAGAGTCGCGAGCAAACATTGAAGCGGCAAAAAAAAGTGGCAAAGGCGGCATTATTTTTGGCGCGCATATTGGCAATTGGGAAGTTGGGCCAAAGCTTTTTATGAAAGCTGGCTTGCAGGTGAGTACGGTTTATCGACCACTTAATAATCCTTACGTTGAAGAGCTCACCGCAAAAATGCGCGGCGTTGAATTAATTGGCAAAAGCACCAGCGGCAGCCGCAAGATTATTGACGTAATCCGCAAAGGTGGCTTTGTAATTATTTTGGCAGATCAAAAAGTTTCAGAAGGCGAGCCGGTAAAGTTTTTTCACGCTGAGGCAATTACCACAACTTCAATTGCTCGAATTGGTTTAAAATACGATGTGCCGCTAATTCCGGCGCGCTCAATTAGGCTTGGTAAAAATTTTAAATTTCGTGTTGAGGTAGAAAAACCCCTTGCATTTGAAAAGACCGGCGACGTTAATTTTGACCTTCTGCAACTCACTCGCAGCATTAATTGCAAGCTTGAGGAGTGGATTCGTCAATATCCCGCACAGTGGTTTTGGGTTCACAATCGCTGGAAACGTTAACAAAAAATTTATGAAATTATTTCGTGCACTTTCTTTACTAGCCTTGCTAGCGGCTTCGTCTTCTTGTGCTTTTTTTAACGAAAGAACCGTGGCTCTTTCGGTTAACAGTAATCCGTCTGGAGCAAATATTTTTATTGAAGGTAAAGATTACGGGCAAACTCCTGCGGTAATTAACATTGAACCAAAAGCTTACGACGTTGTTTTGACCAAAGAAGGCTACGGCTCAACAAGCTTTAAAACGGACATTTGGTGGGGAACGGTTAGATCTGACGCAAATGGCGAAAGAACTGCTGACGGCACCAGATGCCTTCTCGACATGTTCAGCGTAGTGTTTTCTTTCAACGCTTACAACGCGGCTAAGTGCGGTGATTTCAAGCAAAAACAATATTCAGTGACCATTCCACGCACCGGTGCGCCGTCAACAAATAGAGGCTACAACAATTACCCAGACCCATCTTGGCAAGTAAATCCGCAGCAATATCGCAGATAAAATTGCTCGATTAATTTGAACTAAAAAAAGCCGTAAGTGAATTTCACTTACGGCTTTTTTGTTGGGGTTTTTGAATTTCCACTCGCGAGTGGAAATTGGCTATTTTATCGATCCGTCCTTTATTGTCACGGTTCTATCGGCTTTTTTTGTGAGCTCTAAATTGTGCGTAACAACCAGGCATCCGATCTCGTAATTTTTTACCAAATTTTGCAAAAGTTCGAAAATTTTTTCGGCTAAATCTGAGTCTAAATTTCCGGTTGGTTCATCCGCCAAAATTAACGAAGGTTTTGAAACAACAGCGCGAGCTAAAGCAACACGTTGCTGCTGACCACCAGATAATTCTGAAGGTTTGTGATTTAGGCGGTCTTTCAAACCAACTTCTTCTAAAATTTTTTCTGCCGCCGCAAAGGCCTCAGCGCGGCTTTTGCCCTGAATCAAAAGTGGCAAAGCAACATTTTCTAACGCCGAAAATTCGGGCAATAAATGGTGAAATTGGTAAACAAAACCAACGTGGTTTTTTCTAATTTCGGTGCGCGTTTTGTCGTCGGCTTTTGAGGCGTCAATCTCGTTAATAAAAACCTGCCCAGAGGTAGCGCTGTCAAGCAGCCCTGCAATTTGCAAAAGAGTGGTTTTGCCCGAACCAGAAGGCCCAATTAACGCAACTAATTCACCTTTCTTTATTTCTAAATTTACACCACGAATCGCTTCGATTTTTTGGTCACCTTGAAAAAATTCTTTAGTGACGTTGGTGAGTTTTAAAACGTTTTTCATTTTGTGAGATTTTGTGAGAGGCCTAGATCCTGAGGCGAATTACCTCAGGATCTTTTGTTTTTACTTCCTTCTTTTTCTGCCTTTTCTTGGCGCGTCATCATCGTCATCATCGTCGTAGTCGTCATCTTCACCGTCTTCATCTTCGTCCTCATCCTCGCTTTCTTCTTCGTCCTCATCTTCGTCGAGGTCAGATTTAACGTCGGCGTCAAAATCGTCGAAGTCGTCTTTTTGAGTAATTTTGCCTTCAGAGTTTAGTTTATCTTTTGCGGTTAGGGTGACTTTCTCTTTAGCTTCCTCAAAGTCTGAGTTGTAGATCACCGAATATTCAGTGGCTAAGCGGTAAATGGCTGTTTCGTAAATGATGCGTTCAGAATAAGATCTCTCGCCGTCTTCAATGTCGCGGGTTAAGTCGCGCAAAACTTCGGCTAAAAGTGTAATGTCACCAGAGTTAATTTTTGTTTCATATTCTTGGGCGCGACGGCTCCACATGCCTTTTAGTTTTTTTACACCGCTGCGCAAAATAACAAAAACTTCATCCATTTGCGACTTAGAAACCAAATGGCGCAAACCAATTTTATCAGCGCTGCTCATTGGAATTTTAATCGTGAGCTTTTCTTTTTCGAAATACATCAAGTAGCAGCTAAAATCTTGGCCCAAAATTTCAGTTTTTTCGATGCTAACAATTTTGCCAATGCCGTGAGACGGGTAAACTGCGTAGTCGCCAACTTTAAAAGTCACTTTGCCGCGACTTTCGTTTTTACGAGCTAGAATAATTTTTTGAATTGAATCGCCTTTCTTTTCGGGTTCTTTTTCGGCCTCAATAACTTTTTTGTTGGTGTTCAGAATGCTTTTGGTTAAAGCCTTTCTTTGCTTGGCACTTTCTTTTGGGGTAAGTTCTTTTACTGGCGGGGCTTTTTTAGAAGATTTTTTTGCAGTCTTTACCGGCGCAATTTTTTTCTCTTTTTTAACCGGTTTTACAATTTTTTTAACCGGCTTTTTAACCACTTTTGGTGCGGGTTTTTTAACAATTTTTGGTGCTGGTTTTTTTGCCTTTACAACTTTTTTTGGCGGCAATTTTTTAACTGGTTTTTTCACCACTTTTACAACTTTTTTCTTTTTGGGTTCGGGCTTTTTGGCCACCGCTTTTTTAAGCGGTTTTTTTGCGGCTTTAGCTTTTTGTATTTTTTTTGCAGGCATAAAATTTGCTTGTTTGGTTGAGGGTTGAAAACGAAATTTAAATTGAGAGAGCCGCACCATCCGTAATTTTAGCTTTGATGCAAGATTTTTTTTCAAAAAAAATATTCTTATTTAAAAAAGCGTTAATATTCTGCCGCGCCTTACAGAGATATAAAGCCTTGAAAGAGTAGGCTAAAACCCCATTTACAAATCTTTAAAAAACCTCCCCAATCTTTTGAAAAATTTTTTTAATAAGCTAAAAAACGCGGACACATCCAAATTTTTAGCAATTCTTGACCATGCCATTGAGCACCGTCTGTTCAAGCCTGTGGTCATTTCAATTATTACCAGCTTTGTTTTGTTTAGCGGTTTTGAGCACGTACAGCATTTTGTCACTGATTACCGCGAATCAGCGGCTAGAGAGCGCCAAAGCACGCCAATCAAAATTAATATTTCGGGAAGTGGCGCCAATTTTGACGTTGACGAAAATCAGGTGGTTGAACAT
The DNA here is from genome assembly GCA_017999675.1 of Rickettsiales bacterium. Classification (GTDB taxonomy): domain Bacteria; phylum Pseudomonadota; class Alphaproteobacteria; order Rickettsiales; family UBA1997; genus UBA2645. The sequence continues at coordinate 68,719 of JAGNLL010000004.1, forward strand.
CGCGTTAGAAGTGGCGACACTTTGTCGAAAATTCTCAACGACAACGGCGCCTCAGAGCAAGACGTCTTCGCCATTTTAACCGCTACAAAAAAAGTTTTTAACCCCAAGGCAATCACCACAGGTGACCAAGTTGTAATCAAATATCGCGTCAAAATTGGCTATGACGGGGCAGGGGTTGAGGCCAGCAAAAACGTGGCTCGCAAAGTGACGGTTGACAGTGTGGCAATTTCTCCCTCAGCAGAACAGCAAATTATTGTTTCACGCAAAAGTGACGGCGAATACGACGCGCGCGAAGTTAAGCTTAAGTTGCTGCGCTACGTCTCAAGATATTTCGGCACACTAAAAGACGGCTTTTACAATGACGGCGTTGCTGCAGGAATTTCGGCAACTTCAATGATGAACATGATCACGCTCTACAGCTACGATGTTGACTTTGAGCGCGACATTCACGACGGCGACAAATTTGAAATGTTGGTTGAAAGTTTTTACTCAGAAGACGGCAAAAAAATTAAAGACGGCAACGTGCTTTATTCGTCGTTAACTTTGCAAAACCGCGCCATCGAATTTTACATGCACAAGATTGATGGCAGGGTTGAATATTTTGACTCTAAAGGAAACAGCATTCGCAAATCTTTACTTAGAACCCCAATGAACGGCGCGGCGCGTGTTTCTTCGGGCTTTGGTTTAAGACGTCACCCAATTTTGGGCTATTCTAAAATGCACAAAGGTATCGACTTTGCGGCCGGCTCTGGAACCCCAATTTTAGCAGCTGGAAGTGGTACTATTGTTCATTTTGGTGTTAAAGGTGGTTACGGAAATTACGTACAAATTAAGCACAATGCAGACTACTCAACCGCTTACGGCCACGCCAGTCGATTCAATAAAAAGTTTCGCGTTGGCTCAAAAGTAAAACAAGGCGAAGTGGTGGCTTATGTTGGCAGCACTGGGCGTTCAACTGGTCCGCATTTGCACTTTGAGGTGATTTACAAAGGCACGCAAATTAATCCGGCAAAAGTTAAGGCCACCTCGGGCTTGAGGCTTTCAGGCAAAGAGTTTGCAAGGTTTGAAGCTAGTAAGTCGGAGATCAATAAATTTCGCAAAAACATTCCTAACCAAATCAAGCGTTAAGATTTATGAAAATCGTCAACATTCTTTTTAACTACAAAAAATCAGCCAACCAAAATCAAATTTTGGGCGTTGAAAGATGTTTTATTGATTACAGCAAAAACCTTGTGGCAAGCGGCAATTCTGTGCTCGCAATCACCAATCCAAAAATGGTTTATTGCGACGAAGTCAAAAAAACCGGCGCAAGGCTTGCTGAGGTTAGAGCGGCAAATAACGCCGATATTTTTTCGATGATTCGCATGGCGATTTTGTTTCTTGGCTTCAAGCCAGATGCAATAATTTGCCACTCGGGTCGCGCTTTGTTTTTAGCGCGCGCCGCCAGATTTTTACTGTGCAAAAGCATTCCAATCATTGCCATTGATCACGGCATTAAGCCAAAAAAGTTTTTAAAAGCTGATTACGTTTTAACCGTTAATTCATTTTTTAGCAGCGAGCTAGTTAAGGCTGGCAAAGCACCAGAAACCGCCCTTGTTATTCCAAACATGATTGAAGTGCCAAAAGATTTTACCCCGCTAGTTAAACAGCCATTTCGCAAGCCAATAATTTTGGGTTCTTTAGGCAGAATTTTTCCCGAAAAAAACTTCGACAAAATTTTGCACGCCATGGCAATTTTGCGTGACCGTGGCATTGAAAGTGAGTTTTTGCTTGGCGGCGTTGGCCCTCAAGAAAAAAACCTCAAAGAAATAGCCAAAGAATTAAACCTAAAAAAACAGTTCAGAATTTTGGGATGGACTAGCCAAAAGAGAGATTTTTTTGACTCAATCGATATTTTCGTTTTGCCGTCTGCCTACGAAACTTTCGGCATTGTTTTGCTTGAGGCCATGCTTTACTCAACGCCAATTATCACTAGCAATTCGTGGGGCCCGGATGAAATTATTTCTGACGGTGTTGATGGTTTAAAAGTGTCGCGAGACGACGCTGATGCCGTGCCAAAACTTTTGGCCGATGCGATTGAAAGAATGATTAACAATGAAGAATTTGCCAAAGGCTTGGCGGTGAAAGCGTCAGAAAAATTCTTTGCTAATTACTCGGCAGACAAGGTGATTGAAAAGCTGAATGGAATTATCGCGATGGTGGTGAGTAAGAGAAAATAGCTTTAGTTCGGAGCGTTGCGAATAACCACCCCAACCCCTCCTTCAAAAGGAGGGGCTTTAGATCGATGGTGGTGGAAAAGCCCCTCCTTTTGAAGGAGGGGTTGGGGTGGTTATTCACGCACTCGGTCTAACTTTTTAACTAAATCTAACCTTTTTAACCAAGCTTCTTCCTCAAATTCAAAATCATATCATCCACCATCTCAGCAAGCCCAAACTCTGGCTTCCAACCCCACTCATTTCTTGAAGCAGAATCATCAATTGACCTAGGCCACGAATCAGCAATCGCCTGACGAAAATCTGGCTGATACTCAATTTTAAACTCGGGAATTCTTTTGGTAATTTCTGCCGCAAGTTCAGCGCAAGAAAAGCTCATCCCAGCGAAGTTAAAATTTGAGTGATGTTTTAATTTTGAAAATTCAGTTTCCGCCAAAGCAATCGTACCACGAATCGCATCAGGCATGTACATCATCGGCAGCGTGGTGTCGGGCTTTAAAAAGCAGGTGTAGGTTTTGTTTTTGATCGCCTCGTAAAAAATTTCTACCGCGTAATCAGTTGTGCCACCACCCGGCAAAGTCTTGTAGCTGATGAGTCCGGGATATCTAATGCCGCGAATATCAAGACCAAATTTTGCCACGTAATAATCGCAAACCAGCTCGCCAGCTGCTTTGGTGAGGCCATACATGGTTTTTGGCAAAATTATTGTTTCTTGCGGAGTGTTGTCGCGCGGCGTTTCTGGGCCAAACACTGCAATTGAGCTTGGGCAAATAATCTGCTTAATTCCAAGCTCGCGCGCCGCCTCTAAAACATTGTAAAGGCCGTTCATATTTACATCAAAACACAGGTTTGGATTGCGTTCACCAGCAGCTGAAAGGATTGCCGCCAAGTGGTAAATCACCGTCACATTGTGTTTTTTTACAATTTCGTAAAGGCGCGGTTTGTCTAAAACATTTAGCTGTTCGTAGGGCTGAAATTCTGGCGCCAAGTTTTCGGCCGCAACGTCAGAAGTAATCACATTTTGCTCACCATATTTTTTCTTAAGCGCAGCCGTAAGTTCAGATCCAATTTGCCCAACAGCACCGGTGACGAGAATTTTTTTCATGATTTTTTCGATTGTTAAAACAGCTTTGAATTTGCTAAAAAGCGGGGCCGTTTTTCTAGGCTTCTCATCTCAAAATAAAATACCAAAACATGATCAAAGAACAATTTTTAAGCGACATTGCAGCCGAGCTACAAGAGTTAAAAAACACCGGTCTTTACAAAGGCGAATACCAAATTGTCACACCACAATCTGCTGAAATTAAGATTGCGCATCAAGGCGTGCAAAAAGAGGTTTTAAACTTTTGCGCCAATAATTATTTGGGCCTCGCCAACAATGAAAATTTAATTGAAGCGGCAAAAAAATCTCTCGACGAATATGGCCTTGGCACCGCGTCAGTTCGCTTTATTTGCGGCACATTTGACCTGCACAAAAAATTTGAAAAAGACTTGGCAGAATTTTTAGGCTTTGAAGACACAATCACTTTTTCATCATGCTTCGCCGCCAATGGTGGTGTGTTTGCAGCGCTTTTTGACGAAAAAGATGCAATCATTTCAGCCGATCTAAATCACGCCAGCTTAATTGACGGAATCAGGCTTTCCAAGGCCGCACGCCACTTCTACCGCTTTGACGACATGTCAGATTTAGAAGAAAAACTAAAAGCGGCGCAATCTGCAAAAAATAAAGTAATCGTCACCGACGGTGTGTTTTCAATGGATGGCGACATTGCCAAGCTAAAAGAAATTTGCGACTTAGCCGAAAAATACGGCGCCCTAGTTTTTGTCGACGACTCACACGCCACCGGATTCACCGGCGCAAATGGTCGCGGCACCGCTGAGCTTTGCGGCGTTGAGGGCAGGGTAGATATTTTAAGCACAACTCTCGGCAAAGCTTTGGGTGGCTCAGGTGGCGGCGTAATTGCCTCTAAGAAAGAAGTAATCGACAAGCTCAGAAACAAAGCGCGCCCTTATCTTTTCTCCAACAACATTTTGCCAATGACGGCAGCGGTTGGCATTGAAATTTTAAAGATAATCAGAAGCTCCAAATCGCTAATTCAAAAGCTTGCCGACAACACAACTTACTTCAGAGAAAAAATGGTGGCCGCCGGTTTTGACATTCGCCCAAGCACTCATCCAGTTGTTGCCGTGATGTTTGGCGATGCGATTTTAGCGGGAAAAATTGCTAAAAAAATGATTGAAGAAGAGGCGATTTACGTGATTGCCTTTGCCTTTCCGGTAGTGCCAAAAAACGAAGCGAGAATTCGCGTGCAAATTTCTGCCGCTCACGAGAAGGAGCATTTGGATAAAGCGATTGCTGCGTTTATTAAGGTGGGGAAGGAGTTGGGGTTGTAAAAAAACAGACGAATAAATGCAGTTAAATAAAAAAAGCCGACCTCTTTTTGAGGGCGGCTTTTTTTGTAGAATTTGAATTAATCAGAGTTTTTAAAACCCGTGGTCTTTCACCAAAATCTCAGCAATTTGCACTGCGTTTAATGCCGCACCTTTTTTCAAATTGTCAGAAACAACCCAAAGCGACAAACCGTTTTTTACTGATTCGTCTTTTCTAATTCTTGAAACAAAAACTGGGTCTTGAGTTGAGCATTCAGCAGGCGTGGCAAAAACCATTTCTTGCGGACGGTCTAGCACCAAAACGCCGTCAGCTTTTTCTAGCGCAGCTCTTGCTTGTGCCACAGAAATTGGTTTTTCAAATTCAACATTCACCGACTCAGAGTGGCAGTTAAACACTGGCACGCGCACGCAAGTTGCTTCAACTTCAATTTTTGAGTCGAGAATTTTTTTGGTCTCAACTTTCATTTTCCATTCTTCTTTGGTGCAGCCGTCAGCCATGAAGCTGTCGATTTGCGGAATTACGTTGAAGGCAATTCTTTTGCTGAACTTTTTTGGAGTTGGCATTTGGTTGGCGTAGATTTGCTTGGTTGAGTTGTACAACTCATCCATTGCCTCTTTACCTGCGCCAGACACGGCTTGGTAGGTTGAAACCACAATACGTTTAATGGTTGCAATGTCGTGCAAAGGTTTCAAAGCCACCACCATTTGAATGGTTGAGCAGTTAGGATTGGCAATGATTCCGGCTTTTTTGTAGTCGGCAATTGCCTGTGGATTTACTTCAGGAACAACCAACGGAACATTTGCATCCATTCTAAAATGTGAGGTGTTGTCAATTACCACGCAGCCTTGCTTTGCAGCGCGCGGCGCGTGAATTGCCGAAACTGCACCACCGGGAGAAAACAAGCCAATTTTTGTGCCGGTAAAATCAAAATCTTCTAAAGATTTTACGGTTAATTCTTTGTCGCCGTAAGAAACTTTTTGACCAACCGAGCGAGGCGAGGCAAGGGCCACAACTTCAGATGCAGGAAATTTTCTTTCTGCCAAAATATTTAAAATTTCGCGGCCAACATTGCCAGTTGCGCCTGCGACGGCGATTTTTCTTTGAGACATTTGTGAGTGGAATTTGAGAATTGAAGAGTTGGCGACTGAATCGCTGCGAGCTTTTCTAATTGTTAATTCTTAAGATTTAATTCTTAATTTTAGCTTTCTACTTCGCGAATAACCACCCCCAACCCCTCCTTCAAAAAGGAGGGGCTTAGTCCGCGCTCGGAGTTGAGTACTCCCCTCCTTTTCAAGGAGGGGTTGGGGGTGGTTATTCTCGACACTCGAACTTTCAATCTACCCAAAAAAATGACCAAAAATTTTTTCCTAATCGCCGGTGAAGCCTCAGGCGACTTACTCGGCAGTAAACTAATCGCCGAACTTAAAGCCCAAAACCCCGACGCAAAATTTTTAGGAGTTGGCGGAAAATTAATGCAAGAGCAGGGCCTGATTTCGATTTTTCCAATGGAAGAGCTTTCAATAATGGGCTTTTTAGAAGTGGTGCCGCACATTCCAAAATTACTGGCGCGAATTAAACAAACAGCTGAGGCGGTTGTCAGAGAAAAACCCGATTTTGTAATTACAATTGATTCGCCAGATTTTTGTTTTCGCGTAATGAAAAAATTAAAAAATTTTCACGAAACAAAAAAAGTTCACATGATTGCGCCGTCAGTGTGGGCCTACCGCGAAGGCAGGGCAGAAAAAATTTCAAAACTCTACAATTTGCTTTTGGCGATTTTGCCTTTTGAGCCGCCTTACTTTGAAAAATATGGGCTCAAGACAGTTTTTATTGGACATCCGGTTGTGGAAAATGCGCCGGATTTGTCGCAGAAAAATTTGGTTAATTTAGACTTTCGTCAGAAAAAAAATATTGCGCCAAGCGATGAGCTGCTTTGCTTGATGCCGGGTAGCAGAAATGGTGAGGTGAGTAGAATTTTTCCTGAATTTATTGAAGCGGTTAATTTATTTGCCGAAAAAAAATCTAACGTAAAGGCGGTTATTCCCTTGATTGACAAGACTCGAAACCTTGTGACGGAAATGGCAAAATCTTTAAAAGTTGAATATTTTTTAGTTGAAAAAGACGAAAAAGCGGCGGCGTTTTTTGCCAGCGATTTTGCTTTGGCAAAGTCTGGAACCAACACCATTGAGCTTTCGCTGTACCAAGTGCCAATGCTTGTGGCCTACAAAATTAATTTTTTGACGCATTTTTTAGTGAAGCGAATGGTCAAAATTAAATTCGCAAATTTGGTAAATTTAATTTTGAACAAAGAAGTAATTCCTGAAATGCTGCAAAAAAATTGCGAGGGGCAAAAACTTTTTGAAGTGCTAAAAAAATTAACCAGCGACAAAAGTTTGGCGCAAAAACAAATTACCGAAAGCCAAGAAGCTCTAAAGCTAATGGGCTTAGGCTTTACTCAAAATCCTAGCCAAAAAGCGGCGCAAGAAATTTTAAAAATTTAAATGAAAAAACTTTTAGCGATTGCGACGATTTTATTCTCGGTCACTGCTCAAGCTGCTGAAGAAGGTTGCGGCAAAAATTATTCTGCCGTTGTTTTTGAAGAAAAAACTGGCGACGTGCTTTTTCAAAAGCGTGCTGAGGCTTACGCCTATCCGGCATCGCTGGTTAAAATGATGACGCTCTACTTAACTTTTGAGGCGCTTGAAAAAGGCAAATTAAAAGAAGATCAGCTTTTAACTGTGTCGGATCGTGGTGAGGAAATTGCTCGGGTTAATAAGTCTAACACCTTGAGGTTAAAGGCTGGGGGCAAAATTTCGGTGCGCACGGCAATTGAGGCAGTGATTGTAAAATCTTTTAACGAAGCCGCTGTCACCTTGGCCGAAGGAGTTGCTGGCAGCGAGTGGCAATTTGCACAAAAAATGAACGAAAAAGCGCTGCAACTAGGAATGACCAACAGCAGTTTTCGCAACGCCAGCGGTTTGCACGAAGAAGGTCAATACACCACGGCCTTTGATTTGGCGCGGCTTTCGAAAGCAATCAAAAAAGATTTTCCTAAATATTACCCACTTTTTGCGCTGAAAAAATTTTCCTACCTCGGCACAAAATACGAAACGCACAATCACGTTTTGGTTAGCTACAAAGGCGCCGAAGGCATGAAAACAGGCTTTACCAACGCTTCGGGATTTAACTTAATTAGCGCCGCAAAGAAGCGTGACGATCGGGTGATTTCAATTTTGACTGGTTGCGCAAGTGTTCAGCGTCGTGACAAAGCGACTAAAAAACTTTTGGACGACGCTTTTGAAAAAATTGCTGAGAAAAAGTGGGAAGATCCAGAAAACCAAATTTGCTTACCTTTAAGCTCTGGTTTTAACTACGGAGAAGATGGCGAGGTGGCCTACGAAGACGAAATGATGTTTGGTGAGGCGCAATAAATTTAGCGAATTTTTTCTTCTAATCCCTTCGCTTCTTGCAAAATCTGCTGGTCGTTGCTCATTAATTCTGTCACCAATTTTACCGAGTGAATTACGGTGGCGTGGTTTTTGCTACCAAACTCCTCAAAATCTGCAAAAGTTTTGCGCAAATTTATCAGCGGCCAGCGAGCTGCAAAAAAAGTTAAGACATTGCTTAGTGAAGGTTAAAAAAACCCAAAACCCCAAACCTACTTGTCATTTTTGACACAACCACCTTTGCAAACCCTTGATTTTAGTGGATTGGTAAAAAAAGGTAATTTCCTCCGCCGCGGAGGAAATTCAAAAAATCGCAAAATGAAAAACACAAAAATTACTCAAAATACCTACGCAAAATTTTTGGCAGAAATTCAAAATCACGTTGACCAAAGCAAAAATCTAATTGTGCAAAGTGTCACGCGACACAGGGTTGAAATGGCTTGGAAAATTGGCCAATCGCTCAACCAACATTTGCTAGAAAACAGCGAATCAGATTACGGCAAGCAGCTGTTTAAAAAGTTGGAAAATGACGTGGGAATTTCCACGCAAGTGCTCTACAAAATGCGCAGCTTTTACCAAGCCTACCCAAAATTACCAAAAGACGACGCGGCCCTAAACTGGAGCCACTACCGCGTGCTTGCGGGCATTAAAAAAACTGAGGAGCGAAAATATTTAGAAGATTTAACCCGCCAAAATTCTTGGGATTCGGACGAGCTGCAAACTGAAGCTGTAAAAGTAAAAACCAAAACCAGCAACATCGCCAAAATCCGCGCCAATAAAGCTGCCAAGCCGGTTGTAAAAAATGTGAAAAAACTTTTGCCAATGCGGGGAAAATTATTTTCTTACCCGCTAATCAAACTTGAAAGTGACTCGAAAACTTACGTCGATTGTGGTTTTGGAATTTTCAGAGAGTGGGAAGAAGGCTTGCCAACAGTGCTTTTAAGTCAGTTGGAAAAATCAAAACAAATTGTCGACATCAGCAAAAAAGACAAAAACTACTCACTAAAAAAATCGCAACTAAACGCCAAAAAAATTAATGTGTACAAAGCCTTCGTCACCCGCGTGGTCGACGGCGACACGCTGCACGTGGTTTTGGACTTGGGTTTTAAATTAATGCACCAAGAAATTTTGCGCTTGAAGGGAATTGACGCGCCAGAAATTGGCACGCAGGCGGGCAAAAAATCGGCGCGAAAATTGAGCAAAATTTTAAAAAATGTGCCATTTGTAATCGTCAAAAGCTTTCGCACCGACATCTACGGAAGATTTGTTGCAGATATTTTTTTGGCAGGCCAAGCTGCGGCAAATTCTGATCCGCAGCAGGTTGCGGATGAGGGGGTTTATTTAAATCAGCTGCTTCTAGATTTGGGCGCGGCTGAGCGGTTTTAATTTTTTGACGAGTTTTAATGATGATCCTGAATCAAAAAATAACGGATTATTAGGAAGGTAAAATGTGTCAAAAATTTGAAGTGCGGTGCGAGATCAATTTTAATCTAAAATAGTTTACGATATGAAAAATTTTTCAGAAGATAATAAGCAAGCGAATCATTCAGATGATGAAGATTATGAAGAAATCATCGTTGTTAGGCGCTTCGTCGCTAGAACCCCTGAGTTAGGGGATCTTTATCGGACACTTCTCTATGCTACAGCATGGGGAGGTCTCGATGTTGTGAATAGATTAATTGAATCAATTTCTGTAGCAGAGCGTCAAGAATTTATTCGAGCAGAGAGTTATGCAGCATTTAGAAATGCCGCACAAAACGGATATATCAATATTGTGAATCGTTTAATTGAATTAACTCCGGTAGAAGAGCGTCAGGAAATGATTCATTCACGTGGTTATTCCGCATTTCGCAGCGCCGCAGAACGCGGACATCTCGATATTGTGAATCATTTAATTGAATTAACTCCAGAGGCAGAGCGTCAGAAAATGATTCGAATCTCTTTGCGTAGTGATGACAATGCTAGAAACTTCTTCGCCATAATATCAGACAATCCACAAGAGCATCAAGATCACCCAGACCTAAACATGCCAAGGGTAGAAAAGCTGCGTTCTTTGCGAAGAATCTTAATTGAGAAATTTCCTGATAATGTGGATAGGAAGTCTATGGCAAATGCGGTTATTGCTACATTACTATCTTCACGACTATCTTCACGTGACTCCTCAACCGTTCTTACTTCGTTTTCTGAAGATCTAAACAATATTAGGCTTGTGTCTTCACTGGGATTATCTGGCAGAAGAGCAAGAGCTGCTGGTAGCGGAGATCGTCCATCTCAAATACCAGAAGATGTGGTTGATGTGATTGCACCATTCTTATCGGGAGAACTAGAATTTTCCAACCACGTTACGCCTGAATGCCAAAGAATAGCTAGAGCAGAAATTAATAAATTATTTTCACCTCTTAAGTCTTCAGAATTTCGAAAACCTCAAGCTTTAGCATCAGGTGGTCACGCCGCTCCTCCAACTCCACCAACTACAGAAGAGCAAGGAGGTGGGAAAATGACCCCAGAAGAATTAGAAAAGCACGAAGCGGAGCAAAAAAGAATGAAGCGCGCCGATGCGGCGGAAGAAAGAAGGGAGGGACGGTCTGGACTTTCTTCTGCCACTCCTCCGGCTCCACCAACTAATGAAGAAAAAGGAGCTCCGCCATCTACGGTCAAGAATAGTGCCGCCAGCTCTGCTGTAGCAAGGGGATCTGATTTTTCTAAGGGAAAATGATTTTCTTAAAGCGGGCGGGATTAAAAACCCCGCCCTTTATTTTTTGTTAAAGTTTTTCTCTCAAATTCTGATCAATCGGGTAAAAAATCGGCGCGGAGATTGAGTAAAATTTTAAAAGACGCGCCATTCGTAATTGTTAAAAGCTTTCGCAGCGATATTTACGACAAGATTTGTTGCGGATGTTTTTCTCGGTAGCGAAGGCGTTGAAGCGCAAGCTGTGGCGGATGGTGGGGTTTATTTGAATCAGCTTCTTCTCGATTTGGGTGCAGCGGAGAGGTTTTAACTTTTTTCAAATGAGTTTGGTTAGACTCTGGCGAGATGGTGCTCTCTAAATTTTAGCGAATCTTTTCTTCCAAGCCTTTTACTTCCTGCAAAATTTGCTGATCGCTGCCAATTAGTTGAGTGACCAATTTTACCGAGTGAATTACGGTGGCGTGGTTTTTACCGCCAAACTCTTTGCCAATAATTGGCAGGCTGTTTGAGGTGAGGGTTTTTGCCAAGTACATTGCGATTTGTCTTGGGCGGGCGATTGATCTGGCGCGGTTTGCTGAGGTTAAATCGGCAATTTTAATGCCGTAAAAAGCGGCGACGATTTTTTGAATTTTTTCAATTGTTGGCGCTGTGCTGTTTGAGGCGCGAATGTAGTCAGCTAAAATTGCTTTGGCGCTTTCCAAAGTAATTTCTTCGCCGAGCAAAACTTTTTGCGCGACTAGTTTTTTTAGAGTGCCTTCAAGATCGCGCACTGAGGTTGTGATTTTTTCAGCGATGAAGCTGAGAACTTTTTCGCAAATTTCTTGCTCCATCATTTGCGTTTTGGCTTTCAAAATTTCGAAGCGGTCTTGGTAGTCGGGGTTTCTGAAATTGACAATCATGCCGCCAGAAATGCGCGATTTTAACTTTTCGTCGATATTTTCTAAATCAGATGGGCAGCGGTCGCAGACCAAAACAACTTGTTTGTTGTCTTCAACTAAAGAGTTGAAGCAGTTCATAAATTCTTGCTGAGTGCTGCCTTTGCCGGCGATAAATTGCACGTCATCCACAATCAAAACATCAATTGAGCGCATTTTTTCTTTAAAGCTCATCACGTCGTTGCCGCGAATTGATTGCACGAAGTGGTACATAAATTTTTCAGCCGACAAATAAACCACTTTTTTCGATTTATCGAATTCTTTGATTTGCCAAGCAATTGCTTGTGCCAAATGGGTTTTGCCCATGCCAACATTGCCGTGAATGAAGAGAGGAATTTTATCGTCAAAAAGACTAATTTGGGCGTCAATACCAGCGGCAATTTTAGCCATTGAAACGGCCAGCTTGTTGTATTTGGCGCTAACGAAATGTTTAAAAGTGAAGCGAGGGTTTAGCTCGGTGCCAAAGGCAAAAACATTGTCGTATTTAGAAAGGTTAACAACTTTTTGTTCAGCGTTTGAAAGGATTGGGGTTAGTTCGTCGGAAACTTTTGCAACGTAAATTACGGCAACTTTTTTAATTTGTGGGCAGATGGTTTGCGCCAAAGTTTTAAGGCTTTTTTGACCCAATTTTACTTCAACAAATTCGCGAATTACCCAATCGCGCACGAATTTTGACGAGCTTGAAAAGATAATTTCACTTTCCGACTGTGAGAAAATTTCTAAACCGGCAAGCCATTTGCTAAAGCTTTCTTCGCCAAATTCGGTTTGGCAGGCGGCAAAAAACTGCGGCAAAAACTGACTGTCTGATTTTTCTAATAATACTGTGTTTTGTAAGGCTAGTTGCGACATTAACTAAGATTGTCTCCAAGGTAAGTTTTCAGCTTTCCAGCCATTAACATTGCCGCGGTGGCCATTGTCGTCGATGTCGCCTTCAAAACCTGAAAGCACGTTGTAGCAATTTTCAAAACCCAAAGTTGTGGCGTGATAAGCGGCTTGGTCAGATCTGGCGCCGCTGCGGCACATGAAAAAGATTTTAGCTTGTAGGGCATTTTCGCCAAAAGCTTGTTTGGTGATTTCGGTCAAAGAGGTTGTGAAGCTTGGGTTTAAGCGCATGTCGGGAAAGAGTTTCCACGGCAATAAAGCCACTCTTTCGTCAAGTTCGGCTGGGTCAGCAAAGCCTACGAAGTTGGTTTCTTCGGGAGTTCTAACATCTACTAACATTGAATTGGCATCGCTTAACAAAAGCGCAAAAGCTTCTTTGGCGGTAATTTGAATAACTGACATTAATTATTTTTTAAAAAGAGTGGGTGGTAAGTGCAGAATTTTTAATCTTTTTTCTGCGGTAATTTTTTAAATTTGTTGGGGCGATTTTTCGCTAAAACTTTCGCCGTAGTAAAGTTAATTATTTTCGTTTTCTTCAAATAAATTTCTTGACTAGGGGGCGGGGCTAAAACCAGCTGGGGTGGTTGGTTTTGAGCCAGATTTGGCGCGGGTTTTAACGGTTTTTATTTTTTGCAGACTAGGGGAATATGAGGCCGATCTTAAGCAAGATTTTTTTTCGTTTTTAAACTAAAAAAAATCAAAAAAACGCCAATAAAAATTAGCGGCAAAGACAGGGCTTGTCCCATGGTGATTTTGGCGAATAAAAAACCGATCTGTTCGTCGGGTTCACGAAAATTTTCAATGGCCATGCGAAAAATTCCGTAAAGGGCTAAAAATGACCCACTTAAAAATCCGCGACGTTTTGAAAAGGCAAAAAAGTGGTGCAAAGACATTAAAATTACAAAAAGCAAAATGCCCTCAAGCGCCGCCTCATAAAGCTGGCTAGGGTGACGTGGCAAATCGCCGCCATTAGGAAATATCACGCCAAAGTTTGAGCCTGTAGGTCGGCCGTAGAGTTCCATATTTACAAAATTAGTAAGTCGGCCAAAGAAAAGGCCAACGGGCGCTGCAACGGCAAGGCAGTCGGTTAGTTGTAAAAAATTGATTTTGTATTTTTTAGTAAAAAGCCACATCCCAAAAATAGCACCGCAAAGCCCGCCGTGAAAGGACATGCCGCCTTGCCAAAAAGCAAAAACTTCTAGAGGGTGTGAGAAAAAATAGCTTGGATTGTAGAAAAAAACGTAGCCAAAGCGACCGCCCAAAAGCACCGAAAACACTGCCCAGAAGAGCCAATCGTCGTAAGCTTTTTCAGACAAAAAATTTTCTTTTTCGTTGCATTTTTTAAGCCAAAAAAGCGTGAACAAAATGCCGGCGATGTAGGCCAGAGAATACCAGCGAATGGCAATTGGGCCTAAAGAAATTGCAATGGGGTCAAGCTCGGGCAGGGTGATGGGAAAATTTATCATTTCATATTTTATATTGATGGCTCTAATGCCGCCGCCATTTTTTAATAACTAACTTTTGGGCAAAATGAACGAGGAAGAATTAAATACAAGATTTGCAAATTTGAGTGAGGCTCAGCGTCACGACAGTCTCGAAAAAATGAGGGGTGTGGGTGGCAAATTCTTGAATTTTTAAGATACAGCTGAGGCAAGTTCATGCCACATCTTTAAAATAAAGCTGATAAAAAATTTCTCCCACTTAGAGTTTTTGCAAAATTAATGCGCAAATAAAAATTTAAATGAGCGATATCAATAAAGTAAAAAACGACCTGTGGGAAGCCGCTAATAAACTGCGTGCTGAATCAAATTTAAAGACAGCAGAATTTTCAGTTCCGGTGTTGGGATTGATATTTTTGCGTTACGCCGATTTTAAATTCAGTGAAGCAAAACAAAAATTTGATACTGAGCTAAAAAATTTATCCGAGCGACGTCGCGCCTCTTTTAGTGAGCTAAGCTGGTTTCACGATAAAGGTATTTTATACCTCAAAGAAGAGGCTCGTTTCTCATACCTTTTAAACCTTCCAGAAAGTGAAGATCTTGGCAAAAAGCTGCAAGATGCAATGAGCTCAATTGAGCAGGACAACCTGTCATTAAAAGACGTTCTACCAAAAAACTTTGGTCGCATTGAAAAAAAGCTACTTTTCGCTCTGATGAAAATTTTCTCTAAAATGAAAATTGAGGATGTGGAAGGCGATGCTTTTGGTAAAATTTACGAATATTTCCTAGGCAAGTTTGCTAGCTCTGAAGGGCAGCGTGGCGGTGAGTTCTTTACCCCAACGTCAATCGTACGTCTAATTGTTGAAGTTCTAAAGCCAATCAATGGCAGTTTATTTGATCCAGCCTGCGGAAGTGGCGGCATGTTCGTGCAATCTGCTGAATTCATCAAGCGCCGTCACGAAATTCCTAACGACAAAATCTCAATTCACGGACAAGAAAAAACCGAAGAAACTGTAAAGCTTTGTAAAATGAACCTCGCCGTTCATGGTCTTGAGGGTGATATCAAGCTGGGCAATACTTTCTACGACGATGAGCATAAAAGCGTCGGTAAGTTCGACTTCGTCATGGCGAATCCACCTTTCAATGTTAGTGGTATTGATAAAGAGCGCATCAAGGGTGACAAACGCTACTGCCTTGGCATTCCAAAGGTCGACAATGCAAACTATCTGTGGATTCAAGACTTCTACACATCTCTCAACGACAACGGTAGAGCTGGCTTCGTCATGGCAAACTCAGCTTCTGACGCCAGACAATCTGAGCAAGATATTCGCGCTAAAATTGTGCAAGCCGGTGCGGTTGATGTGATGATTTCGGTTGGATCAAACTTTTTCCACAACGTAACTTTGCCTTGCACCCTGTGGTTCTTCGACAAAGGTAAAATTAAAACTGAACGCAAAAACAAAACCCTCTTTTTGGACGTGCGCGAAATCTACAACCAGATTGATCGCGCTCATCGCGAATTTACCGAAAGCCAAATTGAGCATGTGGCAAACATCGTAAAACTTTATCGCGACGATGAACCAACTTTTGAATTCTGCGATAAAAAAGCCTTCGAGGCACAATTTCCAAAACTAAAATACCGAGACATCGCCGGACTCTGCAAAGTTGCAACCATTGAAGAAATTGAAGCGCAAAATTACAGCCTAAATGCTGGTCGTTACGTTGGAACTACTGAGGCTATCGCTCAGGATTACGTTTTTGAAGAACGTTTAAAGGAGCTAAATGACGAGCTCGTAAAACTAAATTCTGAAAGCCGAGATTTAGAAACTAAAATCACCCATAACATCAACCAACTTTTAAAAAATTTATGAGCGAAGAAATTAATTTAGAAAATTTGGAGAAGTCACTAAAGACACTGGTCGATGGCTTTACTAAATTTGAAAAAGAACTTGATCCAGAATTAAAACTTTTGCTTGAAGACGGCTGCATTCAAAGGTTTGAGTACGTTTGGGAGATGGCTTGGAAAAGTATGAAAAAATTTCTCAAAAAAGAATATGGCAAGTCTGATGCAGAGCTAAAAATGGAAAATATTTTCCGCTTAATGACTGGTTATGGTTTCACTAAAAATTGGGAAAATTGGAAAAATTACTGCGACAAAAGAAACGATTCTAGCCATGAATACAGCTTGGAGAAGTCGCGAGAAATCATCAAAATCATTCCAAGTTTTATTGAGGATGCCACCACTCTTTTAGAAAATCTTAAGGTGGAATTGGGAAACAAAAAATGATCGTTGGAATTAGCAAAGCTCAAGAAAAAATAATCAGCGAAATCTTAAAACCTTACCTAGACGAATTTGCGTTTTTCTATTACGGATCAAGGGTTAAGGGTGGCTTTGAAGCAACTTCTGACTTGGATATTTTGATCAAAGGCAAAGAAAAAATGCCTAGAGAAGCTCTTGAGAAAATCAAAGAAAAATTTGATCAAAGTCTTCTGCCGTTTATCGTTAATTTGAGTGATTATTTTAGCGTTGATCAGAAATTTCATGAGGGGATTAAGGGTGATTTGGAGAGGGTTAGTGGTGATGCGGGGATAAGTGGGATGGAGAAGGTGTTTTACGAAAAAGATAAAATCGTTAAAAGTGTAGCATGGGATATTAAGCCAATATCATCGTTGTGTGTTTTGGCTATTGATTGTGTCAACAAGACAGCTCCTGTCGTTGGTTACAAAACGCCTTACAAAATGCTAAGAACAACAAATGTAAAAAGCGGTTTTATAGATTTTGAAACGGTAAGGTATGTTGAGAAAGATGTTTTTGAAAAGTGGACAAGACGCTCCAAGCCTAGATTTGGAGATGTGATTTTTACACGAGAAGCCCCAGTTGGTGAAGTGGGTAGATTCACGTCAAAAGAGGAAAATTTTTTCCTTGGGCAGAGGTTATTTCATTACCGACCAGATCCTAAATTATTAGATTGGAACTATTTAGCCTACGTTTTACAGGGGAGCCTTATTCAAGGCTGGGTTAATGGAATTGCGTTCGGCGCCACAGTGTCTCACATCAAAGTAGAAGATGCTGAAAACTTGGAAATTCCTGTGCCAACGCTAGCAATTCAAAAAAAGATAGGGGGCATACTTTCGGCTTATGATGACTTGATTGAGAACAACAACAGGCGCATAAAAATTTTGGAGGAGATAGCGCAGAAGCTTTACAAAGAGTGGTTTGTCGATTTCAAATTTCCCAACCACCAAAACACTAAATTCATCGACTCCTCACTCGGCAAAATCCCTGAGGGGTGGGAGGTTGGTTTGTTAAGTGATTTGGTTGAATTTAAAAACGGCTAT
This sequence comes from Rickettsiales bacterium, assembly GCA_017999675.1. Lineage (GTDB taxonomy): Bacteria > Pseudomonadota > Alphaproteobacteria > Rickettsiales > UBA1997 > UBA2645. The sequence continues at coordinate 86,054 of JAGNLL010000004.1, forward strand.
CCATTCAAAAGCCAAGATTATTTGGGCGGAGGAAAATACAAAATTGTCACGATTAAAAACGTACAGGATGGTTGGTTTATTCCAGATACAACGGATGCAATTCAGCAACTCCCCAATAAACTAAAAGACTACCATAAACTCAGTACTGGTGATATCTTGATGTCTTTGACTGGTAATGTGGGAAGAGTTTGTTTGGTTTATGGTGATGATTTTCTTTTAAATCAAAGGGTGGCAAAAATCGTTACTCACAAAAGTGATGATATTGGCTTTATTTACACTTTTTTGAGAAACCGAGAAACTCTAAAAATTTTGGAGAAGATTTCAAACGGCGCAGCGCAACAAAACTTAAGTCCTGTTAATGCCTCTCAAATGAAATTGTTAATACCAAACAGAGTTTGGTTAAGCGAATTTTCAAAAAAAATAAACCATTCAATCAAATTGGTTTGCAACCTGAATAAGCAAAACCAAACCCTCCGCCAAACCCGCGATCTTCTACTTCCTCGCCTCATCTCCGGCGAATTATCTGTTGAAAATTTAGAGGTAAAAATCTGATGGCGAATCATGAATTTTCGGAAACCGCGCTTGAGCTAGAGGCTCTCAAGAAAATCTCTGAGTTGGGTTATGAAACCTTTGATGCCTTTGCAGAAAGCTTTGGCGCTGATGGAAGCCTAGGTCGCAAAACCTCGGAAGAAGTGGTTTTGCCGTTGCACTTAAAAGATGCTCTAAAAAAACTAAATCCAACTTTGCCAAACGAAGCAATCGACAATGCTTTTTACGCTCTTTGCGAAGGTAAGTCGGCGCTTTCTTTGGTGAGGGCTAATGCAGATTTTTATCAGCTGATTAAAGATGGGGTTTTAGTTAGTTTTAAAGATGAAAATGGCAGTGAAAAATCAGAAAAAGTGAAGGTGATCGATTTTCAAAACCCGCAAGAAAATGACTTTTTACTAGTGAGACAATTCAAGGTTTCTGGCGAAATTTATAATCGCCGCACAGATTTGGTGCTGTTTGTAAATGGTTTGCCGCTGGTTTTGATTGAGCTAAAAGCTGCTCACAAAAATTTGATCAAAGGTTTTTCTGACAACATCACTGACTACAAAGCACACATTCCTCAGCTTTTCTGGCACAATGCTTTGATCGTGGTTTCAAACGGTAGCGAAACAAAAATTGGCTCGATCACTTCTAACTGGGAGCATTTTTCGGAGTGGAAAAAAATAAATTCCGAAGGCGAAAAAGGCGTGATCTCGCTTGATACGGTGATCAAAGGGGTTTTTGAAAAATCTAAATTGCTCGATATCGTTGAAAACTTTGTGCTGTTTATGGTGGGCGATGGTGGAACGAAGAAAATTATTGCCAAAAATCACCAATATCTAGGCGTGAATAACGCAATTGAATCAGTAAAAAATAGAAAAGAGCTTGGTGGTAAGTTGGGTGTTTTTTGGCATACGCAAGGAAGTGGCAAAAGTTTTTCGATGGTTTTCTTTACGCAAAAAATTCTGCATAAATTGGCGGGCAATTGGACTTTTTTGATCGTCACAGATCGTGAAGATTTAGATAAGCAGATTTACACAAATTTTGTTAATTCTGGCGCGGTGACGGAAAAAAAAGTTAGAGCTGAAACTAGAGCTGATTTGAAAAAAATATTGTCAGAAGATCATCGCAACATTTTCACCATGATTCAGAAGTTTGGCACTGAAACCAAAGGCGATGTTTTTGAAGAAATATCGAGTCGCAGCGACATCATTGTAATCACTGACGAGGCTCACAGAAGTCAATACAACGTGCTTGCAATGAACATGCGCAAAGCTTTACCAAATGCTTCGTTTTTAGCCTTCACTGGCACGCCATTGATGGGTGACGAAAAAACCAAAGAAGTTTTTGGTGATTATGTAAGCAGATATGATTTTAAGCAGTCGGTTGAAGATGGCGCGACGGTAAAGTTGTTTTATGAAAATCGCATTCCTGAGCTACAAATTGTAAATCAAAGGCTTGACGAAGATTTAAAAGAGATTGTTGAGGAAGGTGATTTAAGCGATGAAAGTGAAGAGAGGTTCAAAAAGACTTATGTCAAAACTTACCAGCTCATCACGAGAGATGATCGGCTTGAAAAAATAGCCGAGGATGTTGTCGATCATTTCATGAATCGAGGATTCATGGGCAAGGCGATGTATATTGCGATTGATAAAGCAACGGCAGTTGTGATGTATGACAAGGTGCAGAAGCATTGGAAGCTGTATTTAGAAAAGCTGCAAAGCCAGCTTTTGGCATGTCATGAGAGTCACAAAAAAGTGATTGCTGACAAGATCAAGTACATGCAAGAAACTGACATGGCGGTTGTGGTGTCGTCAGCACAAAATGAAATTGATGCTCTGAAACCTCACAGAAAGCGGATGAGTGGCAGCGAGGATTTAGCGGAAAAATTTAAAAATACCGACGATAAGCTGAGATTAGTTTTTGTTTGCGCCATGTGGATTACTGGCTTCGACGCGCCAAGCGTATCAACTTTGTATCTAGACAAGATTCTCAAAAATCATACCCTAATGCAAACAATGGCACGCGCCAACAGGGTTTGGAAAGATAAGCCAGATGGCATAATCGTTGATTACATTGGTATTTTTCAACATTTGCAGAAGGCTTTGGCAACTTATGGTGAGGCTGAAATCGATGAATTTGGCAATGAGGATAGCCCGATTGAAGACAAGAGTGAGTTGGTGGGAATGCTCGATAAATCAGCTTTAGAAATGGATGCGTTTCTAAACAAAAAAGGCGTTAACTACGAAGATATTTTTGCAGAAAAAGATGCGTTTCAGAGAGTGAAGATGGTGGATGACGCAGTTGAAAGAATTGTTGAGAGTGAAAAATCAAAAGAAGATTTCTTTAATTTTGCAGGCAGGTTGCAAGTCCTGTTAAAAGCGGTTTTGCCAGACGTAAGAGCTGAGAAATATCTGAAGCAAACATTGGCTATCTCGATCATTGCAGCAAAGGTGCGAGAAATTTCTGCGCCACTTAGTCCAGAAGAAAAAGAAATCGAAAAGAGAAAAATTTTAGCACTATCAGAAAGGGTTTCTGCGCTGCTTGATGAGTCAATTGCGGTTGATGGTTACGAAATCAAAGACTCTACGCCACTCGACATTAGCCAAGTTGATTTTGAAGAGCTGAAGGCAAGATTTTCTGGTGGTGACAAGAAAAAGACAGATTTAGAGAGGCTTAGATCTTCGGTTAAAAGAAAAATTGAAGAACTGCTGAAAATGAATTTTTCCCGAGAGTCTTATTTGACAGAATTTGAAGAGCTGGTTGCTAACTACAACTCTGGGGACATTGATGCAGAGAAGTTTTTCTTGGAGCTGGTAAAGCTTTCCCGCGACTTGAAAGATGAAGAAGCGCGCCACATCAAAGAAAATCTAAGTGAAGAAGAGTTGGTTATTTTTGACATCCTAACAAAGCCAGAACCAAAGCTTGAAAAAAGTGAAATAGAGGCAGTTAAGAAAGTCGCAAAAGAGCTGCTAGAGAAGCTTAAAAAAGAAAAGTTGGTAATTGATTGGCGTAAGAAGCAATCGGCTAGGGCAAAGGTCTCCAATACAATTCAGGAGCTTTGTGGTGATAAATTGCCTGACTCCTACGATACAAAAATTTTTCAACAAAAGTGTGATTTGATCTATCTGCATTTTTACGATAACTATCCAAATGCTGAACGCAGAGTCTAAATCTCAAAATTTTATTGGTGGCAAGACTCCTCTGTAAAAAAATCTAGCCACGCCCCTTGTAATCAGAAACGGTTTGCTCCTTTACCCAAAGATCTTTAGGTAATTTTCCGCTTTGAAAGAAAATATCAATTGGAATGCCGCCGCGCGGGTACCAATATCCGCCGATTCTTAGCCATTTTGGCTTGATGGTGGCAATGATGTCTTTGGCAATTTGCACGGTGCAGTCTTCGTGAAAAGCGCCGTGATTGCGGTAAGAAAAGAGGTAAAGTTTTAGCGATTTGCTTTCGACAATCGATTTGTTTGGCACGTAATCAATTACCAAATGAGCAAAATCTGGCTGTGAGGTGATTGGGCAAATCGAGGTAAATTCGGGGCAAGAAAAACGCACGGCATAATCAACATCTGTGTGGGGATTTGCAACTTTTTGCAAAATTTCTTTTGAGGGTTTTTCAAATTTATAATCAGTTTTTTGGCCTAAAATTAGCTGCGATTTTTTTGTCATTTTAGTTGGTTTCGTTTTTTGAAAATAATTGAAATGCCTTTGTTGCCGTCACTTTTTGCTGCGGATTTTGCACCTTTTCTAGAGATAATTTTTGATCACTCATTGCGCCCGACATTCTCTCTTCGCCGCCGTCACTAAACAAAACTTGGTTAAGCAGACCGCGAGCAAAATCGATGCTGTTATTGGTAAAGAACGTGCCGTCGCTGTTAGCAACAATGTTGTGACATTCTCTGCCATGGCGCTTTTCGCGCGTGACGGCGATGCCTTTTTCTTTTAAAATATGCTCAATTTTATCGCCCGAAGATCGAGTAATATTGGCAATATTTTGTGTGATGTCGTGAGCAACATGAACAATTTCATCAACCAAGTGGTGTGTCACATTTGCCGCGCTGTGGGCTAAATCCTTAAGATGACTTTTCATTTTCGATTAAATTGCATTTGAAATTTTTAAGATCGGCGCCGAGTTCGATCATTTCGGCGAGAATTTTTTCGATGTTTTCTTCAATGTCTTGATGCTCGTCTAAATGCGCCATCGCAGTAATTTTATTTGGCGCATCTGACAAAATAAAAACCACGCCACTTTTGGCGTTGGGGGAGGCGATAATTGAGTTGTCGCCTTTAATGATGCCATATTCTCCCCTCAGAACTATCAAGGGTTGCGGCGTGTCGGTGTCGAATAGATTTAGCATTAAAAGATGATTGCGGATTGAGATGGGGCTTCTTATTTTGCGCCGAAATTTTTCTAGCTAAAACCTTACTTTTGAAATCATGAAAGACGCAAATATTTTTTATCCAAGCTTTTATCAAACAGAAAAAAACGCTGCTTTAGTCTTTGCTGACGGCACTTGTTTTTACGGCTACGGCATTGGAAAAAAATCTGTCACACGTGGCGAAATTTGCTTTAACACCGCAATTACCGGCTACCAAGAAATTCTTACCGACCCTTCTTACTCAGGCCAAATCATCAATTTTACTTTTCCTCACATCGGAAATATCGGCACTAATTTTCAAGACATCGAAGGCAACTCAGTTAGAGCCTGCGGCCTTGTAATTCGTGAGCCAATCACCAATCCGTCAAGCTATCGCTCGCAAGAAAATCTGAATGCTTGGTTAGAAAAAAATAACATCACCGGCATTTCTGGCATCGATACTAGAAAAGTAACAAAGCTAATCAGAGCCAACGGCGCCAGCACTGTAGCAATTATTTACGCTGATAAAATTGACGAAGATCTAATTAAAAAAACCGTCGAAGAAATTAAAAAATCTCCTGATTTAAACGGAGTTGAACTGGCTTCAACTGCAAGCGAAAATAAGCAATATCACTGGGCTAGTGAGGCAAAATGGCAGCAAACAAAAAATGCTTACAACGCCGTTTCAGCAAAAAAATTTAAAGTTGTGGCAATTGACTACGGCGCCAAATTAAACATTTTGCGCTGTTTAACTGAAATTGGCTGTGACGTTGAAGTTGTTGGCGCAAAAGCAAGTTTTGCCGAAATTATGAAGCACCAACCAGACGGCGTGTTTTTGTCGAATGGTCCGGGAGATCCTGCTGAAACCGGCAAATACGCAATTCCGGTGATCCAAGAAATTCTAAAAAATAAAATTCCACTTTTTGGCATTTGTTTAGGCCACCAACTTTTGGCTTTGGCAATTGGCGCTAAAACTTCTAAAATGCACCAAGGCCATCGCGGCGCAAATCACCCGGTGCAAGATTTACGTAGCGGAAAAGTTGAAATCACCAGCCAAAATCACGGCTTTTGTGTTGACGAAAAATCAATGCCAGATAGCGCTGAAGTGACACACATTTCACTTTTTGACCGCACAGTTGAAGGCTTAAGCTTAAAAGACAAATCAGCTTTTTCGGTGCAATATCACCCAGAAAGCTCCCCTGGGCCCGATGACAGCTTTTATCTTTTTGAACAATTTGCCCAACTGATGCAAAAAAAACAAAATGGGAACAGTTAGCAACATCTACCTTCTCATTTTTTTGCCGCTGATTTCGTCACTTCTTTGTCAGGCGATTTCACGAAAAAACTCTTCTTTTTGGATCGCGCTTACTTCAAGCGTGGTCCTATTTTTTTTGGCGCTCAAAGTTTTTCCCGACGTTTTAATCTACGAAAAAATCGCTAATGATTTTCATCTCTCGCCACTTTCAATCGCTCTAGAATTTAGGCTAGATCTGCTTGGAATGATATTTTTGCTGCTGCTGATTTTTCTTAAAATCGTCATTCTTTTTTTCTACCGCCAAGACATTGAAAAATTTTTGGACGAAAAAAATAACAAAATTTTCTACTCAGTTTTTCTTCTGCATCTCTTCAGTTTGGTGGGAATTTTCACCACCAACAACCTGCTAAATTTATTCGTATTTTTCGAAATTTACGCCTTCAGTTTTTTTGCCACCCTTTCAATTTCGCGCGACGCCAGCCTGCTAAAATTGGCCTTTCGCTACTTTTGCCTAAATGCCACGTCGGCACTTTTAATGCTCTTTTGCTTCTTTGCCATCTACCTAGTTTTTGGCGAAATTAATTTTGACCAAATTGCCAATAATTTGGGGCTAGTCGCAGCTTCAAATTTGTGGTTTTTGATCATGATTTTTACGCTTTTGGCAATTTCAATAATCATCAAGTTTTTCCCTTTCTGGCTTTATTTTGAAAAGCTCAAGAGCAGCAATCCAATTGCTAATTTTTTGGCAATTGAGTCGATTTTTATCAAAACCAATGTTGGCATTTTTTTAACGCTAAAATTCGTTTATTTTTTCTTCGGCAATCATCTGCTTTTTGTCGATTTCAAATTTGCGCCGATCTTAATTTTTCTTTCAATTTCGCTAATTTTTTACAGCGCCATCAAGCTTTACCAGCAAAAGCATCTCAAGCTAATCGCCACTTATTTTTGCCTTAATAATTTGGGTTTTATTTTTGCCGGAATTGCCCTGCAAACCACAGAATCACTGCAAGCATCGTTTTTTTATTTACTGAATTTCAGTTTGGTAAATTTACTAATTTTTATTTTTGCAACTTTTCTCAAACGTCATTTCGCCACCTCGTCAATTACCAAACTTAATCTGATTCGCCAAAATCATTTTCTGCTAATTTTGCCGCTAAAATTGCTGATTTTTTTCATTGCGGCTTTTCCTCTCACCATTTTGTTTTTTGCCAATTGGTACATGGCCTATGCCAGCTTTAACCTTGGTTTTGAGGCATTTTTGTTAGTGGCGTTGCTGCTTTCAAATTTTGTTCAGGCCAGCCTTGGGGTAAAATTAATCACAGCTTTTTTTGCTAAAAATAATGGCGAAAAACCACAAGAAATGGCGCCTCTTACCTTAAAGAAATATCAGTTTTACCTAACGTCGTTTTGGTTTTTAATCGTCACAATTTTTGCAATGGTTTTGCTTTCTGGCTTGGTTAATGATTTGTCGCTGAAGTTTGCGTCTTACTTGCTTTCGAATACGATTTAAATTTTTAGTTCTAGTCTGCGAATAACCACCCCAACCCCTCCTTGAAAAGGAGGGGCTTTTCCTCCGAGTGCAGACTAAAGCCCCTCCTTTTCAAGGAGGGGTTGGGGTGGTTATTCGCAGAATCTTACTTAAGCAATTTTCGAATGCCTTTTAGCATCTGCCTCAAAAAACTTGTCGAAGACACTACTCACCACCCGCGAAATTTGTGGGGCGATTAGGTTAATTTTGATTACGTTGTTTTTTACCCGCACCAGCCCGTCTTTTTGTAGCTCGTCAAGCCTTGCCAGCTCTTTGTCAAAGTGGTTCTTTTTCAAACCAAATTCTTCGCAAATTTTGTTTAAATCTACCTCAAGGTAGCACATTAACTCGTCGATTATTTTTTTGCGCAGCTTGTCGTCGTCACTAATTTCGACACCTTTTTTTGTTGGCAGATTTTCGCTTAAAATATTTTTTTTGTACTCGTCAAAATCCAAGGTGTTTTGCGAGTAGCCAAACGGAAAATAGCTAATTGCCGAAGCTCCAAAGCCAATCACGCTGCTGCCAGTGTCGGTGCTGTAGCCTTGAAAATTGCGTTTAAGTTTTTCTTCTTTGAAGGCCAAAAACATGCTGTCGTTTTTTTTGGCAAAATGGTCGAGGCCAATTGGAAAGAAGCCTTCTTGCTGCAATTTTTCTGACGCCAATTTGTACATTTGCAGCCTGCTGGCGCCGTCTGGCAAATCTTCTTCGTTAATTAGCCGCATGTGTTTTTTCATCCACTGCACGTGGGCGTAAGCGAAAAGCGCAATGCGACTTGGTTTTAACAACATTGCGTAGTCAATATTTTTTCTGATTCCCTCAAGAGTTTGCTTGGGTAGGCCGTAGATTAAATCGAGGTTAATGTTGTCAATTTTGTATTCGCGAAAAAGACGAATGCAGTCGTAAACCAAATCGAAAGATTGCACGCGGTTAATTGCTTGCTGCACTTCAAGGTTAAAATCTTGCACACCAATGCTCACGCGGTTGATTCCAGCTTTGGCGTAGGTGGCAATTTTTTCTTCACTGACATTTCTGGGGTCAACTTCAATGGCAATTTCGGCGTCTGGCAAAATTTCAAATTCACTGCGAATTGCTTGCATTAAATGTTCAAAAGTTTGCGGCAGTAAAATTGTTGGTGAGCCGCCGCCAAAGTGAATGTGCGAAACTTTGCGGTTTTTCTTAGCCAGCAAATTTGCCACCAAATGTATTTCGCGCGCCAAAATGTGGGCGTAGTCTTCAACTGGAGCGTAGCGATTTGTTGCTTTGGTGTAGCAGCCGCAATACCAGCAAAGCTGCTGGCAGAAGGGAATGTGAATGTAAAGTGAGAGAGTTTCGTTTTGGGGTAAAGATTTTAGCCAGCCACTAACAACCTCACCATTTACCTGTGAAGTAAAGTGTGGAGCGGTTGGGTAGCTGGTGTAGCGCGGAACTTGGGTGTCGTGTTTTAAAATTACGCTGTCTTCAATTTTATTCAGCATGTGAGTTAGAGCAGCGGTTGGCGCAGGTTTTTGGTGCGTCTTCGTTATTTATTTCGTACCACAAGGCGGTCAAAACCGCAAAGGAAGCGGCTAGGGCAGTGCCTAAAATCCAAGAAAAATACCACATGTTTTGAGCTCGTTTAAAAAATTAATAAAAAAAGTTAGAATCTTTTTTGATTTCTTCGGCTGTCACCTTGCCGCGCAACACTCTAAAAACCCACGAGGTGTAGAGCAAAATAATCGGCACAAAAATTAGGGCGGCGATTAGCATTACAACCAAGGTAAAATAGCTGCTCGAGGCGTCCCAAATTATTAGCGAAGAACTTGGGTTTAGGCTTGAGGGCAAAATGAAAGGAAAAAGCGTTAGGCCAGCAGTTGAAATTATTCCCAAAATTGACGCGGCGCTAAAAATGAAGGCTTTGCCAAAGTGGTTAATGCGGGCAAAAATTAGTGCTAAAAATTGGCCGGCAAATCCCAAAAATGGTGCAATTAGCATCCAAGAATATTTTGAGTAATTGTTAAACCAACCTCCCGCAACTCTTACCACTTCTTTTTGTAGCGGGTTTGAATCAGCCAAGGTGCCGGCGAAACTTTTTACTTCGTAGCCTTCAACAAATTGTAAAAGCACGCCGCCAAGCGCGAATAAAACCACTGTAAGAAGTGGAAAAACTTTGAGAACTTTTTGGGTGCGGCGAAGAATTTCTCCCTCGGTTTTAATGGCTAAATAACAAGCTCCGTGGGTTGTGAGCATTGCAACGCTGACAAGTCCGCAAAGTAATGTGAACGGAGTGAAGAGAGCAAAAAAACCAATCTGATTGTCAATTACCATGAAGTCGTCAAAGGCGAAGGCAACGCCTTGCAGCACGTTTCCAACCGCCACTCCAAAAACTAGAGACGGCACTAATCCCGAAACAAAAATGCAGTAATCCCAAGTGCGGCGCCAAGTTTTGTTGGCAATTTTGCTGCGGTAATCAAAGCCAACTGGGCGCAAAATTAAGGCCAAAAGAACCAACAACATTGCGAAGTAAAATCCAGAAAAGCTCACCGCGTAAACATGTGGCCAAGCAGCAAAAATTGCGCCAGCGCCCAAAATTAGCCAAACTTGGTTGCCCTCCCAAACTGGTCCAACTGAGTTTAAAACTACGCGTCTTTCTTCGTCGGTTTTGGCAACGAATGGCAGCAGAATTCCAACTCCTAAATCGAAGCCATCCATTATTGCAAAGCCAATTAGCAGAACACCAAGCAACACCCACCAGATTATTCGAAGTGTCTCGTAATCAAAAAATTCTAACATGTTTTTCTCCTAATGATTTTTGGATAATAATTTGTCTGGCCCAAGTTTGGTGTATTTCACCATTAGGTACAAATCAACGACCAGCAAGGCTGTGTAGAGAATAACAAAGCCAGTCAAGCTAGCTAAAACGTGGCCGTAAGACACTGGAGAAATGCCCAAAGCAGTTGGCAAAATTCCCTCAATCACCCAAGGCTGTCTGCCACATTCGGCAACAATCCAGCCAAGCTCGGCAGCAATCCAAGGCAGCGGTAAAGAGTAGAAACAAATTTTGAGCAGAAGTTTTTTGTCAAAATTGCGCTTCACATTCATTTGCCAGAACGCCACGGCGAATAAAATTATGAAATACAAACCCAAGCCAACCATGATGCGGAAGCTATAAAACAGTGGAGCGATTCTTGGTTTGGTGCTTTCAGCGGCTGCTCTAATTTCTGCTTCAGTAGAGTTTTCAATGTCGGCGCGATATTTTTTTAGCAACAAGGCGTAGCCAATATCTTGGTAGTTTTCGCGTAGGTAAGCTTTGTCAGCTTCGGGATTTTGGCTGTTTTTGCTGCGTAAATTTTTGAGCACCAAATATTGACCAATGCCGTTTTTTACGCGCGCTTCGGCAACGTTGATTAAGTCTTTAATTCCGGGCACTTCTTTGTCTAAAGAGCGCGTAGCAATTAAACCCAAAACGTAAGGCAGCTTAACTGAATATTCGTTGGTTTGAGTTGCTTCATTTGGAATTGCAAAAACTGTAAAATCAGCTGGGGCTTCTTCAGTTTCCCACATTCCTTCAATTGCCGCGATTTTCATTTTTTGGTTTTGACCAGCTGAATAACCGCTTTCATCGCCCAAAACCACAACTGAAAGTGCCGCCAAAAGCCCGAAAGACGAGGCCACAATAATTGATCTTTTAGCTACTTGAACATTGGTTTTTTTGAGCAAGTAGTAGCAGCTAATGGCTAAAACAAACATTGCGCCTGTCACGTATCCGGCGCTAATGGTGTGAACAAATTTTGATTGAGCTACTTCGTTGAAGAAAATTTCTTTAAACGAATCGAGCTCCATTCGCATGGTTTCAGCGTTGAATTTAGCGCCAACTGGGTTTTGCATCCAGCCATTGGCAATTAAAATCCACAAAGCTGAAAGATTGGTGCCAATTGCCATTAACCAAGTGACTACAAGGTGAGCGCGCTTGCTCATTTTGTTCCAGCCAAACAAAAACATTCCAACAAAGGTCGACTCCAAGAAGAAAGCCATTAGCCCCTCAATTGCCAAAGGCACACCAAAAATGTCGCCAACGTAGTGCGAGTAGTAAGCCCAGTTGGTACCAAACTGAAACTCCATTGTAATTCCGGTTGCCACACCCATTGCAAAGTTAATGGCAAAAAGCTTGCCCCAAAATTTGGTAATGTCGCGCCAGATTTCTTTGCCGGTCATTACGTAAACACTTTCCATTATTGCCAAAATCACCGCTAAGCCAAGGGTGAGGGGCACAAACAAAAAGTGGTAAATTGCGGTGACTGCAAATTGTAATCTCGATATTTCAACTAGGCCGAATTCCATTTTATTTCTCGCTTAATATTTGGTTGGTAATGTTTTCTTTTCGTTGGTCTTTGGTCATTTTTTCGCTGAAAAAAAAGAAATAGAGCGCCGTTAAAACCAGCAGCTTCACGCCCAAAATGAGGGTGATTTCTCTGTAAAAGAAATTTCGTTTTTTTGAGCGAAAGAAAATTATTAGGTAGATGAGGTATCCCAGATAAAGGGTGATGAGGCCGTACATGCGGTAGGCATCTCGAGCGCTTGGTCGCGCTCGAGATATTTTAGTTAGAAGCGGTAAGAAACGCCGCCACCGATCAACCAAGGGTCAAGTCTTACTTGAGCTGTAACAGCATTGTTCACTTGAACATTAGTTTTGAGGAAGATTTTTTTAACGTCGAAGTTAATGCCAAATCTTTCGTCAATCATGTAGTCAAAACCAAGTTGCAAAGCGTAGCCGAGATGATCTTGGTATTTAATGCTAGTTGCAGTTCCGCCAGTTTTTGCACCGTAGAAGAAGGTGTAGTTTAGCCCTGCGCCCGCGTAAGGTCTGAAAGTTCCAGTTGGATTGGCGTGGTATTGCAAAGTTAAAGTTGGTGGTAGCAATCTTACTGAACCAAGACCAGTTTTTGCGGCGGCAGATGAGCCGTTAAGTTCTACATTATGTTGCGTGGTAGCCAAAATTAATTCAGCTGCAATGTTTGGAGCGAAGAAACGAGTAAAATCTAATTCAGGAACTTGGTCAGAGCTTGTTGCAACGTGACCACCAAGAGTTGAAACTTTGCTAGTTGTATCAGTTTTTACAAACAGCGCTCTCGATCTAATGATCCAATCGTAACTGTCGCTTGATTTAGCGCTGGCAGTTGCGCAAGTAAGTGCAGATAAAATTACTGACAGCGAAAGAAGTCTTAGTTTGCTTTTCATAAGTTTTTAAAATTAATTAACCCCTGGCGTGGTGGATTCAGAGTGCAAGCCTGCTCAGGTAAGAACAAAATAACTTAGCACGGCGAAAAGTAGGTGTGATTTGCTTTTTGTAATTGACCTAGATCAAGAGTTAAAAATTTTAATTTTTTAAATGACCAACCAGATTTATCTAAGCCTCAGCCTTATTAAAAAAATTTCTCTTTTTGGCAATTTAAGCGGAAAAGAACTGCAAGAAATTTTGCAAAAAGCACAAATTCACCAATTTAAAAAAGGCGAAATTTTATTTTCTCGTGAAGACAAGGCGCTGCATATCAACCTTGTGCTTGAAGGTGTTGTTAAACTTTTTATTTCTAACGAGGAAGGCGAAGAAACCGTTTTGCAAATAGCCGATTTTGACAAAACATTAAACGACATTTTTAGCAGCAAATTTCAAGCCAATGCTCAGGCGCTTGAAATTTGCAAAATCCTTACAATACCAAGGCTTCAAGCCAAAGAGTTCGCTGCAAAAAACTTAAATTTTGCACTCAATATTCTTAACGAAACCGCCGAAAAAAATATCCAACTAACCACGCAATTGGCACAACAAAAATTAACCAATGCCAAGCAAAAAGTTGGGCAATTTTTGCTTGGAATGGCTTTTGAAAAAACAGGCGAAAAAGCAAAAAACATTACACTTAAGTGCGACAAATCAGTGGTTGCATCTTACCTTGGAATCAAGCCAGAAACTCTTTCACGCACTTTACAAAAACTAAAAGACGACGGCGAAATTTCGGTAGAAAAAAACCAAATAACCCTTTTACAAGAACACTCGCTTTGTCATTATTGCGACAGTAAGATTGCTGAAAAATGTAGTCGCAAAACAGCTCACTTCTGTGAGCAAAATCAATTTTAAAAATGTTAGAAAATTTAAACTCACCACAACGCGAAGCCGTTGAACACACTGACGGTCCAATCCTAGTCTTGGCAGGGGCAGGCACCGGAAAAACCAAAGTTTTGACCTCGCGAATTATTCACATTGTAAATACTTACAAAGCGTCTCCCTACCAAATTTTGGCGGTGACATTCACCAACAAAGCCGCGGCCGAAATGAAAAAAAGAATCGGTGAGGCAATTGGCGACCAAGTAAATAATTTGTGGGTTGGTACGTTTCACTCAATTGCGGCGCGCATTTTGAGACGTCACCCCGAAGCTGTGGGCCTACGTTCCGACTTCACAATCATTGACGACGACGACCAAACTCGTTTGCTCAAACAAATTTTAAACGACTTCAACATTGACCCAAAACAGTTTCCCGCCAAAGGCTATTTAAACAGAATTTCGCGTTTGAAAGACAAAGTGGTCACACCGCAAGCCATTGATTCTGCTGGCTTTGAAGTGTCGCTGCCAAAATTAAAAGACGTTTACGAAACTTACCAAAATCGCCTCAAAGCAATGAATGCTGCTGATTTTGGCGACTTACTGGTGCACAATCTAAGCCTCTTTGCAGCAGCGCCCGACGTGCTTGCTTACTACCAAGACAAATTTCGCTACGTGCTAGTTGACGAATACCAAGACACCAACAACGCCCAGTACCAGTGGCTTTTGCGCTTAGCTGACGCCCACAAAAACATTTGCTGCGTGGGTGACGACGACCAGTCAATCTACAGCTGGCGCGGTGCGAACATTGCAAACATTCTGCGTTTCGAAAAAGAATTTGTCGGCGCTAAAGTGATTCGACTCGAGCAAAACTACCGCTCAACTTCACGCATTTTAAAAGCTGCCGATTCAGTAATTTCAAACAACAAAGAGCGCCACGGCAAAACGCTTTGGACTGACGCGGGCGAGGGCGAAAAAGTAAAAGTTTTGTCTTTTGCCGACGACAGAACGGAAGCTCGAACCATTGCACAAATGATTAAAGTGGCATCCGCCGGGCGTTTTAAACCTTCGCAAATTGCAGTTTTAGTGCGCGCCGGTTACCAGACTCGCGCTTTTGAAGAAGCCTTTATTCAACATTCTCTACCTTACAAAGTGATTGGCGGAATGAAGTTTTACGAGCGTTTAGAGATTCGCGACGCAATTGCTTACCTAAGAATTTGTGCAAATCCCGACGACGATTTGGCACTTTCAAGAATCATTAACGTGCCCAAACGTGGGGCAGGGGACGCAGCAATTTCAGCGCTTTATGAAAGATCTAAGCTTGAAGGAATTTCGTTTTTTTCAGCAATTAAACGTGCGCTTGAAGAAAACGCACTCAAAGGCAAAGCGCGCGACGCCTTGAAATTGCTGATTGAACAAATTGAAAAAACCAACGCCAAAATTGGCAGCGCCACTTTGGGCGAATTGGCAAAAAATTTACTCACCGAAGTTGGCTACATTGCAATGTGGAAAGCTGAAAACACTTTGGAATCGCAAGGACGCCTAGAAAACATTGACGAATTTATCGGCAGCCTCGGCGATTTTTCCAGCATGGTAGAGTTTTTGGAGTACGTTTCTTTGATTGAAGCGCGCGAAGACAAAAATTTGGTTGAGGCTGTCAGCGTAATGACCGTGCACGGCGCGAAGGGTTTGGAATTTGATTTGGTTTTTGTGCCCGGCCTTGAAGACGGTTTATTTCCAAGTGGCAGATCAATTGAAGAGCGCAACGGAATTGAGGAAGAAAGGCGTTTAATGTACGTGGCAATTACACGCGCCAAGAAAGAGTTAATTTTGTCCCACGCCAAAAGTCGCTTCGTTTTTGGCGACTTTCAAATGCAAATGCCGTCGCGCTTTTTAAAAGAATTGCCAGTTGGTGAAGTTAATGTTGAAGAAGTTTTTTCTGCGGCAGATTTTTCTTACGTGAGAAGAACCGACAGCCACCACGCGCAGTCGCAGTCGCTTTACTCGGCCCCCGCACAAGTAAAAAAAATCGCCTCTCCGGCGTCTAAAATGGAAGACGGAATTTCAGGCAAGCGAGTTTTTCACCAGAAGTTTGGCTACGGAAAAGTGCTAAATATTGACGGAAATAAATTGGAAATCGCCTTTGAAAAAAGCGGCACGAAGATTGTAATGAAAGATTTTGTGGCGTTGGCTTAAAGCGCCACAGCACCTACGATTTTTATTTGGAGAATTTAAAAAATTCTTAACAGAAGCGGTAGCACATTCAAAGGACGCGACAAGTTTGGTGTCCACGATTACAAATCACTTACATTGCGCAGAGTGCTATTGCGACCACCAAAAATCTTGCAGAAGCTTGCAAAATGCGGGTTGACAACAAGTTGGTGGTGGCTTTAAAAGTTGAAAAAAATTTCACGAACTTTGCTAGAGTCAACGCCCGACAGTTTTATTGGAGGTGTTGATTTGGTGGGGTTTGCAACTTTAAGATAATTGGTAAGTTTAGATGAGCAAAACGTCTACAGGTTCGACTCCGGTCGCAAGGTCAAAAGATCGTCTTGGTTTTGCGCCACAACCTCCAGAAAGCACCCCGCCCTCAACTCATAGAACATCTTTTGTACGTAAAGATGGAGTTAAACGTAAAGATGGAGTTAAAGGTCGTGCAAATTTTGAACGACAAATGGGTCATCTTAGCGGCGGATTCGGGGATCCGCATTTTTCAAATAGAAAAACCCCTCCTCCTACCACCGATAAACCTCCTTTTCGTGGAGTCCCTACTAGTGCTGTAAATCTTAAGAAGCAGTTTGAAAAGGCCGTCACTCACGACGAAATGGTGGCAAGATCACCTCGCTTTACGCTTCAAAGCGTTGCAGCGCAATCACCTTCAAAATCTAAAAATATACAATCTCTTAAGCGTGAAATTGACGGCGCATCACCAAGATTAGGAGCCGCTCAAATTCTTATTTTGCACCTAAGAAGAAAGGCTAGGGATATTTTACGAAACAAGGCTAGGAAGCTTAATGAGGAAGAGGAAGAGACGATGTCGTCACTTTTTACAAGACCAAGTATTATAGAAGAGGCTTACCAGTATCTTGAAGAGGTTGCTGTTCAAGGAATTAATCAGGGTAAGACAAAGATTGCCGAGTTAGATGAGCGTGAAATAAGTAAAGCTCTCAAGGACGCAGATCCTGCTAGTTATGATGCGATGGTAAGAGTGGAGAGTAAAATTATAGAGCTTAGTAAACAGCTTGAAGAATTGCCAACTGAGAACGAAATAGGACAAAAATTATCTAGGGAGTACAATGGTGCAAAGCCAGAGCAATTCAATGATCTCCAATCAAAAGCCCTTGGAAGTCGCTTGAAGGAAAGGGAAAAATCTCTCCGATCAATTAATGAAAACTTAAAAAGAGCTAAGACTGAAAAAAGCGAGTTGTTAAAAACTACGCCAAATCTACACGACCAAATTATTTCGGCAGCGTTAGTTGGTGATGAAGATTTTAAGAAAGCAAAGCTTGTTCTAGACAGGGTTAGGTGGTTAGATTTGGCTTACAGAGAGAATCTGAATCCAGACTTATCTGCCGAAAAAAAAAGACTAAGGGCAGAGATAGATTCTTTTGAAGAGGGTGGTGATTTATTTGAAGAAATAGCAGCAGATCAATGTGAGGCAGTTGATCGTGATAATGTTGTGAAAGTTCAAGAATCTCAACTAGAGAGATTTCGACAAAAATTTTCTGCAGAAGCCTCTTCTATTCAAGCTCTAGAAGATTTAGTCACAGACCTAACAACTGCGCCAATATTAGAAGAGGTTATTGCCACAAGAATTGCTATTGAAGAAAAGCAGACAGCAGAAGAGCGCCAAGCAAGAGAAGCGAAAGCTAAGCAGAGAATGGAGAGTGACCTTCGAAGTGCTTGGTGGCCTAATTGGGCTGGAGAATTAGATCAGCGAGAAAACATTGAACCAGAATGGTTCATTTCAGAACTTTCTGAAAAACTTGTTGGCGCATCTGCTGAAGAGTCTGCAAAAAAAGCTCTTAAAGAAATTAATGAAAAAATATTAGCCATATTTTGGACGCCAATAGAAGAAAATGAGCTCGATTTTTCGCAAATGGCGCAGTACGTGCCGCAAAAGTTTGAGCTATTATTTAAATGTTTTTTGGTCTCAAAAATTGCAGAATTGGGCAATGATAATTCGAAGAAAGCTGAAATAGATAAGCTAATCGCAGCATTACAAATGCAGAAGCCGTCAGTTGGAACCCAGTCTCTTGATTCTAAGCCGTCTTCAACAGAGTTAGCCTTGCAAGAGCTGGTTGTTGCTATTGAGGATGAAGATGTTCGTCAAATTTATGGCACATTACGAACTCAATTTGGGGGGACTCAAATTGTCACAAAAACCCATCAGTCAATCAAAGAAGAAGTAAAAACACTTGCCTCAGAAGCTTTGTTGAAAAAAGCGAAAGAAGAAGTGATGAAAAATCGCGTTGCAGCTTTAAAGGTGAATCCGGCAATTTTGGCAATGAACGCGGTGCATGCAGCCAATATTGCGCTGATGAAAGATGTTCAAAAATCTATTAAATGGGATGGGTTACTTATAAGTTTAGTACGGGATGATAAGCAATGTAGAGAAATTTTTTCTAAGTTTTTTGAGAAAATTGGCGAAACGCAGAAGTTGGATGGCGGCCTTACTGCGATAGAGTCGGTAAAAACTTATTTTCCAGACTTGAAAGATAGTCAAGAGCTACAACAAGTTTTGGCTAGAGTTGTGGTAGCAGCAAATAAATTTGTTGATAAGATTACAGAAATCAAGAATCGGGCGGTTGCAGAGGCAAAAGCTGAAAAAGAAATTAATGCAAGAGCGGCGGAACTGTTGCCTAAAATTTCAGAACTCAACAAGCAGGTTAAAGCACTTAGTCAATCTAATAAGGCCAGTGTTTTTGATAGCATTGAAGAGAGCGAGGCTAAAAATTTAATTAAAAAAGCCTTGCTTTCAGAAGATGAGGGATCGCTCAATATCAACAAAGGCGCCATTGAAGGGGTTATTAAAGAAAAGGCAGTAAAAGGTGAAGAGAGAAGTAATTTTGTTTCGAAATTAACTGAGTTGGTCAATCAAGTTAACGCAAAGGTGGTGCAAACAATTGCCGAACAATCTGCGTTGGCCTTAGAGCGAGATGCTGAAGCTCGAAGAAAAGCGCAAGAAGATCGAGAACTTCAAAATCAAAAAGCAGCTGAAGCGGCTGAATTTTTGAAAAAAATAGACTCGCTAACCACTTCGTTAAAAGCTACTAGAGCAGAAGTTCTTGCGATGAAGCTTGATTCAAATTTGGTGCAAACTCAACTTTGGGCGCATTGGGACGTTGAAAATCTAAGTGCTGATCAAGTGAAGCAGCATACTTTGCTTTTAGTGGTTTTAACGGATGAAAAACAAGATGTTAAAGGGTTGTTGGAAGGGAACCCAAAAAATAACCTAAGTTTTTTAACGAGCATTGAAGATCTGCAGACAGAATTTCTGCCAAGTTTGCTTAAAAAACTTAAAGAGATAAGCGAAGAGACGACAGTTGAAAAAGCGAGAAAAGAAGAGATGGCCCGTCAGCAGAAAGAAAAACAAGCTGAAGAAGAAAGATGCAAAAAAGAAGACGAGGATAAAAAAAATGCTGCGGTTCAATTGGTGGTTGAAGCGCTAAATACAATTAAGAGTCTCGACACTTTTAAATTAGTGACCAAAGACAAAAGAGATGAATTGATTTTAAAAATCAGAGAAGAATTCGGGATGTCCAAAATTTTTACACACAATTCATCCGACGATATAACGAAAATATTTTCTATTTTAGGTAGTGGTGAAGGCTCGGGTGTTAGAGACTATTTTGGTAATTTTTATGATGAGTGTCAGAAACAAGTTAGAACTGAGGGAGCAGCTTCTTTTGCACCAGACTGCGAAAAGTTTTGGAGAGAGTATCTGGGTCCAAGAATATCGCAATTTGTGGCCAAGAATAAAGAAAGTGATTTGCAAATTTATCGCAATCTTTGCATTGCCGTCAGTGGAAATTCTGATCAGCTAGCGAAGCAATTGCAGGAGTTTGAAGAGCAAACAAAATCTAATAAAGTTTTAACGAAAGAAGACGCTATTTCGCGACAAAAAATTATAGTTGCTCAAACATTAGCAAGAATTGAAGTGATCGATAGAAAATCTGAAGAGTCAGTTCTGGGAAAGATAGCAAGTCCTTTTGAACACAATAAAAGTGACGACGATGCCATAACAGGTTGGCGGGTTTTGCGCGATATTTTTGTTAAAAAGTTAGAAATGTCGCGTTTAATTATCGAAAATTTAGAGAGTGGCAAAGATGTTGATAAGCAGTTAGAAGAGCTAAAACAGCAGAGAGAAAAGTTGAAGCAAGAATATTTTGAATTGGACAAGGATACAGATGGAAATTCGGCTACAAAGTTACGAAGAAATGCTGGAGAGGTTTCTTATTTTCATCATTCTCACAAAGAATTTTCGGCGCGTAAAACTCGTTCAAAACAAGAAGCAGCAGTTTTTAGTGATTCAGACTCGGAAGATGAAAATGTTATCCCGGAAGTTAAGGTTGCCGAGGAAGAGTCAAAAAATGGCGACGATAATTATGAAAATGATGCTTTTGAAGATGCGTCGAGACCAACTTCTGCGGAAGCTAAAAATAAACATGGTGATAGGCGTCAATCTTCTTCCGCGGGTGATGAAACTTCAAAACCAGTTTCTAAAAAAGTTAGCAAAAAACCTAGTTTAGAAGAACAACTGCGTAAAATTGAGGAGCTTTCGCGAGCTTCAAAAGAGCAGGATCGGAAAGCTAGAGGAGGTGGATCATCTTTCGTTTCGCCTTCACAGAAAGGCGGGGGGTTGGATGAAAGCATTACGAAGGAAGATTTATTTCGCTTAGCTTCGGCTCTTTTAGATGCGGCGGAACAAGATAAAAATCTGGATCCAAAAATAGTGACTCGAGCGCAAAAAGCGTATGTTGTGACGAGTGTTGCCTACAATAAAGAACGGGCGCTAAGGGTTTTGGGTAATGCGGCTAAAATCGTTGGAGCTGAAAAAAAAGAAGAATTTGAAAAACTAATTAGTCAATCCGCCACGGCGGAAGATCTGTTGTTGCATCTATCACTGATGCGCAATGCTTTTATTAAAAATGGCGTTGAGAATAGAGAACTCATTGAGCTAGAAGGAATTATCGACGACGCAGCAAAAACAGCTGCAATTAAAGTGGCTTTGGAAAATGAAGCTAAGGCTGATCTGGCAGATGTAGAGCAAATTATTACGACAATTCGTCAATCTGAAAGTGCTGCGGCGGTTGTGCAAAATCTTAGGGTTCTTTTGCAATCTGATTCGCCAGGACGCCGTCAAGCGGCAGAAGCAGCAATGCTTGTGATGATGAAGGCTGAGGTTGCGAGTAATGTGAAGTCGGATGTGATTACAATTGTATTAAATAAAGCAGAAACTTTAGAGGATTTTGTTGATAGACTTAGAGGTATTCTTTCCTCTCATACAGAAATACAGTCGCTTTCAACTCAAGAGCTCACTTCTCTAAAAGCTGAGATGAGGCGAGCAAAAAAACTTCTGGCAACAAAAATTATTGCAGAATCTTCGTTGTCTGAAGGGAAGAAGAATGAACAATTTAAATATCTAAAAGAAAAAGGCACTTCTTGGGAAGCACTTAAAGCGATCATGCAAGCCGTAAATAATAATGACAGAAATAAGAGCCCAGCTTTAACAAAGCTTGAGGAAATTCTTGAGAAAGAGAAAAGGAAAGAGAAAGAAGAAAGGGAAAAGAAAGAGAAAGAGAAAAGGAAGGGGAGAAGGAGGGAGGAAGAAGGAAGCACTACTTCACCAAGTGAAAGCGAAGAAGAAAAATCTCCTCGAGTGACTCGGGGCGAAGTCATTATCTGTACCAATGGCGACGACGATGATAAAATTTCTAAAGATGTTTTGAGTCGAATATGGCAAATGATTGACCATTTGACAAAAGAGGAGAAAAAGCCACTGATGGATGCT
This sequence comes from Rickettsiales bacterium, assembly GCA_017999675.1. Lineage (GTDB taxonomy): Bacteria > Pseudomonadota > Alphaproteobacteria > Rickettsiales > UBA1997 > UBA2645. Next base: position 107,812 of record JAGNLL010000004.1, read on the forward strand.
CTCGAGATTAAAGAGGGCGGCGAAGAAGAATTAGACGAAGCAACCCTGCACAGAAAGCTTAATGGTTTTGTTGTCAGTGGGAAACCTGAAAAAGTGCGTAGTTTTTTTACCCGGTTATTAGAAATTGTTCAGAGTCGTTCTGGAGGCGAAAACCCTACTTATAATCAGGGAGATGTTCAATATCTAGAAACAATAACCCGCGACTTAGATTTGCAGAACAGAGAGCTTTGGAATAAGATGTTTGAAGAACTGCAACAACGAATAGTTAATTTAACCGAAGAGGTTGATACTTTAAAAAAACAGCGTACAGGGTCGACAACCGTAATTATTGACCCGAAAGAGTATGAAGAAAGATTAAAAAAGGCAGAAGAAGAGTTGCAAAAGCTGCGTCAGAAGGAGAGCGAGATGCAAAAATCAGTCAATGAAAAATTGTCGGCTTTTGAGGCTAAAGTTAAAGTAGCGGAAGATTTGGTCACTCAATCTAAAGAAGAAGTCGCAACATTTTCTCAAAAACTTGAAGAGCAAAAAACTGCGGCGGCGGATGAATCAAAAAAGTTTGTAGAAGAGAAGGGTAAAATAGAAGCTAGATTAAAACAGCTTGAAGATCATAGAGCTGCTTTGGAGGAAAAATTTAAAGAAGCTCTAAAAAAAATAAACGACGAAGCTCTAAAAAAAATAAACGACATATCCGCTCGAGTAGATGGTTGTGATGATAGACTTGCTGCCATTGAGCAAGAAAAGAACGCTTTGAAAGCCAAACTTGCTACCATTGAGCAAAAAGAGGCTGACAGTAGAAGGCAAATAAGTATTCTCGAAGAAGAGGTTAAGTCTGTTAAAGATGGGGCCACAAGACAAGCTGAGGAATTAAAAAATCTAAGAAGGCAATTGGAAGACCTTCAGCAAAAAGCACCTACTGGCGGAGATACTGCACTTCCAACCAGAGATGATGACGGTCTATCTTCGCTTGAAGCAGATGTATCGCCAAGAGGCCCAACAGTGCCCAAAAGCGGAATTGGTTCAATAAATTCTGAAACAATCACTCCGCTTGCTGGAAATGTAGGAAGTCCATTGCCGGATAGTCTACAAATTTTTGAGGTGACTTTTGATAAAACAATCAAAGACCTTGAACACAAATATAAGCGCAGTGCGTTAAAAGGTTCGGAATACGCGCAATTTTCAGAGACTGAAAAAATTGAAAAAGAAAAAGCGCTTGTAGAAATAGCCAGAAGAAAATCTGGCTTAACTGAGCAAGAAGCTGCAATGGCGATAATTATTGCTAACAAATATGGCGGAATTTCTTCTGTGCAGATGATTGATAAGTCTGAAGATGTTCGGAAAGATTTAGTTAAGTTGTTTTCGGAAGAAGGCATTGAGGGTTTGCTAGCCAATATCGACAATTTTTCTAGAAGATTTTACAGCTTGGCAAAAGCGGCGGGTATTTATTCTGCAGATTTAGTAAATGTTAAAAAAGATCAGGATTTGCCGACATACTGCCTTAGGTTAAAAGATTTGCCGGTAGATTATTCTCGCAAAATGTATGTTGGTGATAGTGGAACGAAGGAAGAGCAAGACGCAAAAGAGGCCGAGTGGGAAGCAAAATGTGCGCAAATTGGAGTGACTCTAGCAACCTTAGCCGCACCACATGTTAGCCCGAGTGATGCAAAAGCCAGCGCCTTGGGCAACAAACCAAGGCAGAAAGAGTATAATTAAAAAAAGCCCATTAAAGCCTTTTTTGTCTTGACTTAAGGGAGATAAAAAAATGGGAAGTGGTTGCGGGGGCTGGATTTGAAATAAACCTGTTAGACCTTCATATTATTGGGTTTAAGTTTTTGATGATTAGATTTGTACATTGTTTTGTACATGAAAAACAAAGCGCTGCAAATGTTGGA
>JAGNLL010000013.1 GCA_017999675.1 Rickettsiales bacterium
CGCAAAATGTAAGAAACGATGCGACCAACTTTTGAAAAACCCACCACAATTACGTGCTTAGAAATATCGCCAACTTCGCGTTTGGTTTGGCTGTCTTGCAAAACTTCTTTGGTGTAGAGGTGGGCTTTGATTTTTCGGCCAAAAGCTGCAAGTAAAGGGGTGAGGGCCATTGTTAGGGTGACGACAGTCATCAAAAATTGCGACACGTCCACTTCCATAAATTTTTGTTGCACCGCCATTAAAAACACTACAAAGGCAAATTCGCCGCCTTGCGACAAAAGTAAGCCGGTGTGAATTGATGGCGCCAAAGGAAAGCGAAAAATTTTGCACAGAGCCACGATTATTCCGGTTTTAACGGCAATAAGCGCGAGTGAAACCATCACAATGTAAGGCAAGCTTTCAAGCAACAAATCGAAGTCGAAAGACATGCCAATGGTCATGAAAAATAATCCCAAAAGCAGCGATTTCAGCGAGAGAATTTCTTCTTCAACGCGATATTTATATTCAGTTTCTGCAACCATCAAGCCAGCGATGAAAGCACCAAGGGCAAAGGATAAGCCCATGTGACTGCTTAAAAAAGATGCACCCAAAATAATCATCAAAGTGAAACTTAAAAACAGCACGTCACTTTTTGCTTCAGCGATCAAACGATAAATTGGACGCAACAATAAACGACCAACCACAACAATAATTGCCATGGCAATAACCGCGTCTAGCAAGGCTCCGCCTAGGGCGTGAAAAACATTTAAATCTTGTTGTTTTGAAAGCAAAGGAAGCAAAACCAAAATTGGAATTACCGCCAAATCTTGCATTAAAAGAATCGAAAAAGACAGGCGACCAACGCGGGTTGATTCTTCAGAATGTTCGGCAATTACCTGCATTACAATGGCGGTTGAAGACAGCGACAGAGCGGTTCCAATAATTATTGAGGTTTCAAGAGAAAGCCCAAAAAAATGCACGCTAATTGCAGCGATTGCGGCAGATGTAAAAATTACCTGCAAACTGCCAAAGCCCAAAACATATTTTTTCATCGCGATTAATCGCCCCAAAGTAAGTTCGAGACCGATGGCAAAAAGCAAAAAAACAATACCAAGTTCGGCAATTGATTTTGTGGTTTCGGTGCTGGTTAAAACACCAAATCCAAAAGGGCCAATTGCGGCGCCCGACACCAAATATCCAAGGGCAGGGCTTAGGCCAAGTTGCTTAAAAACAATTACAATTAAAACGGAAGCGAAGAGCAAAATTAAAATGTCGCGCAGGTAGGAGATGTCGTGCATTTTGTTTAAATTTTTAAGGGTGAAATTTGCTGGGGGATTTGGTTTTTTTCTAAGAAAATAACCTTTTTGCATTTGCGAATTGAGATTGTTTTTTTATAAAAACCGCTCCCCTTACAGGCAAGAAACTTCTAGTCAAAATCACAATTTTAATTGAAAAAAAATGTCCATTCTTTCTGACAAATCGATTGCCGCGCTTGCGAAAAATCAAAAAATGATCGAGCCGTTTGCCGAGCAACAAGTTCGTGTTGATGCCAAAGGTGAGAAAATAATTTCTTACGGCAATTCTTCTTACGGCTACGATGCACGTGTTTCTAACGAGTTTAAAATTTTCACTAACATTGATTCAGCGGTGGTTGATCCAAAAAACTTTTGCGAAACTAGTTTTGTAAATCGCACAACTGACGTTTGTATTATTCCGCCAAACAGCTTTGCTCTAGCCCGCACGGTTGAATATTTTAAAATCCCTAAAGATGTTTTGGTAGTTTGCGTGGGCAAATCAACTTACGCACGTTGCGGCATTATTGTGAACGTCACACCGCTTGAGCCAGGTTGGGAAGGCCACGTCACGTTAGAGTTTTCTAACACCACGCCGCTTCCCGCCAAAATTTATGCCTTTGAAGGCGCTTGCCAATTTTTGTTTTTTAAAGGTGACCAGCCGTGCGAAATTTCTTACGACATGCGCTCTGGCAAGTACATGGGCCAAACAGGAGTCACTTTACCAAAAGTATGATTAAGATTTTTCTTACAGCTTTTTTTCTACTTACTTCAGTTGCAGCTTTTGCAGTTGAAGAACCCACTCACCCAGCTTTTAAGCACGTTAAAGGCTACCCAGTAAATCGTTTTTCTAAAGAAGCCCCTTCGGTTTTTGATTCTAAAACTCCAACACCTTCGCGCTTTTTTGCGGCAGATCTTTCAATGCCCGAAACCTTTGCCACCACTAATAATTTGGCCAAAAAAACCGGCGCTTTTTACCGCGCTTTTGGCGAAATTATTTTTATTCAAGGCACGCTAACAGATTCTTTCAACGTGCCAATTGACGGCGCGGTAATTGAAATTTGGCAAAAAAACTCCGCCGGAAAATACCACACTTTGCTTGAGCCCGACAGCGAATTTGTCGATAAATATTTTAGCATGTCGGGTCGCACCGTCACCGACAATTTGGGCAATTACCACTTCATTACAATCATGCCCGGATCTGTACCGGGCCGCGCTCCGCACATTAACATGAATGTTTACCACCCAAAATTTGGCAAGCTTGAAACCGAAATGTATTTTGAAAAACACCCCTACAACGAAGGCGACTACCAATATTTGTCTTACTCTGAAGGCGAGCGCAAAGCCTTGACCGCACTGGTTCGCCACTCTGACATTATGAACACAAAATCAATCAAACTTTGCACTTTTGATTTAGTGATGCGCGGCATTCACCAATACAAACATTTTTAAATTATGAAATCGCAACGCCAGCTCCAAATCGGTGAAAACCTTAAGCGCGTAATGTGCGACATCTTCATGCGCGAAGATATTTTAACTGTTCCGGGCAGCTACATTACAATCTTGCAAGCCGATGTCAGCCCAGACGCCAAGAACGCTTACATCTACATTGACATTTTTGGCAATGAGCCAATGCATCAAAAAATTATCGAAAAACTAAACGCAATGGCGCCGCATTTTCGTTATTTAATGGCGAAGAGAATTACGCTTAGAGTTGTGCCGGAAGTGACTTTTGTGCTAGATAAAACGCAGGCTAAGGCGATGAGTTTGGAGGCGTTGATTGAAGAAGAAGGCAAGAAGATGCAGGGGATTGACGTGGTGAACAAAAAATCAAAACCGAGTTCGAAATCGAAACCGAGTCTAAAAAAGAAAAAATAATTAAAAGTCATCCACCAAAAAAAACCGTCGGTTGAGCGGAGTCGAAACCATCGGAAGGTTCCTGCTTCGCGATTGAAGCAGGAACCTTCCGATGGTTTCGACTCCGCTCAACCGACGGTTTTTTTGAGATTTGTGTGAGTGTAAAATTTACTAACTAAAAAATGAAAAAAATCTCAATTTTCGGCAGCACTGGCTCAATTGGCAAAAACACCATTTCGGTGATCAAAAACGCCCCGCAAAATTTTGAAATTTTTGCGCTTGTCGCCCGCAACGACGTTGAAACTTTGATTACTCAGGCTTTGGAATTTGCACCCGCTTACGTGGTAATCGAAAACGAAAAACTTTTTTCTCACCTAAAAGAATCTCTAAAAAACCTACCAAAAACCCAAATTCTTTGCGGCCAAAAAGCGATTTTGGAAGTGGCAAAAATTAAGTGTGATTTGTTTGTTTCAGCAATTGTTGGCGCTGCCGGAATGTTACCAACGCTTGCCGCAATTGAAGCCGGATCAGACATTGCACTGGCCAACAAAGAATCTCTCGTTTGCGCCGGAGTTTTTTTAAACGCCGCGGCAAAAAAAAGTGGCGCAAAAATCATTCCGGTTGACTCCGAGCACAATGCGATTTTTCAAATTTTTGAAAATGAAAATTTAGACCAAATTGAATCTGTCACCCTCACCGCGTCAGGTGGGCCGTTCTTTGCCAGCGATTTAGATTTTTCAAAAATCACTGTTGAGCAAGCACTAAAACATCCCAACTGGTCAATGGGTGCAAAAATTTCAATCGACTCTGCAACCATGATGAATAAGGGTTTAGAGATGATTGAGGCCTTTCATCTTTTTCCACTACGCAAAGATCAAATCAAAATTTTGGTGCACCCGCAATCAATTATTCACGGAATGGTTGACTACCGCGACGGCTCGGTTCTTGCAATGCTAAGCCGCCCCGACATGCAGGTGCCGCTTTCTTACGCTTTGGCTTTTCCGCAAAGAATGGCAATTAAACACGAAAAACTCGATCTCGCTAAAATTCAAAATCTCAGTTTCTTCGAACCCGACGACAAAAAATTTCCGGCAATTAAATTGTGCCGCGAAGTTTTAGAAATTGACGGCTCAGCGCCCGCCGTGCTAAACGCCGCCAATGAAGTTGCAGTTGAAAGATTTTTAAAAGGTGAAATTGCTTTTGACCAAATCACCAAAATTGTGGCGAATGTTTTGGAAAAAATTTCGCACAAAACTCCAACTTCAGTTGAAGAGGTGTTGGAGTTTGATTTGAAGGCGAGAGCTTTAGCCTAGTTTGCAGTCATTATTACATGAAGTCTCTTGACGGTTCCGCTGCAAGGGTCGTCAAAAGCCCCATTTGTTGCGCCAATGGTGCAGGTTGATTGACCAATACAGGCAGCTGCTACAACTGCAGCACTTGTTGCGGCGTGACAACCACCTTGAACACAAGAGTTTGGAGTGCCGTAGCTAGCAAAATTTACCGACTGCCAAACCTTTCCAGCGGGTGCTGTCATTACTAAAGATCCATTTTCATTCACTGAACTACAAGGTGAAGTGTAGGGTACTGAAAGCGTGCAAGCCCCACCAGAGTAGGTGTAGCCGCTGTTGCAACGGTTGGCACAAGTTGTGCCGCCAGTTAAGCTAAAGCTGCCACCAGAGCAGGAGTAGGTCACAGTTGCCGTGTTGTCAAAGTTAGTGCCGTTGCAATTAAGTGAGCCAGTGCCGGGATTTACATTTTGTGTGTTAATGCCAATCGTTGAGCCAGTGCTACACACCGCAAGTGCAGTGTCGCAACCGCTTTCTGTCACGGTGTAGCCAATGCAAGACCCTGCTGGTGCTGAGGCGCGATTAACTTTTAGCGACCATTTTTTTGCGTAGTAATCTTCAACCGACCGTCTTTCTTCGTTGTCTAGTGCGCGCGTAAAAATTGCTAATTCACCAATTTCGCCGTTGTAGCTTTTGCCAATTTCTAATGCGCCGGTAAGGCCCGACAATTGAGCGGTGTCGTTACTTTGCGCTGCAAGCACGCCGTTAACGTAAATTCTTTTTCCCAAACTAGAGCTTTGCACAAAAGTAAACATTCTACCTTTGCCGCCAGAGCCAGAATAATCGCCAACTAGGGCTGGGTTTGAATATTGGTTGCTGCCTTGATTGTGCACCACGGTTGAGTTGTTGCTGTAGCCTAGTTGAAGTTTGTCGTTTGGATTAGTGCTGTTTGCGCCCAAAAAATAATTGCTGCCACTAGAGGCTAAAGTTTTTTCTAGCACAAAAATTGTGTAGTCAGTGTTGTTTAAAAAGCTGGCGTCAGCGATTTGCAAGTGGTCCAAAGCGCTGCCCGAAAATTTTACGGCATGAATGTAATTAATGCTGTTAGAGTAGGTTGCGCCAGTGCCAACAGCGGTGACGGTGGTTTTTTGCGCTGTGGGGTTTAGGTCGTTCCAGCTAGCAATTGTAGCACCGGTTTCGTTTTGTGGGTTGGCAAAACTACCTTCCGAGCTGCTTTCAAGCCACAAGGCCGAATCTTTAATGCCGCTAATTGGCGAAGATTGAGTTAAGGCGCGCGCCGAAGTAATGCGAAATTTTGCCACCATTTTGTTGGCAACAAAAATGCCGGCCACGAAAATTCCAACAATTAAAATTACGACCGAAACTTCGATTAAAGAAAAAGCTTTAATCGTGCTTGAAGATTTTTTCATTTTTTAAAAAGGGGGAGTTTTTTAAGAATTTTTCGCAGTGAATAAAAACGACTACTAACGTTGTCAACTAGACGCCGCAGCTTTTGGAGAAAAGTTTCAAATCGTTTCTAATTAATATTCTAAAACCACTCCGCGGTCTAGCAAAGCTTGGCTTAAATAAGTGCCTGAGTCGGCGATTTTTTGCGGGTTTTTTTCTGACGCGTCACCAAAAAAAACGTCAGCAATGTAGCGGCCGTAAATGTCGGTTTTGTTGGTTTTTACGATTAAAAATGGCGCGGTTTTTAAAATTTCTTTTAGGGCTTCGGTGGCTTTTTTTCCTTCAAAAGTTTCGGCTTCGGGCGCGTTAATTTTTGCTAGGCGCAAAATTTCTTTGTGCAAAATTTTAAAGCCTAAATCGAGGGTGACGTGAATGGTGTCGCCGTCGACCACGCGGTTCAAGGTGGCTTTGTAGGTGTAGAGCTGGTCTGGCTTGGTGGTTGATTTTTTTAGAGAAAAGTCGACACCTTTTTTTGTCGATTCAACAATTTCGCCCGCCGCTTTTGCTGCCGTATTGGCCTCACAAAAAATGTTAAATCCGCAGTCAACAAAACCAGAAATTTCTGAAATTTTGTAAGCAAAAAGCTGACCGCGTTTTGGCAAAAGTTTAACTTTTTTTCTGCGGGGTTTTGTTGGTGTTTTTTTAGAATTAGCTTTTGTCACCTCTTGCTGCAACTGGTTTGCACCAAGGCTGTTGTTGATTGTAAGCTCTTCTAAATATTGGCGTTTTTCGCTGTCTTTTACTGACGAAAGGCTGCGGTAGTGAGTCCAACTTAAACTTTTTTGAGCGCTGGGCAAAGTTGGGTAGGCTTTGTAAAAGGCGCGCATTTGGTAGAGAATTCTTTCTTTAATTGAGGTGTCTTGCGCCAGTTGGCTAAAAAGTTTTTTGCCGTAATTTTCTGCTGGGTTTTTGGCTAAATGTTGGTGCAGCAATTTTCCTAACTGCCAGCTCATTTCGACTTTTTCGTGGTTGACGGTGGCGACAATTTTTTGTTCGGTTTGTTTAATTGTGGCTCTGATTTCAAGGAGCAGTTTGTCGTAATTTTGCAGTGAAATTTGCATGTGGCTTGAAGGCTTTAGATTGTTGGGCTAAGGCGGCATTTTAAAAGATTTTGCACGCGCGTGCAAAATCTTTTTTAACAACGCAAATTTCTACTTTAAATTTCTCTTAGTCTCAAAAAGAAACAAACTTGACTAATTAGCCTTGGGCTCTAGAAAGCCGCGCCCTTTTGTTGGGTTTTGTCGCAGATGTTTCGATGACCAATCTTTTAAGGCCATTCTTTTTTGTCGGATTTTTTAAGAATCCCTCAATCTTTACCGCACGCTAATTTTTTAAAAAAAATTTCTAAAAAAATGTCACAAAAATTTTTTAAGATTATTGCTAAATCTTTGCTGATTTCATTCTTCTTTTCTGATCCGGTTTTTGCTGCAGGAATAGACTTGACTGGCGCAGGTGCAACTTTTCATGTGACTGGGGTAGCGTCTTGTGCGAATAGCTACGACACCGACTCTAGCTCTTACATCACCAATGATGCCTGCACTAGGACATTTAAAGACGATAACCAAGAGTTAATTTTTGACAGCGGTAGTAGGGTAAACCTTGCTGGGGCTCTTGATATTTTAAAACCAATTGTTCTCCCGGAATACATAGGTGGAGTGCTACAGAATAAGCATACTCTTGGAGAGGTGAAAATACCATCACCCTCTGCCATTGGAGTTATCGTAGCAAAAGACGTTACTGGAGCAAAAATTACGTTCGATTCTGGTGGTGGCGGAGGAATTGATTCTTCTAATACCAATAAAACTGGACCATCTATTGCAAACGAATTGGGCGGCACGATTAAAACTTTAGAACTTAAATCTGGAGCAATTAACAGCACTGATACTGCTGTTTTTTTGAGAGATTCTGATAGTGGTGGAACGGATATTTTTGTAAGAGATGGTGCCTTCATTCAAGGCGCAAGAAACGCCATAAGGTATGATAATTTTACCTGTATTAACCAAGATCCGGACGACAATAAGAAAGCTCCTTGTATAAGCGCAGAGGATTACAACCGCTTTACTGGTGCAACGAAGGCAGAAGCGGAGGCAAATGCAGAAGCGGGGATTATTGGAAGATTAACTTTGAGGGTTGTGAATGAGGGCATTATTGCGTCCAATCCGAGGCTAATTAGTCAACCAACTGATCTCGTTAGTAGCGCTTTTTACTCTACGGGAAACAGTAGAATAAAAGCTAATCTTACCATTACCAACGAAACCACGGGTAAAATTTACGGAGGCATGACATTCGGAGATAGAAATATTCCTCGCGAAGATATTATTGCCGGCGACTCTTACATTAAGTCTGAGGTATTAATAACCAATAAAGGGTTAATTAGTTCTCATAAAATTTTTTCTGATTATACTACAAAGCTGACACTTATTAATGAGGCTGGCGCCACAATTAGAATTGAAGATAGTCCAATTGCCGGTTCTGACGGAGTCACAGAAATTGCTCCTACTACAACGGATATTTTTAAAGTTTACGAAGGCTATAATTTTGAAGGTGAACCAGAGCCGCTATACATTAAGGATTACGATTCTAAGTCTGATACTGCTGACACCGTACCGGAGCCAAGCGTAAGCATTAGGCCTCAAGGCGACAACAGCGTAATCACCAACTATGGTACAATCATTGGCAACATCAACTCATCGGGCAAAACTCACACGATTAACTTAAATGGCGGAACCATTACCGGAAACGTTGTACTTGCCGGTACGCTAAATTTCAGTAATGATTTTTCGTCATCTGCAATGATCGGAAATCTCAGAACAAGAAACGACAGGGTCGATTTAACCGCCACCGCCAGAATTAACATTGGCACCAAAACCTACAATATTTCAAGCGGCGGCACTTCGTCAGAAGGCACCCCTTTAGATGGCAGTCTTACAATGACTTCAGGCACTGGAGGTAATCCAATAATTTCTACAACATTCACCAATGACGGCGCAATTGGTCGTTTAAATTTTGACGGCGTCACCACAATCAACAGTGGCATTAGGCTCAATATTGGTATTGGTGAAAACTACTCTTACCTAAAAAGCGGTGTCGATTATTTGGTAATTGACGGCGACTACAAAAACACCGGCGTTACCACCTCGGACGTTGTGAAGGTTGATGACGCAAACATTAGTATTAACGACGGCACAATGGGCGTGAATAGAGTTGGCGTTTTAACCATTCACTCAGCCGCCCGCGACCTAATTAGCTCTACTGGCAAATACAAAGATTTAGTAGTTTACATTGAAAGGCTTTCAGCTGACGAAGTGACTGACGACGAAACCGCTAAAAAAGTTTACGAGGTAATCGGCGAAATCGGTTCAGACGCCACCGGTAAACTCAAAGAGTTTCAAAAATTTGTCGACACTAACTCTGACCTAAAATCAACTTCTAACGCCTTAAAATCTGCCGCACCAACTAACGATGGCGACATCGAGCTAGCTACAATGGTGCCGGTTCACAAATCTCTCGAATCAGCTAACAACAGAATGAACTTGTTCATTTCTCAATTGGAGCGCGCCGAAGATGTAGAAAGCAACGAGTTCAACGACAAAATGTTTGCTAAAGCAAGAGACGCCAGATCTAGAGGCGACGGCTTCGCAAACTGCAACTCTGGTGACGCTGACGAAGACGAAGAAGCAAGCTTCAAAATTACCAACCCGCTTTACAAAGACAAAGCCAGTGCCTGCAATGCCAATGTTGAAGAATATCGCAAATATCGTGCTTCACTAACTTCTGCGGAAAAAGATTTAACCGAAGCGGCTTGGGCTCAAGCTTTTGGCTCCCTTGCGAACAGAAGTTACTCCAACGCAGTTGGCTACAATTCAAACACTTACGGTTTTGCAATTGGTCGCGACACTAAAACAGAAAAAAACGCGCTACTCGGTGCTTCAATTAGCTACGCCAACACCAACATTACTTACGACGACAGTTTGAGAAATATCAAAGTAGACACCATTCAAGCCAACGTTTACGGCGGTAAGCTTTACAAAAGTAATTACTTCTGGGATGCAGTTGCTGGTATTGCTTGGAACCAATACAGCTCAACTAGACAGGTTCCGTCAGTTGCGGTCACTGCAACTGCCAGCTACAGCGGTCAAAACTACATTGGCAAGTTACGCGGCGGTTACGTTTACAAAGTAATGAAAAATCGTAGCCTTAATTTCATTCCAGAAATTTCGGCAACATTTGTTAGAAGAAATGTTGGTGGCTACACCGAGACTGGTGCAGATACAATGAGTCTGAAAGTTCGCGGCATTTCAGACAATTACCTTGAGGGCAGAGTTGGCTACAACGTTACTTACGACCACATGTTGAAAAAAACTCACCTAAAATATCGTTTTCACAACTCTTACGCCTACAATTTCACCAACAAAAGAGTTGAAACCACCAGCAACTTCGTAGGGCAAAGTCAAACCTTCACCACCAAATCTCAAGCTGATGGGTCTGCAAGTATCAGATTGGGCCTAGGTCTTGATGCTAACCGCACCGAAAACACAATTGTGAGTTTGGATTACATGGCTGACTTAATGAACAAATTCATTGCTCACTCAGGTTCGATTAAGTTGACGTACCGTTTTTAGTTATTTGAAAACGTCAAAAAAACCGTCGGTTTCGACTCCGCGTCAGCCGACGTTTTTTTGTGACTCTTGCTTCAAAAAATTTAATTAAAAAATGCAAAACGTCACAATCTTTCTCGATGTTCAAAACATCTACTACACCACAAAACAGCGCTTCGGGCGGCATTTCAACTACAACGCTTTCTGGGCGCAGGCCACAAAAAATCGTCGCGTTGTAAAAGCCTTTGCCTACGCAATTGGTCGCGGCGACGAGAAACAAAAACAATTTCAAAATATTCTGCGCGGCATTGGATTTGAGGTAAAATTAAAACCATTCATTCAGCGCAGCGACGGTTCAGCGAAAGGCGATTGGGACGTTGGAATTACTTTGGACGTGGTTGAGCACGCCAAAGAATCTGACGTGGTAATTTTGCTTTCTGGCGACGGTGACTTTGATTTGCTGGTGCAAAAAATAAAAAAAGATTACGGCAGTGAGGTGGAGGTTTACGGAGTTGCTGACCTCACGGCGGACACTTTGGTTGCGGCTGCTTCGAAGTTTATTCCAATTGAAGGTGAGTTGCTTTTGTAGGTGCAGGGAGGTTTGTTGAATAATTTTATTTTGCGTCTTGCAAATAACCACCCCCAACCCCTCCTTCAAAAGGAGGGGCTTTCTTACGATTTTTTTTTAAGTGAGGGGTTGAAAACAATATCGGTGGTAAGCCCCTCCTTTTGAAGGAGGGGTTGGGGGTGGTTATTCGCAAGGTACAAACTTTTCGTTCAAAGCAAAACCCAACAAGTCCAACTTGTCTTTTCAACCACCGCACCCATTTTTTAAAATTCGTATTTTTCAACAACACATCTCCCCAAAAAAATGGAACTCGCCCAACTAATCCTCCACAACTTTCTCGCCTTTGTCGCCATTATTTCTGTAATCGTCTTCATTCACGAATTCGGTCACTTCATTGTGGCGCGCTGGTGTGGCGTGAAAGTTGAAGAATTTTCTCTCGGTTTCGGCCACGAGCTTTTCGCCCGCACAGACAAAAAAGGCACGCGCTGGAAAGTTTGCTTACTGCCATTTGGTGGCTACGTAAAAATGTTTGGCGACCGCAATGGCGCTTCAATGCCAGACGACAAGCTGTTTAAAAAAATGACAGCGGCAGACAAGAAAAAATCTTTTCTCGGCAAAAATGTTTGGCAAAGAATGGCAATTGTAGCGGCGGGGCCAATTGCAAATTTTTTGCTAGCGATTGTGATTTTTACTTTTTTGCTAAAAGCCAATGGTTTGAGCAAAGTGGCGCCAATTGTTGACAGCGTGCTACCTGCCAGTGCAGCGCTTGAAGCTGGCCTACAAAAAGGCGACAAAATTTTAGCAATTAACGCAGAAGAAATTTCTGAATTTGACGAAATGCGCGCAATCGTCACGAGCTCTGCTGACAGAGAATTGCTGTTTAAAATTGAGCGCGGTGCCGAGGTTTTTGAAACTAAAATCACCCCAAAAAATCAGCTGCGTAAAGATTTTTTTGGCGACGATGTAAAGATGGGAACCCTTGGCGTGACGGCGTCGCAAGTGACTAATGAGCATCTAAATTTAGGCCAAAGTTTTGTCGAGGCCAATGTGCAAACCTACAAAACGTCGGTAGCAATTTTTATAGCTTTGGGCGAATTAATTACCGGAAGACGCTCAATTGAAGAGCTGGGCGGCCCAATTAAAATTGCCAAATATTCTGGCAAAACGGTTGAAATGGGCATGCAAACAGTGGCGTGGTTTGTGGCAATGATTTCGATTAATCTTGGCGTAATGAACCTGCTGCCAGTGCCTGTGCTAGATGGCGGCCATTTGTTTTTTTATGCAATTGAAGCTGTGCGCAAAAAACCTTTGCCGCAAAAAGCGCAGCAATTTTGTTTTCAAGTTGGCTTTAGTTTAATTTTAGCGCTGATGATTTTCACCACGTTAAACGACGTGTGGCAGCTGTTTAGGTAGTTTTTTGGCCACTTGAGTTCTTACTTGAGCAACTGTCATTGCGAGCGAAGCGTTGCAATCTATGGCTTGCTGAGGTTTGCTGAATTTTTATAAAATCACAAATGCTGTGCTGAGCCTGCCGAAGCGCGATAGGCTACCGTAAATAATCCCGCAACTAACGACAAGCTCAGAACAACATTTGTCACTTAAATCTTTGCAAACCTCTTTTTGAGCGAAGTTTAAACCAGTAGTTTTTGTTTTTAACCAACCCCCACCATTCTTTCTTCCAAAATTTGCACATTACACATGCTGTTTAAATCAAAATGTCTCCAACCTGCAGCGCCGGTTTTTTCGTAGGCAACATTTGCCGCTAAGGTTTTTTTACCCAATTTGTTTGAAATAAAAATCACGTGAGCGTTTTTAATTTCTTCGCCGTCAATTCTGCCAAGGCGAGAATATTGAAACGAAATTGGCTGTTTGTTTAGCATTGCTTTTGTGAGGGTGTCTTGCGTGTTCATAAAATTTAATTTTGTTAAAAATATCAGATTTCTCACCATCCTTGAATTGGCGGCGTAAATTCAAGGATGGCGACGTGGTGAGTTGGGCGACGTGTGGTGACGTGGCTTAACTAACTTTAGTTTAAATGAGTTTGACTTCTAATTTAAAACCAGAGTTAATAGTTTTACTCGTGATGTTCTAGAAAAACTAGAACAGAAAAATAACAACACAAGCATCTTTTTTAAATGACAGAAAAACGCCTTCACCCCGCCCAAGAAAAATTAATTGAACTTCTCGCAAAAAATGCCGACGAGCCTCTGACGGTTCGCGAACTACAAGAAAAAATCGGCGCTTCTTCAACAAGTGTTGTGGTGCACCACATGGCGCAGTTAGAAAAAAAGGGTTACTTAAAAAAGAACCCAAACGATTCGCGCGACTACCAAATTTTAAAAAGTCCCGACAAAGAAATTGCTTACTTAAACTTGTACGGCCTTGCCACCTGTGGCCCCGAAGGTTCGGTTCTTGATGGTTCGCCAATTGATCGTGTGCCGATTTCTACAAAATTCTTAAGCTTTCCGTCATCAAAAGCCTTCATGGTTAAGGCTAAAGGCGATTCAATGCTGCCAAAAATCACCGCCGGAGATTTTGTAATAATTGAAAAAACCAACAAAGCCGAAAACGGCAGCACCGTACTTTGCGTCAATGACGAAAAAGTGCTGATTAAAAAAATCAAACAACAGAGCAAAAAAGATAAAGTGATTTTGGTGTCGCTAAATAGTGAGTTTGAACCGTTCTTGGCAGCTGAAGATTTTCGCGTTGAAGGCGTGGTGCGTGGGGTGATTAGTAATCGAATGTTTTAGCTAGCGGTGTTGGTGGTGTTCTAGTTTTTTAATAACGCACAATCACCACGCCAGACCCGCCACTTCCAGACAACACGCCGTTGCTATTCGCGCCACCACCGCCGCCACCGCTGTTATTTGCAGCGTCAACACTGCTTCTGTCAATTTCATCTTTGGCTAAACCGCTGCCGGCGTTGGTTCCGCCAATTCCATTTTCAACGCCGCCGCCGCCAGAGCCGTATATTTTTGAAGTTCCTGAGATGTTGCTAGAAAATCCTTCGCCACCATTTTTGCCACTTCCAGCTGTTGTTGCGCCGCCACCGCCGCCACCGTAGCCGTTGCTTCCTGCTTGGTCTGAAGCGCCGCCGGCATTGCCGTAAAGTGTCACGCTTGCGCTGCCAGTGCCAAGGGCGATGCCTTTGGTTGCGTTTCCGGCTGGGTGACCATTGTGTCCGCCGCTGCCAGATCCGCCGTCAACGCCCTCAGCACCACCCCAGCCAACGCCACCGCCACCACCAAAAGCAGTGAGTGAAAAGCTGCTGCCGCTAATTATTGAATCATTGCCATTTTGACCAATGCCGTTGGTCACGCCGGTTCTGGTGACGCCAATGGTCACGCTAAAAGAGCCGCTTGGCAGCTCAAAACCAGAAACGTCAATAACGCCGCCACCGCCACCGCCAGAAGCCGCGATTGAACTTTGGTGATTTCCTCCGGCGCCGCCGCCACCAGCCACTAAGATTCTGACATTGCTGTGAGCGTTTGAGCAAGTAAGGCTGCCATTATTGTTGAAAATGTGAATTACGCTTCCGGGAATGCTGCTGGTGTCAGTTGTGCCACCACTAGCAACGCAATTTGGGGTGCAGCTGCCGCTAATTGGGTTAAATATTCCAGCAATGCAGGTGTAGTTAATTGAGCCGGCGTAGCCCGAAACGTCGCAAATTTTTAATGTGGAAATTGAGGTGGGGTTAAAAACATTAGAGCTGTCAATTCCAACTGTGTCGGTGGTGCAAGTGTGTTGACAAGTGCCGGTGTCGGGGTTGATTAAATAGCCCGCCGCCGTGTCGCAAGCGCTGCAATTTTCGCCACTGTAGCCGACAGCACAGGTGCAGCCGTCGTTAGTGACAATGCCGCCAAAGCAAGAAGCAACATCGGCGCCAGTTAATTTGCTTGACCATTTCTTGCTTAAATATTCTTCAACCGCAATGCGCTCGGCATTTAACACCGCTTTAGAAAAAATAATTATTTCGCCAATTTCGCCGTTGTAATTTTTGCCAATTGCAAGCGTGCCAAGGTTTGAGAGCTTTGCTAAATTAGCGCTTTCTGCCGCAAGTGTGCCGTTAATGTAAGTTTTTTTGCCCGATTTTGAGCTTGAAGTAAAAGTGAAAATTCGCGACTTGCCGGCTGTGTTTTCGTAAGAATCAACTCCGGAGTCGTAGTAATTGGTGGCTCCGGCACCAGATTGCGAATGAGTGACAGTGCCGTCACTTTTGTAGCCTAAAAGTAAACTTTGGTTGGTGATGGTGTTGCTGGCATCTCCCAAAAAATAATTGTCTGAATTGCTGCCCGCTCTTTTTTCTAAAATAAAAATTGTGTAATCGCTGTTATTTAGCGAGCTGGCGTCGATGTTAAAATAACCAGAGCCGTCAAATTTTACCGCCGGAATGTAGTTGATGGTGTTAGAATATGTTGGGGCGGTGCCGCTGGCTGTAGCGCTGATTTGGCTTGCGGCTTGATTGCTAACATTGTGCCAAGCGTTTAGCGGCGAGTTGTTTGAGCTGTCGGCCGTGTCAAAACTTTCGTCCAAACTGCTTTCAAGCCACAAAATATTTTGCGAAATTCCATTGACGGGTGAGCTAATTGTAAGGGTTTGCGCTGTTGAGATTCTAAATTTTTTGTAAAAATTTATCCCCGTCAAAATCGAAGCGCTAAAAATTGCGATGATTAAAATAACCACCGCAAGCTCAATTAAAGAGAAGGCGAGTTTTTGTTTGAGATATTTTTTTAGAGGCATTTGAAAATCTGCTTAGTTTTTTTGGAGGGCTTTTTGTTGACGAGAAGGGCTCTTGTCAAAATGTTTGAGTCTTGCGGTGTTTTTTTGAGACTGCCAATGCTGCGGCAGGTTGCCCTGATTTTACAATACTCCAAGCCACATCGCAACTTTTCAAAATGACGATTAGCCCAGTATTGGCGTGTCTTCGCGCAGAGTGATGTTTTGTTTTTTTCTAAAGAGCTGCAGTTTTTTAAGATTATTTTTTATGGCCTAAGCCCTACTGCCTGCTATCTACAACCCACCATCATTAGATTGTGGCGATATTGCCACAATCTTCAAAAACCACTTTTTTACTAGGCTAAAGCCAAGCTGTTTTGATTTGCTCGCTGCTGCGAGATTTCTGCTTTGTATGTCTTTAAATCTTCTTTAGAAACATCGCTAACTGCTTGCTTTTGATCACTTGTTAGGTGCTTAGAAAGTAATTCGTCAAAAATAATTTTTCCCTCTGTTCCTTCTAAAACATTTTTTATGTTCGCAATCACAACGGGCTCTTGAGCTAGTTTTTGTAAGTTTTCTGGTATTTTATCAAAAGATGTTGCCAAAACTGCAAACAGCGCACTGAAATTTCCAACTAGAGCAACTCTTTCCTCTGGTGACATTGAGGCCATAATCTCGGCAATTTTTGTGATAATTTTTGCCATGGTTCCTCCAGAAATTTTTTTAATATCTTCGGAACTATTAAGTTGACCCTGACTGCTTGAAGGAACTTCTGAATCACTACTCGCCTCTAACTTACGATCATTTTGCGTAAGTTGATCTTTCACTTTTTCACCGTGCTTTACAACAACTTGAGCAGCAACTTCTAAAGCTTTTTCTTTGCCTTGTGCAAAATTCTTATCGCCTTCAACCACATCGGCGTAAATAGCGTTGGTAAGAAAACCTGTGCATAAATCTCTTACATTATCATCACTCAATTTCTCGCCTTGCAAAACGGCGCCTTTGGTTGCGCGTTGAGCAAAAGTAAAAACATGAGTGGCGGGGTCGTAAAATTTATTAACTTTTTCGGAAGACATTTTTTTAAAGGAATTTTTTTTGAAAAAAAATTGATAGAGCTTATAAAATCTTTCGCAGGATTTCGCAGGTCGGCATTTGTAATGCCGACCTTACGTTCATTTCAAACTTTCTAAAACCCTCATCGCCGCACCGCCATCAAGCATCAACTGTGCCATCTCAACACCATCTTCAACTTTTTCAACTTTGCCAGCAAGCTTCAAAGCGAACGCTGCATTAAGCGTCACGATATCGCGGTAGGCAGATTTTTCGCCGTTTAAAAGCCCGACAAGTTTTTGTGCATTATGTTTTGGATCGGCGCCTTTCAACGCTTCGAGGCCTACTTTTTTAAAACCGAATTTTTCGGGGTTGATGATTTCTTCCTCAAAAATTTTTCCGTTTTCAAAGCGCAGTAAATACGAATCATCACACAAAGAAATCTCATCCATGCCGTCTTTGCCGTGAACGATGTAAATTTTTTGGGCATCTTTTTGTGCGGCGAGCATTTTTTGCATTACGTCTTTACGTGAGGTGCCGATGAGTTGCAGTGGCGTGTTTGCTGGGTTTAAGAGTGGGCCTAAGAAGTTGAAGATTGTTGGAACACCTAAAGATTTACGAATTACAGCAACGTTTTTTAACGCTTCGTGAAAAAACGGTGCGAATAAAAAGCACAGGTTTTTTTCGCGCAGGTTTTTTTCGATTTCGGGAATTTCGGAAGAAATTTTCACGCCAAGTTCGGAGAAAATATCTGCTGAGCCGGATTGCGAGGAGATTGCTTTATTGCCGTGTTTGGCAACAGGAATGCCGGCGGCGGCAACCACAAAGCATACGGCGGTTGATATGTTGAGGGTGTTTAGTTTGTCGCCACCGGTGCCGCAAACGTCAATGGCGTTTGCGGGGGCGGAGATTTTTTTCATGTGCTTTTTTAAGGCAGTGACGGCGCCGATGAAGGCGTTGGTTGGGAGTGAGGCTTGGTTTAGGTCGAGGAGGAAGTTTTTGATTTCATCGTCGCTGATTTTGGCGTCGATGATTTGGTCGAAAATTTCTTCGAAGTTTGTGGACGTGAGGGTTGTGAGGTTCATTATTAAATTATTTTGTAGTCTGCTAAGTGTGCGCTGGACGCACGCTGGACTGGGTTTGCAACCCAGTCCACATGTTCATTTCCATTTTGCATGAACGTTAGGACGGGATTACA
Organism: Rickettsiales bacterium; assembly: GCA_017999675.1. GTDB lineage: Bacteria > Pseudomonadota > Alphaproteobacteria > Rickettsiales > UBA1997 > UBA2645. The sequence goes on from JAGNLL010000013.1 coordinate 18,012, forward strand.
AATCCCGTCCTGCTATGAGTTCTGCTGAATCTCTGAGTTAAATTAACTCCAAAAAATTCCGAATAATCTGATGCCCATGTTCTGAGGCAATCGATTCTGGGTGAAACTGCACGCCGTAAATTTTTAGCTTTTCATCGGCGATGGCCATGATGATGCCGTCTTTGGTTTGTGCGGTTACTTCTAAATTTTTCGGACAAGTTTCTTTTTCAATAATCAGTGAATGGTAGCGCGTCGCCTTAAAAGGTGAGGGCAGGCCTTTGAATAAATTTTTTTGCTCATGAAAAATTTCGCTGATTTTTCCGTGCATTGGGTAGGTCTTTACCACATTGCCACCAAAGGCTTGGCCTATTGATTGATGTCCCAAACAAACGCCAAAAATTGGGAAGGTGCCTTTTAGTTTTTCGATTACTTCTAAACAAATTCCGGCTTCGTTTGGGGTGCAGGGCCCAGGGGATAAAACAATGCCGCGGGGGTTTAGTTTTTTGATTTCTTCAACGGTGATTTCGTCGTTGCGTTTGACGACAACTTCTTTTTCACCAGCTTGAATTAAGTAGTGGTAGAGGTTGTAGGTGAAGCTGTCGTAGTTGTCGATTAGGAGGATCATTGTTTTTGTTTGAGAGATTTTACGGTGCGAATAACCACCCCCAGCCCCTCCTTGAAAAGGAGGGGAGTGCTCGAGATCGAAGCTCGGTCTAAAGCCCCTCCTTTTCAAGGAGGGGTTGGGGGTGGTTATTCGAGCACTCGATTTAAATTTTTTTGTAATCTTCCAAAGAATATTCATCCACCTGCATCGCATCCAAAACCGCGGTTTTGGCGTCTTGCACTAGGTGAAGTTCTTCTAAGTTAATTACCGATTTCGCTTTCGCTTCTTCAATCAAATCCTCAACACGTCCGCGTGGCAAGGTTTTGTTTTTGATTGCGGTTTTGATTTTTTCAAAAACCGGTGCGGCTTTTTCGTTGAGCAACATGGCGTTTTCAATGCGGCCCAAGTTGTCGGTTTTGTCTTTCGAAACAAAAATTCCGTCAGTTAAAGAATCGCGAAGCTCACCGTTTTTAAGCAAGTTTTTTACAACTTTATGGCCCAAGGCGTCAGTAGCTGGGCACATGAAAGCGTTGAATCGCGACCACATTGAGAAAGGAAATAGAAAGAATCTTCCCACGCCACCAAAAATATTTTGGTAAAGCCCGTCAATGGCAACTTGCGCTTTGCCAAGCTGCTCTTTCATGGCATGTTCAACCAAAGGAATTTCTTCTTTTTTGCGACCGTTTTCATCAAACTTTTTCAAGATGCACACGCCCATATACATTGCAGAAAGCGCGTCGCCGAAGCGGCCGTTGATTTTTTCTTTACGTTTTAAGTTGCCGCCAAATTTTGCCAAAGCCACGTCAGCAAGTAATGCGAAGGTTGCAGAGCACCAAGCGATTTTGCGTTCGTATTTGCCGATTACACCACCTTTGAAAGGCTTTCTGAAATAGCCGCGAGTTAGCGACAAAATAATTGAGCGCGCCAAGTTGCTCACCAAGTGATTAATGTGAGCAAAAAATGCGCAGTCAAAAGCTTTGAGATCGTTTTTTTCTAAAGCTTCAATTTCCTTGTAAGCGTAAGGGTGACACATGATCGCACCTTGTCCAAAATGGATCAAACTGCGGGTCATGATATTTGCACCTTCAACCGTGATTGAGATTGGAGTTGAGAAATAAGCATTGGCCAAAAGGTTGCGCGGACCACGGATAATGGCGCGTCCACCAAGGATATCCATGCCGTCGTTAATGTTCTGACGGAAGATTTCGGTGCCGTGATATTTAGCAATTGCGGTGACAACAGCAGGTTTGTCGCCAGAATCAATTGAGCCGGCAGTGAAGGCGCGCATGGCGTCAACCGCGTAGGTGCGTGAGGCGATACGAGCGATAACTTCTTCAACACCTTCGAATTTTCCAACCGCAGTGCCGAATTGTTGGCGAATTGAAGAGTAAGCGGTGACAACGCGCGCCACTAATTTTGAACCGCCGGTGGCAGTTGAAGGAAGCGAAATTCCACGTCCCGCCGCTAAACATTCCATCAACATTTTCCAACCTTTACCAAGGCCAGCTTGCCCGCCAATTACTGTATCAAGGCCAACGATTACGTTTTCGCCGTTAAGTGGAGAATTTACGAATGGAGTAGCAAGAGGGTCGTGTCTGCGACCTTGGCGAACTCCGGGTGTGGTGTGCGGAATTAGTGCGCAAGTAATGCCAGCATCTTCATTGGCAAAAATAAGTTTTTCAGGATCACGCAATTGAAAAGCCACACCAATTACGGTGGCGTAGGCGCCCAAAGTGATGTAGCGTTTGTTCCAGTTTAAACGAATTTTGATTTCGCCTTTTTCATCTTTGAAAAGAACGCCGTTTGAAATGATTGAAGTGGCGTCTGAACCAGCGGTTGGTTCTGTTAAAGCGAAACAAGGCAAGTCACGGCCATCAGCCAAGCGCGGCAAATAGTGATCGCGTTGTGCTTGTGTGCCGTAATGCATTAAAAGCTCAGCGGGCCCAAGTGAATTTGGAACCATTGCAGTGATTGCTAAAGGAACTGAACGTGAAGCAAGTTTTTGAATTACGCAGCTGTGAGCGTAGGCCGAAAATCCAAGTCCGCCGAATTCTTTTGGAATGATCATGCCGAAGAATTTTTTCTCGCGTAAGAAATTCCAAACATTTTCTGGCAAGTCGCGTAAGTGTTGCACTTCGTAGTCAGAGCAAATTTTGCAAAGCTCTTCAACTTGGTTGTCCATGAATGATTTTTCTTCTGCAGTTAGCTTTGGATATTGGCGCGAGAAGATCCATTTAAAGTCAGGGCGGCCAGAAAATAGTTGGCCGTCAACCCAAACGGTGCCTGAGGTGAGGGCGATTTTTTCGGTTTGGGAAATTTTTGGTAAGAGGCCAAGTTTTTTAATTAGCGTTACGATGCTGCTGGTGATGACGATTCTGCGAAGTAGCGGAACCGACAAGAAAGTGGCGATGAAAGCAAAACTGCCCCAAAATAATTGGCCGAAATCGCAGCGTAAAAAATAAATTGTGAGGATGAAGAGGTAGGAAAAAATGGAGAATCTTTTGTAGGCGTAAAAGATGCACAAAACTAAAACAAGCGGAGCGATGCTTGGAAGTTGGTTGAGTAATAAAATGATTTTTTCGAGGTAAATAACTGGGTCGAATTCTGTCATAAAATTTAGATTTTTGGTTATTAAATTTTTTTACTACCACGATCTCTAGACCGATCGCTGGACTGGGTTTGCAACCCAGTCCACATGTTCATTTAAAATGAAAGTTAGGACGGGATTACAAATCCCGTCCTGCTCTCGGACGTTATTCACACATTCAATTTATCTTATTTTTTCTTACCCTCTCGCCACCACCAACTCACAAACCGCCTTTACCAACCCGCGAATTTGCCCAATGTAAGAAGCGCGCTCATTAGCTGAAACCGCGCCCCTCGCATCAAGTAAATTCAAAAGATGGCTAGCTTTTAAAGCTTGCTCGTAAGCCGGAAGTGGCAAATTTTTTGCAGCTAAAAATTCAGACTGCTGTTTGCATTCGCTAAAATTTTTAAACAAGATTGCCACGTCGGCATGTTCCAAAATGAAGGCCGAGTTTTCGATTTCGCTTTGTTTGAAAACATCGCCGTAAGTGATTTTTTTCGCGCCCTCAAGGCCGTTCCAGTTGATGTCAAAAATTGAATCAACGCCCTGAATATGCATGGCGATGCGCTCTAAACCGTAGGTGATTTCGCCGGCGATAATTTCGCATTCAATGCCGCCAACTTGTTGCATGTAAGTGAATTGCGAAACTTCCATGCCGTTGAACCAAACTTCCCAACCAAGGCCCGAAGCGCCAACTGATGGGTTTTCCCAGTCGTCTTCAACGAAACGTACGTCGTTGTTTTTGGTGTCTAGGCCAATGAGGTCAAGGCTTTGAAGGTAGAGATCTTTAATGTCTTTTGGCGCTGGTTTTAGTAAAACTTGAAACTGGTAATAGTGGCTTAAGCGATTTGGATTTTGAGCGTAGCGCGCGTCAGTTGGGCGTCGGCACGGTTGCACGTAAGCAACTTTCCAAGGTTTTTTACCCAAAGCGCGCAGCACAGTTGCTGAGTGCAGGGTGCCGGCACCAACTTCTAAATCAATTGGTTGAAGCACAGCGCAGCCTTGCGCGGCCCAAAATTGTTGAAGGTCGAAAATGATTTGTTGGAATGATTTCATGATTAAACCGAGAAAGAACTGCCGCAGCCGCAATTGGCTTTAGCGTTGGGGTTGTTAACTTTAAAGTAAGAGGCGCCTAGCTCTTTGACAAAATCAATTTCGGCGTTGGCTAAAAATGGCAAAGAAGTTTCGTCGGTGATTGCGAGAATTTTTGAATTTTCTTCAGCAATTTTAATATCGCCTTCAGCGCGCTTTTCGTCTAGCTCGAAGATATATTGAAAGCCACTACATCCACCGCCAGAAATTGAAACGCGCAAGAATTTTTCGTGATTTTCAGCTTTTTGCTGAATTTCACGAATGCGCTCTAAAGCTGTGTTTGTAAGGGTGACGGAGTTCATTATTTTTTGATTTTATTTCTTCTGGTTAGTTCGTTCAAAATTTCTTCAAACTCAATTCCTTGCGCTGCGGTTAAAACGAGGCTGTGAAAAATAAGGTCGCAAATTTCTCCAACTAATTCGCTGCGCGTTTTTTCGCTTTTATTTTGTTCGTGCAAAAAAGTTGCAATCACAACTTCAAGTGCTTCTTCGCCAACTTTTCGGGTTAGTCGTTCGTTGCCTTTCTTCGCTAATTCGTAAGAGTAAGAACCCTCTTCTTTGCTAGAAATTTTACGTTGCACCAACGCAAAAAGTTCTTCGAGAGTTAATTGATTTTGCGACATGTTTTTGGAAATTTTTTTTGAGAGTTTGCTTGGAAAAAACTTAAAGTTGGCGCTCTCAAATGCAAGGCAAGTCTTGCTTGACAAAAAGCTTGCCGTTCCTACTTTGCCGCGCCCTTCGCTTTGAAGAAAAATCAACTTAAAAATTTTTTAAAAAACATGGCTACTGAAATGACATTGTCGATCATCAAACCTGATGCGACTCAAAGAAATTTAACCGGTGCAATCAACTCAAAATTTGAAGCTGCTGGTTTAAAAATTGTTGCACAAAAAAGAATGCAACTTTCTGAAAAAATGGCTGGCGAATTTTACGCTGTGCACCGCGAACGTCCATTTTACGGCGACCTAGTTAAATTTATGACTTCTGGCCCGGTTGTGGTTCAAGCGCTAAAAGGTGAAAATGCAGTTTTAAAAAACCGCGAAATCATGGGTGCAACTAACCCTGCAAATGCTGATGCTGGAACCATCCGCAAAGAATTTGCGCTTTCAATTGAAGCTAATTCGGTTCACGGATCTGACAGCTTGGAAAATGCTAAAAACGAAATCGCATTTTTCTTCGCTGGTTACGAAATCGTTGAATAGTTATTCTCGTTATTTCCACCTAAAGCGAGGCGTGCTTTTTTTAAAAAAAGTCGCCTCGCTTTTTGTTAACAAAAACCGTCACACGTAAAAAAAGATGCCTCTAAAACACGCAGAATTTGCCAAGCTTCTAGAAGAAAAAATTCGCCGAAAATATCGGGATTTAGATTACTTTCAGAGTTCTACTGGCAATGCATTTAGAGGCGCTATTTTAAAGCAAAAAAATCAACTATTTCGCAGCAAAGACGGTTTTGCAACTTTGGCGCTACAAGCGCCTGCCGATAAAGAAGATGCCAAAGATTTGATTGGCAACGCATTGCGTTATTCAAACTCAATTAGAAGAGAATTTTTGGGTAGCGCAGAACTGATTCCTCTAAGAATTTTACTGCCTTACAATTTTAGCGAGAATGATGGTTGGAACGTTGCTGAGATTCTAATGACAAGAGGTAAAGATGGTTTGATCGAAATTGATCCTGTAGTTTACGATTTTCAAAAAGGTGAGGCGAGAGCTTATCAAGCTGATAGTGATTTATCTGCAGCTGTAGATTTATTAGCTAAAAATCTGCGCACAAAAAGCAGAATAATAAATGTTGGTAAGGTTTCAAAGTTTGAAAAAAAAGCTGATCACGAGCAAGGCGCCGCAGATATTGTAGTTGAGATGATTAACGGCGATCATCCAAAAATGGAAATCGTCACGCCAGCCAATGCTGAAAATTTTGTAGAGTTTCAAGGATCTCTAAGCGCTGCTGCTCCGATTAAAACTCTTAGTAGAAGTTTATCTCAAGGAACACTTGTGCCGGTAGAGCTTCAAGAAAAATTGAAAAAATTATCTGCATCTCAAAAGCAGTTTGTTTCAAAAGATGAGCGTCAAAGCTTACTAAAGAGAGCCAAAACTCAGTTGCAAAAAATAAAAGCGCTGGAGCAAGTAGTATCAGAAAAATCCACGCGAAGAGCGGTTGCAGAATCGCCTTTTGTTAATAAAAGAAGTGCGGCGATTGCTCCGCAAAATCTGACTTCACTAAAAACAAGCGAAGATATTCTAGAAGCCTTTGTGCCAGCCAATGAAAATCAGGCTCCGTCACCTTCTTTACAGCAACCGAGTTACGTTGAACCTCTGTCGCCACTTTCATCGCCAAGTAAAGAAGAAAGCGATCTTTCTAGAGTCGAAAGTTGGAATGGCTTTCCCCCCACTTTTTCTGCCACTAGCAGCGAAATTAAAATTCCTTCAGCGTCTCCTAAGGTTGGAGAAAAAAGTTTTGTCGTAAGTTTGGCGACTAAAGTTGAAGCAGAAACAAAAATCGGCATTTGGATAAAATCGGTCAGAAAAAATAATTACCGAACTCTCGATGGCGCATATGGCAAGGACAAGTCGGACGACGAAAGAAGGCTAGAAGAGCGCAACATGATGAGAGATATTTTGCTGCATTTAACCACTCACAAATCGATTAGAAAAATTAACGCAGGCGAAAACTTAAGCTTAGGTGACCTGCTAAAAATCATCGATTTGGCGAAGAAAAAAGGCGGCGTTAATTACAAAAAAACCGATGCAGACTCTTACGAAAAACAAAATCTTGATGAAATTGAAGATATTGACTCAAAGCTAGCTAAAGCCTTCTCGGGCTTGTATCAAAGGCAGTGCGAAGCTTGCGGAATTTATTCTGGTCGAGAATTTGCTGACGAAGATTGGCTTGCGGTTGGCAGTAGGCTAACCTTTGTTTTAGATGATGTGCGTGATGAAATTGCGGCAAGACAAGGTGAAGTGCTTTCACCAAAAAGCATCGAAGCAGTCAAATCTGCTGTGCAAGATAAAGAGCTGTTGGTTAAAAAAGTTTTAAGTGAGAAGGTGACTTTTGCAGAAAGTGTAATTTTTGCAAATACTCGATCTAGCGCCTCTTCGGCTTTTAGCAGATAGGGCTCTTTCACGCAGATATTAATTAATCAAAATGAGGTTTTGACGTGAGTAGAGGTGTTGTCGAAAAGTCTCTAAGCGAAACTTGGTTTGCGCCAAATTATCAAAAGGCCAGCAATATTTACGGCGCAACAGCTGACCTTCCTATCGCCTCGCCAATTTTTTCAATTTCGAAAGGTTATAATTATGGTCTTGGTGGTGACGAAGAATTAGAATTTAGAAGAAAATTTCCCCTGATGCAGAGAATTAGGGGTGACGGAGCTTGTTATTTTAACGCTTGCATGGCGGGAATTCTTAATAAATGCGTTAATGATCCAGAAAGATGGAATCTTCTAAGGCGGAATTTAATAGAGCGCGGTTGCCAAGATATTGCCGATAGAATTGGTGATGAAGGTGCAGTATTAACTCGCCAGAAAGTTAATCAACTTCTGCAAGAAAGGGGTGATGAAAATATGGTGCGTCAGATCACTGAGCAGCTTTTAGTTCCCTTGAACCAAGATTTTGTTAGGGTTTTGCAGCTTAAAATTGAAGAACAACAAAAGTTGTTAGCTGACTCAGATCGTGGAAATGGAGCAGCAATAGCCATTGATGCATATAAAGACCGTATAAAAAACTACGATGTAGATGGTAGAGCTAGTGTTTACTATGAATCTGATGTAGAGCCAATCATTGCAGAGCTGTTTCCTGATTTAGAAATAGTAGCTTTATCTAGAGAGCAAGTATTGGTGGCGGATGAATGGGATTTAAATCTTGAAGATCCCAATGCAGTCTACCTGTGGAATCCAGGCGGTGGGGCTCATTTTGATCTTTTGTATAGCGCTAAAGATGAAATTAATTCTGAAATTCCTAGGGCGGCTAGTGCTAGAGAGGTTAGTTCTGAAATTGATAGCGGTCTTGCAGATCTTAAAGAAAAAATGAAAAGATACCAAGGTGCAGAAGATGACTTCAGTAAATTGGTGCAACAAATGTACGCAGTCATTCTGTCTTGCGACGAGAGATCTCGTAAAGATCTGCAGCTAAAAGAAATTCAAGGCCTTCTAGAAATAATTGCAGATTCTGAATTATCGTCAACCCCAGAAAAAGATGGTGTTGAGGCAGATAAGTCTAATCCAGATAATGCAGCAGTTAAAGCGATACAAGAAGGTACAATCGGAGATAGTTTTGAAGGCGATGCGCGGGCTTATATTGATGAAAATGAGGATGGTGAAAAAAGGCCTTTAATAGTTTTTGCTGCACTTCTTGGTAGGTCGGATTTTATCCCTAGACTTCATGAGTTTGGTGAAGATTTTGCTAAAAAAGATCTTCACTTCGGTAATACGGCTTTGATTTGGGCAATAGCCAATGCCAATAATAAATTTGCCTATGAGTTGCTGCGGTTTGCTGAAGAAGAAAAAATACATTTAGCGATTGATCACATATCTGAACATGGAAATACCGCTTTGCATCTCGCTGCAGCCAAAGGATATGACGATAAAGATTCTGATGGAAAAGATGTTGGGGTTTCAAATAGAGGGTTGGTTCAAAAATTAATCAGTGCGGGCGCTGATCCAAATATCTTTTCTAATAACGGAAATACAGCCCTTGATATTGCGGTGGCAAGGCGAGATGTCGAGATGATTGGGGCAATTTGCCAATCGCCAATAGTTGACTTAGAAACAATTCGCCGCGCTCAAGAAGTTTTGCAATATGGTCGCGCAGAGTCTGAAAAAATTGTTAAAGAAGTCACTTCGCCGCTTCAAGATTTGGTTGAAGAAAAAGAATTTGCCGAAAAAAAAGATGAAGTTTCAGAAATATTGGAAAATGCAAAATCTCGCTTGGAGAAAGATGTAGAATTATACAAGTCGCCAGCAAAAGCTTTTGAAGCAGAAGGGCAGGATAAGAGTTTTTCTAAAAAGAGAGAAGAGCCGGCTAAAGGATCTCCAGGTGCGTCTCGCAAAAATATCGCCCAAAGAAATGCTAAAACTTCAATTAAAGTGGCTGCACCATCAACATCTCCAGAGGCGGGAAAAAAAGGCTTTACCGTAGAAGCTTTTGTCACGCATGCAGTTTTAACAACTAAGTCGGGTGCTTGGGCCAAAACCAAAAGACAAAATAACTACAGAACTCTCGATGGTGTTTACGGGATTGGTTTGTCAAAAGACGGGCGAGAGCGAGAAGAGCGCGACACAATGCGCGACATTTTGCTTAGTTTAACTAGTGACGAAGAGATCACAAAGCGCAATGGCGGCAAAAATTTGTCCCTTAGCGATTTGTTAAAAATTGTCGATTTAGCAAAAGATAAGGGTGGTGTTTCGCATAAAAAAATTGCAGGAAAAGAGTCTTACGAAGATCAAGGCAGAGATGAGGTGAAAGAAATTGACGCGGGATTGGCCCGAACTTTTTCGGCACTTTATCAGCAAAAATGCGAGTCTTGCGGAATTTATTCTGGACGTGCAGGCGTTGGTGTTAAGGGTGCTGCACCCGGTAGCAGGTTAACATTTGTACCAGATGAGGTGGTAAAAACTATTCGCAAAAATTCTGCAAACGAGGTGAGTGACGACGAGATGTCTCAAGTTAAAAAGAACTTAAGTGCAAAAGAGTCTTTAGTTTTAGAGGTTCTTAAAAAAAGCAAAGCCACTAACAATAAAAGCGGTAGAAGCTAAAAAAAATTATTCACCCAAAACCACAAAATCAGCTGCGCTGGCGCACTCTTTTTTCAAATCTTCAACATATTTAGTCACTCGCAAATCAGCTTCTTTTTGACAAGAAAAAATAAACTTTTGGCGCAATCTGGTTAGTTCAAATTTGTCGTACATTTTTTTAGCAGAGTTAATTTCCTTCTCTTTTTCTACGCGTAATTCTTTTTTGTTTTTTGCTGCGATTTTTTCATCAACCTTTGTGGCAAAGTCTTCGCCACTAACGCCAATGGCGGCAAAACTGTTATTGTTGTAAAAATCTGAGTTGTTTTTTTTGCGTTCAAGTTCGGCTTTTTTGCGGTCGTCTTCTTTTAGCAAATCGTTGGGAAATCTGAGGTAAGCCATTTTTTGACAAATCACTTTTTCCTCCATTTCTTTTAAAAATCTTTTTTTATCAATCTCTGCAAAGCATTGGCGCGAGCGGTCTTGCGCGATTGTGCAATTTGTAAAATTTACATTGTCTAAGTGAAATTTTACGCAAGTTGGATATTTTTCTTTGGCCAAATTGTAGCGTTTAATTTCTTTGTCGATGCGGCGGTCAACAACAAAACCAATGTTGTAGGAGTGGTTGGGGTAATCGAGATATTCTAAATTTCCAAAAGGCGGCACCAATTGTTGGTCAATAATTAAAGCGCGGCGGCACGAAAAATAATCGTCAATTTTTGCCTGATCTTCAGTTTGAAAAATATAGCCCATCACCAAACACTGTTTGTGGTGGCGCTCGTCCATTTTGTTATTTTCGTGGGTTAAAATTGACTCTGGCGTGTCGGCAAGTTTTAGCGAAATTTTAGTGACAAGATCGCTTATTTCTAAGTTGTAGTTTTTAGCGTCAGGTGCGTCGTCAGTGCGCAGGCGATGTTTGGTAAGTGACATGCGGCAGCGCCAATAAAGGCCGCTTTGCATGTCGATGCTTTTGTCAAAATTAATTTTTAGCGACGAGCAAAAAGCGTGATCTTGTTTTTCAAAAAATTGAATGTGCGGCAAATTTGAAAGAATGTGCGGATTAACCGGCTCTTTTTCTACATGCTTGCACGCAAAGCTAAGACAAAAAATTGCGGCGAAAATTTTTTTGAAGAATTTCTTTTGCATGAAAAATTTTTAAGAGGGAAATAGACACAGTTAAATTCACTTTCAAAAACCTTACTCATTTTTTCAACATGCATCTTCTAGTTGGCCTTGGAAATATCGGGCGCGAATACGAACTTACGCGACACAATTTTGGCTTCATTTTGCTTGACCAAATTGTTGAAGATTGGGGACTCGTGCCGCAGTCAAAAAAATTTAAAAGCGAAGTTTTTACCGGCGAAATTGACGGCCAAAAAATTGTCGCAATCAAGCCGCAAACCTACATGAACTTGTCGGGAGAGGCAGTTTTGGCGGCGGCAAGTTTTTACAAAATTGCGCCAAAAAATATTTTAGTTTTTCACGACGATCTCGATTTAGACTTGGCCAGAATCAAGGTAAAAACCGGTGGCGGTAATGCCGGCCACAATGGTTTAAAATCAATCGACGCCGCAATTGGCAAAGACTACATGCGCCTGCGCCTAGGAATTGGCCGCCCTGAAAATTCTGAATTTGAAACCGCAGATTACGTTTTGTCAAAATTCACCCGTGACGAAATTGATTTGGTGAAAAAAACTAACGAGAAAATTTCTGATTTAATCGGAGAGTTACTTGAGGGCAGGCCCGACAGTTTTTTGAATAAGCTTTATCTCTAGTGCTGGTGATCGTGATGATGCTGATAAATCGCCAACTCACTTTTATTGCCAAATAACGAAAGATATTCGGGGTGTTTATTCACCGACTCTGGCGAGCCGTGGCAGCACACGTGGTGATTTACACAAAACACCAAATCTGTTTTTTGCATTACGGCGTGAAGATCGTGCGAGATCAATAAAATGGCGCAATTGCTGGCTTTTCTAACTTCGTCGATAATTTGGTAAAAATCTTGCGTGCCACTGATGTCCATATATTGCGTGGGTTCGTCGAGCACGAGTAATTCAGGATTATTTGTCAGCGCTCGCAAAAATAAAATTTTTTGCATTTGTCCACCCGACAAATCGTGAATTTGCTGATTCAAAATTTTTGTCACATTAAGGCGCGAAGCTAGGTTTTTTAAGGCTTCGTCAAATTCAATTTTGTGCGTTGAAAGCTGAATAAAATCTTTAGCCGTCATTGGAATTGTTTTATCAATTTCAATTTTTTGTGGCATGTAGCCAATTTTTAGCTCCGGTTTTTTTTGCACCTTGCCGGAGCTTGGCTTTAAAATTCCTAGTAAAATCCGCGCAATCGAAGTTTTGCCGCCACCATTGGGGCCGATCAAAGTGGTGATTTTGCCTTTTTGTAATTCTAAATTTATGCCGCTTAATATTTTTTGGGCGTTTAGTGTGAGGCTAATATTTTCAAGTTTTGCGATCATTTATTTTTCTAAAATGAAATTTTTAAAATTTTTTATTCTGTTTGTACTTAGCGCTAAAGCGGCTTTAGCCCAAGATAACCCAATAATCGTTGCGTCAATTAATCCAATTTACCAAATCGTTTTGGCAATTACTGGGGACAAAAACAACACTATTCTAATTATTAACCCCAGCGCTTCAGACCATGATTACCAACTAAAAAAAAGCGACGCTGAAAAAATTAATAAAGCCGATTTAGTTTTTTTTGTTGATGAAAATTTAGAACAAAATTTTGCCAAAATTGCCAAAACCAAAAATTCTTACCAATTGTCGCAAGTGCCGCAGATTAAGCTTTTGCAAAGCAGAAGTGAAAATAAAAAAACAGATTTGCACTTGTGGATGAACCCGCAAAACGGTGTAAAAATTGCTGAATTTGTCACTCAAAAAATTTGCGAAATTGATGTAGCTGGCTGCAAAAAATATCAGAAAAATTTAGAAATTTTTAGAAGTAAAATTGCAAAAACTGAAAAAAAAATCAGGGCAGAATTTTCTAAAATTAAAAACCAAAACTACGTTTTTTATCACGATGCTTATCAATATTTTGAAGAATATTTTGCGTTAAAACCGCTGCAAATTATTTCAAAAAATCACGAAAGTTATCTAACAGTAAAAAACCTGCGTGACTTTGACAGCCTTGTCTCAAGCCAAAAAATAAAATGCCTTTTTGGTGATGTTGTAGATGAAAAAAACTCCGCCCAAAAACTTGCCCAAAATTACAAAATAAAATTTGCCAAACTTGACCCAATTGGCGGCGAGGGTGGTTATGAAAAATTATTGACCAATGTTTCTGATGTGATGATTGGTTGTTTGACGGCTTTATGAAATTGGGCTGAGAAAAAATCGCGCAACAAAAAACCGGCTTAGAATTTTTTCTAAGCCGGTTTTTTTCTAGCCCAAGCTAAAACTACTTTAAACTAGTTAATGGCGCCTGCTCTTACAGGTGCTGCTGGTCTAGCTTGTGGAGCTGTAGAAGTTGTTGGATTTTGACCAGCATTATCGCGTCTCTCCATGCGATTTTCGCTTCTGTCTTGACGTTTTTCGATGATTTTTTCTTTCACTTCTTGACGATTTTCTTGACGATTTTCTCTACGTTCTTCGCGTCTGTCTTGACGTTTTTCGATGATTTTTTCTTTCACTTCTTGAAGATTTTCTTGACGATTTTCTCTACGTTCTTCGCGTCTGTCTTGACGTTTTTCGATGATTTTTCCCTTCACTTCTTGACGTCTTTTTTGACGATTTTCTTTACGATCTTCGCGTCTTTCCATGCGATTTTCCATTCTTTGTGGAGCTGTAGCGGTGCCATCAGATTGCTGTGTGCCACCGCGATGTGGTTGAGCGAATGCTGAAGTTGCCATTAAAGAAACAAGTGTAGCTAGTTTTGCAAAATTTTTCATATTTTTGAAATTTTATTTAGAGTGAAGATTTTAACAGAAACACCAAAACGCGGCGGCAACTTATTTTTTGAAGAAATGGCAATCAAATAAAAATTTTAAGCTGTGTCAGCGTTGGAACAGCTCTTAAGAGCGCGCTTTATTTAACAATAAAAAATCAGCCAAAACACAAGCAAGCATTGCTTCGCCAACCGGAACCGCGCGAATTCCTACGCACGGATCGTGGCGGCCTTTGGTGATTATTTCGCAGTTGTTGCCCGCAAGATCGATGGTTTTTCTGGGAATTAAAATTGAGCTGGTTGGCTTAACCGCAAATCTTACAACAATATCTTGTGACGAAGAAATGCCGCCCAAAATGCCGCCAGAGTAGTTTGAAGAAAATTCTAACTCGCCATTTTTCATCCACATTTCGTCAGCAAGTTCAGAACCTTTTTTAGTTGCGGCTTCCATTCCCATGCCAATTTCTACACCTTTTACAGCGTTGATTGACATCATTGCCGAGGCAATTCGCGCGTCTAATTTATTGTAAATTGGTTCGCCAAATCCAGCTGGAACATTTTTTGCCACAACCTCAATAACCGCGCCAATAGAGTCGCCAGACTTTCTGATCTCGGTCAAATAATCTTCAAAATTTTTAGCGGCAAGTGCATCGGGGCAGAAAAAATCATTTTGGTCAATTTGAGCAAAATCAATTTTTGTGCGGTCAATTTTTTTCTCGCCAATTTGCGTTAGGTAGCCAGTGATTTCAATATTTTCGCGTTCCAAAACTTTACGAGCAATCGCACCCGCAGCCACGCGCATGGCAGTTTCGCGCGCAGAAGATCTGCCGCCGCCGCGATAATCGCGAATGCCGTATTTTTTAAAATAAGTGTAGTCGGCGTGGCTGGGGCGAAACTTGTCTTTAATGTCGCCGTAATCGCCGCTTTTTTGGTCTTGGTTAAAAATTACTAAGCTGATTGGAGTGCCAGTAGTTTTGCCTTCAAACACACCGGAGAAAATTTTTACTTGGTCGGTTTCTTGACGTTGCGTGGTAAATTTTGATTGCCCAGGGCGGCGTTTATCCAAATGTTTTTGAATGTCGCTTTCGTTTAAATCAATTAACGAAGGGCAGCCATCAACCACACAGCCAATTGCCTCACCGTGGCTTTCGCCCCAAGTTGTAAAAGAAAAAACTTCACCAAATTTATTTGTCATTTTTGTGTTTTGTTCAAAATTAAAACCGGATTTTTTGTAAAAGTTAAATGGTCACCATGCTCGTCAATTTCTAGCTCGCCGGCACTAATATTGCCAATGTCGCCTTCAGCAAAAACATCGTACAAAATGCCTTCTTGGTTATTTTTGTGAAAAGCTTTTTTGGCTTGAATTCGGTAAATCTGCGAGTCGCCATGTTCAAATTTAATGCGCGGATTGGTCATTATTTTTTCAGACTCGTAAGATTTTTTGCTCTTTTCTTTTATTTCAGTCACCAGCTTAATTTTGTCAGACTGTTTAAAAGCCGAAAAAACATAAACAAAAATACCGCCCACGATCAAGCAATAGCACAAGGTTGTGACGAAGGTCTTGATGCGTAAATGCGAGTAAAAAAGTTTGAGAATTTCTTCGGTTTTAATGTCCATTTTTTCTGTGTTGTTCGATTGTCACTGAAAATGATTCAACAAATTCAACCACTCCCACCTTGTCAATTTCAAGCTTGCAGCGCTTGACGCGAGAGTCTTCCATGATTTTGTTCATTACTTGCTGAGCTAGTTTTTCAATTAGCTTAAACTGATTTTGTGCCACTAAGTTTTTAATTTTTGTGGTGATGGTGTCGTAGTCGATTGTGTCGGCAATTTCGTCGCTTTCTAGGCTGCGGGTAAAGTCGCTTTCAATTTCGGCGTTAATAATAATTTCGCGATTGAAGGTTTTTTCCC
>JAGNLL010000001.1 GCA_017999675.1 Rickettsiales bacterium
TTGCCCTGCACCACTTCTTGCAGCGCGTTTTCTTCTTTGATTGAAAAAACCACAATTGGCAATTTGTTGTCTTTAGCCAGTGTAATTGCGGTTTGGTCCATCACTTTCAAATCTTGTTTTATCACGTCGATGTATTTCACCTTGTCGTAGCGCACGGCGTTTTTGTCGAGTTTTGGGTCGGCCGAATAAACACCGTCAACTTGCGTGCCTTTTAAAATGCCGTCACAGCCCATTTCAACGGCACGAAGAACCGCCGCAGTGTCGGTGGTAAAAAATGGATTACCAGTGCCGGCAGTAAAAATTACCACACGACCTTTTTCTAAATGGCGTGAGGCGCGGCGCTTGATGTAAGGCTCACAAACACTGTTCATTGTAATTGCTGAGGCCATGCGAGTGGCAATTCCAAATTTTTCTAACGCGCTTTGCAAAGCCAAGCCGTTGATGCAGGTGGCCAGCATTCCCATGTAGTCTGCGGTCACTCTTTCAATGCCGGCTGCGGCTTGTGAAACGCCGCGAAAAATATTGCCGCCGCCAATCACAACACAAATTTCGCAACCCATTTTGTGAGCGGCGCTAATTTGATTGCAAATTTTTTGAATGGCGTCGATGTCGTGACCAAAAGGCTTGTCGCCCATCATTGCTTCGCCAGATACTTTGAAGAGAACGCGTTTAAATTTTAGTTCAGATTTGTTGGGCATTTAGATTGTTTTAATATTTTTTTAGACAGGTTTCTAGCTAAGCACAAAAAAAATGCCTCTTTCGAGGCATTTTTTACTTCGTCATTGACGCCACTTCGGCGGCAAAGTCATTTTCTTTTTTCTCAATTCCTTCGCCAAGAATGAAAAGTTTGAAACCGGTTAATTTAGTTTCGCCGTTTTCTTTTCCAAACTGGGCAACCAAATCTTTAATTTTCAATTTGTCGTCCATTACGAATAGCTGCTCCATTAGAACTGCTTCTTCGTAGTATTTTCTGATGCGGCCTTCGATCATTTTGTCAATGATGCTTTCAGGCTTGCCTGAAGCGCGCGCTTGGTCTTTGAAAATTTCGGTTTCGCGAGCAAGTTTTGCTGGTTCAACTGATTCAATTGTTAAAGCGTCAGGCTTTGCAGCTGCAACGTGCATTGCAATTTTTTTACCTAAATCTTCTAACTTTTCTTTTGCAGCACCTGATTCAAGAGCAACCAAAACAGCAATTTTACCAATGTTGGCAGAAATTGCATTGTGCACGTAGCTAACAACTAAGCCGTTAGAAACTGACAAACCGCCAATTCTTCTGACGTTAATGTTTTCGCCAATAACGCCGATTTGGTTTTTAACTTCTTCTTCAACTGAGTGAGCAGCGCCAACAAAATTAGCGGCTTTAAGTTTTTCAACATCGTCACCAAAGCTAAGTGCCATTTTGGCAATTGCGGCAGTGAATTCTTGAAATTTTGGAGTGCGCGCAACGAAGTCAGTTTCAGAGTTTACTTCAACTACTGAGGCTTTGTTAGTGTCAATTGCAACAGCAACAGCACCTTCAGAAGTCACGCGTCCGCTTTTTTTACCAGCAGCCGAAAGGCCTTTTTTTCTAAGCCAGTCAATTGATTTTTCAAAATCGTCACCATTTTCAGCCAAAGCTTTGTTGCAATCTGCAATACCACATCCTGTGGTTTCGCGAAGTTTTTTAATGAGAGCTAGATCTGCCATTTTTTAAAGGAATTTGAGGTTGGAAGGAGAGTTTATTCGAGGAGTTGTCGCCCCGCCGTTTGACGGGACAACAACTTAAAAAAAAGAAAGTTATTTCTTAGCTGCAGGTTTTTTAGCAGCTGGTTTTTTAGCAGCTGGTTTAGCAGCTGGTTTAGCAGCGGCTTTTTCAGCCACTGGTTTTGCAGCTGGTTTTTCTTCAGCAGCTTTTTCTTCAACTTTTTTTACGATTTCTTTTTTCTTAAAATCTTTAGCTGGGCCTTTTCTGTCGTTAAAAGCTGGTCTTTTTTCAGCGTGCTTTTCAGCAGCTTTTTTCTCAGCAGCGGCAGTTTTCATTTCTGAAATATTTTCGTTGCTAAGTTTGCTAACGTCCACACCAGCAATTGACATGTTTTCTTTAATGCCGGCGATTGCAGCGTCAGAAATTAAACGGCAGTAAAGTTTAATTGATTTTGCAGAGTCGTCGTTTCCAGGGATTGGAAAAGCAATGCCGTCTGGATTGCAGTTAGAATCAAGAATCGCCATGATTGGCACGCCCAATTTTTTAGCTTCAGCAATTGCCAAAGATTCTTTGAAGGTGTCAATTACAAACACAACGTCAGGAGCGCCGCCCATGTTTTTAATACCACCCAAAGCTTGCTCAAGTTTGTTTCTTTGTCTTTCAAGAACCAATTTTTCTTTTTTGTTGTAGTCAACTTCTTCGCTGTTCAAGCGTTCTTCGATTTTTCTCAAAGTTTTGATTGATTGCGAAACTGTTTTCCAGTTAGTCAACATGCCGCCTAACCATCTGAAGTTAACGTAATATTGGCCGCATCTCTTTGCTGCTTCAGCAATTGGCTCAATAGCTTGTTTCTTGGTGCCTACGAACAAAATGCGTCCGTTATTTTTGGCAATGCCGTGAACTGTTTTAAGTGCGTTGTGAAGAAGATTCGCAGTTTTTGTTAGGTCAATAATGCTAACACCGTTGCGGTTGGTGTGAATGTATTTGGTCATTTTCGGATTACGACGCATGGTCTTGTGGCCGAAGTGAACACCAGCTTCTAGAAGCTGTTTAATGGTAAATTGTGGAAGTTCTTGTTTAGACATATTTTTTAAATTTATTGGTTAGTTACCAAACAACAGCAAACACGCCCCAGCCCTTAAAGATCAAAGATTGGCAGCATGCACCAAAGCGCTTTTGTTGTTTGTGAAATAATTTTTTCTCGAATGAGAAATCCCTTTGAAAGAACTCCAAAGAGGCCGCGCGTTTTAGAAACCACTAACAAAAATGCAACTTAGATTTTGCTCAATTAAATTTAGATTTTAGCTTCACCAACCCCTACAAAATTTACAAAACTTCCAAATGATTATTTTCCCGGCAATCGACCTTAAAAACGGTCAATGTGTACGCCTGTTTAAAGGCGACATGAACCAAGCTACAGTCTTTCACGACAACCCCGCAGAGCAAGCCAAAGAGTTTGAAGATTTGGGTTTTAAATTTTTGCACGTGGTTGATTTAGACGGTGCAATTTCTGGCAATTCGGCCAATGAAAAATCAGTGCGCGAAATTTTAAAAGCCGTGAAAATTCCGGTGCAATTGGGTGGTGGAATTCGCTCAATTGAAGCAATTGAAAAGTGGCTAGATCTTGGCGTAAACCGTGTAATTCTTGGCACCGTGGCAGCAAAAAATCCTGAATTGGTAATTGAGGCCTGCGCAAAATTTCCTAAACAAATCGTAATTGGAATTGACGCCAAAGACGGTTTTGTGGCAACCGAAGGCTGGGTTGAAACTTCAGAAATGACCGCCCTCAAGCTTGCCAAAAAATTTGAATACCACGGCGCCGCAGCGATTATTTACACCGACATTTCGCGCGACGGAACCTTGACTGGCGCCGATTTAGAAGGCACAAAACATTTGGCTGACAAATTGCTAATTCCAGTAATTGCGTCGGGCGGAATTGGAAATTTGGACGACGTTTTAAAAATTAAAGCCCTAAAAAAACACGGCGTGATTGGCGCGATTGTTGGGCGCGCGCTGTACGACAAGAAGATTAACGCGAAGGATTTGGTTAATTTGTAGTTATTTTTAGGTCCCCGAGCAAAGCACGCAGTGCGTCGTCGAGGGGCCCGAAGCGAGTGCTTTCTTCGGGCCCCTCGACGACGCACTGCGTGCTTTGCTCGGGGACCTAAAAACCATTTAACCTAAAACACCTCAACCACCCCCAAATCAAGCAATCTCTGGCTCAAATACACCCCAGAATCCGCAACTTTCTGCAAGTCGCCCTCTCCTGTTTCACTAAAAAAAACGTCGGCAATGTAGCGGCCGTAAATGTCGGTTTTGTTGGTTTTTACAATTAAAAACGGCGCGCTTTTTAAAATTTTTTTCAGCGCCTCAAACGCTTTTTGCCCCTCGTCACTTTCAATTTCTGCGGCATTAATTTTTGCCAAACGCAAATTTTCGCGGTGCTGCATTTTAAAACCCAAATCCAAAATCACGTGAATGGTGTCGCCGTCAACCACGCGCTCCAAGCGCGCTTTGTAAGTGTGCATTTTGGTTGATTTTGTGGTCGATTTTTTCAGCAAAAATTTGTCGCCACTTTTTTTGCTCTCAACAATTTCGCCGTCTTTTAACTTGGTTTCAATTTCGCAAAACATGTTGAAGCCAAGGTCGACAAAACTTTGTGGCGAATCTTCAAAAACCTTGATTTTGTAAGTAAAAAGCTGGCCGCGCGTGACCGAAAATTTCGTAATTTTTTTCTGTTCAACTTTTTTTCTCGTCTTTTTTTTTGCTGCTTTGTTCTCTTTGGCAATTGCTTGCTGCAGCTCATTTGCCTTCAAATTATTTTTAATTGTTAAGTCTTCCAAAATTTTTCTTTTTTCTTCGCTTTGCAGCGAAGCCAAGGCCCTGTAGTGACTCCAGCTCAAATCATTTTCTTTTTTTGGCAATTCTGGGTAAGATTTGTAAAAGCTGCGCATTTGGTAGAGAGCTCTTTTTGTAATTGCGGTGTCCTTCTCGAGCTGCTTAATTAAATGCTCGCCGTAGCCCGTGCTGTTATTTTTTAGCAAATGCTCTTCAACCATTTTTCCAATTTGCCAGCTCATTACTACCTTTTCTCGGTTAACAATTTGCACAATATTTTGCTGAGCTTGAGCAATTGTTGCTTTGATTTGGGCAAGCAAGTTTTCGTAATTATTTAGCGTAATTTGCATTTGACCTCGCTCCTTTAAATTAGTGGGTTTGTGGCTATTTTTTTAAATTGTGCACACCGGTGTGCACAATTTGATTTTTGAGCTAAGCGAAGCAGCCGATTTCTTAGAAATACTGAGTTTTATTTGCCCGAGCTTTTCTAGCGCTGTTGCTGCAAAATTTTTAAAAGCCTAGATCCAGAACCCTCTTCAACTGTCGAACTCGGATCTCTTAATTCACCAGCCGCAAATTCTCCACCTTCACCAAAGAGTGTGTTAATTAACTGCTGCTCTTCCAGTAATGCTTTTGGAACAAATGAAGCGGCTTTTAAATTTAAAGAATTTGCTTCTGGCGGGGTTGGCAACTCTGCAGCAATTTTGTCTGCAACTTCAGTTGCTTCAGAAGGCTGCGGAGAGTGTTTTTGAGTTATTTCGGATTCCTCTTCCAACAAAATTTCTTCCTGCTCTGGCCTTACTACATTCTTTTTCACTGGCTTATTTTTTAATTTTTTTTCTTTAGGAACCAAAGCTTCAAACTCTGTAATTACCTTTCTAACTTTCGAATCATTTTTTGCTGCAACTCGCAACTCCTGCAGCAATGTGGTGTTTTGTGCCGCCTTTTCTGGATCTTTCAATCCAATTACAACTTTTGGATTTTTGGCAAGTTTGAAAAAATAATCCGACCGATTAATCACAAGTGCAGTTTTTAATCCGTCAGTAATGCTGTCAAAATCCAAATCTTTTTTTCCCACAGCGGCATTTGCAATCCCACTATTTCCACTGCGCAACGCAAAACTTAAAACAGAAACTCCACCCTCAGCTTTGGCGTTAATTTGAGCGCCCCCAGCAATTAATTTTTCAAAATCAGCCAAGTCGCCAAAGCGCGCCGCAAAGTGCAAAATTGTGAGGCCCTCAGGGGTTACAAGATTGCTTAAATTAAGTTCGGTTAGCTCGTCGCTTAATCTTAAAATTGTTTTTACTTCGCTTTTTTGCGGTGCGGTGTTGGCAATTTTTTTGCCTGCCGAATCTTTTAAACTGTGCAAAATCTGGCGCAGCTCTTCCAATTTTTGTGCTGGGGTTTGCGGCGGCAATTCTGCGCCCCTAAAACCACTTTCACGCTCTTCAATTAGGTGCGACAAAATTTCGTAGCCATTCATTCTGGCAAGTGCCGCAGCGGTATTTCCTTGTGCGTCGCGCAAATCAGCGTTGGCGCCAAATTGTAAAAACAACTGGGTCATTTCTCTGTTGCCCATTGAAGCCGCAATCATTAGGGCCGTTGATCCAGGGTAAATAAAAAGCTCAGGCCTTTTTTTAGAAGGGTAAAACCCTTCATTGAGAGTAAAATCAATGCTGCGCGCGCTAATTTGCAAAATTTCTCGCGCTATTTTGTGCAAGCCGCGCTCTGCCGAAAAAGTTAGTAGGGTGTTTCCCACTGTGTCTTGCGCGTCAACGCTGGCGCCGCGCGCAAGCAACAAATTGAAGGCTGAAAATTTTTCAGCAAAAAGCGCCGTCATTATTGGAGTGCTGCCAGAGTAGCTTCGCGCTTCTTTGTTGGCGCCAAAATCTAGCAAAGTGTGAGCAATGTTTAGGTTTTCTAAAAACACCGCCCAAGACAACGCCGAATACTGAAATTCTGCGCCGTCAACCACGTTTGGATTGACGCCAGCTTTTAGCAAAATTCTAACAACCGTTTCTTGGCCTTGCTTGACTGCGGTAATTAGTGGCGGCTCACTTAAACCTTCGCCGTTAATTTTTTCGACGCCCAGCCTTCTCAAAAACTTTCTAGCCTCTTCTGCGTTTGACTCTGGACCAGTGGCTAAATTTTTTGACATTTTTTTTAAGAGTTTATTTTGAAATGATTTTGCTCTCTGGCGCTAGCTTTGACGCGCCAGCTGAGCTTATTTGTTGTGGCGGAGTTTTTTGTAAATTTTCAACCACCACGCGCAATTCAGGATACTCAAAACGAGAAATTTCAAGCATCCACGACAAATTTTCGACAAAATGTTTTTGCTCATTTTCGTCCAAAGAATGCGACTTCGCGTAATTTAAAATTATTTCTGACGGAGATTTTTTTTCACCAACTCGGTCAAGTTTTAGCTCTTTTAGCAGCAAATCTGCCGGCGAAATTTTGCCAAGCGCAGCTTCAATTTGGCCTTTGTTAATGTGGCCAATCGTTTCAAGAAAACACAGCCGCAAAATTAGTCCGTGGGCTTGCGGGTTAACTTGTAATTGTGCTGGAGGCTCTTGGCGCAAAGCTTGCCCGTCTGCTGTAAAAAATATTTTTGTCTCGCAATTTGTTGCCCAACTTAATTCACGGGGCGGCAACATTTTTTGGTCGTAAAAAGACCAGTCTAATTTTTTTTCAGAGTCTTTAACGTTGAGGGTGAACACTCCACCGCGGCGAAAAATATTTTCTGGCAAAATTTTTAAGCCAAATTTTGCGTCAACAAATTGCACAATTTCTTTGTCAGACCAGCTGCCAATTCCATTTATTTTTACTTCAAGATCTAGGTCGCCGGGCTTTCTTTTTGCCTCTGGCGCTAGGTAAACTGCGCTTCCTTTGAGTGTTACTTGGCAACTATTTTGCAACAATTCTCGCAAAGCTGGCTGCAAAAATTGCGGCAAATCTTGCAAGCAATTTATTTGGCGAGGCCCGCACAAAAACTTTTTCATTTGCTCTTTTGCTGGCAAAAATTCTGGCGCCGCAACAGGCAACGAATTGTCAAAACTACCAGCCGATTCTTTACTGGTTAGGTCTTCTTGACTACTTACCTCTTCTTCAAACAAAATTTCTTCAAGCGCCAAACTTGCTGTGCGAGCTTTGGCAATTTCAGCTTCTGCATTTTCAATTGCCTCAACAGCCATTTTTCTAGCTTCTGCCCTCACCTCAGACACGGTTTGTTTTCTTTTTTCTGCGAGCTCTTCTTGTTGTTTTTTAGCTTTTTTTTCTGCGTCGCGAATTTTTTTGAGCTGATTTTTCGACAGGCCTTCTTCCTTTAAAACAGACACTTCTTGGCGAATTGCATTTTCCACCGCAGCCTCAAAAGCACTGACCGCCCTTTTAAATTCTTCAAAATTGGCGTTTGGTTTTTTGTAGGCTTCGCGCAAAGTTTTAATTAGCTGCACTCGCTCTTGACGCTCTAACTGCGCAGCTTTGTTCAAGAAATTCTCGCTTTCTAAAATTAGCGCCACTGGCGAGGTGGGAATTTTTTTTGTGACGGCCAATTCTTGTTTTAACTCGCCAACAATTGTTTCTAACTCAAGGTCGGCGCGGCTTAAAACACTTGCCACCACTGCGCGTTTTTTTGAATCAATTGCGCAGCGCAAAACCGACAAATCAGCAGCCGCTTTGGCATTAATGTTGGCGTTTTTTTCGTTTAAAATTTTTAGCAATTCAATTGAGCCAAGCCTTGCTGCAATGTGCAGTGCTGTGTAGTCGTTGGTGGTTGCGGCGTTTACGTCAACTTCCTCTTCGGTTAAAAGAATTTGCGCCGTGTGGGTTGAAACATTTGGGTCTTTGCTTGCTTGTAAAGAAGCCAAGCAGCTTTGCCACCTTTGTGGCGCTGGCGGCAAAACAATTGGCGGCTCTTCGACTGGCTCTTTTTTGGCTTTGATTTTTTTTGGCTCTGGAACTGTTTCAGCCCTTATTAATGAGTCTCCGGCAATGGTTTTTAAGAACCAGTATTTTGCTGGAATTTCGCCAAAATCGTCGCGCAAAGATCTGTTGGCACCATTAGCAATTAGAAGATTCCACGCGTTACGATTTTTTGTGTAAGAGGCAAAATGCAAAGGTGTGAAGCCTTGTCTTGTTTGCATGTTTGGGTCGGCGCCAAGCTCAACAACTTGCAAAAGCACCTCAAATGTTTGAGCAAAACTTTTTAAGTAAGTTTGGCGCTGCTCAAGAGAAAATATTGGAAAATCTGAAGAAAACACCATTAGCGCGTGCATTGTTAACAAAGATTTGCGGGCAATTAACGCGAGAGATTCGGCGTGTTGTCTTTCAACAAAAACGTCGGCAATTGTTTTTTTAGCGCGATTTAGCGTGTGCTCGATTAAGCCCTCTAAAACCTCAAATTCTTTAGCGCTAAAAAGTGATTTTGTGTGTCTTAGACTTACTGTCACGTGCAGCAATTTTACAACTTCTTGTGCAAAAATTTGCGGCTCTCGACTTTTGTTGGCAGCAATTTCAAAAACTTTTTTTACTCCTTCATTGTTACCAATTGCCAGTAGTAGCGGGGTTTCGCCAATGTTGTTTAAAGCTAGTGGGTTTGCCCCTTCGAGCGTGAGTAGTGTGGCAATTGCAGAGTCGCGATTTGGCACTGCTAAATAATGCAGCGGCGTGTCGAGTACCCGATTTGGCAAATTAATCCTTGCTGCAGACTTACTTTCGTCAGCAATTACGGCGCGTAGAGCTGCAAAAACTGAAATGAGGCTGCCGTTAGCCACTGTAATGTGCAAAACGCTTTGTCCGTCTGAATCAACGGCGTCTAGGTTTACATCTGGCCTTTTGAGTAAAAAATCTAACAGCTCGAGATTGTCAATGAAGGCAGCAAGCAACAAAGGCGTGAAGTCGCTTCTTGTTTTTAAATTAACGTCGGCGCCAAGCTCGATTAAGTTGCGCATTTTTTTAAAACCCTCTTGCACTGCAAGGTTGCTTTGCAGCCTTTCGCCTCTTCGGTAGCCACCGTTTAAATATTCTTCGAGAATGGCGTGAATCTGCCCCATTTCTTTTGCTAGCTGCTCGTTAGGAGTGACAGATGCAGCAAATTTTACCGTGCGAGACATTGAAAAATGGGGCTAATTAAAATTAAAAAACGAGCTGAACTAGAGATTTGTTTTTTTTCTGACAACCTTGATTTGAACAAATATTTGACTTTGCTTGAGTGGTTTTTAGATTGCCGCGCCTCACTAAAACCTCCCTTTTAAAAATTAAAAATTCCAAAACAAATGCGCTATTTAGCCTTGACCGAGAAGGATCGGCAAGAGATGCTCGCTGCCATTGGCGTCTCAAATATTGACCAACTTTACGACACAGTTCCGTCGCAATTTTTACTGAAAAAACCAATTGAAAATTTGCCTAATCACCAAGGCGAAATTGAGGTTGAAAAAACTTTGGTTGAGCTTGCTAAAAAAAATCGCGCTGCCTCTGAGGGTCCGTTTTTTTTGGGGGCTGGCTGCTACAAGCACCACATTCCGTCTGCCGTTGACCACATTATTCAACGCTCTGAATTTTTAACTTCTTACACACCCTACCAGCCAGAAATTTCGCAAGGCACGCTGTCGGTAATCTTCCAATTTCAAAGCATTGTTGCGCTTTTGACCGGAATGGAAATTGCCAACGCTTCAATGTACGACGGCGCCACTTCGCTTTCTGAAGCTTGTTTAATGGCTTTGAGAATTAAATCGGGCCGCAAAAACATTGCGACTTTGGGCAATATTCACCCTGACTATTTAGAAGTTTCAAAAACCTCGCTTGATTTGAACGACTCAAAATTTGTTTCAACAATCGACGAAACCTGCGCTGCTGTGGTTGTGCAATATCCCGACTTTCACGGCGAAATTGGCAATTTAGACGAAGTGCGCGCCAAGTGCGACGCTGTAGGCGCTTTAATGATTGTGGCAACAAATGAAATTTTGGCCCTTGGTCTTTTAGAAGCGCCAAAACAAGCCGACATTGTAATTGGTGAAGCTTCTTCACTTGGAGTTGGCCTCAATTTTGGCGGCCCACTTTTAGGATTTTTTGCCTGCAGAAAAGAATTTGTACGTCAAATGCCCGGCAGAATCTGCGGCGCCACTGTGGACGCTGAAGGTAAACCCGGCTACGTGCTAACTTTAAGCGCGCGTGAACAACACATTCGCCGCGAAAAAGCCACTTCTAACATTTGTTCAAACCAAGGTTTGTGCGCTACTGCTTTCACAATTCACGCTTCATTGCTTGGCGAAAACGGTTTCAAAAAATTAGCGCTAATCAACCACAAAAAAGCCTGCGATTTGGCTGACAGACTGGCTAAAGTGAAAGGCGTAAAAGTTTTAAACAGCAGCTTTTTTAACGAGTTCACAATTGAACTTTCAAAAGACGCTTCTGAAGTGAACAAAAAATTACTCGCTCAAAACATCATTGGCGGCTTTGCGCAAGGCAACAAAATGATTGTGGCAGTTAGCGAATTAACCAGCGCTTCGGACATTGAAGCTTTGGCTTCAGCTTTGGAGGAAATCTTAAAGTAAAAGAGTTACCGAATTTAATAACCCAAAACACACCACAAAAATGCCTGAGATAAGCCGCTTTCTTGGAATTGTAATTGCAATGTACCACAGAGATCACAACCCGCCTCACTTTCATGCTAAGTACGGAAAGTATGAAATTGAGGTTTTTATTGAATCTAGAACTCACAAAGGAGACTTCCCTAAAAGAGCTCTAGAGGCAGTATTTGAATGGTTAGATCTTCACAAAGAGGAACTATTAAAAGATTGGGAACTTGCTGTGCAAAAAAAATCTTTAAACAAAATTGAACCCTTGGAGTAAGTATGTTCAGACATGTAGTGGAGGCAAAACACATTCAAGACTACCAAGTTTGGATTAAGTTTGACGACGGCAAATCTGGGCAAATTAATCTAAAAGATGAGATCTGGGGAGAGGTTTTTGAACCAATGAAGGACATTAGTTACTTCAAAAATTTTAAAATCGAAAACGACACTTTATCTTGGGAAAACGAAGCAGATCTTGCTCCGGATTTTCTTTACGAATTACTAAACCAACAAAACAAAACGAGCTAAAAAAATGACCTTCACTCCAAAAGAAATCGGCGGATTACGCCACGAAACTGAGCTTTTAATTAAACAAACTCGCGCTGGGGCTTGCGGCGTTGATTTGCCAGAAGTTGCAAATTTTTCTTTGCGTACTGGGCAAAAAAGCCGCGCTAGCATTGGTTTGGCTGAGGTTAACGAGCCGCAAGTGATTCGTCACTTTGTGCGTTTGTCTAACCAAAACTATTCAATCGACGCTGGGTTTTACCCGCTTGGCTCTTGCACAATGAAACACAATCCGCGCTTGAATGAAAAAATGGCTCGCCTTCCGGGCCTTTCAGACATTCACCCGCTGCAAGATCAATCAACTGTTCAAGGTGCATTAGAATTAATGTTTAACTTGCAAAACTGGCTTGCCACCCTCACCGGTTTGGGCGCGGTTTCTTTGGCTCCTGCCGCTGGCGCGCAAGGTGAATTCGCCGGAATGTTGGTGATTAAAAAAGCTCACGAAAAAAAGGGCGAAGCGGCTACGCGTAAAATTGTTTTGATTCCAGATTCTGCACACGGCACCAACCCAGCAACTGCAGCAATGTGTGGTTTTCAAATTAAAGTAATTCCGTCAAATTCTGAAGGATTAATCGATTTAGATTTATTTAAAAAACTAGTCGAAGAACACGGCACCGCAATTGCCGGCACCATGATTACCAACCCAAACACTTGCGGCAAATTCGAAAAAAATATTAAGGAAATCGCTGATTTAATTCACTCAGTTGGCGCTTACTTCTACTGCGACGGTGCTAACTACAACGCCATTGTTGGCAAAGTTAAACCGGCAGATATTGGTGTTGACGTAATGCACTTTAACTTACACAAAACCTTCTCAACCCCACACGGTGGCGGCGGACCAGGTTCTGGACCAATCGCAGTTCGCGCTGAATTAGCGGAATTCTTGCCAACTCCTCACGTTGAAAAGCACGGCAGCGAGTACAAATTAGTGGCGCCAAAATCGACCTGCGGCAAAGTAAAAGGTTTTAACGGCCAATTTGGAATGCACATCCGCGCCTTGACTTACATGCTTTCGCACGGTGCTGACGGTTTGCAAAAAGTTGCCGAAGATGCAGTTTTAAGCGCCAACTACATTTTAGCAAAATTGAAAGACCACTTCCACGTGCCATTTCCTGGCACCTGCATGCACGAATGTTTACTAACTGACAAACTTCAAAAAGCACAAGGCATTAGCACCCTCGACATGGCCAAGGCTTTGGTTGAATACGGTATTCACCCAATGACAATCTTCTTCCCACTTGTGGTGCAAGGCGCAATGTTGATTGAACCAACCGAAACCGAAACCCGCGAAACAATCGACGACTTCATCAACACCATGATTTTCGTGGCTAATGAAGTTAAAGAAGGACGCGGCGACAGGTTTCACAACTATCCAATCAACACTCCAAGAAGAAGATTGGACGAAATCAAAGCAGCGAAAACCCCAGTGACTACTTGGTTCGCTTAAAAATTAACAACCCCAATAAAATTATGAAAAAGGCCTATTCTCTACTCGAGTTGTCGATTGTTGTAATAATTATTGGGGTTTTAATTTCGGGCGTGGCGGCAGGGTTTGGCATGATTCGCGCTTCTAAAATTTCTAATACTCGCCTTTTCACTTCAAAATCTCCTGTCATTGAAACTAGCGGGTTAGTTGCTTGGTACGAAACCTCGCTAAAAGAATCTCTAGACGGCAACCAAGCAACTGACGGCGCCCAAATTACCAATTGGTACGACCTTAACCCCGGCTCAAACTCTGGCGTTGCGGGCGCCACTAAAAAAAATAAATTAGAAAGCGTAAGCCCCGGCGCCACCTTTATTTCTGACGGCATTAACGGCACTCCAAGTATTAGCTTTGCTTCAAATGCCAGATTTACACTCTCTGCTTTTTACCAAGGCACCTCGTCGCAAAACACGATTTTCTTGGTTTTGCGCCCTCTTAGCACACTTTCAGCAACAGCTCAAGTTGTGTTAGATTCAATTTCAACTGCCTACACCACCTCAATTGGCCTTGAAAATGCTGCAATTAATTTAAACACCGGAACTGGCGTAGATTCTGCTGCCACCACACTTTCTTCAGGCACCGACTACGTTATTTCGGCCTATTTTAACAACGCTTCTTCTCAAGCCTTTGTAAACAGCGCCTCAACAGCACTAGCTGCAGAAAACACCGGAACAAACCAATTAACCGGCCTAACAATTGGTACCAATAAAGGCGGCACTGCCGGCTTCACCGGCCTGATCTCAGAAGTAATAATTTTCAACCGCGTCTTAAAATCTCAAGAACGCAAAGACATCATGAACTACCTGTCAAAAAAATATAAAATCAGTGTTGCTGGGTTGTAGATTGAAGACCCATTCCTAAATAATGACGCCCAAAATCTCTCAATTTCAATCAACCAAAGAAGAAAACATGAGCGACTTACCTGCTTCAGTTTCTACTAAAAAACTTGGCCTCGTCAAATCACAGGACGCGGGCTTTTTGCACTACCTACGCGAGATTCAAAAATTTCCCCTGCTAACCAAAGAAGAAGAACAAGAATACGGCGAGCGCTACGCCAAAACCGGCGACAAAGAAGCCGCTAAAATGCTAGTTCAAAGCCACTTGCGCTTGGTTGCCAAAATGGCCTCAAAATTCAGAAACTACGGCTTGCCAATGGTTGACCTAGTGTCTGAAGGCAATATTGGCTTGATGCAGGCCGTTAAAAAATTTGACCCAAAAAAAGGTTTTCGCTTCGCCACCTACGCCATGTGGTGGATTCGCGCCTACATGCAAGATTACATTTTACGCTCGTGGTCTTTGGTAAAAATTGGCACCACGGCGGCGCAGAAAAAACTTTTTTTCAATTTGCACAAAATCAAAAAAAAGCTCGGCACCACAGATGGCAAGGCTTTATCGGCACAAAATGTTGAAAAAATTTCAAACGAATTGGGCGTCACCAAAAAAGAAGTAATCGACATGGACTCGCGCCTGTCGCAGTCTGACACCTCACTCAACAATTTAGTTGGCGACGAAGACGACAGCAAAGAAGTGGTCGATTTAATGGCATCCTCCGACATCAGCCCTGAAGAAACCGCCATTGGCAATCAAGAATATTCACGCCAAGAAGCGGCTTTTAAAAAAGCTTTCGCGCATTTAAATGAGCGCGAGCAAGACATTCTCGCCAAACGTCAAATGTCAGAAAATCCACTAACTTTGGAAGAACTCAGCCAAATCTACAAAGTGTCGCGCGAGCGCATCAGACAAATCGAAGAAAGCGCGATTAACAAAATTCGTAAAGAAGTTTTGAAAATTAAAAAATAATTTCATGTTCACCGGAATCATCACAAACCTAGCAACCGTTGAATCTGTAAGCCGCGGCAAGTCGCAAGATCTACTCTTAAAAATTTCTACCCAAAAAAATAAAATTGAGCGAAAGCTCGAAATCGGCTGCTCCATTGCCTGCAACGGTGTTTGTTTGACTTTGGTGGAGAAAAAAGTTGCAGCAAAAAAAATTATTTTTTCCTTTCAAGCATCCCTTGAAACCTGCGACAAAACCACGCTAAACAGTTGGAAAATCGGCCAAGAAATTAACCTAGAATTTGCCTTAAGAATGGGCGACGAATTTGGTGGCCACATGGTTTTGGGTCACGTTGATGCAACCGCGCAAATTAAGGCTGTAAAACGCATTAAAGATTCACACAAATTCACTTTTTTAGCGCCAAAAAACTTAATGAAATTTATTAGCGAAAAAGGCTCAGTCACGCTGGACGGCGTTTCGCTAACGGTTAACGAAGTGGAAAAAAACCAATTCAGCGTCAATGTAATTGCTCACACCCTTGCTAACACTGCTTTTAAAAATGCTGCAGTTGGCGATGTAGTGAACTTAGAAATTGATGCAATCGCACGCTACGTTTCAAAATTAATTAAATAAAATGTCACACAATTACCTCGCTACAATTCCCGAAATCATCGCTGAAGCGAAAGCCGGAAAAATGTTCATATTAGTTGACGACGAAGGTCGTGAAAATGAAGGCGATTTGGTAATTCCTGCCCAAATGTGCGACGACACAAAAATCAATTTCATGGCCAAACATGGTCGCGGGTTGATTTGTTTGACACTTACAGAATCAAGAGTTGCTGAGCTTGAATTACCTTTCATGTCTTCTAACAACGAGTCACGCAACAAAACTGCTTTTACAATTTCAATTGAAGCGCGAGATGGCATTTCCACCGGCATTTCGGCATTTGACCGCGCCAAAACTGTGGCTGATGCGATTGATCCAAAAAAAGGTAAAGAATCAATTGTGAGTCCCGGACACATCTTTCCACTTAAAGCCCAAAATGGCGGCGTGTTAGTTCGCGCTGGCCACACCGAAGCAGCAGTTGATATTGCGCGCCTTGCCGAGTTAAACCCATCTGGCGTGATCTGCGAAATAATGAATGACGACGGCTCAATGGCGCGCATGCCCGACCTCATTAAATTTGCTCAAACCCACCAAATGAAAATCGCCACAATTGCCGATTTAATTGAGTATCGCCGCAAAAACGAAAAATTAATTGAGGTTGTAAGCCAACAAAAATTTGTCAGCAAAATTGCCGGCGAACTAGATGC
Organism: Rickettsiales bacterium; assembly: GCA_017999675.1. Classification (GTDB taxonomy): domain Bacteria; phylum Pseudomonadota; class Alphaproteobacteria; order Rickettsiales; family UBA1997; genus UBA2645. The sequence continues at coordinate 16,233 of JAGNLL010000001.1, forward strand.
TACAATCTATCGCAGCAAAATTGACGGCGTTGAGCACATTGCTTTGGTGAAGGGAAAAATTACTGCAGATGCACCAACTCTGGTTCGCATGCACCATCTAAATATTTTAAGCGACTGTTTGGACGACGCACAAAACGCTCGCAGCGGGCTTTTGGCAAAGGCGCTGGCAAAAATTGCAAAAAATGAAAGTGGGGTTTTGGTTTTGATTAGACAACCAAACGAGTCGATTTCGCACCTACTTGGCGAAGGAAAAAACCTACCAAGCAACAAAGAAAAAGAACTAAGAAATTACGGCACTGGCGCGCAGATTTTGTCAGATTTGGGAGTTAAAAATATGACGCTGCTGACTAATTCGAAGAAGTCGGTGATTGGCCTTGATGGCTACGGAATTAAGATTTGCGGGTATGAGGAGTTGGAGGGATAAAAAAAGACCGTCGGTTGAGCGGAGTCGAAACCAACGGAAGGTTCCTGCTTCATTAGCGAGGCAGGAACCTTCCGTTGGTTTCGACTCCGCTCAACCGACGGTCTTTTTTTGTTTAAACACTACCTCCACCCCAACACCGAATATCCATTTTGCGCCAAACAATTTGAAACGTAGCGCTGTTTGATCTGATCTGGTTTTACTTTATCTTCCCCCGCAACCGAAAGAGCGCCAATTACCGCCCCTACCCCAGCACCAACCAGGCCGCCAGTTAGTCCAGATTTTAAACCTCTATTTCCAAAAATTAATCCCGTTGCCGCACCAACAACTCCACCCACAACGGCGTTACGACCCGCTTCTTTAGCAGCGCGCTCGGCTTTATATTTGTCTAAATATTCGTCAGCAGCTTTTTTGCAAAAGGCAAAATCTTGCTGCGCACGCTCTTCACCAACAGCCAAATATTTTTCATTTTGGTCAAAGATTGGCTTGTACGAAGCGCAAGCGGCTAGAGAGAAAATTGTAAAAATAATTACAAAATTTTTGATTAAGTTTTTCATGCTTTTGGTTTTTTTGGCGAAGTTTGGAATCAGTATTTTGGTGTAAAAATCTAGATTCAAAAACACCACTTCTTGAAGAGGTAGATGACCTAGAACTTGTAGAACTCACACTATCTTCTGCATTGTTGGAAACAACTGAAGATGACACTTCTTTTTCAGTCCCTTATTTATCGTTAGAGTGATCTGCTCCACCACCGCCAGATTTGGCTGAGCGATCACCTCCAACAGAGTCAGATTTGGCTGAGCGATCACCTCCAACAGAGCCAGATTCGGCTGAGTGATCACCTACACCAGTGTCAGATTTGGCTGAGTGATCACCTCCATTGCCGCCACCACCACCGCCACCAGATACAGACTTGCCTTTACTGCCCAATTTTCTTATTGCACCCATTGCGCCACCAGCAACTTCTCCCCCTTTACGCAATGCCGCACCTCCCAACTTTTTTGCTGCTCCCTTGCCTCGATCTTGCAAAGATTTGAGGGCACCACCCAAGCTTTTTGCAAAACCCTCAACGCTGCCAAAATTACTTTTGATAGTCGCTCCACCCACAAGCTCACCGGCAATTCTGGGGATTATATCTAAAAACTGCAGAAAGACGAACATTACTAAAGCGCCTCTTATTATCGTCATCACCTTCTCTTTATTCATCGACATCAACACCGGAAGGCCAATTCCAATAGGTTCAAGACCACTGAAAGTGTCAATTTCGGCGGTTCTAAAGATACAGTAAATGCTGGTGCTGTTGCCGCTAGAAGTATGTTTGCCATTAACCGATGGGTTAGCAATTAAAACGTCGCCAATACTGCTATTGTCGCAAATAATTTTCTTTGGCACGTTTTTGCCATCGCCACTAAATCTAACCTCCCCAACAATTACGTGATCAAAAATGGCAATGAAAACGCCAAGATAGGCGAAGAGAATCATTGGCTGTAAACTGATGCCCATCAGCTGTTTTCGCCACCCATCAAAAATACCCTTGGTGCGCGCAAACATGGCGCAAGTAATGGTAATTGGCGACACGTAGATCAATAAAATAATTGCGGTGGTTGCAAGCAAGAAAACATGCAGCGCCCTAACCACAATCATAAACATGACAAAGGCCAAGAACAGCGAGCCTAAAACAAATAAAATGCCGGCACCAAAATCTAAAAACCCGCCCAAAATCATGAAGAGTAAATTTGGCACCGAAACTTCAGGGCCATAACCTATTGCGCGCGCTAGTTTGCAATCGAGAGTGTCCCAAACTCTTAAATATTCTTTTCCCGGTGGATAAGCTGGGTTGTCGTATTTAGTCGCACTGTTGCTATCGGCGTAGTTTATTTTTGGAAATTGACAACCGTCTAAGCTGTCGGGATCGCCCGACTCATCAAGCCTAAATGACAGTTCCGACATGGCGCCAGAAAAGCCAATAACACCGTCCATAAAACCAGACTGCCAGCCATCGCCAACAGCAAAAAACATCACCAAACAAAGTTTGACAAGATATGTCATCAAGGCCTTTTTGTTGAATGAATCAACTTTTGGCACCCCAAGCAAAATCATGTATCCAAAGGCTATAATCGAAACTATTAAGCCCATCTTAATGGCAAGCTTCAGATTCTTTTGTATTTTGATAAAAAAAGAATCTCCCGCCAATTGATCGCCTTCTTTATAAACATATCCGGTCGAACATTCTCCATTTGGGTTTGGTCGCTCCGAAGCGCTTACGCACCTTGTTGCCCCAGCTTTGTTTAAAAGAATATTTTCCATGCTTTCTTTAAAGCACTGCGCCATTGGCGCTGAAAAGTGGCGGGTATTGGTTGGCACTACCTGCGTGCTAAAACCATAAACATTTTGTGAGTCGCCTTTAAGGTCACGACAGGCCCCTGAAATCCAAGCGCCGCTTAAATTGCTTGAGTAAATATAAGGAACGATTGGCAATTTAGAGCAGTGATTCATGTATTGGCAGTAGTTGGTGACGTTGCCATTTCTATCAATTTCTTTTTTTTCGGTGCCGCCTCCAAGCAAGTGATTGTAAGGGCAAACCGAATAGGTTTTAGCGCAAATATAATTTTGCTCCACCTTACTTTCATAAACTTCAAACGTAATGTCTGAAACGTCGCAGAAGGTTCCAGCCGAACAAAACTTGTGATTATATTTGCCCATCGTTGTGCCAATAAAATCTCTGTGCTGAATGCAAATAGACTTCTGACTTTTTGCCCTACAGCAATCGTAGGCCCCTTGGGTTTCTGGCGTAACACCCCCAGATAAAAATCTGTGACAAGCATAAACCGGAGCCGATCCGCCTCCGCCCGTCATGTAATATCTTTGGTTTTCACTAGTATATCCGAGATATTCTTGTCTTTTTTCTTGATCTGACGCCCAAGGGTTAGAACAAGCACCATCACCGTTATCTTCAAACTCAACACCGCCATAAATATATTCGCGGTAATATTTGTTAGTTAGAGAAACTTTTGACGGAAAATTATTTTCTCCCAAGCAGCTAGAGTCTGGAACAGCTCCTGCTGAAAAAGCTTTACCCAAGCAATTAAACGAACCCTGAACATATCTATCCACAACCCCAGAAAGACCTCCATCACTAGCCTTAGACAAAACAGCAGCACAATTACTACCTATCTTTCCGTTACCTTCAAAAAGCTGCTTTAGGCATATTTGATAAGGCCCTTTATCCTTAATGCGCAAACCGGTTTCGGGATCTGACTTCCATTCATTCCAGTCATGACCGCAAATACGGGCATTTTCGTAAGTACCTTTGGCTAAACCCCAAGTACCAGCCAGAGTAGCAACTGCAGTGTTAAATATTGCTACATAACTAGCGTAAGATGAACAACACATGGCAGTGTCTCTAGAGGCCAAAGCTGTTTGAGCAGTAGTGTATGGACAATTAGCAGTTGCGGGAGGCGTGCATGATATTGTATTTGCGGCACTAGCAGTTGCAAGCTCAGCCCCTCTAGATCCACAAAGCCCACTATATCTGTAAAGCGCCTGCTGCGAAGTTGCTATTAACATTGGCGAGGTGGGACTAAATCTAACTGCCTTTTCTTCACTAGCTTTCTTTGGCTTTCCATAATCATTTGTAGGCGTGCAAGTGCCGGGGGTTTTAAATTTACCGTAACCTATACCATCCATAACCTGGCCAGCCCCAACCAACAAGGCTCCGACTCCACCGATAAATCCAGCGCAGACTGGATTTGTAATCTCCCAATTCAAATCCTTGTTTTCTGTAAATGGGTCAAACTTAAGATTGTTGCCATTACACATGTGATTATCGCGATAAACCGTATCGCTTCTTACGCCTTCATAAATCGCGTAAGCCTGACTTGGGGCAAAAACAGCAGACAGCATCAAAACACAGCAAAGTAGCTGACGTAGCAATTTGTGGAAGGCGCTACTTAGAGGCATCAAAAAGTTTTATTAGCTGATTTATTTCGGAGTTTTCTGTTTTGAAAGAGGCGCGGTTAACCGTCAAGAACGAAGTCACGTCGAGAATTTTTTGCAGCTCCAGCATGTCGTTTTCAAGCAAAGTTTTGCCGCTGCTCACTAAATCTAAAATAAAATCGCACAGCTTTAATTGCGGCGCGATTTCGATTGAACCGTTTAGCTTAATGGCCTCAGCCTGAATGCCGATTTCTGAAAAATAATTCGCCGCAATTGCCGTGTATTTTGTAGCAATACGAATGTGGCTGCGTTTTGCTAAATCAAGATCAACCGATTTTTTTGCCGCAATCGACAAGCGACATTTGCCAATGCCTAAATCAAGTACGGGGAAAATTTCTGGTGACGAAAACTCTTTCAAAACATCAAGCCCACAAATGCCAAGATCAGCCGCACCAAATTTTACGAAGGTGGCCACGTCGAAGCTGCGAACTTTTACGAGATCGAGGTTTTTGCGGTTGGTTGAAAAAACTAATTTGCGCGAAGATTCGTTGAAAAAATCAGCTTCAGGAATGATGTCGGCTTTGGTTAGAAGAGGGGTTAGCTCTTCGAGGATGCGGCCTTTTGGAACGGCGAATGTTAGTTTTTTCATTTTGTTAAATTAATTTACACGAAGATGTTGTTGGGCCATGGATTGCCGCGCTGCGCTCGCAATGACGGAAGATGGAACGAGATATTTTTCCAACCTCCGTCATTGCGAGCGCAGCGCGGCAATCCATTGTGCAACGACCTCAAAACCCTTTTTGATAACGCACCAGCGCTCCTAAAGAATTTCTACTCTCCAAACTAGTCTTAAAATTATCCCTCTGGTTTCTATACCCCGCCTGCAAAATCAGCCTGTCAAAAAACGCATTTTTACCAAACTCATAACCAAACGAAATCTCACTCGAATTTTTGTCGTAGCTGTCACCACCTAAAACCGCGTGATGCTGTTTGGCATATCCCAAAGTGACGCGCCAATTTGAACTAAACCGCGCAATCACGTTACCGGTAAAATAGTCTTGTTGCGCATCGGCATTACCGCCAAAATTTTTCACCGAAGCATATTCAAGCAAACCATCCAAAACCAAAAAATCTTTGACCGGATATTTGTAATTCATACCCGCAACCCAAGCTTTTTGGTCAGCAATTTTAGCCGGCGTCACCGCACTAGCGCGGCTATTAACCGCCAAATTTTCGTAAGCAAAATGATAGGTTAAGCGCTCTTTTGGCGCAAAATCAAAATCAATGTCGAGCGATCCAACGTAAGAAGCCAGTGACCTAGTGTCACCCACAGCCGCGTCAGACTTGTGCCGTGAGTCACGCGAAGTGATTGTTGAATTGTCAAAATTTTTGCGGTCGTTGGTAAAAAACGCGTAGCCAAATTCGTAGCGGCCGGTTTTTTTGCTGTCACCGAGTCGGTAAATTCCGTTAAAGCCGAGTTTTTCTCTTTGGCGATAATTTTCGGCAATTTCGTAAACCCAAAGCCCGCGATTAAAACGCCAAGCCGAGCCAAAATTTGGGTTAAATTTGCCCAAAACTAATGCGTGTTTTTTGCCTTCGTAAGCAAGGTTTAACTCTTCAACAAAAAGGCCTTCATTTTCAAAAGTGCGATCTCCCCCACCATTTGGCAAAGCGCTTCTTCTGCTATCTTCTAAGGCTTGTCTTGCTTGGCTAAATCTTAAAAAAGCATTGGCCGAAAAATTTTTGGCAAAGTTAAAAGACGAATTTAAGCGGCCGCGCGAGCCAATTTCTTTAAACTCATTTTGACGATTAGTGCTTTGATATTCGTCGTTAAGACTCACATCGTAGATAAAAAGATTGCTAAATTTTGGTTTAAAAACTTCGCCTTCTTGCGCCAAAATTTCGTCAGATTTTTTTAAAATTAGCTGATTGATAATTCCAAAATTCACCTCTTCCTGCGCAAAAACTTCGCACGAAAAAAACGCGAAAATTAGAAAAAAATAAAAGATTTTCATTGATTGCTTTTAACTTGAGGGGGACTGATTTTGCGGCCTAATTTTTGGCCTTTAATTTTTCTTAAGCAAAATGTCAGTCGCACTCTTAATCGCAATAAGTTTTTCCCTCGGTTTTTTTGTTGAAAGCATTGTTGGCTTTGGCGGCGGATTAATCGCCTACGCCATTCTCGGTTTTGTCACCGACCTCAAAACAATGATCCTTGCCGGACTCTACATTGGTACCTGCTCAAGCGCCTACATTGCATACACCGATTTTAAATCTTTCGACAAAAAAATATTCAAAAGCTTAGTGCCGCTTTGTCTTGCCGGCACCATTTTTGGCGTGTTTATTTTTAGCAAACTTTCACCTGAATCTTTGTCGCTAATTTTTGGCATTTTGCTTATTTCGCTGGCCGTAAAAACCATGTTTTTTGACAAGTTTACTTTTCCAAAAATCTTCAAACAAAAATTGCTTTTTATTGGCGGCATTTCGCAAGGCGCTTTTGGCATTGGCGGGCCTTTTGTTGCAAATGCTTTGAAAGATGAGTTCAAAAATAAATCAAATTTTCGCACTACTTTGGCGGTGTTTTTTACGGTGTTTAATTTGGTGAGAATTGCTCAGCTTTCAGTTCAGGGCGAAATTAAGCCTGAGTTTTTTGGCGAAATTTGGTGGACGGTAATTCCGGTGTTTTTGGCAATTCAAATTGGCTACAGAATTCACCTAAAAATTAGTGAAAATGTTTTTAAGAAATTGATTGGGTTAATGACGATTTTGGCGGGATTGAAGTTTTTGTCGAAGGTGTTTTAAGGGCCATGGATTGCCGCGCTGCGCTCGCAATGACGTACGGTGGAGAATGCAATCTCCCCACCGAACGTAATGATGGAGAGTGGGACCTCCCCACCGTACGTCATTGCGAGCGCAGCGCGGCAATCCAGAACTCGTCACAACAAAAATTTTCAACACTTGAAAAAACAAACCCCCAAAACTACTTAACCCCCCAACAAAAAACTTCCAAAAAAATTTAATGCCCCACCTCCTCAAAAACACAGTCCTAATTCTTGTTGCCCTAGGCTTGCTTTTTGCTTTTCAAACCTCAACCACCTCCAATTTCTCTCACCAAAATTCAGCAATCTTTGACGTAGCTGAAAGTGACAAATCTGGTGAAAAAGAAACTGGCGAATTGGAAATTTCAAAATTTTTAAACCACCAAAATTTCACTTTTAAAATTTTGAAAAACGACTCACGCCAAAAAAATCGTAGTGACGTTTTGCTTACACAGCATTTTCTAGAAGTTCCAACCTCGCCTCCAAACGCTTAGTAGCACACAAGCTCAGCACACGACCACTCCTTTTGTTTAATTAATTAGCCATTTTCATGAAAAAATTCTTCTCTCACTACAAGCAAGACCTACCTGCAAGTCTTGTAGTCTTCTTCGTCGCCCTGCCCCTTTGCCTTGGCATTGCACTCGCCTCGGGCGCTCCGCTCTTTTCTGGAATAATCGCCGGCATTGTTGGCGGTATTGTTGTCGGGGCTGCTAGTGGCTCGCCCCTTGGCGTTTCTGGCCCCGCCGCTGGTTTGGCAGTTGTGGTTTTGGGCTATCTTGCAACTCTTGGCTCTTGGCAAGCCTTCTTAATGGCGGTTGTTTTGGCTGGCGTAATTCAAGTAATTGCCGGCTATTTAAAAATGGGATCAATCGCACGCTACTTTCCCGAATCAGTGATTAAGGGCATGCTTACCGGCATTGGACTAATCATTATTCTCAAACAAATTCCGCACGCCATTGGCTATAATGACGAGTTTAAAAATGATTTTGGTTTTGAAAATTTAGACAGCGCCAACACTTTTTCTGAATTGTCACACATGCTTAGCCACATCACTTTAAACGCCGTGATTATTGCGGTGATTTCAATGTTGATTTTAATTTTGTGGGACGAGCTTTTGGCCAAAAAACACAAAGTTTTTAAAGCAATTCCAAGCCCGCTAGTTGCGGTTGTGGCCGGAATTATTTTGGCAAAATTTTTAGAATTGCACGAAACACAAATTGTCTCAATTCCGGTCACCTCTGGTTTGGGCGAATTTTTGGGGCATTTTACCTCACCCGATTTTTCACAAATTACCAACCCGCAAATCTACATGATGGCACTAGTAATGGCCATTATTGCCAGCATTGAAACTTTACTTTGCGTTGAGGCATCTGACAAACTTGACCCGCAAAAACGCGTGACGCCAACCAACCGCGAGTTAAAAGCTCAAGGTTTGGGAAATATTATTTCTGGTTTAATCGGTGGATTGCCAATCACGCAAGTGGTTGCACGCTCAAGTGCCAACGTAAATTTTGGTGCTCAAACAAAACTCTCAACAATTGCGCACGGCTTTTTGCTGTTAATTTCAGCAATCGCAATTCCTTCACTACTAAACATGATTCCGCTAGCAACCCTTGCCTGCGTGCTTTTGATGGTGGGCTACAAATTGGCAAAACCAGCAATTTTTAAAGAAGTTTACCACCTTGGTCGCGAACATTTTATTCCATTCGTTGCCACAATTATCGGCATGCTTTACTTCGACCTTTTAAAAGGCGTTGGCATTGGCATGGGCTTTGCGATGTTTTTCATTTTGCGCAACAATTACCACTCGCGCAACGTGTTGCAAAACGCCGAGCATCAAGAAGTTTCCGCCCTCACAAAAGAAGTGCGCGACGCCCTAAGCCCAGCCAAAGCGGTGCGCCTTTTAAAAGAAGGAAACAAGCGCTTCGTTGGTAACCTAAAACTTAACCGCAACTTGTTGCAGCAAATTAACGAAACTTCTGAGCAACAGCACCCTTTTGCTTTTGTGCTCAGCTGCATTGATTCGCGCACCTCAGCCGAGTTAATTTTTGACCAAGGTTTGGGTGATATTTTTAGCTGCAGAATCGCCGGCAACGTGCTAAATGACGACATCTTGGGCAGCATGGAATTTGCCTGCGAATTGGGCGGCGCCAAAGTAATTATGGTTTTGGGTCACACCGAATGCGGCGCAATTAAAGGCGCTTGCGACCATGTTGAAATGGGCAAATTGACAGGGCTTTTGAAAAAAATTACGCCTTCTGTAAAAGCGGCAAAATTAATCAAAACCAAAGAAGATTTTCACAGCATGAAATTTGTTGAACAAGTTGCCTCAATCAACGTTGAGCGCGTTGTGAAGCAGATCAGCAAAGAAAGTAAAATCATCGGCGACCTCCACAAAAAAGGTAAAATCGCCATCATTAGTGGTATGTACAATGTAGCTACTGGGGTGGTTGATTTTTATTAACTCAAAGATGCTTCACCACAAACTCTTCAAACGAATTAACCGCTGAATTATTGGCAACATGTTTGAGCAGCGAAACCTGATTATCTTTGAGTTTTGGCAATAATTTTGATCTTAAAATATGCGCTTGGGGCGGAATCATTTTTCTTGGCAGAACTGTGATTCCAAGCCCTGCCTTAACCGCGGCGATAGTTCCATTGTAGCTGTGGCTAGAAAAAGAAAGTCGCCATTTTAAACCTTTCGCCTCAAGCGCACTTAAAGCTTTGTCGCGGTAAACGCAGGGCTTGGGCGACAAAACCAGTGGAATAGTTTTAGATTTTAGCAATAATTTTTCGTCTCCCACCCATTCTAATTTTTCTGATGAAAGCTCAATTCCGTGTTTAAATTCAGGTGGGCGCGGCATTTTAACAATTACCAAATCGAGCTTTTTTTGCTTAAATCTTTCGTAAAGATTTAGCGTTAAATCACACTCAACATTAAGCAAAATTCTTGGGTGTATCTGCACAAATTCTTTCAAAATATCGTAAAGAAACACGCTGGCGAAATCTTCTGGAACACCAAACCTCACCTCACCTTTCAACTCTGGCTCGTTAAAATAATCAATCGCCTCGCGATGCATGGCAAATATTTGATTAGCGTAATTTAAAAACACTTCTCCTTCGGCAGTCAGAGCAAATGTTTTGCCTCTTACAAATAACGGCTTGCCCACAAAAGCCTCTAATTTTGCAATTTGTTGACTCACCGCCGACTGGGTTCGACCCACTCTTTCAGAGGCTTTGGTAAAGCTTAAAGTGTCTGCAACTGCGATAAAGCATTGCATCGAAATTGTGTCGATTGCCATTAGATTGTCTAATAATTGTTATAAGAATTATGAGTTTTACTTTTCGAAGCAGAAAAACTTATTTGTTTTAGCAAGTAAAGTAAAAAATCTAATAACAAAAAAACATGTCCTCACTTTTTTATTTCGACAGCTTGGCCAAGATAATGACGGCTTTGGTGATTTTTATTGGCGTAATTGTCGCCCTATTCTCTCGCCATTACATGAAGGGAGACCTGCATTACAAAAGATTCTTCTTCCTACTTTTTACGCTGATCATTTCTGTGATTGGCATGATTAGCGCCGACAATATTTTTGTCTTTCTAACAACTTGGGGTCTAAGCAACATCTTCTTGGTCTGGCTCATGACTCACAAAGCCGAGTGGTCAGCGGCAAGGGCTTCAGGCGCTTTAGCTAGAAAAAATTTTGCAATCGGATTCGCCTTTTTAACTCTAGCCTTCGCCACGCTTTATTTTTTAACCGGCGAAACCTCAATAAAATCAATCACTAGCAGCGACTTAAACAACACTGCAATGCTTGCGGCGCTCTTCTTAATTTTACTTGCCGCGATGACTCAATCAGCTATTTGGCCTTTTAATTCTTGGCTACTTAGCTCACTAAATTCGCCAACCCCAGTTTCTGCAATAATGCATGCCGGCCTTGTAAATGGTGGCGGAATTCTTCTGACACGCTTTGCACCTCTTTACCTAAATTTTCCAAAATTGCTGACACTAATTTTTGTAGTCGGAGTTATTAGCGCACTTCTTGCAACATTTTGGAAGCTCATTCAAAGCAACATTAAAACGATGTTGGCCTGCTCTACCGTAAGTCAAATGGGCTTCATGTTAGCACAATGTGGCTTGGGTTTATTCTCCGCTGCAATCGCCCACTTAATGTGGCACGGCATTTTTAAGGCCTATCTTTTTTTAACCTCTCCAAGCGCCGCGCAAGAAAAAAGGCTCGATTTACACTACCCGCCAAAACTGTCCTCCCTTTTATTGGCAATGGTTTGCGGCCTTATTGGCGGCATCTCGTTTGCAATAGTTAGTGACCGCAGCTTAACCACTGTAAGCACGGCAGAAGTATTAATTTTCATCGCCTTCATTGCTGGAACCCAACTGGCTCTCAACATGCTGCGCCACGATTTAGTAAAAAATATCGCCCCCGCAATCATCATTACAGCCTTAAGTGGAGCGCTTTACGGTGCCAGCATTAGACTAGTTGAATGGTCGCTGCTCGATCTAAATTTATCTCAACCTCAGCCACTTAACTCACTTCACGTAGTTGCGATGATCTTGTTTTTCGCACTTTGGCTTTGGCACTTATTTGCTGACAAAAAAACAAAATCACCCCTCGTTTTAAAATCTTACGTTAAAGCTCTAAACGCCAGCCAGCCGCGCCCAAACACTGTCACTAGCAACCGCAACCAATATAATTAGGAGAGAAATGCCAATCAATTCAGCGTGGAATAAAATTGCCCCCTTCTGGCCACTACAAAACTTAATTGCCTGCAACCCTTTGCAAGGATTTGAAGATTTACCAATTGAAGAAGCTTTAAAAAGTGGCAGCGCTTTTTTTCAGCAAAAGAATCTGCCCCATCAAATAGAAACCATTAACCGCATCAGCATCAAATGGTGCCAAGCCTTTTTTGACGAGGGTCAGGCCAGCATTAAAATGCCAAATCGTGAGTTGGGGTTTTATAAATCTTGGCTGTCTCTGGCGGTTTTTGACGAAGATTTGCACCAAAATATTTCGCAAAAAATTCAGCAAATTAAAGAGCTACCGCAAGACAAAAACCAAGCCATCGAGTTTTGTTTAAAAAAATTAAACATCGCAAATAACGAACGCGCTTTGTTTTTAACTTTAATGCTTACAACTCTTTCGGGCTTTTCGTCTTACGTAAAATATCTCGACCACGCCAAAGAAGATTACCTCGCAGTGCGCCTTGCAATAACCTTAATTACTTGGCCTGAAGCCAAAGATCTTTTGGCTTGGCATCACTCAATTAAGCCAGATCTTGAGCAAGAAAATATTTTGCGCGGCATTGAGAAAAGCGAAAAAATTTATCAAAAATCTCTGTTTTTAAAACTTGAAGAAGAGGCGAAAAAAACTTTCGCAACACAAACTGCCGCAGCGCAATTTGTCTTTTGCATTGATGTGCGCTCCGAGCCAATGCGCCGCGCCATTGAAACTCAAGGCAATTACGAAACATTTGGATTTGCTGGTTTTTTTGGCCTACCAATTTCAATTGAAAATGAAATTAGCGGTGAGTCTTACGCCTCGTGCCCAGTGCTTTTAAAGCCAAGTCACAAGGTAAAAGAAAATTCATGCTGCCCAAAAGAGCTAAGCAAAAGAAAAAATCTGAACAAAATTAAAAAATTTTATCAGTCGCTAAAATATAATTTCAGCACACCATTTGCACTTGCCGAGGCAATGGGAATATGGAGCGCCGCCGCAATGTTAATTCGCAGCTTTGCCCCAAAATTTTCAAAAAATTTAGCAAAAGACGCGCAACTACACACAAAACCCGACCTCAGTTCAATTAGCCTTGAAGAACAAACCACCTTTGCCAAAGGAGTTTTAAACGCCATTTCACTCAACAAAAACTTCGCCCCCGTAGTAATTTTATGCGGACATGGCAGCGAAACTAAAAACAACACTTACACCAGCGCGCTAGATTGCGGAGCTTGCGGCGGAAGGCACGGCAGCAGCAACGCCAAAGTTTTAGCTGAAATTTTAAACAATCCAAAAGTGCGCCAACGGCTTGAAAAAAGTGAAATTTTTATTCCAAGCACAACTAAATTTTTTGGCGCCAAACACAACACCACCACCGACGAAATAGTAATTTACGACAGAGAGGCTTCTAATTTGGCGCAAATAAAATCAGATTTAGACAAGGCCAAAAAACAAAATAACCAGTGGCGCGCCAAAGAAATGAACGCCAAAAATTGCCAAACACAAAGTTCAAACTGGGCCGAAACTCGCCCAGAATGGGCCTTGGCAAACAACGCCTGCTTCATTGTGGCACCAAGAAATTTAACCAAAAATATTAACCTTGAAGGCAGGTCATTTTTGCACTCCTACGATTGGCAACAAGATTTGGAGGGCGAAACCCTAACCGCAATTTTAACAGCCCCAATGGTTGTGGCGCAGTGGATCAACAGCCAATATTTATTTTCAACAATCGATAATGTTGCATTTGGCGGCGGAAGCAAAATAACGCAAAATGTTGTAGGAAAATTTGGAGTAATGCAGGGAAATGCCAGCGACTTAATGAACGGACTACCTCTACAATCAGTTTTTAAAAACGACATTGAGCCTTATCACCAGCTGCTGCGACTTACAGCTGTAATTAACGCTCCATCTAGTTTGATTGATAAAGTGATTAGCAAAAACCAGGTGCTACAAAAACTTTTTGGTAATGGCTGGGTTAATCTTTGCTGCCTTGATCCAAGAAATAATAAAACTTATCTCCTGAAAAGAGATTTTGTTTGGCAAAATTTTTCTTAAAAAAAATTTCAAAAAAATGTACCAACTAAGCAAAAAAAAGCTCTACAAACCCTTTAGTAACAATATTGACCAACCTGAAATTTTTTTATTTTTAAAAAAAATTCTTGAGCCCGAAGCGTCATTTTTTTGGATGAGCACAATTTATGCTTTGGCAATTGGCTTTCTGGCCCTTGCCACCCCAATGTCTGTGCAGTTTTTGATCAACTCCGTTTCTTTCACTGCAATGCTTCAGCCCATTATTATTTTGGGATTGGTGCTTTTAATTTTACTGCTTTTTTGGGCAGCGTTAAGCGGCCTGCAATTTTATGTGACTGAAATTTTTCAACGCAGATTTTTCGCTCGCATGGCCTCAGAGGTCGGAATGTCTCTTTTAAATTCACAACACCGAGTTTTTGAAGAAGCCAACCAAACCGAAATGGTTAATCGTTTTTTTGAAACAATTGCTATTCAAAAAACTATTCCAAAATTTCTTACCAAAACTTTTGCACTTCTTCTGCAAGGCATGATTGGCCTAATATTGGTAAGCTTCTATCATCCATTATTTTTGGTTTTTAGCTTAATAATTGTGGCAAGTTTGTGGCTTATTTGGTCGCGCTTTTACAAGCAGGCAATTGTTAGTTCATTTTACGAGAGCCGCAGAAAATATGACGTAGTTGGTTGGCTTGAAGACATTGCAAGAGGTCACAATATTTTTAAGTCGAGCAATGGTTTTAATTACGCAAAGTTCAAAATTGATTTTCTAACCGGCCAATATCTTGAAGAGCGCAAAAAGCATTTTAAAAACTTATTTTCGCAAGTGCTTTTACTCTTGTTGCTTTACGTATTTGCCAGCGTTGCGCTGTTGGTAATTGGTGGGTTTTTGGTGCTTAAAGGCCAGTTAACAATTGGGCAATTAGTTGCAGCTGAGTTAATTTTATCAGCAATTCTTTACGGCTTTTCTCAGCTTGGTCGCGACTTTGAAAATTTTTACGACCTAATCGCAGCCTGCGAAAAACTCTCTCAATTCTACAATATTCCCTCTGACAAAAATCTTGGAGTATCTTTTCCAAATAAACCTTTCGACCTAAACTTCAAAAACGCTTTTTACAAATATTCAAACCACGAATATTCTTTTGATGTTTGCTTTGAGGCTAAAAAAAATTACATGGTTTCAACCGGTGGATTTTCAACTAAGAAAATTTTAATCGACTTAATTCACGGCTTTCGCACACCGATATCAGGAACTGTCTTAGTTGATCAAGAAGACTTACGAAACCTAGATCTTTACAGCATACGTTCGCAAATTGCCGTCATCGATAACTCACCTTTAATCGAAAGTTCAGTTGGAGAATATTTAAGTTTTAACGATGGCAACATTAGCCAAAGCGTTATTAACGAAGCACTAAAAGTGACTGGCTTAGAAAATATAATTCTCAAATCAGAAGACGGCTTAAACATGAGAATAATTCCATCCGGCTGGCCGTTTTCTGAATCTGAGAAAATTTTACTACAAATTGCGCGCGTCTTAATTCACAAACCAAATTTGATAATTATCACCGAAGTTTTGGACATGTTGGTTTTGCCAGCACGTCAAAAAATTCTTAAATATTTAACCAAAGAGCATGACGCCACGGTAATTTATTTTTCACATCGAACCGATGGCATGCTTGACTTCGACAATTATCTATTCGTTGACAAAGCTCAAACTTACGAATTTTCGTCAATTGAAAAACTCGAAGAATTTGAAACAAAATTTCACACAAATGATCGAAAATAAATTTACTAAAAACGATTTTGAATCATTCACCAACCTAAACAAAATCAAACTGCCGCGCCCATTAAAAGTTTTGCCAAAAATCATTTTGGTGTTTTTAGGTTTAGCCATTTTCATTTTAGTTTTAACGCCGTGGCAACAAACCTCAAAAGGCTTGGGACACATCATTGCAACCGACCCCAACGACCGCGCACAAAATATCAGCGCGCCAATTAATGGCCGCATTAAGAAGTGGTTTGTAAAAGACGGCTCAGCCGTAAAAAAGGACGATCCGTTGGTTGAAATTGTCGACAACGACCCGCTTATTTTAGAAAGAATTAGATCAGAGCGCGACGCTAAAAAGCGTAAATTTCAGGTGACACAAATGGCCTCACAAACCTCTAAACTAAACTACCAGCGCCAAGAAGAGCTTTTCAAAAAAGGCCTAAGTTCACGTCGAGATTACGAAGAATCAAAAATCGAATACAAAAAACTTTTATCTACCGAAGAGTCTGCAGCTTCAGATTTGGCCGAGTCTGAAACCAAATTGTCGCGCCAAGAAAACCAAATAATTTACGCGCCAAAAGACGGTGTAATTTTAAAAGTTTTGGCCGGAGACAGCGCCACCGTGGTTAAATCTGGCGATAAGCTTGCCACATTCGCACCAAATTTAAGTGATCCGGCGGTAGAAATTTACGTTAGCGGCAACGACATTCCGTTGATTGTTGAGGGTCGCAAAGTGCGCTTACAATTTGAAGGTTGGCCAATTATTCAATTTAGCGGCTGGCCGTCACTTGCGGTTGGAACCTTTGGTGGCGTGATTTCGTCAGTTGATTCGTCAATTTCTGAAAATGGCAAATTTCGCGTAATTGTAAAACAGCCAGAAGGCGAAAAATGGCCCGACCAGCGGTTTTTAAGGCACGGCGCCAAAGCACAGGCTTGGATTTTGCTAAATAATGTAAGTTTGGGCTACGAATTTTGGCGTCAGCTAAACAGCTTTCCGCCTAGTTTTGACGAGGCTTTAAAAGCATCTCATCCAAAAGAAAATTCTCACAACAACCAGCATTAAAATGAAAAATAAACTTTTGCTAGCTGTTGCAATTTTAGTGCTGCAACCAAGCCAAGAGGCGGCGGCAAAACAACTTTCGCAAACCGAAGTTGTTTCATCTGCCAGTAAAAATTATCCAAAAATTCTGTCTTACTACGAAAAAGTCAGCGCCTCTGAAGGCACTGCCCTTGCCTCTCTTGGCTTTTTCGACATCAAATTAAAACAAAATTATTCCGACAAAAGCCGCGGCTTTTACGACGGCAAAACCACCGACACTTTGCTTGAAAAAGAATTGGGCTTTATGGGCGCAAAAGTTTACGGCGGCTACCGCAAATCTTTTGGCGATTTTGCTGATTACGAAGGCGGCTCGCGCACCAATGGTGGTGGCGAATATCGCGCTGGCGCCAAATTTTCTCTACTTAAAGACAGCACAATTGACCCCGCCAGACTTGGTGTAATTTTGGCAAATTTAGGTTTGTCTGAAAGCAAAATTCAGCTCGAAACAATCAAAAAAGAAATTGAGCGCGACGCCACCAAAGCTTATTGGAAATGGGTTGCATCGGCAAAAGTTTTTCACATTTACGACGAGCTTTACCAACTTTCTCTCAAGCGCCAAGCGCAGTTAGAAGAGCGTTTAAAAAAAGGCGACGTGGCGCAAATTATTGCCCTAGAAAACAAAAAAAATATTTTGCGCCGCAAAAGCGCTTTGGCCAAGGCGCGCCAAGATTTTGAAAATAGCGCCATTTATTTGTCGCTTTTTTGGCGCGACGAAAATGGCAAACCGCTAACGCCAAAAGCAACTCAGGTGCCAGAAATTACCCTAACACTTCGCGAAATTGAAAATGGTCAAGCATCACGCGACCTTGAAACAGCAATGTCTAACCGACCAGAGCTTAGAATTTTAAAATTGCAAAAAGAGCAAAATTTAAGCGAATTAAAATATGCCAAAAATCTTTTTAAGCCGCAGTTAGATGTTGATGTTGGCGCTTCGAAAGACCGCGGACAGGGCCCCAATTCAAGATCGCAATCTAACAATTACGTTGGCCTAGATTTTTCAATTCCACTGCAACAACGCGAAGCGCGTGGTGAAAGTGCCAAGTACGAATCAAAACTAAAATCTCTCAAACTAGAGCAGCAGCTGCTTGAAGAACGCATTAAAGCCGAGCTTGAGCAAGTGAAAGTGCAAATTGTCAGCATTGTTGAAATGCACGACAATCTTGAACAAGAAGCAAAATTAGCCGACTTGCTTGAAGTTTCTGAACGCGAAAAATTTAAACACGGCGCCAGTAATTTCTTTTTAGTAAACCTGCGCGAACAAGACACCGCGGCCTCAAAAGCATCGGTAGTTGAAATGTTTGAAAAATATCAAAGCGCTTTAGCTGACTACAAAATGGCAGTGTTTTTGAACTAAAATTCTTTTGTAAAAAAATGACCAAAAAAATTGCCGTCATCGGCTCGGGAATATCTGGTCTTAGTGCCGCTTGGTTGCTTAGCCAAAAATATGACGTCACGCTTTTTGAAAAAAACGCCACGCTTGGAGGCCACGCCAACACTGTTGATGTAGAATATCCAAACGGCTTGGGCCGCGAAAAAATTAGCGTCGACACCGGATTTATCGTTTACAATTTTCGCACCTACCACCACCTAAAACAGCTTTTCGAATTTTTAAAAATCGAAATCTGCGCCAGCACAATGTCGTTTGGAATAAAAGATTATTCTTCCGGCCTTGAATATGTTGGCAGCGACTTGTCGGGCGTTTTTGCGCAAAAGCGCAACCTGCTAAACCCCGCTTTTTGGTTGATGATTTTTGACATTCTCAAATTCAACAAAAACGCCACCAAGCTAGTTGAGGAACAATCTGAAATTGACGACAGCCTAACCCTAGAAACATTCGTTAACCGCCTAAAACTGGGCAAATATTTTAAAGAGCACTACCTCTTTCCAATGGCTTCAGCCATTTGGTCTTGCCCGGTTGAGCAAATGAAACTTTATCCGGCAAAAACTTTTTTGCGGTTTTTTTACAATCACGGGCTTTTGACTGTGACTAATCAACCGCAATGGTACTCAGTAAAAAACGGCTCGCGCGAATACATTAAAAAACTAAGCGCCTCTTTTGCCGACAAAATTAAACTAAGCACCGAAATCACCAAATGCCACCAAGGCACAAACGGCCTAACTTTAGAAGATCGCTTGGGCAATAAATATGAATTTGATCACGTGGTTTTTGCCTCTCACGCCAATGAAACTTTCAAAATAATTTCTGACAAAACGCCTGAAGAAACCCGCATTTTGTCAAAATTTAAATTTAGCCAAAACCTTGCGGTGCTTCACCGGGATGAAAATCAAATGCCTAAAAACAAAAAGGCTTGGGCAAGTTGGGTTTATTTGTCGGCGCCACAAAACACCAAAACAAGTCTGAGTTATTGGATGAATAATTTGCAGGCAATTGAGCACAAATTTCCGCTTTTTGTCACACTAAATCCAATTGAAGAAGTTGACCCCGCCAAGGTGTTTGGCACCTTCAAATACGAACATCCGATCTTTGATTTTGACGCGATTGCCGCCCAAGAAGAAATCAAAACCATTCAAGGCAAACGTAATATTTGGTTTGCCGGCGCTTGGCTAAAATATGGTTTTCACGAAGACGGAATTTCTTCAGCAATTGAGTTGGCCAATAAATTTGAGGTGCGCGCCCCGTGGCAAAAATAATCACCGTGCCACTAATTTTGCCAAGCAGCGTAATGCACGCGCGCGTTGGTGCTAAGACCAACAACTTCACTTATTCAAGCACCTATTTTGCAATTCCGCTGGCAAAAATTTCGTCAATTAAAAGTCGGTTTTTGTCGTTTAATGGCCGCAATATTTTTGCCATTAACGACTGCAACTACGTCAACAAAAACAGCATTTTTGAAATTTTAAAAGAGCACCAAATTTTGGGCGTAGAAAACGTCACCTTAGTCACCTGCCCCACCACTTTATTTTACGTTTTTAACCCCGTTAGTTTTTATCTGTGCTTCGACAAAAACCAAAAATTAATTGCGGCGCTGGCCGAGGTAAATAACCGCTCCAACCAAACTCACAGCTATTTAATTTTTAACCAAAATTTAAGCGAAATTAAACCCGATCAATGGCTTGAAGCGCAAAAAGAATTTTACGTTTCGCCTTTTTTAGAAAGGCGCGGCACTTACAAATTTCGTTTTGTAATTAGCGATTCTGCGGCGCGTTTTTACATTAATTATTTTCTTGAAGATAAGTTGGTTTTGGCAACCTACCTTGCTTGCAAATTTAGAGAATTTAACGATTCAAACCTTCTGCTGCAATTTGTACAAAGCCCATTTGCAACGCTTAAGACCACATTTCTAATTCACTGGCAAGCGCTAAAACTTTTTGCCAAAGGCATTAAATTCAACAAATGCCCACTGCCGCTAAAACACAAAATTACGCTAAACAAAAAATGATCAGCCAAAAAATTTTAAAAAAATTTGAAAAAATCGAGCACGGTTTTTTAGAAATAAAACTACCCAACCAAAAAGTTTTGCGCTTTGGCAACCCCGAGTCACATCCGCGCGCCGACATTGAAATTAAAGACCTGCATCTCATTGATTTAGTAGTGCTAAAAGGCGACATCGGCCTTGGCCAAGGCTACATTGAAAATCTTTTTGAAACCAGCGACCTCGCCAATTTGCTTTATTTTTTCACCCTAAATCAAAAGCAAATCGAAAGCTTTTTTTACGGCAAAAAACTCTTCACCGTTTTTTACGCCATTAAACATTTCTTGCGCGGCAACAACATTAAAGGCAGCCGCAAAAATATTAGTCACCACTACGACCTTGGAAACAGCTTTTACTCGCTGTGGCTTGACCCTTCGATGACTTATTCGTCTGGCATTTTTGCCGGCAGCGAATCACTTGAAGAATCGCAAAAACAAAAATATTTGCGCATTATTTCGCAGCTTACAAATGGTGGCAAAGACATTCTAGAAATAGGCTGCGGCTGGGGCGGCTTCATGGAAGAAGCGGCAAAAAATGGCTTTAATGTTTTGGGTTTAACCCTGTCGCAAGAGCAACTGCACTTTGCACAAAGCCGCATGCAGCGCCAAAATTTAACCTCAAAAGCAATTTTAAAAGACTACCGCCACGAAGACGGCAAATTCGACAATATTGTTTCAATTGAAATGTTTGAAGCGGTTGGCAAAAAATATTGGAACGACTATTTTGCCAAAGTTAAAGAATGCCTAAAAGCCAACGGCAAAGCGCTTGTGCAAACAATTACAATTGATGAAGAAGCCTACAAAAATTACGAAAAAACTTCAGATTTCATTCGCGAATTTATTTTCCCCGGTGGCTTTTTACCGACCAAATCTGACTTCGAAAAAATTGCCCAAAACAACGGCCTAAAAGTTTGCGACCGCTTTGAGTTTGGAGACTCTTACGACAAAACCTTAGCCCTGTGGCTAGAAAATTTTGAAGCCGCCAAACCACAAATTTTACAACTAGGCTTCGACGAATCCTTCATCCGCAAATGGCGCTTCTACCTAGCCTATTGCATGGCGGGTTTTAGAGGGAGAAGGATTGATGTGGTGCAATATTCGTTGGTTCATGAAGGAAATTAGCCACCACTTCTGCTTAAGTTTTACCCTTTATTTCTAAACCGTCACTTAACCCAAAAAGTCAAAATTTATGAGCAGAGGAGTTTCTGAATTTACACAATTGCTAGCAATGACTAGGCAAGCCGCACATTCAAAAATTAATGAGGACGGAGGGTTATTAACCGTTGTGCCTAGCTTAACTTATTGCGTTAAAAAATTTGCGCCTAACTCAAAAGATTTAATTCACACGTCAGATTTGGTCGATTGCCTTGGTGTGTTGATTACAGATCGAACTACCAACTCGGTGGCGGTCGCCCATTTTCATCCAATTAATTGCTTCTCAAAAGAGGTGACAAAAATTTCTTTAGAAAAAATCAAAGAGGATTTTATCGGCATTGGAGGAAATATGGCAGAGACAAAAGTTAGAATTATTGGTGGAGTCGATTCGCGACTAAGAACAATAATGAAGAACGCCTGCGAAGAATCTCTTGAATGCAAGCAGATTAGTCATGACGGATTTTTTAATAGAGATGCTTTTTGGGATTCAACTCATGCGATAATAGCAGCCGATCGCAGCTACATTGCCAGAATAGAAAATCATCGCCTACAGAGACCTCAAGATTCTAGCATCATCACAACTGAAATGTTTAGGGCCATTGACGTTCTTGGCCCAGAAGATCGCGAAATAAAAGAAAGAATATTTTTTGAAAAATGCACAGGAGTAGCAAGAAGTGCTGAGCAAAAAAGTTTCAAAACTAAGACAATATTGGTGTGTAAAAAAATCATCAAAGATGACCTTGGCCTTGTTGAAGCTGACCACAGCTTAAACCCAGGATCTTCAACCAGCTTCTCAGTTACCCGCGATACATACGAAGGATTGATCAGAAATGAAGTGGCAAATCCAATTGGACCTCACGTAGCACAAGATTTTTGCCGCAAAGGTTGCGGTTTAATATCTGTGGACGAAATGGTTAGGTATAATGGCGAGGAGAGAGGGAGGTAAATCCATCTTTTAACAAAACTGGATTGCCACGCTTCGCTCGCAATGACGCTTCATCTACCCTCAACCCAACAACAACCAAAAAATGCAAAACTATCTAATCATCTCCGCGTCAAGTGACATCGGGTTTTTAACGGCACAGAGTCTTGTGGCGCAGGGTAAGAAAATTTTTATTACGGCGCAGAATTTGCAGAGGTTAGAGCAGTTAAAATCTGAGTTTAACTGCGACGGTGCGGTGTTAAATGCCGCTGATTTTGCGGCAACGCAAATTGTGTTTGAGCAAGCGGTAGCAAGCCTTGGTTTACTTGACGGCGTGGTTAATTTTGCGGGGTCGGTCATTTTAAAACCGGCGCATTTAACTAGTTTTGACGAATATCAAAAAACCGTTGAGGCCAGTTTAACCACGGCGTTTTCAGTTGT
This sequence comes from Rickettsiales bacterium, assembly GCA_017999675.1. Classification (GTDB taxonomy): domain Bacteria; phylum Pseudomonadota; class Alphaproteobacteria; order Rickettsiales; family UBA1997; genus UBA2645. The sequence continues at coordinate 38,985 of JAGNLL010000001.1, forward strand.
TCGCGCGGCGGCAAAAAGTTTGAAAAATGGTGGCTCGGTGGTGCTAATTGCATCTGCCGCGGCAATGCAGGGCGTCAGCAATCACGAGGCGATTGCGGCGGCAAAAGGTGGGGTGATTTCCTTGGCAAAATCGGCGGCGGCAACTTACGCTACGCAAAATATTCGCTTTAATGTGGTGGCTCCGGGCCTTATTGAAACCAAGCTTACACAAAAAATTACGGGCAATGAAAACGCCCTAAAAGCGTCAAACGCAATGCACGCTTTGGGTAGAATTGGCAAGGCGTCAGACGTTGCTGCAATGGTTGAATTTTTGTTAAGCGACAAGGCAAATTTTATTACCGGACAAGTAATTGGCGTTGACGGCGGGCTGTCAAATGTGCAACCAAAAATTAAGGCTTAAATGAATTATTTAGTTACGGGAGGCACTGGTTTTATTGGATCCGCGCTGGTTGAGCAACTTTTGCAAAACGGCAATTGCGTGACCATTTTAAGCAGAAATAAAAACCCCAATTCTAAAGCGCGCACAATTTGCAGCTTGTTAGAAATTGGCTTAGACGAAAAAATTGACTACGTAATCAACCTTGCGGGCGAGCCAATTGCCGCCAAAAAATGGAGTCAAAAACAAAAGGCAATTTTGCTGAGCAACCGCCTTGAAATTACCAAACAACTTGTCGAATTAATTGCCAAATTACAGCACAAACCTTTGGCCTTAATTAGCGCCTCGGCTATTGGTTTTTACGGATCAGGAGGAGATGAAAAACTAAACGAAAACTCGCCCCACAAAACAGAATTTACCCACCAACTTTGCAGCGCTTGGGAGGCTCAGGCTTTAGAGGCTGAGGCTTTGAACGTTAGAACCTGCATCATTCGCCTTGGCATTGTTTTAGAAAAAAACGGCGGCGCTTTGGCAAAAATGTTGCCGGCTTTTAAACTTGGTTTGGGCGGCAAAATCGCCAGCGGCAAACAATTTATGTCGTGGGTTCACCGCGAAGATGTGCTGCGCGCGATTGGGTTTTTAATCAACAACCCCAAGCTTTCTGGCGTTTTTAACGTGACGTCTCCAAACCCAGTTAGCAATTTTGAATTTAGCAAAACACTGGCAAAAACTTTGCGCAGACCGGCCTTTTTTGATTTGCCAAATTTTGCGGTGAAAATTCTTTTTGGCGAAATGGGAGAGGCTTTGCTTGCAAGCGGGCAAAGGGTTTTGCCTGAAAATCTTTTGGGCGCGGGTTTTGAGTTTAGGTTTAAGAAGTTGGAAGATGCTTTGAGGGATATTTGCAAAAAATGTTAAGAAAATGAAAGCGTGACAAATTGTAACGGTTTGAAAATGCAAACAGAAGACAGCAAGACAATACTACCGAAATTTAGTCTCCAATTCTCCCCCTTGTCACGTCCCTCGTGAAGAGGGACCAAACACCCAAAACCGTCGGTTGAGCGGAGTCGAAACCAACGGAAGGTTCCTGCTGCAGAGTAAAACAAAACGATCTTGTCGATTTCACAGCAGGAACCTTCCGTTGGTTTCGACTCCGCTCAACCGACGGTTTTGTGGGTTCTTAGGTTTGTAAGAAATGATTAAAGCTGATCAAATCGCTCGTAGTCATGCTGAGCCTGTAGAAGCATGACTACGAGGGTTTTTAAAAAATAGAATCACAAAAAAATGATCCGAAAAATTTACTTAAAATTTTTACTTTTAGTCGCCCTCGCCTTTTTTCACACACCGGCTTACGCCTTACAACCCCAAGGTTTTAAATTTTGCACTCACCACAATTTTCAGGTGACGCCACTCAAAATAAATCTCTACGACATTTACTTGTGCAACGACAAAACGCCCAAGCCGTTTTACCAAAATATTTGGGGTGAGCAGTTTGTTTTGGTGATTGATTACAACAAAAATATTTCAAAGCAGCGTTTGGTTGACGCTTCAATTGAGCAGATCAAAAAGCACAATCAAATTAGTGAGGTTGAGGCGCAAAATATTGTTCAAAAATTGTCCGAAATTTTTCCTGAGGTTAAAAAAGGCGACCAGATCTCAGCCCTTTATTTTAAAGGCGTGGTCACGCTTGAGCACAATCAAAAAAGAATTGGTATTATTTCAGATGCAACCTTTGCCAAACAGTTTGTAAATATTTGGCTCAACCCCCAAAACGACTTTAAAAAAATGCGCCTCGATTTGCTAAATTATGAAAAATAAAGCCCTGCTTGCTTACGCGTTTTTAGCCGTGCCTTTGGCCTTCATTGGCTTGCCGATCTACATTTACTTACCCGACTTCTACAACCAAAACTTCAACATTTCGCTGCAAGAAATTGCTTTAATTCTGCTCGTCACCCGTCTTTTCGACGCGCTGCAAGACCCCGCCATTGGGCTTTTGAGCGACAAATTTTTTAGAATTAGAAATAAAATAATCGCATTTTCTTGCCCACTTTTGGGACTTAGCATTTATTTTTTATTTTCACCTTTGGGTTTTTTAGACAGCAAAACTTCGCTAATAATTTCTCTGTTTTTAACTTATCTTTTTTTCTCAATTATTTGGATCAACCACCAAGCCCTCGCAGTTTCGCTCACCCGCGACCGCAGCCTTAAAACCACTATTATCGCCTATCGCGAGAGTTTTTTTATTTTGGGAATTATTCTTGCCTCGCTTCTTCCAGCTATTTTAGAAAATTATTTTTCAGCCAAAAAATCTTTCGAAATTATTGGCATTTTTTACTTCTTTTTTATCTGCGCTTGCGCGGCGTTTTTTTTCAAATTTGTGAAATTTGATTCTCAAAACACCGCCACCTCACCACTAAAATTAAGCAAAATTTTTGAGCCAAAACTGCGCCACTTTTTTGCAATTTTTTTATTCAACTCCATTGCCAGCTCAATACCCGCAAGCCTAATCACCTTTTACGTGGCGCAAGTTTTAAACCTAAAAAGCAAAACTGGTTTGTTTTTAATTTTGTATTTTTTGGGCCTAATTTTGGGCATTATTTTTTGGACCAAGCTTTCGCAAAAACTAAAAAACAAATCTAAAACTTGGTTAATTTCGTCAGCAATTACGGTGCTAGTTTTTCCATTTTGCTTTTTCTTGCGCGAAGGCGACCTTGCCCCTTACGCCTTAATTTGCCTGCTTTCGGGCTTTGGCTTTGCCGGAGATTTTTGCCTTAGCTACTCAATTTTGGGCGACATTATTTGCGACCAAAAACTTGAAGGAAAAGAATCGACAATTTTTTCGCTGACCAATTTTTTGGTGAAAATTTCTTTTACCATCTCTTCGGTTGCGTTGCTTTACCTACTTGGTACAATTCGCGAAAGTGGTGCTAGCGAGACTGGCTTTTTGTCTTACTCCTACGCCGTTTTGCCGTGTTTTTTTAAAGTGATTTCTGTGGTTCTTCTTTTTAACTTTTTTAAAAAATATGAAAAAATTTAAAGCACTTTCCCTCAACCTTCTTCTCATTATTTCACTTATGTCTTGCAGCAAAATTTCGCCAAAAAATTACCAAAACAACACGCCCAATCTCGACATTAAAAAATATTTAAACGGCAAAGTTAAAGCTTGGGGAACGCTCGAAGATCGCAGCGGCAAAATCACCCGCCGCTTCACGGTGGACATGGTTGGAACCTGGAACGGCAACGAAGGAACTTTACAAGAATATTTTGAATTTGACGACGCCAAAAAAGACAGCCGCACCTGGAAAATCAACTTCACCGACCAAAATAATTTCACCGCAACTGCCGGAGATGTTGTTGGCATTGCCAAGGGTGAACAATACGGCAACGCAATGCGCATGAGCTACGTGCTAGACCTAAAGCTAGACAATGGCAAAAACTACCACGTAAGCCTTGACGACTGGATGTATTTGATTGACGAAAAAACCCTAATCAACAAATCCACAATCAAAAAATTTGGCATTACTTTTGGCAAGCTAACCATCTTCTTCCAAAAAATAGATGAGTAAAAATTTCTACGAAGGCAAAAATATTTGGATCATCGGCGGCACCACCGGCATTGGTTTGGCGCTAGCTTTGCAACTTTCAAAGCTAGCCAAAAATGTGGTGGTTTCGGGGCGCTCAAATTTTGAAAGCTCCGCGCCCAATTTAAGTTTTATTCGCTTAGACGTGACAAAACTTGAAGAAGTTGAAAGCGCGCTCACCCAAATAAAAAGCCGCCTCAACCACTTAGACATTTTAATTTTTTGCGCCGGAATTTACGAACCAATGGGTTTGAAAAATTTTAATCTGCAAAAATCACGCGAAATTTTAGACGTAAATTTTGGCGGATTTTTAAACGTGATTGAAAATTTAAACCTTTTGCAGCGCGAGTTAAAACTTGGCCACCTCGCAGTTGTTTCAAGCATTGCCAGCTATTTTGGAATGCCCAATTCTTTGTGCTACGGCGCGTCAAAAGCGGCGCTCAGCAACATTGTTGAAAGCCTGTTTTACGAATTAAAAAACCAAGTAAAGGTGCAGCTAATCAACCCCGGCTTTGTCAAAACCCGCCTCACCGACCAAAATAATTTCAAAATGCCTTTCTTAATTTCAAACCAAGAAGCGGCTGAAATTATTTTAAAAAATTTGCCGAGAGAAAAGTTTGAAATCTCCTTCCCCGCAGCATTTTCGCGCCCAATGCGCTTGATTAAAATTTTGCCTTACAAAGCGAGATTTTGGGTTTTGAAATTGTTAAAAATCACCTAGGAAATCACGCAGCCATTTTGCGCCACCGCCACGCGCGCGGCTCTTTCCGCTTCAACTGCTGTTGACGGGCGCAAATCTTTGGCACCAAATTTTAAAAGCTGCCCTGCCGTTTCTTCTGTTTTAGCAAGCATTAGCGCCGTTTCGCCTTTTTTGTTGGTGGTGTTAAAATTGGCGCCGCGTTTTCTTAGGGTTAAAATATTTTCTACGTCGCCAATTGCGGCAAGTGCCATTAGTGGCGTGTTGCCAATATTGTCGCTTGCTTCAACGTCTAGGGTGGCGGCTGCAACTGCTAAAACCAATCTGTTGCCGGCGTTAGTTAGGTCAGAAAATTTTGCAATTTCGCCAACAGTTTTGGCGCTGCCGTAAAGTAGTTCTACGTCTTCCAAAGACTTGCGAGTCCAAATATTTTTCAAATCAATTTCAGCCCCCGCCCTCAGCAATCTTACCGAAACCAAAGGCTCTAGCCTACGCAGCGAATAAAAAAACGGCGTTTGTCCAAATTCATTTTTGGCGTTAACCGCAGCACCCGCCGCAATTAGAGTTTCGACAGTTTCTAAATTACCACACAAAGCCGCGCGCATTAGTGGAGTTTCTTGGATCTCGTCCACCGCGTTAACCGAAGCTCCCAACCTAATTAAGTCGCAAATATTAAAGGTTGCCTCGCCAAAATAACTGGCCGTGCCTTTTGAGTTTTCTGCGGCGCGTAGCATTAGTTTGTTTAGGTCTAGCGGCGAAATGTCGGAATGTTTTACAGATCTCATTTTTAGAACGGCTCAACCAGCCCGCGGTCGAGAAGTAATTGGTTTAAATAAATTCCACTGTCGGCAACTTTTTGTGGGTCTGTTTCAGATTTTTCACCAAAAAAAATGTCGGCAATGTAGCGGCCGTAAATGTCGGTTTTGTTGGTTTTGACGATTAAAAAAGGCGCGTCTTTTAAAATTGTTTTTAGGGCTGCGGTGGCTTTTTTGCCGCCAAAAGTTTCGGCCTCTTCAGCGCTAATTTTGGCCAGTCGCAAAATTTCTTTGTGCTTAATTTTAAAACCCAAATCGAGCGTGACGTGAATGGTGTCGCCGTCAACCACGCGGTCGAGGCGCGCTTTGTAGGTGTAGATTTGGCGCGGCGTTAGGGCTGATTTTTTTAGGCTAAAAGCGTCGCCTTTTTTTGACGATTCTACAATTTGCCCTTCAGCTTTTAGCGAAGTTTTTACTTCAGAAAAAATGTTGAAGCCGCAGTCGACAAGAGTTTCGCCCTCCTCTTCCACCAACTTGTAAGCAAAAAGTTTGCCGCGCTCAAAGGTTAGTTTTTTTGGTGCGCTGGCTTTTTTGCTGCGGGGTTTTGATTTGGCAATTTGTTGCTGCAGCTCGTTTGAACCCAACTGATTTTTGACTGTAAGCTCTTCTAGGTACTTTCGCGTTTCTTCGCTTTTTACCGACGCCAAACTGCGGTAGTGACTCCAACTTAAATCTTTTTCTTCCTTTGGCAGGGTTGGGTAAGTTTTGTAAAAGCTGCGCATTTGGTACAAAACTTTTTCTTTTATTTTTGTGTCCTGCGCCAACTGGCTAAACAATTTTTTTCCGTATTCAGCTCGCTTATTTTTTAGCAAATGCTGCTCAACTATTTTGCCAATTTGCCAACTCATTAAAACTTTTTGGCGATTCACGCTTTGAACAATATTTTGCTCAGTTTCTTGAATGGTTTTTTGAACTTGTGCTAGAATTTTTTGGTAGTCATTTATTTGGATTTCCATTTTGCCAGATGCTTGATTTTACTGGTTAAAAGTGAATTTTCTACTCGGTGTAGAAAATTCACTTTTCCACAAATTATTGCGTACAACCCAAAGCCACAATGTTAGCTCCAAAGGATGGGGTTGAGGTGGCCATTGCGGTCCAACCTGAAGATTTGTAATATTTGGTTGTAGCATTTGGCATCCACAAGCGCCAACCCGAAGAAGTATTGGTAATTGTGCCATTGGCAAAGGTGTAAGATCCGGGATTTACCCCAACTCCAACCGGAGAATTTTGGCAATTATTAGCTGCAAACCAAGCTTGAAATTGCGCGTCACTAGTAGATGTGGCGCTGCCAAATGGGTTGACCTGCACAAAATAATTTCCAGTCGCGCCACTAGAGCAAGTGCCGGCGGTAATTGTTGCCGCACCTACAGAGGTGCAAGTGTAGTTAATTGTTCCGCTGTAGCCCGAATCGCAGGTAAATGTTCCGCTGCCGCCAGTTGCGTAAGCAAGACCAGTTTTGTTGTAGCCTGTTCCCGACGCGGTACAAGTGATTGGAGAACAAGTGCCACTAGTAATTGTTGCTGCACCAGATGCGGTACAAGTGTAGTTAAGGGTTCCGCTGTAGCCCGAATCGCAGGTAAATGTTCCGCTGCCGCCAGTTGCGTAAGCAAGACCAGTTTTGTTGTAGCCCGTTCCCGACGCGGTACAAGTGATTGGAGAACAAGTGCCACTAGTAATTGTTGCCGCACCAGATGCGGTGCAAGTGTAGTTAATTGTTCCGCTGTAGCCCGAATCGCAGGTAAATGTTCCGCTGCCGCCAGTTGCGTAGGCAAGACCAGTTTTGTTGTAGCCTGTTCCCGACGCGGTACAAGTGATAAGATTGCAATTATTGCCACTGTCAATCGCGCCACCAATACACGAAGAGCCGCTTGGCGCCGCTTTAATATTCCATTTTTTTGCAGAATATTGGGCAATGTCGGCAATTTCTCCCGCATCAAGCGCTCTATTAAAAATTGCCAATTCACCAATTTGACCAGCGTAACCTTTGCCAATGTGAAGAGTTGGCAAAGCCGAAATAGTGTCTGTATTTGTCGAGCTAGCAACCAACATTCCGTTAACGTAGGTTTTTTTTCCTCCGCTTGCCGAGTTGGTAAATACAAAAAGTTTTGGTGACCCCGCAACGTAAGTTGGAACTGCAGCAGAATAAGAGTTAGTGTCGTCAGAAGCAGTGGTGCCGGCTTGGCTGTGAATAATGCTGCCGTTAGCATTGTAGCCCAGCAGAAGATTTTGATTGGAAGTGCTCGAAGAAATATTTCCCAAAAAATAATTATTAGCTTGGTTGCTTTCTCTTTGTTCAAGCACAACCACAGTGTAGTCACTGCCTACTAAAAATTTTCCGTCAAAACTAAAATAACCATTTAAATCACCCGCAAATCTAACCGCCGGAATACGATTAATTGTATTGGCGTAGGTTGGGCTAACACTACCCACTGTAATTGTCGGCTTAGAAGTGCTAAAACCAATGTCATTCCAACCAGTCAGAGCAGCGCCGTCTGTTGCCTCGCCAGAATTAATACTTTCTTCGGTGCTAGTTTCAAACCACAGGCTCAAACCTTTGATTGCAGCAATTGGCGAAGATTTTGTTAAGGTGCGCGCCGAAGAAATTGTCGCTTTTTTGAGCAAATAATTTGACGCCGCAATGCCAGCAACAAAAACGCCAATTATTAATATTACGACCGAAACTTCGATCAAAGAAAATGCAGTACGTGGGCGGATTTGCTTGTTCATAAATTGTGAATTTCCAGAATTTAAATTTTACGAAAAAACCAAAAGTAAAACCAGCACAATTAAGCAAGAATCAAAAAACTATTTTTTCTGAAGAGTAAATTTTATCTGAGTCAGAATTAAACAATGTCACCTAACCGTTGACAAACCCAACCTCGCCAATATTTTTCGCCGCCTCTTTCCCCCCTTCCCTTTTTAAACAACAACCGACAAAAACATGAAAGTTTACTACGACCGCGACGCTGATTTGAGCATTATTAAATCGAAAAAAGTTGCAATTATTGGCTACGGATCTCAAGCCCACGCCCACGCGCAAAACCTTAGAGATTCTGGTGTTGCAGAAGTAAAAATCGCTCTTCGTGAAGGTTCAGCTTCAATTGCCAAAGCACAAAATGCTGGCTTTGAAGTTTTAACAAATGCTGCTGCAGCTGCTTGGGCTGACCTTGTAATGATTCTTACTCCAGACGAATTACAAGCCGAAATGTACGCCAAAGATTTACACGCCAACATGAAGCAAGGCGCTACTCTAGCTTTTGCTCACGGGTTGAACATTCACTTCAAATTAATCAAACCACGTGAAGATTTAGACGTTGTAATGATTGCCCCTAAAGGCCCAGGACACACAGTTCGCGGCGAATACGCAAAAGGCGGCGGCGTGCCTTGCCTAGTTGCAGTTGCTCAAGACAAATCTGGCAAAGCTTTGCAAACTGCACTTTCTTACGCTTCTGGCGTTGGCGGCGGCAGATCTGGCGTGATTGAAACTGACTTCAAAGAAGAATGCGAAACTGACCTTTTCGGTGAACAAGCTGTTCTTTGCGGCGGTGTCACTGCCCTAATCCAAGCTGGTTTCGAAACTTTAACCGAAGCTGGCTACGCCCCAGAAATGGCTTATTTCGAATGTTTACACGAAATGAAATTGATTGTTGATCTACTCTACGAAGGTGGAATCGCCAACATGCGCTACTCAATTTCAAACACTGCTGAGTACGGCGACGTAACACGCGGACCTCGCGTTGTGACAGCTGAAACTAAAGCTGAAATGAAGCGCATTTTAGGCGAAATCCAAAGCGGAAAATTCGTTGAAGAATTTATGGCTGAGCACAAATCAGGAAATAAAAACTTCGACGCTCTTCGCGCTAAAGGCAAAGCTCACCCAATTGAAGCAACAGGCGAAAAACTTCGCGCAATGATGCCTTGGATTGGTAAGAATAAATTGGTTAACAAAGCGGCGAATTAATCTTTTTTAAAGACAGTTCGCGCCTGCGAATAACCACCCCAACCCCTCCTTCAAAAGGAGGGGCTTTAGTACGAGGGTGGTGGAAAAACCCCTCCTTTTGAAGGAGGGGTTGGGGGTGGTTATTCCCCCGACGGATTCAAAAGTTTAACCCCAAAAACAAATGACCTCCAACCTCTCAGTCCTAATCCTAGCCGCCGGTAAAGGCACCAGAATGAAATCTGACCTGCCAAAAGTTCTCCACAAAGTCGCAGGCCGCGAGATGCTCAACCTAGTAATTGACGAGGCCAAAACCCTAAACCCCAAAAACATCACAATCGTCGTTTCTGACGAAATGCAAAATTTTGAAGAAAAAATTATTGCCGCACACCCACAAAATAAAATTTCCTTCGTGCTACAAAAAGAGCGCAAAGGCACAGCTCACGCCGTTTCGTGCGGCTTAGAAAATCTCGCAGATTTAGGCGAAAAACTTTTAATTCTTTACGGCGACACGCCACTTACCTCACGCGTCACTTTACAAAAAATGGTCGAAAAACTTGAGCATTTTTCACTGTGCATTTTGGGTTTTGAAGAAGAAGCCGAAAACGCCTACGGCCGCTTGGTTGTTGATGCTGAAGGCCACTTGCTAAAAATTGTTGAGTTTAAAGACGCAACCGACGAAGAGAAAAAAATCGCTCTCTGCAACTCTGGCGTGGTTGCTGTTGCTGGCGCGCAGATCAAAAAACTTTTAAGCCAAGTTAAAAACGAAAACGCCGCTGGCGAGTTTTACTTAACCGACATTGTTGGAATTGCTGGCGAAATGGGCTTAAAACGCACTTTTTTAAAAACCGAAATCTCCGAAGTTTTGGGCGTAAATTCACGCGTGGAACTGGCGAAACTTGAAGAAATTAAACAAAACCAAATTCGCCGCAAAATGCTCGACGGCGGCGTGACAATGGCTGACCCGTCTTCAGTTTACTTTTCTTTCGACACTGAAATTGCCAACGACGTGGTGATTCACCCACAGGTATTTTTTGGGCCAAAAGTTTCAATTGCCAAAAACGTTGAGATTAAATCTTTCTCCCACATTGAAGGCGCCGAAATTGCGTCTGGCGCGGTTGTCGGGCCTTTCGCCAGAATTCGCCCCGAAACAAAAATTGCTGAAAATGTGCGGGTTGGCAACTTTGTCGAAATCAAAAAATCGCAGATCAAGAAGGGTGCAAAAATTAACCACTTAAGCTACGTCGGTGACTCTGAAATTGGCGAAGACAGCAACATTGGCGCTGGCACAATCACCTGCAATTACGACGGCTACAGCAAGTTTAAAACCAAAGTCGGAAAGAATGTTTTTGTTGGCTCAAACTCGGCGTTAGTTGCACCAGTTGAAATTGGCGACGGCGCGGTGATTGGCGCGGGAAGCGTGATTACAAAAAATGTCGAATCTGACGATTTAGCAGTTGCGCGCGGCAAGCAAATTGCAATTGCGCAAGGTGGCAAAAAATTTCACCAAGACAAATCGAAGGGTAAAAAATGAAACTAATTCAAACCCCAAAACCGTCGGTTGAGCGGAGTCGAAACCAACGGAAGGTTCCTGCCTCACAATTTACGCAAGAACCTTCCGTTGGTTTCGACTCCGCTCAACCGACGGTTTTGGGGCTTGGCTTAAAGTTTTTTGCCCTAATTTTTTTAATATTTTCACTTCTCTCAACTCCAGCCCTCGCCTCACGCGCGATTACCGAAGTTAACTACTTCGCTTCACTGCGCGCTGCCGAAACCAACGTGCGCGCAGGCCCGGGTCAAAACTACCCAATCAAATTCACCTTCAAACTGCGCGGCTTGCCAGTTCGCGTGATTAATGAATACGACAATTGGAACGAAATCGAAGATTTTGAAGGCCAAACCGGCTGGGTGACACAAAGCTTGCTCACCAAAAAACGCACTCTGCTAGTTCAAACCAAAAACAGTTTCATCAACATGCACAGCAAAAATAACGCCAAATCGCGCATTATTTTTCGCTTAGAAAACAACGTGGTTGGAGATTATTTGAAATGCTCTGAGAGCTGGTGCGGCATTAAAGTGGCTGGTAAAAAAGGCTGGGTGCAAAGAGATGAGGTGTTTGGCGGCGACGAGGCTGAAGAAACTTCAGCCAAGAAGAACTAATTTCTTTGTGTTAAGTTGTTTTGAGATTCAGCTTTCAAAGTTAGTGGACTTGCTAAAAAAGACCCATTTTTCTTTGTCATTTGACGTGCTGACGGAACCGCGTCATCCCCAGCTTTAAGCTCTCTCACCCTTTTGTGAGTGGCGGCATCCGTATCAAGCTGAATATCTTCTAAAAACAGCAATTCTGGCTCAATCGCAACTTGGGCAGCAATTTGAAAAACTTTTTCTGCTGCCAAATCTCCTCTTAGCTCTGCTGTAGCATCAATAGTGCCAGATCTATTTCTTCTCATTTTTTTTAATTATTTAGTTTCTTCTTTTTTTCTCGGATCCAAGTAAATCAAGATCGGAGCCGAGATGTAAATTGACGAATAAGTACCAATCACAATTCCCACAAATGTTGCGGTGCTAAAGCTGTGAAGGGCTTCGCCACCAAAAAGCATTAGGGCTAAAAGCGACACTAGCGTGACGCCAGAAGTTAGCACGGTTCTGCTTAAAGTTGAGTTGGTGCTTGAATTGATTAGCTCGGCTAAATCCATTTTTTTGTAGCGGCGTAAATTTTCGCGAATGCGGTCGTAAATCACCACCGAGTCGTTAATTGAATAGCCAATAATGGTAAGGATTGCGGCAATTGAAGTGAGGTTAAACTCAAGGCCACTAAGCGAGAAAAATCCTAAAGTTAAAACTGCGTCGTGAATTAGGGCAAAAATACCGCCCAAACCGAATTGCCAATCAAAGCGAATCCAGATGTAAATCATGATAAAAAGAAACGACATGAAAAGTGCCAAGAAGCCTTTTTTGATTAGCTCGGCGCCTACTTGCGGGCCAACGTAGTCAATTTTGCGGTACTCAACATTTGAAAAATTAGCGCCCAAAATTTCTTGAATTTTTTTCACCACCACCGACTGCTCTTCGTCAGTTTTAGCCACACGAATTAGCAAATCTTTTTGGTCAACATTTTGCACTTGCACGTCTTTGATTTCAGCCGAAAGCAACTCGCGCACTTTAGAAACATCTGCACCCTCTTCCATTCTTGCTTCAATTAAAATGCCGCCAGCAAAGTCAATTCCAAGGTTTAGGCCTTTTACAAAAACCAAAGCCAATGAGCCAACAATGCAAATAACCGACATGTAAAGCGCCAGCTTGTGCACTCCCATGAAATTAATTTTAGTGTGGCTTAGAGATGAGCGAAATGATGAAAGCATGTGAGGAAGATTTAAAAATAAAAAACCCCTCTAGCCCACAAATTCTTTTGTAAAAAAAGAACGGGGCTAAAGGGGTTTTAAAAAACTACTTAGCGTTAATTTTGCGAATTGTTGCTGCTAGTCTGGTTAATTTTCTTGCGGCGGTGTTTAGTTTTAAAACTTTTTTAGTCACACCACGCATAATTTCTGGCTCTAGAGCTTTAAAGGCTTCACGTGCTTTTGGTTCGTCATTTGCTTTGATCGCATCTTCAACTTTTCTAACGAAAGTTCTGATTCTGCTTTTTCTTGCAGTGTTTACTAAATTTTTTGCAATGCTGCCGCTAAGCGCTTTCTTCGCTGATTTGGTATTAGCCATTTTTTTGTTAATTGATTTGGTAGGAGAAAATTGAGGTCGCGGAAAATATGAAGGGGTTCGAATTTAGCAACTAATTTTCGTCACCCCATTCATGTAATTTACTAAAACTTGCGGCACGTTTATTGAGCCATCTTCATTTTGGTAATTTTCTAAAATCGCAACTAGGGTTCTACCCACTGCCAGAGCTGATCCGTTTAGGGTGTGAGCAAAATTATTTTTGCCGTCAGTTTTATTTTTAAACTTAATTGAGCCGCGTCTGGCCTGAAAATCGCCACAATTTGAGCAGCTCGAAATTTCACGATATTTATTTTGCGAAGGCAGCCAAACTTCTAAATCGTAAGTTTTTTGCGCGCCAAAACCCATGTCGCCGGTGCAAAGCAAAAGCTTGCGGAAAGGCAGTTCTAAGCGGCGCAAAATTTCGCAAGCAATGCCTGTCATTCTTTCGTGCTCAGCGTCAGACTGCTCTGGCGTTGTAATTGAAACCAATTCTACCTTTTTAAATTGGTGCTGACGAATCAAACCTTTTGTGTCTTTTCCGGCAGATCCAGCCTCACGGCGAAAGCACGGGGTGTAAGCGGTGAAGCGCAAAGGCAAGTCGGTTTCGGCGAGGGTTTTTTTAGCAACTAAATTAACCAAAGAAACTTCAGCTGTTGGAATTAGCCAGTAGCCGTCAGAGGTTGAAAAAGCCTCGTCAGCAAATTTTGGCAATTGCCCTGAAAAACGCATCGCGTCAGATTTTACAAGGTTTGGCGGCGAAACTTCGGTGTAATTATTTTCTAGCGCCACATCCAACATAAAGTTAGAAAGCGCGCGCTCCATGCGGGCGAGCCCAGCAGACAAAGTTGAAAAACGCGCACCAGACATCAAAGCCGATTGGTCAAAATCGAGCATTTTTAAATTCTCGCCAAGCTCATCGTGGGCTTTTGGCGTAAAAGAAAAGTTTTTTGGAGAACCAAATTTTTCAACTTCAACATTATCATTTTCGTCAGCGCCAACCGGCACAGAATCGTGCGGAACGTTGGGAATTGTGGCTAAAATTTCGTTTAGCTTTTCATCAATTGAAAAATCATTTTCAGCAGCGGCAAGTTCTTGATTCACTCTTTTTGACTCTTCCAAAAGCGCTGAGGCGTCACCACCAGATTTTTTCACCACCGCAATTTCCTGCGCAAATTTATTTCTTTTGCCCTGCAAATCTTGAATCAGCGCGGTTTTTTTTCTTTTTTCTTCGTCAAATTTCAAAAGCTCCAAAGCCTTAAATTCAGCGCCACGCGCCTTCATTGCCGCGTCGAATTTTTCAGGATTCTCGCGGATCCATTTAATGTCTAACATGTTTAATTGATTTAGAGGTGGAGGGGGATTAAAAATTTTTTTCACTCTCTTTTCCCCAACAAAAAATTTCAACGATGAAACTAGGCGCCCTTACGCTTTCGCAAAAGCTAATTCAGATTCCATCTTACAGCGGTGTGAATGTGCAGGTGATTGAATTTCTTGCCGACTACCTAAAAAACTTAGGCTTTACCTGTGATTTCTTAGAATACGAAGGCTCTGATTCTTACAAAGTAAATAACTTACACGCGGTTTTTAACCCAAAAAATTCTGAAAGAGTTTTGTATTTCGCCGGTCACACCGACGTTGTAAATGAAGGCAACAAAACCTCGTGGACTCACGATCCATTTGCCGCAACAGTAATCGACGGCAAACTTTTTGGCCGCGGTGCAGTTGACATGAAATGTGCAATTGCCTGTTTCGTTTCAGCAGTTGAAGAATTTTTGAGTGCAGAAAATCCAGATTTCGGCATCGGCTTTCTAATCACTAACGACGAAGAAGCAGACGGCGTTAACGGCACGGCAAAGGTTTTGGAATGGATGCAAAAAAGCGGCAAAAAAATTTCGCATTGTTTGGTGGGAGAGCCAACAAATCCCGAAAAATTTGGCGAAATGATAAAAGTGGGGCGCCGTGGCTCAATTGGCTTTAAAGTGAAAGTAATCGGAAAACAAGGACACGTCGCCTACCCTGACATTGCGCTAAATCCGATCACGATTTTGATTAGTCTTTTGAAAATTTTGAAAGATCACAAACTTGACGAAGGCACAAAATTTTTTGACGCGAGCAATTTAGAAATTACTTCGATTGTTTCGCAGAACTTGGGTGGAAACGTAATTCCAAACGAAGCCGAAGCCGCGTTTAACGTGCGTTTCAACGATTTGCACACTTCGCAGTCAATTATCGATTTGGTGAAATATGCCTGCGAAAAAACTGTGGGATTTGGCGCTAAATATGAGCTGACACATCGCACAAGTGGCGAAAGTTTTTTGAGTGATCCAAAATTTTTAGCCGGAATTGTGGTTGAAGCTGTAGAAAAAATTTGCGGCAACAAACCAGTTTTAAGCACAACGGGCGGAACGTCTGACGCTAGGTTTATTAAGGATTACGCTGAGGTTGTTGAAATTGGTTTAGTAAATAAAACTGCACACAAAATTGACGAGTTTGCTGAGGTTAGTGAGATTGAAGAATTACAAAAAACTTACTTGGAAATTTTAGAAAAATTTTAGATCGAGTCCGCGAATAACCACCCCCAACCCCTCCTTGAAAAGGAGGGGCTTCAGTCTGAGCTCGGAGGTGAGCACTCCCCTCCTTTTGAAGGAGGGGTTGGGGGTGGTTATTCGCCAACTCGATCTCACAAAAAAAACAAAAAAACATGCTAAAACTTCACGAACTTTTCCTCACATTTTTTTATTCTGGCAAAGCAAAAAAAGCCCCAGGAACCGTAGGCAGCTTTACCTCGCTACTCTTCTGGTTTTTTCTCACCACCTTATTTTTTAACCACGAAGCCTCCCTGTTTTCGCAAAATATCTTCTGGGCAATTTTTTTAATCACCGCTTTCATTTACGGCTGCATTGCCTCGCCAATTTACGCCAAACAATTTGGCCAAATTGACCACCAAACTATCGTGCTTGACGAAACTGTTGGGCAAATAATTGCGCTGCAAATCACCTTTTCTTTGCTTTACAAAACCTATTTTTCGCAGCCCTATTTGATTGCCACTCACCTTATTTTTTGCTTCGCTTTGTTCAGATTCTTCGACATTAAAAAACCCTCTTTCATCGGCTATTGCGACCGCAATTTTAAAAATGGTTTTGGTGTAATGTTTGACGATTTGATCTGCGGAATAATCACCGCCGCACTTGGATCTGCTTTGATTTTGGCACACTAAAATTTCTTTGAAGTTTTTCTGCTTTGATGTTTTTACAAAAGAAAATTGCCGGCGAGAGTTGACCCCCCCCCTTAAGAACGCCAAATCATTTTCAATCTTATGAAAGCTTCTCAGATCAAGAGCGGAGCGCTATTTTTTGCCGCCATCATTCTTTTTTCTTTTGCTGGCGAATACGCCGTTTTACTAAACAAAAAAGAAAATGAGGCCAAAAAAAATGCCGAAAAAATTTACACCACTCTTTCTAACAACTTCGATCAAAGCGAAAATATTTTAATCGCCGTTGGTAAAAAAATTATCGAAGAAACCCCAGAACTAGACCCCAAAGCCATTCATAAAATTTTTGTTAATGCTTCAAAAACCGAGGCTTGCAGCAATATTTTTTCTTGGAGCCTTTTTGACTGGGTAAATATCAATGGTTTTCAAGTTGTCACCACGGCTCTTGGCATCAGAAAAAACCCGCCACAAATTGCCCTCGAAAGAAACTACCTAAACCGCGGCGTCGAATCTTGGAAAATTATTTTCTCTGAAGCCACTTTGGGAATTCCAAGTGGAATGCAGGTAATTCCAATTGGTGTGCAGGTTGAATCTAAAAAAGGTGGCCGCGTTGGCGCCGTTGGCGCCGGAATTGACATCAACAAATTATCTGCACTCACAAATCAGAGATTAGATGCAAATATAGATTATTTATTGGTTGACCAAAGAAGCGGCGGCTTAACTTTTGGGTCACAAAATTTGAAGAAAAATTCAGGCAAAATTTTCAATCGCATGCCCGAAGAGCTTGATGGTAAAAAATATGTTTTTGAAAAAAAGATGGGCCAAAAATATCCCTACATAATTTGGGTTGGCTACGACCAAAAAGAATTTTGGCGCGAAGTTTTTTGCTCATCTTTTATGCTTGCAATCGAGATCATTAGCATTGCCGCTTGCGTGAGCTTTCTAATAAAAAAATCAGAACGCTAAAAAGTTCAATTACCCAAATTGACATTGGCAATTCACCAAATAAATTGCCGCGCTTCTCACGATTTCAAACATCTCCCCTAACTCATGGAACAAATCTTGCCGCAGCTTCTTGAGCTGCTTCTAACTTTGGTTTTGCCAACTTTAGGCTACATCTTGCTAATTGCTTTGCCTTTGCTTGGCGCTGTTGCTTACTTAACTTTAATGGAAAGAAAAGTAATCGGCGCAATGCAACTGCGCAAAGGGCCAAACGTGGTTGGACCTTTTGGTTTGCTACAACCTTTGGCTGACGGTTTGAAGTTGATGTTAAAAGAAGTAATCATCCCCGACCAATCAAACAAAGCCTTGTTCTTACTCGCTCCAATCATCACTTTTACCCTAGCTTTAATTGGCTGGGCTGTTGTGCCATTTTCTGAAAAAATGGTTTTGGCTAACATTAATATTGGCGTCACTTACTTGCTTGCTACCTCGTCTCTTGGCGTTTACGGCATCATTATTGCTGGCTGGGCGAGTAATTCAAAATATGCGTTTTTGGGGGCAATTCGCTCTTCGGCGCAGATGATTTCTTACGAAGTTTCAATTGGTCTAATCATTATTTCTGTGGTGCTTTCTTGCGGCTCGCTAAATCTTAGTGAAATTGTTTTGGCACAAAAAAATCACTGGTTCGTTTTAGCGCATTTTCCAATGTTTATTTTGTTTTTTGTTTCTGCTTTGGCCGAAACAAACCGTCTGCCCTTTGACCTTCCCGAAGCCGAATCTGAGCTAGTTGCGGGATATAACGTTGAATATAGCTCAATGCCATTTTCAATGTTTTTTCTTGGCGAATATGCCAACATGATTTTGATCTCTGCACTTGCCTCAATCCTTTTCCTTGGCGGCTGGTTGCCACCTTTTGACAATGCATTTTTCAACGCAATTCCGGGTTTAGTTTGGCTTTTAATCAAAATTTTCTTCTTACTTTTCTGCTTCATTTGGGTGCGTGCCACTTTGCCGCGCTACCGCTACGACCAATTAATGAGATTGGGCTGGAAAGTTTTCTTACCACTTTCTCTAGCTTGGGTCGTGGGCACCGCCGCTTTTGTCGTTTATTTGAAATAACTCATGAAATTTTTTAAAATAGCTTACTCATTTTTACTTAGAGAAATCATCATCGGTCACGCCTTGACCCTGCGCTATTTCTTTAAGAAAAAAGTCACCCTTAACTACCCTTACGAAAAAGGCCCAGTTAGCCCAAGATTTCGCGGCGAACACGCTTTGCGTCGCTATCCAAACGGCGAAGAACGCTGCATCGCCTGCAAACTTTGTGAAGCAATTTGTCCAGCTCAAGCAATTACAATTGAAGCCGAAGAAAGAGTTGACGGATCACGCCGCACCACCAAATACGACATCGACATGATGAAATGTATTTACTGCGGACTGTGCCAAGAGGCCTGCCCAGTTGACGCAATTGTTGAAAGTTCAAATTTTGAATTCTCCACCGAAACTCGTGAAGAGCTTTACTACAATAAAGAAAAACTTTTGGCCAATGGCGAACGTTACGAATATTCACTTCGCCAAAATATCGAATCTGACGCTAAACATCGCTAATCATGAATTTTACACTTGATCTATTTTATCTTTTTTCTTTTGTCTTAGTGGCTTCAGCCCTTGTGGTTGTTAGTGCGAAAAACGCCGTGCACTCGGTAATGTTTTTGGTTTTGTGTTTTCTAAACGCTGCCGGACTCTTTGTTTTGCTTGGTGCTGAATTTTTAGCCATGCTCTTAATCGTTGTCTATGTAGGGGCGATTGCGGTTTTGTTTTTGTTCGTTGTGATGATGCTCAATGTCGATTTCAAATCAGTTGAACACAAAATTAATCGTCACCTGCCAATTTTAATTATGGTTGGCGTGCTGATGCTGGTTGAAATTTTGCTAATCACCAAGTTTTCAACAATTAAATTTTACGACACCAAAACCCTATTTCCTACTCCCAACGACATCCACAACACTCAAGCAATTGGCAACCTGCTTTACACTGATTTCATCTTACCATTTCAACTAAGCGGCTGCGTACTTTTTGTAGCCATGATTGGCGCTATTGTTTTAACTCTAAAAGACGAAACTCGCTTCATCCGCAAACAAAAAATCTGCGACCAAGTTGCGCGCACTAAAGCAAATTCTTTGCAAATCGTTAAAGTAAAATCCGGCGAGGGGATTGATTTATAATTATGAACGGACTTGAACTGCACCACTTCATCACACTTTCTGCCATCCTATTTTGCGTTGGCGTTAGTGGCATTTTTTTGAATCGCAAAAACGTGATTTCGCTTTTGATGTCGATCGAAATCATGTTGCTTTCAATTAACATTAACTTCGTGGCTTTTTCGGCATTTTTGCACGATTTGGTTGGGCAAATTTTTGCCATTTTCGTGCTAACTGTTGCAGGTGCCGAAGCCGCTATTGGCTTGGCCATTTTGGTTATTTACTTTAGCAATCGTAAGAACATTGAAATTGAAAATATTTCATCAATGAAGGGCTAATGCACATTTTTAAAAAATTTGTAATTGCCGCCCTACTCTTTCTCACACCACTCACCTCTTTTGCCTACGACCCCAACTGCGTCATTGACGACGAAATTAGCGACAAAATTTTAACCGAGGTTGAAAAGAAAAACCCCGAAGCAATCCAAGGACTGCGCAACTGCTTTAAGTTTAATCACAGCTTAATGCTAAAAGCCGCAGCAATTGACCCCACGCAATTTCAATTTGCCGCCGACATTTTGCAGGGTGACGAAAATTTTGTTTATCGCGTCACCAAAGTAAGCCCTGCCGCACTTCAATATGCCTCGTCAAAATTGCGCAGTAATGCTTCTTTTATGGAGCGCGCCACTTATTTGAGTCGCGAATCTTTGCGCTTTGCAACGCCGGTTTTAACCGACAACAAACTTTTCATGCGCCGCATGATTGGCCTTGATTCTCTTAATTATAAATTTGCGTCAGAGCGCTTAAAAGAGCTGCCAGAGTTTGCCACGCTAGCTTTTAGCGACGATGGATTGCTTTTAGAATATGCGCCAAAAAGCATCAAAGAAGACAAAGATTTAGTTAGAGTTGCTTTTAAATCTAACAATTTAGCCATTCGTTTCGCTTCTGAAAAATTGCAGCAAGAAAAGGAATTTCAATTTGAGTCGGAAAAAATTTCTGACAGCGAGAAAGAAGCTTTAGAAAAATTTGTGCAGCAAAATTACGTGACTAAGGCCAAACAAAAAAATCTTCTTTTTGCCATCACCAACAAAGCCAAAAATTTTTCCAAACAAAAAATCATCGATCGTAATTACGTCACCAAATGGCAAGGCGAGCTGCGTTTGGTGGACGAATCAATTAACAAAGAGTTGCATTTGATCGCCGCCACTAGCCGCAATTATCCAATTTTGTGGAAAAAAGATTTTCGCAAATATCCCGACCTCATCAAAAAAATCGAAAATTTCTTAAGCGAACATAATGTTGACCAAAGCGCCATTGACAGCCTTTCAACCACTTTTCTTTGGAAAATAAAAAACGACCCAACAAGTTTTGCATTTAATTTATATTTGCTGCGTGACAGCAACGACACTGACTTTGGCCCAGAATTTTCCAACATCACCTCACTCACCGCGATAGTTCAGAAGCGCCAAAAAAAATGGGAAATGACTGTTGTTGAAGTGATTTTTGACAGCGAAATTAAAACCGAAGTTAGCTTTCCAAACGGTCACAAAAAATATGTTTTGTGGGACCTCTACAAAACAAATAAAAACGACAAAAAACCAAAAATAATTTTTAAAATTGAAGAGCGCTTCAAAGAGCATTTCGAAATTTTTGAAGAACAAAGCGGCGGCAAATACAAAATGTCGCACAGCTTTGAGCCGTCTATTTAAAATCTTCACAAATCATCTAAATAAAGTTTGACAAAAGGTTAGTTTATTTATCTTCTCACCGCACCTTATTTGAACAACCCACCTCAACCAATTTTTTTCTAAAAAAATATGAAAAACACTCGCCGCGCCAGCGCATTTTCTTTGATCGAAATTTCGATCGTAATTCTAATCATCGGCATTTTGGTTGCGGGTGTCACCCAAAGTAGCAGATTACTCAGCACTGCAAAATTAAGCGGCGCTAGAAGCATGACTCAAAGCGCACCAGTTGCTTCAATTAAAGACTTGGCTCTTTGGATTGAAGCAACTTCTGAAACAAGTTTTTCAAGCGCTGACTTGGATGATGCTACTGCGATTACAACTTGGAACGATATCAATCCTCAAACCATTTCAAAAGTAGTTTTTTCAGGCGGCACAAGCCCAACCTACAATACCAATAGAATTAACGGCCTTCCAGCAGTCACTTTTAATGGCTCAAGCCAATTTTTAACATCAACCAACTTTTCTAATATTGGATCGAACGCTGCCACCGTATTTATTGTGGCCAGAACTCCATCAACAATCGGAGTAACTCCAACTTCAATTTTCTCTAAACGCGTATCCGCTGGTAACACTGGGACAAATATTGAAATCAACCTTGGAACCACAGTAATTGGCACCAAAGGATGGCAGTTTTGCAATACTGTCGCAGTAGCGCATAATTGCTACAGCTCGGGACACACAATTGCCACAAACTCTAACTACGTAATGCAAATGACCTACACCTCTGGATCAGCTACCGGAGCAGACTTCTTCCAAGATGGTCTTGGTGGAACACAAGGAGATACCACAACTGGCTCTTTAGCCTCTGTCGCAGACGCTGCATTTCTTGGAAAAAGCGGACTTACTGCAACACCAGCTTACTTTAGTGGACAACTTGGCGAGTTAATCATTTTTGACAGACTTCTTAAACTTGAAGAAAGAAGGGCAATTGAAGCTTACCTTGGCAAAAAATGGGGCATCGCAGTTGCTCAGTAATTAGGGTTTTCAGTAATCTAAATTTAAAAAAGCTCGGATGAAAATTTTCATCCGAGCTTTTTTGTTTTTGTGACCAAATTAAACCAACCGCATCCCTTCACTGCGAGCGAAAACACAATTCCTATTTTGAAACAATTTTCTGTTGACTAAAATTTAGTTTAATATTTTCTGCACAGCCTCTGATTTTCAGAACTCACCAACCCACCTCTTCAGTTTTAACAATTACAAATAAACATGAAAACTACTCGCCGCGCCAGCGCATTTTCTTTGATCGAAATTTCGATCGTAATCTTAATCATCGGCATTTTGGTTGCCGGCGTCACGCAAAGCAGTAGATTACTTAGCGCCGCAAAATTAAGCAGCGCCAGAAGCATGACTCAAAGCGCTCCAGTTTCTTCAATTAAAAACCTAGCCCTTTGGGTTGAAACCACTTCTGAAAGCAGCTTTCAAAGCGCTGATTTGGATGACGCAGCCCAAATTACCACTTGGAAAGACATCAACCCACAAACCGTATCAAAAGTTATTTTCACCTCAGGCGGCGCACCAAAATATAAAACAAACATGATCAACGGCCTTCCTGCGGTTTGTTTTAATAACGCTAATTGCGGAAGCGGCACAACGGATCATTTTACCACTACTGGGTTTTCAAATTTAACAGCTGGAATCACTGTTTTTGTAGTTATTAGAAGCTCCGACTCCTTATCAGTAAACGAACCAATCGTTAGTAAGCGCGACAACACCCTTGCTTACACCGCAGCAAACAGCGCTAACTTTCAGCTTAATCTTGCCACAGATGGATCTTGGCAGTTTTGCGATGGAAGAGCTCAATCAATAAACAACGCTACTTGCGTCTTTGAAGATTCAGTAGCAGCGCCCGCCTTAGCTAAAAATAACTACGTTGCTTCAGTTGTTTACAATAACAACTCTGACCCAATCGTTAATTCTACCGCCGGCGGTATCACTTTCTTTCAAAATGGTGAAGTGGCTATCACCAATGGAACCGCCACAACAAAACCATCATCTCCCGGATCAACCACAAGCCCATTACTAATTGGAAGAGTTAGTACTAACAATACCACCGTTATGGATAGATATTTCAAAGGCTATATCGGCGAAATCATCATCTTCGATCGCGCGCTTAAAAAAGAAGAAAGACAATCAATTGAAGATTATCTTGGAAAAAAATGGGGTATCAAAATGACCAAAGCTGCTCTTTAACACAGCAGAAATTTAAGTTTTAAAAAAACCTCGGATGAAATTTTTCATCCGAGGTTTTTTTTGCTTCAAAGCAAGCCCTCTTCCTTAAAGCTTAAATAGCCTTTGGGCGAAATTATTAGGTGATCTAAAATTTTAATTTCTAAGCCCCTTAAAACCGCTGCAATTTCGTTTGTTGTTTGAATATCTGACGCTGAGGCCCGCAAATCGCCGCTTGGGTGATTGTGAAATAAAATTACCGAAGAGGCCGCAAGCAAAAGTGCTTTTTTGGCAATGGCTTTTGAGCTTACAAACACATGGTCGTTTTCGCCAATTCCAACTAGCTCATCTTCAATTAGTTGGTGTTTTTTATCTAAAAATAAAACTCTAAAAACTTCGTAATTTAACTCTTTGAGTGACGCAAAAGCGTAATCAACAACCGACTGCCAATTATTTAAAACCGTTTTTTCTTTAGCGTTATTTTTCAAAACACGCTGCATAATTTTGGCAATTATTTTAATTTGCACAATCGCCGCATCCCCTACCCCCTCAATGCTTTTAAGCATTTCAACATCAGCATTTACCACAGCAGAAATATCGCCAAATTTGGCAATTAATTTTTTGGCAAGCGACTTGGTGTCTTGGCGTGGGCTAGCCGCAAAAAGCAAAATTTCTAGCAGCTCATATTCGTGCAATTCTTCGCCCAATGAACTTAAAAATTTTTTTCTAACGCGCGATCTGTGGCCTAAATAATCTGGGTTTGTTGTCATTTTTATAAATTTTGTGGCAAAATTTTGTCGGTAGCAAAGTTTTTAACACCTAGAGCTTCAAGCTCTCCTATTCTTTGTAAATCATTTACCGTCCAAGCGAAAATTTCAGTTTTTGGAAAAATTTTTACAAAAGTTTTGTCGAGCAATTGGTGAAAAATTGACAAGAATTTTACTTCATTTTTCTCCAAAAAATCTCGCAAAAGTTTTATTTGCTCAAAGTTTTTTAACTCTTCGCAAACCGCAACTAATTGCACTTTTTTGCCAAAAGTTTTTCTAATTATTTTAAAAATTTTTGCCGCCAATTTGTAGTCAGTAATAAATGGCGCGATATAGATTTTATCTGGCAAGATCGCCGCTTTTTCAATTTGTTCTTTAGCAATTTTTAAAGCGGTGGCTGCGTTTTTTTCGTTCAAATTTTTAAAATCTAGCCAGTAGTAAAAATCATTTTTAAAAGTGAGATATTCACAAAAACGCGGCAAATTTTTTAGCTCTGATTTTTTTGGTAAATCATGCTTTAAAACCAACTCACCTGCAACAAACCAAATATCAAATTCAATCGCCTCAAAACCTTTTTTGTGGGCCTGATTAAGGCTTGCAATTGTGTTCTGCGAAACCTTGTCTTTAGCAAACCCACGATGGGCGAATAAACGAACCATTTTATGAAAGAAAAATTTATTATTATCGAAACAACTTATCCAAATTTAGCCTCAGCCAAAAAGCTAGGAGAAACTCTTTTGAATAAAAAACTCGCCGCCTGTGTGCAATTTTTAAAGGTTGAAAGCAGCTATTTTTGGCAAGAAAAAATCGAAAATAGTCGCGAGATTTTAGTGCGAATTAAGAGCAAAAATTCGCTCTTTTTTGAGATTGAAAAAATCATTAAGAATTGCCACGACTACGAAATTCCGCAAATCTTATCAACCCAGATAAATCAAGGCTCAAAGGCATATTTAAACTGGATTGATTCAAACCTAAAAAATGGCAAATAAAACTGGCATAATAAGTTTCGCCAACTTCTAATGCGCTCCCAAGTTTTTTAAACTTTTTTGCACACCACAAAAACCACTGACTTAAAAGATTTTTCGACACTTCCCGAAACAGATATTTTCTAAAAATTCACAAAAATGTTAAACCCAAAACCACACTCACAAACATTTTACCACCCCTTAGAAAATAACTGTTTCTTAAAATAATAATTTTTGAGAGACCAATAATGACTAAAACAATTTTAATCGATGCAGCACACCGCGAAGAAACGCGCGTCGCTGTACTACAAGACGGCATTTTGCAAGACTTTGACCGCGAAGCCGTTGCCATCAAACAAATCAAAGGAAACATCTACCAATCTCGCGTTGTAAGAGTTGAGCCATCACTGCAGGCAGCCTTTGTTGACTACGGCTCTGACCGTCATGGCTTTTTACCATTTGCCGACATTCACCCAGACTACTACCAAATTCCTGAAGCAGAAAGACAAAAGCTGCGCGAAATGAACCAGCCAGCAAAGCAGCAAGACGAAGATGAAAACGCCGCACCTCAAGCGCCTCGTCAAACTGCCGCTGAAAACCAAGACGACGAAAGTAGTGAATCAATCGTCACTGGTGCCTTTTCAGTTGAAGACGAAACCGGCGGCTATCGCGGCAATATTCACAGCATTTACAAGCGTTATCAAATTCAAGACGCCATCAAACCAGGCCAATTAATTTTGATACAATGCGCTAAAGAAGAACGCGGCAACAAGGGCGCGTCAATGACCACCTACATTTCACTTGCCGGTAAATACAGCGTTTTGATGGCAAACACGCCAAATAAAGGCGGCGTTTCTAAAAAAGTTGACAATTTTCGTGATCGCAAACTTTTGAAATCGGTTTTGAACGAACTCAATGTTCCAGCTGACAGATCAGTAATCATCAGAACCGCTGGCGTTGGCAAAAAACCTGAAGAAATCAAACGCGACTGCGACTACCTTGCCAGACTTTGGGACAGCATTAAAGAGGCCTCAAACACCTCAAAAACGCCAACCTTCATTCACGCCGAAGACGACGTAATCAAAAGATGCATCCGCGACGTTTACAACGAACAAGTTAGCGAAGTTGTGGTTGAAGGCGCTGAAGCTTTTGAAACTGTGATGAACTTTGTTAAACTAACCATGCCGCACAGCGCGCATAACGTGAAGCTTCATGATGAACGCGTTCCGGTGTTTAATAAATATCGCGTTGAGCAACAAATTTCGGCGCTTTACGAAAAGCAAATCAACTTGCCATCTGGTGGTTCAATCGTCATCGATCACACTGAAGCTTTAGTTGCAATTGACGTAAACTCTGGGCGCTCAACAAAAGAAATTAACGTTGAAGAAACCGCCGTCACCACCAACTTAGAAGCTGTTAAAGAAATTGCTAAACAGCTGCGCTTACGCGATTTGGCTGGCTTGGTTGTGATTGATTTCATCGACATGTACGACCAAAAAAATCGTCGTAATGTTGAAAGAACTCTGCGCGATGAATTACAACACGACCGCGCCCGCATTCAATTAGGCCGCATCAGCGTGTTTGGTTTGCTTGAAATGTCACGCCAAAGACTTGGCGCCAGCTTTTTTGAAACTATCACCGAGCCTTGCAAACATTGCAGCGGCACTGGATATGTTCGCTCAGTAGAAATTTTAGCCGTAAGCATTTTGCGCGCAATTCGTCACTCTTGTGCCGACAAGCAAGCTGGGGTTATTTACATCTACACCGATTCTAAAACCATCGCCTACATGATGAATTTTAAGAAAGGTGAGATCGTTTCTACTGAGAAAAATTACGACATTCACATCTTCATGCATCCAAGCGAAGATGTTGGCAGCCAAGGCTTTACCATCAAAAAACGCAAAAGCCTTTCTGATGAAGAAAGACGCGAAATTGAAATGCCTGTGACCACCGGCAAGGTGAATCAGCTTGGGTTGGAAAAAAGTTATTTTGAAAGCTATCCGCAAAGCGAAGAGCGTGAAGAAGAATCTGACCAGCGCAATAATAACAGAAGACCTCGCCACGATCACTCTAGAAGAAACAACGGTCGTCGTGATAAGAAAAAATTTGACCCACGCCACAATCGCAAAAAATCATTTTTGGGATCAGTGTTTTCGATTTTTTCTAAGTAAAGTTTTTGGATAAAAAATTTAAAGCGAGCTCCTCTTAAATGAAGGTCTCGCTTTTTTTTGCCTCTAGATTGCCACGCTACACTCACAAAACTATCTTAACAAAAAGACCGCGTCGGTTGAGCGGAGTCGAAACCAGCGGAAGGTTCCTGCTTCACTCTCGAAGCAGGAACCTTCCGCTGGTTTCGACTCCGCTCAACCGACGCGGTCTTTTTTTTCGTTTAACTAAATCGCAAACAGATTGGTGATTAACAGCAAGATGGCGGTGATGTAGGCAATAGATAGAAGCAAAGCGAAGAAAGAGACAAACTCAAAATGAAAAATAGACGAAACTTTCACGCCAGAAAACTTCACCGAGAAAATCATAAATCCACTAACAAATAGCACCATGGAATAGATGAAGGCAAAGAAGCCGCTCTCAAAAAAATCAGCGAGAAAAAACAACCCGTAAAGAAAAATTATCGGTACCAAAAAGTTGATTAGCGCTGAAAGGATTGGATCGTTTTTCATAAAGTGCTATTGAAGATTTTTGACTTATTTGCACTTCTTGAAGCTGTCATTGTGAGCGAAGCGTGGCAATCCATTTGTAATTGTGAGATGGATTGCCACGCTTCGCTCACAATGACAGCTTCAAGAAGTTAAATACCTTGAAACAGATTGAGCTAAAACAAACGCTCTTAAAACAAAATAAATCTGTAAATAATTTTAAAACAACTCCCAACAAAAAACCCCGCCACTTTTTCAAGTGACGGGGTTTTAAAGTTTTTGTTAAATCAAAGAACTATGAGTTAACGTCAACTTGGTATGAAAGAGCACAAGCTTTAGTTGTAGTCGCAACTGTGTAGCTAGCGCTTGGCACTGTAACAGTACCGCCAGCACATCCAGTACCGTTAAGAGGGTTAACGGCTCTAACTTTACCAGCATTTGCTGCGCCATCATCAATTTTAGAGTCAATTGCAAGACCATCAGCTGGAGTAATTGCAGCAGTTGCAATAGTTGCACCTTTTACCAAAGTGTTAGCCGCAGTACCTGTTCCAATTGCTTGAGTTAAAACCACAACATTTTGCAATGATCCAGCATCAGAGTTGTAATCGAAAGCCCAACCAGAAGACTTAATTTTTGAAGCTGGCATATGGAATGTTCCTGTAGTTCCTGGCACTTGAGCAACACCAACACCAACTACTGAAACTGTAGGATCAACCGCACCAATTGCTTTAAGTGACAACCAAGCTTGAAGACCTTCTGCTGCAGGAGTTCCTGCATCGCTAAAGTATTCAATTTTACCGTCAGCATCTCCAGCAACTGTAGCAGGAGCTAGCGCAGTACCATAGTCGCCAGGGAGAGCATTAAACTGACTGTAAAAAGCATTAACCGCAACCGCGTATCCTCTTGCTTCACCCATTACAGAACGAAGTTCTGAGCTTTTGATCAAGCTGGCGCCGCCGGTGATACCAGCAATCAGCAAACCGATAACGATCAAAACGATCGATAATTCAATCAACGAAAATGCTGATTTTTTCTTAGAAAAAGTTTTTTTCATATTTAGAAATTATTTGTTGTTAAGGGCGGAAATAGTAAATCTTTAAGTGATTTGTGCAGGCTAGTTAGGTGAGGGGTTTTTTGATGTCAAATTTTTTTTCGACAACAATTTTGCGAAATAAAATTCGTGTCATTTTTTGCAAAAATTTACACAAATTTTATCTCTAAAATTTCGTAATTAATTACACCACCTGGTGTTTTTATTTCTACTTCGTCACCAACTTCTTTATTAATTAAAGCTCTGGCAACCGGCGACATACTTGAGATCAGGCCTTCATCAATATTTGCTTCAAAGTCACTAACAATTTTGTAAGTGACAATTTTTGCACTATCTAAATTTTCTAATTTTATCGTTGCGCCAAATTGAATTTTGTCGCCAGAAAGTTTTGAAATATCGATCGCTTCTGCGCGTAAAAATTTGTCTTCTAAATCACCAATTTGCGCCTCAATAAAACCCTGACGATCTTTTGCAGTGTGATATTCAGCATTTTCTTTTAGGTCACCATGCTCACGCGCATCAGCGATTTGCTTGATGATAGCTGGTCTTTGAACATTTTTAAGATTTTCAATTTCAGCTTTTAATTTTGCGTAGCCTTGTGTTGTGATTTGAAATTTACTCATTTTTTTTCTCCGCTTTTTTAATATTTATAATTATCAGTCTTGTACGGACCAGCAGCGTCAACATTGATGTAATCAGCTTGCTTGCTGGTTAATTTTGTCAGTTTCGCTCCCAACTTTTCTAAGTGTAATCTTGCAACTTTTTCGTCTAATTCTTTCGGCAAAATATAAACTTTGTTTTCATATTTTTTGTGATTGCCCCAAAGTTCAATTTGCGCCATCACTTGATTTGTAAAGCTTGCCGACATCACAAAAGCACTGTGCCCAGTCGCACATCCCAAATTTAATAATCTGCCCTCAGCCAGCAAAATAATTCTTTTTCCATCAGCAAAAGTAATTTGATCAACTTGTGGTTTGATGTTGGTCCATTTCAAATTTCTCAAAGCTTCAACTTGGATTTCATTGTCGAAGTGACCAATATTTCCAACGATCGCGCAATCTTTCATCGCGCGCATGTGTTCGATTGTGATGATGTCAACATTGCCCGTTGTGGTAATAAAAATATCAGCTTGTGCAACCACATCTTCAATTGGCAAAATTTGAAATCCTGCCATCGCCGCTTGCAATGCGCAGATTGGATCAATCTCTGTGACGACAACTCTTGCACCCTGTGATTTAAACGCATCAGCGCATCCTTTACCAACATTTCCGTAGCCACAAATAACTACCATTTTTCCGGCAATCATCACGTCAGTCGCGCGCTTCACACCGTCAATTACACTTTCTTTGCAGCCGTAAAGATTGTCGAATTTCGACTTAGTCACCGCATCATTCACATTAATCGCTGGCACTTTCAACCTGCCCTCTTTTTCCATTTGGTAAAGTCGGGCTACACCTGTTGTAGTCTCTTCTGACAAGCCTTTAATGCCGGCTAAAATTTCCGGATATTCGTCGTGAATCATTTTAGTTAAATCACCACCATCATCCAAAATCATGTTTGGTTTCCAGTCAGCTTTTCCAACAATTGTTTGTCTGATGCACCAATCATATTCCTCTTCAGTTTCACCTTTCCAAGCAAAAACCGGAACACCGCTTGCAGCAATTGCAGCAGCTGCGTGATCAGATGTTGAGAAAATATTGCAAGAACTCCAGCGAACCTCTGCACCCAAGTGCACCAAGGTTTCAATCAAAACTGCAGTTTCAATTGTCATGTGCAAACAGCCGACAATTTTTGCATCTTTAAGTGGTTTTGCCGCGCCAAATTCGCGACGCAAAGACATCAAGCCAGGCATTTCATTTTCTGCTAAAGTGATTTCTTTTCTGCCCCAAGCAGCCAAAGAAATATCCTTCACGCGGTAATCACTAGTCATGTTTTTAGAATTTTAATTTAAGAAAAAGCTGGAGAAGAAAGTAGCAACCACACAAACGGAATAATCAGCGCGTAGCCAAAATTGCTACGATTTTTTCGGCTCGGAACCTTGAAAACCAAAAGCATGGTCAAAATGGTCATCACCGCGAAAAAATAAAATAAAAATTGGTTTTGGGTTAAGCAAACCGACGCGATCAAAATAAATTTTGTGTAGTCAAAAGATTGTGTCTCGCTGGCAAAGAGCCCTTCGGTTTTTTTGTAAAAAATTTGGTAAAACACCGCTGCAAAAATCACACCAATCGCTGCAGAAAATGTCACATCAATCACGTTTTGATCTTGTAAAACGCGGTTCGCCAGACCAACCATTAAAATAAAATTAAGCACGGGTTGCGGAAAAATTTTGTGCGTAAAATCAGTCGCAAGCAAGATTACCAACCCCACAGAAATCAAAGAATAAATCATGAATTCTTGCGTGAAGCCGAACTTGAGATAACTCAAAACAAAAAGTGCAGTGGTGGCAGCTTCAACAAATAAGTGCGTGCGCGGAATTTTTGTTTGGCAAGATTTGCATCTGCCTAAAGTGAAAAGCCAGTTGATGAGCGGAATTAATTCGCGCGTTCTGATGATTGTGTTGCACTGCGGGCATCTAGATTTTTGGCCAAAATATCTGCCAAAACACGATTCTCCAAGTGGCAAACGGTAAGCGAAAAGCGTAGCGTAAGAACCAAAAATCGCACCGAAGGTGGCGGCTAGGATTATTCCAAAGAGTTGTTCCATGGGGGGCGTAAGTAGTTAAAATTAAGTCGGAGTGTGTGAATAACCACCCCCAACCCCTCCTTGAAAAGGAGGGGCTTAGTACGATTTCTTTTTAAAGAGGCGGGCTAAAAACAATCTCGGTGTAAAGCCCCTCCTTTTCAAGGAGGGGTTGGGGGTGGTTATTCACAATACCGGTAGTTATTCACGATACCGATGTTTATTCGCGAAACACTGAATTACTTCTGCTTCTCCAAAAACAAAATCACATCGGCGCGATCTTGCGGTTTTTTCAAACCTGCAAAAGCCATTTTTGTACCCGGAACAAAGTCTTTTGGCTTAGTAATAAAGGTATTGATCGATTCCGCATCCCAAGAGCCACCTTTGGCTTTCATGGCGTCAGAGTAAGAAAACCCAGCAAACGCCGCTTTTTTCTTACCGACAACCCCAAACAAATTCGGCCCCACTTTTGCCGCACCACCTTTTTCAACACCGTGACAAGAAGCGCATTTTTTGAAAATTTTTGCACCGCGATCAACATCGGCAGTTTTCATCATCGCCGCTAAATCAACCGGCGCTTCTACCTTTTTTTCTACTGGTTTGCCATCAGTTGAAACTGCAATTTCAAAGCCTCTTTTTAACACTGTTTTTGGCTGATAAAGCAGATCAGCTAAAACAACTGAAAACAGCACCACTCCAATCGCTAAAGCTATTGCTGGACCCTGATCTTTTGCTTGAGATTTTAATAATTCTTGAATTTTTTTCATGTTTTTAATCGAACAAAGTTGAAACAGATTTTTCTTGCGAAATGTTGCGAATCGCTTCTCCGATAAGATCAGCGATGTTGATAATTTTAATATTTTTGGCTGCCAAAGTTCCTTCTGACGGCTCAATCGTATTGGTAATTACCAAATTTTTTAGTTTAGAATTAGCGATTCTCTCGCCCGCCTTTCCCGACAAAACTCCGTGAGTAATGTAGGCTGAAACTGAAGTTGCACCCTTGCTAAGCAAGGCTTCTGCAGCATTACATAAAGTACCTCCAGAATCAACCATGTCGTCAACAATCACGCAATTTTTACCATCAACTTCACCAATAATATTCATCACCTCGCTTACTCCAGCGCGTGGGCGGCGTTTATCGACAATCGCAAGTTCGGCACCAATTTTGCTAGCAATTGCACGCGCGCGCACAAGTCCACCAACATCTGGCGACACTACCACCAAATTTTTCAAATCGAAATTTTGTTTGATATCACGCACAAAAACTGGTGCGGCGTAAAGATTGTCTAAAGGAATATCAAAAAATCCTTGAATTTGTGCAGCGTGCAAATCAACCGTAAGCACTCGATCGGCGCCAGCTGAAGTAATAATATTGGCTACCAACTTTGCCGAAATTGGCGTGCGTGGCGCCGCTTTGCGGTCTTGTCTGGCATAGCCAAAATAAGGAATCACTGCGGTAATTCTTTTTGCCGAAGCGCGACGCAGCGCATCAATTGCAATTAGCAATTCCATGATGTTGTCGTTGGCGGGGTAAGAAGTTGACTGCACCACGAAGATATCTTCGCCACGAACATTTTCTTTAATTTCGACAAAAACTTCTTTGTCGGCAAATTTTTTAACTTCAGCGTCAATTAGCTGCATTCCTAGGTAGTTGGCAATTTCTTGCGACAAAATGCGGTTACTATTGCAGGCGAGAAGTTTCATGATTTTTAGTTTGAATTTTGACTAGTGCTGGGGGAAAGTTTTCAAGCCGCGCAACCTATTTTTCAAAGCCCAATTATCAACTTTTTTCTCCAACATTTTATGGAAAATATCGAACTCTACGACGTGATTAAAATTTTACACATCGTCGCCGTAATCTCATGGCTTGCCGGCCTTTTATATTTGCCGAGAATTTTTGTTTACCACACGCAAGTTGCGGTTGGGTCAGAAGCCGACAAACTTTTTCAAACCATGGAACGCCGCCTGCTGCGCTTCATTATGCTGCCCGCAATGATTCTAACCTTTTGTTTTGGCTTTTACTTGGCTTCAGAAATCGGTTTTGAGTTTGTCTGGCTGCACATCAAAATGACTTTAGTTTTTTTACTCGCAGCTTTTAACGGCTTTCTTTCTTGCACCGCCAAAAAATTTGCCGCCGGCGAAAACAAACACAGCCAAAAATTCTTCCGCATCATTAACGAAGTGCCAACCCTCCTGATGATTGTGATCGTCGCTCTAGTAATTTTAAAACCTTTCTAAAAATGCAAAATTTAGTTGAAATCACGACCAAAAATTTCGACGTAATTTTTGATTTACGCTACGCCTCAGAAAATAACGTCTGCGGCCACAAACTTTACGCCTACCCTTTTTGCTACATGCATGAAGCGGCAATTGAGCCGCTAAATCGCGCGATCAAATCGGCGAAAAATTTGGGGTTAAAATTAAAAATTTTTGACGGCTTTCGGCCAATCGAAGTGCAGCAATTTATGTTCGATAAATTTCCGTCAGAAGATCCAAATGGCGGATTTATTTCAAACCCAAAAAACGGCGCAATCCCACATTGTCGCGGCGTGGCGATTGATTTAACTTTGTGTGATGCCTCAGGCAACGAGCTCGACATGGGCACCGATTTTGACGAATTCTCTGATCTCGCCTTCCACAACTGTGACAAAATTTCTGCCGAGGCACAACGTAATCGCCTGATTTTGCTAGGCCTCATGACCGCCGCCGGCTTTGACTTTTACCGCAACGAATGGTGGCACTACCAACTTTTCAAACCGCGGGAATACGCGGTAGCACAGGCCTCACGCGATATGATCGCGTTCTAACACTTATCTCAAAAATCATACCCATTCAAGTTGAAGATGCCGACTTATTTTACCGCGTCATTGCGAGCGAAGCGCGGCAATCCATCTCATCACAAAATCTATTTTGACTTTGTGACGAGATGGATTGCCGCGCTTCGCTCGCAATGACAGCTGAAAATAAGATCAACATACTTGAGTCAGATTAAGCAACGCACACAAACAATCCAAAAGATGAATTTCTTCAACCATTTCGAAAATTTAGGAACCGACTTTTTTTCTAAAATCACCACAACTCCTTTAGAAAATAGCTTTGTTGCGGCTTACAGCCCCAGCGCTTGCACCCTTTTAGATTTTGACCCTCAAGAATTTTTAAAACCCGAATTCTGCAAATTCACCAACCCAAATTTTTGCAACCTCGCAATG
Source organism: Rickettsiales bacterium (assembly GCA_017999675.1). Taxonomy (GTDB): domain Bacteria; phylum Pseudomonadota; class Alphaproteobacteria; order Rickettsiales; family UBA1997; genus UBA2645. The sequence continues at coordinate 73,700 of JAGNLL010000001.1, forward strand.
CTTTACGCCGGCCATCAATTTGGCCATTTCGTGCCGCAACTAGGGGACGGACGAGCTGCTTTGCTTGCACAAATTTCTAACCAAAAAAACGAAAGCTGGGATTTAGTTTTAAAAGGCGCTGGCCTCACACCCTACTCTCGCATGGGCGACGGCAAGGCGGTTTTGCGCTCGTCAATTCGCGAATTCTTAGTTTCTGAGGCAATGTTTCACTTGGGAATTCCAACCTCGCGCGCACTTTGTTTGATTGCGTCAGAAGAAAAAATTCACCGCGACGGCATGGAAAAAGCAGCGCAAATAATTCGGTTAGCGCCAAGCCACGTGCGCTTTGGTAGCTTTGAAGTTTTTTTCTACCGCAAACAAAATGAGCAAATAAAAATTCTCGCCGATTACGTAATTGAACAAAATTTTTCGCAGCTAAAAAATCACCCAAATAAATATTCTGAATTTTTAGCAGGCGTTGTTGAATCAACAGCCAAGCTCATCGCCAAATGGCAAGCTTTTGGCTTTTGCCACGGAGTTTTAAACACCGACAACATGTCAATTCTCGGAATCACCTTCGATTACGGCCCTTTCGGATTTTTAGACGCCTACAACCCCCACCACATTTGCAACCATTCTGACTTTGAGGGACGCTACTCTTTCGCCAATCAACCAGCAATTGGCTTGTGGAATTTACACGCTTTTGCAATCACGCTTTCAAGCCTCGTTTCAATGGAAGAGCAGAAAGAAATTTTGGCAAATTACGAGAAATTTTTTTACCAAGAATTTTACAATTTAATGGCGCAAAAGCTTGGCTTTACTAGCGCCGATGAAAACACCAAAAAACTCACTCACGAAGTTTTAGACCTGCTTGAACAACACCAAATCGACTACACATTTTTTTTCTACAACCTCACCAACCTCGATGTCATCCTGAGCCTGTCGAAGGATGATTCATGGCACAAAGCCTTAAAATCGCTGCACCCAAAAATTCCAACAACCATCCAAAAAAACACCAACCCCAAATTCATTTTACGCAACCACCTGCTGCAAACCGCCATCGAAAAAGCCGACCTTGCAAATGATTTTTCAGAAGTAAAAAAGCTGCTAAAAATCATGCAAAATCCTTTTGACGAACAGCCCGAAAACGAATCTTACGCCAGCCTTCCGCCCACTTGGGCCAAGGAAATATCAATTTCTTGCTCAAGCTAAAAAAATGAAAAACGCCTTAGTTTTATTTAATCAAGATCTGCGCATTTCCGACAATCCGGCGTTTTTTTACGCAATGCGCGACCACGCAAATGTGGCGCCAATTTTTATTTTAGATGAAGTAAATCGCCGCCCAATTGGTGCGGCTTCGAAGTGGTTTTTGCACCATGCTTTAGAAAGTTTTGCGCAAGCAATTTCTAAAAAATACGCACTAAAATTGGCGGTAAAAAAAGGTGATTCTTTGCAAATTTTACGTGAAATTTTTGCCAGTAAAAAAGTTGCCGCAATTTATTTTACGCGCGGCGTAGATCAGCCGTCCACACAGCTACAAGACAAAATAAAAAAACTCGCGCAAGAAAATTATGTCGAAGTTTTCGACTTCAAATCAACCACACTTTTTGAACCAACAGAAATCAAAAATGGCAGCGGCAGCTACTTCAAAGTTTTTACACCTTTTTGGCGCCACTGCTTAAAAAATTCTGACGCAATTTTAGATCCGCTTCCCGCACCTGATCCAAGCACTCGCAGCGCTTTTCTTGAAATTAAAAATGACAACTTAAACCTTTTGCCCAAAAAAAACTGGGCCAAAAATTTTGAAATTATTTCTGTTTCAAGCCTTGAAAGTTTTCTAAAAAACAAAGTTAGCGAATACAAACAAGCCCGCGACATTCCTGCGCTAAACGGCACTTCAAAACTTTCGCCGCACTTGCATTTTGGTCTAATTTCGGCGCGCGAAATTTTTCACGCCGCAAAGAAAATTTCAGCTTCTGAGGGCAAAACCCAATTTCTCACTGAGCTTGGCTGGCGCGAGTTTTGCCATCATTTGCTGTTTCATTTTCCTAAGCTTCCAACCAAATCTTTTCGCGCTGAATTTGAAAAATTTCCGTGGCAAAAAAACGATTTTCTTTTGCAAAAATGGCAGCGCGGCCAAACCGGATTTCCGATTGTTGACGCCGGCATGCGCGAGCTGTGGACAACCGGCTTAATGCACAATCGTGTGCGCATGATTGTGGCGTCGTTTTTAGTGAAAGATTTGCTAATTGATTGGCGCGAAGGTGAAGAATGGTTTTGGGATTGTTTACTTGACGCCGACTTAGCAAGTAATGTTGCCAACTGGCAATGGGTAGCTGGAAGCGGCGCTGATGCGGCCCCGTACTTTCGAATTTTTAACCCAACGCTGCAGGGCGAACGTTTTGACGCGGATGGCGCTTACGTAAAAAAATGGCTTCCCGAACTTGCCAAAGTGCCAAACCGCTACATTCACAAGCCTTGGGAGATGGAAGAAAATTTGCTAAAATCTTGCGGCATTGAGCTTGGAAAAAACTACCCAACTCGAATTGTCGACCACGCCAAAGCACGCGATTTTGCTTTGATGGCGTTTAAAACCTTGAAGTAAGTTGTGCCAAAACAGCATTGATTTAGAGCATTTGTTGCATGTTTGTTTGAAGAGAAATTTTCTTTCAAAACAAACAACTCAATTTCAAAAATTATGTTTTCAAAAAAGTTTACGCTCTCTGTTTTTGCAATTTCTCTAGCTTTCAACTTCTCTGCTCAGGCTCTCGATTACTCCAACTTAGACTTCTCCGCTCATGTTTCTGACAACACGGCTTACAATAATGTGACGGTAGAAAATAGTCGCACCCTAAGCTCTGGTGCAATTACTGGTGGCTATCTTTATTTAAGCGGAGATGTCAGTGGAGATGTTAATATAACCAACTCCAGCAGCGGCTCAATCACATCAACCCACAGCAATTATGGTATTTTCTATTTACCAAACATCACTAACTCATCTACGTTAAATGAGGTGAATATTGTAAATGAGGGCTCTCTTACAACTAACGGAGCATTCTCAATTCCAATTTATATACTTGGTAAGTCGGGTTCGGGTCGCAAAGGTTTTGATTTTACACTGGATAACTCAGGAACCATCACCAGCTCTGCTTCGGGCCTTCATATTGCTAACGGTAGCAGCACAGGATCTTTTGAAATCACTAACTCTGGAACAATCGACAATAGTGCCAACAGCAATACGGCTTATGCAACGATTGCATTTTCTGCTGGTCAAACCGCAACAATTAATAATTCAGGATCTATAATCGCCAACGCTTCTAGTGGATATAAAGCAATTGATGTGACGGGCGGCAATTTTACTCTAAATATTTTGGCCGGATCTAGCATCATTGGCGATATCAATGCCGCAGGCTCAAACAACGTTCTCAACATCAAAACCAATCTTTCTGGCACCAATTACGACACTCTTGCTGCGCAACTTACCGGCAGCTCTTGGACCAAAAATATTACCAGTGGCGTCACTGTTGATTTGGTAAGCTTAAGCGGCAGCGATTCAATTTCTAACTCAGGAACAATCAGCGCCTTGTCGGTTTCTGGCAGTGGCAACACACTCAATCTAAATTCGGGCAGCAGCACAGGAAATATTTCAAATTCTGGAGCACTAACAATTGCAACCGGATCATCAAATTTCACCTATTCAAACGCAATTTCTGGCAGCGGATCAATTACCAAAACTGGTAGCGGCCGCTTAGAATTAAGCGGCACCAACACCTACAGCGGTGCAACAACAATTTCTGCCGGTGAGTTAAAAGTTAACGGCAGCGCCTCTTCAAGCGCGGTGACAATTGCATCTGGCGCAACAATTTCGGGAAGTGGCACCGTTGGATCACTCACAATTCAATCGGGCGGAACATTGGCCACAGGCAATTCAATTGGCACTTTGGGCGTTAGTGGTGATTTAACCCTAGCTTCTGGCTCAACAACAAATTTCGAATTTAACAGCAGCGGCATCGACAAAACCACCGCCACCGGAAATATTAACATTGCTGGCACCGCAAATTTTCAACTCTATGGCAGTAATAGCGGCTATTTTGTCACTGCAAAAAATATTCTCGAAACTAGCGGCGGAACAATTTCTGGCACCTTCGACAATGTATCAACGCAAAGTGGCTTTAGCACCAACCTCACCTACGGCTCTTCAGCTGTAAGCGCGAGAGTTTCTACCAATCTAAATAACAACATGCTTGATGGCGTTGTTTCAACGCAAAATTCTGTAAGCAAATTACTTAGCGAATCTTTGTCGGAGCAATTGCAAAATGGACAAATTTTAGAAGATCAAAAAACCAACGCTTGGATTTCTGGCGGTGGATTTGACACTCACCTTTCATCCAACTCCAACACTTCAGCCTACTCTACAAATGGCTCAATTCTTGCTGCCGGACTTACCAAAAATTATGGCGATCACCAATTAACCGCTGGCGTTTTTAACTCACAATCAAGCGCAAAACGCTTTACCTATGCAGGTCGCGATCAAATTGACAGCAGTGGCTTAGCCTTAGCACTTGGAAAAAACTTCAACAATAATTTAGGAAATTTTTACGCCTTCACCCAATTTGGTGCCGGATTTTACAGATTTGACGCCAGCAGAGACGTGCTTTTCAACAGCTCTGCACAAAGCGCCAAAGGCTCTGGCAATGGTAATTTTCAATTTGTTGGACTTGGCGCCAACCAAAAAATTAAAACTAATTTAAGCGGAGAATTTGCAATTTTTACTTCGGCGAATTTACAAAAAACCAACCGCAATGGCTGGAGTGAATCTGGTCTTTTGGAAGGCAATGTGGCAGTTTCAAAATCAGCAGCTAACACCTTAAATACTGAGCTTGGCGCTTATTACAAAAATGCCACACCAAAATTTTTACAACTACCAAAAGACTCTTCTTACAAGCTTGAATTAAGTGGCTACAAAAGTGATTTAATCTCAAAGAAAAATGCCACTGTCACTGAAGGCAGTGCCAAATACAGCCTTGGCACAACCTACAACCAAAAATTTACTCTTGGTGGCAGCGCGTCTTTTGCGGTTCCACTTTCAGAAAAATCTAGTGTCACCGCCAAATTAAGCAGAAGACAGAACGGCAATTTTAAAGAGTCGGCGGCTTTAATTAACTATCTTTACGGGTTTTAAAAAAGATTGTGGCCCTGGGGCCACAATCTTTTAAACGAACAAAATAAATCATGACCAATCACGAAACTTTCGAGGTCACTTTTCAAGAAACCACCAGCAGAAATGAAATGTTCTGCCAGTTTGATGGCCATCACGGCGTGCTTTTGCTTGATGTAAAAAATCCGTTTTCAGAGGAAGATTTTCAGGCCATTGCAGAAATCATCGACCCATATTTTGCCGAGCATGGCGAGCTTCGAGGCATCATCATCAACGCTAAGAAATTTCCTTACTGGACGAGCGCTAGAAACCGCGCGGAATATTTAAATTTTGCTGGCAGCAACCATCACAAATTCAAAAAAGCGGCGCTAAATATGGGTGGGTTTTTTACTAAAATTGTTGCACGAATTGCACGTGGACGTGTGCACCCTGAGGTGAAAATTTTCAAATTTAATCAGATCGAAAAGGCACAGGATTGGATTCTTGGATAAACCTCAAGATACCCACTCAATTGCCGCGTCAATTTCGGCAATAATTCTTGGTTTATCTCTGCCCAGCACACCCTTTAAAACCAAATGATTCGAGGCGTGGTCGCTGCGAAATATTGTTTTGTTTAGGTGCAGATTTTCCATCAACAGCTTCATTTCTTGAAACAGCTCTAGCCTGCTTAACTCGTGCCACTGGCCATTAAAACTTTTTTCAAAACGCTGCGAGCCAAAAGGAAATTCTGGCACCAAAGTTGAAAGATATTCTGGCTGGGCTTGGTTCATTAATTCTGCTGAAGCCAAAGCGTGTTGCGTGCTGTATTTCGAGCCACCCAAGCCATTTAAAATCATCACCGAACTTTTGATTCCCGCCGCTTTTATTTTTTGCAAAGCTGCTAGCGACGACTCAAAAGTTTCACCTTTTTCAACTAAACTAAGCAGCTGCGTGTCGCCAGTTTCGCAGCCAACGTAGAGAATTTTTAAACCCATTTCTTGCAACTCGCGCAGCTCTTCCACCGACTTATTCAACAAATTGCGCGGCAGGCAGTAAGACGAAATGCGCTGTAGGTTGGGGAAATATTTGTTAAGTAGCTGCAAAATTTCTTTCAGCCTTCGAAAAGAAAGACTGGTGGCATCGCCGTCCGCCAAAAAAACCCGCGTCACTGAAAATTGATTTTGCGACAGAAATTTCAGCTCTTGTTCAATCTCTTCAATCGCTTTTGGTTTGAAGCGCTTTTGCTCGTCTTTATACATGTCGCAAAAGGTGCATTTGTTCCACGAGCAACCGTTTGTCACTTGTAAAATTAAAGACCTCCACTCACTAGGTGGGCGAAAAACTGGTTCGATGTATTTTAGGGGGTACATTACAACATTAAAAAATGATTATCATGAAGCGCGATTATTAAAACTTCCGCGTCTAATTTGTGAATCTTCTTAATTCTTTTCTAACTTTTTTTCTCTTTAAAATGACCAAAGTTGTCCTGCTCGAAAATATCAGCGAAGCCGCAATTGCCACCTTCCAAAGATTTGGAATTACCGATGTTAAAATTCTCAAAACCAGCATTGAAGATGCTCCAAGCGAAGTTTTTGAAGCCAACATTTTAGGCATCAGATCGCGCAGTAAACTTAGCAAAGAAGTTTTACAAAAATTCAAAAACCTTTCATGCGTTGGTTGCTTTTGTATTGGTACTGACCAAGTCGATCTTGCTGCGGCAAAAAAATTGGGCATTCCGGTTTTTAACGCGCCATTTTCTAACACCAGATCAGTTGCTGAATTAGTGATTGGCGAAATTATTTCGCTTTATCGTCGCCTGCACATTGTAAATGTTGAAATGCACAAAGGCTTATGGAGCAAGAATGCACAAGGCTGCAACGAGATTAAAAACAAAACTCTCGGCATTATCGGCTACGGCAATATCGGCGCGCAAGTTGGTGTTTTGGCCAACGCCATGGGCATGAATGTGGCCTATTTTGACATTGAAAATAAATTGCCATTTGGCTCAAACCAGCAAGTTAACTCGCTTGACGAGCTGTTTAAAGTTGCTGACGTAATCACGCTTCACGTGCCACAAGGAACAGGCACTAACAACATCATCAACAAGGCGGCAATTGCCAAAATGAAAAAGGGTGTCTTCATCATCAACGCTTCGCGCGGCAATGTGGTTGATATTGATGCTTTGGCAGATGCTTTGGAAAGCAAGCATGTTGCGGGTGCGGCAATTGACGTTTTCCCGGTTGAACCAGCAAGCAACACCGAAGAGTTTGTGTCACCTTTAAGAAAATTCGAAAATGTTTTGCTAACCCCGCACATTGGCGGCAGCACGCAAGAAGCGCAGGAAAACATTGCAATTGAGGTGTCAAACAAATTGGCGCAAAACCACTTAACCGACTCAACTGCAATGGCAGTGAACTTTCCAAATTTGGCGCTGCAAAAAACTAAAGAATCTTGCCTTCGTATTGCTCACGTTCACGTCAATACTCCGGGCATGTTGCAAGCGATTAACCACGAAATCAGCAACTACAGTTTGAACATTCAGGCGCAGATTCTTTCAACCGACAGCGAAATTGGGTATGTGGTGTTGGACGTTGAAACTAAAGAGCTTCCAGCTGGTTTGGAAGATGCACTAAAGGCAATTGCCGGAACTATTTCTGTGAGAATTTCTAGATAAAAAAGTATCAATCGTACTCGTCACGTCATTGCGAGCGAAGCGCGGCAATCCATTTTGCAAGTCACAACTGGATTGCCACGCTTCGCTCGCAATGACGTGACGAGTATGATCAAACAACAAGAAACATCAGCTTCTCTATAATTTTATGACCAAGCCAAACGCAAAACCATCAACCAACAAATTCAGCAGCGGACCTTGCGCTAAAAGGCCGGGCTGGAATGCCGATTTCTTAAACAAAACCGAACTTCTCGGCAGATCGCACCGCTCAAAAGAAGTTTTAAAAGTAATCAACGAAGTAAACGCCCTAAGCCTAGAATTTCTGGGCATCCCAAAAGACTACAAAATCGCCATCATCGCCGCCTCAGACACCGGCGCGTTTGAATGCGCAATGTGGAACATGCTGGGCGAGCGCGGCGTTGACGTAATTTATTTCGAAGCTTTCGGCGCCGAGTGGTACAAAGACATCACCGAACAATTGCGTTTAACTGACGTAAATAAATTCAGCGCTGATTTTGGAAAATTTCCCGATATCTCGAAAGTTAATTTCGATCGCGACGTAGTATTCACGCTAAACGGCACCACTTCGGGCGTTTACTTTAGCGATCTAGAATTCATCCCGCAAAACAGAGCCGGCCTAACTTTTTGCGACGCAACTTCTGCCGCTTTTTCAAAGCCAATCGATTTTTCTAAACTTGATGTGACGACTTATTCGTGGCAGAAATCTTTGGGCGGTGAAGCACAGCACGGCGTTTTAATTTTAAGCCCACGCGCTGTTGAAAGAATTGAAAAATACACACCAACTTGGCCACTGCCAAAAATTTATCAGCTAAAGAAAAAAGGCCAATTTCAAGCAAATGTTTTTGAAGGATCAGTTATTAACACCCCTTCTATCGCCTGTATTTTAGATGCTTTAGATGCTCTTAACTGGATCAAAGAAAGCGGCGGAATTAGCGCAATGTACCAACGCGTAAACGACAATTTCGCCGCAATTTCAAACTTTTTAAAAAGCTCAAAAAATTTCGAAAATCTGTGCGCTGACGAAAAATATCAGTCACACACTTCGGTATGTTTTACGATTTCGCAAAGCTGGTTTAAAGAGTCTTCAATCGAACAACAAAAAGCTTTCATCGATAAAATCGCCGCAATTTTGCAGGCCGAAAAAGTTGCCTTCGACATTAAAGGCTACAACTCAGCACCTCCGTCTTTTAGGGTTTGGTGCGGCTTAACTGCTGATGCCAGCGATATTAAAAAATTGTGCGAGTGGTTTGAATATGCTTACGAAACTGCCAAATTATGAAATCTAAATGCGCAATTTTTGACTTCGACTCAACGCTGGTTTCAATCGAAACTTTGGATTTTTTGATTGCTAAAACTTCAAAAAATCAAGCCGACGAAATTGAAAAAATCACCCAAGCAGCAATGAACGGCAAAATGACTTTTGCTGATTCTTTGCGCACACGTTTTGCCAACATTAATCTAACAAAATCTGAGATTGAGGAGCTCAAATCTGAGATTTGCAATTACCTCACCGAAGGCTTTGCTGAAGGCTTTAATCAGCTAAGAGACGAATTTGATTTCTACATAATTTCTGGCGGATTTTTGGAAATTATTTATCCCGTCGCCGACAAATTAGGCATCCCTCACGCGAATTGTTTCGCCAATAATTTTACCTACGACGGCAACAAAATTATCGGTTTTGATCAAGAAAATATTTTATCTCAAAACGGCGGTAAGCCAAAAATCGTGGACCAAATTTTAGCCAAAAAATCTTACACAAAAATTTTCATGGTGGGCGACGGCTACACCGATTTGGAAGTTGCCAAAGCCATTTCAAAAGTGACTTTCTGCGGCTTCGGCGGCCACGCCGCACGCGAATCTGTAATCAAAGAAGCTGAGAATTTTTTCTACAATGTGGGTGATTTAATTTCGTTTTTGAAGTCAGCATGAGCGCACGTGACTTTCTTTTAGATTTAAAAAACAGCGGCTTTAAAGGCGACATCGAAACCCAAAAATCAGTCGCGATAGTTTACTCAACCGACAACAGCATTTACGAAATAGCCCCTGACGGCGTGATTTTTCCGCGAGATCAAAAAGACGTTGAGCTGATTTTCAAATTGCTGCGCCAACCAAAATTTCAAGAAATTAAAATCACCGCAAGAGGCGGCGGAACCAGCACCAACGGCCAGTCAATCAATCACGGACTAATCGTCGATTACTCGCGCCACATGAATAAAATCATCCATATTGATGAAAAAAATCTCTGCGCCGAAGTTGAACCTGGCCTAATTTTAGATGTGCTCAACAAAGAATTAGAAAAATTTAATCTTTATTTTCCGCCAAATATTTCACCAAGCAACCGCGCCACAATTGGTGGCATGGTAAATACCGACGCTTGCGGAAAAGGCTCGTGCACCCATGGCAGAACATCCGACAATATTGAAGATTTGTCGCTACATTTGCTTGGCGAAGAAAATGTTGTTTCAAGCAAAGCTGGCACGGCAGCTTTAAATTCAAAGCTTGGGGGCATTTTAGCTAGAGCGCAAAATCTTTATTCCTCAAAACATTTAGCCCGCACGGCGAGCGGCTACAACATTGAAAAATCTTTTGAGAACAGCGCGCTAGATTTAAATTATTTAATCAGCGGCTCAGAAGGAACATTGGCTTTGGTCAGTAAAATCAAGGTTCGCCTAAAAAAACTACCCGCCAAAAAACGCGCCGTACTTTTGCGTTACAAAAATTTTGATGCGGCGCTTGCTGACGCGCAAAATGTTATCGCGCTCAAGCCAGACGCGATTGAAACGGTTGACGAAAACGTGATTGGCTTGGCGAGAAACGACATTATTTGGCAAGATGTTGCCCATTTAATTGGCGATGCGCCTGACACTTCAATCAACATTTTAGAATTTACTTACGACGATTTAAGCAGCTTTGAAAATCACGAAAACGCTCTAAAACAGCAGCTCGCGCAAGAAAATTATCTTTTTGAAAACTACTTCATCATTAACGACAAAACCGAAATCGCCAATATTTGGAACTTGCGCAAACAAGGCGTGGGCTTGCTCGGCGCCATGAAAGGCAAAAGACGCCCCCTGCCATTTGTTGAAGACACCATTGTGCCACCCGCCGAACTTTCAAAATACATCGCGGGCTTTCGCCAAATCTTAAAAAAATACGACGTCACTTACGGCATGTTCGGCCATGTTGACGCCGGATGTTTACACGTGCGCCCTGCCCTAAACATGCGCCAAGAAAAAGACCGCGAATTGATTCGCAAAATTTCTGACGAAGTTTGCGAGTTACTTTTGCAACATCGCGGCATCATTTGGGGCGAGCATGGCAAAGGTTTTAGAAGCGAGTACAACGAAAAGTTTTTAGGTGTCGAAGTTCAAAAAATTTTCAGCGAAATCAAAAAAACTTTCGATCCTTTTGACCAATTAAACTGCGGCAAAATTGCCGCCTCCAGCCAAGCAATTCCTGCAATTGACGAAGTGACAACTCGCGGTCAATTTGACGAAAATATTTCGGCCAAAATGCATGACGAGTTTGAAAATATTCTCAGCTGCAACGGCAATGCTTTGTGTTTTAATTTAGATGCGGCGTCTGCCATGTGCCCTTCTTACAAAGCAACTGCGGATCGCCGCTACTCGCCAAAAGGTCGCGCGATGTTGTTTAAAGAATGGGTGCGCCAAAACCCCAACTTGCCTTCAATTAGAACAAATATTTTTGGCAGCTTTAAGAGCAAAATTTCGAATCTTTTTTCGAAAGATTTGAATGACGAAATTTACGAATCTTTTTCAAAATGCTTAGGCTGCAAAGCCTGCAATACCGCCTGCCCAATCAAGGTGAGCATTCCCGATGCCAAGGCCTATTTTTTGTCACACTACTTCACAAAAAACTTCCGCAAACCGCAGGATTATTTAATCGGAAATATCGAAAGATTATTGTTAATTTTCGGCAAATTTCCGCGCGCTTTTAATTTTTTAACGCAAAACCAAATCGCAAAATTTTTGGTGAGCAAAATTTTCGGCGTGACCGATATTCCCGCGCTCGTCATTGCGAGCGCAGCGCGGCAATCCATCTCGCCACAACAACTGGATTGCCACGCTTCGCTCGCAATGACGGTTGAAAGAAAACCCGTTTATTTACTACGCGAAGCCTACACCGCCCACTACCACACCGAAGCCCTAAACAGCGCTTACCAACTTTTAGAAAAACTCGGTTTTGACGTGCGCTTCACCAAAATTTTCGAAAACGGCAAAGCACTTCACGCCAAAGGTTTTTTGAATCGCTTTCGCAAAATTGTGACAAACAACATCGATTATTTAAGCAGCCTTGAGGGCGTGTTGGTGAGCGTTGACCCAAGCGTGGCGCTGTCTTACCGCGACGAATATTCACGCATGAATGACAAAAAAATTAACGTGCTTTATTTAGCCGAATTTTTGCAAGAAATCGAAATCAACAAAACCCAAAATACCGACCAAAAATATCACCTAATTTTGCACTGCTCTGAGCAAACCAACATCAATAAAATTTCTGAAATTTGGGCGGCGATTTTCAAGAAATTTAACATCAATTTAAACATCCTCAAAACCGGCTGCTGCGGCATGAGCGGCAGCTTTGGCAGTGAAGCGCAAAACTTCGCAGATTCAAAAACCATCTTCGAAAATAACTGGCAAAACCAACTTACTAAACTTGCGCAAGATCCAAAAAACATAATCATGCTCAGCGGCTCTTCTTGCGAATCGCAGGTTGCACGTTTTAGCGCGGTCAAAACGCACAATCCTTTCACCATTCTTAATCAGATTCATGACCAAACTCTACGGAATTAAAAACTGCGACACCGTTAAAAAAGCAATGAACTGGCTGACTGAAAACGGCGTAAAATATCAATTCCACGATTACAAAAAAGACGGCGTCGATTGCGCAAAGCTGACAGAATTTGTAAAAAAATTCGGCTGGGAAAAATTACTAAATCGCAAAGGCACCACGTGGCGACAACTCGGTGAGCAAGAGCAAAATAAAATAACCAACGACAAAGCAGCGCTGGAGTTGATGCAAGAAAAACCCTCAATAATCAAACGCCCGATAATTGATCTTGGCGCAAAACAGCTGATTGGTTTTGATGTGGGTGAGTATGAAGAGGCGTTTAAAAATTGGGTCAGTTCACATTGACACCTTTCCTCTCTGCGCCAAATTCAATTACTTAAATTAATGTTAACTCCAATATCCCCCCAATAAAAAATGAATCCTAACCAACTCTTAACCCTGCTCACCTCAGCCTTAAGAAGGTTCCCGACCTCTTTAAAAAATAAAACTAACACCAGCACTAGAAGTAACACTAAAAGCAGTATTAAGCACAGTCTTAACTCTCGCGCCTTCACCATGATCGAGGTTGCTATTATAATCCTGATCATTGGAGTTCTGATAGCTGGCATCTTCTACAGCAGCAAAATGCTTTCTAAATTCCGCATTATCTCTGCCCAAAATCTTACTAAATCTTCTCCAGTTAACAGTATTCCTGACGCTGCTATTTGGTTGGAAACCAGTCTTGATACCAGCTTTAAAGATGCTGAGAGAAAAGATACTACTGCATTAACTTCTTGGCACGATTCTAATAATGCCGCCACCATCAAAGCGGTTGTTTCTGCTGTTGGATCGGGGCCAACTTATTCCAACACTATTAGCAATATTCACGCGGTTGAGTTTGTTGGTAGCTCTTCGAATTATTTAAGAATAGAAGATGCTCGTTTCTTGAATGACACTGACTACACCATCTTTGTTCTTGAGAAGAGAAAGAGTGATAGTGCAAACAACTATTTCATTGGCGGAACTTCTTCTAATCCCAATGATGCTCTGGCTTTAGGTTACAGCTCAGAATCATTAGTTATTCACGCTCAAGGCAGTAACTCTTACACTGGAGCGGTTGATACTTACGCTGCCACAATAGACAAACCAAGAATCTTCACCTTCTTCTCCGATTCCAACGGTAAGAAGACTTACGTTAATGGTACATTAGTTGGCACCAGCACCAGCACTGCTAGATTATCTGGATTAACCACTCTTGATATTGGCAATGGCTACACCGGAGAGATTGGAGAAATCATCATGTTTTCTCGAGCATTAAAGCTAGAAGAGAGAACTGCTACTGAAGATTATTTGGGCAAGAAATGGAGCAGAAAAATTACTCGAGATTCAGTGCCATCTTGTACTGATGGAATTCTTACTGAAGCAGGATGTTCTCACGCTTGCCTGACTAGTGGTGTGCTTGGGGTTTCAACTCCGGCTACAGTTGCTGATGGATCTAGCGGATCGCTTACTTGCAACACTACCGGCTATTTGGGAACGGTTTCTTATTCTTGCTCGCTTGGAATTTTAACTCCGACCGGAAGTTGTGATTGCGATACGGAGGCGGGGTATGCGATGACCAGCGGGGTTTGTCAGTCATCTTGCAGTTCTGGATCTACAGTTGGAGTTCCCACCACAACTGTCTCTACTGGCAGTGGCACTTTAAGCTGCACTTCCACTGGATACGATGCCTCCGACTCTATTTCTTACACTTGTAGTGGCGGAACATTTACTGTGACAGGGGGAACGTCTTGCGATAGCTGTATATCTGGATACACTTACGGCTCAGGGGTTTGTAATGAGAATTTTAATTGTACGGGCGGTGATTCAACTACTGATCTTGGGGGAAATAGGATCCATACCTTTACCACTACAGGTTCGGCTAGTTTAGTTTGTTCTGGCGCCACAACTAGCTCGTTTAGAGTAATGTTGGTTGGTGGCGGTGGTAGCGGCGGTGGCAGTATAACCGTTGGCGGCGGTGGTGGTGGCGGCGGCGGCCAATTCATTGATTCTTCCGGCAACAGCCTGTCCGGCGGCAACACTCTTACCATTACAGTTGGAGGCGGTGGCGCTGCGGTTTCTGGCAACGCCAACGGTAATAGAGGATCAAGCTCATCCTTAAGTGGCGGATCATTATCATTCACAGCTTATGGTGGCTGGGGTGGCGGCAGACCTGGAGCAAACTATGGCGCTGCCGATTCTACATCTCCAGGTGGTGGACAAGGAAGCGCAGGAACTTTTATCCTGGGAAACAAAGCTGGCGGGAGAGGAACAGGTTCTGGAAGTGGCATGGCCGGAGCTGGAGGTGGAAGTAGCTATGCAGCAGGTTCTAATGCAAATATGACTGTTGCGGGAGCTGGCGCCAACGGAACATCTTCTGACATTACCGGAAGCACTTATGGTGGTGGTGGCGGTGGTGGGGCCAGAGATAACCCTGGCGGAGCTGGTGGCACTGGCGGTGGCGGTACTGGAGCAAGATCAACCACTACAGGACCAGCCTTGGTTAGCAATCCTACTAATGGATCTGCCAATACTGGTGGTGGCGGCGGCGGTGGTGGATATAATTCAAATAGCGGCGCCGGCGGTAGCGGTATTGTGATTGTATCTTACCCAGATCCAACTCCGTAAAGATTAATCTCAGCTTTTTAGAACTTCAAAAAACCGACGATTATTACAAAATGATCGTCGGTTTTTTATTGGCATCTGCCAGAATTTTTTGTGCCATTTTCGGTTTTTAAATAACTCGATATTTTTGTCGCAAATTTATGTAGACAAAGCTGTCAAATCCCGACACCCGACACTGAAAAATTTTTTAGCAATATTTCAATCATGATTAATCATCAAAAAAAATCCTCTTTCGTAGAATTTGTTACCCTCATGGCGCTTTATGTGGCGCTGATGGCGATGTCGATTGATATGGTTTTGCCGTCGCTTTTTTTAATGGGAAAAGAGTTTGGAATTGCCGACCAAAACCAGATGCAATATGTCATCGGGGTTTTGTTTTTGGGTTTTACTTTTGGGCAAATAATTTACGGACCGCTTGCCGATAGCTTTGGGCGTAAGCCGACTGTTTACTTTGGTCTCATTATTTTTGCGGTGGGCAATGTTTTAAGCATCGCGGCGCAAGATTATTCAATGATGTTGTTGGGTCGCTTTTTGCAGGGCTTTGGTGCGGCGGCTCCTCGAATTGTTAGCATTGCCATCATCCGCGATCTTTACAAAGGCCGCGACATGGCGCGCGTGATGTCGTTTATCATGACGATTTTTATCATTATTCCGGTGGTGGCACCCAGCATTGGTCAGGCTTTGCTGCTTGTTGTTAGCTGGCGTTTTCTTTTTGGAATTTTTTTAGCAGCGGCAATTATCGCAACCATTTGGACTTTCCTGCGACTTCCCGAAACCCTCAAAAAACAAGATGTTCGCCCCTTTAATTTGCCAACAATTTGGAAAGATCTTTTGGTGGTTTTGGGTAATAAATTTTCTTTGGGCTACACAATTTGCGCCGGCTTAGTTTTTGGCGCGCTGATTGGCTACCTAGCTTCAAGCCGCCAAATTTTTCAGGATTATTTTTTGGCGGGAGAATTATTTCCAATTTATTTTGGCATCTCCGCCCTTTCAATTGGCGCTTCTTCAATTTTGAATTCGATGATTGTTCGAAAATATGGCATGAAATTACTCTGCCATTACGCGCTGATTTTGATGATGGTGATGTCGGTTGCACTCATCGCCGTGTCAATTTTGCAAAACCATCAAGTGCTGCTTTGGCAATTTATGATTTTTGCGGTAGTCACTTTTTTTGCTTTGGGCATGCTGTTTGGCAATCTTAACGCTTTGGCGATGGAGCCGATGGGACACATTGCAGGAGTAGCCGCGGCGGTGACTGGTTGCTTGTCTTCAGGCATTTCTGCAATTATTGGAACGGCGATTGGGCAATCTTACAACAACACTTTAACGCCGATATTTTGGGGGTTTTTGCTTCTAAGTAGCGCTGCGTTTTTCTTACAAGTTTGGTTGGCCAAACAGAAATAAATTTGCGCCGCTCTCCATTTTTTTTTAAAAAACGTAAAACCGAAAATGAAAAAATTATTGTTAATTTTACTACTGCTTCCAACCACCTCTTTTGCTGCTCGCGGAAAATGTCACCGCCAGTCAAATCCAATGGGATATGCCAATTACGATGTGTGTGAAGTTGCAGGAGCCGGCTATAGCTGTGTTTCTTTAGAGGGAAAAGGCAGTAATGGCATTTCTTGTTTTCCAACACCCCCTGCTTTGCAAGAGAGCGAAGAACATTCAGAAGCAAATTCGGTGAAACGGAAGAATAGGTTTAAAGAAGAGGTAAATGGCGGAAGTTGGAGTAATTAAGAAGTCACTTATGCGAAAACGTAAGTGCAATTTTTTTTCAGAAAAGATGGCGCGCATTCGCGCTTACAAACGCAAGATTTTTCTAAATTCGCTTCGCTCATTAAGAAAAATTAAGCTTATTGTACTCTGAATTTTTTTAGGGAATGAGTTGCAATCGCCAAAGGCGATTGTCGAACCTCATCGGAAGTACCCTTGATGATCCTTCCCGGGGAGCCATACAACAAAAAAAGCCCGTCAGCATTAGCTGGACGGGCTTTTTTGTTGCATGGCTTACTTCGTCACAAGGTTGGATTTATTGGTTAGTGTCGGGTGTCGGGATCTGACCCCTTTTTGTTGGGATCTGACCCCTTTTTCAGATTAAGAATCTTTGTCACCATCACTATCGCTATCACCGCCAATTCCTCTGCCGCCACTTCTTTCTGATAATTTTTTTATTTTTTTTGCTTCTGGCCTGACGGAAGTTTTAGGACTTTCATGTTCTTCTTTTGCATCAGCGGCAAAATCGGCTGCTAGATTTGCTTGCGGGTTAGTAACCACTGCTTCTGTCGCCTCTTCAATAATGAGATTAGAAAAGTGATTAAGATCTACATCGCTGTACCAATCAGTAATTTTAGCAGGAAGAGCGGCAACTATTCCTTCGAAACTTTCTTCTATTTCATTCAGCTCGAGCCAATCCTTCGCTAGCCGCGCCTCCTGCTGAAGAATTGTTTTGGCATTTTTATATGCCTTTTGACTTGGAGATTCTGTCGCACCTCCAAACTTCCTGGTGATGTCATGACTCACATTGTAATCGTAATGATAGTCATGCGGCATCACCTCTTCGCCATTTAACAAATCATTAATTCTTCTCGAAGCAGCAACCGCGTCTTTGATCATCATTGGGAATCTAGTGCCTGCAAATGCAGCACTCCAAGTTTGATAGCCAACGTGAGAATTTTCGATTAAATCCAAAAACATTTGGCTCGATGCGTAACAAGCCGGATTGCGCGACGCCTCTGCGCCAAACATAAGATTAGCGAGAAAGGCCAGCTTCTTTTTCTCTTCGGGAGAAGAGCCGACCTCGTTTCCTTTGAGGGTTAGTCTGATATTAGTAGCGATGTCTTGGTCGCTCATTCCATCAGCTGTTAGTGAATCAATGATGCCAATGACAGTTGTTGTTGCTCTGCCATTTGGTAAGTAGGGAATTTCTTCTGCTGCTTGATTTAATCCAATCCAATCACCTCTGGTGCCGTGATACATTTGCCCATATTTTGATGGCTTATTATTCGGCGTAAATTTTTTACTCTCCTTCGATTCCGCTCCATCAAAAAAAGTAGAAACAGTATCTTGAGAAACTGCAGTCGCTTTCTCATCCCCATGTTTATTTTTGCTGTGCCTCTTTAGCGATCTGTCATTAAGTCTACGATGCGCAATGTAACTTAATTCACTGCCAAAATTTTCACCTTCGATTGGAAATTTTGTATGAGCGACAGTCTTTCTGGTGGCGGCTTCCGCAGAAGATTTCAGATGTTTTTCTTTAAGGCCTTCTTTCGCTCCATAAATCATATTCACCGGCTCTGAAAAATAAATCGCGCGGCCAAATGCATGTAAAGCAAAAGCAAATTTTAGATCTTCTGGATTGCCGTAGGCTCCGCTCTTAATGACTCCAATTTCTACAAATTTTTCTGCGGCTTGCAGGATGTCGTAATCGGCAACTGCTGCGGTAACTTTCTCGTCATCGGTTGAATCATCGTGATCTACCGAATGCGATCTAGGTCTAATTCCTCGTGACATAAACTAAAAAATATTTTGACGGATCTGGGTTTAGTATGTTGTTTACACTCCTTGTGGGGGTCACGATAGAATTCTGAGAATACACAAAGACAAAGGGGTCAAATCCCGACACCCGACACTAAGAGTTTGTAACTTATTTGGAGCTTCTAAGAAGTCACTTACGCGAAAGCGTAAGTGCAATATTTTTTGGGAAGGATGGCGCGCATTCGCGCTTGCAAACGCAAGATTTTTCTAAATTCGCTTCGCTCATTAAGAAAAATTAAGCTTATTGTCGAACCTCATCGGAGAGTCTTCTTTCCTTCCCGGGGAGCCACATAACAAAAAAGGCCGCTTAGCTTACGCTAGCGGCCTTTTTTGTTATGTGGCTCCCCGGGAAGGATTCGAACCTCCGACCAAGTGATTAACAGTCACTTGCTCTACCACTGAGCTACCGGGGAATATGGGGGAATTGGAATTGGATTTTTTTTTACAACAATCTAATTCGAAGGGGCGGGCACAGTATTTTTCGATTTTGAAAAATCAACAAGGTAAAAGCTTACAACGAAGAATATTTTCCCTTCGCGTAAAGCAAGGCTTCTTGATCGGTTAATTTCGCAAAATCTAAAACCTTGCCGATGATGATGTGGTGGTCCCCTGCTCTAATTACGCGCTGCTTTTCGCATTCAAAAAAACCTAGAGAATTTTGAAAAATTGGGTTGCCGAATTTGCCTAAAAGATAGGGCTCTACTCCCCATTTGGTTGAGTTTTTTGGGGTGGCGAAGGCTTTGGATAATTCGATTTGGTCTTTGCTTAAAATGTTGAGCGAGAAGTAGCGGTTTTTTTTGAAGAGCGCGAGGTTGGCCGATTTATTGTCGATTGAAAACAGTATCAACGCTGGGTCGAGCGACACTGATGAAAATGAATTGATGGTCATGCCGAAAAATTCGTCGGAGAAAAGTTTTTTTAATTTTAGTAAAAAACTTTTCCCCAAAGATGTTTCGCTGATGGCTTTTTGGCTGAGAATTTTTGTAGAAAAAAAGCTGCTGTCGAAAATTTTTTCGGCGGCGAAGTTTTCACTAAGAAAGTTTTTTTTACGCGCGCAGGCGATTACAACTCCGGTGGTGAATAGGCCTAGACAGTCGCGGAGTTTTTTTTGATCCATTTGGTTTTTAAAAATTAAAACAACATCAATTCTTTAAACGACGAAATCAAAATTGCGGCAATCGCGATGATGCCTAAAATCATCCACAAAGCGTAGTTGTAGATTAGGCCGCTTTGAATTTTGCTTACATGTTTTGACATTGATTTGCAGAAAAGCGCGGCGCCGTTTGGCAGGCCATCGACAATTTTCATGTCGACAATTTTCCACAAGAAATCGCCCAATTTTTTGGTCGGTTTAACCAAAGCGGCGTCGTAAATTTCGTCGAAATACCATTTGTTAAGCGACAGCTTGTAGAGCGGCGGGAAAGTGTTTGACAATCTTTGTGGCCAGTCAGTTTTAACTAGGTAAAACACGTAGGCTAAGGCGATTGCGATCACGCCAACAATCATTGGCGAAATTTTTACCAAAAGTGGTGCGTGGTGAATTTCTTCGAGAAGGTCTTGTCTTTGGCCTAAAAGCAAAATTACGCCTTTGAAGAAATTGTCTTCTGCTGATACCATGTGAAAAACTTTAGCGCCCAAGATGCCGGCAAATATTGATCCCGCAGCCAATACAAAAAGTGGAATTAGCATTGAAAGTGGCGATTCGTGAGCGTGATCAAAAGTGTGTTTGTCGGCGCGAGTTTTGCCGTGGAAGGTTAAAAACAACAATCTCCACGAGTAAAACGCGGTTAAAAACGCCGCAGAAATTCCCATCCAATAAGCCAGTTTTCCGTAAGGCGCATGCGACATGTAAGCCGCTTCTAAAATTACGTCTTTTGAGTAAAATCCAGCAAATGGCGGAAAGCCGGCAAGAGCCAAAGAGCCAATCCAAAACATGGCGTAGGTGATTGGAATTTTTTTCCAAAGTCCGCCCATTTTTTGAATGTTTTGTTCGTGATGCATGGCGTGAATCACACTACCCGCGCCCAAAAACAACAAGGCTTTGAAGAAGGCGTGAGTTGCTAAGTGGAAAGTTGCAGCCGAATAAGCTGAAACGCCGCAGGCAAAAAACATGTAGCCAAGTTGCGAACAAGTTGAGTAAGCGATGATTTTTTTAATGTCGTTTTGGGTTAAAGCGATTGTGGCGGCAAATAGCGCGGTTGTAGCGCCAACGATGGTCACCATTGAAAGAGCGGTGTTAGAAAATTCGAAAAGCGGCGAGCAGCGTACAACTAAAAACACACCGGCGGTCACCATTGTAGCGGCGTGAATTAAGGCTGAAACTGGGGTTGGACCTTCCATTGCGTCAGCAAGCCAAACGTGAAGTCCGATTTGCGCCGACTTACCCATGGCGCCGATGAAAAGCATGATGCAGATGAAGTCGATGGTGTTAAACTCGGTGCCAAAAAGTGCGAATTTAGCGCCAACGTGATGGCAAACTGTGGCAAAAACTGGGGCGAATTCGACCGTGCCAAACGTGACGTAAATTAGCGCGATTGCGATGATTAAGCCAAAATCACCAACGCGGTTGGCCACGAAAGCTTTAATTGCCGCGGCGTTGGCCGATTGTTTTTTAAACCAAAAACCGATGAGCAAGTAAGAAGCAACACCCACGCCTTCCCAACCAACGAAAAGTTGTAGGAAGTTGTCTGCAGTCACCAAAATCAACATGAAAAAAGTGAAGAGCGACAAGTAAGACATGAAGCGCGCGATTGACTTATCTTCATGCATGTAGCCGGTTGAATAGATGTGCACCAAGCTCGAAACTACGGTGACAACAACCAACATGATGGCGGTTAGAGCATCAAGCTTCAAAGCCCAGTTAACCGAAAAATCGCCAGAAGAAATCCAGCTAATTATTGGCACAATTTGGTTGGTGTGATTATGCGAAACGTCGAGGAAAATTGTGACGGCGCAGGCTGCAGAAATTATGAGAAGCGTGCTGGAAAAAATTTGTGCAAATTTGTCGGCGAAACTTTTGGGTAAAGTGCGTGAGAAAATTCCAGAAAATAAAAAGCCGATTAAAGGCAGGAATACTGTGAGTTTTAAGAGCATTTTTTTGGGAGAAAAGTTGAGAGATTTTTAAGAGGCAACAAAGCGCGGCAAATTAGAAATGGCGAAAGAAAAATCAAATTAAAGGTTTGGAGAGTTTGAGAGAATTAATCAGATAAATATAAGAGCTGGATTGCCGCGCTGCGCTCGCAATGACGGAGTGTGGTGGGCGAACTTCCTACAAACTCCGTCATTGCGAGCGCAGCGCGGCAATCCAGTTGGTATTGGAGAATTATCTTTAAAAACCCCTACCACATCGAAGCCGCACCAGCCGCCGCACTGCCAATACGCGTGTCGCCCCTGCCGTTGATTCTCCATATACTACCCAAATTGTGCGCAGCTGGATCGTAGCGCTCTTCACCTGGAAGTGACGGAGTCATATTTGAAGCTTGCATTGTGCCATGAACAAACTGACGGCAAAAAAAGTGAGCCGTCCAAAAAATTGTGTTATACTCGCTGAAATTTTTCTTGATGTCTTTGGGATCATTCCAATTCACAGCTTTAAGCTCTTTTTTGTAGCGCTTTCTAATTTTGATAACGTCGGGATTAAATGGGGTGATGGTGCTGGGGTCAATTGAGGTAATATCAACATCGCGGCTCCAAGTGTAAAATGTCATGTAAAATGCGCCGGCAAATTGGGTGCCTAAACCAGATTGGCAGCCGTGAATCCAACCAAGTTTAAATCCGGGAGATGCTCTTTTTGGCATGTTTCTAAAAGCACGCCAACCCATTGGTTTGTACCAGTTTGGCGTGCAGTCAACTAGAGCAAAAATTAA
This sequence comes from Rickettsiales bacterium, assembly GCA_017999675.1. Taxonomy (GTDB): domain Bacteria; phylum Pseudomonadota; class Alphaproteobacteria; order Rickettsiales; family UBA1997; genus UBA2645. The sequence continues at coordinate 96,360 of JAGNLL010000001.1, forward strand.
TAAAATTGCGCAGATTTTTTTTATCATTTTATTGCCCAAAAAATTGTCCACCTGAGCCGCCAGCCCAAAGCGGGTTTCCACCAAAAACACCACCAGAACCACCACCACCAACTGCGCTCATTGTAGCATCTAAGCCGCCACCAATTGTTTCACCCATCGCTTTACCCTCAGATCCACTAAACATTCCACCCCAAAGGTTGTTAATATTACCAACACCCATTTCAAAGGTGGTGTTGTTTCCGTATTGAGCCAAATAACGATCTGGCGAAGTTAAGTTGTTAGGACCAATCGTGGTTTGAAAGCACCAAGAGCTGCCGCGAGAATAACCAAAACGATATTCGGGGTTTCCGATTAAGTCGGGATCGTAGTGAAAGCCGCCGTAGCGCTGACGCATCATTGAGTTGCCCCGAGCTGAAAGAATCATGGCACAGCCATCACCATAACCTTTTTTAAAAGACGGAGTACCTTCAGGAATTTTAAAGCTAAATCCGCTATAGTAAGGGGTTCCCGCCCCCGTGAACCATTTACAATTAGGCAAACTCAGCAGCAGAAATATTAAGAGAAATTTTTTCATATTTTATTTTAAGCCACCAAAAGTTGAGCTCCAAATTTTAGTACCTTTCTGCTTCACATAATCAATACGGTAGCAATACCAAAAGGCATTACCCCAAGCGGTTTTGTAATCAGAAGAACTGGTCATTTTATAACCATCAGCCGTGGCTGAGCGATAAAAACTTTTATAAAAAGTACTATTTGAAGACGACATTCCGGTTTCGCAACCATCTCTCCAACCTTGCTGAAACTCAACTGAGGCATCTTTTAAATCTTCGTCAAACTCGTGATCTGGACGATCAAAGAAAAAATTTGCCACCCATCTTTGGCAAGACGAAGTCAAAAGCAGAGCCGTTAGCAAAAAAGTTATTGAGACAAATTTTTTCATTTTGATTTTTGTGAGATTTTCTTATTCCAGCGGACCATGACCATAAAACCCGGGAGCACTCGCAAAAGAACCTGCGTGCATTACGCAATTAAACCACCCCTGCCCCCAACCGGTTTGGTAGTCGGGGTCGTGCATGTAAATACCATTAACGAATTCTGGCCCCTTACCTTCTTGATAAACGAAAGCGTTAGCAAAAGCTTTATTGCCCAAGCCAGACTTGCAGCCGCCATACCAACCAGCTTTATAGGCTGGTGGTCCGTCTGGAGTTTTTAGCCTCAGCGTAAAGGGCTGATAAAAACCAAAACTTTCAGGAATGCGGCAAGACGAAAGTGCAAAAAGCGAAATTAAAATTAGTAAAATTTTAGCCATTAATTTTGATTGTTTTAATTTACACAACGTCGTGATCCATGATGTATGTGCATTGCTCGTAAGCGTCCCACCAGCCGGTGTTGTAGCTAGAGCTTTTTTGCATGCGTTTGAAGTCATATCTTCTGCCACTAAAATCACTGAGCAAACCTTTTGAAACAGCATCCCAAGCCGACCCACAGCCATCTCTAAAACCCTTGCCATATTCAGTGTCAGCTTCGGGAAACCCCCTAACGCCGGTTAATGGACGCGGCCTAACGCCCCAGTTCCATGTTTTTGGCATTGGCTCGGCAAATATTGTGCACGAACTAAGCAGAATTAAAATTGCTAGGGATGGAGATTTTTTTAGCATTTGGTTTGAGAAATTTTGGTCAAAACTTGGTTCATTTGTTGCGCCAAAGAATCAAAAGAAAATTCTTTTTCAAGCTTTGTAAAAGCCTTGCTGGTTAAAGCTTGGTAAATTTGTGGATTTTCTAAAATTTCTGCAATTTTTCGCGCCAAATCTGCAGCGTTATTATTTTCAAACAGCACTCCATCTTCGCCATCCTTAATCAAAAGTTTGCCGCCGTCAGTGTTTGACGAAATCACCAAAGTTGAAAATAAAAATCCCTCTAGAATCACCAAACCAAAGGGTTCTTCGCGTGAAGGCACACAAAAAATATCAACATCTTCGAAGAATTTTTTCTTGTCTAAAACCGTGCCAACCATTTGGCATTTTTCAAAAACATTGTGCTCACGTGCGCAGTCGTTAATATCAGGCCATCCGTAACCGCGATGTGGTGCGAAGCCACCAATTTTTAAACGAAAATCGTGACCATTTTTTGCTAAAATTTCTGCCGCTTTTATTAAAATATCAAAACCCTTTCTTGGCTCAATTCTTCCGTAAATTCCAATTGTTGGAATTTTTTTAAGAGTTTTTTGCCAATATTTTTGATCAACCTTAATAACGTTTGAAACCACAAACGACTTGGCTTGATTGAAACCTGCTGCCACCACTAAATCTGAAATCTGCTGGTTAATGCTTACAACAAATTTGCAATGCAGCGAATTTTTAAAACTAATGCCGTGATTGATTGCAACCGACTTTGTTTTTGAGAAAAATTTCAAAATTCTCATCCATTTCATTATTCGATTTGAATGGCACAAAATCAGATCTGGCTTGAAAGAATTGACAATCCAAAGCAGGTGCAAAAAATCAAAAACCTGACTCAAATTTCGCAATTTAAAAATTTTTTTTGCCGCATAATCATCACGTCCGTTGTTAGAAATTAACAACGCCACCTCATGACCCTGAGCGCTTAAAACCTCATAATAATCACGAAAAACCTGATCAACACCACCAATATTTTGCGCATGAATTGCGTTTAAAATTTTCATAAATTTAGTTCGATTTTTTTACAAAGATTTTAAAATGAAAAACATCTACCAAACAATCAATTATCAATGTTTGAAGCCACTTAACTTTGAAGAAAATAATCCGTCTTTTGAGGTTTTTGAAAATTATCCAAACGAATCTTGCTCTAGTCCAAAAATTGAACTTCTAAAAAATGTTCGAGTAAGCACAAACTCGGTTGTCTTTAATTATTTTAAAATTTTTAAACAAAGTTGCATCACAACAGAAAATTATGAGAAATATCAAAAAGGGTTTCGATTTTTTCTAAAATTTATTTTTCCAAAATTTAATTTTAGTCGCAAAAATTTTGTACTAATCACCGATGAGTGGACCAACAACTACTATCATTGGCACGTTTTTGCCCTACAAAGACTTTTAGCTCTAAAAGAAAAAAACTTACTGCAAAATGCTACACTAATTTTGCCAAAAAATTATCTAAAATATCCCTTTATTCTTCCCTCTCTTGCACGCTTTGGAATTGACAAAAATCAGATCACTTTTTTACCAAAAAAATCCAACATTAAGGTTTCGCAATTAGCTTTAGTGACACAAACCGAGCACCATCCAGAAATGCTAAAACAAGTGCGCGACACCCTACTTTCTAAAGTTGAAAAAACCGACTTTAACTTTGGCGAAAAAATTTACATCTCGCGTGAAAAACAAGTTTTACGCTTTGTTGAAAATGAAAAAGAAGTTGTGGCTTTACTTGAAAAATATGGCTTCAAAAAAATTATCGCCGAGCACCTTTCTTACGAAGAACAAATTTCAATTTTTTCTAAAGCAAAATATCTCGTCGCACCTCACGGGGCCGGCATTACCAACGTTTTATTTATGCAAGAAGGTGGCTCGGTTCTAGAAATGACCACCCCGCAAAAACCAGAAAGTTTTAACCGCGCTTTTTATCCAATGATCTCAATGCTGGGTTTAAAATATTTTTACCAACAATGTGCCATCGGCCCAAATAGCCGGGTGCGCGACCATCATCAGTCAAGTTTGGTAGTTGATTTAGAAAGATTAGAAAAAAACTTAAAACTAATGCTGCAATGTCAAACATCTTAAAAGACCGCGCCATTATTGAGGTTGCGGGGGATGATCGCAAAAAATTTCTGCAAGGCTTAATCACCAACGACATCAACAAAGCCTCTGAAGAAAATTTGATTTACTCAGCAATGCTCAATTCGCAGGGGCGGTTTCTTTACGATTTTTTTATTTTTGAAATTGGTGAAAAACTTATTGTCGATTGTTTTGCGTCAAGGCGTGACGAGATTATCCAAAAACTCAATTTCTACAAATTACGCGCAAAAGTTGAGATTAAAAAAAATGACGAACTTGCCATTGTGCAAAATTTTTCTGCTGGTCAATTCAGCGATCCTCGTCATTTAGAATTAGGCTTTCGCACTTACTGCCTCGACAAACCAGAGACTTCAGAAAATTCTTACCACGCCAAACGCATCGCCCTAAAAATTGCCGAAAGCGAACATGATTTAACCTACGAAAAATCCTTCATTTTAGAATTTGGTTTTGACGATTTAAACGCCATCGACTACCAAAAAGGTTGCTACGTTGGGCAAGAGTTAACCGCACGCACGCACCACACGGGGCAAATTCGTAAAAAACTTTTTTGCGTAAAAATTGACTCCGAAATTGCGCCCGAAAAAAACTCTGAAATCACTTGCCAAGCAAAACCTGTCGGCCTAATTCTGTCGTCATCATTTATCAATTTAGAACTTCACGCTCTAGCGCTAATCAAAATTTCAGACGATCAAAATTTTAACGATTTTTCGCAAAAACTAGAGCTAGGCAGTCACAAAATTTTCATCGTAAGCTAATGCAAATCTACCTTCCGATCGCAGAAATTCCGGTTAATATTTTGCTAATTCTTCTGCTTGGACTCGCCACTGGCTTTCTCGCCGGCATGTTTGGCATTGGTGGCGGATTTTTAGCCACTCCCCTTTTGATGTTCATTGGCATTCCGCCAGCAATTGCAGTTTCAACTTCTACCAACCAAATCATCGCCTCTTCTGTTTCGGGCCTTTTGGGCCATTTGCGTAAAGGCAATGTCGACATCAAGATGGGCCTGTTCCTTGTAATTGGCGGTTTCTTCGGCTCAAGTTTTGGCGTAACAATTTTCAAACTTTTGCAAAAAACCGGCCACACCGAAATTGTGGTGTCTGCAGTTTACATTTTGTTTCTGGGTTCAATCAGCATCACCATGCTCATCGACAGCGTCAAAACCTTAGTCGCCAAAAAATATGACGTGGTTTGGGAAAAAACCAAAAACAGCAATTTCGACAAGTTTTTAGAAAAAATTGACCAACTTCCTTGGCAAGTTCACTTTCCTAAATCAGACGTCACCGTAAGCGTTTTAGTTCCGATCGTTTTAAGTATCGGCATCGGCATTTTGGTTTCGTTAATGGGTATTGGCGGCGGATTTTTAATGATTCCAGCCATGATTTATATCTTGCGCATGCCGTCATCCATGGTTGTTGGCACCTCGCTTTTTCAAATTATTTTCATCGCCAGCAACACTACTTTTTTGCAAGCCGTCACCAACAACACCGTCGATATTGTCTTGGCTTTTTTAATGATTATTAGCTCGGCAATCGGTGCCCAAGTTGGCACGCGCTCAGTTTACAAATTTAATGCCGACAGCATGAGGGTTCTTCTTTCGCTGCTAATTTTAGGTGTCTGCGTAAAAATTCTTTTCACCCTCATCACTACACCTGAAAGCCTTTACACAATCGAATTTCTGAAATGAGAAAAATTTTTCTAACCACATTTTTAATTTTCATCAGCGGCTTTGCCTTTGCCAACCCAATAATTTCAGGCATTTCCACCAACGAAATTAACATCGACACCAAATTTCAGGGCGCAAAAATTTTGCTTTTTGGCGCCAAGGGCGACGCTGGAAACATTGTGGTTGCTGTGCGCGGGCCGAAAAAACATTTCGTTGTCACTAAAAAAGAAAAGTTGTTTGGCATTTGGTACAATGGCGAACGCGTAAAATTTAAAAACTCTTACAGCTTTTATTCACTGTTTTCGACCTTCGGCGAGCAAGAAAAAATCGACCAACTTTTAAAAGAATTAGAACTCGGTAAAAACAATATTGAATTTAGCACCTTTGGAAAAACCGAAGAAAAAACCAAAAACGAATTTCAGCTGCAATTGGTTGAACGCTTAGAAAAAAATAATCTCTACGCCGCCGGTGGCGCAAGTAAGGTCGATTTTCTCGACGAAACACTTTTTAAAGTGATGCTCGACTTTCCTAAAAATATCACGCGTGGCGTCTACACCGTCGAAATTTATTTGATCAATGACGGCACGCTTTTGTCGTTTCAGTCAATTCCAATTTACGTAAATCAAGTTGGCTTTAGCGCTAAAATTTTAGACTTCGCCTACCAAAACTCATTTCTCTACGGCTTACTCTCAGTTGCAATTGCGCTAATTGTGGGTTGGCTTGCTAACTATCTCTTCGCACGCTTCATCGGAAAATAATTTAAAACAATTTATGTCAGACATCTCAGCTAACGAAAAAATTCCAACCATTATTGTCTGCATCGACACCACTAACGCCTCTCAAACAGCACTTCGCTACGCTTGCTACAAAGCAAAAAATAGGGGATTCGCCGTACAAATTTTAGCGGTAATGGAAGCCTCTCACAAAAACTTGCTTTTCGCCTCTCGCGCCATCGGCAATGAAAAAAGACAGCAGCTTGAAAAACACTTGCAAAAACTCATCGAATCTAACTTCAAAGAAACCGGCGTCACCCCAAGCATTTCAGTGCGCGAAGGCGACATCGTCACCGAAATTATCCGCGAAATCAAAGCTACACCAGACTGCGCCATGCTAGTGTTTGGCAAGTCGCACAACTCACTTAGTGACAACACTGTTTTGCCAAAAATTTCTCAAAAAATTGGCAATAAAATTAATATTCCGGTGACGATTGTTCCTGAAAATTTGAGCAATGAGTTTTTGGTTAAGTTGGTTTAAAGAAACCCATCTCGCAACTAAGATCCTTATCATCCAATGCCTCTATTACGCTCCGTCTTCACCATCTCGTTCTTCATCTCAATCTCGCGCATTCTTGGCTTCATCCGCGACATTCTAATCGCCCAATATCTTGGCGTTAGCATGCTGTCTGACGCGTTCTTCGCGGCATTTAGATTACCAAATTTCTTTCGCCGCATTTTTGCCGAAGGCGCTTTCAACTCGGCCTTCGTGCCCATCTTCATCGAAAAACTTCAAAACAAAAAAAGTGATCAAGACGAGCTACTTTTTGTTAGAAACATCTTCTCATTTCTCTTCTACGCCCTGCTAATTTTCACCATTCTCTTCCAAATTTTTATGCCGTTTTTCATGGAAATTTTATTTCCCGGGTTCTTCACCGACCCAGAAAAATCAAGCACTCTGGTCAGCCTTTCACGCATCACAATTTTTTACTTAATTTTCATTTCACTGGTTTCGCTTTGCTCAGGAATTCTCAATTCAATTAGCAAATTCGCCGTTCCAGCCTCGGCCCCAATTGTTTTAAATTTAACTTTAATTGCCTCAGTTTTTGTTTTTGGTGCAATCGTTCCAAACTACGCCTACGCACTTTCTTGGGGCGTTTTTGTTGCCGGCATTTTGCAATTTTTGTGGGTGTTTATTTTCACCGCCAAATCGGGCTTTTTGCTTTATCCGCAAATGCCAAAATTTAATTCCGACGCCAAAAAGTTTTTCAAAAAACTGATTCCAGGAATTATCGGCGGCAATGTAATGCAAATAAACCTGCTGGTCGATTCCATCTTTGCTAGCATGATTGCGGGAGCTGTTTCTTACCTTTACTACGCCGACCGCATTAACCAATTGCCCCTCGCCATGATTGGCATTGCAATAGGCATAGCGCTGCTTCCCGCCCTTTCACGCAAAATAAAATCAGGCGAAAATGACGGCGCCATCAAGTTGCAAAACATGGCGCTTGAAGTTGGTTTAATCTTGGTAATCCCCGCTACTCTAGCGCTCACCGTACTTGCCTATCCAATCATCTCGTCACTTTTTGAACGCGGAAAATTCACCTCCAGCGAAAGTGCCTTTGTTGCTCAAGCCCTAATGTTTTACTCTTTTGGCCTGCCTTCTTACGTTTTAGTAAAAGTGATGGAGCCTGCATTTTTCTCGCGCGGCGACACCAAAACCCCAATGAAAATTGCTTTTTTGTGTCTTGCCGCCAACGCCGCGCTAAATGCAATTTTCTTCTTTCTTGAAATGGGTTATGTCGGCATTGTTTTGGCATCAGTAATTTCAACCTACCTCAATTTAACCACGCTCGTCACAACACTAATTCGCAAAAAACATTTCTATTTCGAAAAAGATTTTGCCAAAAAAATGATATTGATTTTGATCCCATCATTCTTGATGGCGCTTGCTCTATTCATCATGCGCGAGCATTTTGCACAAAGCGAATCTCTTGGCAAAATCGCTGAACTAACCGTCATGATTTTAGTAGGATTATTGGTCTACGGCGTCGCTGCATTCTTCTCTGGCAGTTTAAATATTTTGCTGAAATCGAGTTTCTTAAAAAGGAAAAAGAATGACATCATCCCAAGCGCTTAACACCTCGCCATGCCCTTATTTTGTAAGTTGTGGTGGTTGCGATTTTTTAGATTTAAGCGAAGAAAATTATCGCGAAATTAAACAAAAAAACCTCGGTGAAAATCTTCAAACCAACAATTGGATCTGGGTTGGGCCTCACTCGCGTCGTAAAATAAATTTGCAAATTGGACCAAAAAATCAGATCGGATTTTTTGCTAAAAAATCAAAAAACATCACCGAAATTGAAAACTGCTTTGTCGCTGAAAAAGAAATTTCTGATTTGATTTTACCGCTAAAAAACTTCTTAAAAAGCCAAGACCAAAATCTTTTCACCCAAATCTCTGTCACCTTATTTGACAATGGTTTAGACTTAATTTTCACCGCAAAAAAAGATCTAAATTTTTCACAAACGCAAAAACTTTTAGGTTTTGGCCAAGAAAAAAATCTCAACATTTCTTGTCGCGTAAATAACCGCGTTGCGCCGATTTTTATTAAGCGCAAAAATCAAATTTTTTACCCCGATTTTAAAATTGATTTAGGCCCTGAAATATTCATTCAAGCTACAAAGAAAGGGCTTGGAAGCATTGTAAAAATCATCAGAGATTTTTTAGAACAAAATAAAAATATCAAAAACATCGTCGATATTTACGCCGGTTTTGGCGCTTATTCTTTTGCAGTAATTGATTTGGCAAAGTCAGTTTTTGCTTTTGAAGGAGATGAGCAAATGGTTAAATCAATCAATAAAAACGCGGCTTTAAACGACCTTGCCCACAAACTTCGCGCCGAGGTTTGCGACTTAGTTGCCAGCCCAATTCACAAACGCGACTTAGCCAAATTTGATTTGGCAATCATTAACCCACCAAGAAATGGCGCGTCTCCACAGGTTTTAGAAATTTCTAAATCTACACTTAAAAATGTAATCTACGTTTCGTGCAATCCTGAAAGTTTTGCCCGCGATTCTAAGATTTTAATTGATTCTGGATTTAGAATTACAAGTTTGACCGCACTTGATCAGTTTTACTCTACCAAGCATTTAGAGCTGATTACCATCCTTCAAAGAAACTAATTTATGAAAAAAACCAACACCCCACCAAGCTGGGATTTGTCTGACTTTTACGCCTCACCAAAAGACAAAAAAATTGCCACCGAAATTAAAAAAATTGCCGACGACACCAAAAAATTTACCAAAGAATTTTGTGGCAAAGTTAGCAAATTAAGCGCCCCACAACTTTTTGCCGCGATTAAAAAATACGAAGAAATCTGCGAAAAAATTGGCAAAATTTCTAGCTACTCACAACTGCTCTACGCCTCTGATTTATCTAACCAAACCAACATTGCCTTTCACCAGAACACCTCTGAATCCTTAAGCAAATTTGAGTCTGAACTAATTTTTTTCACACTCGAATTAAACAAAATCGACGACAAAAAAATTGCCACACTGCTTAAAAATTCTGAACTAAAAAAATACCAACCATTCATTCGCGACACTCGCGCTTTCAAAAAATATCAGCTTTCTGAAGAGTTAGAAAAATTTTCTCTCGAAAAAAGCATTACGGGGCGCAGCGCCTTTGTGCGCCTGTTTGACGAGACAGTAAATAATTTAAAATTTTCTTACCGCGGCAAAATTGTTAACTCGCAAGAAATTTTCGATTTGCTTTCAAACTCTGACGAAAAAATCAGAAAAGATGCCGCCAAAGCCATTGGCAAAACTTTTGAAGAAAACTCAAAACTCTTCGCCTTCATCACCAATATTTTAGCCAAAGACAAAGCCGTTGACGACTCGTGGCGTGGCTTTGCCAAGCCAATATCGGCGCGTAACTTGAGCAACTTTGTTGAAGATGAAGTGGTGGATGTTTTGGTGAAAAAAGTAAAAGAAAATTACGGCACAATTTCGCACCGCTACTACAAAATTAAGGCAAAAATTTTAGGCAAAAAAATCTTAAATTATTGGGACAGAAATGCGCCTTTAAGCAAAGCTGAAAATAAAGTGATTCCTTGGCAAGAGGCTCAGGACTTGGTTTTGTCGGCCTATGGAGAATTTTCTCCGCAAATGAAAAAAATTGCCGAAATATTTTTTAAGAAAAATTGGATCGATGCTGCAGTAAAGAGCGGCAAGGATTCTGGTGCTTTTTCACATTCTTGCGTGCCGTCAGTTCACCCCTACATTTTGATGAATTACCAAGGCAAAGTTCGCGACGTAATGACCCTAGCCCACGAACTTGGCCACGGCGTGCATCAATATCTGGCGCGCTCGCAGGGCTATTTCATGAGTGGCACTCCGCTAACTCTTGCCGAAACTGCGTCAGTTTTTGGCGAGCAATTAACCTTCCAAAAAATTCTAAAAAACGAAAAAGACGCGAAGAAGAAAAAGCTAATCATCGCCAATAAAATTGAAGACATGATTAACACCGTGGTGCGTCAAATCGCCTTTTTAGAATTTGAAAGAAAGGTGCACGAAGCTAGAAAAGGCGGAGAAATTCCATTGGAAAAACTTTGTGAATTTTGGATGAAAATTCAAAAAGAAAGTCTCGGCTCAGCATTTAAATTTGACCAAGAATACCGCTTTTTTTGGAGCTACATTCCGCATTTCATTCACTCACCATTTTACGTTTACGCCTACGCTTTTGGCGATTGTTTGGTGAACTCACTTTACGGCGTTTACAAATCGGGCAAAGTTAAGAACTTTGAAGAAAAATATTTGGCGATGCTTGAGGGCGGTGGCACCAAGGGACATAAAGAAATGTTGGAACCATTTGGTCTTTCAATTAAAGATCCAAAATTTTGGCAGGCTGGCCTCAATGTAATTATCGATTACATCAACCAATTAGAGAAACTTTAATGATTGATCCAATCTACGCCGAAACACTGTTTAACCATCTCTACGGCAATATTGACGGCTACGGAGTTTCTACTGCAGCACGACAAGCCTCAAACATCGACACTGAAAAACTTCTTTACGGAGAGCTTCCTTTTGAAACCTGCAAACAAATTCTTGAGCGTGCTAATCCAAAAAAAGATGGTGTGTTTTTTGATTTAGGATCTGGCACAGGTCGTGTAGTGATGGCATTTTATTTGCTTTCAAACTTTAAGAAATGCGTTGGCGTAGAACTACTGCAAGGTCTTCACAATAAAGCCTGTGAGATTCATGTGGAGTTTAATAAAAATATTAAATTACAACTAGCGGGCGATATTGAAGACCGTGAATTACAATTTACGTGCGGTGATATTTTTGCGGCTAATCTGAAGGATGCTGATTTCATCTTCATGAATCACCCCTTTAAGGAGAGCGATCTTTTTAATCAAATCGAAGAAAAATTTCTCGATGAGCTAAAGCCTAAAAGTAAAATCGTCACAACTATTCGCTCCTTGAAAAATCCGCGTTTTAAAAATCTTGGAAGTCAAACTTACAAATTTAGCTGGGGTGATTCCACAGCACATTTTTTTGAAATTTAAATTTATGAAAAAGAAAATAGTTAAAAATTTACCAAAGAAAAAACCAGTTAAAGCCGCTCCAGTTAAGGCTAAAAAAGCTACTGTGAAAAAAGTTAAGAAAGTTGTAAAACCAGCTTTATCTAAAAAACCAGTAATCGAAAAAAAGCTTCCAAGAAGAGTTCCTATTTCAATTAGAATATTAGTTGAAGATCTTGAGGCTATTAAAATAAAAGCTGTAAAGCTTGGTGTTCCTTACCAAACCTACATCAATATTCTTATTCATCGCGACGCGGTTGCTTAAGTAATTTACAAAATAAAATGGCTGCAGAAATAAATTTTTATCAAGCTGACGAAACTATCATAAAGTCTTTAGCGCCTTTGCTTATCAAGGTTTTAGACGAGAAAAAAAAGGCGCTAATTTTTTGTAAAAATGCTGCCCAAATTAAAGCAATCGACGACTCTTTGTGGAGCTACGGACGCAGCAAATTTATTCCCCACATTACAATTTCAGACACAGATTTTGTAATGGAGCGCCAGCCAATTTTAATTTCAGACAAAGAAGAAAACGCCAATAAGGCAGATTATTTAGTTTTTTTCGACCTGCCCTCAAGCGAGTTTTTGTCTAGTTTTAAACGTGTTTTTCACTTTTTTGAAGAAGCAGGTTTTTCAAATGCAGCAGCTTTAGCAAAAAAAGTAAAACCAACAAATTGCTACAAAAAATCGGACGGAAAATGGGTGAAGTTTAGTTTTTAAAACACCGCTTAATTTAGAAAAAAATGCACAAAAAAAGCGCCTCTGAAAAAAATTTCAGAGGCGCTTTTTTTAAATTTTAGTGTCGGGAGCCACCACCACGCAAACCCGGCGTGTGTATTCATATTCCCTGCTAGAGGTTTTGTATTCTGATACACTCCCGACGCGCGCAATTTATTTTTAGTGACACCTTTTTAGCAAGAAGTTTTTTGTATTTTTTTTGCTAGCCTCGCGTCACTAAAATCAAAGCTTTGCACACTTACCTAATTTTTAAAATCTTGTGCATTTGCAGCGAAACTCTGTGACCAAATTTTTGGGCAAGTTCTAAAACCAGTGCTAAATTTTCTTTATTTTTAGCTTCGTCGTACTCGTCCATTGGTTGTAAATAAATTGGCACATTCAACCCAAACTCATCTACTTGAGAATATTCTTTTTTGCCGCGCGAAATAATAAATTTAAAGGCGTCGATTCGCGCCAAAAGATCTGGCCTGATTTGGTGGTATTTGCCGTTAGAAATTTTTGGTGAGCAGATGATTTTTACTTCTTGTGGCAATTCTCGAAACAAAGTGCCGTTGGTTTCGATTTGCACTAAAAAATTTAAGCTAAGCAACTCTTGGCAAAATCTTTCAATTGGCTGACGCAAAGGCTCGCCACCGGTAATTACAACTAATTTTCTAACCACCTCACCTGCTTCGTTTTTTGCACAGGTTGTCACTTCTGTAAGAATTTTTTCTAGAGACAGATTTTGGTAAGAATCAAATTCAGTGTCACAAAAATCACAGGCCAAGTTGCAACCACCCAAACGCACAAAAACTGACGGGTGACCAACGTAGGGTCCCTCGCCTTGAAAAGTTGGAAAAATTTCGACCACATCTAGGTGAGATCCGTCGTGAATTTCTGGTTTTAAAATTTTGTTTTTTCCAAACATTTTTTTGGATTTTTTTTAAGCTAGATGCCTGATTTTGCTAGCTAAAAGGTAATTTTGCACCTAGGTGCAAAATTACAATTACGCCTTATTTTCACCAACATTTGGCACAAAACTGCTAACCGCCGCAGGCTCACTTAAAACTTCTGGCTGCAGATTTTTTCTAATCTCTTTTCCTGCCAACAAATCTTTAATTTCGTCACCACTTAGCGTTTCGTATTCAAGCAAAGACTTGGCCAATTTTTCTAAATCGGCTTTTTTCTCGTTTAAAATTTGCTTGGCGCGCTGCAAGGCTTCGTCAACAATTCGACGAACTTCTTCGTCAATTACTTTGCCTGTTTCTTCAGAGAAAACTTTTTGCGCCGCGTAAAATTTTGAACCGTCTTCTTCGCTGTAATCAATGGTTCCAACCTTGTCGCTTAAGCCCCAACGTGTCACCATGCCGCGCGCCATTTGGGTTGCTTGCGAGATGTCGGAAGAGGCCCCCGTTGTCACTTGGTCGTAGCCAAAAATTAATTCTTCGGCAGCGCGTCCGCCCATTGCCACCACAAGATCGTCGTGAAGTTTAGCACGCGTCACAGAGAAGCGGTCAACCTCAGGCAAGCGCATTACAAGCCCCAAAGCACGGCCTCTTGGAATAATTGTTGCCTTGTGAATTGGGTCAGAATTAACGCAGTTAATTGCCGTAATTGCGTGACCAGCTTCGTGGTAAGCGGTTAATTCTTTTTCTGATTGCTGCATCACCATCGATTTTCTCTCAGCGCCCATCATTATTTTGTCTTTGGCTTCTTCGAGATTTTTCATTGTCACCATTTTTTGGTTGTGACGCGCCGCCAGCAAAGCGCCTTCATTTACAAGGTTTGCCAAATCAGCACCGGCAAAACCTGGAGTGCCCCGCGCAATTGTTTTTGAGTCAATGTCAACTGCAGCAGCAACTTTTTTCAGGTGAACATTAAGAATTTGCTCACGGCCGTTAATGTCTGGATTTGGCACCGTGATTTGACGGTCAAACCTGCCAGGGCGAAGCAAGGCACGGTCTAAAACGTCAGGACGATTAGTTGCGGCAATAATTACCACACCTTCATTGTCCGAAAAGCCGTCCATTTCAACGAGCAATTGGTTTAGAGTTTGTTCGCGCTCGTCATTTCCGCCCCCTACCCCTGAACCTCTGTGACGGCCAACCGCGTCAATTTCGTCAATAAAAACAATACAAGGTGCCGATTTTTTTGACTGCTCAAACATGTCACGCACACGACTCGCCCCTACGCCCACAAACATTTCAACAAAGTCAGAACCAGAAATTGAAAAGAACGGCACGTTTGCCTCACCCGCAATTGCACGCGCCAACAAAGTTTTACCAGTGCCGGGAGAACCAATTAGCAAGCATCCGCGCGGAATTTTTGCACCAACGTCGGTGTATTTTTTTGAGTCTTTTAAGAAATCGACAATTTCGCTAAGCTCTTGTTTAGCCTCGTCAATGCCGGCTACGTCAGCAAATGTCACTTTAGTTTTGCTTTCTTGTAAAAGTTTAGCGCGCGATTTGCCAAAACCAAAAGCACCACCGCGACCGCCAGAACCAGAGGCGCCGCGCGAGAAATAAATCCACAAACCAATGATTAAAATAAATGGCAAAAAGCCTAAAATGCCGCCAATTATTTTTTCTGATTTGCTAATTAGTGGCACAGCGGTGATCTCTACACCCTTGCCCTGCAAGGTTTCAACTAGCTTAGGATATTCTGGAAGGTAGGTGCTAAATTTTTTGTCACCTTCTTTGTATTGACCAATTAGGTCACTGCCTTTGATTTCAACTTTTGCAACTTGGCCCTCGTCGACCTTTTTCATAAAGTCACTAAACACAATTTTATCGCCCATCTTTGCCGGGTTTTCAATCATCTGCGACACCATCATCACCACAGCAAAAATGACCAGCCAGGTGAAAAAGTTTTTGCTAGGAGTTTTCATTTAAAAATTTTTTGAGATTTTAGGAACTAGAAGAAGCGCGAAGAACTTAGGAACTGACGAAGAAAATTCAATTGGTTCTAATGCTAAATTTGACGATCTTACTTTTAGCCGTCATTGCGAGCGAAGCGTGGCAATCCAGTTCTCGTCACGCAAGGCTGGATTGCCGCGCTTCGCTCGCAATGACGAGATTCTGGAGTTAATTCTTCAACCCATTAACCAACGAACGTCTAACTTCTTTCACATCTCCAACCTTCAAATCATCCAAACTAAAAGGCCCGAAAGACACGCGGATCAAGCGGTTTACCTGCAAACCCAAATGCTCCATTACTTTTCTAATTTCGCGGTTTTTTCCTTCTTCGAGTGAAATTCTTAACCACGAGTTCGACTCTTTTTCCACATCCACCTCAACCTTGATGCCCGCATATCTCACGCCATCAACGGTAATTCCCTTCTCCAATTTTTTTAATCTTTCGTGGTTTAATTTTCCAAAAACGCGCGCGCGATATTTTCTTACCCATTTATTTTTTGGCAGCTCCATGAAGCGCGCCAACTCGCCGCTGGTGGTTAAAACCAGAAGTCCTTCAGTGTTAAAATCGAGCCTGCCTACCGTGATCACACGCGGCATGTTTTTGGGCAATAAATCGAAAACTGTTTTGCGATTGTGCGGATCTTTTGTTGTGGTCAAAAAACCTACGGGCTTGTGAAACAGCCAAATACGGGCTTCTTGCTTAGCGTTGATTAGCTTGTCGTTAATTTTAATTGATTGGTCGGTAATAAAAATTGCCGGAGTTGTCACCGTTTCGCCGTTAACTTTTACCACACCTTCCAAAATTAAAGCCTCAGCTTCGCGGCGCGAACAGTGGCCCGATTGCGCAATTACTTTTGCAATACGAATACCTTTTTCTTCGGTTGTTTTAATGGTCATTTATTTTCCTGAATTTTGATTCTTATACTTCGCAGCCGCTTCTACAAAGGCTTCGAAAATTTTCTTATCTGCCACAGACACTTCAAATTCTGGATGCCATTGCACACCCAAACAAAATGGGTGACTAGGTTTTTCTACAGCTTCAATCACTCCGTCTGAAGCGCGCGCTACCACCGCCAAACCCTCTCCTGCAATTCTCGCAGCTTGGTGGTGCGACGAATTGGTTTTGATTTTTGATTCGCCAACAATTTCAAAAAGTCGTGAGTTTCTTTCAATTTCAACGTCGTGATATCCCGTGCAGTAGTCGTTGTAGCCATCAAAGTGGCTTTGCTCGTGGTTCATAAATTTGCCTTCATCTGGAATATGTTGAATCACCTTTCCGCCGTGCAAAACGTTAATCAACTGCATGCCGTTGCAAATGCCCAGCATTGGCACGTTGGTTTGCACGGCTTTGCGGCCCAACTCGTGTTCAAAATTTTCGCGAATGTCGTTTAGTTTTACTGTAGGGTGAATTTCATCGTCGCCGTAACGCTTTGGGTGAATGTCAAAATAACCACCCACAACCATTAATCCGTCGAGTGATTCAAGGTAAGAATCAATCAAATCGTAATCGTATGTAAGCATGATGGCAGCGCCTCCAGCCTTGTTAATCATTTCAACGTAATTGGCGCGCAGGGCGTAGTAATTTCTGGTTGAATATCCGTTAGGACAACCGTCTTTATAGTCTGGAACTATGCCAATTAAGGGACGAAAGGTTTTTGCTTTGATCATTTTTTAAGAGATGTGTTGATTTTCAATCGCTGCCGCAAGTGCTGCAAGCCTTGCAATCAGTGAGTAAATGGCAGTAATTTTATTTTTTTCTAACCCAAGTTCGAGCTGATTTTCCGACAAATTTTCTAAATCAAAAAAGCTCGCACCTGTCGAATTTAAACTAATTTTTTCATCGCGAGTTTCATTAGCACGAAACAGGTTTGCAACCACTTGTCCGTTGATTAAATAAATCATCGGCTCAGCAATTTTTGCATCAATTTTATCCACCGTTTTAATGCCTTCTTGCAACATCACTTGCGTGTTTTGCACCGAACCTTTGAGCATGCTCATTTTGTTGCGCTCTTTTTTGTTTATTTCCAAAACGTCTTGTCCTGAAAACACCGCCCAAACCGCAATTCCGTAGGTGCCGTTATCGGCTTTAATGTAGCAGTAAGGATCTTCTTCAATGCCGTATTCTTGATATTTTTTGCGCAGATTTTCGATCATCAAATCAACATTTTGCGCCAAATTTTCTAAGCCTTTTTGCTCTTTAAAATTTACATCCTTGTGTGAGCTATGCATTGACGAAATCAGCCAAGGATCAATTGCTAGAATATCCGCAACCTCAACCGCCAACTGGTTGTAAATGTCAAAATGCCTAGACTTAGTTCTGCTGTGCCAACCCATTTTTTCTGACGGCACAATTGGTGTTGAAACCTCTTTAAAAATTTCAGGAATGCCGTCGGTTAAATCATTATTTAACACAATTACGTCAGCTGTAAAACCATCTAGAGCTTCAATTTTACCGTCTTTTTTTTGCAGCGGATGAAGTGTCATGAAATGGCCATTTTCTAGGTCAATTGTCACTTTCTCAGCAAGCAAAGTTCCAACCACAACTTCTCTTTTTGCCGCGATAATTTCTTGTAAATAACGCACATTTTCTAGGTAGCGCAAGTTGCGTGTGTGGCTTTCGGGCAAAATTAAAATCTTTTTAGCATTTGGAAAATTCGCCAAAAAAAACTCGTCCGCGATAATTTTTGCCTTTTCTTTTGAGCTTTCAGAAAGGTTGTTAAAGCCCGCCGGGAAGCAGTTGGTGTCAATTGGCGCAATCTTTACTTGCGAGTGACGCAAATCAACCGAGTTGTAAAAAAGCTGAGGATTCTCTTGAAATTTTTTCGCAAAAAACGCCTCAATTTTTTGAGCATTGTCGCTGATTTTTTGCGAAAGAATTTCGGTAATTTTGTGCATTATTTTTAGTTGGTGAAGTTTGCGGCGTATGATTTTTGCTTGGTTGAAGGCAGTTTTGGCTCTTCAATTTCAAATTCAAAATTACGACTTTGAGCAAATTTAATTGCTTCTTCTTTACTAGAAAATTCAAAACGAAATTGCGACGAAGTGTCACTTGCCGACACCCAGCCAGTTAGCGGATTTACTGATCTGATATTAGTTTCCTCAATTGGCAAAACTAACCATTTTTTAACATTTCTTTTGCCCGATTGCATTGCTGATTTTGCCTGACGAGAGATTTTTACTTTCATGTTTTTAACTATTTTTTGTTTATTACTTACCCACCGCAACGCCTTCGCGTCTTGGATCAACGGCCCCACTCACTTTTCCTTTTTCAATCGTCACCGCACTAATGCCGCTAACAATTTCAATCACTTTAGTTTCGTGACCCATCTTATTTAAAGCTGATTCTATTTTGGTAATATTTTGACCCCTCTCCAATTCAACCACGTCGTTTAACACCACAAAAGACGGCAGCGAAATTGCCGCTTGAGCGTCCAAACCAAAATCTAATTGGTTCACAATCGCCTTGGTGACAAATTGAATAATTCTTGGTCCTCCGGGAGAACCCACAACCATCTTGAGCGCGCCGTTATTATCAAAAACAAAAACTGGCGACATCGAGCTGCGCGGCTGCTTGCCAGGCTCAAGGCGATTTGCCACTAATTTACCATTTTTCTTCGGCTCAAAAGCAAAATCTGTTAACTGATTATTTAACAAAAAGCCGTCAACCGACAAAGCCGAACCAAAGAAATATTCAATTGAGCTGGTCATTGAAACAGCGTTTCCCTCAGCATCCACAATCGACATGTGCGTGGTCGAAGGCATTTCGGCAGCTTTGTTGTCGATCACAACCTTTTTAATTTCTGGGGCAAATTTTCCGGCCTCAACCTTTGTCATTGCGTGATTGACGTCAATTAAAGCGGCGCGCGATTTTAGGTAATTTTTGTTAATTAATCGACGCAAAGGCACAATTGAAGTGTCGCCAAAATATTCGTTGCGATCAGCGTAGGCCAAGCGTGTGGCTTCAACAATTAAATGCACCGCCTCAACAGAATTTGGTTTTAATTTTGCTAAATCAAAATTTTCTAAAATTCCCAAACTTTGCAGAACTGTTGAGCCACTTGATGGCAATGGCATTGTACATACTTTGTATTTGCCGCGATATTTAATACAAACCAACTTACCTTTTTGCAGACGATAATTTTTTAGATCATTTAACGACAAATATCCTGGGTTTGTTTTTGAGTTTTGCACTGCTGTCACAATGTCATTTGCAATCTTGCCGCTGTAGAAGTCATTAATACCTTCCTTAGCAATTTTTTCAAAAGTTTTAGCTAGTTTTTTATTAGTAATTTTCTCACCAACTTCATAAGGCTTGCCGTTTTCTTTAAGATAAATTTCTGCAGTTTCGTCAAACTTTTTTAAGTAAGAGATGCTTTTTGAAAGGTTGTGAAATCTCTCACTCACCACAAAACCTTCGCGAGCAACTTTAATTGCTGGGTCAAATAATTGCGCCCAAGGCAGTTTCCCGTAGAGCGCGTGAGTTTCTTTCATTAGCTTTAATGCACCCGGTGTTCCAACTGAAAGACCACCCTGCACTACATCATTAAACTGGCGCGGCTTGCCATTTGCATCCAAAAAAATGTCGCTTTTAGCTTTTGCTGGAGCGGTTTCGCGTCCATTAAAGTAAATTGTTTGTCCAGATTTTTTATCGTAATAAAGCAAAAATGCACCGCCACCAATGCCTGAAGAATGAGGCTCCACAACGTTTAACACCAATTGCGTTGCAATCATTGCATCAATTGCGTTGCCACCTTTTGCCAGCATTTGAGCACCAGCTTGGCTCGAAGCCTCTGAGGCAGAAGCCACCATGTATTTTTTTCCTTCAACAATTTTTAGATCGCGAAAGCCCGAATCTGGCTCGCCAACCCAAACATCTGAAAGGCTAAACGAACCTTTGTTGGTTTTGCCCGCACAAGATGAAAATGCCAAAACAGCAAAAAGTAGAAAAATTTTTGAGAAGTTATTTTTCATTTTTTTTGTAAAAAATTTTAAAAATTGCCGAAGAAAAAATTAAAAAGCATCCAAGCCAAATCAGGTAAATGAAGGGTTTGTAATAGGCGCGAACGGCGTAATTTTCTTGCTCGTCTTTATTGCCAATCACCAAATAAAGGTCCCCTGAAATTCCGTGTTTAATTGACGCTTCGTTAGTGCTTTGTTCAGAAACTGGGTAGTGGCGCAGTTGCGGTCTTAATTTGCCAATTTCTTTGTCATTTTCAAAAATCGCAAAATCACCCTGCCGCGCTAGAAAATTTTTGCCCACGGCGTATTTAACCTCGACAAATTTTAGCTCGTAATTGGCAATTTTTAGTGACTCGCCCTGCTTGAGATTGATCTCTTTCGTAAGCCCAAAAGACGAGGTTAGAACAATGCCAATGACGATGATTGAAAAGCCGAAATGCGCCAAAGTCATTGCCACGTTTTTGCGCAAAAGCAATGTCATTAAAGCCGAAAAAATTGCCAAAAACAAAACTGCAATTTGCAAAATATCAGCGCTTTTTTGGTAGAAAAAAGTTAGAGCGGTAAGTGCGGCTGAAGTGCCTAAAACAATAGCAATTGAGCGGTTTTTTAACGAAGAATTTTGCGAATAACTTAGCTGATTTGAAATTGCCAAAAAGGCCAAAAATGGCAAAATTAAAATGCTGAAAATTTTGTTGTAATATTCGGGCCCAATCGAAATGAATTGGTCGAAAAATCCGCGAGAAAAAATTGGATAAATTGTACCAAGCAGCACTACAAACAGCGAGATGATCAAGACGTAATTGTTAAATAAAATCGCGCCAATTCTTGACCAAAAGAAAATTTTAGTTTCGTCGCTTTTTAGCTTCGCCATTTTAGCGCCAAAAATTAGCAAACCGCCGCCGCCAATTAGCAAAATTAAACCAATTACAAAGAAGCCGCGTTTGGCGTCAATGGCGAATGAATGCACTGAGGTCAACACTCCAGAGCGCACGAGGAAGATGCCAAGCAAGCACAAAATGAATGTTAAAACCGACAAAAATGCTGTCCAAATTTTGAAGATTTCTTTTTTCTCCAGCATCTTCAAACAGTGAATTAACGCGGTTGCGGCAATCCACGGCATTAACGAAATATTTTCTACCGGATCCCAAAACCAATATCCTCCCCAACCAAGCTCGCGATAGGCCCACCAAGAACCTAAGCCAATTCCTAAAGTTAAAAATCCGTAAGAAAAAAACAGCCAGCCTTTTAAATTAGCGGCAAATTTTTGATCGATTTTTTCGGTGAGAAGGCCGGCGATTGCGAAAGAAAAAATTAGCGAGAAGCCGATGTAGCCAGTGTAGAGCATTGGTGGGTGTAGCGCTAGACCAATATCTTGTAGCAGTGGATTTAGCCCTAGGCCGGCTTCTGGTGCTGGAAAAATTCTTTCAAATGGGTTTGAGGTAAAGGCGGTAAACGCCGCAAGAAGCCCGATGATTGCTGATTGCGACGAACTGACGATTAGTTTTTGTTTGGTGTCAATTTTGCTCAAAAAAGCAAAACCAAAGCTGTAGGCAGAAATGATTGAAATCAGTAACAACATTGACCCTTCGTGGTTTCCCCAACTGCCCGAAATTTTGTAAATGAAAGGTTTTAGGTGGTGGGAATTTTGGTAAACATTGGCAACCGAATAGTCAGAAACGAGGAAGGAGAAAATTAGACAAAGCTGCGACAAAACCGCGAAAATCAAGGTTGCGGCGCTTAGAGTTAGGGTGATTTTTTCTAGCTCAGCAAGTTTTTGCGGTTGGTTTTTTGTGAGTGACCAAAAGTTAAAAACAGGCAAGAAGATGCTAATTGAGAAGACGAATAGCAGTAGCGCAAAACCGATTATTGGGGACATAATTTTATTTTAAGGGAGATCAGATTGTGTGAATAACCACCCCCAACCCCTCCTTCAAAAGGAGGGGCTTTTAGTCCGCACTCGGTTTCGAGTACTCCCCTCCTTTTCAAGGAGGGGTTGGGGGTGGTTATTCGCGCAATCTTACTAAAAGATTAAACTCTCTGAGAAATAAATTTTTTTACTAAATCAATATTATTTTCGATCACTTCGAATTGTTCTTTTTGATCAAAAAGGTTTTTCAAGAAACTTGGCAAAACCGGATTTGGCACGCCTGCTTCAACCACAGCGTCAGGAAATTTCGCCGGATGCGCTGTTGCCAATGTCACAACAAACTCACCTTCGTAATTTTTACTTTTGATAAATTCTTGAGCAGCAAAAGCGCCAATTGCGCTGTGTGGGTCAAGGGTTTCGCCGGTTTTGTCAAAAAATTCTTTAATGGTTTTTTTGGTTGTGGCGTCGTCAACGGCGTAGGCGTCGAAGGCTTCTTGAATATTTTTTAAAATATCGTCGCCAACTTTTAATTTGCCGTTTTGTTCAAACTCGGCCATTAATTTTGGAAATTTTTCTTCTGATTTTTTGTTTTTGTAAGCGTCAAAAAGTAAACGTTCAAAATTGCTTGAAACCTGAATATTCATGCTTGGAGAGATGGTTTCAACCATTTGAGATTTTGAGTAATCGTTGGCTTTTAAGAAACGCACCAAAATGTCGTTTGAGTTGGTTGCAATCACCAATTTGTTAACATTAAGGCCCATTTTTTTCGCCAAATATCCGGCGTAAATGTCGCCGAAATTTCCACTTGGAACCACAAATGAAAGTGGGTGCTTTTCGTCGCAACCTAGGCGCGCCGCCGCGTAAAAATAATAAACAATCTGCGCCATAATTCGGGCGAAGTTGATTGAATTTACGGCGACCATTTTTTTGCCTTTCAGCACACTTTTTCCGGCACTTTCTTCGGCGAACATTTTTTTGACCATCGATTGGCAATCGTCGAAATTGCCTTCAACTGCAATGTTAAAAACATTGTCGGCAAGCACTGTGGTCATTTGTCTTCTTTGCACTTCAGACACTTTATTGTGCGGGTGCAGAATAAAAATTTGAGCGCTTTTGCAAGCTTTGCAGCCTTGAATTGCGGCTGATCCGGTGTCGCCAGAAGTGGCACCAATAATTACAATTTTTTCGCCGCGTTTGGTCAAAAAATAATCCAAAAGATTGCCTAAAAATTGCAGCGCAAAATCTTTGAAAGCCAAGGTTGGGCCGTGAAAAAGCTCGAGTAGAAACTCGTTGTGCGACAGCTGTTTTAGTGGTGCGATTGCTGTGTGTGAAAAATTTTGGTAAGATTTTTTGATAATTTCTTGGTAGGTTTTTGCCTCAATTTCTCCGTCGATAAAGTGGCGCGTCACCTCGAAAAGCAACTCTTCGTAAGTCATTTTTCTCATGCGTGAAATATCGTGGTCGCTAAATTTTGGTAAAAATTCTGGCACGTAAAGACCGCCGTCACTTGCTAATCCTTGTAAGACAACTTCTTCAAAAGAAAGCGATGGTGCATCGAGACGCGTTGAGATGAATTTCATGGATGATTGTTTGATTTTTGAGAGGTGGGTTTTTAACTTAGAATTTATCAAAATTTTTTAAGGCCAACCTAAATTGAAGTCAATGTCAGCTCAAGCAAATCAAGGCCAAATTCAATCTCAAGCCAAACCAGATTATCTCTATCGCAGCGGAGTTGGCATCATGCTAATTAACGCCAAAAAAGAGATTTTTGTGGGCAAAAGAATCGACAATAATTCTGACGCTTGGCAAATGCCACAAGGCGGGCTAGATGTTGCCGAAGAAGAAGATGTAGCAATGTTTCGCGAGCTAAAAGAAGAAACTGGAATTGATCAAATAGACGTAAAAGTACTTAAAAAAAGCTTAGGACACCACTACTACAACCTACCCTACAAACTGCAAAAAAAATTCTGGGGCGGCAAATATTTGGGGCAAAAACAACGCTGGTATTTGGCTGAATTTATTGGTGATGACGCGGCGATAAATATTGCAACTGAGCATCCTGAATTTTCCGATTGGAAATGGATTGCGGGAGATGAAATTATCAGCGCCATTGTTGGCTTTAAGCGTGAGCTTTATGAGGATGTTTTGAGAGAGTTTAAGGGGTTTTTGTAATTTTCTTTAAACCGCCGGAGCGTTTTTCGATTTAAAAAAATTCTGTTTCGAGAGATTTAAAATAAATTTCATACTCACCAAAATCATCAAGCAGCCCACAACTTTACTGGCTGTGACCACCTCACCCAAAAACATCGCCCCAAAAATTGTACCAAAAACCGGAATTAACAAAACCACACTCACCGCTGTTCTAGGCCCCTCTTCAGCTATTAGTTTAAAAAACAAAACGTAGGCAACACCGGTGCAAAGCAGGCCTAAACCAAGTAACGAACCTGCCACTTTTTTATCAATCACGCTAAAATCGGTGAAAAATACGCTAGGCGAAAGTAGCAGCGCCGCAAACAAAACGCTGCCAGTTGCCATTGTGATTGATTCAATATGTTTGCACTTGGCGTTGAGATAAAGTGAGGCGCCAGCGTAAGAAGCAGTTGCAACCAAAATTGCCAACACCGCCAAGCTGTAAGACCAAGTAATTTCTAGCGCAAAGCCGCCACCAAAATAAGTGACCACCACCCCAACAATTCCAAAAACTATTCCCCAAATTGCACTTTTATCGACAAAACGTTTGAGCACAAAAATTGAAATCAACACCTCAAACATCGGCACGCAGCCATCCAAAATTGCGGCAATGCTGCTGTCAACTTCGCGCGACGAAATGGCAAATAAAGTGAAAGGCAAAGCAGAATTAAAAAACCCAACAATCGCGTAATGCTTAAAATTTTTAACGACAAAAACTTTTTTGCGTTTGATTAATGCAAGGCCGTAAAGCAGCGCCCCACCTAGCACCAAGCGAGAAAATGTGACAAAAAACGGCAACAAATTTTCTGCCGAAACTTTGGTAAAAGCAGCAAAGCTCGACCAGATAATTCCAAGTAAAATTAGGATGAAGAGGTTGCTGTTTTTGTGCATTTTTGCCTGATTATTTTTTTAATAAAAAACCTCGGCTCTGAATTTCAGAACCGAGGTTTTTAGTTTTACTGGTGACCCGAAAGGATCTTAGAATCCTCCCATGCCGCCCATTCCACCCATTCCGCCGCCGCCCATTGGAGCGTGGCTGTGAGCTTCTTCTTTTTTCTCGATGATTACAGCTTCGGTTGTGATCAACAAACCAGCAATTGAAGACGCATCTTGCAATGCGGTTCTAACCACTTTTGTTGGATCAACGATTCCGGCTTTAAACATGTCGCCATATTCGTTAGTTTGAGCGTTGTAGCCGTAAGAAGCTTGAGCTTTTGAAAGCACTTGGTTGGCAACAACCGCGCCATCAAAACCAGCATTTTCAGCGATTTGACGGATTGGCGCTTGGATAACTTTTTTGATAATGTTGATGCCAACATTTTGTTCTTCGTTAGCACCTTTAACTTTATCAAGAACGCGCCCTGCGTAAAGAAGTGCAGATCCACCACCCGCAACAATACCTTCTTGCATTGCAGCGCGAGTTGCAGCCAAAGCATCGTCAACACGGTCTTTCTTTTCTTTAACTTCAACTTCAGTTGCGCCACCTACTTTGATAATGGCAACACCACCAGAAAGTTTAGCTAATCTTTCTTGAAGTTTTTCGCGATCGTAATCTGAAGAAGTTTCAGCGATTTGTGATTTAATTGAAGCGCAGCGAGCTTTCACATCAGCCGATTTTCCAGAACCATCCACGATGGTTGTAGATTCTTTGTCGATGATAATTTTTTTGGCTTGGCCAAGTTGTGGCAATTTCACATCTTCAAGCTTCATGCCCAAATCTTCTGAGATTAGTTGAGCACCAGAAAGAACCGCGATGTCTTCCATAATTGACTTACGACGATCGCCAAAACCTGGAGCTTTCACAGCCGCAATTTTCAAACCACCGCGAAGTTTGTTTACAACCAAAGCAGCAAGCGCTTCGCCTTCAACATCTTCAGCAATAATCAAAAGTGGACGGCCTGATTGCACTACAGATTCAAGCAATGGAACCATTGGTTGTAGGTTAGAGATTTTTTTCTCGAACAACAAAATGAATGGGTTTTCCATTTCAACAGTCATTTTTTCGCCGTTGGTGATGAAGTAAGGAGAAAGGTAACCGCGGTCGAAATTCATGCCTTCAACAACGTTAACTTCAAAATCTAAACCTTTAGCTTCTTCAACTGTGATTGGAGAATCTGGACCAACTTTTTGCACAGCTTCAGCAATTTTAGTGCCGATTTCTGTGTCGCCGTTGGCAGAGATTGTTGCAACTTGAGCAACTTCTTCTTTGCCAATAACTTTTTTGCTCATTTTGCCAAGTTCTTTAACAAGAGCTTCAACTGCTAGGTCGATGCCACGTTTTAAGTCCATTGGGTTAATGCCAGCTGCAACTGATTTTACACCTTCGCGCACAATTGCTTGGGCAAGAACGGTTGAAGTTGTGGTGCCGTCGCCAGCGATGTCGTTGGTTTTAGAGGCAACTTCTTTAATCATTTGCGCGCCCAAATTTTGAAATTTGTCGGCAAGTTCAATTTCTTTTGCAACGGTCACGCCGTCTTTAGTGATGCGCGGTGCGCCGAAAGATTTTTCGATTACAACATTACGACCTTTTGGCCCTAGTGTCACTTTTACTGCGTTAGCGATGATATCAACGCCTTCAACGATTTTCGCACGCGCGTCAGATCCAAATAGGATTTCTTTTGCTGCCATTTTTTGCTCCGTTTTTTTAATTAATTATGATTCGATTACTGCTAGAATATCTGATTCCTTCATGATGATAAGCTCTTTACCATCAACTTTAACTTCGGTGCCGCCCCATTTTGCGAACAAAACGCGGTCACCTTTTTTAACATCTAGTGCAACTCTTTTTCCGTTGTCGTCGCGAAGTCCTTCTCCAACAGAAACAACTTTGCCTTCAGCTGGTTTTTCTTTTGCAGTGTCTGGAATAATAATGCCGCCAGAAGTTTTGCTTTCGGCCTCAATGCGCTCAACAAGAACGCGGTCGTGTAAAGGTCTAACTTTCATGTTTAGTTTTGATTTTAGGGTTAAAGAAAAAAGGACACCTAACCTAGTAAAAATTTGAAGCCTTACAAGGGGGGAGAAAGAAAAAAACCTAAGCCAACAATTCATCAAGTTTGCCCGCGGCATCTAGTGCATAAAGATCGTCACAACCACCAACATGCTTATCATCGATAAAAATTTGTGGCACAGTCATGCGGCCACCAGATTTTTTCATCATTTCGTTTCTTACTTCGTCGTCCGTAATTTTAATTTCGGTAAAAGCGACTCCCTTTCTTTGCAATAAAGCTTTGGCACGAGTGCAGTAAGGGCAAACTGTTGTTGTGTAAATTAAAACTTTTTTCATGTGTTAAAATGTGTTGCCAGCTCCAGACGACTGGAACTGATTTTTTTGAGGTAATGTTTCCACGTTATTATAATAAGTCGGCGGCACGTAATATTGGTCGGCGTCGTAATTAGGATATTGGGTCGAAGGTGGAATGGCGTAAGGGTTTGAGTAATATCTCGAACCACCTTGCTGCGAATAAGGTGTAGCAGGCGGATAATAAGATGGCTGCTGCGGCGGATAATAATAAGGAGATGGCTGCTGATAGGGACGCTGATATTGAGGCTGTCCGTAATAATATTGGCTTGAATTTTGTACCGGAGTTGGAATTGGGCTTTGCGCTGGAGTGCTGTAGTCTTCGTAGCGCTCACTAGAGCAAGAATTAGCCATCACTAAAAAGCAAAGTGTATAAAAATATTTGACTAAACTTTGGGGCAACATTTTTTTAAATTTGAAAGAGGTCTTAAAAAGCAAATAGAACAATAGATGGCGCTGATATAGAAACCGTTTTCTCAGATTCAATAAGTGACTGCTCTATTATTTTGAATTGGCTGCACAGGCTCAACATTAGTTTGATAAGTTGGCGGCACGTAAAATTGGTCAGCATCATAGCGATTAGCTTGTGGGGCCTGTGGTGCTGGCGGAATGGCGTAAGGATTGGAATAAAAACGCGAGCCAGTATCAACCTGCTGTGGCCGATAATAAACTTGGCTTTGTTGTTGGTAATAAGGCTGTACCTGCTGATAAGGCTGCGGCGCGTAAGGCGATTGCTGATAGGCTTGTGGCATTTGCTGCTGTTGCGGCGTATAATTTTGCACCTGCGGATATGAAGGTTGGCGGTAATAATAATCTGGCGCAACTCTAGAAATTGGTGAATTTGCCCCTGCAGTTTGCGGAATTTTACCAGCCTCAAAACCAACCTTGTCATAAAGCTCGGGGCTTTTCTCATCAGGTATTAAATCGTATCTATCCACACAAGAAAAACTTAAAAACAGCGCAGCAAAAAGAGGTAAGGTTTTAAAATTTATTGCTTGATTCAGAATTATTCTGCTCAACGTTTCTATACTGTGTTGTAGGTACGTAATAACTATCAAAGTCGTAATAAGGACTATAATTTCTTGGCGGAAAATTGTAAGGAACGTTGTAAATTCTAGAGCTGGGTCTGTAGTAAGGTCGGTAGGTTTTTGGATAGTGATCGTAAGAATTTGAAACCGCCGGAGCGCTACTCACATAAGTGACTTTTGGCGCGCAGGAGAAAAATAAAAACATTCCGAAAGCAAGAATGATCAATCTAAACTTGTGTGATTTTTCTTTGGTCATTTCCATTTAATTACAGCGCATTTATCAAATTCGTGCGTGTTAAATATTAACCAATCAAACAAAAGCAAGCTTGGCGACCACCAAAAAAATCGCACCCCTTCTTTCGTATTAAAACGACATTCATGACTCAAAATTCTGACCAAAAATTTATCGCCTACGCCTTAAATTTAGCCAAACAAAACCTTGGACTAACCGCGCCAAATCCGGTTGTGGGCTGCGTTATTGTTAAAAATGGCGAAATTATTTCTAGCGGCGTCACGGCAAAAAACGGCCGGCCGCACGCCGAAAAAATTGCCATTGAGAAAGTTGCCAATAAAGAAATTTTACGCGGAGCCACACTTTACGTCACGCTTGAACCCTGCTCTCACTTTGGTCAAACGCCTCCTTGCGTGGACGAAATAATCAAATGCGGTTTTAAAAAAGTTGTAATCGCAACCCAAGACCCCGACCAAAGAGTAAACGGCTCTGGTATTAAAAAACTGCAAGAAGCTGCAATTGACGTGGTTGTAGGCGTTTTAGAAAAAGAGGCGCGCGAAATTAATCGCGCATTTTTTAAAGCCCGCCAAAGCGGCCTGCCCTTTGTCACACTAAAACTTGCAACCAGTTTGGATGGAAAAATCGCCACCAAAAATTTTGACAGCAAGTGGATTACCTCGCAAAAATCTCGCCTTTTTGCACATCATTTACGCGCCACCAACGACGCAATTTTGGTTGGTGCCAACACCATTAAAAAAGACAATCCCAGCCTTGATTGCCGCATCTTGGGGCTAGAAGATTTTTCACCAAAAAGATTCGTTATTTCCAACTCACTTGATTTTGATTTGAGTGCTAAAGTTTTTCAAAATTGCGAAAAAATTTCGACAACCATTTTGAGCAGCAAGAGTTCTGACAAATTTCAAAATCTAATTTTGTGCGACGAAAAAAACGGACAGGTTGATTTGCGAAATGCACTAGAAAAACTCTGCCAAAGCGGCGTTAATTCTGTGTTGGTTGAGGGTGGCCAAAATATTGCCACACAGTTTTTGAGGGGAAATTTAGTTGACGAGTTGGTGTGGATTAGAAGCTCAAAAATTATCGGAGATGACGCAATTGCTGCGATTGGAGATTTAGGTTTTGTAAATCTTTCGGAAGTTTTGAACGGTTTTACAAATACTGAAACCAGAATTTCAGAAGATGATTTAATCGAAATTTATCGTAAAAAATAACACAAAAAAAACCGTCGGTTGAGCGGAGTCGAAACCAGCGGAAGGTTCCTGCTTCAATATCTAAGCAGGAACCTTCCGCTGGTTTCGACTCCGCTCAACCGACGGTTTTTGGAAAACCCCTAAACCACCCGCCTTAAAACTTCTCTGTAAACCTTAATTGTCTCACCACACATCTTCTCATTTGAGAAATTCTCTTCGACATTTTTGCGCCCCGCTGCACCCATTTGGTCAGCCTCTTCCTTCGACATTTCCAAAGCCTTGTCGATTAACTCAGCAAATTTTTCGACATCATTTACCTCAACTAAAAACCCAGTTTTGCCATCAATTACCGTTTCAAGCGAACCGCCAATTTTTGTTGAAATAATAATTCTGCTCGAGGCCTGCGCTTCAATGGCAATGCGGCCAAAAGCTTCAGCGCGAACGCTTGGGCACACAACTAAATGCGACACCGCGTAAGCTGCTGGCATATCTTTACAAAGCCCGCAAAGTTGAACTTTTCCAGCCAAACCTCTTTCAACAATTCTGCTTTCGATTTTTTTTCTGAATTGTTTGTGACCGTGATCTGAACCAATCATCACGCAAAAAAAGTCGTGTTTAACTTGTGCTAATGCTTCAATTAAAAACTCGTGACCCTTCCAAGACGTGAATCGCGCTGGCATTAAAATAATTTTTTTGTCATCCGGCAAATGCCATTTTTTGCTTAGATCGATGATGCGGTTTTTTGAAACTTTGTCGTAATCAAAATATCCAAGCTCAGCGCCGCGTTGAATTGTGACGATTTTTTCTTCCAGAGAAGTTGGGTAATTTTGCTGATAATTTTGAATCAAGTAATCTTTGATGAAGCCAGACACCGCAATCACTTCGTCGGCTCTTAGCATCAAAGCATTGTAGATTTTTTTGAGAGGAAAAACCTGCCAGTTCAAAAAGTTTAACGAGTAAGTGCCGTGCACCGTTGCAACGATTTTTACGTGCAGTTTTTTGCAAGCAAAATAGGCGCTCCACATTGGCGCTCTTGATCTCACGTGAACAATGTCAACGCTGTGCTCAACTAAAAGTTTTTCGAGTTTTTTGTTGTTAAAATAAATCGTCAGCGGGTTTTTGCTGTGAACCGGAAGCGTGATGTGAGTAATGCCGGCCTCGCGCAATTGATAAACCAGCACGCCACCTTTTGAAACCACAATTGGCTCAAAACCATCTTTTTTAAGCGCCTTGGCAATATCAATAACGCCACGCTCAACGCCGCCACTTTCAAGACCGGGTAGAATTTGCATTACTACCGGTTTTCTGCTGTGAGATCTTTCCATTTTAATTAACGATGATTGTTTCTTCGCGCTTAGGGCCAGTTGAAATTATTGAGGCCTTAATTGCGCATAATTCTTCAATTCTTTTAATGTAGTTTAGTGCTTTTTGTGGCAAGTCGCTCAAAGATTTTGAACCGACCGTGCTTTGCTGCCAGCCTTCCATTTCTTCGTAGATTGGCTCAATTTGATTCCACAAATGATTGGCTTGAGGCAAGTAGTCGTAGGTTTTGCCGCCAATTTTGTAGCCAACGCAAATTTTGATTTTTTCTAATTTGTCGAGCACGTCGAGCTTGGTTAGCGCCACTTCTTTTACTGAAGAAAGTTGGATTGCTTGACGCACCAAAACCGCATCAAACCAACCGCAGCGTCTATCGCGACCAGTGACGGTGCCAACTTCTTTGCCTTCAATGCGTAAGAAGTTGCCAATTTCACATTCAAGTTCAGTTGGGAAAGGACCAGATCCAACACGAGTTGTGTAAGCTTTCAAAATGCCAATTGTTTTGTGCAAATCAGCAACACCCAAGCAAGACCCAAGAGCAATTTGCCCCGCCATTGTGTTGCTTGAAGTGACGAATGGGAATGTGCCGTAAGTCACGTCCAACAAGGCTCCTTGCGCCCCTTCAAACATTACCGCTTTGAAAGCAGAAAGTTTTTTAGCAATTTCAAAAGCTGGCTTGGCGTGAGTTAAAAGGCGCTCGCGAACTGGTGCTAGTTCAGCAATAATTTGCGCGCTCGTCACAATTTCAGCACCCAAGCTTTTGCGCAAAAGATTGTGGTAAAAAAGCAAATTTTCTACGCGCTCAGCCAAAACTTTTTCGTCGATTAAATCGCAAATTCTAACAGCTCTGCGCCCTGCTCTGTCTTCGTAAGCTGGGCCAATTCCGCGGCCGGTGGTGCCAATTTTATTTTCGCCTTTTTTGCCTTCTAAAAGTTGGTCAAGTTCGCGGTGAATTGACAAAATCAAACAAGCATTTTCGGCAATCGCCAAATTTTCTGCGACGATTTTAATGCCCGCTTCTTCAATTTTTTGAATCTCGGCAAAAAGCGCGATTGGATCAACCACCACGCCACTTCCAATCACCGAAAATTTGCCACGAATGATCCCTGAAGGTAGCAAGCTAAGTTTGTAAGTTTTGTCACCAACTTTAATGGTGTGGCCAGCGTTGTGACCGCCTTGAAAGCGCACTACGGCGTCGAATTTATCGGCTAAAAAATCAACGATTTTACCTTTTCCTTCATCGCCCCATTGTAGGCCGATTATTGCTGTGTTGGTCATTTTAATTTTCTTCCTTCATTTGATTTTTTAGGCCTAAGATCACCGAATTATTTCCAGTCTTTTTTTCAATCGTGAAAAATTTGCTGCAGTAAGGACAAGTCACCGAGTCTTTATTTCCCATGTTCAAGTAAACTAGTGGATGAGTGCCAGCCCCGTCGCAAGAAACTTTTTTTGAATCAACGTGCAGCGTTTCAAGCGGACTATTTTTAGAATTAATTTGAGGATTCATTTTTAAAAATTGAGAGATTAGAAATTGCGGCCTTGGCAGATGTGACGGCAGCGCAAGTTATTTTCCACATTCGAGTTTTTCAATCTAAGTTTTCAACAAAATGAAAAAGATTTTCACCGCAATTTTTGTCGCGCTTTTTTTAAATTTTAGCAGCGCTTTTGCCGCCAGTAGCGACTGGCACGAAAATCAAAACAAGGCCGCCAAAACAAAATTGCTCGCCAGTTTTTACGAAGACTCTGAAGGAAACAAAAAACTAATCGCTGGCCTTCACTTTCAATTAGAAGATGGCTGGAAAATTTACGGCAATGATGCCGGCGGAATTGGCATGCCACCAAGCCTTGATTTTAATGGTTCAACAAACTTTAGCAAAAACGAAATTATCTGGCCAAAAGCCGAAAAAGGCGAAGAAGATTTGGGCGAAGAAGTAATCAACTACACCTTCTACAAACACGAAGTTGTGCTGCCCGTTAAAATTGAATTACAAAATTTAGAAAACGCGTCTGAGCTTACACTAAAGCTAGATTACGGCCTTTGCAAAGATGTGTGCATTCCGGTTAGCGAAAGTTTTTCACTTAAAATTTCTGACACAATTGATGAAGAAGCCTTGGCAACAATTCAAAAATTTTTAGAAGAAAAAATTAGCTCTGGCGAAAAAAATATCGCCCCAGAAAAAAAGATGGATCTTACAACCACGCTACTTTCAGCAATTTTGTTAGCCATTTTTGGCGGTGCAATTTTAAACATCATGCCCTGCGTTTTGCCGGTTTTATCAATCAAACTTTTGTCGATAATCAAACACTCTGACGCGCCAATTTCGCGAATTCGTTTTGCTTTTTTATCAACAATCTTTGGCATTTTAATCTGCTTTTTGGTCTTCGCTATTCTTACCGCTGCAATCAAACTAACCGGCAATTCTCTAGGCTGGGGACTACAATTTCAAAACCCATATTTCTTAATTTCACTAATCGTAATTTTGGTGTTGTTTTTGGGAAATATGCTTGGGGTTTTTGAAATTAATTTTGATCAAATTTTGACCTCAATTTTAAACAAAAAAATTACCGACAGCGAAGGCAAAAAAAACATCTTCATCCCCAATTTTCTTTCCGGAGTTTTGGCGGTATTACTTGCCACACCTTGCTCGGCACCATTTTTGGGTTCGGCAATTTCTTTTGCCCTCACCCAAAATTTTTCAACCATTTTTCTAATTTCAATTAGCATCGGCATTGGATTTTCACTGCCCTACATCATCCTTTTAGTCTCGCCAAAATTGGTTTATTTGCTGCCAAAACCTGGCAATTGGATGCTGCAAATTAAGCAAGTTCTCGCCGGACTATTGGCCGCTACAATCATGTGGTTAATCTACGTTCTCTCGCAAAATCTTGGCGCCCTGCCAGCGTTTTTGGCTGGTGCTTTGGCAATTTCAATTTTGGCCTGCGTTAAAATTAAATCAGATTTGTTAAAATATGTTTCAATTGCGCTGATCGCCTCTTGCACCTTTGCTTTGCCAGCGGGGCTAAAAAATCACCAAGCCGAAAAAAAAGAAATTTACGAAAGTTTTTGGCTCAATTTTGACGAAGCCGAAATTTACCAACATGTTGCTAAAGGCCGAGTTGTGGTAATTGACGTGACTGCCGATTGGTGCCTAAGCTGCAAATTCAACAAGCTGCGCATTTTGCAAGATGACGAGGTGATGACCAAATTAAAAAGCGGCAACATCATTGCCATGCGCGGCGACATTACAAAACCCAATGAAGAAATTATGAAATATCTTCACAAAAATAATCGCTTCGCAATTCCCTTTAATGCGGTTTATGGCCCCAATGCTCCAAAGGGTTTATTGACTAGCGAACTTCTTACCAAAAAAGAGCTTTTTGAACTAATCGAAAAAGCAAAATAATTTTATCAAAACCATGTCAGAACTTACAAAACTAACCATTCGCCAAACTCTTGAAGGCTTAAAATCTAAAAAATTTTCAAGCGTTGATGTCACTTCAGCTTACATCAAAAACATCGAGCAAAACCGCAATTTAAATGCCTTCATCACTGAATCTTTTGACGTAGCTTTAACTCAGGCAAAAGAATCTGACGCAAAAATTGCCGCCGGAAAAATGGGTGACCTCGAAGGCATTCCTCTCGGCATTAAAGATCTTTTCTGCACCAAAAATATCCGCACCACTTCTGGCTCAAAAATGTTAGAAAATTTTGTGCCAACTTACGAATCAACAGTTTCGCAAAAGCTTTTAGACGCCGGATCAGTCACACTCGGCAAACTAAACATGGACGAATTCGCCATGGGTTCTGCAACAACTAACAGCTATTTTGGACCAGTAATTAACCCTTACAAAAAGAAAGGATCTGACGAAAATTTAGTGCCCGGTGGCAGCTCTGGTGGCTCTTCTGCAGCGGTTGCAGCAAATTTATGTTTGGGTGCAACAGGCTCCGACACGGGTGGATCAATCAGACAGCCCGCCTCTTTTACCAACACTGTCGGCATTAAACCAACCTACGGCCGCTGCTCACGCTACGGCATGATTGCCTTTGCTAGCTCGCTTGACCAAGCCGGAATTTTTGCCAAAGACGTTTTTGATGCCGCACTTTTACAGCGCGTGATTTCTGGTTTTGACGCTAAAGATTCAACCTCGGTAAACATTGCCGTGCCACAATTTGAAGCGCTTTTAAACTCAAACATCTGCGGCAAAAAAATTGGCATTCCTAAAGAATATTTCGCTGATGGCATGTCGGAAGAAATCGTGCAACTGTGGAATCGCGGTAAAGAAATGTTGCAAAAACGTGGCGCCGAAATTGTCGAAATTTCTTTGCCTCACACCAAATATGCTGCCGCCGTTTACTACGTTTTGGCTTCTGCCGAATGCTCGTCAAACCTTGCCAGATTTGACGGCGTGCGCTACGGATTTAGAGCTGAAGGCAATAATTTATCTCTCGAAGAAATGTACGAAAAAACCCGCGCCCAAGGTTTTGGCGCTGAGGTAAAACGTAGAATTCTAACTGGAACCTACGTGCTTTCTGCCGGCTATTTTGACGCCTACTACAAAAAAGCCCAAAGAGTGCGCAACCTTGTGTTGCAAGACTTCACTGAGGCTTTCAAAAAAGTTGACGTAATTCTAACCCCAACAACTCCAAGCGCGGCATTTTCAATTGATGAATCGAAAAAAATTGGCAGTTCTGATCCGGTAAAAATGTACTTAAACGACATCTTCACAATTCCGGTGAACTTGGCGGGATTACCTGCAATGTCGGTTCCAGCAGGCTTTGACAAGGATGGCTTACCTTTGGGACTACAACTAATTTCAAACCACTTCAACGAACAAGCCATACTAGACGTGGCTTTGGCGATTGAGGAAGATTCAAAATAGATCTCGTGCAGCACTAGCGCTGCACCTAGCGCTGGACTGGGCTTGCAACCCAGTCCACATGTTCATTTTCTCAACTGAAATTTTTAGTGAGTGTAATTAACCCTACAGAATCATCGTTCCCGCACCGCTTTCGGTGAAGATTTCCATCAGCAAAATATTTTCAACGCCGCCGTTTAAAATGTGGGCGTAGGCCACGTTTGTTTCTAGGGCGTGAATGCAGGTTTCAATTTTTGGAATCATGCCGCCGGTGATTACGCCGTTTTGAATCATTTGCTTGGCAGTGGCAATGTTTAGGTGGCTCACTAGCTCACCATTTTGCAGCATCACACCATCAACATCTGATAAAATAATTAGCTTTGAAGCATGTAGCGCTGACGCAATTGCACCCGCCGCAGTGTCAGCATTAATGTTAAAAGTTTCGCCATTATCGCCAATGCCAATTGGGGCAATTACAGGGATAATGTCGGTGTCTTCAAACATGGTGAGAATTTCGGGGTCAATCATGTAAGGCTCGCCGACGAAGCCTAAGTTTAGAATTTTTTCAATGTTTGAATCAGGATCTTTTTTGGTGCGCGAAATTTTTTTGGCGCGAATTAAATTGCCATCTTTACCGCAAATACCAACGGCCTTACCAGCTGCGGCGTTGATTTCTTTAACAATCATTTTGTTAATTGAACCAGCCAAAACCATTTCAACCACATCAACCGTGTCAGAGTCGGTGACGCGCAAACCGTCAACAAAAGACGATTTAATATTTAACTTGGTAAGCATTTGACCAATTTGCGGGCCACCGCCGTGAACCACGATTGGATTGATGCCAACCTGTTTTAGTAAAACGATATTTTTGGCAAAATTTTTCAAATTATCTTTGCCACCCATTGCCGAACCACCGAATTTAATCACAAAAGTTTCGCCGGCAAATTTGCGCATGTAAGGCAAAGCTTCACACAAAACTTCGGCTTTATGGGCCCAGTCTTGGCGGTCTTTATCTTTTTGTAGCAAGATGTTTTCAGTTGGCGTGACGGTGCCAGCTTCTTTTTTGTGATCGTCGAAATTGATGATGTTGGTCATGATTTTTGTTTTTAGTTTTAGTGGGTTTGGAAGGGCGGGCAATATGCATTAGGAGGGTTTTTTTAATCAAGAAAGTTTTTAAAAAAATCCCGCATTACGACTGTGTCAATTCCAGTAAAATTTTTTAGAGTTGTAATAAGCTCATTCGGCGATTTTGCGGCCACTGGCAGCTCGTCATTTAAAATTATTTTTTCAACCACAACCCCCCTCGCCTTCAAAGCCTCAACAGCGCAAAGTGTGTGGCTAATTGCACCCAAATAATTTGCGCTAACCAACAGCACCGAAATTTTTAACTCTGCTGCTAAATCTAAAAAAGTTTTTTCGTAATTAATTGGCGTCATCACGCCACCCGCAGCTTCGACGAATAAAATTTTGCCGAGGCTTTTCGCTTCAGAAATTTTTTTCTGACAAAAATCAATAACTTCGTCAAAATTAATTTTGCCGGCAAAATGCGGTGAAACTGCTGGCTCAAAGCGCCAAGGCGTGATTGAATTTAAATTTTGCGGAGAATTTTTTAAAGAAAGCGCGCTTAAAATTTTTGCCGAATCGCTGTTTTCATCGCCCTCGCTAAAGCCACTGGCAATTGGCTTAATCGCCATTGCGTTTGGCAAAATGCGGCAAAGATTTTCGACCAAAAATGTTTTGCCAATGTCGGTGCCAATTGCTGCAACGAAGTAAGCTTTTTGCATTAGTTCATTTTTGAAAAGCTGCCGTAGATCGGGCCAAACACCGCAATTGTAATCCACGCGATCATGCCACCCATCACGATGGTGAGGGTTGGCTGAATCATGCCAACTAGCCTGTCGATTGAGTCATTAATTTCGCGGTCGTAGAAAAATTTAATGTTTTGTAGTGAGGCTTCCATGTTACCACTTTCCTCACCAATCTTAAACATGCGAACCACAAGGTTTGGAAAATATCCGGTGAGCGCCAAAGATTTTGCCAGCGATTGACCGTCCGACACCTGCTGCTTCACCACAATAATACTGCGGCGAATTGCCTTATTTTTTACAACACCGCCCGACGCTTCCAAACATTCAATTACGCCCAGACCACTTTTGAAAGTCATGGCAAAGAATTGACAAAATTTTGCCGAGTCAATTTTGCTGATGATGGGGCCAAAAATTGGCAGTTTTAATTTGATGTCGTCAATTTGCACCGCAAGCTCGGGCGATTGCGACAAAAGCTTAATCACCACCCACATGAACGGCACTGAGAAAATAATTAGGTACCAATTATTTTTCACAAAGTCGGAAAAGGCGATTAGTGAAATTGTCATCATTGGCAAAGTTAAACCTTGCGACACGATGAAACCCGTCACTTTTGGCACAACGATTGAGGTCATAATGCCAATTACAATGAACATCATGATGATACCAAACAGCGGGCCGGTGATGGCTTTGCGGGTTTTTCTTTTGATGTCCATCGACCATTTTAAATCTTCAATAATGCTGGCAAAGGAGTTGGTCAAATTACCAGTTTTTTCACCCATTCCAATCAGCCCAATGTGCACCGAGTTGAAAACGTCGGGGCGTTTGGCCAAAGCTTCAGAAAACAAACTACCGTTTTTAATCGACTCGTGAACCTCGTGCATCAGGTTTTTCACGCGGTTGTATTCTGCGGTGTCTTTAAGGTCGGCAACCGAATCTACAATTGAAACACCGGCGCGCTCTAACTGCTCAAGATGCACAAAAATGCCGATTAAATCTTTGTTGTTAACTTTGTCTAAAAAGCTTCCCGAGCTTTGTTTTTCTTCTTTAAATGTGACCAACTCAAAACCACTTGAGCGCAAAATTGTCGCCAAATCTGAAGGGTTTTCTGCCGCCATTTTTCCGGTGATGTAGCGGCCGTTGTCGTTAATTACTTTGTAGCGGTAATGTTTCATTTTCTGTGCAGTTTTTTCATTTTATTTAAGATCACTTCGCGCTTTAGCTTTGAAATGTGATCAACAAAAACAATTCCGTTTAAATGGTCAATTTCGTGCTGAATGCAGATGGCAAGCAGCCCCGTCATTTCTTCAATTTGTTCGTTTCCGTCAAAATCTAAATATTTCACTTTCACTTTTTGCGGACGAGTTACGTCTGAACGCATGTCAGGAAAAGACAAACAACCTTCGTTGTAAGGCTTAGATTCTTTTGAAAATTCGATAATTTCTGGATTTACAAAAAAACGCGGATTGGTGTTTTTAACGTGAACCCCGCCGCATCCGTGATGGTCGTGGTGGTGATGGTCGTGATCCTCAACTTCGTAATCAACATCAATCACCAAAACTCTTTTTAAAATTCCAACTTGTACCGCAGCCAGACCAACACCGTGCTCGGCATACATTGTATTTACCATGTTTTTCATGGTTTGGCGCAAGGCTTCGTCAATTTTTTCGACGGGTTTTGAGATTTGTTTTAGTAGTGGGTCGGGTGCTAGAATTAGGGGAAGAGTTTTCATAAATTTTCTTTTTTCAAATTTTTGCGCGTTCTGG
Source organism: Rickettsiales bacterium (assembly GCA_017999675.1). Classification (GTDB taxonomy): domain Bacteria; phylum Pseudomonadota; class Alphaproteobacteria; order Rickettsiales; family UBA1997; genus UBA2645. The sequence continues at coordinate 136,255 of JAGNLL010000001.1, forward strand.
ATTGCCGCGCTGCGCTCGCAATGACGGAGGTTGGAGGAAGGACGGAGAACTTCCTCCAACCTCCGTCATTGCGAGCGCAGCGCGGCAATCCAGACTACACTCAACAAACACTTTCAAACCATTCTCTCACAAACAATTTTCAAAGCCTGCGGATAAACCCGATGCTCCTCTTTCAAAATTTTTGCCGCAAGAATTTCTTTCGTGTCGCTTGGTAAAACCTCAACTTCGGCCTGCAAAATAATCGGCCCCGAGTCCATTTCTTCACGCACAAAATGCACCGTGCATCCAGATTTTTTTACCCCCGCTTTAATTGCGTCTCCAACCGCATCAGCCCCTTTAAATTCAGGCAAAAGCGACGGGTGAATATTAATTAAACAATCAAACCACCTTTCAACAAACCAGCCCGAAAGCAAGCGCATAAAGCCCGCAAGGCACACAATTTGCGCACCAGATTTTTCAATTTCTTCACTAACTTTTTTGTCAAAATCTTGGCGCGAAGCAAACTCGCGGTGATTTACAAACGCCGTTTTAATGCCTTTGCTTGCAGCAAATTTCAACCCTTCAGCGTCAATTTTATTTGCCAAAACTAGCACCACTTGCGCCGGAAAATCGCTAGCCTCACAAGCCTGCACAATGGCCTGCATGTTGCTGCCACGCCCCGAAATTAAAATTGCCGTTTTGATTTTTTGAGTCATTTTTTCTTTGCCAATTAACTAATTTTCACCCAACAGATGCTTTTTAGTGTCATTTATTTTTTCTTTAAAGTCAGCAAACAATCCCTCGTTGTAGATCTAGCGAATTTTAACTTTCTTCACTAAAAAATATTGGTAAAAAAACAAAAATTGTACGTACGTACAATTTTTTTTCAAAACCCTCTAAACCCAACAGCGCCAAAGGAGAATAGCCAAATGGAAATTGCACTTAAAAATTACACAAAGCTACTGCAAGCAATCCAAAAAATAGTAGCAAAAACTGAACAAAATATTGTTCAAAATGTTAACCGCGAAAAAGTTGTAATGAGTTGGCAAATTGGCCAATTAGTCGACGAATATTTGCTTGAAAATGACCAAGAACAGTACCGAAAAAAGCTGCTAGAAGAGCTCGAAAAAGACACCGCAATCACTACGCGCGCCTTGTACCAGATGCGCAGCTTTTACAAAGCTTACCCAACTTTGCCTGCACAAGAAAGCGACTTGAGTTGGAGCCACTACCGCAGCCTTTCTTCAGTGGCAAATGTTGAAACTCGCAAGCGTCTTGAAGATTTAACTGTTAGCGACGGACTTGGCGCCGACAAGCTGCAAAGCGAAATTTCAAAAATAAAATCGAAGGCAAAAAAGCGGCGCGAGAAAAATGTTTCTAAAAAAATCACCAAACTTTCGGTGAAACGTGGCCAGCTTTTTACTTACAAAATAGTGGTCTCGCCCCACACCAACAAAACTTTAATCGACTGCGGCTTCAACATTTTTACCGAAATAAAAACTTCGCTAAAAGCTGACGGCGCAGTGGTAAAATCTGTCAAAAAAGGCACCGCTTTTAGCCTAAAAAAATCTGCCGCAAAACCGCAACAGCTGCACACCTACAAAGCTTATTTGGACAAGGTGGTTGACGGCGACACGCTGCACGTGACACTCGATCTGGGCTTTAAAATTGAACACAAAGAAATCTTGCGCCTTGCCAAAATTAACGCACCCGAAGCAAAAGAAATTGCCGGCAAAAAAAGCACCGCCGCCCTGCAAGAAATTTTAAAAGATGCGAAGTTTCTAATTGTAAAAACCAACAAAACCGACATTTACGGCCGCTACGTGGCCGATGTTTTTTTTGATGAAAGCGGAAAAGAAACCAACCCACAAAAAGTTGCCGACAGCGGAATTTACTTAAACCAACTGCTGCTTGATCGCGGCTTGGTTGAGGCTTTTTAAGAGACTGTCGCCGAAACGCCGCGTCAAACCTTAAGAGGTCAAGCCCTTCTCGCCCACAGCTTGGCTTTGTAGTGTTGAAGTTGCTACTGGCTCGGACACTGATGCACTAGGATCTTCTGTGCGCGCAACCCGATCAAACAAAGCACTTAACACCTCAGCCACCTCCTGCCTACCAACCTCTCCGTGTATTTCTAACATGTAGCGAGCAGTCTCGTCTTGGAATATTTTGATAAACTCTGTAAGCTTTTGACGATCAAGAGTTCTGTGTACCACGTCTTGCGGCAATGCTTGATCGTAAATAAAATTCTTTTCAATCCGACCAAGATCAACTATATCCAGATTATTAATTTTCTTATACCCAAGTTGCATCTCAGAGATATTTTTTACAATTTCCTTCAAAGAATTCTTTCCGTCGCCTTCTGGAATTTGGCTTAACTCATTATTTAAATATTCCGTAATTGCCTCAACGGTCTCAAAAGAAGAAATTTGGGTAAATATTTGAGCAGCTTCTGTCGTATTTAATGTGAGTAATCCGGCCTTTTCTTCTGGCAACAAAGATTCAACACCAATCAAAGAATCCACCATGTTTCTAGCAAGGCCCTTAATGGCATTTTCAGCTTCTATTTGGGGGCGAAACCTGAGTGGGGGAAGGTCTCGCTCTCTATTTTGCATATTTTTCCCAATGGCATAAAGCAAGGCAGCGGCCAACACTCCTGAAGCCAAAACTTTGGTGAAAAATTCTTTAGCATTATCGCGAAGCATTTCGTTAGCCTCCTTAAAAGAAAAATCTTCCCTAACTTTCAGCTCAATTATTTTTTTACACTCCGCCAAATATTCTTCGTATTTGCCCTCTGCGCGGTAAATTTTGGCCATTTCAAGATGAGTTCTAGATCGCACTTTCGCCTCAGTCTCTACTGCTAGCGAGTAGGAAAAATCTTCTTTCGCACCTGCAACATCTCCTAAATAATTCCGATACCGCCCTCTGTCAAAATAAAACCACTTTCCGTTTGGATTTAGTACGATTGCGTGATTGATCATTTCGAAAGCCTTTTGTGCTCTTCCCCCTTTGTCTGAGCCAGATTCTGCAAAAAGCAAATTTGCATCTCTCTTCAAATCAACAGCTAAATCTTGATCAGATTTTGTCGCGCCTGACTTAGAATAACCTGCGTAAAAATTTCTCACTTCAAGCTTGCGCGCCTCTACTACCCGCTCTTGTTTAATTATTTCAATATTTCTGGCATTGCGAGAAATTAGAATTTCAGCATCCCCAAAAGAATGATCTCCCTCAACTTTCAGCTCGATTATTTTTTGACACTCCGCCGAAGATTCTTCGTATTTGCCCTCTGCGCGGTAAATTTTAGCTATTTCAAGACGAGTTCTAGATAGCGCTAGTGGGTCATTCTCAACCTCTGATGAGTGAGAAAAATCCTTTTTTGCACCGTCAACATCTCCCAGAAACTTCCGATACATCCCTCTGTCAAAATAAAACCACGTTCCATTTGGATTTAGTACGATTGCGTGATTGATCATTTCTAAGGCCTTTTGCGTTCTTTCTTTTTGATCTGAGCCAGATTTTGCAAAAAGCAAATCTGCATCTCTCTTCAAACGCAAAGCTAAATCTTGATCAGATTTTATCTCTGATTGCGGAAAATTTTCTGCGTAAAAATTTCTCGCTTCAACTTTAGGATCAGGAAAAAGATCGAGGCCAATTCCTTCAATCTCAAGATCACCACCAACATCCTGCAAAGCATTGCGTGGTTTATTAAAATTTTGATCAACCGCCCCACCGCGGTTTAACAAGGCTGCGGTCACAGCAAAAAATTTTAGAATTGGTTTCATTTTGTTCAGTTTTTAATTAAGAATTATTTTGCCAAACCGATTGCCCCAATGGCTTAAAAAAGCTAGTCGATTGTCGAAATTTGACACCCTTTTGTCTTTCTATTTTTCGCGAAAATCTGATTTTTCTGCCAATATTTTAGATGCTGTTGCTGTTGCTGTTGTTGGGGACGGCGATGCTTGTGGTTTATATTTTATCTTTGCTGGAGAACTTTCTGAAAGCTCATCTTGAGAAAATGGAGTTTCTAAAAGTTCATCTTCGCGAAATGCCGGCGGTGGTGGCAAAATAGGCCCGCTTTTTTTCGCAAATTCTGCGTGTTGCTTTAACTTGTTTAATACAGCTTCCTCTAAGTCTTTATGAAGCTCTGACTCTGCCGCTTTTGCCTTTTTTATTTCTTCCTCTATTTCGCCTTCTAGCCTTCTCTTATAAGATTCAGATTCTTCAACATCTAACCCTTGGGCGCTGCCCTCCTCGATATATGCATTCACTCTTTCATACATCTTAACTGCGCCTATATCATAGTATGCTCTTTTTACCAAAACTGCCGTATTAAATTCGCGCGCCTCTTCTGGAATTTCTGGGTCAGATGTTAGCGCGTGCCACTCTTCTGAAAATTTCCTTTTACGTTTCAAAGCCTCTAGGCGATTGGAAATTTCACGATCTTCTGTAATGGTGCTGGATTTATGATATTCACGCTCTCTATCCCTATCTCGACGTTTCATATTAGTTTCTTTTTTGTTTTTTAGTCACTCATTAAACCACTCATCACCACAACCCAGTCCACATTTTCATTTTCTGACTTGAAATTTGAACTAAACGTGAGAACGGGATTGCAAATCCCGTCCTGCGAGGGGTAAATAAAATTTCGAATCTACCCAATCTAAACTAATTAAAAATTGCCAGTGCCAAAAAAAACAAATTCCCATTCTGAGATTTCTCGCAGCTCTCGCATTGTGCATCGCGATGGCAAGATGCTTCGTGTCAAGCGCCACGGGATCAAAAGAATTTCGCGCAACGATCTTTACATCAATTCTTTAAGCTCTTCGTGGTTAAGACTTATTTTTGCCATCATTTTATTTTACGTCACCATCAACGCCATTTTCGCCGCGCTTTATTTGATTGAAGACGGCGGCATTGAAAATGCTAGAGCTGGATCATTTCAAGATGCTTTCTTTTTTAGCGTGCAAACTTTGGCAACAATTGGTTACGGAAAAATGGCTCCCGCCACAAGTTTTACAAATATTTTAGTGACGATTGAAGCATTGGTGGGATTGTCGGGACTGGCTGTTGCAACTGGTGTAATTTTTTCAAAAATTTCGCGACCAAGTACCAGAATTTTATTTGGAAATTTTGCGCTGATTTCTCTCTACAAAAACACCGATTGTTTTATTTTTCGTTTGGGAAATTTGCGCACCAGTCACATTGCTGACCCGCTGGTTAAAGCAGTTTTTATCTGCGATGAATTGTCGCCAGAAGGGTCAATAAGAAGAGCTTTTCACGATCTAAAATTGATGCGCAATAACGTGCCACTCCTTATGCCAAGCTGGACGCTGCGCCACAAGATTGACAAAGATAGCCCGTTATTTGGAATGAAAAAAGAAGATTTAGAGAGAAAAAATATCGAAATTATCGTGTCACTATCTGGCTTTGACGAAACTCTTTCGCAAACCGTTCACACCCACCACTCATACATCGCCAGCGAAATTAAATTTGGCGGACGCTTTGTCGACATCATGAGTTGGGATAAGCTTGGCCACGCCAATGTTGATTATAAAAGGTTTCACGAGGTTGAGTAAATAATTCTTCACACAACAACATTTTCAAAAAATGAACTGAAATAATGTGGACAATGTGCCAATTAAATATTATCTCAGATTTTGTTGAGGATTAATTAGTATACTGTCCCCAGATTTCATTTAACTTTAATTTTTTACTACAAAATCATGAGCAAAAAAAGTCCTGAAGAAACCATTGTTGAAAATCCAGCCGAGGCTCAAATAAAAGAATTTGCCGCCTTAAAGCGCAGCAAAGTAGATCTTAATGCCGTCAACTCCGCTACTGGCGAAACAATCGTGATGCAGGCCGTCAGAGAGGGGAAGCTAACTCTGCTTGACATTTTAATAACTAACGACGCCGACCTCAAAATCAAAAACGCCCAAAACCAAAACGCTCTAGAGATAGCTGCAGCAACTGAAAACTCTGAGGCAATTAATAAAATAATCACCTGTCATCTGAAGAAAAATGGAACTTACGACGTCAAATCATTGCTAGATCTTTTAACCACAATTTATGGCAACGAAACTATTAAAGATTCTTTAAACGATGAAAGCCTAAGAGAATTAAACAAAATAAGAAGAAATCCAAATTTAGAAATTGGAGACAGCCCAGAATTTCCAATGATAAAGCGCTTATTGGCAGAATTAATTTACGAAAATTATACGAGCTACAGAAAGGAAGACTTTAAATTCTCGCAACAAGATTTGTTGGATTCACTTAAGCTTGGAGGCGTAGTTTATGCAGATATCGGAGAATCTATAACAATAATTTCTGAAAAAGATAAAGATGTTCAAGTTGTTAAAAAAGTAGATCAAAATCTCGCTAGATACAAAAAAGGCCCAAGTTTTAGTCTAGATTCATCTATCGAGGACTTCAAAAAATTACTTACGCAAGGTGCCAAGGCTAATCTTCCAGACAAAGATGGAATAACGCCGCTAATGATAGCTGCACAAAATAGCTCTATCAAATTTTTCTCAGCCCTCAAAGAACTTAATATAAAAGCCGATCTTAACGCCAAAGATTCAGAAGGAAAAACTGCACTAATTCATGCCGTATCAGCTTCAACTGATTATGATTATAGCGGAAGAGATCATCGAGCGCCAATTATGGCAATTTCACTGCCTACAAACTACTACAAAATCACCGAATATCTTTTGAAAAACGGGGCCAATCCTAATGAAAAATATGGCGAAAATACTGCTTTAGAAATTGCGGTACGAGAAAACCATCATCCAAGAATCATTTCGGCATTGATTAATGCTGGAGCCGAAATTTCAGAAAAGGCTGTTGAGATTGCCGAGCGCAATAGAAACTTCACAATACAAACCTTGTTAGAGGATTATCTGCAGCCTGCTAGCGAACAACCTAGCGAGTTCGAAATTGCAGTGCGCGATAACGATCTAGAAAACATTTTAAGATTAATTAAAGACGGAGCCGAAATTTCAGAAAGAGCCATGAGAATTTCTAGAATGGACGATAACAAAGAAATTACTCCTCTACTAGAATACCTGCAAAATCTTACAAAACCTGCGCAGGAAAGATATATTCAAGAACTTGCACAAAGAGTACTAAACTTCGTCACAATAAAGTTTCATCCCACTAATCCTGATCATGATATCACCGACGGAACAAGAGCCCTAGATGTAACTAGAATTTTTTCTGGTGGGTGGTCAGATGAAGATCAATCAAAATTAAAAAGAGAGGCTGCCACAAAGTTTTCTCCTTCAGAACTCCTTGTTTTATCAGCCCCTAATTTACCAGGTCATAAAATATGCCAAGAACATTTGGCCAAACTCATAGAAGGAGGCAAATCAGACGTTAACTCTTTGCAGTCAAGCGCTTTGGCTCGGGTTTATTTGAACCTTTTTTCAGATGATCTAGAGGCCCAACCAGATATAAAAGCATCTTCGGCTCAATCCTTAAAAGCAAAATGTCTTAACAGCGATCGCACACTTGGATAAAATCAGAAGAGATCTAAAAGCATTTTCAAGATCACAATATGGTTATCTAAATCTTGCTCGACCCTCGGATCTGCTTTGTAGCATTGCTTCTAACCGAGCAGCTTGGGATAACGCGTGTGGCGAAGTTGGATGCCGGCAGGATTGAAAAATTGCTAATTACAAAAAAACCACGCTGCAAATTCCGTAAGTTCCAAAAGATCCAATGATTACAGCGGCGGCGATTTTTATTGCCGCCATCATTTTTTGCGAAAGCTTGTGTCTCATCACCGAAACAGTGCCGCACATTACAAAAGCCCATAAAACCGAGCCCATAAAAATGCCAAAAACTGTCACGGCCATTTCTTGATTAGAAAGCTGAATGCCTGTCATTGTGGCAAAAACTCCGATGAATAACGCAATGGTCATTGGGCTGCCTAAAGTTAAAAATGCCGTGAAAACTGTGGTGTAAAAAAAGCCGCGTTCTTTAGTTTTGATGTTAGAAAAATTAAAATTTTTAGCAGTTTTAATTTCGTATGCAGCCAGCAAAATCAAGGCCGCGCCGCTAATAACTTTTACTTCTGAAACGTAGGTTGTGAGAAATTTTGAGATAAAAACCAAACTACCCGTCGCCACAAATCCATAAAAACCTTCGGTGATTGAAGCGCCAAAACTGGTGGCAAAACCAATTTTAAATCCGCGAGTTAAGCAATTTTTAATTGCGAGGGTCGAAATAGGCCCAATGGGCATTGCCACAGAAAGACCAATCAAAATTGATTTGAGAAAAAGCAGAAACATATTTTTGAAAAGGATTTAGAACTGACTGAAATAAGTTATTAATTTTTCTTTAGATCACCCCTCCAAAGTCTCAATTACAACCTCTGAAGTAAGCGTTTTGTGCACCGGACATTTGGCAGAAACTTCGTGTAATTTTTGGCGCTGCTCGCTGGTTAGTAAGTCGCCGTGGATTGTAATTTTTTTCGTAAAAAAATCTGTTTTGCCGCGTTTTTCGTGAGTGAGAAAAACTTCCACTTTTTCAAGCGGCCAGTTTTGTTGTAGGGCAAACCATCTTAGTGTCATCGCAGTGCATTCGCCCAGTGCCGCCAACAAAAAATCGTAAGGCGCTGGGCCAATATTTTTGCTGCCGTAATCTTCTGGCTCGTCACCTTTTAATTGGTGGCCATTTACAGAAATGTTAACGCTGTAGAGGCTTTCTTTTGTTTCTTCAACGGTGGCACTAATTTGCTTTGTCATGCTTTTGATTTAGTTAATTTTGAACAGCTTAGCTTCGGACAAAAAATTGTGACCAAAGGCAGCAAAACCCAAATTGATTCCAACACAATAAACGGAATAGCTCGCTCAACCACCGCGTAGTAAAGCAAGCAACTACCACCAGATAAATTGAGTAATTTATATTTCACCGAATCACCAAAACCGCTTTTAAACAGCGTGATGGCCAGCGCGATAATGCACAAAATGCTGCCTGTAATTCCTACGTATAATTGCATGTTTGGGGTGTGTTTTAGATTAAAATATTTGGCTAAAGCGCTCTTTTCAAAAAAGATGGCGGATGGCGGCGCAGCAGTCAAAGGAAGATTTAGAATTCTAAATCTTCCTCAAAGATAAGAAGAATTAAAGAAGCGCTTGAAGTTTTAGTCCAGATTAAATTAATACTAAATTAATACTAAATTTAATCTTTAAATTATGCTCAACATTCAAAACGGAATTCGCTCTTTAAGCGACTTCAAACAAAACTCTTCTGAAATTTTAAGATACATCAAAAAAACCCACAGCCCCACTGTTTTAACCATAAATGGCAAGGCTGAAGCGGTGCTTGTAGATCCAAAATCTTACCAAGATTTAATCGACAAAATCACCCTACTTGAAAGCGCCAACAAAATTAAAGCGTCCTTGGTAGAAATGGAAAATAACGAAGGAATTTCAGCCAAAAAAGCCTTCAAAAAACTACGCAAAAAAATCACCAAAAAATAAACACCACCAAAACCCAAGATGAAAAAACACCACGTCACGCTCAACCCATCTGTTTATCAAAAATTAGAAAAGATTTTTTCTTACATCGCGGCCGAGTCGCCACAGACGGCCATCGAGGTGCTTGACGAAATTGAACAGAAAATAATGTCACTAGAATCACTACCAAAAAGATTCGCCCTAGCCCCAGAAAACATCACCTACAAAAACCACCAAGTCCGCCATTTCTTCTGCAAAAAATCTTTCCGCGTAATTTACGCGATCAACAAAAACGAAGTCCGCATCTTAGACGTAAGACACGCCGCCCAAAATCCGTTGTCAGCAAATGATGTTTTCTCCAATTCAAAATTGAGGAGCTAAAGCCCTCTTTGAAAAAGAGGGTGGATGACTGCGCAGCAGTCAGACGGGTGATTTGTTGATGCAAGCTCGTAGTCATGCTGAGCACATGACCAAGGAACTATGGGGACATTATACCCATTAAATTTATCTCAAATTTTGTTGAGGATTGATTAGTATACTGTCCCCGGATTTCCAGTTATCTAAATTTCTCATCCAGATTACACCCCTCTTCATCACGCCAATCTGTCCATCCATTAGAATTCCTTCCCAAGCAAAATGTTGATGCCGATGAAGGGCTTTTGAAGGGAATATTTTTTTCCACCAAAAAATATTCCCCCACATCTTTGCAAAATTCGCGAAAGAAAAAATCACGATCAGATGATCCATATTTACGATAGGAAGAAACAGCTTCTTTGCATATTTTTGAGCCCGCCAGAACCGTAAATCCATTTTCATCGTAAAATCCTTTGGAATCAGTGCCTTTGCTGTTCCTACAATAAAAAAGATGCTTTGTTTTTTCCTCAATCACCTCAAAAAGTTTATAACCAAGAAATGATGTCAAAAGCTTTACATCTTCAAAAAATTCATGGACGGAATCCCTTTGATGCTCCTGTAAATTTGGTGATTTTGGACTTTGTTTGTTTTCTTCAAGTTTAAATCTATCAGCTTTTTTGATTTGGTTAATTGCCAAATATTCTAAATATTGAACATCGGCTTTAGTGAGGTAATTATCCTTTGCACTGAAAGCTATAGCCTCATTCCAAAACTCTTTTTTTGAATCGTGATCTTTAACACGATCAATAAAACTTTCCGTCTCTCCAACATAGGCTTTACCCTCCTCGCCAACCAGTAAGTAAAGAGATGGTCGTTTCAACTCTTCTCTACCCCTCGCTTCATTTAACTTAGCCCTAGGCACAAAAAGTGCGTTGCAAACTTTGTTAGAAATAAAAACAGATCTTAGCCCAGTTGAACTGCCTTCAATCAAGTAGGTTGTGATTGTCTTGCCCATATTTAGATTCATTGTTTTTAACACCAGCCGCAGGACGGGATTGCAAATCCCGTCCTGCGGCTGGGGGTGGCCTTGTGGCTGGAAATTACTTTTTGCTTTTGGTGCTGGTTTTGGCGTTGGCTCTGGCACCGATTCTTAGGCGGAGGGCGTTTAGTTTGATGAAGCCTGCTGCGTCTTTTTGGTCGTAGACGGCGTCTTCTTCGAAGGTTACGTGGGCTTCAGAGTACAAGCTTTTTACAGATTTTCTTGAGACTACTGTCGCGCTGCCTTTGTAGAGTTTTAGGGTTACACTTCCTTCAACATTTTCTTGAGATTTGTCGATCAAGGCTTGCAGCATTTCGCGTTCAGGAGAGAACCAGAAACCGTTGTAAATTAAGCTCGCATATTTCGGCATTAGCTCGTCTTTCAAATGCGCGGCTTCGCGATCTAACGTGATTGACTCAATGGCGCGGTGGGCGACTAACAAAATTGTTCCACCTGGGGTTTCGTAAACGCCTCTCGATTTCATTCCAACGAAACGGTTTTCAACAAGATCCAATCTGCCAATTCCGTTTTTGCCGCCAAGCTCGTTTAGCTTAGTCAAGATTTGCGCCGGTGACATTTTTTTGCCGTTAATCGCAATTGGGTCACCTTTTTTAAATTCGATGTCAATCAACGTAGCCTTATCTGGCGCAGCTTCAGGGCTTACTGTTCTTTGGTAAACATATTCCGGCGCCGCTTTTGACGGATCTTCCAAAACTTTTCCCTCGCTCGAAGTGTGCAACAAATTCGCATCAACCGAGTAAGGCGATTCACCGCGTTTGTCTTTGGCCACAGGAATGCCGTGCTTGTCGGCGTAAGCAATCAACTTAGTGCGCGAGTTTAAATCCCACTCTCTCCACGGTGCGATAATTTTGATGTCTGGCTTGTTAGCGTAGTAAGCAAGTTCAAAACGAACTTGGTCATTTCCTTTGCCAGTAGCGCCGTGGCACACGGCGTCAGCTCCCAATTTTTTCGCAATTTCAATTTGTTTTTTCGCAATCAACGGACGCGCAATTGAGGTGCCAAGCAAGTAAACACCTTCGTACAAAGTATTCGCACGAAACATTGGAAACACGTAATCACGCACAAATTCTTCGCGCAGATCTTCAATAAAAATTTGCTTCACACCCATTTTTTTGGCCTTCGCGCGAGCCGGTTCAAGCTCTTCGCCCTGCCCTAAATCTGCCGTGAAAGTTATCACTTCGCAGCCGTAATTTTCTTGCAGCCATTTTAAAATTACTGAGGTGTCAAGACCACCCGAATAAGCCAAAACAACTTTTTTAATTTTGCTTTTTGCAGCCTCTGGTTTTTTTGTTTTCGGAGTTTTCATTTGAAATTTGAGATTGATTAATAAAGATGTTTTTAGAGTTTTTTTAAAACCCCGCAAAGCACGCCCACAGCGGTTTTGTGGGCAATATCAAAAGGTAAAATTAAAATGCAAATAAAAGAGCTGCAAACCCGCGAAGAAATTTCTGCAAGCTTTGAAGTTTTGGTGCAAATTTACGAAGATTTAAACCGCGAAACCTACGTTGAAGACATCCTCAACATGATGCAACGCGGCTACAAAATGGCTGGCGTTTTTCAAGACCAAACTGTTGAAAACGGCCGCTGCGTTGGCGTTGTAGGCATTCGCGTAATCAGAAAATTACATTACGGCAAAGCCGTTGAAATTGAAGACTTCATGATCGACCGCGCCAAGCGTGGCATTGGTGTAGGCAAAATGTTAATGCGCTGGGTTGACTGGCAAGCCGCAAATTTTGGCTGCCAAAATATTGTCGGAAATCTCGAAACCAAAAGACTTGAATCGCAAAGAATTTTCTCACGTGAAAAGTTTAATTTAGACGGATTTTTCTTTAGGAAGAGTTTGTAAGCTCTAACTAGGTCCCCGAGCAAAGCACGCAGTGCGTCGTCGAGGGGTCCGAAGCGAGATTGGTCTTCGGGCCCCTCGACGACGCACTGCGTGCTTTGCTCGGGGACCTATAAAATTCTCAAAAACTATTTCTTCTCCTGAAAAAAAATGCCCCAACAAAAACGCTCAAATCTTGAGTATAATTTCCACAAATACTGCATCCTACCTTTCAAAATCTTACGCCTTTCAATCGTCGACACCGTTAGGCAAGACGGCGTTGAGCATGCCGGTTATTTGGCCTTTTTAAGCTTACTTTCGCTTTTTCCTTTTTTGATTTTTCTCATTTCAATAATCGGCTTTTTTGGCGCTTCTGAAATTGGCGCAAAATTTGTGCACACCATTTTAGCCTCCGCCCCAAAAGAAGTTGCCGACGCACTAAACCCGCGTATTGAAGAAATTATCTCAGGACCCCCACAAAGCTTTTTAACCCTCGCAATTTTTGGTGTAATTTGGACTGCGTCTTCATCGGTTGAAGGTTGCCGCACCATTTTAAATCGCGCCTACCGCGTGGCATTTCCACCGCCCTACTTGCTGCGCCGCTTCATCAGCATTTTAGAATTTTTTGTAATTATTTTTGCCGTGCTAATTGGAATTGTAGTTTTTGTGGTGGTACCAAGTTTTTTTGCAGAAATTGGCGGCAAGTTTTACTTCGATTTTAACTTTTTTTACCTGCGTTATTTGGCAATTTTTTTGCTACTTACCTGCACCACTTCGCTGCTTTATTTTGCTTTACCAAATGCCAAACAGCACATCACCCAAACCGTTCCCGGATCAATACTGGCAGTAGCTTTGTGGTTTTTTGTCGAAAATTTATTTTCTTTTTACTTAAGCAATTTTCACCAGTTCAATTTGGTTTACGGATCGCTCGCCGGCATGATGATTTCGCTGATGTTTTTTTATTTAATCAGCCTGATTTTTATTTTAGGTGCCGAGTTCAACTATCATTTTCACCGTACATACAAAGTATTCTTGCGAGATAGCCACAGATGAAATTTCCATTTTGGCCCGACCAAAAAGGCTACCGCGACATCGATTTGGGTTTGTCGCGCGTTTATCAATTGCTTGAAAGACTCGACAATCCGCACTTAAAACTTCCTCCCACAATTCACCTTGCAGGCACGAACGGCAAGGGTTCAACTCTATCTTTTTTACGCAGCATTTTTGCAGAATCTGGCCTTTCAGTTCACACTTACACCTCGCCACATTTAGTAAATTTTAACGAAAGAATCACACTCGCAGGCGCTGAAATTTCTGACGATTTTTTAAATAAAGTTTTACGCGATTGCAAAAACGCCGCCGAAATTTCGCCAAAAATTGAGGTCACTTATTTTGAAGGAATCACGGTTGCGGCATTTTTAGCATTTAGCCAAGTGAAGGCCGACGTGCTTTTGCTTGAGGTTGGAATGGGCGGCAGGCTTGATGCCACCAATGTTTTGCCAAAAGTTTTGTGTTCAATAATCACGCCAATTGCTTTTGATCACACCGATTTTTTGGGCAACACTCTGGCAAAAATCGCTTTTGAAAAAGGCGGAATTATTAAAAAAAATTGTCCGACTTTGATTGGAAAACAAAAAGCTTCAGCGCTTAAAACCCTTGAAAATCAGGCTTGTACGGTGAACTCAGCATTCAAAGTTTTTGACCGCGATTGGAAAATTAAAAAAGAAAAAAACGGATTTTTATTTGAAGGTTTTGGCAAAAAAATGTCGCTGCCATTACCTTCACTTTTGGGAGATCATCAACTTGAAAATGCCTCACTGGCAATTGCTGCGGCACTTTTGCAAAAGCAGTTTTTAATCAGCGAAAATCAGATAAAATCGGCCTTACAAAAAACTTTTTGGGCAGCGCGTTTGCAAAAAATTGAGTCAGGAAAATTTGCAAAAATGCTACCAAAAAGCTGCAAACTTTACCTTGACGGCAGCCACAATTTGCAAGGCGCTGCAACAATTTTGAGGTTTTTGAAAATTGAGAAATCCCGCAAAAAAGAGATCCTGAAACAAGTTCAGGATGACGACTCTCTAAACCGTCATCCTGAACTTGTTTCAGGATCTTTTGTGAAGCCTAAAAACAAAAAAATCTTCGTTATTTTTTCAATGCTCGAAGACAAAGATTGTGGCGGTTTTTTGAAAAAAATTGCGGCAGAAGTTGATCATTTATTTGCGCTAGCCATTCCAAACGAAACCAAGTCGCGCAAGGCCTTAGACATTAAACAAATTGCCGAGAAAAACGGATTAAAAACAACAGCGGTAGAAAATTTTGACGAGGCTTTTGCAAAAATTTTGTCGCTTAGAAAAGCTGACGAGGAAGCTTTAATTTTAGTGTGTGGCTCACTTTATTTGGCGGGAAGTTTTCTTGCAGAAAACGCAACTATCTGAAGATGTAACTCATAAATTGAGTGATGCACAAAACATCAATCACCATTGTCACCATCACAGGGTTCCACTCACCCACCGGCTCTTGCAGCAATAATTTTCTTAAGATTTTTTTGCCTAAATTTTTACGCGCTTCGCGTTTTAAAAATTGTTTTTCTTCTTTGCTAAGTTTTGGTTTTTTTGGTGAACATTTTCTTAAAACGTAAATGTGCCACACAAAATAAATTACGGCAAGCGACGACAGCACAACGTCAAAGACGCGATTATCCACCGACATTACGGCGCGGTCGATAATGAAAAAACTCACCAAAAACGCGATTATTCCCCACCATTTAATGAGGGTTGAGGTGGACTCTTCACCCTTCATTGCGGCTTTAAAAGAGGTTTCAATTTTGTTAAAAAGGCCGCTCATAAATTTTTTTAAGTTTGTTTAGTTTTTATCTTTTGAAAGAGCGTATTGCGTGCCTTCCCAAGGCATTTCGAAATCGAAATTACGAAATTCTTGCATCAGTTTTACTGGTTCGTAGATGACCTTTTTTTGCTCTTCGCAGTAGCGAACTTCTTTGTAGCCAGTGAGTGGAAAATCTTTGCGAAGTGGGTGACCTTCAAAACCGTAGTCAGTTAAAATGCGGCGTAAATCTGGGTGACCACTAAACACAATGCCGTACATGTCGAAAGCTTCGCGCTCAAACCAACCAGCAGCACTAAATGCTGGAATGGCGGTGGCAACTTCTTCACCTTCGTTAAGCGCAACTTTGATGGTGATGCGGTTATTTAGCTTAAAGCTTAAAAGATTGTAAATCACTTCAAAGCGCGGCTCTCTAATGCCCAGAAGATCGGCACCGAAAACATCGAGCAAAGTTTTGAAAGAAAGATTTTTGTCGTCGCGCAAAAATGTTAAAAATTCGACGATTTTTTTTGGCTCAATGTAAATGATCAGATTGTCATGCGCGATTGGCTCAACCACGTTTGCGCCGGCAAAATTTTCTTTAATATAATTGGCTTGCTCTTGAAGGTTTTTCATTTTTTAGCGTTTAAATTTTCCAGTTCTTTTGATTTTTCTTTGTAGCAACAACACGCCGTAAAGCAGTGCTTCTGCGGTTGGTGGGCATCCCGGAACGTAAACATCAACCGGAACGATGCGGTCGCATCCTCTAACCACTGAGTAAGAATAGTGGTAGTAGCCGCCGCCATTGGCGCAGCTTCCCATTGAAATTACGTAGCGTGGTTCGGCCATTTGATCGTAAACTTTACGCAGTGCCGGCGCCATTTTATTGGTTAGGGTGCCGGCCACAATCATTACGTCTGATTGGCGTGGGCTGGGGCGAAAGATCACACCAAAACGGTCAAGATCGTAGCGACTTGCCGCCACTTGCATCATTTCAACGGCGCAACAGGCAAGACCAAAAGTCATTGGCCATAAAGAACCGGTGCGCGCCCAGTTGACAAGGTCGTCCACCTTCGCGGTGACGAAGCCGCGATTGTTCATTTCTTCGGTGGTTTGATTAAGAATAGCGTCTTGATTTAGCGGGCTAAGATTTTGCATTTTTTTTATTTCCATTCAAGTGCGCCGCGCTTCCATTCGTAAATGAAGCCGACTGTTAAAAGTGTTAAGAAACTCATCATTGACCAAAAACCAAACACGCCAATTTTGCCCAAAGAAACTGCCCAAGGAAAAAGAAAGGCAACTTCTAAATCGAAAATAATAAACAAAATTGCCACCAAATAAAACTGCACGTCAAACTCGTTGCGCACTTTGCCCTCACCCTCAAAACCGCATTCGTAGGGGGAGAGTTTTTCGCGATCTGATGTGTGTCTTTTGTTGAGTAAAAATGGAATCACCATGATGGCGCATGACAGGCCAATTGCCACTGCCAAAAATAATAAAATTGGAAAATATTGAGACGACACAAGCTCAGGTGTTGCAACAACCTGCGCTACTTGCGTTAGTGTTTGAGAAGAGTCCATTTTGTTGATTGAAATTAAGGAATTGGCGGGAAATAGTTGTGGGCAGAAAATATTTCCCGCATGCAACAAAATCAATTTAAAAAACTTATGATCGCAGAAACTTTCACGGCTTTGGTCACGCCTTTTAAAAATAACAAAATTGACGAAAAATCTTTAGAAAAATTAGTTGAGTTTCAAATTGCTGGTGGCGTTTCAGGAATTGTTCCTTGCGGCACAACTGGCGAGTCTCCAACCCTGTCACACGAAGAACATAATTTAGTGATTGAGCTTTGCGTAAAAATTGCAAATGGCCGCGTAAAAATTATGGCAGGCACCGGTTCTAACTCAACTGACGAAGCGGTGACAATGACTGCTCACGCTAAAAAAGTTGGCGCTGACTCTTGTTTGATTGTGGCTCCTTACTACAACAAACCAACCGCTGAAGGAATTTATCAGCACTACAAAGCCTTGAACGAATGCGGCATTCCGCTTTTTGTTTACAATGTTCCGGGACGCTCAGTTATTAATATTTCTGACCAAAATTTGGCACGCCTTGCCGAGTTAGAAAATGTTGTCGGCATTAAAGATGCCACGGGAGATCTTGCCAGACTTGCCACCATGCGTTTGGTAATTAATAAAAAATTCTCTTACCTTTCTGGCGAAGACGTCACCGCAGTTGGCTACAATGCAATGGGCGGCAATGGTGTAATTTCTGTGACATCAAACATCGCGCCAAAATTGGTCAGCGATTTGCAACGAGCTACCGAGAAAGGCGATTACGCAACTGCATTAAAAATTCAGGATCAACTAACTGCACTGCACGACGTAATGTTTTGCGAAACCAACCCAATTCCAGTAAAATATGCTGCAAGTTTAATGGGTCTTTGCAGCGCCGAAACTCGCTTGCCGCTTGTGACGCCTTCTGATGGCGCTAAGGTTAAAATTGAAAATGAGATAAGAAAGTTAGGATTAATATAAAAAAAGGCTCCACAAGCATTGCTTGTGGAGCCTTTTCTTTTTGAAGAATCGAAAAATTATCCAACCATCACACCCAATCTCTTCAAGGCACTCGCCAACTCTGCCGAGCCATTTTCATCAACAAAATCCACCAATTTTTTCTCCACCTTTTTAAACAAACCAAAAGGCTGGGTAAGTGACAAAATTCCGTAGGCATTAAACGCAACACCATCTTCTAAAATAATTTCCATCTCACCTAAATTGGTGGCATTAAATTGCTTCACACCAGCAATTAAACTAGATGTCTCCTTATCAAGACCAGCACCCGAAAAAAGACTAGCCTTAACTTTTTGATATTTTTTGATCTGCTTTACCACATCTTCACACTTATTTTCTTGCGCAATTTTTAGCGCATCATTCCATTTATCAGCACCGTAATTCATTAGCAGCACAACCATTTCAGACAAATTATTTTTTGCCGCAAATTCAAGCGCTGTTAAGCCAAAATCCGCTTCTCTTTCTTTGTCAATTTTGGCGTTAAGCAAAGCAATTGCCACGTCGACAAAATTACCAATTACAGCGTAGTGTAAAGCTGTCATTTTGTGATTTTCAGCGATGGTTTGAGCATTTTTATCAGCACCAAGTGAAAGCATAAATTCTACAACTTTTACGTGACCAAATTCAGCACCAACAACAAGTGGTGTCAGGCCAAATCCAGTTTTGGCTTCTTTGCTAACTCCAGCTTTAATCAAAGCATCAATCACCTCAACGTGACCAAATTGCGCCGCGTAGTGAATTGGCGTCCATCTGCGTTTTTTTTCTGAGGCTTGCGCATTTACGTCGGCACCAGCCGCAATTAAAACTTGATCCACAGCAATACTTCCGTTTGTTGCAGCAAAATGTAGCGGCGTAAAACCATCGTCGTTTTTTACATTAACATATTGGTCATTTTTGGCTTCGTTTAAAATTTTCTTAACAACTAGCTCGTCACCAAATTTTGCCGCCAAATGCAAAACGCAATTTTGACTAGTGCCAAATCTTGCATCTAACGCTCTCGACTTTTCCTCTCCGCTTTGCATTGCAACAATTTCATCAACAAAATCAGAAATTAATTTTCTAGCCTCTGTAATTTCTTCAACAGAAATTCTTGCCAAAATTCTGTCAGAATTTCTATCCAAAAAGTTTTTTTGCTCTTGTTGCATTTTTTTATTTTGTTAAATTAACGACCACGAGAATGTTGCCTTCCAGCCTCACGCTCTTTGGCTTCGATCATACTTGCCCAAAAACCTTTATCGCCACGCTTGTTTAAAACTTGAGCTGATTGAATTAAGTACGTCAATTTTTGACCCAAAATCATCGAAGTCCAAAAGCCAACTGGCTTCACGATATCAACAATGTTTATTTGGTTCATTTCTTGCTTGTCAAACTCTTGCTGGTTTGACGAAATTATCTCGTAGCTACCACTTTCTTTTTGACCACCTTTTGCCTGCAATTCGGCTTTTACAGCAGAATGTGCGCGCGGAATTTCTGCTTTTTTTCGCATTAATTCTTCGTCTTCTTTGTCGAATTTTTTCTTCTTCAAAAAAAGCAATTTTTTACTAGTTTTTTTGAGAGCTAAATAACGCTTGTAGGCCTGATTTAGAAGAAACGTCAGAACAATCCGCGTAATTACAATCAGCAAAAAAACCACTACAAAAATTGCCAATAAAATTGGCAAAGCGTTTTGCAGGTTTGTTAAAAATGCTGAATTCACTGGGCGTCCTCACAAACTTGTTTCATCTTGCCGTAAGCCTGCACAAAGCCAACTAGCGAGTAAGTGTCGGTAGAAATTTTACCGTCAAACGCAACGCCGCTAATAATCATGTCGTCGTGTTTTTGCATTTCTTTAATCACATCAATGTCGTCATTTTTATCATTGGCCCAAGCAATGGCTTTGTAAGGAAACAGGTAGAATTTTCGCGATCCAAACGAAACCTCTACGTTAGAGTTTTTGTTGTAAATAAAGCCTGAAGAAGCGCTGATTTCGTCGGCGTCATTTTCAATATTTGTCACTAAAAAAAATGATTCGCCTCTTTTGTCGTAATTACCGTCGCGCTTGATGGGAGTAGAAGCCAAATAGCAAACTGTTCTGTCACCGCGTTCAGTTTTAAAAACATTCCAATCTTGAAACTTTCCTTGCAGCTCTTGCGCTGAGGCGCTGCCAACGCAAAAAATTGCAACCAGCATTAGATGTTTTGTGAATTTCATAACTTGACTTTTTGGACCCGAAAAATATTTTGCCCGTCTCTTTTGCAAAGCCTTGATAATAAAGCTTCCACGTGGGTTTTTAAGATTGCCTCAACACCCGCAAGATCGCGAAGAATTTTTAAAAAATCCAACAAATTTTCCAATGTCCGACCAGTCTCACGAAAAACACAATCCTTTGTCGCAATTTGAAGTGCACAAAATTTTTGATCTGCAAGTTGCCGGCTTCGACATTAGCTTCACCAACTCTGCACTTTACATGGTTTTGGCAACCGTTTTCGCAATTGCCTTCATGCTTTTTGCTACCAGAAAAAAATCGCTAATCCCTTCAAAAATTCAGATTGTTGCTGAATCTATTTACAGCTTCGTGCACGACATGGTTAAAGGTTCAGTTGGCGAAGAAGGCGAAAAATTCTTCCCTCTAGTTTTTTCACTTTTCACTTTCGTTTTGCTTTGCAACCTGTTGGGCCTTACTCCCTACAGCTTCACCTCAACTAGCCAAATCATCGTCACTTTCACTTTGGCCTCAATTGCCTTTTTAATTGTCACCGCTTTTGCCATTTACAGAAATGGTCTTGGTGGCTTTCTTCACATGTTTTTGCCAAGCGGTGTGCCTTTAGCTATGGCTCCAGCAATTTTTGTAATTGAGCTTTTTTCATTTTTAATTCGCCCAGTCACATTGTCGGTTCGTCTTTTTGCCAACATGGTTGCAGGTCACGTTTTGCTTAAAGTTGTGGCTGGTTTCATCATTTCTTTGGGCGTTATTTTTGGCACTTTGCCTTTCGTTTTCAGCATCATCATGACTGGCTTTGAGCTTTTCGTTGCAGTGCTTCAGGCTTACATTTTTGCAATTTTGGTTTGCGCTTATTTGGGCGACGCCACTAAAGAACACTAAGAATTTGGCTAAAGTTCGCGGCTAAATGCACTACTCCCGATCAATGGGTTAGCGAACATTTCTTTAACTAAAAAATAGGTAAAACATGGTAGATCCAGTAGCAACAGTAGAAGTAGCAAAAGCAGCAGCAGACGTAGCAACAGCTGCAGTAAGTCAATTTGAAGCCTTCAAATACATCGGCGTTGGTCTTTGCTCTCTAGGCATGGCTGGTGCAGCTCTTGCAATTGGCAACATCTTCGGCGCTTTCTTTAACAGCATCGCAAGAAATCCATCTGCAGCTCCAAAACTTGAAAAATACATTTACATCGCTGCTGGTCTTGCAGAAGCAATGGGAATCTTCGCCGTACTTTTGGCGTTCTTGATCATGAACTAAACGAATAAAACAAATTGTCGGAGGCCTTAAAACCTCCGACTTCTTTTTTGATAAAAAAATCTCTCTTCCAACATGCCTCAATTAGATACCACTCAATACAGCTCACAACTTTTCTGGTTTTTGCTTTGCTTCGCAGTGCTCTACATCTTCGCCAGCCGCATTATTTTGCCAAGAATTCGCAACATTTTAAGCGAGCGCAAAAACGTAATTGATGCTGATTTATCAAGCGCCGCAAACCTTGATGACAAACTTTACGCCCTTCAAAACAAAACTGACGCTTTAAGAAAAGACGCCAGCCAAAAATATCAAACCAAGCTTGAAGAAGTAGCCAAAGACGCCGCTTCTAAAAGAGAAAAGATGCTTTCTGAATTGAAGGAAAAAATTGAACAAATCACCGAAAAATCGCGCAGCGAACTAAAAGATTTTATCGCAAAATCTCGCGCTGAAAGCGACGTGGCAATCAAAAACCTGTCACAAAAAATCAAAGAAAAATTATTCAATTAAAAACGAGATTTCACATGTTTCACGACCCAAAATTTTGGTTAGCAATCGCTTTTGTCACCTTTATTGCACTAGTTGTTAAGTTTGCCAAAGCCGCAATCCTCAAGTCTTTAGAGGCTAAATCAAAAGCAATTGCCGAAGAAATTTTAGCCGCCAAAGAAATGAAAGAACGCGCCGCCGCTCTTTTAGCAAAAGCCGAAAAATACGCCAAAGACTCTGAAGGATTCGCCGCAAAATTGCTTAAAGATGCCGAAGACGAAGCCAAAAAATTTGCCACCGAAGCCACAAAAATGATGGAAAGCGAAATTACCAAAAAAACCGCTGCTTCAGTTGAGAGAATCAAAATGGAAGAAGTAATCGCCATCCGCGAAATCAAAAGCCGCATCGTTAACTCAGCGATTGCTGATTTGTCGCAAAATATTAGCAAAGAGTTGAATGCAGAAAGTCACGACCAATTGGTGACCAAGGCTTTGGGCGATTTTGAAAAAGTTATTCACTAAAATTACTTAGGTTATCAGATCTTTTTCTAACCAAAGAAACTGAGTCTCGAGAATAACCACCCCCACCCCTCCTTCAAAAGGAGGGGCTTTCTACCGAGCTTGCTTTAAGCCCCAATTTACCAAAGAAATCATACTAAAGCCCCTCCTTTTGAAGGAGGGGTGGGGGTGGTTATTCTCGAGACTCAAAATTTCAGCTTCCCAAATGATTCAACCAATCCCTACCCTTCTTTTTAAAATCTCATGAAACTTACTCTCTCTTGGCTTAAAGCCCATTTAGAAACTTCAGCCTCACTTGAAGAAATTTGCGCCAAGCTTACCAGCATTGGTTTGGAAGTTGAATCGGTTGAAGACAAAGCAAAAGTTTTGGCGCCTTTTGCTGTTGCCAAAATTCTTGAGGCAACTCCTCACGAAAATTCTACCAAGCTAAAAATCTGCCAAGTGCAAACTGCTGAGTCAGCCACGCCCCTACAAATTATTTGCGGTGCACCAAATGCTCGCAGCGGTTTAAAAGTTGCTTACGCACCAATTGGATCAGTAATTCCAACCAATCAAATGGTGATTAAAAAAGCCAAAATCGCTGGCGTTGAAAGCAGCGGAATGTTGTGCTCAGCCCGCGAACTTGGGCTTGGCAATGAAGACGCCGGAATCATTGAAATTGACGAAAAATGGCCAGTTGGCACAAAAATTACCGAGGTGTTTGCGCTAAGTGATGCGGTAATTGAAATCAACGTCACACCAAATCGTGGTGACTGTTTAGGAATCGTCGGAATCGCGCGCGACTTGGCCGCAACTGGCATTGGAATTTTAAAAAATCCTGAAATTAAAAAAATCGCCGCACAGTTTTCTTCTTCCACAGAAGTAAAAAACGAAGCCGCTACCGCCTGCAATTACGCCGCTTTTCGCCATTTGAAAAATGTTAAAAATTGCGAATCGCCAAAATGGTTAAAAGAAAAATTAGCCGCAGTTGGCGTTAATTCGATTTCAGCAATTGTGGATGTGACCAACTACGTAATGCTGGTTTTAAATCGCCCAATGCACGCTTACGACGCCACTAAAATCAACGGTGCGCTCACAATTCGTTTTGCGCAAAATAACGAAAAATTTACCTCACTAAAAAACGACGAATTTGTTTTGGACGAAAAAATGTTGGTAATTGCCGACAGCCAAAAACCAGTCGGACTTGCCGGAATTATTGGCTCAAACAACTCTTCTTGCGACTTAGAAACTTCTGAAATTTTGCTCGAATCTGCATTTTTTAACCCCTCAACAATTGCCTACGCTGGCCGTAAATTAAACATTTTGTCTGACGCCAGATTTCGTTTTGAACGCGGTGTTGACGAAGCCACTTGCGAAAGCGGCATTGATCTTGCCACACAATTAATTTTAGAAATTTGCGGCGGCGAAGTTGCTGAAACAAAAATTATTGGCAGCAAATCAGCTCCTAAAAAAGTTGAGTTTGATTTGGCAAAAATCAAAAAATTAATTGGGCTTGAAGTGTCTTCTAACAAGGCTTCAGAGATTTTGTCTAATTTAGGATTTGGCTTAGAAAAACTCACTTCAGAAAAATTTCTCGTCACAATTCCTTCACACCGCCACGACATTTCTTTGGCCGAAGATTTAGTTGAAGAAGTGGTAAGAATTTTTGGCTACGACACGATTGTTAAAACCGCGCTGCCAACAAATTTAGCAGAAGAATCTCAAGCAAATATTTTGCACCAAGCTAGATCTCACCTAGACTCATCAGGCATGATCGAAACAATCAGCTGGTCATTTGTTGACGCAAATTTGGTCGAGCTTTTTGCCGAAAAAAACGAAAAACTAATTTTAAAAAATCCAATCAGCATCGAACTCAATCACATGCGCCCTACTCTAGCAATGGGTTTGATTGAGTCTTACCGCAAAAATGTGGCGCGAAATTTTGCCGATCTTTCACTTTTTGAAATTGGCAATGTTTTTGTACCAGAGCAGAAATCAATGATTGCAGGGCTTCGCGCCGGTAAAAACAAAGAACAAAATCACTTTCACGACGAGCGCGACTTTGACGTTTTTGACGTGAAAAAAGATTTTTTTGACGTGATTGAAATTTTTGGCCTACGCGCCGAAAGCCTACAAATGACAAGCTCTGACGCGCCAAAATATTACCACCCGCACCGCTTTGCCGCGTTAAAATTAGGCAAAAACTTAGTTGGATATTTCGGCGAAATTCACCCCGCAATTGCCAAAAAATTTGATTTAAAAAACCGCGTAAATCTTTTCGAAATTTTTGTTGAGGCCTTGCCGCAAACACAAAAATCAAGCGCTCGCAAGCCTTACACAACTAACGATTTGCAACTTGTTGAACGCGATTTTGCATTTTTAGTAAATAAAGATCAGGCCATTGGCGACTTAATCAAAACCATTGCTAATTGCGACAAACAGCTAATTTCTGACGTTAATATTTTTGACATTTTTAGCGGTAAAAATATTGCCGACGACAAAAAATCTGTGGCTCTGCGCGTTAAAATTCAGCCACTCGAAAAAACTCTAACCTCAGAAGAAATTGACGCGATTAGTAAAAAAATAATTGAATCAGTGGCCAAATTCTACGGCGCCACTTTGCGCGATTAACAATCTTGGAGACTAAAATTATGAAAAAACTTTTAACAATTTTCGCTGTTTTTTACTTCACCACTTCTGCTTTTGCAGCAGACGTCACCACTTGGAAAATTGTTCCAACGCAAAGCAGAATCGATTTTAAAGTTTCGCAAGACGGCTCAAATATTGTCGGTTATTTCAAAAAATTTGACGGCAAAATTAACTTCGACAAAAACCAATTAAACAAAAGCAAAGTGGCAATTGAAATTGACACAAACTCAGTTGTGGTGTCGCTTGCCGAAGCCTCAAGAACCTTGCAAAACCTAGAATGGCTTTCAACAAAAGCTTTTCCGAAAGCAACTTTTAGCGCTGAAAAATTTAGCGGCAGCGGCAAAAATTTTAAAGCTGACGGCAACCTAACAATTAAAGGAAGAACTGCTCCAGCTTCACTAACATTTACCTTTGAAGAATCAGCGCCAAACAAAGCTCACGTAGTTGGCAAAACCACCCTAAAGCGCAGCGCTTTTGGCGTGGGAAATAGCGACGTAAAAAAAGCTAATGGCGTGAAAGACGAAGTTGAAGTTTCGTTTGTTGTAAACGCAGAGAAGTAATCTGTTTTGTAATTTCCTCCACCGTGGAGGAAATTACTTTTTTTTGGCAAGCCAGTATTTTCAAGGGTTTTAAAAGGTTGGCTTGTCAAAATTGCAACCAGCTTTTGAAAATAACCCTACTTTCTCACCTTACGCGGCAGCACAAAAAATGTGTTTTCGGTAATGCCATTCATGTCAGAAACCGTCACCTCAGTTTTTGAAATTTCTTTAATTTTGTTAATCACCTCTTGCACCAAAACCTCTGGCGCTGAGGCCCCAGCCGTTAGGCCAATGCTTTTGGCACCGTCCAACCATTTTAAATCAATGTCGGCAGCGCCGTTAATTAGGTAAGATTTTAAGCCGCACTCTTCGCCCAAATCGCACAGACGATTTGAATTTGAGCTATTTTTTGCACCAATCACCAACAGCACATCCACTTGTTTTGAAAGCTCGCGCACCGCGTCTTGCCTGTTTTGCGTGGCGTAGCAAATGTCTTTGGTGGCAAGGCCTTGCTGCATTTGTGGGAAACGCGCTTCTAAAATTTCGACAATTTTTTTGGTGTCATCCACGCTCAAAGTTGTTTGCGTGACGTAAGAAATTTTTTCAGGGTTTTTAATTTCAACAACTCGCGCGTCATTTTCGTCAGTCACCAAAATTACGTCTTTTTTAACGCGGCCGCTGGTGCCTTCAACTTCGGGGTGACCTCGATGTCCGATCAAAATAATTTCGCAGCCTTCTTCTTCGTATTTTTTGGCTTCACGGTGCACTTTGCTAACTAGCGGACAAGTGGCGTCGATCACGTCTAAACCACGCGACAAAGCATCTTCTTCAACCTTATCAGACACGCCATGCGCCGAAAAAATTGTAATGGCCCCAGTAGGAATTTGATCAACCTCATCAACAAAAATGGCGCCTTTTTGACGCAGCGATTCAACCACAAATTTATTGTGCACAATTTCGTGCCGCACATAAACCGGCGCCCCAAATTTGGCAATTGCCTTTTCAACAGTTTCAATTGCGCGAGTGACCCCAGCGCAGAAGCCGCGCGGCTTGGCGAGGATGATGTTCATTGTTTTGATGGAAGAATTTTAAAGGGGCTTGGAAGGTAAAAGTGAGTGAGACAAATCGCAAGTATCACTAAAAATCAATTGCAGTTTTAGAAGCAAATCTGTTTGATGCGCGCCCTTCACTAAAGAATTTCTTTCAAGTATAAATTTCATCGGGGCTATAGCGCAGTTGGTAGCGCGCTTGCATGGCATGCAAGAGGTCCGGGGTTCGACTCCCCGTAGCTCCACCATCCTCACTTCCTGAATTAGATAGCTAGAATCAAACTCGCGCACCTCCAACCAATGCTAATCAACACCAACACCGCAACAAAACTAATAGCACAGCAATTTCTGCAATACTCCCACCTACCAATTCGCGAAGTTGAAATTCAAGGTCACGACAATCGCACTTTTCGTCTTGGAAGCGACATGTTGGTGCGTTTGCCGAGTGCCGAAATTTATGCCGCAAAGGTTGCAATTGAGCAAAAATGGTTGCCGTTTTTAGCGCAAAATCTTTCGGTGAAAATTCCTCATCCAATCGCACTTGGGCAGCCTTGCGATTATTATCCGTGGCACTGGTCGATTTATTCTTGGATTGATGGCGTTTCGGCAAATTCGATTTCGCTTGATGACGAGGCGTTAAAAATAATCGCTTTTGAACTCGCCACTTTTTTAAAACAACTTCACAAAATCAACACTGACAACGCTCCACATGCCAGAGCTCACAATTTTTTTCGCGGCGCTCATCCTTCAATTTACGATGCAGAAGCAAGACAAGCTTTAGCTAAGTTGAATTTGCCAGATGTGATTTGGCAAAAAGCTTTGAAATCAAAATGGAATAAAAATCTGGTGTGGATTCACGGCGATTTAGCAGCGGGAAATATTTTACTAAAAAATAATCACTTAGCCGGCGTGATTGATTTTGGCGGCATGGCAGTTGGCGACCCAGCCTGCGATTTAACAATTGCTTGGACTTTATTTAAAAACGAAAGCCGCAAAATTTTTTGCCAAAACCTCAATTTAGATGAAGACACTTGGAGCCGCGCCCGCGGTTGGGCTTTGTGGAAAGCGGCGATTGAATTGGTTAAGGCTGAATCTGAAAATAGCCCCAAAGCCAAGGAATGGAGCAGTATTTTGAACGAAATTTTGCTGTAATTTTCTAGCGAATAATTCTGGTTTTTTCCACCGCGTTAGTAGCTGGCGGCAGCGCCTCATCTGATTTTTTTTCTTCTACTTTTTTTGCCCGCAACTTTTTTGCCTCTACTTTTTTTCCTTTAGATTTTTTCTCTTTCGTTTTTTTGCCTGCAACTTTTTTGCTTTTGGCACTTTTTTTTGCCGCGGTTTTTTTAGATTTTTTTGCGACACTTACCTTTGTTGATTTAGCTTTTGCCTTAGCGTTTGCGTCCATAATTGGCGAGCTTGAAAGAGCAAAAATTGTAAGTAGAAGCGCGATTATTTTCATATTTTTTAAATATTTTTTACAGATTTTTTTGCGCTTTCTAAAGATACGAAACTTGAAAATAACTAAGAATTTTAATCACCACCTACTGGATAAATTTCTACATCACCACTAGGTTTAAAAACCCCACACTTTACTCAACTTTTATTTCAAAATTATGAATCTCAAACTAACAAAAACCTTGGCTCTTAGCGCCGTTCTTGCTTTCAACGCAAGTTTTGCTTTTGCTCTAGACAGCGAAGTCATCACAAAAAGCATGACTTTTCACTACAATCAATATCCACAAAGCCAGTACAGCAAAGAAGTGGCGGTGATTAATTGGGACAGCGAAGAAGGTATTCAAAGGCTCGAGCGCACAAAATTTAAGGGTGATTTCTACCGTCTTGCCCATCACTACAAACCACAAATCAACCCTGCAGCTTGTGGACAAGCGGCGGCAACTTTGGCTCTTTCAGCAATTTACGAAATAAATAACAAACCGTTTCCAGTAATTGAAGAATGGCCAATTGCCTTTGGTGACAAAAAATATCCGCTGCAATATCGCCTAATTAACGAAACTAATTTCTTCAATGAAACCACCGACAAGGTTTTGGACAGAAGAGCAATTTCAATGAAAATCACCACTAAAGACGGCAGCTTCGGCGGTGGTATCGACATCGATGAATTGCAAAAAATGCTTAAAATTCACGGTGTAAAATCAAAGTTGGTAAACGTTGAAAAATTCAGCGACGAAAACTTGATGGGCTTTAGAAACCTGGTAAAAGAAGTTGTAAATTCTAACCAAAAATTCTTGGTTTTAAATTATGACCACTCTTACAAAAGCTTGATGGGCGGGCATTTTTCGCCAGTTGCAGCTTACGACGAAAAGTCAGATTCGGTTTTAATGCTTGATGTTGCGGCCCACAGAAATCCGTGGATTTGGATTAACTTAAGCGACGTTTACCACGCCATGAACACCAAAAACTACGCTCAAACCGCTTACCGCGGCTATTTGATTGTGGACACTAAATTGAACAAATAAATTCCAAGTGTTGCGCCATTTTCTTCCATCGCCCCAATTTCTTTGAAACCAAATTTTTCGTGAAAAGAAATTGAGGCTTGGTTGAAAAATGGTTTGTGCACGATTCGACAAATTATGTGTGAATAGCCTCTGCTCTTGGCTTCGTCGAACATGGCAAATAATAGTTTTTTACCAATATTTTTAGCTTCGGGTTTTTTGACGATTTGTTTGTGGTAAAAAAGTTTTGTGATTTTTTGCAAACTCGGTGCGTGTTTTGAAAAATCGATTCCGGTTTTTGTAGCGTCGCAGCCGGTTAAGTATCCAAGCACTTCCTCGCCTTCTTTTACAACACAAGCGAAGTGGTTTTTTTGGTCAGCGAGCATTTCTTCAGCATCTTCTTTGGTGAGTTTTCTTACCAAAAATCCTTTTTTGGAAAACTCGTCGGCGCTGAGTTTTTCGCGATTATTTTCGACAAGATTTTGGGCACAGACTTCGATCATTTGAGTGATGTCGGCGTGGGTTGCAGCTGTTGTTGTTTGGGTCATTTTAATTTTAAAATTTAATTACCACCGCCTCACAAACTTTCGAAATAATCGCATTAGTCAAAAGTCGCGAGCTTGCGGGAATTTTTATTTTCCCCCCACTCACCTCAATTAAACCTTGATTTGCAAGCGTTTGCAGCTTTTTAAAATCAAAAATCTCGGTAAGGTTTTTTTTGAGATGCGTCTGAAAAATTTCATCACTAATTCCTTGAGGCAGTCGCAAACCCATTAAAATCAACTCTTCCAGCAATTCTTGCGCTGAAATTTTTTCTAATCTTTGAATCCCCGCCCCCGCCTCTTCAACTTTTTTCAGCCAAGAAATTGGCTCAGAAAGCATGGTCACAGCCAATCGATTTTCCTCACCATTTAAATAAATTCGCGAATGCGCGCCCGCACCAATTCCCAAATAATCTCCGCCTTGCCAATAAACTAAATTATGCGCGCACTCAAAAGTTTTTTTGGCGTAATTAGAAATTTCGTAAAGCTCAAAACCCGCGTCAGACGTGATTTGGTTAGTGATGTCATAAAAATCTGCCGACAAATTTTCATCCGGCATTTCAAATTCTTTACGAGCAAATTGTGAATAAAACTTTGTGCCTTTTTCGATTGTAAGTTGGTAAAGCGACAAATGTTTTGTGCCAAAACTAATAGCTTGGCGAAGTTCATCAGACCAGTCTGCAAGAGTTTGCTTGGGTCTTGCATAAATTAAGTCGAACGAAAAATTATCAAAAATTTTCGCCGCAGTTTCAATCACAGACATCGCCTCTTTTGCAGAATGTTCGCGTCCTAAAAATTTTAGATCTGTGTCGTTTAAAGCCTGAATTCCAATCGAAAGGCGATTGATGCCAACAGTTTGTAAATCCTTGAATTTAGCGGCTTCAGACGAGGTTGGATTAGCCTCTAAACTAATTTCACAAGCCGCGTCAACTTGCCACAGCTGCGAAATTTTTTTCAAAATTCCCTCAACCAAAAAAATCGGCATTAGCGACGGCGTGCCACCGCCAAAGAAAATTGTACATACTTTGCGCTCGCCAAGTTTTGCTGCAAAAAATTCTAATTCTTTTTCGTAGCAACGTAAAAAATTAGCGTGATCAACCCCATCTTTCACATGCGAGTTAAAGTCGCAGTAAGGACATTTCGATTTACAGAAAGGGTAGTGAATGTAGATGGATAAAGGCTTGGCCACAATTGTCTTGATCTAATTTTGGGTTTGATAGAGATTATCGTTTGTTAAATTTCTTTAAAAAAATTTTCTAAAAAAATGCTGCAAATCGCAATCGTAGTTTTTCGTGAAATTCTCGAAATCTCATTAATCCTTGGAATCTTAACCGCTGCAACAAAAGAAATTGAAGGCCGCAGCAAGTGGATTTTAGGCGGCTTAGGCCTTGGCATCATCGCCTCTTTTTTACTAGCCCTTTCAACCGACAAAATTTCTGAAAGTTTAGACGGCATGGGCCAAGAATTTTTCAACGGCCTCATTTTACTCTCCGCCTCAGCCATGATCGGCTGGACAGTTTTATGGATGCAAAAGCACGCCAAATCAATCTCTGGCGAGTTAAAACGTTTAGGCCACTCAATTCGCGACGGCAAAAAACCACTCTACGTTTTGTTAGTTGTAGTGTTTTTGTCGGTGCTTCGCGAAAGCGCCGAAATCGTACTTTTCACCTACAGCTACTACATCTCCGGCACGCCACTTTCTGAAATTATTTTTGGCCTAATCGCCGGAGTAATCTTTGGTTCAATGGCCGGCGCCGCGCTTTATTTTGGAATTATTAAGGCTTCAGGAAAATATTTTTTCATCACCACAACCTGGCTACTGATCTTTTTCGCCGCCGGCATTGCCTCTCAAGGCATGGGTTTCTGGATCAACGCCGAAATCGTACCAGCCTTGGGTAACCCAATATTCGACAGCTCTAGCATTTTGTCACAACAAAGCTTTTTAGGCAAAATCTTAACCATCTTCTTCGGCTACAATGATCATCCGGCTGGTACGCAGTTACTCACTTATTTGACGATGTTGGTGACGCTTGTGTTGGGGTTGAGAATTGCGAAGAAGATGTAATTGGAAATTGTTCACAGAGAGTTTGTGAGAGCAGAAAAATTTAGAATTCGAATGCTAATCTAAATCAAGTGGGGAAACATGAATTTTGATATCGCACCTTTTGTGCCAGTTATTACTAATGTATCTTTTTTAATTGGTGGCGCTTGGTTAACTTATTCTTTTCAAAAAAAGTTTTCCAAAGATGATGAAAAAAAGCGAACACTAGCTTTTTTAATTAGCATTCGCGCTGAAATTTCTAGCGTATGGAGTCGCTATTATGAAGAAATTGGCATTCATTTAGAGAGTCTAAAAGAACACTCTGGATTTGGATCATACTACCCTATTTTTGATAGATATTTCGTTGTTTACGACAACAACACAAATCTTCTGGGCAATGTAACTACAGACTTAAGCGAGCTGATCGTTAAAACTTATATCTTGGCAAAAGGCTTAAAGGATTCTTTTTTGTTTAATAATGATCTTCTTGCAAAAATGACTTATTACAATGACTTGGCACAGGAAACAGGTTCGCAACACTACAAAACACAGCATTTAACCTATGCTCAGACGTGGAATGAATATGGTATTGGCATTCAAGAAATGCACTTTCGATTAAAAAATAGTCAGGAAATTTTAGTTAATTTAATCAACGAACAAATCACAAAAAGTAAAAATTAAGACAAAATTCTAAACCCACCCCAACACCACAGAACCAATGAAAAACCACCACGAACAAAGCAAGGAAGTCCAAGAGTCCTTAGCTGACATCAAACAAAGCTGGCAAGATTTTGAAGATAAAAAATATTCCTCAGCCGCAAAAGTATTTCGCGAATTAAAAAGAAGAATCACTCGGAAGAAAAAGAGGGAAAGATGTTAATTTTTATCGATGAGTCTGGAGATGCTGGATTCAAGGTTGAGAAGGGCTCCAGTAGTCATTTTGTAATTGCTCTAGTGATTTTTGATGACGAATTAGAAGCAGAAGAAACGTCTCTTAAAATAAAAAAACTGCGACGCGATTTAAACAAAAGCAGCAAATTCGAATTCAAGTTTAACAAGTGCAACAAAGAGCTGAGGCTGCTCTTTTTAAACGCGATTAAAAACTGCAAATTCAGGATCAGGGCAATTGTTTTTGCAAAAGACAAAATTCGCAGCAACCACCTTAGAACTTCGAAAGCGAGTTTTTATAACTTTGCTTTAGCACAAGTTTTGCAGCATAACAACAATAGCATCTTGCAGGCTAAAATAAGGCTTGATGGCTCTGGAGATAAGGAATTTAGACAGAACTTGATAAGCTATTTAAGGCAGCAATTGAACTCAGAAGAAAAGCAAATCATGCAAAATTTACGTTTTCGCGATTCGAGCAAAGATGTTTTAATACAACTATCCGACATGGTTGTTGGCAGCATTAGAAAACACTTCGATAAGAAAAGCAGCGACTGCGAGAAATATAGAAAAATTCTAAGAGGAAGAGAAGAAGATGTGTGGGAGTTCGAGTAGCGACTCAACTTCCTATCCTAGAGAATTCTAGGAACGCGCACCATACGGTGACAATTCGGAAGCCGAGTCTTTGTGCTGATGAAGATCTGGATTTTGAGCCTTGATGTCAAGAATTTAGTTAGCTTCTTTTTTTACTGCTATTCGTCACATCTTTCATTTCGTACAGCTCTTCACTTTGATTAACTCCGCCGCGTTTTATGTAAATGAAGTTTGTCTTAAAAGCATTGCGACCACCAACCAACCTCATCACTACTGCGGCAATAATTGACAGCAGAATTAGCGCGCCAAATAAAATTAAAAGTGACGGCAATAAAAAGATTACCAAGGCGATGAAGCCTATTGAGACAGCTAGAGAAATAAGGCTGGAGACAATGTTATTGTTTAACACACAGGTTTAAATTTTTAATTTCTTCGCCGCTGCAATCGCGCCGTAGCTGATTACCGCTGAGGCTCCCGCTCTTTTGAATGCCATTAAACTTTCGTAAAATGCTGCGTCAAAATCGAAAGCACCGTGCTGGGCGGCTAGTTTTAGCATGGCGTATTCGCCGCTTACTTGGTAGGAGATGATTGGAAGTTTGAAGGTTTGTGAGGCGCGGGATACTATGTCTAAGTAAGGCATTCCTGGTTTGACGATGATCATGTCGGCGCCTTCTGCGATGTCTAATTCGATTTCGCGCATGGCTTCGTCAGAATTTCTAAAATCCATTTGATAGGTTTTTTTGTCGGATTTTTTTAGGTTATTTACCGAACCAACAGCATGTCTGAAAGGGCCGTAGAAGCTTGAGGCGTATTTTGCGGCGTAAGACATGATTGAGGTGTTAACAAACCCCGCATCATCCAAAGCGTCACGGATTACACCAACTCTGCCATCCATCATATCAGATGGCGCGATCACGTCGCAGCCCGCTTCGGCTTGTGCTAGAGCTTGCTCGCACAACACTTCAATCGTTGCGTCATTTTCAACGTAGCCGTCGGCGTCAACAATTCCGTCGTGACCATGTGAGGTGTAAGGATCTAGCGCCACATCGGCGATTACGCCAATTTCTGGCACGGCGTTTTTAATTTCAGCAATAGTTCTGCAGATTAAATTTTTGCGATTTTTTGCTTCTTTTCCGTCGGCATTCTTAAGTTTTTGATCAATCACAGGAAATAGCATAACAGCAGGAATACCTAAAGCTCGCGCCTCTTTGGCTTTTTTCACAATGCCATCAATTGAAAATCTTGAAACATCAGGCAAATGCGAAATTTTTTCTTCCTTATTTTTGCCTTCAATGACAAAAAGTGGCAAAATTAAATCACTGGGTAAAAGTGCATTTTGTGCAGTTAATTCGCGAATCCATGGCGATTTACGATTACGTCTTAGGCGAGTTTTTGGGAAAGCGTTTGTCATAAAATTAATTCAATTTTTTGGTTCAAAATTTACATGAAAAATATTCTCGAAGAAATCTACCAACACAAGCTTGTTGAGGTGCGCAACCGCAAAAAAGAATTATCAGTACAAGAAATTTGCGCCCGCACAAAATGTTTGGAAAAGCCTAAAGATTTTTTTGGCGCGCTGAAAAAAAAGAATGACGCGGCTGAAATTGGCCTGATTTGCGAAATTAAAAAAGCCTCGCCTTCACACGGATTAATTCGCGAAGATTTTGATCACATTCAAATTGCTAAAGACTACGCTAAAGCTGGTGCCACCTGCCTTTCGATTTTGACTGACGAAAAATATTTTCAAGGCAAAAGCGAATATTTGCAGCAAGTTCGCGCCATCTCACCTTTGCCGATTCTGCGCAAAGATTTTATGGTCGACACTTACCAAATTTATGAAGCGAAAATGCTTGGTGCCGATTGCATTTTGCTAATCGTCGCCATGCTTGACGACGCCAAGCTGCAAGAGCTTGAACAATGCGCGTTTGACGCGGGACTCTCGGTATTAATTGAAGTTCACAGCGAAGAAGAATTGCAGCGCGCCTCAAAGCTAAAAAGCAAATTACTTGGCATTAACAACCGCGATTTAAAAACGCTAAAAGTTGATTTGCAGACTTCGCTTTTCTTGTCGGAACAAGTGCCAAGTGACTACGTTTTAATCTCTGAAAGCGGCATTAAAGATGCACTCGACATCGATTTGCTACAACAAGCCGGCATCAACTGTTTCCTCATTGGCGAACACTTCATGCGCCAGAAAGATATTGTACGCGCGGTAAGAGATATTTTAGTTAAATAGCGTGCAATTCTAAACCGACTTCACCGCACGAACATACATTTTAAAACCAAGCGCCTTCAACACCGCGCGAAAAGTTGCGAGCGTTGGATTGCCTTTTTCTGACAACATTTCGTAAATATATTGGCGGCTTAAACCGGTTTCTTTGGCAAGTTGAGTTATGCCTTTAGCGGCTGCGGCTTGTTTAAGGGTTTCGCGTAGAAAGAATTCTTCTCCAGTTTGCACATATTCACGGAAGGTGCGCTTAATAGCTAAATGCATGAATTCTGGATCTTTCTTAAACTGCTCCACAACAAGGCTATCCCAAGTTGGAAACTCTCTTTTTTGTTTAGCTTTTTTTGGCATTTTTATAGTCCTCCAAGAACAATTGTGCTTTTTTAATGTCTTTACTTTGTGTCGTTTTGTCACCACCACAAAGCAACAAAACCAAATCTTTACCATCTAACCCAAAATAGATTCTGTAGCCCGAACCCAGATGAAATCTCAATTCAAAAACTCCCTTACTAAGATTTTTATAATCACCGAAATAACCAATTTTGACTTTTTCCAACCTTTCGTAAACCAGATCTTTGGTCATTGGATCTAAAGCATCGAGCCACTCCAAAAATGGCATTTTGTTGCTACGACTTTTGTAATAAAAAATTTTTCTTGGAACTAGAAACATAAAAAACCGTGGTGAGGTTAATAATTATTTTGTCATGTATACCTGACGATTATTTTATTCGTCAATTGAAAATATTTAGCCGCTTGAACAAGAAATTTAGCACATCTAAAACATCTCCAGCTCCTTATAATTCAAATCTCAAGCCATGTTCAAAATCGCCATTATCGGCCGACCAAATGTTGGAAAATCGACGCTGTTTAATAAATTAATTGGCAAAAGTTTTGCTATTACCGACGACACTCCCGGTGTGACGCGTGATCGTAAAGAAGCACCCGGAAAGCTTGGGCCGCTTGAGTTTATGACAATCGACACCGCGGGGTTAGAAAATCAAATCACCGATAAATCACTCGAAAAAAGAATGATGGAGCAAACCGAGCTCGCTGTTTCTGACGCCGACCTTTGTTTGTTTGTGGTTGATGGCAAAGATGGCGTGACGAAAAAAGATGCGCACTTCGCTAACTGGCTGAAAAAAATCGACAAGAAAACCATCCTTTTGGTAAATAAATGCGAAAACCTAAATGAAGCAGTTTTAGACAATGAATATTACCGCCTAGGCTTTGGCAAACCAACAGCCATCTCAGCTGAACACAAGTTAGGTTTTGGTGATCTCTACGACAAAATCGCACCAGAAATTGAAGAATATGAAAAGAATTTTGCTGAAGCGGCGCTTGAACTTGCTGACGAAAAATCTGATTTACAAATTGCCATTGTCGGCAGACCCAACGCCGGAAAATCAACTTTCTTAAATAAAATTTTAGGCAAAGACCGCATGATTGTTGGCCCTGAGGCCGGCATCACGCGCGACGCTATTGCCATTGATCACGAAATTTTTGGCAAAAAAATTCGCTTCATCGACACTGCCGGCATTAGAAAAAAAGCTAACATTACTGGCAAACTAGAAAAGCTCTCAAGCCTTGATAGCTTTAGAGCCATCAGGTTTGCGCAGGTTGTAATTTTATTGATCGACTGCAATTCATTGCTCGATCACCAAGATTTAGCGCTTGCCGGCGAGATCATCAAAGAAGGCCGCGGACTGGTTTTTGCAATTAATAAAATTGATTCGATTCCGGGTGACAAAGAAAATTTCTTACGCGAAGTGCGCAAACAAATTCAGGGCGTAATGGCTGGCGCTGAAGGCGTGCCAATTGTTGGCGTGTCAGCAAAAACTGGCTACAACGTGGAAAAATCTTTAGAATTTGCGCTGCAAACCTACGAACAATGGCAAACTTATATTCCTACCAACAAGCTGCACGACTGGTTGAAGCACGCCGAATCAACGCACTCGCCAAAACTTTACAAAGGCAAAGCAATCAAGCTGAAATACGCCACGCAGATCAAAAAACGCCCACCAACTTTTGCCGTTTTCACCAACCACATCAAGCCTTTGCAAGGTGGTTATGAACGCTATTTGATGAATTCTCTGCGCGAATATTTTGGCTTAAACATGACGCCGATTCGTTTGGTTTTGAGAAAGAGTGACAATCCGTTTGCCGAAAGAGAGGAAAAAACTTTCTCGAAAAAATTGCACAAGCCGAAGAAGAAGTAATCACTTAAGAGATAAGATCTCTGCAGGACGGGATTTGTAATCCCGTCCTCAAGTTCATGTAAAATTTAAAGTAACCAAATGAACATGTGGACTGGGTTACAAACCCAGTCCAGCTAGGGATCTCTTGTAAAAAAATCTAAAAAATAAAAATGAAAAAAATCGACTGCAAAAAAACTTTTGGAGTGGCTTGCGACTTTGATGTTTTCGCTTTTCCTGACAAATCTGACTACGTTCCAAAAATCGACGAAAACTACCTTTTCGACCCAAAAACCACTTTGGCAATTCTTGCTGGCTTTGCTTTTAACAGCCGCGTTTTAATTCAAGGAATGCACGGCACCGGCAAATCTACTCACATCGAGCAAGTGGCCGCACGCCTGAACTGGCCTTGCTTGCGCATTAACTTTGACTCACAAATCACCCGCCTCGATTTAGTTGGAAAAGACGTAATCAAACTAAAAAACGACAAGCAAATTACCGAATTTAAAGAAGGCATTATTCCATTTTGCCTACGCAACAACATGGCTTTGGTTTTGGATGAATACGACGCCATCAAAACCGACGTGTCTTTTGTAATTCAGCGCTTGCTCGAAGAAGACGGCAAATTTGCGCTACTCGAAGAAAACGAAATCATCACGCCAAGCAAGCATTTTCGCCTGTTTGCAACCTCTAACACTTTGGGCGCGGGCGACGATTTAGGCATTTACCACGGCACCAATTTGATCAACCAAGCGCAGATGGATCGCTGGAATATTGTGGCCGCACTTAATTATTTGGACGAAGCGGCGGAGCTTGCGATTCTTTTGAAGAAACTGCCTTTCTTAAATTCAAAACTACACCAGCAAACCGCAAAGATGATGGTGAAGCTTGCCAATCTAAGTCGCGAAGCCTTTAAGAATGGCGATATTTCTAATTTAATTTCGCTGAGAACCTTAATTTCTTGGGGCAAAAATATTGAAATTTTCGGCTCGGTAAAAACTGCCTTTACGCTGAGCTTTGGTAATAAGGTGATCGATGATGAGAAGGCAGTAATTGGTGAATTTTATCAGCGGGTTTTTGGGGAAGAAGTTTAGCTTAGGGTAACTCTGAAGTAGATTGTAGCAGGACGGGATTTGTAATCCCGTCCTAACTTTCATGTAAAACTTAAAGCAACGAAATGAACATGTGGACTGGGTTGCAAACCCAGTCCAGCAAAGTGGTAAAAAAACTACGAACGACCAACCGCATTCTTATCGCTACCCGAATGGTCAGCACCGTGACCTTCCTGCAAAATTCTCTTAACCACATCCTGCAAGTGATTTTCGTGCGGGATCGTGATGCCATGTTCCACAAAACTAGATCGCAACTTTTGCACCCATCCATCTTGGGTTAGAGACTCAGAAGCCTCCTCTTCTTGTTCTCTTTGCTTTTCTTTATTTTTTTGCACAGCGCGATCTTGCGCCTCTTTCTCTTCTGCTTGCGTTAAAGCCTCTTTTGTTTTTACCGCCTCGGCCAAACTTTTAATCATCTCAATTTGCAATTTGAGATCTTCTTTTTCGTTAAAACTTTGAGATAAACCACCTCCCTCGCTAAATCCACCCACCCTTTCTTTATCATTGGTCTTGTCTTCAGCGTGACGCAAATGCAACTTTTCTAGAAAGGAGTCTAAAAATTTACTCGTAAGCTTAACACCAGCTTTGCGGCCTTGCGAATATTGGTTTGTCATAATTTTATTTTTTACTTAGTGGGTGGTGCGAAAACACCAACTCCTTCAATTTTGAGTCTAGAATGTGGGTGTAAATTTCTGTCGTAGAAATATTTGAATGCCCCAGCAGCTCTTGCAACACGCGCAAATCCACACCACTGTTTAATAAATGTGAAGCAAAAGAATGTCTGATTACGTGGGGGTGAACTTTGCTTGGGTCGATGCCAACTTTAACCGCCAGCTCTTTTAGCATTTGATGCAGCCTTTGGCGAGTAATGTGCTCGTCGGCCATTACATAAGTTCTTTGGCGAATTTCACCGCTTTTTTTGCTGGTGCGCACAATGCCAACAAAAAGCCATTTCGATTTTTCTTGGCCCAATTTTTTGCGCAGCTCCAAATATTCGAGCAACATTTTAATGGCCGATTTATTGAGCGGCGCAATGCGTTCTTTGCTGCCCTTACCTTTTACAATCAAATAATTGCGCAGAGTTTTTTGATCCCCCACATCGACTTCTTCTTGAATTGCAGCGATTGGAATTGAAACCAACTCGCTCACGCGAAGCCCTGCGGCGTAGAGAATTTCCAACATGCAAGAAAGCTTAATGCCAAATTCTGATTTATCGCGATTGATGAAATCGAGCATTTTAAAAACTTCTTTTTCGCTTAAAAATTTTGGCAGCTTGGCATCGGGCTTGGGAGCTTGCAAATAAAGCGCCGGACTTGCTTTGATGAGGTTTTCGTTTTCGAGAAATTTGTAGAAATTTTTTAGGCACGAAATTTTTCTAGCAACTGAAGCCGAGCGCAAATCTTGCTTGTGCAGCTCGTAAAGATAATCGGTTAAGTCTTGTTGTGTGACGTTTTCGAAGGCGAGATTTTTTGGCTCTAAGTAGCGGGCGAAAAGTTCGAGGTCTTTGCCGTAAGACAAAGTAGTGTTGAGAGAAAGGCCGTCTTCGGCTTTTAGTTTTTCGAGGAAGTTTGAGATGTTGGTGTTGTTGGTCATTTTTGGGTTTTGAATTTAGATCGATTTCAGAGAATAACCACCCCAACCCCTCCTTGAAAAGGGAGAAAATAGCCTAAACGGCTATTTTCGGCATCAGCCAAACTCGTACTAAAGCCCCTCCTTTTGAAGGAGGGGTTGGGGTGGTTATTCGCGAAACTCAATCTCTCAATAAAAAATCTTACTCCTCCTCATCTTCTGGCAAACAAATATTCACCTTATTCTTCACATCAATATTTAGCGTCACTTCCTTTTGCGGAATTTTCACATCGTCGTGAAACACCAAAACACAAAGCCACAGCATGCCTAAAATACTGCTCCAAAAAGCTAAGGTCTTGATGATTTTGGTGACTTTACTTTCTTGTGGGTGGTAAATCATTTTTTTAAAATTCCTTTCCTTGACGTAAATAAAAATGCCGCGAAAAAATTTAATTTTTCTCACCCTAATTTTTGTTTTTTTCTTAGCAAAAACTTCTTACGCGCAAAGTGGCCCGTCGTTAATTCGCGATGCTGAAACTGAAAAATTTTTGCGCGATCTTTCTGAGCCAATTTTTCGCGCCGCTGGTTTAGATCCAAAAAATATTCACATTTACATTGTAAATGACGACTCGCTCAACGCCTTTGTGAGCGGCGGTCAAAATGTTTTTATTCACACCGGACTTTTACAAAAATACCAAACTCCCGACACATTAATTGGTGTAATCGCACACGAAACCGGACACATCGCCGCCGGCCATTTGGCGCGCTCGGGAGAGGCCGCCGATCAAGCGCAAGGCGCCATGCTTTTAAGTTATTTGCTTGGAATTGGCGCGGTGGTTGCGGGATCTCCCGACGCAGGAATGGCGCTAATTGCCGGCGGGTCAAACACCGCCGAAAGACTCTACACCAAATTTACCCGCACGCAGGAAGAGGCCGCCGATAATCACGCCATTGAATATTTAGACACCCTCGCCTACCCCGCTGACGGCTTGGTTGAATTGCTCGAATTATTTGAAAGCGAAATGATTGGCTACAAAGGCCAAATTGACGAATATCTTTTGTCGCACCCGGTGAGCCGCAAGCGGATTGACCTAATTAAAACGCGCACTGCGGATAAAAATTTCTCCGACAAAAAAATAAACAGAAAGTTGCAACGTCAGATGAACCTAGTGCTGGCAAAGCTTGAGGGCTTTATTGCCAACCCCGACGTGACACTTGCAAAATACAAAAATCAAAGCGACGAGCTGTCGAATTACAAAAAATCAATCGCACTTTTTCACAAAGGAAAAATCGCTGAATCATTGGCGCTGCTAGACCCAATCATTGAAACTTTGCACCGCGAAAATTCTGAAAAAGGCTTCTTACTTGAAATGAAAGGCCAAATTTTATTTGAAAGCGGCGACATTCAAAACTCAATTTTGGCCTACGACAGCGCCATTAAATTGCTGTCGGCAAAAGATGCAGCGCAGGCAAAAATTTCTTTTGCTTCAGCAATTTTATCGCTGAAAAAAAATGACAAAGAGTTGCTGGGTCTTGCAATTAAAAAGCTGGAAGAGGCGAAGATTTTTGAAGAAGAAAGTCCGTTTTTGTTTAAACAGCTGGCGAGTGCTTATTCTAAAATTGAGGATGAAGGCAGGTCGCTACTGGCTTTGGCCGAGTTTAATTTACTAATCGGCAAGAAAGAAAAATGCACAAAATACGCTAAAGAGGCGAAGGAAAAATTGAGCAAATCAGCTAAGTTAGAATTGCTGAGAGCCGATGATTTGCTTGAGCTGGCGAAGGATGAAAAAACTAATGATGCAACTAAATAGGCTAAACAATCTCGCGATTTTGTCCTCTGTATCCATCAAGGCGAATAGAGCTTATTGAAGATATTTGTTTTCCTGGAGAAGCCCGATCATTTTCATCAAACGGAGAAGATCTTTGAATCTCTTCTTCATTAAATGGCACTACGTCATTTACCGAATAACGGCTTGCGGTTTGACCTAATTCGACTTGCGGTTGACGAATTACGGCATCCAACCCACGCCCTTGTCGAGTTGAACGAGAGGTTTCTCTAATTGTGACAACACTTGCAACCAATGCAGCAGACGATCCAAGTAAAGCACTAACCGCAATTAGTGGAGCAGGATTAACAGCAAGTGCTCCAGACATTCCCCAACCAACAAGGCCAAAGATAGTTCCAGAAAGAGCCACGGCACCCACCGCGCCTTGAATCATTGAGGCACGCTTATCTTGTCTTACTTCATTATTTTCAGGCATGTGAGTAATTATTGAGCCACTCTAACCGCAGAGCGCGAGGTACGAAATTCTCTAATTTTGCTAAAATTTATTGTGACTGAAGCGATAAATCCGGCGACAAATCCAAAAATCATTAGTGGCATTGGATCAACATTGGCGCGCACAAAAAAGATTAGTCCACCAAAAAGACCAAGAACCACACTAGGAAATAAAATAGATTTTAGTGCAAATTTGATAATTTGAGCAGCGCTGATTTGGTGAAAATTGTCAGACATTTTGTTTTGAAAAAAAATTGGGCAGGGGTTTGGCTAAGATTTAAAAGCCATAACTCTTGAAGAGATTATTCCAATTGCGCTTTTTGGATTTATTTCGGCATTGGGGCGGTGGTCATCTTTGTCATCGTCACTCATCCCCATCTCTTTTAGCAGATCTTCGTAGCGATCGTCGTGAAAGGTTAATGTGCTTTTGAAGCTTGTGTTTTCTTGCTGTTGGAGGTTCTGGTTAGACATGTTTTAATCAAATTGATGTTGTCATTTTGACACAATTTGAGTTGGGGGAATTTATTTATCAAATAAATCTTTGAGGGGCTCTGGGATTTGGGGGAGTCGGGGGGAAAAGTGAAAGTAAGATTTTCTCGAATAACCACCCCAACCCCTCCTTCAAAAGGGAGAAAATAGCCTAAACGGCTATTTTCGGCATCAGCCAAACTCGTACTAAAGCCCCTCCTTTTCAAGGAGGGGTTTGGGGTGGTTATTCGCGAACTCAGACAAACAGTAAAAACTACAAACCCATTAACGCCTGCAATCTTCTCGAAAAATCTTTCGCGTCATTAATTGGCTCGTCTTCAATCACGCAAGCCAAGTCAAACAAAGTAAAAATTTTGTCACGCGCGTCACTTGATTTTGCGGCATCCGCGTAGTTTTCATTCAAAGTTTTTACAATCGGATTAGTCGGATTTATTTCTAAGATTTTCGCCGTACCCGCCTGAATTTGTTTTTGTTCAAGCAAAAATCTTTCAAGGCGAATATCCATTGAACCAGCGTCTACCGCCAAACAAACCGGGCTTCCAGTAAGCTTTTTAGAAATGCGCACGTCTTTAATTTTATCGCCCAAAGTCTCTTTAATAAATTTTAGCAGACCTTCAAATTGCGTTGTCGTGACATCTTTTATTTCAGATTTTTCAGTGTCGTTTGCCGCTTCATCTTTTGTTTTTTCAACATTTTCTAAATCAACATCGTGACGATTAATTGATTGAAACTCCTTATCTTTGTAAGGCAAAGCCACTGTCACCCAAAATTCGTCAACCGAGTCGGTGAGAAACAAAACCTCCACATCTTTTTGCAAAAACATTTCGAGTTGCGGCGACGATTTTATTTTTTCGACCGTTTCACCAGTTAAAAAATAAATCTTATTTTGCCCAGGTTTGGCGCGGTCTAAATACTCAGCTACCGTAATTAATTTGCCGTCAGATTTACTTGTGGCAAAGCGCGCAATTTCTAAAATTTTCTCACGAAATTCTGAACTTTCGCACAAGCCTTCTTTCAAAACTGCACCAAAATTATTCCAAAATTTTAGGTATTCTTCTTCACTCTCCGAGGCTTTCTTTTTCAGCTCGGAAAGCACTTTGCTCACAATCGATTTTCTAATTTTGTCGAGCACCAAACTGTGCTGCAAATTTTCGCGACTAATGTTTAACGCCAAATCGTCAGAATCGATTAAGCCGCGCAAGAAGCGCATGCAGGCCGGCACCAAATTTAATTCTTCTGAGATAAAAACTTTTTTTACGTAAAGTTTTACTGCTGTTTTGCGGTCGGGGTGAAAGAGGTCGAACGGCTTGCTTGAAGGCACGAAGAGCAAGTTGGTGTAGTTAACAATGCCTTCAATTTTGCTGTGAATTGTTAAAAATGGTTCACCCGGTAAATGTGAAATGTGCTTAAAAAAGTTTTGGTATTGCTCTGGCGTAATTTCTTCTTTTGGTCGCGTCCACAAAGCTGAAGCCGAATTTAAAACTTCAATTGAAGCACCAGCCGCAAGGGTTTCGGGGATGAACTCAATTTTAAAATTAATGTGGTCAGAGTAAGTTTGAACTACGTGCTTAATGTGAAAACGGTCGGTGAAATCGGAAGCGTCGTCTTTTAAA
Organism: Rickettsiales bacterium; assembly: GCA_017999675.1. GTDB lineage: Bacteria > Pseudomonadota > Alphaproteobacteria > Rickettsiales > UBA1997 > UBA2645. Next base: position 180,986 of record JAGNLL010000001.1, read on the forward strand.
TGCAAAATAATTTTGGTGCCGCGCGCGATATTTTCTTCTGACTCAGACACTTTAAAATTAGCGCTTCCGTCAGACTCCCAAGCAAAAGTTTTGTCTTCGTCAAACTTGCGCGAAAGCACTTGCACCTTGTCTGCAATCATGAAGCTCGAATAAAAACCAACACCAAATTGGCCAATTAATTGCACGTCTTTTTGTTTGTCGCCGGTTAAAGATTTAATAAAATTTTCGGTGCCCGAACGCGCAATTGTGCCGAGATTTTGAATTAAATCTTCGCGATTCATGCCAATTCCGTTATCAGTTAGAATCAGAATTTTCTTGGCTTTGTCGGTGGTAATTGAGATTTTTAATTCGTCGCCTTCTTTCAAAATTTCAGAATTTTGCGAGGCCAAATAACGCAATTTATCGCAAGCATCTGCCGCGTTAGAAATAAGTTCACGAAGCGCTACATCCTTGTTGGTGTAGAGCGAATTGATCATTAGGTTTAAGACTTTGCCGACTTCTACGTCAAAATTAAATTCTTGTGCTTGTGTCATTTTTTGGTTGGTTTTTGTTAATATTGGGGGCGAAATAGTGAGTAGCGGTGATATTTCAACGCAGGTTTTTTTAAAAAAAATTATTTACCAAAATGTCTAAACCTTCCGAAACTAGAAAAAATTTATTAATTACAATTTGCTTAAAAAATTGGCAGCTATCCAAACAGCAAGGCTATTTTGCTTTTGACAAAGAAGGTAATTTTAAGGAGATAAAAGCTGAACAAAACCAGGCTTTGATTGAAGAAAGAAGACAATTTCACCAAAAAGAGTTAGAGGATTTTTCTGAAGAAATAATTTTAAACATCACTGCAAAAATAGCTTACGGAAGACTGTGCTACTTAGATGAGTTGCGCACACGAGAATCTTTCAGCCGCGACGAAGCAAAAGAAATTTTATTTTGGATGAAAGACCGATTTAAAGAAAATCTCCTCACCTCTACAGATGACATTGCTGAGAAATACCGCGAAATTCGCGATCGCGCTTTTGAAAAATTAAATTTGCCAAAAGATGCTTCTGAAGAAAGTGAAGAATGGCTGAAACAAGCAATATCTGATTCGGAATTCATTGCCTTCTTTCAAGAGCCCAGCAACTCTCCTGCCAACCCAACTACGAGCAGAAAAAGATCTAGGTCTGAATCTGAGTCGCAACAAGAACGCACTTAAATTTGAAGATCTAAACAAATGAGCAGAACTCCAGCATCTTTTGCAAAACAAGAAATAATCAAAACTTTTACCGACCTTGGCCACACTGCCGGCTTTAGCTTTGAGGTTCATTTTCTCGACCAACTTATTAACAGCGAGATGAAAGCTGAATTTCACCTACTTAATAATTCAGAATTTACTTTTTCTTTGCTCAATTTGGGCAGTGGCATTTCACGAGGATCTTACAGCGTTGGGGCAGAAATTTTTAGCTCTGAAGGTGAAAAAGGTTTTCGAGAAAGAGCTTTGGATGAAGGCGAATGCCAAGAGCTGCAACGAGAAATTAAAAACTTTTACGAGATGTTCAAAGAGGCTAAAAAATTAGAAGGGGAGTCAGAGCAAGCGGCTAAAAAACAAAGAACCGACAACCCATCTGGTAGCACATCTCCCCACACTTCTCAAAGCGTGGCAACTTCTTTTGAAGAATCAAAAACCATCAGGTGACTCGAAGATTTTTAAACTCTTTTTTTGCGAAACAAAAAAGGTCAGGCTTGCAATGCTACAAAACCCAATAATAACGCGCCGCCAGAAATGTGGCATTAGCCGGTTTGTTATTAAGAAAGTTTTAAGGGCTTAAAATGAGAGAAATTTTTGCAAGAAAAGGCTGCCTAGCCGGTGAAGTTTACGACAAAAATGGCATAAAATATGCGGTGGTTGGAGAAGGAGTTCCAACATATTTCTCCGTCACACAAGGTACAGTAACTCGCTACTATTACGAAACTGCAGCAGCCATTTTTGAATCAGATGAAAATCTTTTGGGATGCGCAGATCAGCCTTTAAGTGAAGTTGAGCGCGCCACCTTAACGGCAATGGTTGAAGGGCTTGTGATCGCTGAGGGCCTGACTCTTGGACTCACTTTAGAAAATGCTAGAAACAATTCGGATGAGGTGATTGCAGAAGTTGCGGCTCACTTAGGTGAAAATCCCACAGTAAACGCCAATGAATTTTTAGAGCAGATTTTAAAAGAAATGGAGCAAGTATCTGAGCTCAGCGAAAGCGAATATGATTCTGAAGAAGAACAACCACCTTACCAACACTTACTCGACAATTTAAATGTCGATATTTTTGGCCAGCATCGCTTTCAAAACATGGAAAATTGGCTAATAACGTGGCTTCCAGACGTTCCAGGAGTAGATGTTTTTAACGAAAGAGCTGCTGCAATTTTTAACATTCCAGAAAATCGCTGGGCATTTTTTGATCTCGGCTTGTCAGCCGTACAATCTGCGGCAGCACCTTTAGAAACTCTCAGCCACCTCATCCAATACCACGCAGAACTAGCATTTCAGGTAACACCACAAGAAAATATTGCCGACCTTCTGCAAGCGCGAATAGAGGCAATAGCTGAGTTGCACCCCAATCGCCGTCGCGCCCTGTCTTTGGGCGTAAGCTTTGATAGAGCAACTGCATTGCCAGAAAATATCAGTGACGAAGTAATTTTAGAATTTGGCAGAAGACTTCCGCCAGAAAATCATTTGATGGATCTTCCTCGAATAGGCGACACCCAACAAATTGTTCGAGAAAGGAAATTGTTAAATCTTTACAATTTATTTTCACAGCTGCCTGCCGAGGATCAGCAAGCAAGAACCAACCTACTTACCGCATATCTTCTAGCTCCACCACCTGTCGTAGCTCCACCACCACCGCCATCAATCACCTTAAATCCAAATGAAAATCAAATTGTAAACTTGAAAAGAAATGGAGACGAAAGAGATCGTTAAAAAATTACGCGCGAAAGAGTCTCAAACTTTTCGCGCACTAATTTTTCAAACTTCGCACCGTCAACCTCACCTAAAATTTCTGCCATTGTCGTCACGCCAAACTCTTTAATGCCGCAAGGCACAATGTTGTTGAAGCCCGCCAAATCTGGGCTCACGTTAATTGCAATGCCGTGATAGCTGACCCATTTTTTTATTTTAATGCCCAGTGCGGCGATCTTTTTTTCGTTGCCTGACGCGTCTGTCACCCAAATGCCCACACGGCCTTTTTTGATTTCGCCTTTAATGCCCAACTCGGCCAAAATGGCGATTACCCAATTTTCTAAAAACTCAACAAAGAGCGCCACATCTGGTTTTTCGGGTGCAAAAAATTTTTTCAAATCGAGCATTACGTAAATAATTTTCATGCCCGGGCAGTGGTAGGTGTATTTGCCGCCGCGGTTGGTTTGAAAAATTGGAATGTCGGTTTTAGTCAGCAAATCTTCGTCTTTGGCGCTAATGCCTGCGGTGTAAACTGGGTGGTGTTCGAGCATCCAAATCATTTGCGGCGCCGTGCCGGCAATAATTTCTTCTACACGCTTTTGCATAAAATTTAGCGCCTCTTCAAAATGCACTAGTTCTTTGCTGACACGCCATTCAATTTTCAATTAAAACCTCGTTATTTCCGACCTTTTACAACAAATTCTGACGCTAATCTTTTTACAGTACCTCCAGATTTTAAATCTGTAGTAGAAGCATCGCGAACTTCTTCATCTTTTCTATAATCTGGAGACAGACGATGGCCATCCACTCCATCTGGACTGCGAAACGCGGTAGCAGTTGGCGGTGTACCTACAGCCACGGCCATACTTTCAGCTTTTGGCGGGGTACTTACTACGTTAGTCGCAGCGCAAGATAGCTTCTTTAGATCCACGACTCTCTTCTGAAGAATTTCTAAGCAGGCTTTTTTCAAGATTTCTTTGTTTTCCTGCAGCATATTATCATCCACACCATCTTCCGAAAAACTTTTTCTAGATAGAAGATCGCAAAAAGATCCCGAGGCTTTTTTATCTCCCCGCTTCTTATCTAGCTCGGGCTCTGCAAGAAATTTAACCAAGAAACTTTCCGTCAATTGATCAAGTGTATTTTGAACATCCTCCTCTCCACCAGAAAGATTGTAAATTGCACTGCTCGCCACAACTCCAATCACTCTAAAATGTCTTTCAATGGATTTTCTTACGACCTCCATCATTTTGTAATCTTGAGCATCACCAACATATTCTTTCCCCACAAGTTCCGATAAAGAACCGTATTTTAAATCGAATATTTGGAATATGGCTTGTGAAAATTGCTGCATAGGCACCTCGCAATTATCTAAACTTAATGGCTCACTCAAATCATTTAAGTCCCTTATAATTTTAAGCGCTTCACCCTCGTTATGACCTCCACCTCCTTGGGGAAAGGCAGAAAACTCTTCGCGATTTATCTCTCTCAGAAAACGTTCCGAGATCTCGCAAATTTCACCATTAACCTCTCTTAGGTCACACCTCTTTATCAGGTTACTAATTACCTCTCTTTTTTCATTACCCTCTTCAAGGCCAAGTTTAGCAAGTAAATCTCTTCTCTTTTTATCAATACCACTTCTGCTAGAAAGATCAAAACTCATTGGCTCAGACAAAACTAGATTTAATCTTTCTACAACAAACTCGCTCAATTCTCTAGCTCTATATTCAGATGGAATTGATCTTATAAAAGATTCAATAAGCGCGCAATATGCCGTCACATGATCATAATCATGATTTTTTGTTTTTGTCTTACCGTCACCGAGATCTATCACTTCATCATTTGCGGTTTTTGTTCTTTTCGAAGTTATAACTGAGAATTTAGTACTAAGATCTTCACTTATACTGGAGGCAAAAAAACGCGGCTCATTCATCGTTTCTCCCGCAGCAATTATGTGCACCAATCTGCTTATTTCTGCAATGTAGCCGTCAATATTTTCAAGGGGACTTAAATCTTTCCCCGTTAAAACAGACCCCCAGTCTTTTTCGGGATATCTAGAGTTTTTCAACTTACTATAAATTGCAGCTCCAGAGAGAAATCCGTCACGCCCATCACTAATAAATTCTGCAGCATTACCCAACTCACCTCCCTCATTACTTTTAACCTTCGCCAACAATTCATTTAGAGTTATTTTTGCGTGTATTTTCTGAGAATGATTGACATTCCACGCCTTCTTAATTACGTCCGTCACCTTTGAGGCCTTCGCTTCATCAGACCACATCTTTTTTGGCGCTATTCCAGGAATCTTTGCTTCTTCGATTTCCTCCTCTTCTGTCAGTACTCTTCTAGATCTAGCCTCGCGAATATCGTTCTTAATGCATTTTTCCAAATCAGCAAAAAGTTGAGAGCTCTCAAATACAGCTTCTGCCGTTAGTGCTTTCAATAAGGTTTCTCTCTCTTCAGAACCTTCTGCTGAGACTTCTTTTATCGTCACACCTAAATCACAAACCCTCTCAATTTCACTCAAATATCCTCCAAGTAATGACTTAATCTTCTTATTTAATTGGGAATATTGCGACTCTGGAATCTTCAATTTATGCAATACTTTTAACGAATTAATCATCAAATCCTCTGGATTACTATATTGCGCAGCTTCTAGATTTAAGGCATTTGCTATTGCACCATCAGACTCGCCAGCCTCTCTAAAAAACTCTTCATCATTTTTCCCAAATAAAAATCCTTCCTCACCATTTTGGATAAAGAAATATTGAGACAGAAATTGGCCATTATCGCGATCAGCTCCAAACTGAAAAACGCTTGATCCACCTGAATGGGACGAACCATTGGAGGATGATCTAGACCTTGTACCACCACCATCCACAGCCACTTCAATTGGTTCACCTGGCATTTGCTTCATTTTACACCACCTAAAAATTACTAAAAAAATCTAAAACGATTCACACCCTTCTTAAATCCATCTTTAATCAATTTTAGATCAAGGGTTTGACAGAGATTTTATTTTAGATTTTCAAACCTGTGCAAATCGGCACACAAGCTTCAAAGGGATCAATATATTTACTCAATCATTTTCTTGAATTAGGCCTAGTAAAACAGAGATTCCGCAGGTTCTTAGAAATTATTGACTACCACCAAGTAGAGCCTAACTTTCTCCACCATTATTCCAATTAGATGTTGAAAACTAATATCCCCGCTAACACAGCAATTAATAAATTTATGAAGCCCGTCAAAAGATCTAAATCGACTCCACAATTCACAAATTTTAAAGATTTTTGCTTAAAAATAGCACTCGAAGAAATTCTAACCCAGCCCTCCGAAAATCCTTTAGTGCAAACATTCAAAGATAGTCACTCTCAAGTATCTCGAGGCAGAAACTCTACTTTAAGAAAACATCTTGAAATGCTTATTAACCACCTCGCCTCAGCAACTGCAGAAAAAACTTTGAACGGCAGATACGTCCCAAATGCTGAAAGATTATTAGCCTTCGATCTAGCAAATTTTTCCCTTGAAAAAGATGTCGTTCCAGAAGCTGCCGACTTAACCCCTTACCAACAACTAAAAACCTACATGCCTTTTGTCTGTGCTGCTGCCAAGGGAGAAGGTAATTTTATTAGATCATTTGCTTGGACTCAAAACCTTGAAATTAGCGAAGAAAATTTACCAACCTACGAGGTCTATTTCAGAGAATCGACCGCACAATTAATCGGCAAAGCAGCGTCCTACGCAATGCAGTGTTCCGACATTCGCGACGCATCCTACCACAACTATTTTCGTGAAATAGATTTACTGAAAGAATCCGGAGTAGAATCGTCGATTATTGATTCTGCAAAATCACATTCACTTCTACACAATATTCGCGCATTAAACTTAACCGGACACGTCATCTCCCCACCACTAGCACAAGCTTCTTCAAAAGAAGGCTCCTCAGATACAGACAGCGAGACTAATGTATTACCAACACCTCCAATAAAACAAATAATCGGAAGAAAAAGGGAAGCTGGCGATTCTGACACAGAAAAATCAGAGCTAGATAGTAGAGATGCAAAAAGATCAAACACTTCTTCTTCAAGGGCAGAAACACCTACGGGAGAACTGGATTCCTTAATGTCAAAACTATCCCCGTCAAAAATCACTACCCCGCAAAACGCGGCAGAATTTTCTCCACCAAAATCAATGCCCTCTTTAGCAAACGAAATTCTAGAAAGAGAAAAAATGCCCTCCCCTCCACCACAACCCTCAACAACAACACAGATTAGAGAAGACACTGCCTCAGCCGAAACCAAAAAAGTATCTTTTGGGGCCTCAAAATGATCGGAAAACTCCGCGGAATAATCGATTCAATTACCGAAGACAAGTGCGTAATCGACGTCTCCGGCGTTGGTTATTTGGTGTTTCTTTCAAGCAAAACCGCTGCACTTTTAAAACAAATTCCCAAAGACAAAGAAGTGTCGCTAATCATTGAAACCTCAGTGAAAGAAGACGCCATTGAGCTTTACGGCTTCGCTTCTGAAATTGAAAAAATTTGGTTTTTAGAACTCACCAAAGTGCAAGGCGTTGGCAACAAAATGGGGCAAAAAATTCTCAGCGCTTTTGACATTCCAGAACTTGCCAAAGCATTAATTTCTTCAGACGTAAAAGCCTTTTCACAAATTTCAGGAATCGGCCCCAAGCTAGCAACAAGGCTTGCCACCGAGCTAAAAGACAGCCCAAAAAAACTCGGAATCGACTTAGGCTTCGACTTCAAAAAATCTGAAAACACGCAAGAAATCTCCGGCAACAAAATCGCCGTCGACGCCCTTTCGGCCCTAGAAAACCTTGGCTACAAAAAACACGACTGCCTACGCGTAATTAACTTTTTAATCGAACAAAAACCCGACGTGACGTTGGAAAATTTGATTACTTCGAGTTTGCGCGAGTTGAGCAAAAATAAATTCTGATCATCATGAACAAAAAACACCAATTCGATCCGCTTACATTTTCTTTTCCTCTAAATTGGGAAGAAAGTTACGACCTAGAATTTAAATCGGCGCAAGGTGGACTGCCAAACAGTTTGTGGGAAAGTTATAGCTCATTAGCCAATACCAATGGCGGAATAATCTTGCTTGGAGTCGAAGACGACGGAACTATAAACGGGTTAGAAAAATCAGTAGTCAAAAAAATATGGGATAATTTTTGGGATCTCGTAAACAACAAACAAAAAGTTAGCTCCAACTTAATAACCCAAAAGGATGTTTGTGAAATCTCTCACGAAACAGGAGTAGTTTTAGCAATTAGAGTACCGAGAGCTTCCCGTTACCAACGCCCAGTATTTATTGGAAAAAATCCCTTGGTTGGAACCTACCGACGAAACAATACAGGCGATTACCACTGCTCTGAACAAGAAGTAAAACGAATGATGTCTGATTCTGCAGAAGAATCTGCCGACAGCCTTATTGTTGAAGGATTTACTTTAGACGACTTAGATCAGCGCAGCATTCAAGAATATCGCAGACTATTTGCTTCGCACCAACCTACACATGCTTGGCTTAGCGAAGATGACATTGGCTTTTTAACCAAGCTCAATGGCTGGAAGAAAAGTAGGAATGGCGGCCAAGAAGGCTTAACCTTAGCTGGTATTTTGATGTTTGGAACCGATGAAGCCATTCGTGAAGCTGCACCTCAATATCAAGTTGATTACCGAGAAAACCTTTCTTTTGATCCTCAAATACGTTGGACAGATCGCGTGACAATAGACGGAACATGGGTTGCCAATCTATTTCAATTTTATTTAAAAGTGATTCGGCGTCTTTCTCAGGACCTAAAACTACCATTTCAGCTAGACGAAAATCTTATTCGCAAAGGCGAATCTCCTGTCCATGTAGCAGTTCGTGAAGCTCTTGTTAATGCCATTATTCACGCAGATTATTGTGGAATAGGAGGCGTCGTAATTGAGAAAGAACGAGACCGATTTTTATTTTCCAACCCAGGTTCCTTACTGATTTCTTTAGATCAAATATTGGATCAAAAATCTCGCAGCAGCATCAGCGAATGCCGTAATAAAGCTTTGCAAAAAATGTTTGCCGCAATTGGAGTTGCTGAAAAAATGGGCTCAGGAATTGACAAAATTTACCGCGGCTGGAAATCACAACATTGGCGCACTCCTGCTGTCAACGAAGAGTTTAAGCCTGATCGTGTTTGCTGGATATTACCCATGACTAGCTTAATACCAAAAGAATCTCTACTTCGCTTAGAAGAGCGTTTTGGCTCAAAATTTAGGAAGCTTTCTCAACTAGAAGTGCAAGCCTTGGTCACAGCTGATGTAGAGGGATACGTAGATAATGCTCGAATGTGTCAAATCACCACCAGCCACACAACCGACGTAACAAAATTACTTCAGTCTCTGGTAGAACAAGGAATGTTATCTCAAGAAAATAAAAGCCGTTGGTCTCGCTATCGATTGAACTCCCTACATAAGGAAAATCACTCCCTACATAAGGAAAATCACTCCCTACATAAGGAAAATCACTCCCTACATAAGGATTTTTCTGAAGAAGAAAGAAGGGTGCTAGAAGGCATTGCTGTCCCAGCTCTAAGGAGTAAACGCCTAAATACAAAACCAATGGAAGAAATAATCAAAAAGTTGTGCGAGAACCGATGGTTAACTAGAAGGCAGATAGCAGATTTACTTAATAGAGATCTTGAAGGCCTACGTTCTAGATTTCTCGCTCCAATGGTAGCGCATAAAGTTCTTCGCCTCCGTTATCCAGACACACCAAATAGAGTCGATCAAGCTTACCAAACCAATACCCCAACTACCTAACCAAAATGTCCAAAAACGAAAACCTAAACCCTCAAAAACAAGAGCTCGAACGCAGCAACGAAAACATTCTGCGCCCCAGCTACTTGCGTGATTTTTTGGGCCAAGAAAAGCTCAAAGAAAATTTACAAATTTTCATTCGCGCCGCCAAAACTCGTGGTGACGTTTTAGACCACGTGCTTTTCTACGGCCCTCCTGGGCTTGGCAAAACCACCCTCGCCCAAATTATTTCGCACGAAATGGGCGTTGGTTTTAAAGGCACTGCAGGCCCCGTAATTTCAAAATCGGGCGACCTCGCCGCACTTTTAACCAACCTACAAGAAGGCGACATTTTCTTCATTGACGAAATTCACCGCCTTAACAAAAACGTTGAAGAAGTGCTCTACGCCGCAATGGAAGACTACAAGCTCGACATTATTATTGGCGAAGGGCCTGCCGCTCGCGCCATTAAAATTGATTTGCCAAAATTCACTTTGGTTGGCGCAACTACTCGCGTGGGCTTAATTGCAAATCCACTCAAAGACCGCTTCGGCATTCCACTTCGAATCAATTTTTACAGCGCCCTTGAACTTGAACAAATTGTCATTCGCGACGCCCGAATTTTGGGAATTGAAATTGAAAAAAGCGCCGCCGCTGAAATTGCTAAAAGATCTCGCGGCACGCCCAGAATTGCCATTCGTTTGCTAAAAAGAGTGCGCGACTTTTCGTCAGAAGCTAGCGAAAAAATAATCAGCCAAAAAACCGCCGACCACGCTTTGAAGCGTTTAGAAATTGACTCAGCTGGTTTAGACGCCGCCGACTACCGCTACCTAAAATTCATTGCCGAAAATTACCGCGGTGGCCCGGTTGGAATTGAAACAATCGCCGCCGCAATTGGCGAAGAGCGCGACACGGTTGAAGACACGATTGAGCCTTATTTGATTCAGCAAGGCTTTGTCGAAAAAACGCCGCGTGGTCGCGTTTTAACCGACACGGCGTTTAAGCATTTGGGAATTAATCTTTAATGAAAATCTAAGAGACAGTGCCAGAAAATAGAACTAAGGCCCAAACTGCATTTCAAGATGCGGTAAAAAGTGTGTTTGGAAAAACTCAAGCAGATAAAGCTCGTCGCGCTAAATTACGCGATCATTTAGCGGAGGAAGTTTTGCCAGAATGGCTGGCAACTGAACTAAGAAATAACTCTCAACAGTTTGATGGGGCAGAATTTACAACTTACCTTCTGGATCATATTGTTCCCGAGGAGAATAAATTTGAAGAGACTTCAGAAGTTAAATGGCAAGGTGGGACATCTCAAAGGCAAGAATCGCAAACAAAACTTGAACTTCCTTTAAGAAGAGAGGTTGGGTCTAAAAATACTGGCGCAATAAAATGCTCCGAAATGCTTAATGTTTATTGCGAAACTGACGATTTAAAAGGCGATAATCAATATGAAGATTCAACTGGGAGAAAAGTAGACGCCACTAGGCGCCTTATACCAAAGGTTAAAAATTCTAATGCAGATGTTGTAGTATCCCTAAGAAGACATGCTGCCGAAATAACCGGCTATGAAAAAAAAGCTGATGGCACTACGAGACCGGTGAGCAAACAAGTCAGAATTAATGATCCGGTCGATCTAGATATTATTGAATTTCAAGACTTAGAGGAAAAGAAACAAAAATATGAAGCCACCTCTTTTATAGTTCACCGCGGCAGTATGAATGGCGGGCATTATGTGACTTATGTTAAAGAGCAAAGCACTGAAAATCCCAACGATGCAATCTGGGTTTGTTACAATGATTCCACTAGAACCGAATTATCCGAAGAACTTCCTAGAGAAGCGGCACAAGCTTACACAATAAAACTTTCACCATTAGCTGATGCATCAAAAGATGGCGTCTCAAGATACAAAACCAAACTACCTACCAGCCAAGGATGCGGCACAGAAAATGGCGGTGTAAGATGTTGGGCAAATGCAGCTTTTGCTTTTGCACTTTCAATCACCTCACTACACGAAAATGGTTACGAAAAAACCACTGCGTTAGATTCAGATATTCCTAGGGTTGTAAATGAAGCCACAATAGAACAAGGCAGCGCGACCGATAACCTTAAACTACTAGATCTCGATAAAGACGAAACTCCTTTTTCAGAATTTCTTGAAGAGTTTCAAAGAATTGAAAAATTGGAAAAACAAGAAATCACTACAATAGATCTGACACTTGAAGAAATTGGCTGCGCCACCAGGCAAACCATGCTACAAAACGCCGCTAACAGATATTTAATTGGCCTGGCTAATGAAGTAAGAGACGAAAAAGCCACTGACATTCTCAATCTAATTGGATTCTTTAGCGCAGAAGAAAATATTGAAACCACTGCCAAAATTGTTGAGGAAATTGAAAAAAACGCGACAGAATTTAACAAAAATCCACAAAAATTCTGCTCCCAAATAATCACCTCTGACTCAACCGCTAAAAAAAATGGTAAAACATTAAAACAGACAGAATCTCCACAATTCACAACAATCCAAGATCTTTGCTACGCAGCAATCGACAGTAGTAATGAAGATCATTTAAGAACCACCCTTCCTTACGCCATCAAACAAGACAAAGATTTTCTAACAGATGCTTTGTGCTACGCTACTTTTGGCAGCAATGACAAAATCAAAGAAGTTTTAATAAATGATTTCAAAGCAGACCCAAAAAAGAAATCACAGCTTTACGACACAACAGCTGAAGAAATAGAAAAAAGTTTAGCTCTAGAGATCAGTACAGCGTCTACCCAAACATTGTCTTTAGAAGAAGTAACGAACTCGCAAGGCAGCAACCCCACAACGCCAGAAGTAAATAAAATTGCGACTTCACCACACAGCGATGGTTCATTTAACATGGCAGACTTCTACCCTTCGGAGAAATCTTTTGAAGGAAGACCTCCTTTGAACCCCAATACTTCCAAAGCAGCAACTGCAAAAAGTTTAGTTCCAGCAAACGCTCCAGCGCCTACCGGCGCATTGACTTTAGGACAAATAATAAAAGTTAACGCTACCAAGGGAGTTTGGGCCAAAGCAGTTGGTGGCGACAGACAAAATAATTTCGTAATTTCGCAAAACAGCAGCCTTAACACGCAGAAAGACGCAGAAGCAAAAATGGCTGAAATTCTGATTGGCTTAATGAGCAAAGAAAAAGTCAAATCGAAAAATGGCGGCAAAGATTTAACCAAAGAACAACTTCTAAAAATAATCGAAGTTGCTCAAAACAAAGGCGGAATCAGCAACAAAAAAAATCTTGAAAGCGACAACCCTCTTTACAAAACACAGAGCGAGAAAGAGCTTTCTGACGCTGGGATTAATCCAACCTTAGCAAAATTTATTTCCGCAAAATATCAGCAAGCCTGTAAAGAAGCCGGAATTATTTCTGGTCGTAAAGGCCCCAATGAAGAAATTGGAAGCAGGCTTACTTTCTTGCCAGATTCAGCGCTTGAGATTGTGAACAAGAATCTAGAAAATCCTCTTATTGAAGAACTAAAGACACGTGAGAAATTCAAAAACAAAATTAATAGTGGCAACGGACATTCTACCGGCAGACGTTAGCTAATCTCGTCCAACGCCAAAGCAGAAACCTTCCGTTAGTTTCGGCTCCGCTCAGCCAACGATTTTTAGGAACGGTTTTGATTTTAGAAAAAACTAAACAAAAAATGAAAAACAAAAAAGTCCTCCTAATCGTCACCGGCTCAATCGCCGCCTACAAAGCAATGGATTTAGTGCGACTACTTAAGAAAAAATCTTACGACGTCACCTGCATTCTAACCAAAGGCGCCCAAGAATTCATTACGCCGCTTTTAGCCTCGTCACTTTCTGGCAACAAAACTTACAACGAGCTTTTCTCGGTCGAAGACGAACTCGAAATGGGCCACATTAATCTTTCACGCAAAGCTGATTTGATTGTTGTCGCACCCGCAACCGCCGATTTCATTGCCAAAATCGCTGGTGGCCTTGCCGACGATTTAGCTTCAAACGTAATTCTCGCCTCAAACAAAAAAATCATTCTGGCACCAGCAATGAATGAAAAAATGTGGGAAAATAAAGCCACACAGAAAAATTTGAGCACCGCGCTAGAAACAGGAATCACAATGGTTGAACCCGAAACCGACATTTTAGCCTGCGGCGAATTTGGCGTGGGAAAAATGGCCTCGCCAGAAAAAATCTGCGAAAAAATTTGCGATTTTTTTGAAAATCAAAACCGCTTAAAAGGCAAAAAAATTCTAATTACGGGTGGTTCAACTTTTGAACCAATTGACCCAGTTCGCTTCATTGGCAACCACTCTTCTGGCAAGCAAGCAATTGCAATTGCGCAAGTTTTACACGAAATGGGCGCTGACGTCACGCTTGTTGCCGGCAATATTCGCGAGACAATTTCTTTACCAAAAGACAAAATCATTCGCGTAAAAACTGCCGAAGAAATGCTTGGTGCGGTGAAAAAAAACCTAACAAAAACCCACGCCTTTGTTGCCTGCGCTGCTGTTGCCGATTTTAAAGTGAAGAAAGTTTCCAACCAAAAAATCAAAAAAACTGACGGCAAAAACCTCACCTTAGAACTTGAAAAAAACCCCGACATTCTCGACTTCGTCGGCCACAGCAAACAGCGCCCTGCTCTAGTAATTGGCTTTGCGGCTGAAAGTGAAAATCTTGAAAAGCACGCTCAAGAAAAACTGCAAAAAAAGAACTGCGACTTGGTGGTTGCCAACGACATTGAAGGCGGTGAAATTTTTGGCAGCAGCCAAACAAAAGTGATTTTTGTCGAAAAGAAAAAGACGCAAAAATTTGGCAAAATTTCGAAAGCAGAGTTGGCTAAGTTGTTGGCTGAAAAAATTGTGAGTTTACTCTAGACGCTCTCGGTCTTTACCCTCCGAAAATCTGACAATCAGAGTGTGTGAATAACCACCCCAACCCCTCCTTCAAAAGGAGGGGCTTTAGTGCAATTCTTTTTGAAAGTGAGGGGCTTGAAACAACCTCGGTGGAAAAGCCCCTCCTTTTGAAGGAGGGGTTGGGGGTGGTTATTCGCAAACTCAAACTTCCTTTAATACTCCTCAACCAGCCCGCGCTCTAGCAGCAGCTGGCTCACGTAAGCTCCCTCACGCGCAACTTTTGTGGCGTCTTGCTCGCTCTTTTCTCCAACAAAAACATCCGCAATGTAACGCCCGTAAATGTCGGTTTTGTTGGTTTTCACCACCAAAAACGGCGCGTCTTTTAAAATGTTTTTTAGTGCCGCGGTGGCTTTTTTGCCGTCAACACTTTCAGCCTCTGCCGCATTAATTTGCGTCAAACGCAAAATTTCGCGGTGCTTAATTTTAAATCCCAAATCAAGTTTTACGTGAATGGTGTCGCCGTCGACAACCCTCTCTAGCTGGGCTTTGTAGGTGTGAAGCTGCGCTGGTTTTAGTGCCGATTTTTTTAGTGAATATTTTTCGCCAACCTTTTTTGTCGCAACAATTTCGCCGCTTTTAAAAGTGTTTTTAACCTCAACAAAAATGTTAAACCCCAAATCAATTTCAGAATTTTCACCGACAACGTAATTAAAAATTTCGCCACGCGTCACTTTTAATTTGGTATTTTTTGGACGTGGTTTTGTGATTTTTGTCTTTTTGGTTTTGCTGATTTCTTGCTGCAATTTGTCGCTGCCCAAGTTTTTTTCGACCACCAACTCTTCAAGCTGCGCGCGGGTTTCTTCGTCTTTCACCGCAATTAAATTGCGGTAGTGACTCCAACTCAAAGCCTTCTTTTCACTGGGCAATTTTGGGTAAGTTGTGTAAAAAGCGCGCATTTTGTACAAAACTTTTTCTTCAATTTTTGTGTCTTGCGCCAAGCGCTCAAAAAGTTTTTTGCCGTAAACATTGCCACCAGTTTTTTGCAAAATTGTTTTGCAGTGCTCCTCAATGTCTTTGCCAATTTTCCAACTCATTTCCACCTTTTGACGGTCGACAGTTTTGACAATATTTTGCTTGGTTTCTTCAATTGTTTTTTGAATTCGCGTGAGAAGTTTTTTGTAATTTTCTGGGGTAATTTGCATCTGGCTTCGTAGCTTTGTTTTAAAGGGTTGAGAGGCAATTTAAAAAGATTTTCGCCTTAAGGCGAAAATCTTCTTTTAGCTAAAAAACTGAATCTGCGAATAACCACCCCAACCCCTCCTTCAAAAGGAGGGGCTTTTCACCGAGCTCGTACTAAAGCCCCTCCTTTTGAAGGAGGGGTTGGGGTGGTTATTCGCAAAAACAAAACTAAAAGATTTAGAACTTGTTCTCACAAACATTTTCCAACCAATTTCTCTCTTCCAAACTCAATTTGTTTGAAAGCTTTTCTAAAATTTCAGCGTGGTAGTCTGCAAGCCACTTCCTCTCTGGCCGCGTCAGCATTTTAAAATTAATCAAATTGAGATCTAGCGGTGCGAGGGTCAGCGTTTTAAATTGCAAAAATTTGTCGCCCGCTTTTTCAACCAGCATTAGGTTTTCAATTCTAATTCCGTATTCACCCTCTTTGTAAAACCCGGGTTCGTTCGACAAAATCATTCCCTCAAGCAGCGGCTGGTGCGCGCGTTTGCTAATGCCACACGGGCCTTCGTGCACCGACAAAAAACTGCCCACGCCGTGACCAGTGCCGTGGTCGTAGTCTAGCCCTGCGCGCCACAAATGCTCACGCGCTAAAACGTCAAGCTGCGCGCCCGAAGTGCCGCGCGGAAATTTCGCGCGAGCCAAAGCAATGTGGCCTTTTAAAACGCGGGTAAAGTTTTCGACCATTTCTGGCGTTGGTTTGCCAATTGCAATTGTGCGCGTGACGTCGGTGGTGCCAAAAAAATCGGCGCTAAAATATTGGCCACCAGAGTCGATTAGGTAAAGCGAGCCAACCTCCTTAACCGTCGGTTGAGCGGAGTCGAAACCAACGGAAGATTCCTTCTTCAATTTGTTAAAAATCCGCGGCAGGAACCTTCCGTTGGTTTCGACTCCGCTCAACCGACGGTTTTGGGGATTGGCGTTGCTGAATTGACGGTTGGTTTTTTCCGTTGCCTTGTAGTGAATTACCGCGCCGTTGCTGGCGAAGCCCGAGATTGAAGCAAAGCTGGGGTAGAGAAAATTTGGGTTTTCTTGGCGCAACTCCAACAATTTTTCTGCGGCTAAAATTTCGTCGGTTTCTGGTTTTTGCGAAAGCCAAAACAAAAACTTCGTCAGCGCCAATCCGTCGGCTTCGTGGCTTTTAATTGCGCCAGAAATTTCGGCAGAATTTTTGCAGGCTTTGGCAAGTTCAATTGGGTCTTTTTTTAAAATTATTTCGGCGTCGTTTTTTTGCAAAAGCTCGAAAAGCCACTGGTTTGTAGTGTTGGGGTCGATTTGAATTTTCTTTGCGGTACTTAGTCGCGCTGCAAAATCTTTTGGCTCAAAAAAATTAACGCCCGCCAAATCTGGACGCGCGCGGTTTTTTTCAACAAACAAATCAACCTCACCATTTTTAAACAAAATGGCGTAGGCCAAAAGAAGTGGCGTAAATTCTACGTCGGCAGCGCGAATGTTGAGCAGCCAGCAAGTGTTTTCTGGTTTGGTAATTACCAAAGCGTCAGCGTCTAAATTTTGCAAAATGTTGCGGCGCTTAGCCTGCGAGTCTTCGCCAACAACAAAAATTTCTGAATTACTTGGGTTTGGGCGATTTTGCCAAATGGCGTCAATTGGGTTTTGCTCTAGAAACACGGGTGTTTCGGCCAAAGCGTCAACAAAATTTAAATTAACCAATTTTGGATCTAGCGCCAATTTTTTGTCACCCAAATTTTCGTCAAGCCACACCAGAACAGACTTTTGAGCAATGTTGAAAATTTCAAACTCACCCAAATCAAGCTCATTTTTTGCCTGCAAAATGTAGCGCCCGTCGGTGAAAAAATAAGACTTACCCTGCCCCACAATTACCGAGGCGGCAGATCCAGTGAAACCAGTTAAATACTGCAAGCGCTTGTCACTTTCTGGCAAATATTCTGAAAAAAACTCGTCAGAATTTGGCAGAAAAAAGTAGTCAATTTTTTGCTCTTTCAAAAAAAGTTTTAGCCCTGCTAACATGTTTGTACCAAATTAAATTAACCCAAAAACACACCACGAAAAATGCCCGAAATCAGCCGCTTCTTTGGAATTGTGATTTACATGTATTTCAACGAACACAATCCGCCTCACTTTCACGTTAAGTACAACGACCACCGAGCTCAAATTGACATTGAAACTCTCGGAATAATTGACGGCTCTTTACCGCCAAAAGTATTGGCTTTAGTTGTTGAATGGGCAAGTATTCACCAAAATGAACTTCGTAGAAATTGGTTAGACATTCTTGAAAACGGATCTTACGAAAAAATTAATCCTTTAGAATAGCTCAAATGTATTACGTCACCAAAGCTTCTTACGTCAAAGATTTTCAAATCTTTTTGGCTTTTAACGACCAAAAATCTGGCGTCGTAGATTTAAGCCAAACCATTAAAAATGACAAAAGAGCCATTTTCAAAGAGCTTACCGATTTAAACTTATTCAAAAATTTTAAGGTTGAAATGGACACCGTTGTTTGGAGCAACGGACTTGACCTTGCCCCCGAATACCTTCACGACTTATTTCTCAAACAACAAAAAAATGGCCACTAAAAAAACCGCCTTCTCCTGCCAATCTTGTGGCGCAATTCATTTTAAATGGTCGGGCAAATGCACCGACTGTGGTGCGTGGAACAGCTTGGTGGAAGAATTTGCCGAAGGCGGCGCGTCGCATTTTACGCGCATTGCTGACGACAAAAAAAGTAAAAATTCTGACGCCAAAAAAATTGAATTGGTGCAACTAACCGGCGAAGCGCAAAATTTTCCGCGCATTCAAACCAACATTAACGAACTTGACCGCGTGCTGGGAGGTGGCCTTGTGCAAGGCTCGGTGGTGCTAATTGGTGGCGACCCGGGAATTGGAAAATCAACTTTGCTTTTGCAAACCGCCGAAAGTTTGGCCGCTGGAAAAAACCAAGTAATTTACATTTCGGGCGAAGAATCAATTGACCAAATTCGTCTCAGAGCACAGCGAATGGGCGTTAAGCAAGATTCAATTCAACTTGCCGCAACTACCAATGTTGCCGAAATAATTAATTCCGTCGACGGCAAAAAGCTGCCAACCGTTGTAATCATTGACTCAATCCAAACAATGTTTTTGGAAGATTTGGCGTCTGCTCCCGGCACCGTTTCACAAGTGCGCGCCGCCGCGGGTGAACTGACAATTTTTGCCAAGAAAAACAACATTACTTTGCTAATTGTTTCGCACGTGACCAAAGACGGCCAAATCGCCGGCCCCAAGGTTTTAGAGCACATGGTGGACACCGTACTTTACTTTGAGGGCGAGAAAGATTTGCACTTTCGAATTCTGCGCTCGATTAAAAATCGCTTCGGCGCCGCCAACGAAATTGGCGTTTTTGAAATGAATGAAATTGGTTTGTCGGAAGTTTCAAACCCCAGCGAACTTTTTTTAACTTCGTACGACCGCGAAACCTCCGGCTCGATTGTTTTTGCCGGTGTTGAAGGCACACGCCCAATTTTGGTTGAAATTCAAGCGCTAGTTTCACCAAGCTTTATTCCAACACCAAGACGCGCCGTTGTTGGCTGGGACAGCAACCGCCTCGCAATGGTAATTGCAGTTTTAAGCAGTCGTTTTGGCCTAAATCTTTTCGACAAAGAAGTTTACCTCAACATTGTTGGCGGCTTAAAAATTGAAGAAACCGCTGCTGATTTGGCAGTGGCTTGCGCGTTAATTTCAGCGGCGCGCGACATTGCTTTGCCAGCTTCAACAATTGCAATTGGCGAGGTTGGGTTAAGCGGCGAAGTTAGAATGGTGAGTAATTTGGAAGGTCGCCTAAAAGAAGCGGCGAAGCTTGGATTCAAGAATTGCTTGATTCCGAAGGCGAATGAGAAAAACAAAAACTTCGCAAATTTGAAAAAAGCGTTGCCTGAATTGGAGTTGCACTTAATTGGTCACATTCGCGATTTGGCGAAGTTTTTTAGGAAGAATTAAAACCGAGTGCGTGATCTGTAACGTGAGCTGGACGGGGTTTGCAACCCCGTCCAAAAGTTCAGTTCCTTTGAGCTAAAGTTTTAATGAACGTGAGGACGGGATTACAAATCCCGTCCTGCGAAGGTCCTTCAAAGAACTAACAAATTTAATCAAAACAAAAAATGAAAAACTCACTAAAAACTCTCACCACCCTAGCCTTTATTTTTGCAGCAAACACTGCCTTCGCCGAAGAAAAAGAATTTCTTGTGCAAATCAAAGACCACAAGTTTGAGCCAGCAACGGTGAAGGTTCCAGCTAACGAAAAATTTAAACTGGTAATTGAAAACACCGACAAAACTTTGGAAGAGTTTGAAAGCAACGACTTGAAAAAAGAGAAGTTGGTTGGTGCGGGGAAGAAAATTACAATTGTGGTGAGCCCGCTAAAATCGGGTGAATACAAGTTTTTTGGCGACTTTCACCAAAAAACTGCGCAAGGAAAAGTGGTGGTGGAATCAGTCCAGTAAGAAGCTGGACGGGGTTTGTAACCACGTCCTGCACCCACAGGTCCTACCCCACCGTCATTGCGAGCGAAGCGTGGCAATCCAGAAAACCCTCCCTACAACTCCAAAATAAAACTAATCTTCTCCACAACCTCACCAGCAATATTTTCTGAAACCAAAATTGCCTCAGCAGCATTTTTATTTAACACCTGCAGCGCCTTTTCATTTTGAAAAAATTCCTTCACTTGCGCTGCCAACATTGCGCTTGAATCAACCATTACGCAGGCGTTTTTTGCCTCTAAACTTTCGTAAATCGATTTAAAATTTTTAACATTTCGCCCAGAAATTACCCCGCATTCAAGCTTAATTGCTTCAAAAGGATTGTGGCCTCCAACCTTTGCTAGTGAACCTCCAATCAAAGCAAAATTGGCGAGGCGGTAAAAAAGGCCAAGCTCTCCTAAAGTGTCCACCAAATAAATTTGCGTGTCGTTTTCAATTTTTTCGCCGCGGCTGCGCTGTGCAAAATGCATTGAGCCAAACAAAGGCTTTACCTCGTCGGCGCGGTTTGGGTGACGCAGTGCTAAAATTGTGAGAAGGTCGGGGAAATCTTTTTTCAAAATTTGGTGTGCTTGCACAATTGCTTCTTCTTCGCCTTGGTGCGTGCTGGCGGCAAGCCAAAATTTTCTGCCGGCAATTTTTGATTTTAGCGCCACTAATTCGTCGTCGTTAAATTCTAAACTTTGCGCCTGCGATTTTAGGTTGCCGAAAAAGAAAACTTCCTTGTCGGTAAGCTTTTGAAAGCGCGTTTTGTCTTCTTCGCTTTGGGCAAAAATGCCCGAAAAATAATCAAAAATGCGAATGCCAAAATACTTGGCAAATGTCCACTTTGTGGCTGATTTTTCTGACATTCTGGCATTTACCAAAAATGTTGGCACACCCATTTCATCCGCTACGCCAACAAGGTTTGGCCAAATTTCTGACTCAACAAAAATGGCAATTTCGGGACGCCAAAATTCGAAAAAGTTTTTTACGCAAAAATAGGTGTCGATTGGCAAAAATTGGTGCACCACGCGTCCTTCAAAAGCAGGCAATTTTGCTGCCACAACTGAGGCCGAAGTAATGGTGGTGGTGGTAAATAAAATTGAGGTGGTCGGGAAGGTTTTAAGCAGCTCGTCCACCAAAATTAGCGCCGAGTTGGTTTCGCCAACACTAACGGCGTGAATCCAAATAATTGACGTTTTGGGGCGAAATATTGTGGCGTGACCGAAACGCTCTTTGAGACGTTTTTTGTCTTCTTTCTTTTTGTAAACACGCCAGAAGAGGTAGAGTTCGAGGAATGGGTAAAGTGCAACGGAAAGGATGCGGTAGATTAGCATTTTTTTAGTTTTTTTAGTTTTGTAGAAACCGTTGGTTGAGCGGAGTCGAAACCACCGGAAGGTTCTTGCTTCAATCGTGAGGCAGGAACCTTCCGTTGGTTTCGACTCCGCTCAACCGACGGTATTTTTTTTGCGGTATTTTGAAAAATTAAAACCCACCCGCGTTTTTAATAAAAAAGTTTTTTAAACGCGGAAGTTTTTCCACCAACCCAAGCCCAAAATCTCTCGCCAAGCCAATCGACAGGCTCTTAGTTTCAAACAGCGAATTAAGAATGTCAGTTGCCACCAACATTTTTCGCGCGCCCGATTTTGCTTTTTTGTTGTAGGCCAAAATCAAACTTTCAGCAGAAATTTCGAGGCCACCAACCAAATTATTTTTCACCAATTCGCACAAAATATTAATGCCGGCAATTGCCAAATTAAAACCCTGACCCGCAATTGGATGCACGCCACAAGCGGCATCCCCAATTAACAACAATTTCTCGTGGTAAAATTTTTCCGCCTCAATGGCAATTAATGGGTAAGAAAATTTTTCAGAAATCACACGCGCATTTCCTAAAACACCCTCCATTTTTTTGTTTAATTGTTGGGCAAAATTTTCTTCGTCCAAACTCAAAATTGCAGGTGCCATCTTGTCTGCAGCAACCCAAACAATTGAAGATTGGTTAGAATTTTTTAGCGGCAAAATTGCCAGTGGCCCACCTGGAAAAAACTTTTCCCAGGCAACATTTTCGTGAGAGCGCTCGTGCTCAATGTTAAAAACAATTGCGGTTTGGTGGTATTTTTTAACTGTGGTGTGAATTTGGTAAATCTCGCGCAGCTTAGAAAAACGGCCGTCGCAGGCGAGAAGAAGTTTTGAATTTAAAATTCTGCCGTCGTCGAGTTTTACCGCAGCACCATTTTCAAAATTAATCTCCTCGTAAGAATTTGGCACAAACAACGTAATGTTTTTACGCAGCAAAATTTGGTCACGCAGCGCGTTGTGAATGTGGTAATTTTCAATGATTTGGCCCAAATCTCCACCAACCTCACGGCCTAGAAAATCAAGGAAGAAAGGCGATTTGTGGTCGGTAATTTTAATGTCAGAAATGACACCAGCTTCTTTGCTGGTTTCGTCAAAAATTCCAATTTCTTTGAACAGTTTAAGTGAGGCGGCAGAAATTGCGTAAGCCCGCCCGTCGCGCTTTCTGTCTTGTTTTAGAATGTCTTGTTTCTCAACAATGGCAATTTTTAAGCTCGGCGAAACATTAGCCAGCGCAAGCGCTGCCGTCATTCCCGCAAAAGATCCGCCAATGATTGTGAAGTCAAAATTTTGTGACATTTTTTTAGTTTATTTTCAGTTGGTTACAAATTGTAACCGCTTACCTAGACTTAGCGCTGGACGGGGTTTGTAACCCCGTCCGAAACGTTCAGTTCCAAAATCTTCTAAACCACTTGAGACATGAACGGGTGGACGGGGTTACAAACCCCGTCCAGCAGAAGGTTTGTAACCCCGTCCACACGTTCACTAAAAGCTAAATCATGTTTTTTGGGTTAACCCATTCCTCAAATTGCGCTTCGGTTAAAAGGCCTGAAGCCAGTGCTGCCGCTTTTAGAGTGGTACCTTCCTTGTGCGCTTTTTTGGCAATTTTTGCAGCTGAGTCGTAGCCAATGTAGGGGTTAAGTGCGGTGACAAGCATTAGAGATTGGTCGAGAAGTTGCGTAATACGCTCGCGATTTGCCTCAATTCCGACCAAGCATTGGTCAACAAAACTGTTAATTCCGTCGTTTAACAAATTGAGCGATTCAATGACGTTGCGAATAATCATTGGGCGAAAAACGTTGAGTTCAAAATGTCCGTTCGAGCCGCCAATCGTTACAGCAACGTGGTTTCCCATTACTTGGCAAGCAATCATTGTTAGCGCTTCACACTGCGTTGGGTTAACTTTACCCGGCATTATTGAAGAGCCTGGTTCGTTTTCAGGTAAGCTGATTTCACCCAAACCCGAACGTGGGCCCGAAGCCAAAAAGCGAATGTCGTTGGCAATTTTCATTACTGAAGTTGCGAGTGAATTTAGTGAGCCAGAAAAATTCACTAGCTCGTCGTTACAAGCCAAAGCGAAGAATTTATTTTTGTTGGTGTAGAAGCTGTCAGCGTGGTCTAATCCCAGTTTAGCAAGGTTTGAATCTTTTACCTTCCACACACCATCTGCCAAAGTGGTGCGACCTAAATCTAAATTTAAAACTTTTTGGTGTAGTGCTTTTAGACCAGAAACTTCGGTGATTTTTTCAGCAAAATTCACTGCAAATTTTGGGTGACAATTAAGCCCAGTTCCAACTGCAGTGCCGCCTTGAGCCAAATGGACCACGTAAGAAAGCGACTGAGAAATAAACACTGCCGCTGTTTGAATTTGCACTTTGTAGGCTGAAAATTCTTGGCCCAAAGTCACTGGTGTTGCGTCTTGGGTGTGGGTGCGACCGATTTTAATAATGTCTAAAAACTCGGCTTCCTTTTTACCTAACTCATTGGCAAAGCGCACCAAAGTTGGTAGCAATTTCTCGTAAGTTGTAAGAACAGCTGCCACGTGCATTGCGGTTGGGAAAGTGTCGTTTGAACTTTGTCCCAAATTTACGTGGTCGTTTGGATGCACCGGAGATTTTCCACCTTTTTGTCCAGTCACTTTTTCATTGGCAACTGAAGCAATTACCTCGTTGGTATTCATGTTGGTTTGAGTACCAGAGCCGGTTTGCCAAACTACGAGAGGAAAATGATTTTCGTAAAACCAATCGAATTTGGCGAGGATTGTGTCAACCGCGTCAACAATTTTGTCGGCTAAATCGGGAGAGAATTTTTTGAACTCGTCAGATTTTGGATCAGCTGCCATTAAGTCTTTGTTGGTAAGAGCCGCCGCTTTTTTGATTAGCAACATTGCGCGCACAACTTCTTTTGGCATTTTGTGGCCAGGGTTGTCGTTGCAGATTGGAAAGTTTTGTACAGAGCGCTGTGTTTGCGCGGCGTAGTAGGCGTCAAAAGGCACTTGAATTTCGCCGAAAGAGTCAGATTCAATACGAAAGTTTTTTGTCATTTTTTTAAGGTTGGTTAAAGGTTAAAAAATTTAATAGGTCCCCGAGCAAAGGCCGCAGGCCGTCGTCGAGGGGCCGGAACACGAGATCTGTCTTCGGGCCCCTCGACGACGGCCTGCGGCCTTTGCTCGGGGACCTATTTAGGACTTCTTAAGAAACGCAGATTTTTACAAACTCCTCAACATCCAAGCTGGCCTTGCCCACAAGCAATCCATCAACCCCGTCAATTGCGAGAATTTCTTGCGAATTTTGTGACGTCACCGAGCCACCGTAAAGCATGAAATATTCTTTGGCGCGCCCTGCAAACTTTTCGGTGAAAACTTTTTTAAACAAATGTGCCATTTCGGCAATCTGCGTGGTTGTTGGTGTCACACCGGTTCCAATCGACCAAATTGGTTCGTAGGCAATTACCATTTTTTCAAATTGCGCGCTTGTTGAAATTGAATTCATTAGCTGCTTGTAAACAAATTCTAAATGTTTGCCGGAATCGCGAACTTCTTTACTTTCGCCCACACAAATAATTGGCGTAATTTTTTGCGCCAAGGCGGCGTCAACTTTTTTAGCTACAATTTCGTTAGTTTCTAAAAATTGCTCACGGCGCTCGCAGTGGCCTAAAATAACGTATCCACAGCTTACCGCGGCCAACATTTCAGCACTGACGCTTCCGGTAAAAGAGCCCGAATTTTCAAAATGACAATCTTGCGCACCAAGTTTTATTGGACGCTCTTTTAATAAAATTTCGTTGAGCTCTTCTGGGCTAAATTCTGAAAAATCTCGACCATCTTCTTTCATTAAAAATTCTAACTTTTCAAAGCCGTCACCCATTAGCTCGCTGTCAATGTAGTCGAGCATTAAGAATGACGGGCACAGCACCATTTCAACATCTTTTAGC
Source organism: Rickettsiales bacterium (assembly GCA_017999675.1). Taxonomy (GTDB): domain Bacteria; phylum Pseudomonadota; class Alphaproteobacteria; order Rickettsiales; family UBA1997; genus UBA2645. The sequence continues at coordinate 206,564 of JAGNLL010000001.1, forward strand.
TGTTCGTATTTTTCAGAGTAATTTTGAAAAAACCCGTCAAGCCAAGCGTCCGTTTCGTCAAAGGCGTGGTTCATTTTCCAGTTTGCTGCGATGATTTTCATTTTTTATTTTAAATTGATTAATTGATTTAACTCTTCGCCAAACACTTGGCGGCGCCATCCGGTGACAATTTGGTCGAAAGAATTTTTGTCACAAATAATTTTTTTTAGGTCTGAACTGGTGAGTAAAAACTGCTCTTGAAAATTTTTGGTTTTGGCAATTTTGGCGATTAAATTTTTGCCTTCAGAAAATAAATTTTTCTGTTTTGTGGTCATTGGTGCTTCGCTTTTTGCAAGAATAATTTCTTCCAGCGCAAAATCTTTTTCGTGCAAAATTTCGCGAATTTCTTCACTCATTTCAGCAGTAAAATTTTGCGTAATTTCTTGCCCCAAAGCCATTCTTTCAAGAATTTCGTCACGAATAAAATGCTGGCGCGGAACGTTGATTTTTCTGGCCCAAACCTCACGCCACAAAATTAGATTTTTAATTTTAGCAATTTGCGCGTCTGACTTGCCGCGAAAAGAAAAATTTTTACTCAAACTTTCATCCGACTTGAGTAAATTTTTATTCACGAAATTTTGCATTTCTTCCAAAAACCAATTTAGGCGATTTTTTTGGGTGAGAATTTCGAGAAATTTTTCGTAAATTTCTTCCAAAAAAAACACGTCCAAAAGCGCGTATTCAATTTGCTTGGCACTAAGCGGACGAATTTGCCAATTGCTGCGCTGCTGCTTTTTGTCGAGCTGTTCGCCAAAAAGCGATTCAACTAAATTTGAGTAGCCCACATTAAACCCCAGCTCGCAAAAATTTGCCATTACTTGAGTGTCCACCACACCTTGCGGCATTTGGCCTGAAAGCTGATTAAAAATTTGCAAATCTTGTGCGCAGGAATGCAAAATTTTGGTGATTTTTGGGTCAGAAATAATTGCCAAAAAATCGCTTAAATCAACGTCGCACAGGCAGTCAATAATGAATGACTCTTTGACGCCTTCTAAGTTTTTTACCGCAATTTGAATGATTGAAAGAATTGGGTAGTAAGTGGTTTCGCGAGTAAATTCGGTGTCGAGCGCAACAATTTTTGCCTGTTTAATTAGGTCAATTGCGCGCTGCAATTTTGCCTGCGAGTTAATGTAAAAGTTTTGAGAATTATGCACTGAAATTTGACTGTAAAATTATTTTCACCTCGCATCTAAAATCTAAAACCTGATTTCTTGACATTAGTTAAGTAAAAAATAAATCTTTTCGATGCTTTACAACAAATTTCCAACAACTTTATCGAGATAAAAAAATGTTTAAAAAACTACTCACACTTGCAGCCGTTTTTGCCTTAATTTCTTGCTCTAGCAAAGTTAAAACAGATGACTCAGCCGAAACTACCGAAGTAAAAATTGAAGATAAATCAACCGAACAAAATAACTACCAAGCCATTGCTGACGCTGAAACAGCTGCCGCCATGGACAAAAAAACTCAAGTTGAAATTCAAGAAATTGAAGTTCAAGACCGCGTTCTTTTTGGCTACGATTCTGCTGAATTAACTGACGCCGCTAAAGAAATTCTTAACACCCAAGTTGCTTGGTTAAAAAGCGACGCCGCTCTTAACATTACAATCGAAGGCCATTGCGACGAACGCGGAACTCGCGAATACAACATTGCTTTAGGTGAAAAAAGAGCCAATGCCGCTAAATCTTACCTAACCGCAAACGGTGTTGAAGCCGCAAGAATTAAAGTGGTTTCTTTTGGTAAAGAACGCCCAGCATTTTTTGGCACTAGCGACGATGTAATGGCTAAAAATAGAAGAGCTGTTGCGGTGGTTAACTAATTTTAATCTCTAAAAAACAAAAAAAGCCGAGCCTTTTTAAATAAAGGCTCGGCTTTTTTTGTTTAGTGCAACTCGTCATTTTTAGCGTAACTGAGCAATCCACATTCTCGACACCTTCTCCGCCAAAGAATTTTGCTCACAGCGATTGTGTAAATGCGCAAAATCAAAGCGATCCATGTTTTGATCTTGGTCGCCGCAAGAATAAAAATATTCCTCCTCACCTTTTTCATTTTGTCTTTTTTGCAAACATTGCGAACACACGCCTTTCAACATGCATTGCATTGGAGCGTTGAGGCTGGCGGTTGCAACTGGGGCTTTAGAAATTGATTCGACTAAATTTTCAGCGCGCAATTTTGCCACCGCGTGCATCATTTGGTCGTTGCCAATTGTAAAAATGCGGTCGATTTTTTCAGGGTTTTTTGTGAAGTGATTTTTTAAAGCCTCAATCACTGAGCCTTCAAAACAGTAGTTTGAGGCTTTCTCAAATTTCAAATTCGGCAATTCTTCTTCAATTGCACAAACCAAAATTTCACAAGAATTTTCCATTCTTTGTTGCCTAACAATTGACGAATTTTTGCGATATCCCGCAAAAAAAATCACGCGGCAACCGTTTTGTTTGTAAGCCTCAGCCAGTGCAGTTAAAGGCTGATTACCGCGCCCTCCCCCAATTAAAACCACAGTTTCATTTTGTGGAATTTCATTTGGCTTGCCACTTGGGCCCATGAAAATGCAGGGTTCGCCCGTTTTAAAATTTTGAATCAAACTTGTTGAGCCACCAGTTTCAAGAACAATACCACTAATAATTCCGCGCTCGCAATCAATTGACAAAGCCGTGACGGGAACACCTTCCATTGCTAACAATTGGTCGCCAACTTTTGGCGCCAATGCGTGATAATTTTGCAGTCGAAAAATTTGACCAACGTGAGTTTGTTTTGCCAAAAGTGGGGCCTTGATGAAAACCTCAACCACGTGGTCTGAAAGCCTGTCGATTTTTTCGATTTTGACTAAAAATTCAGAATTTATTTTTTTCAAAAACTCAAAAACCAAAACCGTCGGTTGAGCGGAGTCGAAACCACCGGAAGGTTCCTGCTGTGAAAGTTCTGAATCAGGAACCTTCCGTTGGTTTCGACTCCGCTCAACCGACGGTTTTGGGGGTGACGGTTCTGTTTCTGACGGTTTTTGTGAGGCAAGTAATCTGCTAATCTGTGAATAACCCATCTTCGCACTGGCCATTGCCTTCACCACATTACCTTCAAAACTTGGATGCAAATCGCCAAAAAAACTCACCACTTTTTGCGAGTTTTCGTCAATTTTTGTAATCACACTTCCCTGCTCAAGTGCTTTAAAATATTTGCCCTCAAGCTTGAAATCTAGCCCATCTTCAAGCACTGGCGCAATGTTTGGAGTGGTGCCTGCCGCAACTAAAAGTGATTTGCAGGCAAAGTTTTTTCCTTCAGCGCATTTCAAATTTTTAATGTAGCCAAATTGGTCGGTTTCAACTTCGAGTGGCGTAATATTTTCAACAAATTCTACACCTTCTGCGAAAGCTTTGCTCAGCTCTTGGTGGTTTAATCTGTAAGCTGGAGAGTCTTGAATTTTTTTGCGGTAGAGAATTTTTACGCCACCCCATTTTTTTAATAACTCGCTAGAGTCACCATTACGTAGCTCTGCGGCGTGATTCAAAAATTCTTCAGCAATAATTTTTTCTTCTGCATTTAACGCCGCCCAAATTTTTTCTTTACCAATTGCCGCAAATTTTTTTTCAAATTTTCTGATTTGGGTAATGTAATAAGCCTGCGCTTCGCAAGCGGTGTCTGTTGCCGTAAGCCCTCCGCCAATCACCGCAATTGGCATTCTGATTTGCAAATTGGTGAATAATTCTTCTTTAAAAGCTCCAGTTAATTGTAGCGACATTAAAAAATCTGAAGCCGAACGCACACCTTTAGCAAAGTTATTTTTCAGATTAATAATATTAGGCCGACCCGCGCCAATACAAAGCGCAACATGGTCGAATCCGTAATTTTCAAAAGCAATTTTGTCGGTAATTGACGAGCCAAAACGAATGCCACCAAACATTCTAAAATTTTCTCTGCGCTCTAAAAGTAGGCGAATCACTTTCAAAAAATTCTTGTCGAAACGCACCGTAATGCCATATTCCGCAACGCCGCCAAAACCATGAACCAAGCGTCTTGAGAGTGGCTCGTAAATTTCGTCTAAAAATTTAATTGGTTTAAATTTTTGGCGATTTCCAAATTCGTCAATGCCAGAAATTTGCGAATTTAGCGGCTCAATTTTAAGCCCATCAATTGCCACAATCGTGTGACCGTCATTTAACAAATGATGCGCTAGAGTGTAGCCGGCAGGTCCCAAACCAGCGATTAGAATTTTTTTGCCGGAATTTTCTTTAGGCAAATTTCTCTCCAAATTCAGTGGATTCCAACGCGTTAAAAGTGAGTAAATTTCAAAGCCAAAAGGCAGCGCCAAAACATCTTTTAGGGTGCGCGTTTCAATTTGTGGAATATCCACCGCGTCTTGTTTTTGGTAAATGCACGACTTCATGCAATCGTTGCAAATGCGGTGTCCAGTGCCTGCAATCATTGGGTTGTCAATCACTGCCATTGCAAAAGCGGCGAGCGAAAAACCTTCTGATTTTAGCAAATTCATTTCAGAAATTTTTTCATCCAATGGGCAGCCGTGAAGCTCAACTTTAAGTGGATCGATTTTGAATTTTTGAGTTTCTTTGTCGCGAATTCCGCTGCGGCAAGAATCTTTTTCCTGCTTGTGACAAAAAATACAGTAATGGGTTTCAGCCAATACCCTGTTGAGCTCGAAGCCTTTGTCGGTTAAGTTAAAGCCGTCGCGTTTTGATTTTTCAGTGCATGGAGAAATCAAATTTTGGTGGTCGATTTTTTGCGGCAAAATAAAAAGCGCGCCGTTTTTGTGCAAAGCCCGACCCTTGTCAGAGTAAAGCGCCCAAGTTGTGTAGTTGGTTAAAATTTCTAAATTTTCTTGAGTAGAAATTTTTTCAGCTAGTTGTTTTTCTAGATCGTCAACGTCTTCGAAAGTTATTTTTAGATCTTTAAGAACCTTGATCCCATCAGTGCCTGCGACCACATCGCTAAATTTTTTCGAGACATCGCGCTGCACAAATTCACGACGAATTTGGTAAATTTTTTGCAGCTCGTCGTGACGTTTTTTTAAGTTAGAATTTTCTTGTTCGATGTTGAAAAGCTCAGCAAGAAATTCTTCAAGAACCCTTGCTACGTCTATTAGAATTTGCGATTTCTGTACCGCAGTTTTGGTATTAGAATTTTTTAAATCACCAAACTGCGCCGCAATTTCTGGAGATTTTTCTTCTAAATATTTTTCAAATTTTTGATCTAATTTCACCAAACCTTCACGCGCGTAAAGATCTTCAAAAGTTAGTTCAAACCTAGAGTTAAGAGGATTTTGTGAGGGCATTTTTTACGATTTTCTCTTCGTCAAATTCAAATTTTGTGTCGCCAATAATCTGATATTTCTCGTGGCCTTTACCAGCCAAAATCAGAATGTCGCTATCTTCAAGCATGGTCACTGCTTTTTCAATAGCCGTCTTGCGGTCAGCAATTTCAATGGTTTTAGACATTGCGCAAGCCGCCAAAATTTCGCTACGAATTGCTTCTGGCTTTTCGCTACGCGGATTGTCGTCGGTGACAATTACCAAATCTGCAAGTTCGCTCGCAATGCCGCCCATTATCGGTCTTTTCTTGGCGTCGCGATCTCCCCCGCAGCCAAACAACACAACAACTCGCGCCTTGGTAATTTTTTTTGCCAACTGCAAAACATTTTTTAGCGCATCTGGCGAATGCGCAAAATCAATAAAAATTTGTGCCTTATTTGGCAAAGTGGCAACGCGCTGCATCCTTCCTGCTGCTGGGTGCAACTCGTGAAAGTTTTCGAGTAAATTTGTTAGCTGCGCTTCATTTAAATTATTTTTTGCCAGCACATTTCCTAGAGCACAAAGCGCGTTGAAAGCTTGAAAATCGCCACTCACCGCTAAATCGAATTGGTATTTTTTTTGTGCGAATTCAAAAAAAACTTTTTGGCCAAACTCGGTTGCTTCAATTTTTTCTAAACGCAAATCACGCGCCTTAAAGCCGTATTCGATAATTTTGTGATTTTTCTCGAGGCAGGTTTTTTGCAATTTTCCAAACTCAGCAATGTCGCTGTTAAGCACAGCAAAACCGCCATTTTCTAAGGTGTTGGTGAATAGAATAGTTTTGCAGCGCAAATACTCTTCCATCGATTTGTGGTAGTCGAGATGGTCTTGCGTGAGGTTGGTAAAGGCGCCCACTGCAATTTTTACACCAGCCACGCGGCCTTGTTCTAGGCCGATTGAGCTTACTTCTAGGGCAACGTCGTCAACGCCATTTTTTTTAAGAATTTGTAAATTTTTGTAGAGAGAAACGATGTCGGGAGTGGTGAGTGACGAGCTTTGTAAATCTTTAATTTCAGCATTTGTAATCACGCCAAGCGTGCCAATTGAGGCAGATTTTTTTCCTAAAAATTGCAAAATTTGACGAGTAAATTCTGCGCTAGAAGTTTTGCCGTTAGTGCCGGTAATGGCGTAAATATTGGCCGGAAGTGGCGCGTAAAAAACTTTTAAAAACTCAACCAAAAGCGAAAATGGGTTTGGTGTTTCAATTATTAAAACTTGCGAAGATTGAAATTTTCCACTTTCGCAAACCACCACTTCAGCACCGTTTTTAATGGCATCATTAATAAATTCAGAACCGTCTTTGGCTTTGCCTTGTAGGGCGAAAAACACTGAATTTTTTTTAGCTAAACGTGAGTCGAGAGTAATGTCTAAAACTTCGATTGAATCAATTGGGAAGCCCGCTTGCAAGATTTTGTGCGGAGTTTTTACCTGAGAAAGAATTTGTGAGAGCTTCACGAAATCAACTGATTAAATTTTTGCGCCGCTGCTTTAGGATTGGCGTCGCGTGTAATTGGACGTCCCACAACTAAATGAGAAGAACCATTTTCAAGCGCGGTTTTTACATCGGCAACGCGTTTTTGGTCGTCATTTGCAATGGCTTCTAGCCTAATTCCCGGGCTTACGATTAAAAAATCTTTGCCAAATTTTTGGCGTAAATTTTTTGCCTCTAAAGCTGAAGCAACAATACCATCTAACCCCGAATTTAGCGCCAACTCGGTTTTTTTAATTACTAAATTTTCTAGAGAAACATTGGGGTCAAAACCCATTTCGTTTAAATCTTTTTGGTCAAGATTGGTTAAAACCGTCACGCCAATCACCTGCATTTTGCCCTTATTTTCTGCGGCTTGCTGCATGATGCCGCGACTTGCGGTGTGAATGGTTAGAAGATCAATTTCATACTGCGCCAAGTTTTTTACAGCGCGGCCAACAGTTTCTGAAATGTCGTAAAGTTTGAGGTCGGCAAAGATTTTTTTGCCACGATTTTTTAGCCATTTTACTAGCTCAAAATAATCGCCGCTCATCATTAGTTCTAAGCCGATTTTGTAGAAGATTGCTTGGTCGCCAATGTCATCAACAAGCTTTTTTGCCGCAGAAATATCGGCAACATCCAGCGCAATTATTAGTTTTTCTTGGGGGTTCATGTTAGAGTTTTTTTTCTTCGCCAATTATTAGGCGAGCGATATTTTCTTTGTGTCTGACCAAAATTAAAATTGCTAAAAACCAGCAAAAAACAATTTGCGACCTAGGCGCGTCAAAGCTAGATGAAATGACAATTGAAGAAAAAACAGCGATGATTGAAGAAACTGAAGAAATGCGAAATAAACAAAATGACATGATCCAAAAACACACCGCCAAAAACCCAACCGAAACATCAAGCGCAAATAAAACTGCAATTGCTGTTGCCACACCTTTGCCGCCTTTAAAATTTAGGTAAATTGGGTAAACGTGAGCAAGCACTGCAACTGCTGCAACCAGCACTAAAAGCAGGTGCAAATTGTCTGCATCGTAAAAACTAAATCTGGCGATGATGACCATGATGGCGCCTTTGAGGCCATCTAAAATTAGGGTGAAGAAGCCAAGTTTTTTGCCCAAAACTCTAGCAACATTGGTGGCGCCGATATTTTTTGATCCGTATTCGCGAATATCTTTTTTAGCGAATATTTTAGCTAAAACTAAACCAAAAGGAATTGCCGCAATTGCGTAGGTGATGACTAAGAATAGAAATTGAAAAAAGAGGCTCATGAATTTTTAGCTAGGATTGTCGTTTCTGTTTTTACGGAAAGCATCAATCGAAATGACTTTTGCCGACAAATCAACGTTGGAGGCGTTTTTTTCTGCCGATAAATTTTTATTGGCCTGATTTGGATCAGTTAAATCACCATTTTCTAAATCTTCTAAATCGCTGTAAGTCATGCTAAATTTTAGCGCAAAATTCATTGACGGGTCAGCAAAAGAAGTGATTGCTTTGTAAGGGATTAAAAGCTTTTCGTATTTGCCGTTAAAGCTTAGAGAAATTTTAAAATTATCCTGCTCAACCGCCAAAGACTTATATTGATGCTGCACGGCGATGGTCATTTCTTCGCTAAATTTTTCGAGCAGAGATTTTGGAATTGAAACCCCTGGAAAGCGCGTCATGAAAGTGATCATGAAATAATGTTTGCCGGGTAAGCCAGTTTTTTCGATTTTTTTGAGAGTTTCGTAAATCACCGAACGCATTGAGGTTTCGATGATATCATCATATCCAATTAAGTCTTGCATGAGGAATTTTGTTAAATGCGAGAAAGTGCCCGAGTTTCTGTTGACAGGCACTCGGGCGGGCCCCGATAAAATCACTTATACTAAGCAGCTAAAGCCACTGGAGCAAATTCGAAGTTATCATTAGCAAAGTTGTCGTTTGCATTTACTTTTTTGAACGGATGTCGCTTGGCTTTCGCCTCACAACCGGCAGTTTCTCAACCGGGTAAAATCAAATCCTTTATCGCATGTCGAAAGCTGTGTCACCCCCAGAAGAAAAATCACTTTTGTTCGGGTAGAAAATTCAAGTATTTTGAGTGATAGCTTTGCTAAATGAAAAGTTCGAGGAGGGCCGCGTATTCCAATACGCAACCGACGAGAATCTTTTCATTTAGTGAAGCTAGCGCTCAAAAGACGCCGAATTTGGTGGAGGTGCTGGGTACTGCCCCCAGGTCCATGTACGTTTATTGCGAAGAGAGTTTATCACCATAGTCTTTTAGTCTTGCGACCGAAAGCGTGGCGTAACCTAAGAACTAAAAAAATTTTGACAAGTAATGGTTAGGAAAAATCTTTAGAAATTAAAATTTCACTTCCTAGAGTGCGCCGAAATTCTTCGTTTAAAAATCCCCAAAAATCTCAAGTCAAAAATGTCTGCCATCAACCTATCTTCCTGCGAATCAAATCCTACTAACCGCAAAAAAGTTGTAATACTTGGATCGGGCCCAAACCGCATCGGGCAAGGCATTGAGTTTGACTACACCTGCGTTCACGCCGCCTTCGCTTTCAAAGCTCATGGCATTGAAGCCATCATGGTTAACTGCAATCCAGAAACAGTTTCAACTGATTACGACACTTCAGATCGCCTTTATTTTGAACCACTCACCGCTGAAGACACCATCGAACTAATCAAAAAAGAAATGAGCAACGGCGAATTGCTTGGTGTAAACGTGCAGTTCGGCGGCCAAACACCTCTAAGCCTCGCCAAGTTTTTGCAAGACGAAAATATTCCAATCATCGGCACTTCGCCCGACATGATCGACTTGGCTGAAGATCGCGATCGCTTCAAAAAACTTTTGCAAAAACTCGAATTAAACCAACCACAAAACTACATCGCTTACTCAGCAAAACAGGTTTTGGATCAAGTAAGTGAAGTTGGTTTTCCGGTTGTAGTTCGCCCATCTTACGTTCTAGGTGGACGCGGCATGGCGATTGTTTACGACGAAGCTTATTTAATGAAATATTTGGTTGAATATGCCGATGTTTTTGAAACCGGCCCTCTCCTTCTCGACAAGTTTTTAACTGATGCAATTGAAGTTGACGTTGACGCTTTATGCGACGGCGAAGAAGTTTTTGTCGCCGGAATTATGCAGCACATCGAAGAAGCCGGCATTCACTCAGGCGACTCAGCCTGTTCACTTCCGCCTTTTTCTTTGTCAGAAAAAATGATCGAAGAAGTGAAAAAAGCGACGGTGAAAATGGCTTTAGCACTCAACGTAAAAGGCTTAATGAATGTGCAATATGCCATTCAAAATGAAAAACTTTTTGTGTTAGAAGTTAACCCGCGCGCCTCACGCACCGTGCCTTTTGTGGCTAAGGCAACCGGCATTCCAATTGCTAAAATTGCCTCGCTAATAATGGTCGGCAAAAAACTTTCTGAGTTCAAATTGCAGGAAAAAAAGTTAGAATATTTCTCTGTCAAAGAAGTTGTTTTCCCTTTCGCGCGCTTCTCAAACACCGACACAATTTTGGGGCCAGAAATGAAATCTACTGGCGAAGTAATGGGCATCGACACCACCTTCCCTCTGGCATTTGCCAAAGCGCAAATGGCTGCTGGCGTTAAACTTTTAACTGAAGGTTTGGTTTTTGTTTCGGTGAAAGATTCTGACAAAAAACATTTACCCGACCTCGCCCGCAAATTAGTAACAATCGGCTTCAAAATTGTTGCAACGCGCGGCACCGCTAAATTCTTAGCTGAAAACGACATTCCGGTGACCATCGTAAATAAAATTACCGAAGACCGCCCACACGTTGTCGACATGATCGACCGCAAAGAAATTGCTTTAGTAATTAACACAACCGAAGGCGCGCAAGCAACTAAAGACAGCTTCTCAATTCGCAGAACTTCTTTAATGCGCGGCGTTAACTACACCACCACAATGTCTGGTGCGAAAGCTTTGGTTGATGCGCTTGAGGCTTACAAAAATCAGGGCTGTAAGTTTGAAGTGAGAGCTTTGCAGGATTTGCAGAGTTAACCATTTTATAGGTCCCCGAGCAAAGGACGAAGTCCGTCGTCGAGGGGCCCGAAGCGAGATCTGTCTTCGGGCCCCTCGACGACGGACTTCGTCCTTTGCTCGGGGACCTATTTATATTTATTTTTAATGACATCACCACACACCATATTTTACATCAAGGTCACACCAAATTCCTCGCAAACAAAAATCAGCGGAAAATTTCTCGACGAGAAAAATCAAGAATACATCAAAATCAATCTAGCAGCAGTTCCAGAGGATAACAAAGCCAATGAAGAATTAATAAAATTTTTGGCAAAAACCTTAAAAATTTCCAAATCAAAAATCGAAATCATCCGCGGCGAAACCTCGCGAATAAAAGTGGTAAAAGTTGAAGGAGACATCGTTAACCCTCTTTGAAAAAGAGGGTTTTTTTCTAAACCTCAATCGTCACACAAACCGGACAATGATCAGAGGCTTTTTCTTGATCCCTTACACCCTTATCTTCAATGGCAACCGCAGAAATTTTATCTGAGGCTTGCGACGACGCTAAAAGGTAATCAATCCTCATTCCCTTATTATGCTGCCACGAACCGCCGCGATAATCCCACCAGCTAAAAGCTTGACTTTGGCCCGAAAAGGCGCGGTAAGAATCGACCAAACCTAAATTTAAAAGTGAGTGAAATTTTTGACGTTCAAGCGGGTGAAAACAAACTGTGCCGTTCAAACTTTTTGCATCAAAAACATCAATATCCGCTGCTGCAACATTGTAGTCGCCGCCGAAAATTTGCATTTCGTCAAAGGCAAGAGTCTTAGAAAGGTGAGCTTTCAAACGCTCAAAAAATTTCATTTTGTAGACAAATTTTGCGCTATTTTCTAGCGCCTCATTTGGCGCTAAATCACCACCGCCATTAGGCACGTAAATTGATGCCACACGAATTGCGGTGCCGCCAAAAGGTAAAACCGCTTCAATGTAGCGCGCTTGTTCATCAACTTCTCCATCCAGTGTTGGCAAGCCTTTAACCACATCTTCAATTTTAGATTTTGAAAGAATTGCCACACCATTGTAAGTTTTTTGACCCAAAACCGCAGCGTTGTATCCCGCGTCAAACAAGGCGCAAAAAGGAAATTCTCCCTCCACACATTTCAACTCCTGCAACAAAACCACATCAGGATTAGAATTTTTCAACCACTCTAAAAGCCGCGGCAGACGAGCTTTTACAGAGTTTACGTTGAAGCTAGCGATTTTGATTTTTGGCATTACAGATCTTTCATAAAATGAAACCCGCGAACATGAAAACCCTCGCGGTAGTAAAGCGAATGCGATTTTTTATTTTCGGTGAATGAGTCTAAAATCACTTTTTCGCAGTTTAGTTTTTTGCCGATTTTTTCGATTTCTTTTAAGAGTTTTTTGCCAATTCCCAAACCTCTTTTTTCTTCATCAACGATAAAACTTGAAAGCTGAATATAGCGTCCGCAGTAAAGCATCCGTAGCACCCAATAACCCGTCACACCAACAATTTTGTCGCCTAAAAAAGCGCCGATCATTTTAAAATCATTCATCGAAATCATTTCAGAAATTTGCGCCTCAAAATTTTCTAAAACGAGATTAGCATATCTTTGCTTCACTATTTCGTAGGCCTGCAACATTTCTGCTTTGGTGTTTAATTCTTTAATGACGATTTGATCGGTAATTTTTTCCATCAGATTTTAGGTGTTTTTTAGTTGATCGGCCAAAGCTTGCGCCCAGTAAGTAATGCTTCCAGCACCAGTACAAAACACGATATCGCCAGAAGAAATTTGTGGCTTAACCAATGCCGCCAATTCTTTTTCGCTATTTAGTTTAAGCACGTTTTTGTGACCCGATTTTTTAATGCCTGCAACTAAATCATCTTGCGTTGCACCAGCAATTGGCGCTTGTCCGGCCGAATAAACATCAGCAACAATCACACAATCTGCTTCGGCAAAAGCGCCGCAAAATTCGTTAAATAAATCGTGAACGCGCGAATATTTGTGAGCTTGAAATACACAAATAATTTTATGCTTTCCAGCCAAGTGGCGCGCGGCTTTAAGCGTTGTTGAAATTTCGGTTGGGTGGTGCCCGTAATCGTCAATTATTGCTACACCTTCATATTCACCAACCTTGGTGAAGCGGCGTCTCACGCCATTAAAAGCATTAAGCGCTTTTTTAATTTGATCGTCGGTAAGTCCCAAAAAATCAGCAATTGCAACTGCTACTAAAGCGTTGCTGGCATTATGTTCGCCGTAGATTGGCATGTGAATGTCTTTAATTTCACGACCATTTTTAAACAGCACGTCAAAACTCAAGCCGCTAACATTCATCACAATGTTTTTCACCATTAAATCGGCCGGTTTTTTTGCCGAATAAGTGACGAGATTTTTCTTGGTAGATTTTAATTTTTCGTAAATTTTTTCAACTTCTGGGCTGTCTATACAAAGTACACACATTCCATGCTCAGGAATTTGCGCAACATATTGCTCAAAACAGGCTTTTTGTTTTTCAAAACATCCGGCGTAACCGCTAAATTCTAAATGCTCTGGCTCAATGTTGGTAATGGCGCCAATAAAGCTTGGAAGTGCTACAAAGCTGGCATCAGACTCGTCAGATTCTGCCACCAAATATTCGCCTTTGCCGATTTTTGAATTGCTTTGAAAATAGTGAATCACCCCACCATTAATAACCGTTGGATCAAGCCCGCCAACTTCAAGCATAATTGAAGTAATGCCCGTGGTGCTAGTTTTTCCGTGGGTTCCAGCAATTGTAATGCCTTTATATTCGCGCATGATTAGCGCCAAAAGATTGGCGCGAGTAATTACCGGAATATTTCTTTTTTGCGCTTCAAGAATTTCAGGATTTTCAGTTTTAATAATTGAAGTTTGCACAATTAGCGAAACATCGTCAGAAATATTTTTAGCGTCATGCCCCACAAAATAAGTGGCGCCAACAGCTCGCAACTTTGGTGTTAAATAATTTTCTGCCAAATCAGAACCTTGAACCGGAACATTTAATTCGCGCAAAACAAACGCCAAAGCGCTCATGCCAATGCCGCCCAGCCCAATAAAATGGACTTTGCTTTGCTGTTTTAGATCTTGAAAATTCATGGAAAAGTTGTGTTTTAAAGTGAGGATGCAGCCAAGCTAGATCGGCTTTGGCGCGGAACTTACGAAAGGCATTTTATTTGTAAAATTAAAATCAGAAAAAAGATGAATAAGCAAAAAATCGACCAAATTTTTGCAATTTGGCAGCAGCAAAATCCTCATCCAAAAACCGAGTTGGTTTTTACAAATCACTACACGCTTTTGGTTGCCGTGGTGCTTTCGGCGCAAAGCACTGACGTTGGCGTAAACAAAGCAACGAAAGAGCTTTTTAAAGTTGCCAACACGCCAGAAAAAATGCTGAAACTGGGTGAAAAAAATCTAAAAAAATACATCAACACCATCGGCCTCTACAACGGCAAAGCAGCCAATATTATCGCGCTTTCAAAGCGACTAGTTGAAGATTTTAATTCAGAAGTTCCTGAAAATTTTAACAGCCTAATTTCCCTGCCAGGTGTCGGCCAAAAAACCGCCAATGTCGTGTTAAACTGCGCCTTCGGCCACCCAACAATCGCCGTCGACACCCACGTTTTTCGCGTAGCAAACCGCCTAGGATTTGTCGACGAAACCACCCCCGAAAAAACCGAAACCGCCTTAATGAAAGCCATCCCCAAAAAATGGCAAACCCACGCCCATCACTGGATGATTCTGCACGGGCGCTATGTTTGTCAGGCAAGAAAACCGAAATGTGGCGAGTGTTTGGTTAGAGAATTTTGCAAGTTTTACTCGGTCTAAAGCCCCGCCCTCATTTTTACAAACCTCTTCTCCATTTTTTAAAAAACCAAGATTCCTCCCTTGCAAACCATAAGGTTATACTTTACAGTTTATGAATCATAAAAACTGTAAGGTAAAAAAATGGATTACAAAAAACTCACCGAAAAAAAGAAAATATTAGATAAGCACAGGCCTTTTGACGCCGCGCTGGTAAAGAACCTAGAAGAATGGTTTAGAATCGAATTAACCTACACCAGCAACGCCATCGAAGGAAACACTTTGTCGCGCGCCGAAACCGCTTTGGTTGTTGAAAAAGGTTTAACTATCGGCGGTAAATCAATAACTGAACATCTTGAAGCAACTAATACCGCTCACGCTCTCGATTTTGTTAAAACACAAATCAAGCGCAAACCAAGTGAGATTAAAGAAAAAGACATCCTAAAAATTCACGAAATTATTTTAAGCAGAATCAATAAAGAAGATGCCGGCCTTTACCGTCGTGTTCCTGTGCGCATTTCTGGCTCTGGCGTTGTTTTGCCAAATCCAAAAAAAGTCCAAGACCTAATGGATGAATTTTTCTTGTGGCTAAAAAAAGAAACCAAACTTCACGCCGTAGAATTAGCCGCCGAAGCCCATTATCGTTTAGTCACAATTCACCCTTTCATTGATGGCAATGGCCGAACCGCGCGCCTGTTGATGAATATGATTTTAATGATGAAAGGTTTTCCACCAGCAATCATCCGCAAAAATGACCGCTTGGCCTATATTAAATCTTTAGAAAAACCGCAGTTGGTTAATGGCGAAGGCGATTCAAAAAATGATTATTTCAAGCTGATTGCGGCAGCCGTTGATCGTTCGCTAAACATTTATCTCAAAGCAATTGAAGGCGAAACCGAAGCGCCGGAGAATGAAAAACTTCTAAAAATTGGCGAGCTTGCCAAAGCAACAAATCAAACCGTTCCAACTATTAGACATTGGACAAAAGAGGGTTTGTTGAGAATTGCAGAAGTCACAGAATCTGGCTATCAAATGTATGATGCTGAGATGATTGAGCGGGTAAAAAAAATTCAGGAGATGAAGGAAAAACGAATGACGCTTGGAGAGATTAAAAAGGATTTGAAATAAAAAATTTTAATGTTGGGTGTTGGGATTTGGCGCCTTTACCGTCTCAACCCCACCCTTTCTTTATTTAGGTTAGTTAAGCTGCCATTTTATCTTCGATTCTTACTCCAAGTGATGAAGATTTATCTAATTGGATATTCTTGTTTAAAAATATTGATGAATATCGCTCAACAATTCCAGATCTCGCTTGCTCTAACAAGTCTGCAAACTTTACATCTAGATCATCACTTATGCTGTGCAAATTCTCCTTATCTTTAGAATAGTAGGGAGAATATTCTATGTAACAAAGAAGGGCCATGGCAGCATTATATTCTTTAGGAAGAGTTATTTCTTTGTTATCTATTTGTACTACAGTTGGATCAGCTGCATATATTTTACTTATGATCTCAATATACTTTTTGATATCCTGTCCTAAGTACGACTTAGGGTCAGTCTCTTGACCAAATCTATCCAATGTAAGACACATATGTTCTTTTGCCATTTTTGATGGCTCATCACCAAATCTAGCTTTGATAAGCTCCAGATAAATAAAGAACTGAAATGCAAGTATGCCAGAATAAATAAGTGAATTTAGATTTTCATTGTCACTCAAATTAGAATTTTCTTCCGCGAAACTTAAAGGCTTAGTCTGATTTATGAAGTCGTATATAGGGAGATTTGCAATCGCAAACAAAGTAAGTTTCTTTTTAGGCCAGCCATCTAAAATTAGATCAATAATAAAAGAATCTTTGTTGCCCGTTATTATATATCGAATTGACCAACCAACTCCATAGCTAAACGATGCAACTAAAATACCAATTATAGCCGGAACTATACCTTCAGAGAATAAACCCCATACACTAATCATAAGTATAACGGTACCAATTATCGTAAAAATTGAGTATACGACTGTTGCAAGGCGTTCTTTCATAATTTTTATTAAATGAGAAAAGTGATTACTAAATGGTTTAGCTAATTCTTTATTTAAATATTGTAAATACTGGCTGCACAAATTCAGGAGAATGCTTCTATTTTGCAATCACATCATCTTGATTCCAAATGAAAAACTAACAGAGATCCTCGATGCTTTGCATCAAGTATGACGACTACTTTAAAATAATGAGAGCTTAAGCACAACACACCCTCTAGCCCAAAAGTTTTTTTTCTGGAAAATTAGCATCAGCCAAAAGATAGTCTGCGCCACTTATTTGAAAACCTCCCCGCCCTCATTTTTGGAAAGCCTTCCGAAATCTCTTTTCTTAAAAAATACCGTGCCAAAAAATTTTCTATTCACCTCAGAGTCAGTGTCTGAAGGTCATCCCGACAAAGTTTGTGATCAAATTTCTGACGCTTTAGTTGATGCTTACCTTGCTAAAAACCCTTATTCGCGACTCGCGATTGAAACTTTTGCTACCACCAACACCGTAATTATCGGTGGCGAAATTCGTGCACCGGAAATTTCTAAAAGCGAAATTGAAAATATTATTCGCGCTACCGTCAAAGATATTGGCTACGATCAGACCGGTTTTCATTTTGAAAATTTGAAAATTACTAACCTGCTTCACGAGCAATCAGCTGACATTGCCATGGGCGTTGATGCTTCTGGCTCTAAAGACGAAGGCGCTGGCGATCAAGGAATTATGTTTGGCTACGCTTGCCGCGAAACCGACGTTTTAATGCCTGCCGCCATTTATTACGCGCACCGAATTTTGCACAATATCATGGACGCGGTTAGATCTGGAGAGCTTCCAAAACTTGGGCCCGATGCTAAAAGCCAAGTGACTTTGTGGTATGAAAACGGCCAGCCTGTGCGCGCTGAAACTGTTTTGGTGTCGATTCAACACCCCGAAGGAACAACGCAGCAACAAGTGCGCGACCTAATTCGCCCTTACGTTGAAAGCTCGCTACCAAAAGGCTGGATGTGCGCTGAAGATAAATTTTTGGTTAACCCAACTGGCAAATTTGTAATTGGTGGGCCTGACGGTGACGCTGGACTTACCGGCAGAAAGATCATCGTCGACACTTACGGCGGCGCAGCACCGCATGGTGGTGGTGCTTTTTCTGGAAAAGATCCAACCAAGGTTGATCGCTCTGCCGCCTACATGGCGCGCTATTTGGCGAAGAATATTGTGGCGGCTGATCTTGCCGCGCGCTGCACAATTCAAATTGCTTACGCCATTGGCGTTTCAAAACCTTTAGCGCTTTATGTTGATACGCATAACACTGGCGCAGTTGGAGAAGATTTGGTAAAAAAAATTAACGAGTTGGTTGATTTAAGCCCGCGTGGAATTCGCACGCATTTGAATTTGAACAAACCAATTTACAAACGCACGGCAACCTACGGCCACTTTGGTCGCACGCCAGATGCTGAAGGTGGATTTTCGTGGGAAAAAACTGACTTAGCTGAGAAGTTGAAGAAGTTGGCGTAAGTTTTTTACACCGAGTCTTCGTTAGCACTGGATTGCCGCGCTGCGCTCGCAATGACGGCGTGGGAAGGTCACTCCTAGCACCGTCATTGCGAGCGCAGCGTGGCAATCCATTAACACAATCACACTTTACATTAATCATGCACCTCATCCTCATCGCAATCGGCGGCGCGCTTGGCTCAGTGACTCGCTACCTGTCATCTGAATTAATTTTACAAATCGTAAAATTTAACAATTCCTCACTCGCAAAATTTCCTTGGCCAACTTTTTGCGTAAACGTTCTCGGCTCACTCCTCGCCGGCGCTGCCTACTTCTTCGTCATCAAAAATTTCGACAATTTTGACCCGCGTTTGAAAAACTTTTTATTTGTCGGATTCCTCGGCGGCTTCACCACCTTCTCCGCTTTCTCGCTTGACTTCTTTCGCCTAGCAACCGCCGGCCAATATTCACAAGCCTTGCTCTATGCTTTAGCTTCCGTCACAATTTCAATTCTGGCGCTGTTTTTTGGCTTTTATTTATCAAAATTAATTTTCTCTTAAGATGTCTCTAATCCAAGTAAATCCTGACTTTGCGGGGCTACGCCTCGACAAGTTTTTGTGCAAAAAATTCGACATTTCTTTTGGGTTGGCGCAAAAAGTAATTCGCGAAAAGAAAGTTAAAGTAAATGGTGCACGAGTTGATGCAGCCTACAAAACAGAAGATGGCGACCAGATTGAAATTTACACTGATCTGCAAAACCGCACCAAAACCGAAAAGAAAAAACCAAATATTTCTCCCGAAAAATTAAAAAAATTTGCTTCGTGGATTTTATTTGAAGACGAAAATCTAATCGCCATCAACAAGCCATCTGGCCTTGCCACTCAAGGCGGCAGCTTAATTGATATTTCGGTTGATGATTTTTTAACTGCCCAAAACATGGCGCCAAATAATCCAGCGGGCCAAAAATTACAGCTAGTTCACAGGCTCGACAAAGACACCAGTGGCATTTTGCTAATTGCTAAAAATTCAAAATCTGCCGAATTTTTAACCGACGCCTTCCGCAACAAAACCATCAAAAAGACTTATCTGGCGCTGGTTGACGGCGAATTCAAAAAAGCTAATGGCGTCATTAACATTCCACTACGCAAACAACTAACCGGCAAAAACGAAAAAGTGCGCCCCGATTTTACCGACGGCAAAGAAGCGATCACCGAATTTAAAAAACTCAAAGATTTTGGCGACCACGCTTTGCTAGAGCTAAACCCCCTCACCGGCCGCACCCACCAAATCAGAGTTCACTGCAAAGAATTGGGCCACCCCGTAATCAATGACATCAAATATGGCGGCAAAGATGTGGTGCGCAAAGACATCTGCAAACGCCTTTGCCTGCACGCGAAAAAAATTGAGATCGCAGATTATTTTGGAAAAAGTTTGAAAATAGAAACCGCTCAACCAGAGTTCATTTAAGGGGCGACATCAACGGCAAAGGGCTCAAAGCATAGGTTTTTTAATTACCCTCGTTCGCTAATTAATGTTGCCCCGATACCTCATTTTCCTTGATCTCAGCAGATCAGCATTTGCGCTAAAAACCTCATCAACACATCAAACATCGAGAAATTTTGGCTTGACTGTTTCCTCAAGATAAAAAATACAATTAGTATACAATCAGTTGTTTCACCACATTTGTTTTGAATATGAAAAACCCTATTTTTAGCTGGAGTGAGGAGAAAAATAAAATTCTCAAAGAGTCTCGAAACATTTCTTTTGAAAAAATCATTACCGCGATTCAGGAAGGTGATTTGTTGGAAATTATTGCAAATCCCAGCAAAAATCACGAAGAGCAAGATTGTTTGGTGGTTGGCATTAAAGACTACGCTTACATAGTTCCCTACGTTGAAAATGAAGAAGGGATTTTTTTAAAAACAATTTATCCGAGCAGAAAATATACGAGATTTTTACTTAAAAAATGACGAGCCCGATTTATGAAAAACGATAAAAAAATTTACAGCGCAGCCGAGTTAAAATTGTTCAAAAAGATCGAGAGTGGCAAAGGCAAAGCCTTACCAAAAAAAGATTTTACCAAAGAAAAAAACAAACTTCAAAAGATGGCCGCCAACACTTTGAAAAGGAAATCGATTAATATTCGAGTAATTGAAAGCGACATCGAAAAGATCAAGGCCATAGCGCTAGATGAAGGCATACCTTACCAAACTTTTATTACTTCGATATTGCACAAGGTGGCTACGGGAAAGTTGGCGGGTTATCAAATTTAAAATCTACAACCGAACTTTACACCACCTTACGCGGCAAATTTGCGCTCAATCTTGTTGTGATTTCGTAGTTAAACGACCCTGCCCAATCGCCCCAGTCTTCGGCACTTACCACATCTTTTTTGTCTTTGCCAATCACGGTTGCAACATCTCCCACATTCACTTTTTTTACGTCTGTCACGTCGATTACAATCATGTTCATTGTCACGCGACCAAGTTGTGGAGCTTTGATGCCGTTAACTAAAACATGGCCTTTGCCTGAAGAAATGCGCGGAATTCCGTCGAAATATCCAACCGGTAAAATGGCAATTTTTGAGTCGCGCTGCAAAGTGAAAGTGCAGCCGTAGGAAATATGGCTGCCTTTTTGTAAATTTTTTAGTTCAACGATTTTGGCCTTCCACGACAAGACCTGCTGCAGCTTGGCGGTTTTTTGGTTTCTTTCTGCCACTTCTTTTGACGACCAAAATCCGTAAAGCCCACCACCAATTCTAACCATGTCGAAGTGGGTTTCAAACTCAGAAATAAATGTTGCCGAAGTAGAGCTGGCGTGGTTTAAGGGTTTAATGCCAATTTCTGCCAAAGCTTTTTTCCAACGCATTAATTCGGCAATTTGTTTTTTGCTGTAGGTGTTAAAAGCCTTAGAATCAGAGGCGGCAAAGTGGGTGTAGAGAGCTTTTACTTCAATATTTTTGCTTTTAATTAATTGCAAAACTTGCGGCATGTCGCTTGCAACAAAACCGTCGCGACCAAAGCCAGTATCTACACAAAGATGAATTACTAATTTTTTCTTGGTCGAAACTTTTTGCATTTTTTGCAAAATATCGAGGTTAGAAATTGACAGCTCAATGTTGTTTTTAATTGCCAGCTCAACTTGCTCTGGCAGCACTCGCCCCAAGGCCAAAATCGGTTTGGTAATTTTGTTTTTTCTCAGTAAAAGCGTGTCTTCAAAATGGTAAGACGCAAAATAATCGACGTGATTTTTAAGTTGACTTACGACCTCTAACATGCCGTGGCCGTAAGCGTTAGACTTAACCACCGCAATAAATTTAGTTTTTTTTGACAGCTGTTTTTTAATTTGCGCAACGTTGTTTAGCAGTGCCGATTTGCTAATTTCAAGCCAAGTTAAACTCACAAAACCTCGTTAAAAAAACAGTTTTTAGAACCAGTGTGGCAGGCCGCGCCCGTTTGGTTTACGCTAAGCAAAATGCAGTCAAAATCGCAATCGGCTTTAATTGAAACCACCTCTTGCAAATGCCCTGAGGTGTCGCCTTTTTTCCACAAAGAATTTCTTGAGCGCGAAAAATAAGTGGCGAAACCGCTTGATATTGTAAGGCGCAAACTCTCTTCATTCATCCACGCCATCATTAAAACTTCACCAGTTTTTGCGTCTTGCGCAATTGCTGGAATTAATCCGTTTTGATCGAATTTTAACTTATTGAGAATGTTGGTCATGGACTAAAAATAATTTCAACTCGGTTTTCTTTCTGAAAATTCCTGCATGTTAAGTTTTACCACCTCTTCTAATGAGTTGGTTTTAGCATAAACCTCGCGCTGACGAGAGCTGCTATTTCCCTTCTCAATAATTTTTCGCAAGGTTTTGGTATAATTTTGATATCCAAGTTTTTCTTCGTAAGGAGCCAGCTTTTCAAGCCATTCTAAAATGTCGCTACTTATTGGCCTAGTTTCACCATCAAGATTAATTACCAGCTCGGCATCTAAACCGCGCCTAATAGCACGCCATTTATTTTCGCGCGCAAACCATATTGGAGAGGTTGGAACTCGCTCTAACCAAGCCCCGTTATCATTAAACCAATTTGCCAAAAGGTGAATAAAGGCAACAACACCCAAAACTTCATCAAGAGTTGCAAGCCCATCGCAAACGCGAATTTCAAGCGTTCCAAAAGATGGACTAGGGCGAATATCCCACCACAAATCTTTTAACGAGTTGATTGATTTACATTTTTTGAGAGTCTCACACAACTTTTCAAACTCGCTCCAATTCTTAACTTGATAAGGGTGGCCAGCTGTTGGCAAAGATTCGTAAGTTGTAGGGCGACATGATGCCAAACCAGTATCGTCACCCTGCCAGAATGGAGAGCTTGCCGACAAAGCCAACAAGTGCGGAATAAAATTTAAGAAAAAATTATTAAAACGAATTGCGTCGTCGCCACTTTTCATCCCCAAGTGAACATGCATTCCGTAAACGGTCATGCGCCTTGTTAACCATTGATTGCGGTCGATAAGTTCGTTGTAGCGCTTTGAGGGCGTAATGACGCAATCTGAATAGCGCGAAGATGGATGGCATCCGGTTGTTGCCAAACCTATGTCCATTGAATTGGCAATTTGACTGATTTGCTCAAAAGATTCTGACAAATCTTTTTCAACATCTTGAACGTTGTTGCATTTGTCGGTATTGATCTCAACCGTGCTTAAATAAAATTCTTGTTTGATTTTTTTTGTTAATGGCGCCGCTTTTTTTAAAAGCTCTTCAGCCCTTGGAGAAAGATTTAATGTATCTAGATTGATTAGCTGCAGCTCTACTTCTACGCCCAAAGTTAGAATTCCATTTGAGCAAAAATTTGTCTCTTTACGGTTAGTAAGATTTTGTAAAAAACTTAGAGAAGATAATAATTTTTCTTTCACCAGAAACCTCCTTATATTTTTTCAAATGTTGGTCGCCTCACAACTTTGTCTTTAATGATTTTTTTATTTTAACAGGGCTTGCAACTCTTCAACAACCTTAGCCAATAGACAAGAATTAATTCTTTTTGCAGCCTTAAAGGCGGTTGATAATTGCAGCTTCGCGACTAGAAATTTGGCACTTCCCCTAAAAAAATAAGAACTAATTTTAATGATCACTTGCACTAGACGCATCGAATTTGACGCAGCTCACCGAATTATAAATCACGAAAGCAAATGCAAAATGCTGCACGGTCACCGCTACGCTTTGGAGGCTAGTTTTGCGACAAAAAAGTTAGATAAATTAGGCCGAGTGATTGATTTTGGTGTAGTGCGCGAAGTGCTTGGGGCTTGGATTGACAGCAATTTAGATCACAACACGATTCTGTGTATTAAAGACAAAAAACTGGGCGAGAGCATTGCTTCGCAAACCGGCCAAAAAATTTACTACATCAAAGAAAACCCAACTGCCGAAAATATCGCACAGCATATTTTTGCTGAAATTTGCCCGAAACTTTTTGCCAAGAAAAACGTGAAATGCGTTGGCATTAAGCTTTACGAAACCCCTAATTGCTACACCAATGTCGAATAGTTTTTCTGCTCAATATCGCATCTATTACGAAGACACTGACGCTGGTGGCATCGTTTATTACGCTAATTATTTAAAATTTTTCGAACGCGCCCGCACCGATTTTTTGCGCAGCTTAAATATTGTGCAGTCTGAATTGATGGCGAAGGAAAATTTGGTTTTTGTGGTGAGAAAATGCGAGGTTGATTATCTTACTCCCGCAAGGATGGATGACCTTGTTGAGGTTTCGGTGGCAGTGACAAAAATTAATCCGGCGTCGATTACGATGTTTCAAGAGATGAAAAAATCTGATAAAGTTTTGTCGCGTTTAACTGTGCAAATTGCTTGTGTTTGCGCAAATGGAATTAGACCAGAGAGAATTCCAAATGAACTTGTACAACTGCTCACGATGGACCCCGTCGTTCGACGGGGTGACACCTCACTTTAGTTTGTCACCCCGTCGAACGACGGGGTCCAGACTGACTCGTCACATAAACAAAAATTACAAAAAATGTTCGACACTTTCTCCAGCAAAATCACCAAAATTTTCGACACCATTTCGGGCAAAAAATTTGTCTCAGAAGACGACCTTGCCGCAACAATGCGCGAGATCAGAATTGCACTTTTAGAAGCCGATGTTTCGCTGCCAATTGCCAAAGAATTTATTGAAAAAGTAAAGGCCGAAGCCTTGGGGCAGCAAGTTGTAAAAAGCGTGTCGCCGGGGCAGATGATTGTAAAAATCGTCCACGACGAATTGGTGAAATTGCTGGGTGGAGAAAAAGCCGAAATTAATTTTAACGTAAAACCTCCTGTCATTATTTTAATGGTGGGCTTGCAGGGTGCCGGTAAAACCACAACTTCGGGAAAGTTGGCGCTGCGTTTTAAAAATAAAAATCACAAAAAAACTTTAGTCGCTTCACTCGACACTTACAGACCAGCAGCTGCCGAACAATTAAAAATTCTCGCCCAAAGAGTTGGTGTTGAATGTGACGAATTTGACGCGGCGCAAAAACCATTATTTCTCGCCAAAAAAGCCAAACAAAAAGCCATTGAAGGCGGCTTTGAGGTTTTGATTTTAGACACCGCAGGCCGCACACACATCAATGACGAAATGATGCGCGAATTGGTAGAAATTCAAAACGCCGTTGAGCCTACAGAAATCTTGCTGGTGGTTGATGCCATGATCGGCCAAGACGCAGTGAATGTTGCAAAAAACTTTAACGAAAAACTGCAATTAACCGGCACAATTTTAACACGTTTAGACGGCGATTCACGCGGTGGTGCGGCGCTTACAATGAAGGCGGCAACCAACTGCCCGATTAAATTTATTGGCGTTGGTGAAAAGTCTGACGAACTTGATGAGTTTAACCCACAGCGTATCGCCTCGCGCATTATCGGCATGGGCGACGTGGTGTCTTTGGTAGAAAAAGCACAGGAAGTTTTTGACGCTGGCGAAATGGAAAAAGCGGCAAAAAAAATGCAGAAAGGCAAATTTGATTTTGACGATTTGCTAACTCAAATTCGCGGCATGAAGAAGATGGGTGGCCTTGGAAACATTCTAAATCTCTTGCCCGGCGCTGGAAAATTAAAAGAACATCTAGGCCAACTTGGCGGCATGGAGAAAGATATAAAGTTGCAAGAAGCGCTGATTTTATCGATGACAAAGAAGGAAAGGCAAAATCCTGACATCCTCAATTCATCCCGCAAAAACCGCATTGCCAGTGGCGCTGGCAGCACAATTCAAGAGGTGAATCGTCTGTTAAAAAAATATAAACAAATGCAGAAAATGATGGGGAAGTTTGGCAAAATGGATCCGAAGAAAATGCAGGAGATGATGGATTCAAGCGAGATGAAAAATTTTAAACTTTAGCCAAAATGCCATCTCTTACACAAAACAAAACTCTGCCTTACTCTGCCCAACAAATGCAGTCGCTGGTGATGGATATTGAAAAATATCCCGAATTTTTACCTTGGTGTAAGCAGGCAAAAATTGTTGAGAGAATTTCGGATGATAATTTACGCGCCGATTTGCTGATTAATTTTAAAAATTTTTTCGAGAAATATCGATCCGACGTAAAACACGGCCGAGGCCCAAATGGCAGCCATTTTATTGACGTTGTAGCAATTGAAGGACCGTTTAAAAAACTAGTAAATCAGTGGAAATTTCGCGATTTAGAAGATGGCAACTGCGAAGTAGAATTTTTTATTGAGTTTGAATTTAGCTCAATTTTTTTGACAAAAATGCTGGGGATGATTTTTGAGAAGGCGACGGAAAAGATGATGGCGGCTTTTGAGGAAAGGGCGCAAGAGATGTTTAAAAAATAATTAACAAATACCTAACATGAAAATCTTCGCAAACCTAGCAGATTACCTGATTTACAACCTTCTTGGCGTTGATCCACAAACTCACTTGGGCGAGGCTTTACATTTTTTCGTTGAAGATGTTGCTAAGATTTTTTTTCTGCTGGCGGCAATGTCTTTTGTGGTTTCGTTTTTTCGCTCAAAGCTCAATCCCGAGAAAGTTCGCTCTTACCTTGAAGGCAAGCCAAAATGGCTGTCATATTTTTTGGCCGTGCTGCTTGGCGCAATAACGCCATTTTGTTCATGCTCGTCAATTCCACTTTTTATTGGCTTTATTGAGGCTGGCATTCCCTTTGGCGTGACCATGGCGTTTCTCATTACCTCGCCAATGATTAATGAAATTGCGATTGTAATTTTTGCCTCGGCCGTTGGCGCTAAACTGGCTTTTGTTTATGTTCTAACCGGCATGACCATTGGCTTTTTGGGCGGCTTATTTATGGAAAAAATGGGCTTAGAAAAATATGTCGAAAAATATGTTTACGACATCCGTATGGGCAAAGGCAAAATCAAAGAAGTGCTGATTTCTAGCTTTAAACAACGCCTCAAATATGCCTTTGATTACACCTTAGAAATTATTCAAAAAGTTTGGATTTATATTTTGGTTGGCATTGGCATTGGTGCGTTTTTGCACGGCTACGTTCCGCAAGAATTTTTCGCAAAATACACTGGCCCTGATAATTTTTTTGCCGTGCCTTTGGCGGTGTTGATCGGCATTCCGCTTTATTCCAACGCAACTGGCGTAATTCCAATTGCCGAAGCCTTACTTGGCAAAGGCGTGCCAATTGGAACCGTGCTAGCCATGATGATGAGCGTGGTGGCAATTTCGCTGCCAGAATTGATTATTTTGCGCAAAGTTTTGCAGGTTAGATTGCTGTTTTATTTTACCGGATTTTTGTTTGTTGCCTTTGTCGCTGTTGGCTATCTCTACAACTTCATTTTCTAAAATTTTATGAAACTAATCAAAGTTTTGGGCTCAGAAAAATGCTCAACTTGCACCAAACTAAAAGACAAAATCGCCGCCATGATTGAGGCGCAAAAACTTGACGCCAGCGTCGAAAAAATAACCGACATTGCCCAAGTTATGACCTATGGAGTGATGTCGTCTCCGGCCGTGG
Source organism: Rickettsiales bacterium (assembly GCA_017999675.1). Taxonomy (GTDB): domain Bacteria; phylum Pseudomonadota; class Alphaproteobacteria; order Rickettsiales; family UBA1997; genus UBA2645. Next base: position 233,692 of record JAGNLL010000001.1, read on the forward strand.
TTATTGACGAAGAGGTTGTTTGTTTTGGAAGAGTTCCCTCCGACGAAGAATTAGAAAATTGGCTAAATTAACTCACGAAAAAAAATGGGAATTTTTGAAAAATATCTAAGCCTTTGGGTTGCCTTATCAATTGCCGCAGGCGTTGTTCTGGGCAGGTTTTTTCCTTCATTTTTTGAAGTTTTAAGTCAGCTAGAATATGCCAATGTAAATTTTGTAATCGCTGTTTTGGTTTGGGTGATGATTTATCCGATGATGGTGGGAATTGATTTTTCAAACATCCGCGAGGTGACCAAAAAACCCAAAGCTTTTGGCATAAGTTTTGTGGTCACTTGGCTGGTGATGCCTTTTAGCATGGCCGCTTTGGGGGCGCTGTTTTTGCAATATGTTTTTAGAGATTTTGTTCCCGCACTTGACGCCAAAGAATATCTCGCCGGCCTCATTTTGCTTGGTGGCGCACCCTGCACTGCGATGGTTTTTGTGTGGAGCAAATTGGTTAAAGGAAACGCCAATTACACTCTGGTTCAAGTTTCGCTAAACGACGTGATTATGATTTTTGCTTGCGCGCCCATCGTGGCTTTTTTGCTTGGCGTGGCAAAAATTGAAGTGCCGTGGAACGCGCTAATTTTGTCGGTGCTGCTTTATGTTTTGATCCCAATGTTTGGCGGATATTTCACTCGCAAAAAATTATCACCAAAAAAACTCGAATCTTTTTTAAAACACCTCAAGCCTTACTCGGTGTGCGGTTTGCTTGCGACAGTAATTTTGTTATTTGGATTTCAGGCCAATATTTTGCTCAAAAATCCTGCACCAATTTTGATGGTTGCCACGCCAATAATCTTGCAAAGTTTTTTGATGTTTGGGCTAGCTTATTTTTGTATGTATAAAGCCAAAATCCCCCACAACATCGCCGCTCCCGCCGCAATGATTAGCTCTTCTAATTTTTTGAATTGGCGGTTGCGGTGGCAATTGGTCTATTTGGCCTAAATTCAGGTGCGGCTTTTGCAACTGCGGTTGGCTTGCTGGTTGAAGTTCCGGTGATGCTTTTGCTGGTTAATATTGCCAATAAAACTGCCAAAAAATTTAAATAAAAAAAGGAAGTTTTAGGTGTTATTAAAATTAAAAAATGAGTGGTTTGGCAATATTCGTGGCGATTTATTGTCGGGCATGGTGGTGGCACTCGCACTGATTCCCGAAGCAATTGCCTTTTCAATTATTGCTGGCGTTGATCCAAAAATTGGTCTTTACGCTTCATTTTCAATTGCAGTGGTAATTGCTTTTGTTGGTGGGCGCCCCGGCATGATTTCGGCGGCAACTGGTGCCATGGCTTTGTTGATGGTGACATTGGTTAAAGATCACGGTTTGCAATATCTTTTAGCAGCAACAATTTTGACTGGAATTTTGCAAATTTTTGCCGGCTTTTTGCGTCTTGGTTCACTGCTACGTTTTGTTTCTAAATCGGTCATGACTGGCTTTGTCAACGCTTTGGCCATTTTAATTTTTATGGCGCAATTGCCCGAATTTCACGGCGCCACTTGGCAAATGTATGCTTTTGTGGCGGCTGGTTTGGCGATTATTTATCTTTTTCCCTACGTCACAAAATCGGTGCCCTCACCTTTGGTTGCAATTGTGGCACTAACCGCTTTTGCAATTTTTGCAGGAATTGATTTACGTACCGTTGGCGACTTGGGGCAGCTTCCCGACACTTTGCCGATGTTTTTGTTTCCCGATATTGCACTTAATTTTGAAACTCTGGCAATAATTTTTCCTTATTCGGCAGGGCTTGCCGCTGTTGGCTTGCTAGAATCGCTAATGACCGCATCAATTGTTGATGATTTAACCGACACACCAAGCGCAAAAAACCGCGAATGTGTTGGGCAAGGAATTGCTAATATTATCACCGGATTTTTTGGCGGCATGGCTGGATGCGCCATGATTGGGCAATCTGTAATCAATGTTAAATCTGGTGGTCGCGGCCGTTTATCAACTTTTTTTGCCGGCTCATTTTTGCTGTTTTTAATTTTGGTTTTAGGCGACTGGGTAAGACAAATTCCAATGGCCGCACTAGTTGCGGTGATGATTATGGTTTCGATTGGAACCTTTAGCTGGAGCTCGATTAAAAACCTTAAAACCCATCCAACAACTTCTAGCCTAGTGATGATTGCAACGGTGGTTGTGGTTGTTTTTACTCACAATTTGGCACTTGGTGTTTTTATTGGCGTGCTGATGAGCTCCCTGTTTTTTGCCAAAAAAGTTTCGCGTTTGTTGTTTTTAAAATCGCAATTGTCTGACGATAAAAAGTGCCGCACTTACAAAATTTATGGGCAAATCTTTTTTGCTTCCGCCGAGAAATTTATAGCCGAATTCGATTTTAGAGAAGTTGTAGAGAAGGTTGAAATTGATTTGACTGACGCCCATTTCTGGGACTTATCTGGCGTGGGTGCTTTGGATAAAGTGGTGTTAAAATTTCGCAAAGAAGGGCGCCAAGTAGAGTTAATTGGGCTAAATGAAGCCAGTGCAACAATTGTAGAAAAGTTTGGCGTTTGTGACGATCCAAAAACGGTTGAGATTATGCTGAAGCATTAGAGAGCCTGAGATGGGCGGGGAGATGTTTGTGAAAAACTAAAATGGTGCTTTGCGAATAACCACCCCAAACCCTCCTTCAAAAGGAGGGGCTTACCACCGAGATTGCTTTTAGCTATTCACTTTCAAGAAAATCGTAAGAAAGCCCCTCCTTTTGAAGGAGGGGTTGGGGTGGTTATTCGCGAACTCGTACTTCCACCTAAATCTTCATCGGCAAAATCACCATGTTCAAGCCCTTCACGTGCAACCTTCTTTGCATAATGTAAGGCACGTGGTTGTAGAGAATTTGCGTTAGGATATTTTCATTATCGAAAATAAATTTTGTGCCAAAGAACACCGCGTTTGGATAATCTTTTGCCACGCGGTCTGTTAGTTGCGTTAGCTTTTCAACAATGTCAGTGCTGTAGCCCACGTAAGACTTGGCAAAGCGGCCATTAGCGTTGCAGTAGTTGCGATATTTGTGCAACGTATGTTTGGTTTTTTTGCGCATTTCGCGCCATTTTCTTTCTTCGCGAAAAGTGTTTGAATCAACCTCGCCCACCGTGACAAAAATAAAATTTTTAAAAATTCCGGGAAAAAGTTTTTTTATTTCAAGTAAGCAATTCATGCCACTACCAAAAGTTTGATCAACAATGATTGCTGCAGTTGGCGCTGATTTGTCGGAGCCAATCATTACATCTGGACTTGGCGCAATGTCGTCATAGCTGTAAAACTGCATTTCTTTTTGCATCAAACGCATTTTGAGCTGACGATATTTTGATTTTACCCACAAGCCAATCGACACAAACACCGAGGTGATCAAAATTGTCACCCAACCACCTTCATAAAATTTTTCAAAAACTGTCACGACCAAAATGCCAAAGCATAAAACAAAGCCAATAGCGGCGACGGTTAATTTTCTTTTCCAATCAGGTTTTCTTCTGCGGTTGCGCAACCAATAAATTACAAGACCCAGAAGCGACAAAGAGAAAGTGATGAATACGTTAATTGAATAAAGCACCACCAACATGTGCACCGATCCACCAGTGATTAGCAAGGTTGCAATCGCTGCAATTGCCATGAAGAGAATGCCGTTTTTTACCACCAATCTGCTTGAAAGTGAGCTGAAAGATTTTGGCATCCACTCATCACTCGCCATGTTTGCCACCACATTTGGGCCGGCTAAAAATCCAGAATTTGCCGCAACAATTAAAAGACCCGCTTCAAGCATTAGCGTAATTGGCACAATAAAATTGCCCCACTCAATGCCGCCGTAAACCCACGTTTCTGTAATGATGTAGAAGGTTGTGGCGTTTAAAGTTTGCCCCTCAACTTTATTCACACCCCAAAGCAAGTAGAGCAAAATTATGCCCGCCGCCATGAAGGCAAGAGACATGGCAACTAAAAACATTGTCAGCTTTGCCGTGCGCACTCGCGGCTCAGAAAGTGTATTTACGTTGTTAGACACCGCTTCCAAACCGGTGTAGGTTCCACCCCCCATTGAGAAGGCTTTTAAGAAAATTGAAAAAACAAAAATCCAACCAAAGGCGTCACTCATTTCTTTGGTTTCGGCAACAGCTTGCGGCACTAGTTTGGCTAGCCCGTAGTGGTGCGCCACGATTCCATAAATTAGCAAAGTGAAGTGCGTAATGATGAAGCCGATAAAAATTGGGAATAAAAATTTGATCGATTCTTTCATGCCGCGCAAATTGAGCATTGCCAAAAATGCCACTAGAACTATCGCCAAAACCAATTTGGCGCCGTGATACTCTGTGGGCAAAAAACTAAAAATTGCGTCAATGCCCGCCGCAATTGAAATAGAAATTGTCAGCACGTAATCGATGATTAAAGCCGAGCCCGAAACAAGACCAGCATGCCTTCCAAGTAGTCGCGTCGCAACGCGGTAGCCACCACCACCATTTGGAAAAATTTCAATTACTTGCGTGTAGGCGTAAGAAATAATGAAAACGGTAAGCGCGGTGGCAATTGCCAAATAAATTGCCAATGAGGCGTGCGAGCCAAGTGCTAAAAATGCTTCTTCCGGACCGTAGCAAGAAGACGAAATTCCATCAGCACCAAGACCAACCCAAGCAAGAAAAGCCACGAGCGAAATGCTTTCGCGAGTTTTTTTGTCAAAGACGTCGTGAGGATTTCCGAAGAAAAAATTTCTTAATTTTACGAGCATAAATTTTGTTTTTTAGGTTTTGCCTTTTTCATAAATTCTTCAATCAGCTCTGACGATTTTTCGCCGCGAGTTTTTTCAATTCCTGAAGAAATATCGATCATGTTTGCGCCCGTGATTTTCAAGGCCTCTTCTACATTTTCCACATTCAAACCGCCAGACAAAAACCAGTCTTTTTTGCAGTTAAAATTTTGTAAAATTTTCCAATCAAACGCCTCGCCACTTCCGGCAACTTTGCCGTCGAACAAAAATAGATCGGCGTAATTTTCAAAATCTTTGACCCTAGTCAAGTCGCTCGCACTCTCAATTTTAAACGCCTTGATAATTTTTATTTTTGGAAATTTTTCTCTCGCTTTTTTCAAAAATTCACAAGTTTCAGATCCGTGAAATTGAAAAAAATCTGGCGCAAAATCAGCAGCAATTTCTTCTAGATATTTAAAATCAGCATCCACCACCACAGCTACTCTAGCAATGCTTTGTGGCACTGCCAAAGAAATTTCTTTTGCTTTTTGTGGCGTAATAAAACGCGGAGATTTTTCGTAAAAAATAAAACCAAGAAAATCGCATTTTTGCGCCACAGCACTTTCAAGCGAAGACTTTGTAGTAAAACCGCAAAGCTTAACTTTCATATTTTTACTAAAGTTTGAATCCCGCTGGAAGCTGCATGCCGTTTGTTGCTGCCTTGACTGAATTATTTGAGCTGTCGTCAGATTTTTTCTTAGCGTCATTAAATGCCGCAATGATTAGATCTTCTAAAATTTCTTTTTCGTCTTTTTCAATTAGTGACGGATCAATTGAAATTTTTTGCGCAATGCCAGCCCCTGTCACCACTACCTTCACAACCCCACCACCAGAGGTTCCTTCGTAAGAAGAATTAGCCAATTCTTCTTGAACTTTTTGCATTTTTTTTTGCATTTCTTGCGCTTGGCGCATGAGTAATTTGATGTCCATTTTTTAAAAAATTTAGTTAAGTAATTGAGAAAATTTGTAGCGCATAATTTGGTTTATTCTTTTGAAGTAGCCACCCTTCTCAATTTCTTCTTGAGCGAAAAGTGGGTATTCAAAATTTTTGTATCCCGCCACTTCAACGTGCAAAGTTGCAACCTGCGAACCCTTGGCAATTGGGGTATAAAGCGGGGTTTTGTATTTTATTTTTACTCTCACCAAATCGAGCGATTTTTCGCGCGGCAAGTTAAAAGCAACCTGCTCTTTTGTTGCCACGGCAACTTTTGATTTTTCGCCAAGCCAAGTTTTTAAATGGGCCACGGTTTGATTTTTTTCAAAGATCACAATTTTTTTGTAATTTTCAAAACCGTAATTCATTAAGGCCGAAATGGCTGTGGCTCTGAGTCGCGGGGTTTTTGATTTATTTACCACCGCCACCAAAGTGCGGTGATCGTGCTTAACAATGTTAGTGACGCCGTAGCCGCCTTGATTGGTAAAACCAGTTTTGCCACCAATCACGCCGTCATATTTTTCAACGATTAGCGGGTTGTGATTATATTGCTTAATGCGGCGGTAGCTAAATTCAGAAATGCCAAAATAAGGCAAATATTGCGGCAGGTTTTGGTAGATGCTGGCACCCAGCGTGGCAAGATCGCGCACGCTCATGTAATGCTGCGGGTCGTAAAGACCGTGGGGATTTTGAAAGTGGCTGTTTTTCAAACCAATTTCTTGTGCTTTGGCGTTCATCAGGTCGACGAAATTTTCAATGCCATTGCCGGTGCTTTCAGCCAAAGCAATTGCGGCGTCGTTGCCAGAAATTGCTAAAAGACCTTTTACCAATTCGTCAATACTAACCACATCGCCGTAGTTTAAAAACATGCTTGAGCCCGATTTGCGCCAAGCGTCTTTTCCGATTAAGCATTGATTGTGTAAGCTAATTCGACCTTTTTTTACTTGGTCAAAAACCACGTAAGCCGTCATCATTTTAGTCATTGAAGAAGGCGGAATACGCACGTCAGCATTTTTTGCCAGCAACACTTCCTTGGTGTCAGCATCCATTAAAAAATAAAACTGCGCGTCTTGTAAAGCTTGGTCCAGCTCAGCGGCGCTTAGCTGCGAGGTGCATCCCAGAAGCAAGATGCAAAGAATTTTGTAAAAAATTTTCATTAAATTTCGTGCTCGATCAATTTTGATTTGTGGAGAAATATTGGCTTATTTTTTCTTCTTAGAATCGACTTTTTCGGCATCTAGCGAAGCCATTGTCATTTCACTTTCTCCAAATGTTTTTTGCATTTGCTGCTTGCGCCTTAAGGCCTTTCTCTCAGCAATTAAAATTTCACTATTTGCAATATCTTGCGCGGTTTTTTGCGCGTTAATTTGATCAACTGCTTTTTGCATTGAGTCGTTTCCAGCCAGCAAATACTCCTTGTCAGACAGTTTAGTTTTAACTCCGTAAACATCTTCTGGCGGAATTTCAATGCGGTCAAACTCTGCGCCGGCTCTACGAAAAGCGGGGTACAAACCAAGATTGTAGGTAATTTCAAACATGTCCGGTGGCACGCTATTAGAAGGGTTTGAGCCTCTTGTTTGCTCGTAGCTTTCACCATTTGGTAGGTAGGTTTCTGGGGCTTTGTCGTTAAATTTATTAACGTCAACGTAAGCGTAATAATCGCGATTTTGCGCGTTAATTTCGTAGGGAGACGGCGATTGCATTACGGTCACTTTGCTGGAAATGGAGTCAGAAGTTCTGTCAGAATTTATTCGCGAAACATCTTCTTTAAATTTTTTTTCAAAATCAGCATTCACGCTTGGCAGCGTTTTTGAAAAGCACGAAGTCAGAAGACCACAAAGCACAAGCGTCAGTAAAAATTTTAATGAAAAATTTTGCCAAAATTGCATTGGTTTATTTGCTTCTCATTAAAACTGCGTCGCTACCTGATGCTTTGATTTTTTTCATTAGTGCCAAAGCTTTTGGTTTGCTTTTAAATGGCCCAAGAATCACGCGGTAGATTGGCTTTTCACCTTCAACAGTTTCGACTCTGCCTTTGTGAAATTTTTCCATTTTGGCCAAAGTTTTTGTGGCATTTTCAGAGTTTTCAAACGAACCCACTTGCACGAAAAGTCCTTTTTCTGCGGCAGTTTTAGCAAGTTTTTTTGTTGGTTTTACTTCAGGTTTTGCGTCTTCTTCTGGGCTAGAAAGATCGTATTCAACTGTTTCGTCTTGTTTTCCTGCGCCAACCACCGGCTCTTGTTGTGCTGGTTTTTGAGGAGCAACTGGAGTGGCAAGCACACCGTAATCTGGCGCCATTTGTGGGGCAGAATTTTGTGCGGTTTCTTGCGGAAGGTTATTTTCAAACATCGCTGGCTGCTCTTTTAGCACACCTTGCGAAGACATTGCCTGTTTGTTTAATTCGGGAATTTTGGTGACAACTGAGTGTGAGTTGCCGTCTAAATCAACAATTCTAATTCTTGGCTGCTGTTCATTTTTTGCTGCACAAGAAGCAAAGATTAAACTCAAAAAAAGAATAAAACTTTTACCAAGAAATTGTTTCATTTTTGCTGAAATTTTGTTGAAGCTCTAGGGTTGGCCTTGCGAGCCGCGAACCTATTTTGACACTTACAAAAGACAACAAATAAATGGGGGAAATTTTAATTATTTTTTGCTCTGATTTTCATCCACATCGTCAAACAAAATTCTGTTTGCGGCACCTTGTAAATCTTCGTATTGTTTGCTTTTCAAACTCCACAAAAAGCAGCCTAAACCTAACAGCCCCAAGGCTAAAGTGATTGGAATTAGAAAAATTAAAACTGTCATTTTTTTGAATTGATGCGAAGTGAATTAAATAAAACCAGCAGCGACGAAGACGACATTGCAATTGCCGCAATTAACGGCACCACGTGTCCAGCCATTGCGTAAGGCACGGCAAATAAATTGTAGATCAGCGCAATTAAAAGATTTTGTTTCATTAACGAAATCGCTTTGGCCGAAGAATTTATTAGCTCAATTATTGGCATTAATTTTTCGCCGCAAATTACCACGTCGGCAATGTTTTGCGAAATGTCAGAGGCTTTTGAAAATGAAATTGAAACATGCGACAAAGCCAAAGCTGGTGCGTCGTTAAGCCCATCTCCCACCATTACAAATTTTTTATTTTCGGCTTTTAATTTTTCTAAAAATTGCACTTTTGAAACTGGTGTTTGTTCAAAATAAAATTCTGAAATTTGCAATTTTTGCGCAACATTTTCGACCGGATTTTGCGCGTCACCCGAAAGCAAAATTATTTTTTTGCCCATTTTTTTAAGCGCCTCAATTGTGGTTTTGGCGTCACTTTTGAGAGCGTCTTCAAACAAAAATACCAACTCATCCTCACCAAATTTTGCAAAGCAGGTGAGCAAATTTTGGTCAAATTCAAAATTATTTTTTACTTGGCAAAAACTTTTTCTGCCCAGTTTTAAAACTTTATTTTCAAAATTAGCTTCAAGCCCCAGCCCTTGATTTTCTTGCACTTGCAGCGTTTCTAACTCGCCTTCAAAACTTGCAGAAATTGCTTTTGAAATTGGGTGACGACTTTTTGAGGCGAGAGATGCGGCGAGTTTTAGGTAAGAATTTTTTTGAGAATCTGTGAGTGAAATTTTTTTGTTTTCTTGCAGCAAAAACATCTCAACCAAACGCGGCGAACCAATTGTTAAACTTCCCGTTTTGTCAAAAACCACCACGTCAATTTCGCGCAATTTTTCTAGCGCTTCGCCCGACTTCAGCAAAATTCCTTTGCGAATAAAATTTGAAATCACAATGGTTTGCACAATCGGCACAGCCAATGCCAGAGCACACGGACAGGTAATAATTAAAACCGCCGTTGCGTTCATTAACGCATTTTCCCAGCCTGATTTCAGCCAAAAAATAAAAGTGCCAAGCGCCAAAAGATGCACCGCTGGCGTGTAAAATTTCGACAAATAATCGCTAATTCTAATGTAGTGATTTTTTTTATTTTCGGCTTCTTCGCTCAAACGAATAATTTCTGAAAGCAGGCTGTTATTTGCCGCTTTGGTGATTTTTATTTTTAGAGGTGCTGCCAAATTAATTGTGCCGGCAAAAACCTCACTGCCTTTCGAAGCCTTCTTGGGCAAGGTTTCGCCACTAATTAATGCCGTGTCAATTTCGCTTTCTCCTTCAAGCACCACGCCGTCGGCAGCAATTTTTTCACCAACCGCCACAACTAAAATCATTCCTTCTTGCAACTGCTTAATTGGCAAAATTTTAATTTTTGAATCTTCTTCCACTCGCCCAAAACTGGCCGAAAGCAGCGTAAATTCTGAGGCAATTGCAAAGGCTTTTTTGCGCGCTTTTAAGTCGAGGTAGCGACCAATTAACAAAAAGAAAATCAGCATTACTGCCGAGTCAAAATAAACGTGCGCCGCCCCTCTAAAAGTTTCTAGAAGGCTGACCGCGCAGGCTAAAAAAATGGCAATTGAAATTGCCAGATCCATGTTGGGAAAGCCCTGTTTTGTTGAGCGCCAAGCCGATGCAAAAAATGGCCGCGCCGAAAAAATAATGACGGGAAGCGAAATTAGTGACGAAAAAAAATGCAGCAAATTGCGACTTTCTTTGCCCATTTCAGAAGCATCAGCAAACCACAGCGAGTAAGACATTAACATTACGTTGCCCACACCAAAGCCAGCAACAGCCAAAGCGCGCAAGATTGAGTCAGAATATTTTTTGTCAGCGCTGTTTAAAATTTCGGCGTCAAATGGCAAAAGTTTGTAGCCGATTTCGTGAATTAAATGAACCAAGTCATTGCCCGTTTTTGCGTCACCATTCCAGCGCAAAAACAAAGTTTTTTTCGACAGATTAATGCGCGCCGCAACAACTGATTCTTGTTTTTTTAAAATGCTTTCAATCAACCAAACGCACGCCGCGCAGTGCAAACCTTGCACAATTAGCGACACCGAATTTGAACCGTCTTTTTCGTGAGAAATAAATTCTGCTACGTCAATTTCTTCTTCAATTTCTGGCTTAATTTTGCGCACCGACAAATCGATTTGGCGCAGCTTGTAGTAGTTTTCGAAGCCAAATTTATTTACAATTTTGTAGGCGGTAGAGCAGCCCAAACAGCAAAAATCTTCTGCCTGATTTTGAGTGTTTTCGCCGCAATGTAAGCAGGGTTTTACCATTGAATTAGGTGGCGCTCAACTTTTGAAAATCTGGTTTGATCCTTGGCAACAATCAGCATTGAAAAGTCCCACTGGCCTTGCAGCGGAAACTCAACTGCGGTTTTGTACACGCCGTCGTTAAAACTTATTTGGCGCGAAAAATCCATTCCCTCTTGGGCGGGGCGCTTGAACTCAATAAAAATTTGTGCGTCAGGAATGGTGCGAAATTTGCTGTCTTTTAGTGAAACCCAAACGCTGCCTTTGTTGGCGTGAGAATGGTTAAATTTAGCTTCAACTCTCCAGCCCAATTTTTTTTGTTGCTCTTCTTGCTTTAGCGTGTCGTTGTAGTTGAGACCTTTTTTGTAAGAATCAGTAGTCACAAGGCCGCTCCACGTTTTTTTAGCAATGTAAATGTAGCCAAAATTTACCAAAAAAATCACGGCAAAAAAGGCCACAAAAATGTAGGGAATTTTCGATTTTTTCTCAGTTGTCATTTTTTCAATTATTTTTTGTTTTGAGGGGTTGAAGGCCCGTGAATTCTTTTTAGACAAAATTTCAAATCACTAGAAATTTTCTCAAAATCTTCCTCAGCAATTTCGCGGCGCGCGATTAAAACGTAGTCGTAGTGATTCTTAGCGTAAAGCTCAGCGATCTTGGCAAAAAGAGCGCGCAGCCTTCTTTTGGCGCGATTACGAGTGACGGCATTGCCAACAGTTTTGCTTACGGTGTAACCGACGCGACAAAAATCTTGGGCGTTTTTATTTTCTGCTAAATTTTGGAAGTAGTTTTGAGGAGTTGGGTGTGTGAGAAGAAGAATGGTCTTGGAGTGAAATTTTTGACCTTTTTTACTGATGTTTTGGAATTCTGCGGATCTGGTGATTTGGAGTATTTTAAGAGGCATCTAAAGAGAAGAAGTAAGCCGACTTTTTAGCCGGCCTTACAAAATTTAAACTGTCAAACTAGCACGACCTTTCAAACGACGACGAGCTAAAACTTTACGTCCACCAGCTGTTGCCATTCTTGATCTGAAGCCGTGTCTTCTTTTGCGCACAATCTTACTTGGCTGCCAAGTTCTTTTCATAAATTACCTTTGAGTGTTTTGAGATTTTTGTTGTTCGACCATCTAAAGAGGCGGGGCAAGGTAGGCAGCGATCTTTTAATTGCAAGCAACTATTTGCCTAAAAATTGGGACAAAAAAAGTGAATTTTGAGCCCCGGGGCTCAAAATTCAAAGAAATGCATTTTAACCAGCAATTCCAAGGCTTCAAAGCCCATTAAAATTAGCCCTAAATTTGACGATTTTTGTCATTTACCAGAACCACTTTTGGCACAAAATTTTTCGCTTCTTCTGCGTCCATTGAAGCGTAAGAAATAATAATCACCGGGTCACCCACATGCACCAAACGCGCTGCGGCGCCGTTTACTTGAATTGCGCCCGATCCCGCTTCGGCCGGAATTACGTAAGTCGTAAAACGCTCGCCGTTATTCACATTGAGCACGTCGACTTTTTCGTGTACTAAAATGCCCGAAGCCGCAAGCAGATTGGTGTCAATCGAGATCGAGCCTTCGTAATTAAGGTCAGCACAAGTGACAGTGGCGCGGTGAATTTTGGCTTTAAAGAGAGTTAATTGCATTTTTTCAGATTTTTTAAATGTTGAACAACCTCAGGATTGACAAGGGTTGAAATGTCGCCGAGGTCTTCTTCACCCGCAACAATTTTTTTCAAAATACGCCGCATTATTTTGCCCGATCTGGTTTTTGGCAGGTCTGACACGAAATAGATTTTTTCGGGACGCGCAATTGCGCCGATTTCTTTTTGAATGTTGGCGAGAATTTCTTGTTCGAGATTTTCGTCCGCCGCAGCTTTCAAAATCACAAAAACGTAAACCCCCTCGCCTTTTACCTCGTGCGGCAAGCCAATCGCCGCTGATTCTGAAACTTTTGAATGCAGGTTAACGGCATTTTCAATTTCTGCCGTGCCTAGACGGTGACCCGAAACTTTAATCACGTCGTCAGTTCGACCAATGATTCTGTAAAGCCCGTCTTCGTCACAAAAGGCGCCGTCTCCGGCTAAGTAGTAGCCGGGGAATTGTTGGTAGTAGGTTTTCAAAAACTTCTCAGGGTCTCCCCAAACGCCAAGAGCCATGCTGGGCCAAGGTTGAGAGAAACAAAGATTTCCAATTTTATTTTTTTCTAAAATTTTATTTCCCGCGTCATCCAGCAAAATCGGCACAATTCCAGGCAAAGGCAAACCGGCGTGAGATGGCTTGCTTTCTGTGACTCCAGCCATTGACGAAATTAAAATTCCACCCGTTTCAGTTTGCCACCAAGTGTCAACAATTGGGCATTTTTTCTTGCCGACTTTTTCGTTGTACCAGTGCCAAGCCTCTTCGTTTATTGGCTCGCCAACGCTGCCCAAAGTTTTTAGCGACGACAAATCGTGCCCTTCAACAAACTCGTCGCCCTTTTGCATTAGCGCTCTGATTGCGGTTGGCGCGGTGTAAAAAATATTTACTTTGTGTTTGTCGATTACCTGCCAAAAGCGCGCTGGAGTTGGGTGGGTGGGGATTCCTTCAAACATTAAAATCGTCGCGCCGTTTAGAAGCGGGCCGTAAACCAAATAGCTGTGACCGGTGATCCAGCCAATGTCGGCGCTGCAAAAATGGATGTCGCCTTGCTGGTAGTTAAAAACATTTTGAAAAGAATAACCGGCGTAAACCATGTAGCCGCCTAGGCTGTGAACGATTCCTTTGGGGTTTCCAGTTGAGCCTGAAGTGTACAAAATAAAAAGAGGATCTTGCGAGTTCAGTGCCGGCGCTTGATTTGTGGCTGAATATTTTGCCACCTCTTCTTGCCAAATAAGCGGCTTTAAATTGCCGTAGGAAGGAGTTTTTGAAGAGCGCGAGTAAAGTATTACATCCGTCACCAAATCGCACTCTAAAAGCGCCTCTTTGGCAATTTCAAAAAGGGCAATTTCTTTGTCGCCGCGAAAAAGCAAATCTGACGTAATTAAAATTTTGGCACCGCAATCTTTGATTCTGCCCGCCAAAGATTTAGCTGAAAAACCGGCAAACACCACCGAATGAATCGCGCCAATTCTAGCACAAGCAAGCATTGCCACCACACTTTGCGGAATCATTGGCATGTAGATGCAAACTCTGTCGCCCACCTTCACACCGCGCGCCAGTAGCAAATTGGCGAATTGGCAAACTTGTTGGTGAAGCTCTTTGTAGGTTATTTTTTGGCTTTTTTCTTGCGGGTCGTTTGATTCCCAAATGATTGCGGTTTTGTCGCCAGACTGCTCTAAGTGGCGGTCAAGACAATTGTAAGAAATGTTGGTTTTGCCGTTTTTAAACCACTCGATTTGGCCTTTTTCTAAATTGCAATTTTCAACTTCGCTGAATTTTTCAAACCAAGTGAAGTTGTTGGCAATTTCGCCCCAGAATTTTTTTGGATTGGCGATTGAGGCTTGGTATTGTTGGTTGTATTCGGATTTTGATTGGATGTGAAATTTAGACATTTCGCAAAAACTTTTTCGCCAGCTCAAATAAATCAACCATTGCGTCGCGAATTTTGGCGTCGAAGCCGAGATTTTTTTTGGCCCAATCCTTTACCCAAGGACGTGCCAAATCCCAAATATTTAAATTTGGATCAAGCATTAGCCCAACTCCCTCAACGAGAAGAATGGTTTTTTGCAGCAACAGCAATTCAGGTCGCGCGTCCATTTTGTATTCGCGCGTCATTGTGATTAGGTTGGCTAGAAGCTTGGCAACCGAGATGTCTTTAACATTGGCGCCCACAATTGTTTCGCCAATTTTGCGACAAGACAAAGCGAGACGGTCAACTTTGGTGTCGGAGGGAACCAGCCCTGCGTCAATGTGCAGCTGGGCCACGCGCTGGTAATCTTTATTTAAAAAACCGATTAAAATTTCGGCAACGGCAAGGCGCGTTTTTTTGTCGATTTGACCGACAATGCCAAAATCAACCACGCCAATGTCGCCGTTTTTGAGCAAAAATAAATTGCCTTGGTGCATGTCGGCGTGGAAAAATCCGTTGGCGTAAACTTGGTTGAAGTAGCTAATGACAAGGTTTTGCGCGATTTGTTTTTTGTCGAAAGGGGCGGCTAAAATTTGGGCTTTGTTAGAAAATGGAATGCCGTCGAGCCATTCGAGCACGAGAATTTTTGCAGTAGAAAATTTCCAGAAAATTTGTGGAACGTAGAAACCTTTGACGTCTTTTAAATCTTCTTTGAGGCGCGAGGCGTTGGCGGCTTCTTGTAGCAGGTCGAGTTCGCTTTTTGAAACTTCGGTGAGCACATTGGCAATGTCGGAAAATCCCTTGGCTAAATGCTTGGAAAAAAGCGGCAAAATTTTGATTAGCAGTTTGAGAGTAGAAATGTCGCGCGCCATTATTTGGGCAATTTGCGGGCGCAAGATTTTTACGGCAACGCTTGTGCCGTCTTGCAGCGTAGCCTTGTGAACTTGGGCAATTGAAGCCGAGGCAACTGGCGTGAAATTAAATTGCGAAAATATTTTGGTAAAATTTTCGCCGAATTCTTGGGTTAAAATTTGCTGAACTTTTTTGTGAGAAAATGGTGAGAGATTGTCTTGAAATTTGGCTAAAACTGCGGCCAAAGACTCGCCGATTAGGTCTGGCCTAACTGCTAATATTTGGCCCAATTTAACAAATGAGGGTCCGGCGGACTTTAGAAAAAGAAAAACGGCGCAATTTTTATTTAAAAAATACAGCGGCAAAAAAAACAGGGCGAGCGCAGAAAGTCGAAAAAAATTTAAGATTGAAATCACGATTTTGGACTACTTTTTAAGAGGGGCGTCAAGCGGCGCGTGAGTTGGAACAAGAGATCCAGCAGCTTCGCCTTGGTGAACGTCAACTTTGATTTTAGCAAGATCAACCTCAACACCAGCCCAACCAAAAAGTTTCGATAAAAGCTGCGAAATGATGTCGATGATGTTGCCAGTCACTTCTTGAATGCGAGAAATAACCAATTTAAAGGCGCTAGCAGCCTCTGGAGATAAATTTAAGATCACCACCGCCTCATCCACCGTAATGATGTTTAAAGCCAGCATTACGACCAAAATTGAAAAAGCTGTTGAAGCAAAAACAAGGATTGTGCGAAGGGTGATGAAAGAGAGGAGGCTGTTCATGCTTGATGGAAGTTTTGTTAAAAATGATTTTGTTTTCTTAAGTTTGGCTTAGCGAATATCAAGAAGATTGTGATGCTTGATTTGTAAATCAAAATTTGTGAGCAAATTTTTTCTCAAATTTCTGCGCATTTAGAATGTAGAAATTTTAGGAATTCATTTTGCACAAGATTATTATTCTTTGACACATCGCCCAAAATAGGTGCGTGGTGCTACTGGCTTAGAATTGTAATTCTGCTCAATTAAATGAGCAAAAGTCATGTCGTAAATTTTTTCTTGGCGCGAAGTAATACTAAAAAGCGGCGACCCTTTTTTGCTTAAACAATAATTTCTTTGCTCAAGAAGGCTTGCTAGAAGATCGGCCTCAGCCTCAGTCATTTTTGGGTTTTTTTTATCTTTTGGAGAGCCTGAATTTAATTTTGTAAATTCTTCACTTACCGAAAAAGAAAAAGTATCTTTACCGACATTGCTGTGAAGTGTGACTCTCCCGTAGCGCGAATAATTTTGTGAGCAAGAAACTACAAACAGAAAAAAAGGCAGAAGTAAAAAACTTCTGCCTTTTTTTTGACTAAACTTTTGAACGCTTTGACTAAGATTTTGCATCTGCAACAGATTTTTCTGCAACAACAGCTTGATCAAAGAAATCTAACTTCTCTTTAATTCTAGAAGCCTTTCCAGTAAGGTTGCGCAAATAGTAAAGTTTTGCACGACGAACCACACCATGCTTCAAAACGTCAACTCCAGCAAGTAGTGGAGAATAAAGCGGGAATTTTCTTTCAACACCAACTCCGCTGCTGATTTTTCTAACGGTAAATGTTGCGGCGTAATTTGATTCGTCTTTTGTTCTAGCTAGTACAACACCATTAAAAGCCTGAATACGAGTGTTTGAACCTTCTGTAATTTTGTATTTAACACTAACGGTGTCACCAACTTTGAATTTGGTTAGCTCAAAGCCACGTGATTCTTTTATTTTTTTGACTTGCTCTTGAGCAAAATCTGAAAGGATTTTTTTCATAATTTATCTTAAATTTTTATCGTCACTTGAAAGCAAAAAGCTCAGAACTACTGAGCTTTTTTTGCTAATTTTTCTTTTTTAGAAGTTTCTGCTTGAGCCTCTTCTTCAACAATAACCCTGTCAACAAGCTCAATAACGGCCATTGGGGCTTTATCACCAGTTCTAAAGCCAAACTTCATTATTCTGGTGTATCCACCATTTCTTTTGGCAACCAATGGCCCAATCTCTTTGAACAATCTGTCGGTAATTTCTTGATCACCTAAAATTGAAATAGCTAAGCGACGATTTGCTAGAGAATCTGTTTTCGCTAAAGTAATCACTTTCTCAATATAAGGTCTTAACTCCTTTGCTTTAGGCAAAGTTGTTTTGATTAATTCATGCTTAAGAAAAGCTAGCGACAAGTTGCGCATTAAAGCTTTTCTGTGAGCGCTATTTCTATTAAGCTTTCTACCTTTGATTCCATGTTTCATTTTAGAACTCTTTATTTTTTAGTTTGAGTAATTCGTCCATATTTTTTGGCGGCCAGTTAATTAGCTTCATTCCAAAACCTAATCCCATTACCTTAAGATTTTCTTTTAACTCATTGAGAGATTTTCTTCCAAAGTTAGCTGTTTTGAGCATTTCAGCTTCACTCTTAGAAACTAAATCACCTACGTAGATAATATTTTCATTTTTTAAGCAATTATATGAGCGAACCGAAAGTTCTAACTCATCAATTGTTCTCAAAAGATTTTTGTTAAACTCAGGCTCAGAATCACTCTCTTTATAAACAGGCATATCAATTTTATTAGCATCAAAATTGATGAAGACTTGTAGCTGATCTTGTAAAATTTTAGCAGCTACTGCAAGGGCATCTCTTGGAGATATCGTGCCATTAGTGTCTATTTCCATGATCAACTTATCAAAATCTGTTATCTGACCAACACGAGCATTCTCAACTTTATATGCCACTTTCTTTATAGGGCTAAACATTGCATCAACCATAATCGTTCCAACTGGTCTGTCATGTTTCTTACCACTCTCAGCAACAACGTATCCCTTACCACACTCAATATTGATCTGCATGTCAATTTTTGAGCCTTTGTTCAGGGTGCATATCACTAGGTCCTTATTCAAAATTTCTACTCCCGCAGGAACCTCAATTGATCCAGCATATACTGGACCAGCTTTACTAGAGGATAATCTTAATATTGAAGAAGACGAATCGCCTTTAGTAACAGCCAAAGACTTGAGATTCATTATAATATCTAAAACATCTTCTTTGACACCATCAATTGCACTATATTCGTGAGTGATGCCCTCAATTTTAACAGAAGTAACCGCAAAGCCATTGATCGATGATAACAAAACTCTTCTCAGAGAGTTACCAAGAGTATTACCAAAACCTCTTGCGAAAGGCTCCATAACAATTACTGATCTGGTCATGCTATCAGAACCGTCTTTAACTACAACAGAACTAGGTTTTGCAAGTGAGTGCCAGCTTTCTTTTAAAATTGCCATAATTGAAAAAATCCTGATTTAAAAATTTAGAAATAATTTAAGAAATTAAACGCGACGTCTCTTGGCTGGACGGCATCCATTATGTGGATGATAAGTGATATCTTTAATCAAAGTAACATTAATACCAGCCGCTTGAATAGCGCGAAGAGAGGCCTCTCTGCCAACTCCAGGACCTCTAATTTCGACTAATACATTTTGCAATCCATACTCTTTTGCAGAGTTTATGACGTGCTGAGTTGCAACCTGAGCGGCATAAGGAGTTGCTTTTCTTGAACCCTTAAAGCCATGCTTACCAGCTGAAGACCAACACACAATATTACCGTTTTGATCTGAAACGGAAACAATTGTATTATTAAAGCTAGCAAAAACATGGACTACTCCATTGATAATACTTTTTTTCTTTTTACTAGTTTTTGAGGTTATCTTTTTTTCGCCCGATTGAGATTTAGTTTCTGTCATATGATTTTAATTATTTAACTGCTTTTTTCTTTCCAGCAATTGCAACGCCTTTGCCTTTACGAGTTCTTGCATTGGTGTGAGTTCTTTGTCCTCTTACAGGAAGCTTCTTCACATGCCTAACGCCACGATAACAACCAATATCAGCCAACCTTTTAATATCAGCTGCAACTTTTCTTCTTAGATCACCTTCAAGAACAGAGCGCTCTTTTTCTAGAAGAGCTCTAACTTGAGCAACTTTTTCTTCGCTGACTTGATGAGTTCTAAGCTGAAGATCAATTTTTAATTTTTGACAAATTTTTTGTGCGGTATTACTACCAATTCCGTATATGTAAGTTAAAGAAATCACAAAACGCTTTTCTTTTGGAATGTTTACACCAGCGATTCTAGCCAAGCTAAGTACCCTCTTTTTTTATTAATATTTATTTTTGGAAAACTTTATAAGTTACTTCAACCAACGCCTCAAAAACGAGGGGCGGGCTTTCTACAGCCCTGATTGAAAGAAGCAAGTTATTCTTTTTGTAGTAATCGATCAGTGGAAATGTCGATTCATGATAAACCTTAAGACGATTATTTATAGTTTCTTCGGAATCGTCTTTTCTGTTTTCAAAGTCGATTGATCCGCACTTATCACAAACACCATCTTTTTTTGGCAACTTGAAGTAACGGTTATAAATTTCCCCACAACCTTTACAAGAAAATCTGCCTAAAATTCTTTTTACTAAAACGTCTTCAGAAACATCAAAATTAAAAACAATATCGATTTTCTTACCAATGTTACGAAGCATCTCGTCGAGCTTAACCGCTTGTGCTATATTTCTTGGAAAGCCATCAAGGATAAATCCTTTGCCGCAAGATTCTTCAGCAACTTGTTTTTTTATGATGTCGATCACCACTTCATCTGGAACTAATTTTCCGGAATCCATGTAAGACTTTGCAAGTTTTCCGATATCACTTTGCTGCAATACTTCTTTGCGCAAAACTTCACCGGTTGAAACTGCAGTGATTTCTAATTTCTTGGCAAGCATTACAGCTTGGGTGCCCTTTCCAGATCCAGGAGCACCTAGGAAAATAATATTCATCCTCTCACCCTTACTCTTCTTTTTTTAGTAGCAGATCCGTATTTGCTAGAAAACAAGTGAGATTGGATTTGGTTTATTAAATCCATAACCACGTTGACCATAATTAAAATTCCAGTTCCACCAATATGAAGTGGGATTGAATATTTTGTGACCAAAATTTCTGGCACAGAGCAGACAAATATTAAGTAAATTGCACCGAGTAAAGTTAGACGCGAAACGATTTTATCAAGATGCGCTGAAGTTGATGCACCGGGTCTAACACCCAGAATAAAGCAGTTACTTTTCTTCAAATTATTTGCGACATCTTCGGTGTTAAAAATAATCGAAGAGTAAAAGTAAGAGAAAAACAAAATGAGCAGTGAGAATAATATCAGGTAAATACTACCACCCCTTTGCAAAGCGAAGAATATAGACGAGCTTCCATCCGTTCCGATAAACTGAGCGATGGCAGCTGGAAACATTAAAATTGAACTTGCAAAAATTGGAGGTATGACACCAGAGATATTGATCTTCAAAGGCAAAAATGATGAGTCGCTCGCACCAGATGATTTCATCATTGCACCATTTGGATATTGGATTTTAATACGCTTGTGAGTTTTTTCAACAAAGCAAACCAGCATTAAAAATGCAGCAAAAACTACAAAGAATAGTAAAAGTATAAACCAAGAATAAACACCAGTTCTAGCTAGATCAAAAACTTGTATAATGGTCGATGGCAACGATGAAACGATACCAACAAAGATTATGAGAGAAATGCCGTTACCAATACCAGAAGAAGTAATTTTTTCACCAAACCACATCAAAATTACTGTACCTCCAACTAAGCTAATACAAGTCGTCCACATAAAAATGTTCGACTCTGAAATGAAGGCGTTGTGATCAGAATTAGAAAGCGCGTAATAAACTCCAATCGATTGGAAGAAGGCCAGAACGATAGTCAAATAGCGAGTATATTGGTTAATTTTAGCGCGGCCATATTCACCCTCCTTCTTCAAATTCTCTAAGCCTTTGTACATTGAAGTCAAAAGCTGCATGATGATTGAAGAAGTGATGTATGGCATAATGTTTAAAGCAAAGATACTCATTCTTTCTAAGGCTCCCCCAGAAAAAAGATTAATCATGCCAAACACGTTAGCACCCTCACCGGCAAAGAACTTTTTTAATACTTCGATATTGATACCAGGAATTGGTACGAAGGTACCAAATCTATAAACGAGTAAAATGAATATCGTAAATAGGATTCTTTTTTTTAGCTCTGAATTTGCGGCTAATGAGGACATTACAGAGAGAAGGCTTTAGCTTTTTCTGAATAGGAATCAACAGCAACTTTAAACTTAGCAGCAGCTAATGCAGCATCTTTGCTCATGATCAATTTTACTGCAGAGTTTTTATCTTTGATCAATCCAGCTATTTCCAAATGTTCTTTGGTGATTGTTGCAGCAGAGTTTAGTTTTTTGCTTTCTACAAATTTTGAAATATCGCGAATATTCACTACTTCGATTTCTTTGCGCAAAACATTAACAAAGCCTCTTTTAGGAAGGCGCATGTAAATTGGAGTTTGACCACCTTCAAAACCTTTTACAGAATGGTGACCAGTTCTAGCCTTTTGACCTTTTACACCGCGACCAGAAGTTTTACCTTTACCAGATCCGATACCACGACCGACTCTGATGCGAGAATTTCTTTTAATTTTTGGTAGACCTTGAAGAGAAAGAGACATGACTTTTAAGCTAATGAAATTTTTACAATATGTTCGATTTTTTTGATCATACCCAAGATTGATTGATCGCAGTTTAGACTAGAAGAACTACCGATTCCTCTAAGGCCAAGACCAATTAGGTTACCCTTTTGTCTATCATTAAGTTTTGACCCACCTTTAACTTGGGTGATAACGATTTTTTTATTTAAAAAAGTTTTGTTTGGCATCTATTCAGCTCCCTCTTTTTTTTCTTTTTCTACTTCATGATTAAGCGCCAAATTTCTTCTTTTGACGATTTCAGAAATTTCTTTCGATCTTCTTTCAGCAACTATTTTAGGAGAAACTAAGCCTTTAAGTGCGGCGAATGTAGCTCCCACCATGTTGTATGGGTTTGAAGTTCCAACTGATTTAGCAACGATATCGTGAATTCCTGCACATTCAAAAATAGCACGCATTGGACCACCAGCAATAACTCCAGTACCTGCTGGAGCTGCTCTCAAATAAACTTTAGCTGAGCAAAATCTGGCAAAAATATCGTGATGAATTGTACGACCTTCTTTCAAAGAAATTTTTGTCATGGCCTTTTTCGCTGCTTCGAAGGCTTTATTTTTAGCATCAGAAACTTCTGTTGCGTTTCCCTTACCAAAACCAACTCGGCCATTTTTATCGCCAACAACTACCAAAGCTGCAAATGACATGTTTTTGCCACCTTTTACGGTTTTAGAAACGCGATTAATTGAAATCAATTTTTCTACGATTTCTGAATTTGCACCTTCTTTTTGATGACCTTTTACCTGTTTTGACATTTTAAATTTTAAATTAGTTAGAACTGCAATCCAGCTTCACGACAAGACTCCGCGATGGTCTTAACGCGACCACTATATGCATAAGCACCTTTATCGAAAACAACTTGGCTAATGCCATTTTTCAAGCAGATTTTAGCAAATTCTTTGCCAACTACTTTAGCTTTTTCAATACCGCTAATTTTTTTATCTTCTGTAAAATTAAGAGTTGAGTAAGCAGCCAAAATTTTACCATCAACACTTACTAGCTGAGCATAAATATTTTGATTAGATCTTGAAACAACGATTCTAGGTCTTTCAGATTTATTATTCTGAATGATGGCATTTCTGACTCTGAACTTTCTTCTTTGATAGCTTGTAATCATGTTATTTTTTCTTACCCTCTTTTCTTAGAATTTTCTTACCAAAAACCTTCACGCCTTTACCTTTGTAAGGCTCAGGCTTTCTGAAAGAAATAATTTCTGCAGCAACTTGACCAACTAGAATATTATCGTCACCAGAGATAATGATTAAATTTGGCTTCTCAAAAACAGCAGTGATTCCTTTTGGAAGAGCATAAAAAATTTCATGACTATATCCCAAAGTCAGAATCAAAACTGATTTATCGACAGATGCTTTGTACCCTACCCCGTTAATTTCTAGAGTGGTTTTGAAACCAGTCTGTAGTCCCAAAACAATATTTTTAATATTGCTTCTATCCATACCCACAAACATTGAAATGTCAGGGATTGTTTTGTCGATGGCGGCAAGTTTAATTTGCTTATCAAGCACCTCTACACCAACACCAGGACTAACTTTATATGTTTTTTTAACCTTTCCAGAATCAAGAGTGATAACGTCTTTATCAACTGTAACCTTGATATTATCCGGGATAGCAACAGGTAATTTTCCTACGCGAGACATTTGTTTTAACTAAAATATTTTAAAGAGAACTTCACCACCAAGTTTTTTTGTTCTGGCTTCATAATCGATCATAACACCTTGAGAAGTTGAAATGACGATCATTCCTAATCCATTTTTCACCAAAGGAATTTTTGTCGCATGACAATAAACTCTTTTTCCTGGCTTAGATATAACCTGAATTTCGTTAACTACTGGATTTGAGAAATGATATTTCAAATGAATGTCGAATTTTTCAAAATTGCCGTCTTTAACTCTACTGTAGTTAAGGATGTAACCCTCATCTTTTAGGATGCGCAGAATATCTTCTCTTAATTGAGAAACTGGGCAAGAAATGCTTGATTTTTTGACCATGTAGCCGTTTTTAATTCTAGCTACTAGATCTGATACCGAATGATTAAAAGACATTTATTACTACCAACTTGATTTAATTAAACCTGGAATTTGCCCCCAAGACGCCAATTCTCTAACCGCAATACGAGATAAGCCAAATTTTCTAAGATTACCTCTAGGTCTTCCACTTAAAGCACATCTGTTTCTGTGTCTGATGCGCGCACCATCACGAGACATTTCCGAAAGCTTAATTTGAGCCATTAATCTTTCTTCGAATGGCAATGACTGATCTTTTGCAGTTGCAATAGCTTTTTGTCTTTTTGCTTTATGCAATTGTGACAACTCTTTTCTATTGTTGTTTTTGATAATTGACGATTTTTTTGCCATATTACTTGATTGGGAAATTAAGTTTTTTTAACAGGTACAGAGCCTCTTCTTTACTTTGAGCAGTAGTCACAACGGTAATATTCATACCAAAAACTTTTGGAACGTTGTCTAGATCAACTTCAAGGAATATATTATGTTCTTTTACACCGAAAGAATAGTGATGGCTTTGGTTAAAACCCTTAGAAGACAAACCTCTAAAATCTCTGATTCTCGGAAGAGCAATATTGGTCAACCTGTCCAAAAACTCATACATTTTTTTACCTCTAAGAGTCACTCTGCAACCAATTGGTAGGTCTTTTCTTAGTTTAAAAGTAGAGATCGCTTTACGAGATTTGGTCAAAACTGCTTTTTGACCAGCAATATTTGAAACTTGAGTAGCCAAGTAAGCTAAGAATTTATTGTCGCTATCCGCCGCTTTAATACCAACGTTAAGACTAATCATTTTTAATCTTGGTATCGCCATGTCATTTTTGTAGGAGAATTTTCCCTTCAAATCTGCAATCGAGTCTTTGTAAAGTTTTTCAGTTATAGTTTGCATTGTTTATACAATTTTTTTTCCAGATTTTTTTGAAACACGACTTTTTCTGGTAAAAATCTTTCCCTCACCAGATTCAGTCACAAATTTAATTTTTACTGCCTTACCTTCTTCAACATGAGAAATGTTTGAAATATGAATCGGCTTCTCAACTTTAACAATTTGTCCAGGAGCTGCTGATGTTGGTTTTTTATGAACAGTTGCAACGTTCACCCCCTCTACAGTTACTTTTGTCGTAGACAAAGAAATAATCTTTCCAATCTTACCTTTGCTAGATCCAGAAATGACGATAACTTGGTCGTTTTTCTTAAATTTTTGTGCCATTTTCTACAAAACCTCCGAGGCTAATGATGCGATTTTTAAAAAATTTTGCTGCCTTACTTCGCGTGCCACCGGACCAAAAACACGAGTTGCGAGCGGCTCTCCATCTTTATCGACAAGAACCACGGCATTGTCATCAAACTTAACAAAACTACCATCCGCTCTAACAATTTTGCTTTTTGTGCGAACGATCACACCTTTCGCCACTTGCCCTTTTTTTACTTTTGAACCTGGAATAACGCTAGTGATTGACAAAACAATAATAGTGCCAATTCCAGTAATCATGTGGTCAGAACCACCCAAAACTTTAATACATCTAGCAGACTTGGCACCTGAGTTATCAGCCACGACTAGATTTGTTTGCATTTGAATCATTATTAAATCCCTAAATTAATTAACCTTAAGAGCCCATCTCTTAGTCTTGGACAGGGGTCTTGAGCCGACAATTTCAACCTCATCACCAACAGTCACTTTTTTACCTTGCGAGTCCACTAAGTATTTTTTGTGAACAGTAATGTATTTACCGTAACGAGGGTGTTTTTTAGATGTAGCTGAGAGAGCCTTAAAAGTCTTCTCATCAATGATGTTTAAAACCGTAACTTTCATTATTTGGCAGCAGTCTTTTTGTTATTAAGTGTAGTAAAAAGTCGTGCGACTTCCTTTTTTTTATTTTTATAATCTTTTACAATAACCTCTTCTCCTGATGATGCTTTCATTCTCATCATCAAAAGCTCTTTTTTAAGAGCAGCTATATTTGACAAAGCTATTTTTTTATCTTCTTTTTTCATGGCCTAGTTCTGATTAACGATTTTAGTTTTAAATGGCAGCTTTGCAGCAGCTTTTTGTAAAGAAACTAGAGCAGACACTTCATCAATTCCATCAATTTCAAAAATGATGCGACCTGGTTTGATTTTAGCGATATAGTATTCAACGTTACCTTTACCACTTCCCATTCTTACCTCTGCAGGCTTCTGAGTCACTGGAGTGTGAGGAAAAACCATAATCCATAGTTTTCCGGCACGCTTCATATAACGAGTAATAACTTTTCTCGCAGATTCAATCTGTTTAGAAGTTAATTTGCCTGGCTCAAGAGCCTTTAGGCCACAAGATCCGAATTTAAGGCTATTGCCATTAGCAGCGGTTCCAAGAATTTTTTTCCCGCCTTTCTGCGCCTTTCTATATTTTGTCTTTGCTGGAACTAGCATTTTTAAACTTTAGTTATTTGCTGTTTTTGACTTCTTCTCAATGAAGCCTTTATAAATCCACACCTTCACGCCAATTACGCCGTAAGTCGTGTAAGCATTTGCAATAGCATAATCGACATTACAACGCAGAGTGTGCAGAGGAACAGATCCTTCTTTATACCATTCAGTTCTTGCGATTTCAGCTCCACCCAATCTTCCAGAGCAGCTTACTTTAATTCCAAGAGCGCCACTTTTCATGGCTGACTGCATAGATTTTTTCATTACTTTTTTGAAAGCAGCACGTCCTTCTAATTGCTTTGCAATGCTTTGAGCAACTAATGAAGAATTTGTGTCAGGCTTGTCAATCTCAACAATCTTTACATCAACTTTACAAGCGGCAATTTTTTCAACAGCTTGGTTGATTTTTTCAATATCCAAACCTTTTTTTCCGATAAGAACTCCGGGTTTAGAAGTTTTAATAATTAGATGAATTTTATCAGAAGGCCTTTCAATAACGACGCTTCCAATACCGCAATGAGAGTAGTTCTTTTTGATAAAGCTTCTGATGGTAACGTCATTAATTAGCTTTTTAGCATAGTTTTTTTGATCATACCAAACTGACTCCCAGTTTTTACTGTTGAGTAGTCTAAAACCTACCGGATTAACCTTCTGACCCACTGCTTACTCCCCTTTTTTTGTTTTTTTTGTCACTTTTTTTTCTGGCTGTTTTTCGGCCAAAGTGACGCGGATATTGCTAAAAGTTTTTATAATTGCGCTCGACTTACCCCTACCCCTAGCTGCAAATCTGCGAAGAGCAAAGGCACGACCAACGTCAACCTCTTTAACATAAAGAGTATCAACATCCATACCGTGGTTATTCTCAGCGTTAGACATTGCTGAATAAACAAGAGCTCTGACTACTGAAGAAATTTTTAGTTTAGAAAATTGCAAAAGTTTCAAAGCTTCTGCAACCGGCAAACCGGCAACACTTTTGGTCACCTTCATAACCTTTAGTGGACTTGATTTTACCGAGCTTAAGTAAGCTACTGCTAATTTTTGTGTCATGATACTATGATTTTGTAACTTTTTTATCACCACCGTGGCCATAGAAAGTTCTAGTTAAAGCGAATTCACCAAACTTATGTCCAACCATTCCTTCGGTAACAGAAACAGAAATAAATTTTTTGCCGTTATGAACTGCAAAATTAACTCCGACGAATTGAGGCAATATCGTTGATCTTCTAGACCAGGTTTTGATTACCTGTTTTTTAGAAGAGCTAAGATAGTCTCTTGCTTTTTTAAGCAAGTAACCATCTACGAATGGAACTTTCCATGTTGATCTAGGCATAATTTATTTATCTTTTCGTGATTTAACAATAAAACGGTTCGAAGGCTTACTTCTTTTTCTAGTTTTCTTACCTTTAGCAGATTTACCCGTTGGAGAAACTGGATGTCTACCACCAGAAGTTTTTCCTTCACCACCACCATGTGGGTGATCAACTGGGTTCATTACAACGCCACGGACGGTTGGTCTAATTCCAAGCCATCTTGATCTACCAGCTTTACCAATTGAGATGTTTTTATTATCTAAATTTGAAACTGATCCAACAGTCGCCATGCATTCAAGCAAGAATAGTCTTATTTCTCCAGACTGAACTTTTAGAAGGGCATATCCACCATCTTTTCCAACTAATTGAGCGTAAGTACCAGCAGATCTAGAAACAGCTCCACCGCATCCTGGCTTCAATTCAATGTTGTGAATAATAGATCCAATTGGAATTACAGAAAGAGGCATCGCATTACCAATCTTAACGTCGATCAGGCTTTTTGATGACATGATTTTATCACCTACCACAAGCTTATGAGGTGCAATAATATATGAAAAAATTCCGTCACTATATTTCAACAAAGCAATAAAAGCTGTGCGATTTGGATCATATTCAATTCTCTCTACTACAGCCTCGAGATCAAATTTATCTCTTTTAAAATCAATAGCCCTGAAAGATTTTTTATGACCCCCAGACTTATGTCTAACGGTAATGTGGCCCATATTGTTGCGCCCAGCATCTTCACCAACTTTAGTAGTGAGAATTTTTAAAGGAGAACCCTTCCACAATTCACTTCTGTCAATGGTTATAAGCTGCCTTAGAGATGGAGTTATAGCCTTGTAATTCTTGAGAGCCATGTTTTAAGAACCGAAATTAATTAATTGACCTTCCTTTAGGGTAACAATGGCTTTTTTATAAGAGCCTCTAGTACCTTTAACACCTTTAAAATTTTTTACTTTGGACTTGGTATTGATAATATTCACCTTCTCAACTTCAGCTCCAAAAGCTTTTTTAACAAGTGATGCAATTTCATCCTTATCGCAACTTGCATCAACACGGAAATGATATTTTCCATCAACAAGCTGTTTGTTTGATTTTTCAGTATAGATCAATCCTTTGATCTTATCATAATTTAATAGAGAAGCCATTATACCAATACTCCTAAGATTTTATTTTCGAAAATGCTGCTATCAAATACGATATTTTCGAAACTTAGGATATCGTAAACATTGATGGCTTTAACATCTAAAGCTTTGACATTTTTCAAATTTCTAACCGATTTAGTAAGAGCAGCATTATCACCATTATGAACAATCAAAGCGCTAGAATAATTATTTTTTTCTAAAGCTAGTTTGATTTTAGAAGTTTTAATCTCTGATCCAAAATTAGAGAAAAGCACAACTTTATCTTCTTTTAATTTCATTCTTAAGGCGTCAGCCAAAGCTTTTTTAACGATTTTTTTAGGCATTGAAAAGTCAAAAGATCTTGGCATTGGACCATGGCAAGTTCTACCACCAACAAATTGCACAGATCTTTTGCTACCTTGACGAGCATTACCAGTGCCTTTTTGTTTGAAAGGCTTTGCGGTTGTGCCAGAAATTTCAGCCATAGTTTTAGTTTTTGCAGATCCAGCTCTTTTTCTAGCAAGCTGCCATCTAACTACGTAAGCTACTGATTTTGCACTTTCGATTTCAAGATTGCTTGCGAGATCAATCTTCTTAGAACTTAGTCCGTCCTTAGAAAAATCTATCGTTTTAATAGTTAAAGAAGTCATAATATTTAGAAGTTTTGAACAATTTTAAGAATTACATCACTACCAGCGCTACCAGGAATTGCACCTTTGACAGCAATCACAGATTTTTCTTTGTCGATCATTACAACTTCAAGATTTTTGACCGTAATATTATCAACACCCATATGTCCGGCCATTTTTTTGCCTTTGAAAGTTTTGCCTGGATCTTGTCTTTGACCAGTTGAACCGTGAGAACGGTGAGAAACCGAAACACCGTGAGAAGCTTCCAAGCCGCGGAAGTTCCATCTTTTCATTACACCGGCAAAACCTTTTCCGATTGTAGAGCCGCCAATACTAATTTTATCACCTTCTTTCAAGATTGAATCGATGGTAATTGAATCACCAACCTTTAATTCCAACCCTTTTCTGACTTGTGATCCACGAATTTTATTAAAAAGAGGTACTGCTTTTTTGTTAAAAATTCCAGCAACTGACTTTGAAAGTTTTTTAGGGCTAGTCGCTTTTTCGAAAGCCACTAACAAATTATCAAAATCTTTATCTTCGTTAACTTTTAATTCGAGCACACAATTTTCATAAACTTGTACCATAGTTAAAGGCACGGACACGCCGTTGTCTTTAAAGATGTGGGACATGCCGATTTTTTTTCCGACTAATTCTAACATCTAATTACTTTGCTCCGTTGATTGCGATTTTAATATTCACGCCAGCAGAAAGATTTAGCTTCATCAGAGCATCTACAGTTTGAGCTGTTGGAGAGATGATTAGTAATCTTTTTGAAGATCTGATTTCGAATTGTTCACGAGAATCTTTATCCACGTGAGGACCTCTGATAACGCAAAACTTTTGAATTTTGGTTGGCAAGGGAATTGGTCCTTTAATGCCAGCACCAGTTCTTCTAACGGTTCCGATGATTTCATTCATTGCCTTGCTCAACACAAGATGGTCAAAAGACTCAAGAGTGATTTTAATGCTCTCTTTATTTTTCATGAATTCCTATTTAATAATCTTAGCAACAACCCCAGCCCCAACAGTTCTGCCACCTTCACGGATAGCAAAACGAAGGCCTTCTTCCATTGCGATTGGAGCAATTAGTTCGACGTTAAGCTTAACGTTGTCGCCAG
>JAGNLL010000014.1 GCA_017999675.1 Rickettsiales bacterium
GTCTTCGGGCCCCTCGACGACGCCCTACGGGCTTTGCTCGGGGACCTATTAACCCAAAAACAAAAAAATGCTTCTCACCTTCGACATCGGAAACACCAACATCGTCATCGGAATTTTCGAAAATAACCGTCTCATCAAAAAATGGCGTCTCGTTAGCGACACTAAAAAATCGGCCGACGACTACGCGGTTGACATTATCGAGCTGTGCCTCACCGACAAAATTGACTGCTTAAAAATTTCTGGAGCAATCATTGCCTCGGTTGTTCCAACCCTCACGGGCCTTCTTTGCGAGGCGATTAAAAAAATAACCAGCGAAACATTTACCGGAAAAATTTTGGTAATCGGCCAAGACGAAGTAGAGCTTGGAATTGACCTACAAGTAAAAAACAAAAACGAAGTTGGTTCTGACCGCATCATTAACTCGATCGCCGGTTTTAAAAAATTTGGCGGCAATTTAATTGTGATTGATTTCGGCACTGCAACCACTTTTGATGTGGTTGGAAAAAGCGGCGAATATTTGGGCGGCGTAATTGCACCCGGCATTAACCTTTCACTAAAAGCGCTTCACGACATGACGGCGCAATTG
The DNA here is from genome assembly GCA_017999675.1 of Rickettsiales bacterium. GTDB lineage: Bacteria > Pseudomonadota > Alphaproteobacteria > Rickettsiales > UBA1997 > UBA2645. The sequence continues at coordinate 587 of JAGNLL010000014.1, forward strand.
CCAAAAATTTCAGTAAAAGCACAAAAAAACGTAATTGGAAAAAACACCATTGAAGCAATGAATTCAGGCGCTTTCTTTGGTTACGTTTCGCTAATTGAAGGAATGATTGCAAAAATTGAAAACGAATTGGGAAGCAAAACCACCAGAATAATGACGGGTGGCCTTGCCGAACTTTTTAAAGACGCGTTAAAAAACACAGTTCAACATTACGAGCCAGATCTTACGCTGGATGGACTCAGAATCGTTTACGAAAATAATCTAAAATAAAAAAAATGGACCTAAACTTAAAAAAACACCACGGCGACCTACTCTTCTTACCACTTGGTGGCGCCAACGAAATTGGCATGAATGTTAACCTTTACCACCTTGACGGCAAGTGGCTGATGATTGATTGCGGCATGGGCTTTGCCTACGACGTTCCCGGTGTTGACATGATGACCGCTGACATTTCTTTCATTAAAGCCAACCGCAAAAATCTTTTAGGAATTGTGATTACTCACATTCACGAAGATCACTTAGGCGCGGTGCAATATTTGTGGAAAGAGCTCGAAGTTCCAGTTTACGCCACCGAATTTGCGGCAAATTTTTTGCGCACTAAGTTGCAAGAATTCAAACTCGAAAAAACCGTTCCAATCCACATCATTGATGGCTCGAGAGAGTTAAACTTACATCCTTTTAAACTCGATTTCATCGGCCTAACTCACTCAGTTCCTGAGATGAAAGCGGTAATGGTTAAAACCCACAAAGGTAATATTCTTCACACCGGCGATTGGAAATTTGATCCAGATCCTGTCGTTGGCGACATTTCAGAAAAAGAAAGAATCAAAGCCTACGGTGACCGCGGCGAAATTTTAGCAGTAATCTGCGACTCAACAAACGCGCTATCTGCCGGCCACTCACGTTCGGAAGGCGAACTTTACGATTCACTAAAAAGCCTAATCGAAGGCCGCAAAGGTTTGGTTGGAGTCACCACTTTCGCGTCAAATTTGGCACGCGTTCACACCATTTGCAGAATTGCACGTGACGTTGGCAGAAAAGTTGTTTTAGCTGGGTTTTCTTTGCACCGCCTGCACGAAGTTGGCAAAAAAAGCGGCTATTTTGCTGAAAATTTTGAGTTCATTTCTGACCGCGAAATGAAGTTTTATTCAAAAGACGAATTGCTAGTAATTTCAACCGGCTGTCAGGGCGAACCCAACGCCGGCACGCGCAAAATTGCCACCGACATGCACCCAACAATTCGTTTTACCAAAGGTGATTTGATGATTTTCTCGTCAAAAATTATCCCCGGAAACGAGAAAAAAATCTTCGAACTTTTTGACGAACTTGCCAAAAAACAAATCGACGTTTTAACCGAAAAAGACCACTTCGTGCACGTTTCGGGCCACCCGTCGCAAGAAGAACTTTGCGAAATGTACGCACTGGCAAAACCAAAAGTTGCCATTCCAGTTCACGGCGAATTTTTGCACACAAAAACTCACTGCGAAATTGCTAGAGACTGCAACGTGCCAAGAGTAATCCAAATTGAAAATGGCGCTGCAGTTAAGTTTGACGCGGAAAACCCGATGAACACCGAAATTGTCGGCAAAGTAAAAGTTGGTTACATCGGCGTTGATGGCAGACAGCTTTTAGATTTGAAATGCGAAGTTTTGAAAGAGCGCAAAAAGCTACAATTTGCCGGCATCGTCACAATTTCAATCACCGTAAATGACGCACTAATTTTAACTTCAAAACCGCGCATTATTACGGTTGGTTCTTACGACCTAAAACGCGACCGCGACGCTGAAGACATGCTGCAAAAAGAAATTCAATTTTTGCTCAAAAGCAAAGCGCGCGAGCTCAAGTTAAACGAAGGTTTTGGCCTGAAATTTATGAAGAGCAAAAAAAGCAAAAAGAAATTACAAGAAGGCAAAGTAATGGCCGAAATCGAAAAAGCTTTGCGCAATAAAATGCTAAAAATTTTCGAAGATTTAATGGGCAAAAGACCGGCTCTTGAAATTGCGATTCATTTGGTTGGGTAGGAAAACTTCATAGGTCCCCGAGCAAAGCACGCAGTGCGTCGAAAGAGGGGCCTGAAAAAAGATCTCGCTTCGGGCCCCTCGACGACGCGCTTTCAGCGCTTTGCTCGGGGACCTATTCAAATATTTACTAAAAACATGAACACAAAACCAGAATTAAAAATCATCGCCGATCACCTACGCTCATCATGCTTTCTAATCGCCGACGGCGTGCTTCCTAGCAACGAAGGTCGCGGCTACGTTCTTCGCCGCATCATGCGCCGCGCCATGCGCCAGATTCACAAGTTGGGCGCTAAAGAAGCCACAATGTACAAATTAGTCGACATTCTAATCAAAGAAATGGGCGACGCCTACCCAGAATTAGCGCGTGCTCGCGACACCATCATCGACTCACTAAAAAACGAAGAAGAAAAATTCCGCGAAACTTTGGACAAGGGTTTGAAAATTTTGGAAGAAGCAATTGCTGAATCAAAAAGCCCAAAATTCTCCGGTGCAATCGCCTTCAAACTCTACGACACTTACGGATTTCCGCTCGATTTAACTCAAGACATTCTCAAAGAAAAAAACATCGAAGTTGATGTTGAAGCCTTCAATTCTGAAATGGAATTACAGCGCGAGCGCGCCCGCAAAAACTGGTCCGGTTCAGGTGAAGAAAAAGAAGACAAACTATTTTTTGAACTCAAAGAAAAATTCGGCGAAACAAAATTTTTGGGCTACGAAAAACTCGAAGGACCAGCAAAAATTTTATTTATTTCTGCCGCACCCAACGCTTTTGTAGTTCTTGATCAAACCACATTCTACGCCACTTCGGGTGGACAAAAAGGTGACGACGGAAAAATAATTTCTGGCGCAAATTCAATGGAAATTTCTGAAAGCAAAAAATTTGCCGGCAATTTATTTGTGCATCTTGTTTCAGAAATAAAAGGCGATTTCAAAGTTGGTGACGAAGTGACCACAAAAGTAAATCAAGCAACGCGCCTTCAGCGCGCCGCAAACCACTCTGCAACTCACTTAATGCACAAGGCTTTGAAAGAAGTTTTGGGCAATTCTATTTCGCAAAAAGGCTCAAATGTTGACGCCGAATATTTCACTTTTGACTTCAATTTTAACCGCGCAATGACAGCGGATGAAATCAAAAAAGTTGAAGATTTGGTGAATCAAAACATCAAACAATCAAACGCAGTAAATACTAATTTAATGGCTTTAGACGCGGCTCGCGAAAGTGGTGCTGAAGCATTGTTTGGTGAAAAATACGACGCCGAAGTTCGCGTGGTTAAAATGGGATCTTCAGTTGAATTGTGTGGTGGAACTCACGTTAAAAACACTGCCGAAATTGAAGCGTTTAAAATTATTTCAGAAAAATCAGTCGCCTCCGGCATTAGAAGAATCGAAGCTCGCAGCGCTTCTGGGTTAAAAGATTATTTAGCTGAGCAAGAAAAAAAGTTGGGCAATTTGGTGGATGAGTTGAAAGAAAAAATCGACAAAAAGAATTCAGAAATTTCGGCACTTGGTGGTGCGAAGCCAGATGATTCGCACTTGCAAGAAAGTGATGCAAAAGTTTTGGAAGAAATCTTGAAGAAAAAAGACAAAGAAATTGAGCGTCTAAAAAAACAAATTTTGCTTTCTGCTTTAAACAATTTGCAGTCTGAAAAAATTGCTGACGTCACCTTGGTGAGCCACGCTTTTGAAGACGCCGAAGCCAAAGACATTCGCGAAATTGTTAGCGACATTAAAGCTAAAAAAGAGTTTCAAGACTCGTGCATTTTTGCACTTTTTGGCTGCAAAGACGGCAAAGTTGCGGTGTGCGTTGCGGTAAGCGCCAACCTGTTAGAAAAATTCGACTCGGCAAAGTTAATTGCACCTGCGGTTGAAGCGGTTGGTGGAAAAGGTGGCGGTGGAAAAAAAGATTTAGCGATGGGTGGCGGGGTTAATAAAGAAGGAATTTCTAAAGCGATTGAGGTTTTGAAAAGCCTGGTGCAGAAGTAGCGCAGGACGGGATTTGCAATCCCGTCCTAATGTTCAGTCCAAATTTAAAGTAAGGAAATGAACATGTGGACTGGGTTGCAAACCAAGTCCAGCGCTGGGTCCAGCGCAGTAGCATAATTGAAGTTGGTTAACTTTTTATCTTAAAAACATGACTCGAAAATATTTCGGCACCGACGGCATTCGCGGCACAGTTAATAAATTTCCAATGACCACTGAAATTGCCTTAAAAGTTGGCATGGCGATTGGTGCAAAATTTATTGATGGCAATCACCGTCACCGCGTGGTGATTGGCAAAGACACTCGCCTTTCGGGCTACGTAATTGAACCTGCCCTCACTGCAGGGCTTGCCGCTGTTGGCATGGATGTGTTTTTAGTTGGACCCGTTCCAACCCCCGCCGTTTCAATGCTCACACGCTCAATTCGCGCCGACATTGGCATTATGATTTCAGCTTCGCACAACCCTTATTGCGACAATGGCATTAAAATTTTTAACCGCGACGGCCACAAATTAAGCGACGAAATTGAGAAAGAAATTGAAGCACTAATTGACGGCGACATCACGCCGCACTTGGCTAGACCAGAAAGTCTAGGTCGCGTAAAAAGACTAGACGACGCGTCAAATCGCTACATCGAGTTTGTTAAAAACTCTTTTCCAAAAGACAAAACTCTTACCGATTTAAAAATTGTCGTCGATTGCGCCAATGGCGCTGCCTACAAAATTGCCCCACAAATTTTTTGGGAATTAGGAGCCGAAGTAATTGAAATTGGCACCGAACCAAACGGTTTTAACATTAACGAAAAATGCGGCTCAACCCACCCCGAGGCTCTGCGCACCAAAGTGTTAGAAGAAAAAGCTAACATCGGAATTGCGCTTGACGGCGATGCAGATCGTCTTTTGGTGGTTGACGAAAAAGGCAACGCCATTGACGGCGACAAGCTAATTGCGCTGATTGCCGAGAAACTTCACGCTGACGGAAATTTAAAAAACGACACGGTGGTGATTACACAAATGTCAAATTTGGCACTCGAAAATTATTTGAGCTACATCGGCGTTTCAACAATCCGCGCCCAAGTTGGAGATCGTTACGTTTTAGAAGAAATGCGCAAAAACCGCTGCAATTTTGGCGGCGAACAATCGGGTCACATTGTGATTTCCGACTATTCTACAACGGGGGATGGCTTGATTGCGGCACTACAAGTTTTGGCAGTTTTGGCCGATTCTAAAAAACCAGCGAGTGAGATTTTGAATTTGTTTGAACTATTTCCGCAGCTTTTGAAAAACACTAAATTTGAGGTGGGCAAGAAAAACCCACTCGAAGAAAAATCGGTGCAAGATTTTATTAAAAGCAAAGAAGAAGAAATCGCCGGAAGCGGTAGAATTCTAGTGCGCAAGAGTGGTACTGAAAATTTAATTCGCGTGATGGTTGAAGGAAAAGATCAGAAGCAAATTGAGCGGATTGCGGATGAGATTATTGCGAAGGTTAACAGCTAACTTGTGATGAGATGGACCCCGTCATTCGACGGGGTCCATCTCGTCAAGAACTCGCGGATTAAATCTTAAAATCCTCACCCAAATAAACCTTTCTCACCTGTTCGTTAGCCACAATATCTTCCTTCGCGCCCGAGGCCAAAATTGTGCCGTCGTAAACAATGTAGGCGCGATCTACTATTGACAAGGTTTCGCGCACGTTGTGGTCGGTAATTAAAACACCAATGCCGCGATTTTTTAAATGCGAAACCATTTGGCGAATGTCGTTTACCGCAATTGGGTCAACTCCCGCGAAAGGCTCGTCTAACAAAATAAAAGACGGATTTGTTGCCAAGGCGCGCGCGATTTCAACCCTTCTTCTCTCGCCACCAGAAAGCGCCAAAGCGTGTGATTTTCTGATGTGGGTGATCGAAAATTCTGTGAGCAATTCTTCCAATCTTTCTTTGCGCTTAGTTTCGTTGGCTTCTGATATTTCAAGTATCGAATAAATATTATCTTCAACATTCATGCCGCGAAAAATTGAGGCTTCTTGTGGCAAGTAGCTAATACCCAAACGCGCGCGCTGATACATTGGCATGTTTGTCACGTCAACTTTATCAATAAAAATATTGCCCGAACTCGCCTCAACCAAACCAACAATCATGTAGAAACAAGTGGTTTTGCCCGCACCGTTTGGCCCCAACAAACCAACCACTTCGCCTTGCGAAATGCTTAAGCTGATGTCGCGAATAACTTTTTTCTTACCGTAAGATTTTTCTAAATTTCTAGCGCTGAGAATTTTTTTCATTTTTTGATTTTTTTGCTTGTTTCTTGCGGTCTTGCAAATCATTGCCAATCACGATCACAACACGCTTGTCGCCGCCATTTCCGGTGATTGAAGTTTCATTTTTGCCACCAACAAAATTTCCTTTTTTGGTGGTTAAATTGTAAATAAATTTATCGCCGCTGGCAATTGAAGAGCCGTTATTGACGATGACATTTTGCTGTAAAACAAAAATATTTTTAGCTGGGTCGTAATGACCAAAATCACCGCTGGCGATAAATTCTTCGCTAAAAATTTTTACATTTTCTTTGGCGTCGATTCTTTTGATTGAGGCTTTTTCGCCCTCGCTTTTTTCGTTGTAGAGCACAGTCATTTTTTGCGCCAACAAACTGCTGTCGTCTTTTTCAACAACCACATTGTTGATGAAGTCTATTGTTTCAGATTTTCTCTTGATGTCGATTATGTCAGATCTTATTCTGGTTGGGCTCTCGCGCTTTGATTTTTGTGCTGCCGCAGCATCTTGGCAATTTGCACAAAGCAACATTTCACAACAAAAAATCATGAAAAAAATTGCTAAAAAATTTGATTTGAAACGTTTCACTTTTGTTTTTTTTACCTGCGTTGCTGTGGTTTTTATAATCTTGCGAGCACCTCAAAACATTAGTGCCACGGAGATTTTAGAATTTAACCGCGATCCCAAAAACTACAATGCGAAATTAAGTATTGTTGATGAGGGCGACAAAAACGTGGCAGAATTTTTGGTTGCAAGTGCCAAAACAAAAGAATCAAAAATGTACGGGCTGATGAACCTAGACAAGCTGCCCGAAAATTTTGGCATGCTATTTGAGTTTGAAGAAAATCAGGTAATTGCCATGTGGATGAAAAACACACGCATCTCACTCGACATGATTTTTATTGATGAAAATGACGTGATTGTAAGTATTGAAACCCTCGCCAAACCTTATTCGCTTGATATTATTTCTTCGCAAAAAGAAGCGCGAAAAGTTTTAGAAATTAACGGCGGATTGGTTGAAAAATTTGGCATTGAGGTTGGGCAGAGGGTTAAATATTAGTCGGAGTCTGCGAATAACCACCCCAACCCCTCCTTCAAAAGGAGGGGCTTACCTACGATTTCTTTGAAAGTGAGGGTCTTTAAAACAAACTCGGTATAAAGCCCCTCCTTTTCAAGGAGGGGTTGGGGTGGTTATTCACACACTCGATCTTAAAACTAAAAAAAATTTGAAAAAAATCAGAACATCAAAAAATGAAAATTTTCCTAATCGAAAACAAACTAAGCAAAAATCTAACAACCTCACAAAAATCAAGCTTCTACAAGTTTTTAACTAAAGCTCAAAGCTCTGACCTAGACGTCTCTAAAACCGTTGGCGAAATAATTGAAACCGTCAAAAAAAGCGGCGACAAAGCTTTAATTACCTACTCCAACAAATTCGATAAGGCCGCTTTTAAAAAAGCTGACGATTTTTTGGCCACTGAAAAAGAAATTAATGCAGCTGAAAAACTAGTCTCAAAGGAAGTAAAAGACGCCCTAAAACTGGCCTTCAATCGTATTAAAAATTACCACCAAAAACAGCTACCCAAAGATTTTCGCTTCAAAGATTCTGCCGGCGTTGAACTTGGCAACTTGTGGCGCGCCATTGATTCTGTTGGGGTTTACGTGCCTGGTGGCACCGCTTCTTACCCAAGTTCAGTTTTAATGTCTGCCGTGCCGGCACTAGTTGCGGGAGTTTCTGAAATCAGCATTTGTGCCCCAACTTCTGGCGGAAAAATTAACCCCGCAGTTTTATTTGCCGCCAAACTTTGCGGTGTAAAAAAAATCTACAAAATTGGTGGAGCTCAGGCAATTGCTGCTTTGGCACATGGTACTAAAACAGTGACCAAAGTTGATAAAATTGTTGGCCCCGGAAATTCATTTGTTGCAACAGCAAAAAAAATGCTCTTTGGCGAAGTTGGAATCGACATGATTGCAGGCCCAACTGACGTGACAATTATCGCCGATAAAAATGCCAATCCAGACTGGATTGCCGCTGACGCGCTTTCGCAACTTGAACATGGCAGCGACTCTAAAGCCTTTATTATCACAGATTCTCAAGAGTTTGCGCTGAAAATTTCTGCCGCAATTTCTTACTTAAAAAATGATTTACCGCGCGCAGAAATCATTGAAAAATCTTTAGAAAATTCGGCAATTTTTGTGATTAAAAATCTTGATGACGCGGTGCATATTGCCAATTTTATCGCGCCAGAACATTTGGAAATTGCGACTAAAAATCCTGAAAAATTCTTACCAAAAATTCAAAATGCCGGCGCGATTTTTTTGGGAAATTACACGCCCGAAAGCATTGGTGACTATATGGCAGGCCCTAGTCACACACTGCCTACATCGGCATCAGCAAAATTTTCTAGCGGGCTTTCGGTTTTTGATTTTTTAAAAAGAATTTCGCTGATTTCTTGTGACGAAAAATCCTTTAAAAAATTAGCAACAGCAACGGCAATTCTTGCAGAGTGCGAAGGATTGCAAGCCCATGCTTTGAGCGCAAACATTCGAAATAAAACCCAAAAAAAATGAAAATAATTCAAAAACTTTTCTTACTTCTAGCCCTCACCACCCTCGCCTTTTCTTGCTCTAAAAAAGACGACAAAACCGGTGCCGAAATTTCTTACACCAAGGCCGCCAAGCTTTTAAAAGACAAAAGCTACTCTGAAGCGGCAGACGCTTTTGAAAAAATCGACAGCGATTTTCCTTTTTCAAAATGGGCCGTCAAAGGCCAAACTATGGCAATTTACGCGCGCTACAAAGACGAAGATTACACAAAATTGCTGTCAATTTCTGACGATTTTTTGCGCTTAAATCCATCTAGCGAATATGTGCCTTACGTACTCTACATGAAGGGCCTGTCTTACTACAACCAAATTCCCTCAATTGAACGCGCGCAAGATAACACACAGCAAGCCTCGTTTATTTTTCGCGAATTAATCGCGCGTTTTCCTGCCGACGACCACACTGACGACGCCCGCGAAAAACTATCTTTCATCGACGAGCATTTGGCAGGCGCAAAAATGTCGGTTGGTCGCTACCAAATAAAAAATAAAAATTACATCGGCGCCATCGAAAATTTTCGCGACGTAATTTTGCGCTACCGCCAGACAAATCAGGTGCCTGAAGCCTATTTTCGCATTACCGAAATTTACTACAAACTTGGTTTGAAGGACGAAGGGCAAAAAGCTTTCAAAAAATTAAACGGCAATTTTCCTGAAAATTATTGGACTGGGCGCGCCACAAAAATAGTTTCTCAATGATTAGCCGCGGAGCAAACCACATCTGGCTTCCCTACAGCCAAATGCAAAATCACCTACCCCAACTTGGGGTTGCAAAAGCTAGGGGTTCAAAAATTTTTCTAAAAGACGGCCGCGTTTTAATTGACGGCATTGCCTCGTGGTGGAGCATGGCTCATGGCTACAGCCACCCTCACATTGTAAAAGAAATTGTGCGTCAGGCAAAAATTTTGCCCCACATTATGCTGGCCGGATTTGCCAATGACGAAACTTACAAACTGGCTTACCGCCTGTGCCAATTCACTAAAATGGATCGGGTGTTTTTTTCAGATTCTGGGTCAACTGCCATTGAAGTTGCGATGAAAATTTGTTGGCAATTTCACATTAATTCTGGCGCAGCTGCAAAAACAAAATTCATTTCATTTAAAAATTCTTACCACGGCGACACTACGGGTGCGATGTCTTTGGCCGATTTAAATTCTGGCATGCATCAAAAATTTGAGAAAATTTTGCTGCAAAATTTTTCGCTAGACTTGCCGCAAAATCAAAATGACCTCAACGTTTTGGAAGATTTCGTTAAAAAAAATAAAAATATTTTAGCCGGAATTTTTGTTGAGCCTCTAATTCAGTGCGCTGGCGGCATGCGTTTTGGCGATGCTGAAATTTTGCGCCAAATTTTTGTAATCGCCAAAAAGCACGATTTACTTTTTGTGGCCGATGAATGCGCTGTCGGGTTTTATCGCACTGGCAAAAAATTTGCGATTAATCACGCTGAAATTTCTCCCGATATTTTAGTGGTGGGAAAGGCTCTAACTGGGGGCGCCGTCACGTTAGCCGCAACTTTAGTTTCTGAAGAAATTTTTAAAAAATTTTTAGGAAGCTCGCTTGATTTAGCCCTAATGCACGGCCCAACTTTTATGGGTAACCCTTTGGCGGCAAGCGCTGCTAATGCTTCGCTCGATTTATTTGAAAAAGAAAATTACGCCAAAAAAGTTGGCGCTGATGAAAAATTCTTAAAAAAAGAATTAGAAAAATGTCGCAATCTTAAAAATGTAAAGGACGTGCGTGTGCTTGGTGATGTTGGGGTGGTAGAAATTGAAGGTGATTTTGAAAAGATGCTAAATTTGAGGAAAAAATTTGTCGAAGCGGGAGTTTTTTTGCGACCTTTCGCAAATTGTATCTACACCATGCCGGCGCTAAATATTAAAAAAAATGAGTTGAAGAAAATTACTGATTCGGTTTTTGAGGTGCTTAGTTAGCTCACAATTACGAACCTAAAACACAATCCTAACCTTAGTTCCCGCACCCTTCTTAGAATCAATCTCAAACAGCCCGCCTTGCACCTCAACCAGATATTTTACAATTGGCAAACCTAAGCCAGTTGAGTCAATTTTTTTGGTTAAATCATGTTTGATTGTGCCATATTTTTGCGCGGCAATTTTCATTTCTTCTTCGTCCATGCCGTAGCCATTATCTTCAATTTCAAGACAGATGCGGCTTTGTTTCTTGTCTTTTTTTAGCTGCAATTGCGACAGCAAATAATCTTTTTTTAGATCGTTGATTTCGTCATTGGCTTTTATTTTGGCCTCAATTGCGTCGTTAATTTTTGAAGTTTCTTCAAAGGCCAAATAATCAAGATTAACCTTAATATTGCTGTTATACGGGCTGTATTTGATTGAGTTGCTGATAATATTAACCACCACCTGCTTAACCCTTCTTGGATCAATATTGTTTGCGACAAATTTGCCATTTGAGTGTTTGTCAAAATTTGTGAGGATGTTTTTCTTTTCGTGCATTGCTCTGGTTTTCATCAGCTTAATTGAGCGCAGCGTAATGTCTTGCAAGTCAACTGACTCAACCTCGTCAATTCTAAACTCGCCAGTTTGGGCTTGGTTTACGTCTAAAATGTCGTTTACAAAAGTTAGCGACTCTTCGCCAAGCCTAATGATATCAATGATCCAAGCGATGTTTTCGTCTTCTTTTTCGTGAATATCGAGAATATCTTGCGAAGGGTTGCGGTTGGTTAAATTAAGCTTGAGCAGCTCTCCCAAGCCAACCACGCCCGCAAGCATATTTTTTAACTCATGCGCCGTTGAAGCGAGAAATTCGGTTTTATTGTGATTTTCCGTTTCGGCAGTTTCTTTGCCGCTTTTAAGACTTTGTTTTACCGCTTCTTCTTTGATTAAAAAGCTCTTCACTTTGTTGATTGAAGAGGCCAGCAAATTGACTTCAGCAATGTCTGAAGTTGGCACCAAACTGTTGAGGTTTCCTTGCGAAATTTCATTGGCGCTATTGGCAAGATCAACAACTGGTTTCAGCAATTTTGCTCGGAAGAAATAGAGTAAAATTAAGAAAAAAATTGTGAGATAAAAAGTGTTTAAAGCCTTCGGAACAAAGCTTTGCCAAAGCTCTTTCCAAAAGAGTTCGCGATTGACACCAACTAATATTTTAAACTGATATTGGTCGTTTTTTAGGTAGAAAAAATTGTCTTCTTTAAAATTAAAAAACCCCTGATTCGGATTTAGTTTTTGAAAATCTTGCGCCAAAGAATCGCTAAATTTTTTGTCAAAATTATTTGATGCAAAAACAATTGAGCCATCACGGCTAATCACTGCAATTGTTTCGTACGACTTAGAGGCAAGTGATTCTAATTTTTTTTGTAGCTTTTCCACATTGATACCTAAGGAAATAATCCCCACCAAATCACCATTTTTTTTAGCCACCCCAAAGCCAAATGGGATAATTGTTTCTCCACTGATTATGCCAGCGTCAACCTTTGAAGACAGCAATTTCCAAGGAGTTTCTTTTGAATCTTTGATCCAAGATCTTTTCTCTTGAGTCACTTTAATTGGTGCTTTTAAAGCACCTTTTAAACTGCTGGCGATCACCTCATCTCGCAAATTGATGAAGTCAAAAAGTGTCCAAGTGAAAATATCTTGCGACTTTTGATCAATTTTCGGTTGACTGTTGAGCAAAATTCTGGCGACTGTATACTTGCTTGAATCACCACCTTCAACAATTTGATTTCCGATAAAATTCGAAATATTTTCTACATAAACTAAAGACTCACCCAGCTGTTGATTAACTTTATTTGCAGTAGTTTTTATCGTCTCTTTTGAGCTTAAATAAAAAGTGCGGTAGGAAAAAAATAGAGCCAAGAAAGAAATCAAAATCGCACCAAACACCACAACGTTGGTGAATAGCTTATAGTCTTTTTTAAGGCTTTGTAATTTCATTTTTGACTATTTCCAAATGGGTAAAAAAAGTAGGATTAAACTTCCAATTGTTCGAGACGATATATCTGTTCATGGATACAAATCTTCATCGTCTGATCCATCTTCAAGCGATGATGAAAAGCCTCTGCTAGCAAAGAGAACTGAAGCCAATACTAACAGTCAAGATTCATCTTTGATAAGCGATAGATTTAGAAAATTTCTTAGTAATAAGAATTCGGCCGAACGCTACAATGAAAGATATCGGAGACGCCTCGATTCTTCAGACGACTCTCATTTGCCAGATTCGACATACCGAGGAAAATTCAATTTAGAAAGACCGGTAGCACCTGGCGAAGAAAGAATTTTTCAAGAAGCTGCAAAAAAATCAAACCTACAAGGTTCTCACGACATTGTTTCTGGATTTAGAGTAGTCACCGCTTGCGACATAGGATGTGGCGATGGCAGAAGTATTTGGCTTTGGAAGAAACTAGCCAAAGAAATGGCCCTAGCCGGAAACAAGAATGAGGCTGCAATTACTTTAAGAGTGATATCTTACGATATTTCAGAGGAAGGAATTAAATCTTACATTCAAGAACTCACTAAGCCCTCAAAAGCCGGAGATCCTAAATTTTTAGAAGTTACAAAAAAGGTTCTAAAAGAAGCATATGACGAAGATCAATCACCATTTCCACAAGTTGAATCACACGGGGTGTTCAAATATCAAAATTTAGAAATTCAGCTGCTCTGCGGAGATCCAGAAATAACCCCAGAAAATTTTGGTAAAGCAATCAATCACTACAAAGCCAGCCCAGTAAGAATGTCTTTGATTCTTTACGGCAGCTTGTCTCACATTTCATCGGAAGAAGAGCGTAATAATTTTCTTGCAGAAACTCTTGATTTTACCAAAGGCTGCCTTGCTCAGACAGTGCCCGGCCCGCTTTATTTTCGCGAAGAATTAGCGGCAGCAAATATTGGACTATATAACGGCTTAGGCATGCATAAAAAAGATGTTTTTTACGTTCCAAGTGAAACTCCAGAATCAACCCCTTTATTTTTTGCCATCTACGACTGTGATCGTCTGCAAAAGCAGATGAGTGAAATTTCTGAAGAGCATCAAATTCAAATTTCTACACTTGCAAATCCGTCAACTATTTCAACCAGACCAGAATTATTTGGAACCATTGATGACCTAGCTTCAAGAGCATTGTCTTATTTTCCATCAATGGCTTCCTCAGCTGTTGGATATTGGGGAGTGGTGTCTCAAGGAAAAAGAAATTCAGAGCAAGACACACAAGAACCAGAAGAATCTAGACAAAGTATCTGCGACCGACTGCTTCAGATACCTGCAGCAACTATTGCAGGAATAAGGACTTTCTCACGACTTTCTAACGATAAAAAAGGGGAAAAATCTAAAAATTAAACTTCCTTGTAAAACACCTCAACCACCTCCGCAAACTTTGCCTCCAAAACATTTCTCTTCAATTTCATTGAAGGCGTAATGTCACCAGACTCGATTGATATTGGTTGGCGCGCGATGTGAAATTTTTGCACCTGCTCCCAGTGGTTTAGGTCTTGGTTTATTTCTGCAATTTCTTTCTGCACAAAATTTTGCAATTTTTCTGACTGCAAAAACTCTTCATCACTTCCCACAAACTCAAATTGCTCTTTGGTTTTTTTGAGCATTTCAAATTCGGGAAACAAAATTGCCGCGGTAAATTTTTTGCCTTCAGCAATCACAATTGCGCCAATTAAAAATGGCAAATTCTGCATTAATTTTTGCTCAATTGGCACTGGGCTTACATATTTGCCGTTGGCGTTTTTGAAGAGTTCTTTTTTACGACCAACAATTTTAACAAAACCTTCTTCGTCAATTTTGGCCAAATCGCCAGTTTTTAACCAACCATTTTCAATAATTTCGGCAGTTTTTTCTGGCTGGTTGTGATAGCCGCGCATCAAGTTGGGGCCACGCACCAAAAGCTCGCCATCTTGAGCAATTTTTAATTCTACCTGCGGAAAAGCTTTGCCAACCGTGCCAATTTTATTGCCCTTGTAGCAGTTTGCCGCAATTACGGGTGATGTTTCGGTCATGCCGTAGCCGCAGAATAAGTCGATTCCGATATTTTTATAAAAGCACTCCAAAACCTCTGATAGCGCTGATCCGCCACAAATTATCATTCTGATATTACCACCCATTGCAACGCGAAATTTTTTGTAAACCAAGGCGTCGAAAATTTTGTCGAAAATATTTTTTGGCGAGTTGGGGTTTTTTTCTAACGCGCGTTTTAAAGCTTTTGTTCCAAGAAATTTCTTAAAACCAGAAGCCGCTTCAGTGCCACTTTCAATTTTTGCGAATACTTTTTCTAACACGCGTGGAACAGTGGTAAGTAAGGTTGGACGAGTTTCTTTTAAGGCGCCTCCAACATTTTTTACGTCGTCAGTAAAATAAACCGAAATGCCGCGCGAAATGTAAAACATCATCACCATGCGCTCAAAAATATGGGCTAGCGGCAAAAACGACAAAGCCACATCTTTTGCAGTAAGCGTAAAAAATTCGGCAGTTGCCTGAACTTGCGAAACTAAATTTAGATGCGTTAGCTCAACGCCCTTTGGCCTTCCGGTGCTTCCTGAAGTGTAAATTATTGTGGCAATATCTTGTGGCTGAGCAATTTTTAGCAGCTCTTCGAAGTTATATTTTTTTGCATCGGCGGCTTTTTTACCCAATTGAATTAGGCTTTCGAAGGTGAAGTGATCAGATCCCGAAGCCTCAAAACCATAAGTAATAATCTTCAAACCAAGATTTTTCACACTCTCAAAAAACTCCAAACTGTCGCAAAAAACAAACTTCACATTGGCGTCAGCAATTTCAAAAAGCAGATTTTCTTTTGAGATATTGTGAAAAATCGGCACCGTCACCGCGCCCGCTAAAATAGCGCCGAAATCGGCCATTAACCAAATTGGATTTTGGTAAGAACAAATCGCCAAATTGTCATTTTTGCCCAAACCAATTTCGCGCAAACCGCAGGCAAAATGAAAAATATTTTCGCGAAATTCTTGATTCGAAAAAGAGCGCAACTGGCCTTTTTCCCTAAAATTAAAAGCTTGCGGATTGGTGAAGTTAAAGTCTTGAAAGGCAACTATTTCAGAAAGCGTTGAGAAAGTTTTCATCTAAAAAAATCGTGAAATTAATTGCCAAAGAGTAGTAATTTTACGATTTAAAATTTCGTGATCCTGCAAATACAAACGCACAAAATAATCAACGCGCGCCTGCTTTGCGAAGTAAAGACAGATCACCACCAAAAACATCAAAGAAAAATAATTTGAGAGAGAATCAAGAAATTGCGGCTTCACGATTGCGTCAGAAATTTTGATATTTTCGACGCGTTCCATTCGCGATTTTGTTTTTGGGTGAGTAGAAAAAATTGTAAAATATCCGCTTTCTCCAAGCATTGACAAAGCTAGCGCCATGTTTTTTCCGCCAAATGCTTTTGCCGATTGACGGTCGCAACGAAACTCAACTGAGCGCGACAAAGTGCGGCGCAAAAATTCGTAAACATTGTAAACCACAAAGCGGTTAAAAAAGGTGACGGCAAAATTTATCACCGAGTAAGTGTCGCGCATCATTTGCGCCGAAGCTCTGCCACCAAATGGCAACATACTAACGGCGCGAATTGCCAAGCTAAAAATTAGAAACAACAAACTTGAAACCGAGTTGGTAATTTTTTGATTGGTGATGATTAAGAAAGTTGGAAGAAAATCTTTATTCACCAAATGCGACATTTCGTGCCCAATAATGCTGCGCAGCGCGTATAAAAACTTTTTTGGATCGTGGCATTCGTTAAGATAGTGATTGATGAGACCACTAGTTAAAACAATGGCTCTGCTGCCCAAACTGCTCACTGCGTAAGCGTTGATCTCGTCAGAATTTTTGATGTAAAGCTTAACATTATTTTCGCCAAACTTGGCTTTTACTTGCTTGAAGAGGTCGGTGAGAAAATCGTAATCTTTAATTTTTTCGTAGCGCGTACAACCCTTGAGTGAAGTTCGAACTGAAAATCCGAATAAAAAATCGAACACCAAATAAACCAAAGTCAAAAAACTGACAATAAAACAAAGCAGCAAAAACGAAAATTTTATCTTCTGAAAAATTTCGTTTTCGATAACTAAAAAGTTATTCTCAATGTGAACGAAAGGAACGATTGCAGCTAGAAAGGGAGAGGATAGAGCCACTATGTTGATGACCGTGACAATATAAACTAGAACAAGACTTAGTGGCTTAGAAAACATTTTTTTTGACTGAGGAATTATTGTTTGAGTTTTGATTTGCGCGGAGTTAGTTAGGGGTCGAAAAACTTTCAACTCAATTCAACCAATCCGTCTCAAATGCGCACAATTTCAATCAAAAATATCAAAATCGCCAATAACCTACCTTTCACATTAATTGCGGGTCCTTGCCAAACCGAATCTCTCGATCACAGCTTAATGATGGCCTCAAACATCAAAAGAGTTTGCGACAAGCTTGGTATTAATTTTATTTACAAATCATCTTTCGACAAAGCCAACAGATCTAGCATTGGCGGCGAACGCGGCGCGGGACTTGAAAAAACTTTACCAATTTTTGCCGAAGTAAAAAAACAATTTGGCTGCCCAGTAATTACCGATATTCACAACGAAGAACATTGCAAAATTTTAGCCAATGTTGACTCGGTAGACATTTTGCAAATTCCAGCATTTTTATGCCGCCAAACCGATTTGTTAGAAGCCGCTGCCAAAACCGGCAAAATCATCAACATCAAAAAAGGTCAATTTTTAGCACCTTGGGACGCCGCAAATATTGTTAAAAAAATGGATCACTTCGGAAACCAAAACGTCATGCTAACCGAACGCGGCGTGAGCTTTGGCTACAACACCCTAGTTTCAGACATGCGCAGCCTACCAATCATGGCTAAAACCGGCTGCCCAGTTGTGTTTGATGCAACTCACTCAGTGCAACAACCCGGAGGTCAAGGCAGCACCAGCGGCGGACAACGCGAGTTCGTAGAAACTTTAGCGAGTGCCGCCGTTGCCGTTGGCGTTGCCGCAGTGTTTATGGAAGTGCACCAAGACCCAGACAACGCCCCATCAGACGGCCCATGCATGGTGCGTTTAGACAATTTGGAAAAGCTTTTAACTAAGATGAAAAAATTCGACGAAATCGCCAAAGCCTCTTAAGCAAACAACAAAAACACGACGCACAACATTTTATCTGAGAACGCCAAGAGTCAGCGAAAGAAAGAAATAATCTTCAAAGATCTTTCTTTTACTGGCAATTGACGCTGTTCAAATATTCCAATTTCTGCATGGTGTCCTGATCGTCTTTAAATCTGGACTTATTAAAACCAAGGCAAATGCCTTGCTTGGCAAATTCGATCATGAATTTCTTGTTATTTTTTATTGAATCTGACGCTACCTCGAGGACAAACGGAGAGAATTTTTTACTCATTTTTGCAATATCTCTAACCACATACACGTTATCTCTTAATCTGCTTGAAGCGGCTTTAAATACATAACTTGAGGCTCGGCATTTTCCTTCATTTTCAGCCGCTAAAAGTAGATCCTTATTGTCTCGCAGTTTTTCTGAAAAATGGACAAATACGCGACAATTAATTGCCACCAAACTCTTGGCAAATTCAAGATTTGCCTCCGCTTTATCTTTAAGCCTCTTGGAGGCATAATGAAATTCTTCATCGTGACTCGCAATGGCGATTTTTAATAATTCTTCATCATCTCTTAAACGATTTGAAGCGGCCGATAATACTTTGCCCCACAAATCGAGATTATGTCCAGAAGTGCCGTTAGACAAACCAAAAACTTTAATAACCAAATCTTTATCGTCTCTAAGCTTTTCTGAAGAAAACTGAAAAATTGATTTATTGCGCTCAATCGCCGCTTTCATGAAATCAGCATCATTTTTTAATCGCGGAGAAAGATACTGGGCATTAGAAAAATGTGATTTCATTGCCATATTCATCACCTCTTCATCATCGTACAACCTGCTATCAAGATATTTCACCGTAGCATGCTCTTGCTGTAAAAGTGATAGCACCAGTTTCTTGTCGCTAAAGCTTCCCATGATGTCAGGAAACCTGTTAACAAAATCAATCTCATCGGGAGCTGTCTTTACTTGCGGAAATGGTTTGTTAGCCTTTTTATAACTCCATTTATTTGAGTCTTTATCGAAGGACAAAACCATGTTAACCAAGTTGTTTTGACTCTCACCGTCTATTATCCTGACCTGATTTTCTCCGTTCCACGAATGAAACTTAGGATAACTAAATTCTTTGTCTTGCGAGCTAAAAACATTCTTAAATTTATTCTCCCGAAGTTCATAAATATCTATCGATGAACCATTCATTTCATCGGCATTAATTGAAGCAATCCTTGTTAAATCAGGAGAGAAGTAGGGAAAAGAGTTTATTTTAAGGATTTGATTATTGACCAAATCTATTACATCAAACGATGCCCACTCATAACCTCCAACAAGGAATATCAAGTAACGGTGATCTACAACATCTTTGAATGAGTAACTCTCCCAAGCATCTAAACAAGTTTCATCAATACAATTATCGAGCCGAATTTTCTTCCCAGATTTGGTTTTAACCAAAAAACCAAAATTAGTTTTCTGCACAAATTCCTTGTACCTATTTAGCATATAATATTCTTCAAATGGCTCAGCTAAAGTTGCGGATGAAACAAATGCCAAAGATAAAAATAGAAAAACAGAAAAAGCTTTTGAACGAAAGCTGACGCGGTGTTTATGAAATCTCATAGTTTCTTGGTTAGTGGTGGTGAAAAAATTGGTTATAAGTTTTTCATAAATATTTCTGGTTTATAAATTTTTGAAGTAAATTTTCTTTTACGAATTTTTGGGCAAACCTTATCACCCTAGAGAAAAAACTTAAAATGAAAAAAACACCACACTCCCTACTCTTAATAATGGCATTATTATTTTACCCACTTGTCGGCGCAACAGCCAGCGACACAGATTTCACCGATGGAACCTTTAGCTCCTACCACCAATATTATCTCTTACAAAAATATTCCAACCTTATCAAAAAAACCAAAAGGGGTTTCGTTCTAAACAATAAGAATGGCTCAAAAGAAATTCTCGATTCATCTTTTGACATTCACAGATATCACAAAGACAGCGATTATTTGGTTTTTGTGCAGTATGAAGATGAATCTGAATATTACGAAATTATCGATACCAAAAATGGCAATTTGTTGCGTACAGATAACAAAAAAGGCTATTCCACTTTTTATAGTGAACCAATGCCATCACCAGATGGAAAATATCTTTTTGTCTCCGCCAAACTTGATGAATATGATCTGTACAAAATTGAAGGTGCCAAGCTGAAGAAAGAGAAATCTTTTGGAACCATTATGTTCTACAAAGCTTTCTGGATTGGCTTAAAGAAGATTTTTTTCACATATGGTAAGGATGAAAAGTTTGTAATTCACTACGATGAAAACTACCAAGATTGGCTTAAAGCAGAAATTAAAACAGAATTTAAAAACATTGAGGACGCGGAGCTAGAAGAAGAAATAAAAGAATCTTTCAAAACGGTAAACGAGTTGTTCTCCAGCAAAGAGAAAGCCTTAAAAGCTGTTACTGATTATGGCGATGCCATAAGATTCATCCCCAAAAAATTCCGTTATGATGATGACGTTGTTAAGGCAGCCATCTTGTGGGATGCCCGTAATTTAGAATATGCTTCCCCAGAATTAAGGAACGACAGAACGATTGTTTTAGCAGCAGTAAAAAATGACTATTCCAGTCTTTCATACGCATCTGATCGTCTAAAAGACGATTACGAAATTGCCCAAATTGCCGCTAAACAAAGCCCTTTTGGTTATTACCTTATTTCGGAAAGATTACAAAATAATGCTGAAATAATCAGGTCTGTGATTAACAAATGCTCTTCTGTAGTTATGTCGGAGCATGAAAAACCAGAATGCAGCAAAATCCGAGAACAGTATACTAATTAACCAAATTGAGCCGCGCTAAAATATTTCTTTGTAAAAAATAGATCAGAAATTTAAGTCAGAAACTCCACTCACAAATTCACCAACCAATCACGAACCGAGTTCACAAAAAAAATATGAAAAATATCTCAAAAAAATCTCTAGCGCTTGCGGCAATTGTTTTAAGTTTTTTGACTGCGGAGGTTTCTTTGGCGGAAAGTGTGACTGATACAAAATCACCTCAAGCTAGTGCATCAAAGCCAGCTGTAAAAATCACCAAAACCACAGGAGATCCTGACTTAAAACTTTCGATTGAGGAGTTGAGAAAAAAGTATCCGATCAACTTATTGGACCAAAAGAAGAAGAGCTACAAACAAGGTCAAAAAATTAATCTAGATGATTATTCAATCGAAGAAATCAAAGCGGCGTTTTTGAACGCGGATAGAAATTTTATTTCGAGAATACCACTTAAAGACATACCGATAATCAATGGAAAATATGACCACGAAATATTATATAATGATGTAAAAGCTTACAGCCAGCTTGAGTTGGATATAATTGATGAGTCCTGCAACAAGCTTGGTTTGTATGTTTTTACTAAACCAAAAAAGTATCAGATATTACAGTATTTTCTTTTCCATTCTGAAAAGATTCAGATTTTTATTGGTCGATTTATTCCAACAAAAACTAGTATTTGTTTCTCAAATAATGACCCTTTTGAGCTAGAAGACCGCAACTAGTCAACTCTAATCACAAATTTATAACCAATGCCATTTTTCTTAATTCGCAAACCACTTAACAATCTTTCCAAGGTTAGCGATGAAAAAGGAAATCGCGCCATACATCCTTACACTGGCAAACCTGAACAACCTCACAAGGGAATTGATTTAGTTCCGGGAACTGGCGAAGGATCGCTAGATGTCTTTGCTGCTCATGATGGCACAGTTATTTTTTCGGGGCAGCAAATAAAAAGAGATGAAAAAGGTAAGCCAATACTTGATAAGGATGGCAAAGAGATATTGGTTGGTTATGGAAATCACATTGTAGTTCAAGCTGAAGATGGAAGACGGACTCGTTATGCACATTTAGCCACTAAACTGGTTGGAGTTGGTCAACCAATCGGCACCGCTCCTGGGATGGTTAAAAAAATTGGAATAGCAGGAAATACCGGCGGTAGCACCGGAGTTCATCTTCATTTTGAAGTTATCGCAAGCGATGGAGAAACAAGAGAAAACCCCCGCCAATACCTTGCCGAAGCATTCCCAGATGATTTCACAACAACAGTTAATGCAGGAAGTTTGGAAGGAGAAATTGTGGGAGACCAGCGCGACAACACAATGATCGCCAACTCTCGCCAAAACACCCTCGAAGGCCTCGCCGGCAGAGACACCTACCGCTTTCCAACCCTAGCTGGTTCTGATGTGATCGACGATGTTGACTTGAATGGCAAAATCGTAATTGGCGGCGTCGCCCTTTCCGGCAAAGCCCACTCCAAGCGCGATGTCACCACCAACGAAATAATCCCCGATCAATGGACACTCGGTTCTTTCAACCTAGCTCGAGTTGGCGATGATTTAGAAATTTATCAATCAGGAACATCGCGTGATAAGGCAGATGCAGCTAGGGTGGTGGTTAAGGGTTATCCGTTTGCTTCGTTGCAGCCGGCGTTTGGGATTAATTTGGATTTAAAAGAAATTGGTCTGGGTTATCCAAAAAGTTTGGGCAGTGAAAGACTTGTGTACAAGGTTGGAAACTCGGTTTACTCAACAAAAGATGATCAGGGAAAGTTCTTCGTTCCGGCAATTGTTTATGATGAGGCAGTGCAAAATCCAAATTACGCACTGAGATTTTACGACAGCAAGGGGGTGTTAACTTCAACCAAGTTTCTAACCGACATTATTCAAACCGAAATATCGGGACCAAAAACAATAACTAGAGCATTATCTCCTACCATTCCCGGCGCTTTGAGTTGCAAACTTGATGATGGTAGCGTGGCTTTTATCTACGGGTTTAACGAATATTCTTTTGATGGTCCGAATTTTTTAGGCAATTCTTATGCCTTTATTGCCAAAGTTGATGCCAATGGAGAGTTGATCTCGAATGAGATGGTTCATCAAATTACAACTACTAGTAGCCGCGATGCATTTTATCGAACTGGCGTTCATATTCCTAGTTTTATATCGCCAAATGGCATGTGTTTTAACACACCTTTTGCAAATTATATTTGCGGAACTCTTGATGACGAGCAACTAGATTTCGTAGAATCTAGTGCTGAATTTAATTATGATGGAGCCCCTCAAGACAACTCTTTTGCAATACTTCCAACTGGTCACAAAATAACCGCAACTTACCAAAATGGGGCCGATCCCTTAGGCATTGCAATTGCTTCTCCAATTTACGCCCAAACCCCAGACGATCAAAAAATTGCCAACTACGATGTCACGGGCATTCACACCACAAACCCAGAGCTAAAAACTTCAATGCTATCTCTATCAAGAGAAGAAGGGGTTAATCTAAAAGTTTCACCAAACCCAAACTCTTGTTTAGCCGTTATTGGATGCGATTCCAACCCTTCTGCCAAAATGAGCTTCCCCGTTGACCACCACTCACAAATTTCTCTCTATTCATCAACTGACCGCGATTACACCCTCGATCAATTGTTGAATGGAGAGTTTGATTTTAGTGCTGCAACGCCTTTGCCGATAAGCCGTCCGGTTAATCGTCGCAAACTTTCTGCCCAAGAAGAGGCGCGCATTTTGGCTGATCCAAGTAGATACGACAAAGCACTTGTTGATGCCATTTGGGAAAGAGGCCTTGGTGGAAAAGAGGCGGCAGAGGCACTTGTTAAAGAATCTGAAAGATCACTTGCTCTTGGAAATTTCACCAACTCTACCGACGATGATTATTCTTACGGATACTACGGCGAAGGCTCTGACGACGATTCAGTCAGTGAGCCAGAAATTGATTTAGAAAACCTGCAATCTCCCTACACCATCATTTTGCTACCAAACAACCAAACCGTTATTTTAGTTGGGGTTAACGCCACTGAAGTTGCCAAAACTCCTGAGGTTTATTTTTTAACACAAAACCAACTAACCAATTCTCCAAGCGGGCAGCCTTCGGGCAAGCCTTCAAAAGAACCTACTGGAAAGCCATCAAATCAACCAATTGCAGCACCATCAGGGCAACCAACAGGTTATCCAACCTCACACCCAACTGCGGGTGATTTAATCATGCCAAGCGGGCAGCCATCAGAGCAACCAAATGGATTACCAACTGGCAAACCTTCAAGTGAGCCATCGCAGCAACCAAGCCTAAAACCATTTGCCAATCCAAGCGCAGTTCCATCTTACAAACCGCAGGCGATTCCGTCTTTTAACCCAACTGGCAAGCCAAGTTCTTTGCCAACTGGTGAGCCTTCAAAACGAAGCAAACAACCAACAAATCAGCCATCAAGATCGAGGGACACCTCAGATATTCCAACCGCAAAACCAAGTTTTAATCCAATCTCAAACAGCCCAAGCGCTTCTCAAACAGAATTTTCTACCAGCTACCAACCAACAAACCTTCGCGCTTCATTTGAACCAACCTCAGCACCAAGCAACGCCGGCAGCATTTCTCCAACAGCAAGAAATACAATTGGGTCAGGTGACGATTCAAAACCCTCAAACATCATCGCGCCAGTCGCAGGAGGAGTTGCGGCTTTGTTAGGCATTTTAGGAATTGCAGCAGTTTACAAATATTGCAAAGGCGCGAAGGCAAATAAAACTGTGCATCCAAAAAGTGAGAAGGATGGAATTTTTGTAGAAATTGTTGGAAAGGATGGAGATGGAAATGAGGGGGTTGGAAGGTAGAATAAATTTTGAGGTGGATGTAAATATTCTGCCTCGTCACTATTCGAGTTAAATAAAATCAAATCAAAAACATGACACACAACATTTTAGTAATCGACGACGACACCCGCCTTCGCACTTTGCTTGGGCGTTTTCTTAGCGAAAATGGTTTTAGTGTTGAACTTGCCAAAGACACGTCTGAAGCCAAAGCGCTAATGCAAAATGCGAAATTCGATTTGCTAATTGTTGATGTGATGATGCCAAACGAAACTGGCGTTGAGTTTACCCTCAAGCTGCGCCAAACCTCAAAAATCCCCGTCATCATGCTCACCGCGCGTGGCGATTTTGACGACCGCATAAAAGGGTTAGAAGCCGGAGCTGATGATTATTTGCCAAAACCTTTCGAACCAAAAGAACTGCTTTTGCGCATTAATAATGTTCTCAAACGCATCGCTACAAAACCACAGCCAGAGCCAACCTGCTCGTTCGGCAACTTCTCCTTCAACCTGCAAGATTTGCGCCTAAAAAAAGGCGAAGAATTCATCCACATCACCGACTCTGAAGCAAAAATTTTAAGCATTTTGTGCAAAGAAAAAGGCAACGCCGTGGCGCGTGAAACCTTATCGGCCTTATGCGGCGGCATTGATGAAAGAAGCATCGATGTGCAAATTACCAGGCTTAGAAGAAAAATTGAGATCAACCCAAAACAACCGCATTACTTACAGACTGTAAGGAATCGGGGGTATGTGATTTATGGGTAGCCACACCGCTTTTTTCCACAATTCAATCTAACTTAAATATTTTATCGCGTCATTGCGAGCGAAGCGTGGCAATCCATCTTGCAACACGACTGGATTGCCGCGCTTCGCTCGCAATGACGGTTGAAAGTAAGCAGCCTAATTAAAAAAATCCAAACACGTAAACCTGTTTCTAATAAATTTTGCGTAAGCCACACAGGCTTGGTATTCCTCGTTGGAAAGGCCTAGAGATTTTGCTGAGGTTTTGATTTTGAAGTGAGCAAAAATTTCTCTCAAACGCGTGTCGCTTAGGTGGATTTTTTTTAGGTGTTTTTTTAGTTCGATCCAGTTTGGGGTTTTGGATTTTTTTATTAGTTCAAGTTTTTGATCGTATTCTTTTTGGCACTGCTGGGCGATTTTTTTGCCGAAGAATTTTGTTAGAGATCCCAAAACGAGTTCAGGATGACGGAGCGTTGGAAGATTGAGCAGACTTTCTTGCAGCCGCGCCGCTGTTAAAGTTGTCACCGCAATTTGCGCGCCGTGGAGATTTTTTTCGGCCAGTTTTGGATATTTCATTTCAATGGCATGCACAATTAAATGCTCTGATTGGCTTGCGGGGTACGAGCCTCCCGCCATTGTCATGCCCTGCCCTGAGAGCATTAAAATTTCGATTAAAATTTTTAAAAACTCTTCGTCGCGAATAGAGAATTTTTGAAAATTTTTTACGAAAAACTCCATTTTTTTGCGCAAAATTTCGAAGGGTTTTTCGTCAAATTTTGTGCCTAAAATTTTGTGCGACAAATACCAATCAAACCAACAAGAGTAAAAACATAAACTGTCTCCAATGCCCGCTTTTGTAAGCACGAGCGGTGCAGATTTTAAAATTTTTAAATCACAAAAAACTGCAATTGGCAAGGTGGCTGGCAAAGTTTTTTTGTGACCTTCAACCGTGATTGAGGCGTTTTTGGAAAGGTAGCCATTCATTGATGCAGCGCTTGCAAAAATGGCGTAGGGGATGTTTTTTTCAGCTGAGGTGAATTTGCACAGATCGTTGATAACGCCACTTCCAAGTGCCAAAATTAGATCACAACCTTTCGCGACATTGGCAATTTTTTTTAGATTTTTTTCGTCAGCTTTTGGGTTTTTTAAGAGCAAATTTTTCGCGACAATTTTCAAAAAATCTTTCGGGAAAAATTTTTGACAATTTTTCCAAATTTTTTCGTCGGTGACAAAAACGATTTTTTTGCCCGAAAAGTCGAGATCTGCAATTGCCTGCTGTGCAGTGCAAAAAACCATATTTTTAGAAGTGTTTGGGAGGCTCTTGGACATGAAAAAACTTGTGCGATAAAAATTGGTTCCTAACTTGCGCGGCCTTCTTATTCACAGGCTTCTAGCAAATCAAATTTATTTTAAAAAATGGAAAATATTCAACTATTCCTGCTCATTTTGCAGGTGGTAATCGCTGCTGTTTTGATTATTTTAGTATTGTTACAAAAATCTGACGGCGACTCTTTAAGCGGCATTGGCGGCGGTTCTGGCGGGTTAAACTCTGTAATGTCGAGCAAAGCCTCAGCTAGCGTTTTAAGCAAAGCCACCATGATTTTGGTTGGCATCTTCATGCTTAACTGCCTTGTGCTTGCGTCTCTTTCTAACGCTTCAAGCAAAGCCATTCAAAAAGATTTAGACAAAGTAATTGAAGAACAAGAAAAAGCTGGAACTCCTGCAGAGCCAGCAGCACCAAGCGTTCCGCCAGTTAAATAATTTTAATTAAAACTTATGAAAGTTACTGCATTAAATCAAACACACCGCGATCAAGGTGCTAAAATGGTAGAATTTGCTGGCTACGACATGCCAGTTCAATATCCTGATGGAATGTTGAAAGAGCACGAATGGACTCGCTCTGGCAATGTTGGCATTTTTGACGTGTCACACATGGGACAATTCATTGCCGAAGGCGCTGAAGTTGTAAAATTTTTGTCGCACATTACGCCAACCGATTTTTCACTGAGCACGCCAGCCCTTGCTAAATACACGGTTTTGACCAACGAAGAAGGCGGCATTATTGACGACCTAATCATCACCAAAATCACCGACACTAAATTTTTCATCGTGCTAAATGCCGGCTGCAAAGAAAAAGACGCAGCTTGGATTCGCAAAAATTTGCCAGCTGGTGTGTCTTTCACCGAACTTTCTGACCGCTCTCTAATTGCGGTTCAAGGCGGCAAGGCTGAAGAAGTTTTAAATCGCTTTTTGGCTTCAGGAAACCTAGCCGAACTGCCTTACATGAATCTTGGCACTTACCAATTCAAAAATGGTGAAGAAGTTTTCATCGGCCGCACTGGCTACACTGGTGAAGATGGCTTTGAAGTTTCAATTAAAAATTCTGCTGCGGCAAAATTTTGGCTAGAAATGTCAGCAATGTCTGAAGTTAAGCCAATCGGCCTTGGCGCTCGCGACTCGCTTCGCCTTGAAATGGGCTACCCACTTTACGGCCACGATTTAGACGACACCACTTCACCTGTTGAAGCTGCAATTGGCTGGGTTGTTAGCAAAAGCAACACAAGCTTCATCGGCGCTGCAAGAGTTTTAAAAGAAAAAGCTGAAGGCGTTAAACGCAAAAGAATTGGCGTTAAATTGCTTGATCGCGGCATTGCACGCGAAGGCACTGAAATCAGAAAAGATGGCAAAAAAATTGGAGTTTTAAGCTCTGGTGGCTTTTCACCAAACCTAAAAGTTTCAATTGGACAAGGCTATTTCGACCCTTCTGTTGCAAAGGTTGGTGACAATGTTGCAGCCGTTGTTCGTGATCGCGAAATTCCTGCGGTTTTAACTTCGCCAGTTTTTGTCGAAGCTAAGACTAAGTCAGTGAAGAAATAATCTACTTCTCTCTCCCCAACCGTTGGTTGAGCGGAGTCGAAACCACCGGAAGGTTCCTGCACGCAGAAACTTCACAGCAGGAACCTTCCGGTGGTTTCGACTCCGCTCAACCAACGGTTAGGAAAATTTTAATTAACTAACTAACTCGGAGCAAAAATGAAATTTACTAAAGACCACGAATGGATTAAAGTTGAAGGCGATGTTGCAACAATCGGCATCACAGAATACGCCGCTTCTGCATTGGGCGAATTGGTTTACGTTGAACTTCCAAAAGTTGGCAACACTTACGCTAAACACGATGCTTTTGCCGTTGTTGAATCTTCAAAATCAGCAAGTGACGTTTACATTCCGGTAGCTGGCGAAGTTGTTGCTGCAAACGATGCACTAGCTTCTCAACCAGAATTAGTGAACAACGCTTCTTACACCGACGGCTGGATTGCTAAAGTTAAAATGAGCAATGTTGCTGATTTGGATGACGCAATGGATGAAGCTGGCTACAAAAAATTGCTACAAGATCAGTAGAGGTTTTTAAGAGATCTAGAAACAAAAAAATCCTTGGATTGGCTTTTTAAAAGCCGGTCCAAGGATTTTTTTTGTTCTAATTTTTGCCTCACCTCTAAACATGGATTGCCTCAGCTGCGCTCGCAATGACTGATGGTATGGATTTATTTGCTTAGTTTCACATGTTTTATCCATTCATATCCCAGAAATCCGGGTTTACGAATCACATCTACAACAGCTTCTTCGGCTACGGCCTCGTAAAACTTACGAGTAACCTTGATATTATACGGCCCAGAATTTTCTGCCACATCACGGACATTTATTTCGTATTCATCTGGACTTTTACTGTGAGTAGTCACCTTCTTTTGCAGAACCACAGCCTGTTGCATCTTATCGTTACTTTTTAAATCAAAATCAGTATTGGCGCATCCAAGTAAGCAAACAATATTCATCCAGACACCAATTGAACAAAGTAATAGCTGCATCAAAACAATGTGAAATCTTGAGGTGTTGATTAGCAGAAACGCAATTATTGAGCAAAGCACAACCTCAATATAAATCGTTATCCACAAGGCATCCTGCAGCAGCGTGTTGTAATCAATAATTTGACCACCAAACCATCCGTCACCCGTAATATAAATAGCAAAGCATATAAGGCCACTCAACCAAATACTTCCTAAAATAACTGGCCCTTTGTCATGCCAGAAAACCATTGGTTTTTTATCACGCACCAAATTCTGAGTTTGTCGCAACTCTTCCTTAAAAATAGTTCTGATCTTATCTAAAGCTTCCACTACTACTGCCTCATCATCTTTTACTAGAGATGAATTTCTAAAACGAACATGAAACAATATTTTTTTCTTAACAAAAGCGAGCTTTATAAGAGAAAAATTCTTGTCGCTACAGAGAGCCGAAATTTTTAAAAATTGCTCCCGCAAATCAGCATTATTTTATAATCGCGTTAACTTTATTTTGATCGGAGAGTAAAAACAGTTCCTTGTCAAACCTAGAATCACCTGATTGAAACTCTTTTGTGAGTTTGAGAAACTTAAAAAAAACATCGTACCATTTTTCAGTTCTAATAATAAATCGCACATCGTCATCGTCGCGATCTACAGCAATAAAGACGTGCGTAGTTCCCTTGTGGGTAGAAGTAAAATAATTGTGGTTAATGCCATTTGTTGTTTGTGGATTGGCATCAAATTTGTTTTTTGTAGAAGCAGATAAGATGAAGAAAGTGACGATTCCAGAAAGAATGATTAGTGAAAAAAACATAAGATCTTCAGTTAGTTTTTAAAATTAAATACAAACCCCAAGCAAACACCCTTGCTCAAAGCCAGTAATTTTTACTTCGACAATCTCACCAGATTGAAGTTGCAGGCACTCGCTAGCAATCTTTACATCGAGGAAATTTTCCGATTTTCCAACCCCATCTTTTTCAATAATTACGCTGACATTTTTGCCAATTTGGGTTTTAAGAAATTTTTGCAACTCGCTAGCCCCTGCCTCGCGCAAAATTTTTGCACGCTCTTTAACAATTGTTCCATTAACCTGTGGCATTTTGGCGGCCGGGGTTCCGTCGCGTTTTGAGTAAGGGAAAATGTGGGTGAAAATAATTCCGGCTTCTTCGATTAATTTTTTTGAATTCAAAAACATCTCGTCAGTTTCAGTTGGAAATCCCGCAATAATGTCGCAGCCAAAAGTGATTTCAGGCCTGATTTGGCGCGCTTTGGCGCAAAAGTCTAAAACTTGCTGCGCGGTGTGGCGACGCTTCATTCTTTTTAAAATAATGTCGTCTCCCGACTGCACGCTTAGGTGCAAATAGGGCATGAAGCGCGGTTCGTTTTTTAAAATTTCAAAAAATTCTTCGTCAATTTCGGCGACGTCAATTGAAGAAAGTCGCAAACGCGGAAGTTCGGGAACCAGCTTGAGCAAACGTTTGATCATGCCCGACAAAGTAATTGCTGCAGGCAGATCTTCGCCGTAGCCAGAAATATCAACACCGGTAAATACAACTTCTTTGTGACCTGCCGCGACCATTTTTCTTACTTGGTCAACAATTTCACCAAATGCCACCGAGCGGCTATTACCGCGGCCGAAAGGGATGATGCAAAAAGTGCAGCGATGGTTGCAGCCGTTTTGAATTTCGAGAAAGGCGCGGGTTTTATTTTCAAAATAAGACACCAATTGCGGTGCGGTGTCTTTCACCGACATGATGTCGTTAACCTTGATTTTGCTGGTGTCGAAAGGGGTTAGAAAAGTGGCACCAGATTTGCGATTTTCAAAAAAGATACGGTCTTTGTGGGCAATGTCATTAACCGTCGGTTGAGCGGAGTCGAAACCAACGGAAGCTTCTTGCGTAGGTAGCGAGGCAGGAACCTTCCGTTGGTTTCGACTCCGCTCAACCGACGGTTCTGGTTCTGGTAATTGTGAATAACTTTGAGGGTTGGATTTTTCCTGGTTACCAAGAACCAAATCCACCTCTTCCATCCGCGCGTATTTTTCTGGATCAATCTGCGCCGCGCATCCCGTGACGACAATTTTTGCCTGTGGATTATCCTTGCGCGCACGACGAACAGCACTGCGCAACTCGCGCTCCGCCTCGCTTGTCACCGCGCAAGAATTAAAAACAATTAAATTTTTTTGATCAGATTTTTTTAGAGCTTCTTTGATCGCCTCACTTTCGTAGGCGTTTAAGCGACAGCCAAATGTGACAATTTTATTAGCGTCGTCTGCTGTCATTTGCCAAAATTATGTAGTTAACAATTTTTTTGACGCCGCGAATTTTTGAAATTTTCGACAAAACTTTTTGCAATTCATCATCGTCTGAAGCCACACCAAGCAAGTAAACAACGCCACTTACCGTGGTCACTTTGTAATTTACGGTTGAAACTTCGCGCGCCAACAACAAGGCGGTTTCAATGCGCAGGGTTAAAACGTAATCCCAAAA
>JAGNLL010000005.1 GCA_017999675.1 Rickettsiales bacterium
AAAAATTTATGAATTTAGAATTAAGAATGGTCAGTCTAAAAAAACTCTCTTCAAAATTCCCAACTTAAAATTTGTTAAAAAACGTGAAGACCAAAAAACTATTTTTACTTGGTATTTCAATTGCTTTGCTCGTGGCTTTTTTTGATTTGCTTAGCAAAAAATTTATCTTCGACATACTAGAAAACATTGCCTTTACAGACCAAACCAACAATCCCGAAATTAAAGTTTTCGATTTTTTTAGCCTAGTTTACGTGTGGAACCGCGGCGTGAGTTTTGGCATGTTTAATCAGTTAGAAAATAGCCATTTAATTTTGTCGCTAGTGCAGGGCTCAATTGCGGCCGTCTTGATTGGTTGGCTTTATTTAAACGAGAAGCCGCATTTTTCTTACGCGCTTGGTTTTATTATTGGCGGGGCTTTGGGCAATGTTGTTGATCGAATCAAAAATGGCGCTGTGGCAGATTTTTTAGATTTTCATATTGCATCATATCATTGGCCAGCCTTTAATTTGGCGGACTCTTTCGTGTTTATCGGAGTGATGATTTTAATTTTTGATGATCTGTTTTTTAGCAAAAAATGAAAAAGTTTTTTTACCTAGCTTTGGTTCTTTTGGTGGTGTCTTGCGCTTCTAAAAAAAGTGAAGACCCGCTAATTTTGCCGCCAAATTTTGCTGAAATGCCAGATTTAACAAAACCAGAAACTGTCGCAAACCCAACGGCCGAGCAACAAGAAGAAAATGTTGCGCGGTTGAAAGAATTGCTTTTGAAGAGCGACGAATAATTTTTCCCTAAAACAAAAAAATCTTAAAAAATGCTAAATCAAATTTTTGTCAGTGACGCCTTTGCTCAAGCCTCAGATGTTGCAGCTGCAGCGCCAGAAACTTCTTACACCAGCTTTATTCCTTTGGTGCTAATTTTTGCGATTTTTTATTTTTTGATTGTGCGCCCGCAAAGCAAAAAAATGAAAGAGCATCAAGAGTTGGTGAATAATTTAAAAACCGGCAACAAGGTGATTACAAGTGGCGGTATTGTTGGTGTTGTCACTGATGTTCTTGCTAAAGAAAATCAGGTTGAAGTTGAAATTGCCGAAGGTGTGAGAGTTAAAATTTTGAAAAATTTTGTGAGTGATTTGGTTAATCCAGAGCAGAAGAAAATCGCGGAAGTTAAGAAGAAAAAATAGTAGTAAGATTTCGTGAATAACCACCCCCAACCCCTCCTTGAAAAGGAGGGGCTTTAGTACGATTGCGGTGGTAAGCCCCTCCTTTTCAAGGAGGGGTTGGGGTGGTTATTCACACACTCGATCTCAATCTAAATAAACAAAATCCCATCTAAAAAAATGCTAAACTTCTCCAAAACAAAAATAATTTCAATTTCGGCAATCTGTCTTTTGGCCTTGGTTTTTGCGGCTCCGTCTTTTGTTGCGCACAACCAAAATTCAGTAATTGCCAAAAAATTAGAGAAGTTTTTGCCGGACAATAAAGTGAGCTTAGGCCTTGATTTGCGCGGCGGCTCGCAATTGATGTTAGAAGTAGATTTTGATTACTACATCAAAGAGCAGATCAATAATTTGAAAGACGAGCTAAAAAATTCTTTCCGCGACGAGTCTGTGCGCACTATTCCGGTTGCTAGCGACAATAAAATTGTTTTTTCTTTAAGTGACGAAGTCAGCCAAGAAACTGCAAAAAAAATCATTAAAAAATTAAGCAACAAAATCGAAATCAGTGAAAACTCTGGTTATTTTGAAGTTTATTTTTCTGCTCAAGAGTTGGCTCAAATTAAGCAAAACCTAATCAAGCAATCGATTGAAATTGTGCGCCGCAGGGTTGACGAAAGCGGCACTAAAGAGCCAACAATTCAGGCTCAAGGTGAAGACCGCATTTTGTTGCAAGTTCCGGGTGTTGAAAATTCTTCTGACTTAAAATCTTTACTTGGCAAAACCGCCAAAATGACTTTTCACTTTGTTGACGATTTAACCTACGGCACCACTTCATCTTACAACGCTGCTGAAACAGAGCGTCTTTTTGACTACACCGGTCGCGCTTACCTAATTAAAAAAGAAATCATTTTAAGTGGCGATTTATTGGTTGACGCCAATGCCACTTACCACGAGGGAGAGCCTGCGGTTGGCTTTCGCTTCAACGCTTTGGGTTCAAAAAAATTCGCTCAAATTACGCAAGAAAATATCGGCAAAATTTTTGCCATTGTG
Source organism: Rickettsiales bacterium (assembly GCA_017999675.1). Classification (GTDB taxonomy): domain Bacteria; phylum Pseudomonadota; class Alphaproteobacteria; order Rickettsiales; family UBA1997; genus UBA2645. The sequence goes on from JAGNLL010000005.1 coordinate 2,204, forward strand.
CTTGACGGAAAAGTTGTGACCGCACCTAGAATTAACAGCGTAATCACCCAAGGTTCTGGCGTTATTTCGGGAAGCTTCACAACTAAAGAAGCAAATGAAGTTGCACTTTTGCTTAGAGCTGGTGCGCTTCCAGCCCCTTTGAAAGTAATTGAAGAAAGAACTGTTGGGCCATCTTTAGGTTTAGACTCAATTAAAAGTGGAAGCATTGCAGCCCTTGCCGGCCTTGCCTTTGTCGCCATTTTTATGATTTTGTTTTACGGCTTTTTTGGTTTTATTGCCAACGTTGCGTTGGTTGTAAACATTGCAATAATCTTAGCAGTTTTGTCGCTAATTGGCGCAACATTAACTTTGCCCGGCATTGCTGGTATCGTGCTTACAATGGGTATGGCGGTTGATGCTAACGTGTTAATTTTTGAGAGAATCAAAGAGGAATTACGTGAGAAAAAAAATGTTCTAGCCTCTGTTGAGCAAGGTTTTTCTCAAGCTTTTAGAACCATTACTGACTCTAACATTACCGCGTTGATTGTGGCATTTTTCCTCTACGCTTTTGGTAACGGCCCTGTTAAAGGTTTTGCTGTCACTCTTTCAATTGGCATCATTGCCTCAATGTTTTCGGCCATTGTTTTAACCAGAATGTTGATTGCAATTTGGCTTAAAAAACGTCGTCCAAAAAAGTTGAATTTGATCTAATGAATTCACGCCGCAAAGCCACATTTTTACTTCAGTTGCTTGCGGCTTTTTTTGTTGCCGAAAATTCTTTGGCGCTGCCAAATTTTAAAAAAAATCAAAAAGAAACTCTTCCCGCAATTTTAAAAGCTGACGAAGTTGACGGTGATCAAGCCACCAACACCCTCAACGCCACAGGCAATGTTGAAGTTTCAAAAGGTCCAAGCGTAATTTACGCCGACAAAATGATTTACGAAAAAAATGGCGGCATTATTCGCGCCATTGGCAATGTAAAAATTAGAGATCTCGAAATTGGCAATGTGCGCGCCACTAAAGCCGAGGTAAAAGATGATTTTGCCAGCGGAAAATTTTTTGAGAGCCAAATTATTTTTACCGACGGCTCTTATTTAACCTCGCCCGAAATTAACCGCAAAAACGCGATAACCACGGTTTTAGACCACCCAATTTTTTCAATTTGCCCAAATCCCGAAATCAGCGCCGACAATTCGCAGGCCGGCAAAAAGCGCGACATGATTTCAATTTCGTCAAAGCAAACCACGATTGATCGCCAAGATGACGTAATGAGAAGTAAGGGTGGAATAATGCGCTTTTACAATGTGCCGTTTTTTTACACGCCTTACTTAAGTGTGGCTTTGCCGTCGAAAAAAAAGAAGTCGGGGTTTTTGCATCCAAGCTACGCCAAAAGCACCAACCTTGGTTTGGGTGTGAGATTGCCTTACTATTTTTACATTGCACCCAACGTCGACCTAACCGTCACACCACTGATTGGAGTTAGTAACGGTCAGATTTTGGTGAATAATGAATTTCGCCACAAGGCCTCTTACGGTGAATATAAAATCAACGCCGAAATCGCTAACAACGAAATTAAAAATACCAATAATACTACGGTGACAAACAGAACTGACGACCCCTACCGCTGGAATTTAAAAGGTGACGGCAAATTTGATTTTACTAAAAATGTTGGCCTCGATTTTAAGTCAGATCTTGTCAGTGACCGCGATTATTTGCGTGATTACGACTTCAGTTTTTTGAACTACACCGTGTCAAAAGTTAATTTTGACTACATTAACAAACGCAGCTACCACGCGGTTAAATTGATTAAAATTCAAGAGTTAGAAAACTCGGCATTTCAAAAATCAGAACCTTTAATTTTGCCGCAAATCGATTCTTACATCGAAAGCAAGCCGCGTTTTTTTAAAGAAAAATTTGCTCTAACCAGCAACACAACAATGATCACCCGTCACGACGGCCTGCAATATCGCCGCGCCACTCTAACACCCGAAGTTGATGTGCCGTTTAATTTGAGCGGCAATTTATTTAACTTTAACGGTAAAATCCAAAATGATTTTTACTGGTTGAAAGAGGCGTCAGGCCCCGCCACAACTGCTTCAAATAACCAATATCAAACAATCGAAACCAACACCAAGCCAGAGTTTTCATTTAGCTGGAAACTGCCATTAATTAGAAAAACCCAAACCAATACTTTGTTGGTTGAGCCAATGCTTAACGTGGTTGCAAGCTCTTACCGCAAAAATTTTAATGCCTTGCCAAACGAAGACAGCAACAGTTCAGAGCTTAGTGTAAGTAACTTATTTGTGGCAGATCGTATTGCCGGTTTTGACCGCAACGAGTCGGGCAAGCGTTTAAATTATGGCGTTAAAACTTCGTTTTTTCACAAAACTCACGGGCAATTTGCTTTAACAATTGGGCAGGGCTACAAAAAATCTGAAAACGCGCAAGACGCTGTAATTAAGGGCTTTGGCACTAACAGCAAATCAAACTTTGTTGGTCAGGCGCTTTACAAAGCTAAAAAATATTTTTCGATTAACTATTTGTTTCAGTTAAACGAATCAAATTATCAAAACGAGGTTAACCAAGTTTCTTCAATTCTTACTTTCGAAAAATTTTCACTTACCGCCGACTATCTTTTAATTGCAACCAGCCCACAAAATTTGCAAAAAATTGAACAAATGACTCTTTCTTCAAAGGTGAAATTATCAAATAAGTGGAGCTTGGCACTGGCTAGCAACCAAGACATTCAGCTTGGTCGTGAGCTTTCGCGCTCGGTTTCAATTTTGCGCGATGGCTGCTGCACAACGTTTGGTTTTTCTGTTGTAGAAACAAATCCAAGTGCGTTAACCAAGCCGCAAAAAAGTTTTAACCTTAGCTTATTGTTTAAAAATCTTTAAGCGGCTAAAAAATTTACCCCAACTTCAACTTTAATAAATCGAGGCAACATGACCAAAGAAACAACCGACAATAATTTTCAAAAAGACGTTTTAGATTCAAACATTCCAGTGCTGGTAGATTTTTGGGCTCCATGGTGCGGGCCTTGTCGCCAATTGGCTCCAACCATTGATGAACTTGCCAAAGAATTGGCTGGAAAAGTTGAAGTTGTAAAATGCAACGTTGATGAAAATCCTGAAATTCCTTCAAAATTTATGGTGCGCGGCATTCCAACTTTAATGATTTTTAAAGGCGGAAAAGTTGTGGATACAAAAGTTGGCTCTTTGCCAAAATCGGCACTAATTGAATGGGTTAAAAGCAACTCTTAAATGCTAGAGTCGCTTTACTCAAACAAGCGTGAAATTCTAAAAAAAGCGCAAGATTATTTTTTAAACTCCAGCTCGTTAATCCTAAAAATTGGATGCGAGCTGGAGTTTTTTTTGTTAGAAAAAAACGGGCAAGCGCTTGAAAATCAAGAGTTGTTGGCAGATTTGATTTGTGAGTTGAAAGAAAATTTAACTAAAAATTTTTCGCTAATTTACCAACTAGAAAAAGAACAAGGCCTTTCGCAAATAGAAATCAAAACCTCATTCACACCAGATTTATCAAGGCTTTGCGAAGAACTTGAAGCAGCCAAAAATTTTGTAAAAAACTTTGCCGAAGAAAAAAATCTGGTCGCTTCTTTTGCCTCACAACCTTTTACAAATGATTGCGGCAGCGCTTTGCAATTTAACATTTCGCTGCACGAGGGCGAAAAAAATATTTTTGAATCTGACGAAAAAATTTTAAAAAAAGTTGCCACCTCTCTGCTTAACAAAACCAACGAAATGCTAATTTTTTTAGCGCCAAAAGCTGAAGATTACGCCAGATTTTCTTTTGAAACTAATCGTAATTTATTTAAGCAGGGCAAGTTCACAGCGCCCGTAAACTTAAGCTTTGGCGCCGATAATCGCACTTGTGCAATTCGTATTCCGCAAAGCAAAATTGGCAAAAGGTTAGAATACAGAATTGCGGCGGCCGACGCTGATTTATTTTTGTCGATTGCGGCGATTATTTTGGCTGTTTTGGCTGGGATTGGTGAAGAGGCGGAGAATTTTGAGCAAATTCATGGCAACGCGTTTGACGAGCAATATTGCTTAAAAAGTTTTTGCAAAAATTTGGACGAGGCGAGGGTGGTTTTTTTGAGAGAGGGGAATTTTTTAAGTAGTATTTTCGTAAGGTTATAGGTCCCCGAGCAAAGCGAAGCGTCGTCGAGGGGCCCGAAGCGAGATCTGTCTTCGGGCCCCTCGACGACGCTTCGCTTTGCTCGGGGACCTACTTAGTAAGAACTACTTCCCTCTCATTTTATCCACCACGTTAATTGGCAGTAAAACGTAATACTCGCCGCTTGAGGCCATGTAGTAAGCCTTCTCTTCTTGCTCCTTTCCGTAGCCAAAAAAGATGTCGCCGCGCACGGCGCCCTTAATTGCCGAGCCGGTGTCCTGAGAGACAAACAAGTGGTCGTAATCTTCTTTTGAGCCGTCTTTTTTCTTCAATTTTGTTTCAAGCCAAATCGGAAATCCGTAAGGCATAATTTCGCTGTCAACAGCGAGAGAGCGCTCTGGCGTTAGTGGCACGCCTTGTGCACCAACAATGTATTCGCCGTCAGAAATTCTAAAAAAAGTGTAGGCGGGGTTTTGATTCATTACTTCGTCAGCTTTATCTGGATTATTTTTTAACCACTCTTTGGCGGTTGCAGCGTTGATATTGTTGCGTTCAAGGTAGCCTTTGTCGGCCATGTAATTTGCCACGGCGTTAAATTTTTGATTGTTGCGCGCCGCAAAAGCCACGCGAACTTCAGAGCCATTTGGCAATTCAACGCGGCCCGATCCTTGAATGTGCATGAAAAAAAGATCAACTTTGTCGTCAACGTAGAGTAGCTCTAAGCCCTTGCTCTCCAAGGCTCCAGCTTCAATTTCACTGCGAGTTAAATAAGGCTCCCCGTTTAAATCTTTTGGCTTGGCGTAGATTGGGTATTTAAATTTTTCGGTTTTGAATTTGCTGCCTTTAAGTGACGCTTCGTAATAGCCTGTGAACAGGCCCTTGCTGTCGCCGTAGCCTTTTTGAACTAAAAATGGTTTGAACCAATTTTCAAAAAAATTCTGCGTTTGTTTGTCGCTCATTGTTTTTACAACTTGGGCAATGTCGCAAACGTCGCGAAAATCTCCGGCGGTAATGTCGCCAATTTGACCGCCAATGACGCGGTTTTGCGCCATTTTAGAAAATTTATTGCAAGACTGAATAAATGCCTGAAGTGCTTTTTTGTGATCGTCGGCTTGCCAATTTTCTAGCGCCGCGAAATCAACTTGTTTTAATTTTAAATCGCCTTTGCCCTTAATTGTAATTTTTTGGTAGAAGAGACAGCTGCACAGGAGTAAGAGCGGCAGAATAATTAAAACTTTACGCATAAAAAAATTAAAAATTAGGAATGATAGTTTAAGAATTAGTGTTCGATCAAAGATCTCAATTAAAAAATCCCCCCAATCCCAAATAAGTTTTAAAAAAATGTCTCTTCAATGCGGAATCGTCGGCTTGCCGAATGTTGGAAAATCAACTTTATTCAATGCACTAACTCAAACCGCTGCTGCACAGGCTGCAAACTACCCTTTCTGCACCATTGAGCCAAACATTGGCAAAGTGAATGTGCCTGATTCTCGTCTAGAAAATTTAACAAAAGTTGCAGGCTCGGCGCTAATTATTCCGGCGCAAATTGAGTTTGTTGACATTGCCGGCCTTGTTCGCGGAGCCAGCACAGGTGAGGGTTTGGGCAATAAATTTCTTTCGCACATTCGCGAAGTTGACGCAATTATTAACGTGGTGCGTTGCTTTGAAGACGAAAATATTACTCACGTTGAAGGCGCGGTTGATCCACTGCGCGACATTGATTTGATTCAGCTCGAGCTAATCATCGCCGACATGGAAAGCTTAGAAAAAAGATTACCGGCACTAGAAAAAAAAGCCCGTCTCGACAAAGAAGCTGCAGTTCAAGCGGAAGTAGCAAAAAGAGTTTTAGAAGTTTTAAAAGACGGCAAAGCAGCGCGTCTAGTTCAAATAAAATCAGCAGAAGAAGAAAAAATTGTAAAAGAGTTGCAACTAATCACCTCAAAGCCTCAGCTCTTCGTCTGCAACTTGAAAGAGCACGAATTGAAAGGAAATAAATACAGCGAATTAGTTGAAAAATTTGGCCAAGAAAATTCTTACCAAGTGCTAAAAATTTGCGCGCAAGTTGAAGCCGAAATTGCTGGGCTTGAAAGCGAAGAAGAGAAAAAAGAATTTTTAGAATCAGTTGGCCTTGAAGAAACCGGCCTGGCGCAAATTATTAAAGGCGCCTACAAGCTTTTAAATTTAATTACATTTTTCACCGTTGGCCCAAAAGAGTGCCACGCTTGGACGCTTAAAAAAGATTCAAGCGCACCAAAAGCCGCCGGCGTAATTCACACCGATTTTGAAAAAGGTTTCATTCGTGCCGAAACAATTTCTTACAACGACTACGTCACATTAGGTGGCGAAGAAGGTGCAAAAGCTGCCGGAAAATTACGCCTAGAAGGCAAAGATTACGTCACCCAAGACGGCGACGTTTTTCACTTCAGATTTAACGTCTAAATGAATTTCCACTCGCGAGTGGAAATTCAGACGATTGGCCTTTAAGCCTTTGTTTGTAAGGGTTTAGGGGCTAGTCGTCTGAACAGCAAATTTTACGAGATTTGGGCAAAAAAAATTTACCATTTTGACCAGATAAATTTGCAGTACGCCTAGTTTTGCAAAAAAATCGGGTAAGTTTTTTAAAGTGTAAAGAGTGTGATTTTCATTAACTCAAAACCACTAAACCTCACAAAAAAAATGGACCTCGAACTCAAAGAAACACAACAGCAAAAAATTTCAGAAAATCCTTTCTCGCTTGATTCGCGAGACGTTGCTGCGTCTGAACTAAAAACAGCTTCACCAACCAAAATAGCAGAAAATCAAAACCGCCTCGAAATTAATATTCTCGAAGAAACTGACACCTACCAAGAGGTTGAAGTAATTTACGGCGACAAGAAAAAGCGCAAAAGAATCACCAAACTTTTACCGAAAAATTTTGCCACCTTCATTTACGCCGCATTGCAAAAACCGGCACCTTCAATGAAAATGGGTGCAACTAATTTGGCTAATTTGAGTCAGGGCTTGAGAGAAAGTGGCCACTTACTTTTGCAGGAAAAATTTTTGCGGGTTTTGGCAAAAATTAATCAAATTTCTGAAGAGAAAACTGCTGCAAAAATTTGGGACAGTGAAGAAAGAATTAGCACCACCGAAAAGGCAATTTTACTTGCGGTAGTTAATTGCACCAAGCCAGCAAATGAGCATCTTGACCGCGTTATTGTTTCAATGCGTTCAAACGAAATTTTAGATCAAACTTCTTTTAAAAAATTTATTTCTGAGGTGGTTGATTTAACCAAAAATCCTGAGAGGTTGATTCAAACTTTATTTGGACATTCTTCTAAAAACTTAAGTAGCGAGCAGAGAGCTAATTTAGCTGATTGCTTGCACAATATTGTTTCTGAAGTGGCGGGCTCTGACGAAATTCATCAAATTAAAATTTTACAAAAAGTTGCTAACGAAAATTCTCACACAAAGCAAAGTTTGCGCGACTCTTAATCAATTTTTTGGCAGAAATATTGCTAGAAAACGTATTGTTTTTGGCCTTGGCTCAAACCTCGGCGACCGTAATTTTTATCTTGATGAAGCTGTCTTAGAGCTTACGCAGCAGCTGTTTTTAACGAATCCCAAAACTTCGCAAATTTTTAAAAACCCGGCAATGCTTTTGCCAAATTCACCAAAAGAATGGGACTGCGAATTTTTCAACATTGCCTTTTCGGCCGACATTGATTTGCAAAAATTTTCGCCAGAAAAAATTTTAGAAATTATTAAAAAAATTGAAGAAAATTTAGGCCGCAAAGAGCGCGAAAGATGGGCCCCGCGCGAAATCGACATTGATATTTTGTTAATTGAAGGAGTGAAAGTAGAGCTTGGCGAAAAGCTAACAATCCCTCACCGCGATTTGCTTAATCGCGATTTTTTTGTAAAGACCGTTGAAGAGATCGAACCGCTGCTGTTGAAAATGCTGAAATAGTTCCTAGCTAGCAGTGGTCGAGTTTTTTTAACCAACCACTCAAAATTATGAACATCGAACGCTACACAGAAAAAACACAAAGCCTTTTACAAACCTCGCAAACACTAGCCCTAAGCCGTGGTCACCAAAAGTTTTTGCCCGAGCATTTACTTGCCGCAATGCTTGACGACCCAGAAGGTCTCACACAAAAACTAATCACATTTTGCGACGGTAATGTTGAAATTTTAAAAGCCGAAAGCGCGCGCATTTTAGACAAAATTCCAAGTGTTGAGGGCAGTGGCGCTGGATCTGTTTCAATGTCGCAAGAATTAGCGCGGGTTTTGGTTTTGGCAGAAAAAATCTCTGACCAAAATTCTGACCAATTCGTCACGCTTGAGCGCATTTTGCAGGCAATTTTAGAAGACGAAAAAAACGAAGCGGCGCAGGCTTTAAAAGTTGCGGGTGTTTCTGTTTCTGGGCTGCGCAGTGCAATTCAAAAAATTCGCGCCGGTAAAAAAGCCGACTCCGCTTCAGCTGAATCAACCTACCAAGCACTTTCAAAATACGCGCAAGACTTAACCAAAAAAGCACGCGAGGGAAAAATTGACCCCGTAATTGGCCGTGACGAAGAAATTCGCCGCGCAATGCAAGTGTTGTCGCGCCGCACTAAAAATAATCCGGTGTTAATTGGCCAACCTGGCGTTGGTAAAACCGCAATTGTTGAAGGGCTAGCGCAGCGCATTGTAAATGGCGACGTGCCAGAAAGCCTGAAAGGCAAAAACCTAATGTCGCTTGATTTGGGCGCCTTAATTGCTGGTGCAAAATTTCGCGGTGAGTTTGAAGAGCGCCTAAAAGCGGTGCTTTCTGAAGTTGAAAATAACGACGACGTGATTCTCTTCATTGACGAGTTGCACTTGCTGGTTGGCGCCGGAAAAACCGACGGCGCAATGGATGCGTCAAACCTTTTAAAACCAGCTTTAGCGCGCGGCACACTTCACTGTATTGGCGCCACAACTTTAGACGAATACAGGCAATACATTGAAAAAGATGCAGCCCTAGCGCGTCGCTTTCAACCGGTTTACACCGAAGAGCCAAGCGTGCTCGACACCATTTCAATTTTGCGTGGCATTAAAGAAAAATACGAAGTTCACCACGGAATTAAAATTAAAGATTCAGCGCTAGTTGCAGCAGCCACGCTGTCAGATCGCTACATTACCGACAGATTTTTGCCCGACAAAGCGATTGATTTAATCGACGAAGCGGCAAGCTCTTTGAAGATTGAACTCGATTCAAAACCAACCGCTTTGGACGAAATTGACCGCAAAACTTTGCAGCTAAAAATTGAAGCCGAGGCTTTAAAAAAAGAAGACGACAAGGCTTCGAAAGAGCGTTTAGAAAAGTTGAAAATTGAGCTGAAAAATCTTGAGCAAAAATCAGCCGAAATGACGTCGCTGTGGAGTGCCGAAAAAATGAAACGCGGCAAAGGCAACGAGCTAAAAGCTAAAATTGAGCAGGCAAAATTTGAACTCGAAAAAGCGCAGCGCGAAGGCAATTTGGCCAAAGCGGGCGAGCTTACTTACGGCAAAATTCCTGAGCTGCAAAAAGAGTTAGAAAGCGTTGAAACGTCGGTGTCAGACGGCTTGGTGCGTGAGTCAGTTTCAGAAGACGACATTGCGGCAATTATTGCGAAAGTGACGGGAATTCCGCTCGACAAAATTTTGTCGGGTGAAAAAGAAAAATTGCTAAAAATGGAAGATCTTTTGCGCCAAAGAGTTGTGGGGCAAGACGAAGCGCTGCACGCAATTTCAAACGCAGTGCGCAGATCGCGCGCGGGCTTGCAAGATTCAAATCGCCCGATTGGTTCGTTTTTATTTTTAGGACCAACCGGGGTCGGAAAAACCGAAGTTTCAAAAGCTTTAGCCGAATTTATTTTTGACGACGAAAGCGCAATGCTGCGTGTCGACATGAGTGAATTTATGGAAAAGCACTCGGTTGCACGCTTAATTGGTGCGCCTCCCGGATATGTTGGCTTTGAACAAGGTGGCATTTTAACTGAAGCGGTGCGTCGCCGCCCTTACCAAGTAATTTTGTTTGACGAAGTTGAAAAAGCGCACAGCGACGTGTTTAACATTTTGCTGCAAGTTTTGGACGACGGCAGATTAACCGACAGCCAAGGCCACGTGGTTAATTTTACCAATACGATTATTATTTTGACCTCGAATTTAGGCTCAAAATTTTTGGTTGATTTGGCTGAAGGAAAAAAAGTTGAAACTGTAAGTGAAAAAGTAATGGAAGTGGTACGCGGTCATTTTCGCCCTGAGTTTTTGAACAGGTTGGATGAAATAATTCTGTTTAACAAACTGAGTCGCAAAAATATTGCAAACATTGTAGAAGTGCAATTTGCAAGGCTTGCCAAAAGGTTGGAGATTCGCAACATTCACCTAAAACTAGAAAAATCGGCGGCTGATTATTTGGCTGAAAAAGGCTTCGACGAAAACTACGGCGCGCGTCCTTTGAAAAGAGTTATTCAGCGCGAGATTGAAAATATTTTAGCCGAGAAAATTTTACGCGGCGAAATTATTGAAGGGCAGGGCGTGAAAATTGAGTGTGAAAATAATGACGGCTTGAAGTTTAATTGAGCCAATTCTGGACAGGTTTTACAAAGGCATTGATTTCTAGTTGTTCACCCCAAAATTTGCTGCCCTCAAGTGTAATTTAAAAAAATAAATCATGTCGAAGCCAGCTTTGGTACAAGAAAATTTTTCAGAAAATAGTGAGTCACTAACCGACTTAGACCCAATAGCCACGCTAAAGCAGCTTGCGGCAGAAAGTGTCGACGCAACTATTTTGTGTGAGACTAAAAAAAATAATCCCAACTATTTTTCGATCGTTTTTGCCAATCAAAAATTTTACGAAATTTTCAACATTGCGCCGCACAATTTGATTGGAAAAAACTACGATTTTTTGTTTGCCGATCTTGATCTAGATTACTCTTCAGAAGACCAGATGGAATATGTTCGCCTTATTAAAGCGGTGAAAGATTTTCACGCTTGTGCGGTGATTATTTCAACACCCGATTACCAGTTAGAAGGCAGCAAAATTAAGCTAAAAATTGACTTCAAACCGATTGAAATAACTGACGGCGAAATCAACCACCACGCCACTTTTGTTTTCAAAAAAATAGACTCACAAGAAGATGTTGAGTTGGAAGACGCTAAAAAAGAAGCTAAGCTAGCCAGTCAAAATTTGCTTAAAAATTTAGAAAGAACTCTGCGCAGCGAGCGCTTGCTGCGTAAGGTTGGGTCGTTGATTATTTCTGATTTAGAAATTCGCGAAATTGCCAAAGAAATTGCTAAAATTTTGTGCGAACATTTGAAAGTCGACAGATGCATTTTGCACGATTACGACTTGGGCGCCACTAGTTTTGTTGTTGAATATACCAACGACTACACGCGCAAAATTTTGAAGGATAAAACTGACCCCGTAGCTCTAAAAATAATGTCGGACTACGTTAATTTTCAGAATCAGTTTTTTAAAAAATTTGGCAAATCAGACAAAAAAAGTTCGCTAACGGTTGTTGAAGATGTGTCGTCAGACCGCAATTTTGCTGCGATTCAAGATCTTTGTAAAGCCTTTGGGGTTATTTCGCAAATTGCGGTGACAACCACTTTTAACGAAAAAATAAATGGCGGAATTTACATTCATCAAGCAAGCAGAAGAAGCTGGTTGGTAGATGAAATTGAGTTAATTGAGACAATTGCTGACCAATTTTCAATTGCGCTAGATCGCTCAAAATCAATCGAGCGTGTAATGATTGCAAACCACGCGCTGCTTGAAAAAACCTCACAACTAAAAGAGGCGTTAAAACACGAGCAAGACATGCGCCAAATGCAAAATGAATTTGTGGCTTTGGTTTCGCACGAATTCAAAACTCCGCTGCAAATTATTGACAGCACGAGAGAGCTTTTGGTTAGAAAAGTTAGAAATTTAAAAATTGCAGATGAGTCGCTAGATAAAGGTTTTGAGCGCATCAAGGCCGGCATTCAAAGAATGAACGGGCTAATTCACAGCACGCTAAATTTAGCCAAAATGGAAAGCGGCGACGGCAAAATAAAACTCGATAAACAGATTTTTGACTTCAAAGCCTTCGTGTTAGACGTGATTGAAAAAAACTCTAATTTGGCAACCAACAAGCAAATTAAAGTGCTTACCAGAATTGACGAATTGCCTACCGAATTTAACGGCGACGCCAAGTTGCTTGAGCACTCGGTGACCAACATTATTTCTAACGCCATTAAATATTCTAAAGATGGCACCACGGTTAGAATTTTGGCAAAAGCTAATGCCAGCAAAATTGCGTTGCGCGTGATTGATCAAGGCATGGGAATTCCAAAAGAAGATTTGTCGAGCATTGGCCAAAAGTTTTTCCGCGCTAAAAATACATTAGCTGTTGCAGGTACCGGAATTGGCATTTATCTCACAAAACATTTTATTGAACTGCATGGCGGCGAGTTTCACATTGAAAGTGAACTTGATGTTGGCACCTCGGTGACTGTCACCCTTCCTAAATAGACAATTTTTATGAAAAAATTTTTACCAAAATTTGCGGCAATTTTTTTGCTTTTTTTAAGCTCGGCTTTTGCTGAGGAGCGTGGCCAATATCCAAATCTTTCAGGCACTACCTTGTTTCAATTTAACGCCGACCGCGTGCTTTCAACACAGAAAACTGGTGTGGCACCAAACAATGTTTTTGTTTACGTTGAGTCAGATTTTGGCTTAAATTTTAACCAAAATTGGTCGGTTAGAACAAATTGGAGAATTCAACCAAATAGCGTTTTAACAACTCGCGATCCGGTAAATCCAGAAAGATACAGAACATTCTTGTCGTCAGATCGCGGTATTCACGTAGATGATTCGGGGCTTTTAATTGAAGAGCTAAAAATTCAATTTCAAAACGAAGACATGATTTTTGTGGCCGGTAAATTCGACCCAAAATTTGGTACAGCGCACAATAAAGCCAAAAGAATTGGCGTGTTCACGGCACAAGTGACCGAAGATTACAACTTAAGAGAAAAAATCGGCGTTTCTTTGTCGGCACTTTTAGAAAACAGCAAAGTGACGGTTAACTCATTTTTTAACGACACCACCGGTCTAAGCGGCAGCGCTGTTAACGACCGCAAAACTGCTAGCAGCAAAAACGGCACGGCTGGTGCAACAAATGCTTTGGCTTCTTACTCAGTGTCAATTGACGGCAAAGATTTATTCGAAGTTGAAGACCTAACTTACAACCTTGGCTTTAGAAGCTTGAGCGTCACTCGTTTAGAAGGAAGGCAGCGCGAGAAAGGCTACGTAGCTGGGTTGGAATATTTGTACAGAATGGGAAATACCTCAATCATTCCTTTCGCCGAAATTGTTAAAATTACTAGCCTTACCGGCGAACAGGGCAGAGATGCTGACTACAAAACCTTGGCACTAATCTCAAAATATAGTAGCTGGACTGGCAGCGTGGCTTACTTAGAGCGTACAGTTAAAAGCCACGAAGCTTCTGAGGGCATTAAAAAATCTGACCAAGTTCAGCTTTCGGTTGGCTACAAATTTACCAATAATCTAACCCTAGATTTCTCGAGATCTAACATGAAAGAAGACGGCTACAGAGCCTCGGTAATTGGTGTGGTGGCTAGTTATCTTTACAAATTTTAGTGAAAATGGCGGCGTAATTTACGTCTAAATTTTCACTTTCTCTCCACTCATCTTTTAGAATATCGTAGCCAAATCCCCTTAGTTTTTTTAGCTCCAATCCTTCTCTCGCACCACAAGCATTTAACTCGGATGGCTTCAAAAACTTTTTCCAATCGTGAGTGCCGGCGGGCAGCCAGCGCAAAACATATTCCACGGCAAATTTGGCAAGGGCTAAAGATTTTAGCGTGCGGTTCATTGTGGCCACAAAAACTAGGCCGTTTGGTTTTACTAACTTGGCGAGGCTTTTAACAAAATTTTCTACGTCGGCCACGTGCTCAATAATTTCTAGGGCAAAAACTACGTCAAATTGTTCGCTTAGCTCTTCAGCAGCCGCCACGCGGTAGTCAATTTTTAAGCCCGATTTTTCGGCGTGAATTTTAGCAACGGCAATGTTTTTTTCTGACGCGTCAATTGCGGTGACAGACGCGCCCATTTTGGCAAAAGGCTCGGCAATTAGTCCGCCGCCGCAGCCAACGTCTAAAATTTTTAGCTCAGAGTTAATTGAAAAATGTTTTTCAATTTCGCTACGAATAAACGAAATGCGAATTGGGTTAAACTTGTGTAAAGGCTTGAATTTGCCGGTTTCGCTCCACCATTCGTCGGCAATGCGTGAAAATTTTTCTACTTCTTGAGGGTCGATTGTTGAAGTCATTTGAATTTATTTGCTTAGTTCTACCTAACCGCTGGTTGAGCGGAGTCGAAACCACCGGAAGGTTCCTGCCTCGCTAGTGAAGCAGGAACCTTCCGGTGGTTTCGACTCCGCTCAACCAGCGGTTAGGGGGGTGGGAGAATATTTTGTTACTTCGGCAGTTTTTCTACGTCCAATCTCTCGTAATTTTCTGAGTCGTTCATCCAGTTTTTTTGCACTTTGGCAAAAAGAAAAAGGTGAATTTTTGCACCGGCAATTTCGGCCAAATCAACGCGCGCTTCTTGGCCAATTTCTTTAATCATTGAGCCGTTTTTACCTACAATAATGCTCTTCTGGCTTTCTTTGGTGACCAAAATTGTTTGGTGAATTTTAATTTCGCCGTTGCGTAAAACTTCGTAAGAATCGGTTTTTACCGCCAAGTTGTAAGGCAGTTCTTGGTTCAATTTTAAAAACAATTTTTCACGGGTAATTTCTGACGCAATAAAACGCATTGGCGCGTCGGTAATTTGATCTTCGTCGTAGATCCAACCCGGGTTTAAACATTTTTCGCAGAGAAATTTTTTAATTTTTTCGACGTTGTCTTTGGTCTCAGCCGAAAGCGGGAAAATGTCTTGAAAGCCAAGCTCAACAACGCCAGCCATTACCTCAAGAATGGTGATTTTTTTCACCAAATCGGTTTTGTTAATCAAAATTGTAATTGGTAGATTTTCTTTTTTTAAATCTTCAATGATTCGCAAATTTTCGCGATTTAGTCCAACTGTTGCGTCAATTACAAAACAAACGTGGTCGGCGTCGCGAAGCCCTTGCCAAGCCGATTTAACAATTACACGTTCTAAAATTTTGTCGTCACGCGGAATGAAAATGCCCGGTGTGTCGATTACGATTATTTGCGTCTGGTCTTCAATTACGATTGCCTTGATTGAGTTGCGCGTGGTTTGAACCTTGGGCGAAACGATTGAAATTTTTTGCCCTAAAAGAGCGTTTGTAAGCGTTGATTTTCCGGCATTTGGCGCGCCGACGATTGCGATTGTGCCGTGTGTTTTGTTTTTCATTTTTTTGTTTTTGTGTAAGTAAACTTGGAAAAGTGCGTATTTTTTTACTCCGTCATTGCGAGCGAAGCGTGGCAATCCAGTTGTTGTCGCGAGATGGATTGCCACGCTTCGCTCGCAATGACGGAGGCTGGGGCTAAAGCCTCTCTAAACCCCGTTCGCCAAATCATGCGCAATCGTGAAGGCTAACTCCACACTTTGTGACGAGTTTAACCTTGGGTCGCAGTGAGTGTGGTAGCGGTCTTGCAGGTTTAGTTCGGTAATTTGTTGGTTGCCTCCTAAGCACTCTGTCACGTCTTGACCGGTCATTTCAAAATGCACACCACCAGCGTAAGTGCCAGCCGCTTTGTGCACTTGGAAGAAGGTTTTAATCTCGGTTAAAATGTCGTCAAATTTGCGCGTTTTGTAGCCGTTTGAAGACTTAATTGTGTTGCCGTGCATTGGGTCGCAAGACCACACCACGCTGCGTCCGGCGTCTCTCACCGCTTCAACTAAAGGCGTTAGGGTTTGCTCGACTTTTGTGGCGCCCATTCTTGAAATTAGAGTGATTCGGCCCGCCTCATTTTCTGGGTTTAGCACGTCTAAAAGTTTCAACAAATCGTCTTTTGAAATTGACGGTCCAACCTTGAAAGCAATTGGGTTGCTAACGCCGCGTAAAAATTCAACGTGCGCTTCATTTGGGCTGCGAGTGCGGTCGCCAATCCACAGCATGTGGGCGCTGAGGTCGTAGAATTTTTTGTTGTCTTTGTTTTGGCACGTGAAGGCTTCTTCGTAATTCAAAAGCAAAGCCTCGTGCGAGGTAAAAAAGCTGGCAGTAGTTAATTGCGGCAAGGCGCTTGAATCAAGGCCGCAAGCCTTCATAAATTTTAGGTTTTTGTTTACTTCAGCAATTACTTTTTCGGTGTTTTTTTTGCTGATTAAGCTGTGAGAAAATTCTTCATTCCACTTGTTTACTTTTTCTAAATTGCCGTAGCCACCAAGTGCCAAAGAGCGTAAGTAGTTGAGTGAAGCGGCTGAGTAAAAGTAAGATTCAATTAATCTTTTTGGGTCGGCCACGCGCGCGTTTTTTTCAAAATCAATGCCGTTAATAATGTCGCCGCGGTAGCTTGGCATTGTGACACCGTCGATTGTTTCATTGTCGTCAGAGCGAGGTTTGGCGTATTGTCCGGCAACTCGGCCAACTTTTACCACTGGTTTGTTTAGCCCGTGCATTAACGCAATTGTCATTTGCATTACGGTGCGGAAAAAGTTTTTTAAATTGTCGTGAGAAAATTCGGTGAAGCTTTCAGCGCAGTCGCCGCCTTGCAGCAAGAAGGCTTTACCTTGTGCAACTAAAGCGAGTTCGGCTTTTAGTTTTTCGATTTCGTCAAATGAAACGAGGGGAGGGAAGTTTTTAAGTTGTTGTTCGGTGCTTTTGAGTAAGGCTTGGTCTAGGTAGGTTGGCTGCTGTTTGATTGGTAGGTTGCGCCAAGAGTTTGTGGTCCAGTTGTTTGACATTTTTCTTAGTTGTTAATGTTTTAAGATTAGGCGCGGGATTATTTGTGGACTTGACTCAATGTCAAATGATTCGGCTTGGGTTTGTGCTGAAAAATGGATTGCCGCGCTTCGCTCGCAATGACGGATGTTGGAGGAATGGCGGAGAACTTCCATTCCTTCCTCAGTCATTGCGAGCGAAGCGCGGCAATCCATCTTTCAACAACAACGATTAATTTTCTTCCCCCGCACCCGTTCCTGCAAAAATTTTTTCTTACTCAAAACCTCTTTTTCTGGGTGATTTTTTTGGGCGTGTTTTAGGTAATTTTCGTAGGCAAAATTGCCGTTTAAATAATTGAAAATTACGGAAAAAAACTGACGCATTTTAAACTGGCCTTGGGCCTTTATTTTATTGGGTTAATTGAGGTTTCTTTGAATTTCCACTCGCGAGTGGAAATTCACTTTTAAGCCTAAAACAGCTGCGAATTGCGTCAAAAACTACAACCCACAAAAGTGTGGCAAAACTAAGCGCAATTACGCCGACTAATTTTTGGTTAAAAATCATTTTTTTTGTCGTGGCAATTGCCTCTTCACCTAAAATTAAACCGCTGTCGATTTTAAATTGCAGGGCGTTGGCCAGTGCAAAAAATCCAATTTTGGCGTCACTAGAAAACACTTTTTCAAACACGGCCCAGCTCACATTTGTGAGTAAAAAAACCAAGGGAATCGCCGTAATGAAAAAGTATTTTCGCTGCTCACTTTTTAAAATTAGCACCGTTGCCAAAACCAGCGCAATGCCCGCTAGCATTTGGTTCGACATTCCAAAAAGCGGCCACAAAATATTTACGCCGCCACTTGGATCGAGCACACCAACGTAGAGAAAATAGCCCCAAGCGCCAACGACTAAGAAGCTAGAAAAAAGCGAAGTAGCGGTGTTGCGTTTTTTAAATTGTAGCAAGTCTTCAAGCATGAAGCGGGCCACGCGGGTGCCGGCGTCGAGCGTTGTTAAAATAAAAATCGCCTCAAACATGATTGCGAAGTGGTACCACATTGAAAGCATGCTGGCGCCAAAAGCTGACGAAAAAATTGTGGCCATTCCAACCGCTAAAGACGGGGCGCCGCCGGTTCGTGAGAACAACGTGTTTTCGCCCATTTGCGTGGCGAGAGCTGCCATTTTTTCATTCGTAACGGGAAAGCCCCACGAGGTAATTGTTTGCGCGGCGTCTGCGCCTAAAGCGGCGGCTGGCGAGTTAATTGCAAAGAAAACTCCAGGTTCCAAAACACACGCCGCAATCATTGCCATTATTGCAACACAGCCCTCTAAAAGCATGCTGCCGTAGCCGACAAGGCGCACGTCACGTTCGTCGGAAATTATTTTTGGCGTGGTGCCAGAAGCCACCAAAGCGTGAAATCCAGAAATTGCGCCGCACGCAATTGTAATGAAGAGGAAGGGAAAAACCTTGCCGCTAAAGATTGGGCCAGTGCCGTCAATAAATTGTGTGAAGGCGGGCATTTGAATTTCGGGCCTAAAAATTAGCAGCGCGATTGCCAGCAAACCAATGGTTCCGAGTTTTAAAAATGACGAAAGGTAATCGCGCGGAGCCAGAAGTAGCCAGACCGGAAGCGTTGCTGCGGCAAAGCCGTAAAAAATAATTGCGAGTGCCAAAAATTTTCCGTCGCGGTTAAAAAGCTCGGCGAGGGCAGGATTGTAGTGAATTATTTTGCCGCCGTAAACTGCGAGTAAAAATAAAATTACCCCAACCAAACTGGCTTCGACCACACCAGCGGGGCGGATGTAGTAAAGGTAAATGCCAACCAGCATTGCAATTGGAATTGTCATTAAAACTGTGAAAGAACCCCACGGGCTGTGGGCGAGGGCCTTCACCACAACGAGGCCAAGCACTGCAATTAAAATTACAATTATTGCCAGAGTGCCAACCATTGCGGCGGCGCCCGCGATTGGTCCGATTTCGTCTTTGATTAATTGGCCCAAAGATTTTCCGTCGCGACGCATTGACGAAAATAAAATGATTAAATCTTGCACGGCGCCGGCAAAAACTGAGCCGATTAAAATCCACAAAGTGCCGGGTAAGTAGCCAAATTGTGCGGCGAGAGTTGGGCCAATTAGAGGGCCTGGACCTGCGATTGCGGCGAAATGGTGGCCAAAAACAATCCAGCGATTTGTTGGCACAAAATCTTTGCCGTCGTTAATGCGCCGTGCTGGTGTTGCTCTACTGGCATCAACGCACAAAATTTTTGCGGCAATCCACGCCGAATAAAAACGGTAAGCGACCAGCTGAATGCACACGCAGGCGGTAATGAACCAGAGGGACGAAATTTTTTCACCGCGGATTAATGCGATTGCGGCAAATGACGAGGCGCCTAAAAATCCGACGCAAATCCAAGCAAAAATTTTTAAGAAATCTTTTTTCATTTTATTTGATTGTAATTTTACTGAGATGAAAAAAAATCACCGCAATTCATTAAGAAAAACTTCCGCACCAACCCCGCTTCAAAGCAACAAAATCAACATCTTTCAAAGGTTTCAATGGCAGAAAAAAATACTCATTCCATCTTGGAAACTATCAAGAAAAAAATGCTCAAAATTGATCAGAAATCTGAGCAACCAGTAAAAGTTTCTGAAGGTAATGAAGAGTTTCAATACATCTCTTCTAGCGCGCCAAAAGTGGCTGCAGCGCCTGTTGAAACAAAAGCGCCAGCACCTGTTGCGCCAAAATTTGAAGATAATTTAGGATTAGATTTAGAAGCCAAACCAGCGCCAGCAAAGCCCGCAGAAAAGACCGGCGGAATGGGAAGTTTCGACGATTTTAGTTTGGACGATTTAGATTTAGACGAAGAAGAAAAAACTTTTGCCACGCCAGCCAAGCCAAATCCGCCAGTTGTAGCAAAAGCTGCACCACAACAAGTTGAAGAAGAACTCGACGAAGAAGATTTAGAAGAATTTGAAGACGACGTTGATTTTGAAGAGGAAGAAGAGCTTGAAGAAGAGGAGGAGGAGGAGCTTGAAGAAGCTGTTGCGGCAGAAGTGCCAGCGCGAGAAAATCCTAAAGTAGCAGAAGATGTTGGGCCGGTTGATTGGTTAGGAAATCCGATTATTTCTTCAATTGAAACTGACGAATTAAATTTGGATGTGGACGCAGAAATTGAAGAAAAACTTGAGGCGCCAAAAGTTGAAGAGGTTAAGCACGAAGAAGAATTAGATTTGGAAGAACCTGAAGAAGAGCTAGAAAATGACGAAGAAAATTTGGATTTGGAAGAGCGCGAAGAAGAATTGGAAGGCGATGACGAAGAAGAGTTAGACGAACACGAAGAAGAATTAGAAACTGAAGAAGAGCACGAAGAAGATCTGGAAGAAGAGCCGGCAGAAGATGATTTGGACAATTGGGAAGATGAAGAGGAAGAAGAAGAGGTTGTTCAAAAACAAACTGCCACTCAAGTTTCTTCAAAAATGCCAAGCGAAGACGATTTAGATTTTTCTGATTTAGAGCAAGAAGACGATTTTTTAGAAACGCCTGAAGTTGAAAAAGAATCGCCGTCTTTTGAAAATTTAGCCAAGCCAGTTGAGGTGCAAAAAACTCAGCAACCAGTGACCTTTGAAGTAATGGAAGCGGTTGCTGAAAAGACCGAGCCTGTTGCTGAAAAACACGAAATCGATCTTGAATTTGAAAAAGAATTAATGGGCTTTAGGGCAGATGCTTCTGAAACAATTTCTGCTCCGAAAGTTCCTCCGATTAATCAGCCAATGAGTGAGATGCCTGTGCAAAATAACGTGTCGGTAATGAACCAACAAACTAACGAAATGAAACCTGCAGAAGCTTCGTCTTACGATTCAACTGTGCGTCAAGTTGGTGATTCAGTTAAAAAACTTTTAGATGCCAAAAATGTTGTGGCCGGAATTTCTAGCTTTTCTCAAAGCCCGGCCCTTGCAGAGTTGGCGCTACATTTAATGGAGCCAAAAATTGAGAAATGGTTTAACGACAATTTGCCTGAATTGGTGGAAAAAATTGTGCGCGAAGAAATTAAGAAGATGATTCCCAAGGAGTAGGGGCAAGTTGTTTGGGAGGTGAAAGTCAATCTTCCTGTTAAAAAAATGTTCTAACAAAAAGGCCGTCCTTGGTTCTAAGAGCCAAGGACGGCCTTTTTTTGTAATTTTTTAAGGCGACGTTTTTTTTGCGATTTTTTTATTTTAATTCTCTCAAACTTTTCGCAATCTTCTGCTTCGCTTCAGCCACGTGCTCTGACGTAATAATCAGCGGTGGCAAAATTCTAATCACGTTTTCGCCAGCCGGAATTACCAACATTCCGTTTTCAATTAGCTTTTTTACCAGTTCGGTATTTTCGATTTTTTGGTTAATTTTAATACCAAGCATCAAGCCAACGCCGCGGATTTCGTCGATTAAATCGGGAAATTCTTTCTGCAAATCTTGCAAAGCTGCTTTCAATTCAGTGGCAACTTTTTGCACATTTGGCAAGAAATCTTTTTCAAGCATTACATCCAAAACAGAGTTCGCCACCGCCATTGCCAAAGGATTTCCGCCGTAGGTTGTACCGTGAACGCCAATTGTCATTCCACTCGCCGCGTCTGCCGTTGCAAGGCAAGCACCCAAAGGAAAGCCGCCGGCAATTGCTTTGGCGCTGGCAATAATGTCGGGTTTTACCTCGTAATATTCGTAGGCAAAAAGTTTTCCAACCCTTCCCATTCCGCACTGTACTTCGTCAAAGGCGAGCAACAAATCATTTTCGTCAGCTAATTTGCGCAGCTCTTGGATAAATTTTTTGTCAGAAACTTTAATGCCTTCTTCGCCTTGAATGGGCTCAATTAAAATGCCGGCAGTGTTTGGGCCAATGGCTTTTTTTACCGCTTCGATATTTCCGAATTCAACATTGTCAAAACCCGGCAAGGCAGGCTCAAAGCCTTCGAGATATTTTGGCTTTGCTGCTGCTGAAATTGTGGCGATTGTTCTGCCGTGAAAGGCTCCGGTAAAAGTGATGATTCTGTGTTTTTGCGCTTGGCCTTTAACGTAAAAATGGCGGCGGATCATTTTAATCACGCATTCAATGCTTTCGGCACCCGAGTTGCAGAAGAAAACGTAATCGGCAAAAGTGGCGGCAACTAGTTTTTCAGCGTAGTTATTTAACTCATCCACGTTGTAAATATTTGAAACGTGCCACAACTTTTGTGCCTGACTTGTAATTGCCTCAACCATTTTTGGATGGCAGTGTCCAAGAGCGTTAACAGCAATTCCGGCACCAAAATCTAAATATTTTTTGCCTTCAGAAAAAAGATAAACGCCTTCGCCGTGAGAAAACGAAATGTCGTATCTTTTGTGCACTGGAAGAAGTTTTGAGCTGGTAGTCATTTTTTAATTTTGAATTAGGAATTAGGGTCTAAAAAATTGAAACGAGCTGCAATTGTTAGATGCTAATTCCTAATTGAAAAATCCTTTTTTGTGCTACTAGATTCAAACGAAACCAAAGAGAAAATTCTTGCCGAATTTTTGCCGATCTGTGCTTTTGACGGATGGACTCAAGACGCGCTTTTAAAGGCAATTTCTCAGTGCAAAATTGAAGAGAAATTTGCTGGTTTAATTTTTGAAAATGGCTGCCTCGATTTGGCAGAATTTTACGTTGAATTTCAAAACAAAAAAGCGGCACAAAAACTTGCAGAAATTACAGATTTTCACTCAAAAAAAATTCGTGAAAAAATTCGCCTCGCGCTTTACGCAAGGTTTGAAGTTGAAAAAAATAATCAGCTGGCGTTGCAGCGACTTAGAAATTTTTATTTAGACCCAAAAAATTTCACTTCGCTTGAAATTGGCGCAAAGCCAGCAATTCAAAGCCTGCAGGCTTGCTACAAAATTTCTGATTTTATCTGGAAAGAGATTAACGACCAATCAACTGATTTTAATTTTTACACCAAAAGGCTCACTCTAGCAAAAATTATTTTGCGCAGTTTTGCAGTTTTTGTAAAAGATGAATCTCAAGATTTTGTTACAACCAAGAACTTCGTTGATTCTCAAATTGAAAGCGTGATGAAATTTGAAAAGCGCAAACAACAGGTGAAAAAAGTTTTTAATGAAGTGTTTTTAAACCAAGATGGTGCGCCAAAATCTGCTAAAGAATTTGTTAAAAACTTACCTTTTTTTCGATTAATAAAATTTAAGTAAACATGTCTACAACCTTTAATACGCTGGATCTAATCTTTATTGCCTTCACATTAATTTTTGTGGCAACGGCATTTTTTCGTGGCTTTGTAAAAGAAATTTTTGCGCTGATTGGCTGGGTTCTTGCTTTTGTGGGCTCGTATCTTTTAACGCCTTATCTTTCGGAGCTTGTTAATGTTTATTCGCAAAACAAGTTGGTGGCCGATTTACTGTCGCGCACCACGCTTTTTATTGTGATTTTTTTGGGCTACACTTTTTCAATTGCTAGTTTTGTTAGTGATTTAAGAGACAAAACTCCAAGAGCTTTCGACCGCTCTTTAGGTGTGCTTTACGGCCTAATTAAAACCGCGATTATTTTTGGCGTTATTTATTCAGTCACTTTAAACGCTTTAGAATTTGCTTCAGGAAAACCAGTTGAAGAAAGCTCGCCGCAATTTCCGGCATTTCTAAAAGAAGCAAAATGTCACGACATTATGAAAGGCTCGGCCGATGTTTTAAACCCGGCCGTCACATTATTTTTTGACGCGGTTGTGAAAAATTTTGAAAAATCTCTGCCAAAAAAAGACGGTGAAGAGCTAAGCGATAAAATTAACGAAATTGTTAAAGACAAAAAAAGTGACCTAGTTGATTCTGACGAAGCTGTTGCTCCAGATGCTGGCTACAACAAGAAAGACATCGAAAAAATGAACCACTTAATCGACATTATCGACAAGAAATAATACTAACCAAAAACTTAAATTTTATGTTCAGACTTACAGGAAAAAACGCTTTAGTAACTGGTGCAACTGGTGGCATTGGAGCTTCAATTGCCAAGGCTTTAGCTAAGCAAGGTGCGAAGTTAGTTTTGTCTTCAACTAGAGAAGAAAAGCTACAAGAATTAGCCGCTGAAATTGGAGGAGATGTAAAATATGTTGCCTGCAATTTATCAGATGCTGCAGCAGTTGAAGCTTTGTTTGACAAGGCTGAAGAGCTAGCTGGTGGTCAGATTGATATTTTGGTTTGCAATGCTGGCATCACCAAAGACAACCTAATTTTACGCATGAAAGACGAAGATTTTTCTCACGTTTTGGATGTGAATTTGAAATCAACTTTTGTGCTTAACCGCAATGCCATTAAAAAAATGATGCGTCGTAAATATGGCCGTATCATTAACATTGCATCAGTTGTGGGTGTCACCGGAAACCCAGGACAATGCAACTACGTAGCCTCAAAAGCTGGTATGATTGGCATGACAAAATCTCTAGCTCAAGAAGTCGCAACTCGCGGGATTACTTTGAACTGCGTGGCTCCCGGCTTTATTCAAAGCCCAATGACAGAGGTTTTAAACGATGCGCAAAGAGAAGTAATTCTAGCAAAAATTCCTGCCGGCAAAATGGGTGACTCGTCAGACATTGCTAAAGCCGTTGCGTTTTTAGCTAGCGAAGATGCGAGCTATATCACCGGTCACACGCTGCATGTGAATGGTGGAATGTTCATGAATTAATTAAATTTGCTCACGCAAATTTAGGTTAAATTGAGTCGCTACGCGCGAAGTGAATTCGCGCATTCGCAACAAATTTTATTTTTATTTAAAAATGCCAACAACCCACAAAACAAAAGTAGCAATCATCGGCTCTGGCCCAGCTGGCTTTACCGCCGCAATCTACGCCGCACGCGCTAATCTTGAACCAATCATGATTAACGGCATGCAACCAGGTGGACAATTAACAATCACAACCGACGTTGAAAATTACCCAGGCTTTGCCGAAGGCGTTCAGGGGCCCTGGTTGATGGAACAAATGGAAAAGCAAGCAATTCACGTTGGCACAAAAATTTTCCACGACCAAATCGTGCAAGTCGATTTCTCAAAACGTCCATTCAAATTAATTGGCGAATCGGGAGACATTTTTGAGGCTGAAACAGTTGTGATTGCAACAGGTGCTCAAGCGAAATGGTTAGGTCTTGAATCTGAAAAAAAATTTCAAGGTTTTGGCGTTTCGGGATGTGCAACTTGCGACGGATTTTTCTTTAGAGGCAAAGAAGTAATTGTTGTTGGCGGTGGCAATAGCGCGGTTGAAGAAGCTTTATATTTAACTAATCACGCCAAAAAAGTTTACGTAGTTCACAGAGGCGACAAATTTAAAGCCGAAAAAATTCTGCAAGATCGTTTGTTTAAAAACGAAAAAATTGCAGTGATCTGGAACTCAGCTTTAGACGAAGTTTTGGGCAGCGAATCACCAAAATCTGTGACCGGTGCTCGCCTTAAAAACACTAAGGACGGCTCAACTCACGAAATGCCAATTGACGGCATTTTTGTGGCGATTGGTCACAAGCCAAATTCTGATTTATTCAAGAGCACCGGCTTAGAAATTGACACTGAAGGCTACATTAACACCAAGCCAAACTCTACAGCCACAAACATTTCTGGCGTTTACGCGGCCGGAGACATTCAAGACAAAATCTATCGTCAAGCTGTGACAGCCGCAGGAACTGGCTGCATGGCTGCTTTGGAAATTGAGAAGTTTTTGGCGCATTAAGGTAGGAGATATTAACGAAAAAACTGAGTGTGTGAATAACCACCCCAAACCCTCCTTCAAAAGGAGGGGCTTTAGTCCCCGCTCGGTGGTAAGCCCCTCCTTTTGAAGGAGGGGTTGGGGTGGTTATTCGCGAAACTCGAACTTAAAAAATAAAAAAATGACAAACGCACTCACTCTAACAATCGAAAAAAACGGCGTTGCAAATCTCGTTTTTGATTTGCCAAACGAGAAGGTAAACAAACTTTCAGCACCAGTTTTAGCAGAGCTTGAAAAGGCCCTAAACGTGATTGACGGCAACAAAGCAATTCGCGTTTTGCTAATCACAAGTGAGAAAAAAGACATTTTTATTGCTGGCGCTGACATCAATGAAATCAGAGACATTCGTGACACAAAAGATGCCTTTGAAAAAGTTTCGCGCGGTCAAAATATTTTAACCAAAATTGCCGAATTAAAAATTCCAACAATCGCTGTAGTTAACGGCGCTTGTTTGGGCGGCGGGTTAGAATTGGCGTTGGCTTGTAAGTATCGCGTGGCAATTGCAAACGCAAAAACATCTTTGGGTTTGCCTGAAGTTAACCTTGGAATAATCCCCGGATTTGGCGGCACGCAACGCCTGCCAAAACTTGTTGGCTTGCAAGAATCTCTAAAAATTATTCTTTCTGGCAAAGCAATCGATGCCAAAAAAGCCTTTAAAATAGGCCTTGTAGATGACATTATTCGCGAAGAATTTTTAGAAGAAAAACTTGGGCACTTTGTCACCGAAATTTTAAAAAATGGTGATCAGAACGTTTACTTACAAAGAAGAACTGCCGACAAAAAAAGACGCTTCATTTTTGAATCACTTCTTGGCGGCAGATTTATTATTTTTCACCTCGCTTCAAAAGACCTTTATGACAAAACCAAAGGCCAATATCCCGCACCTTTTTACGCCCTAGAAGTAATCAAAAAAACCTACGGCAGAACCTACGGCGCACGTGGATTTAAAACCGAACTTGACGCATTTTGCGAGTTAGTTGTTGGCGAAATTTCTAAAAACTTAATCGAAATTTTCTTTACCAGCGAAGCTCTTAAAAAAGATTCTGGTAGTGAAAATGAAGTTGAAACTGCCGACGTTAAAAACGCCGCTCTTCTTGGTGCTGGTGTGATGGGTGGCGGGATTGCTTGGCTTTTTGCTAACAGCAACATCGACATTCGCATTAAAGACATTACGCAAGCGGCTATCGCTCTAGGCTACAACCAAATTGTAAAAGTTTTTAATCAGCTGAAAAAAATTAGAAAAATCACGCCAGAACAAGCAAATATGAAAATTGCCAATGTTTCAACTGGCCTTGATTTTGTTGGTTTTGGCAAGGTTGATTTTGTGATTGAAGCTGTGGTTGAAAACATGGCGGTGAAAAAAAGAATTTTAGCCGAAGCCGAAACTCAAGTAAAAAAAGATGCGGTTATTGCTTCAAATACATCGTCTCTTTCAATTTCTGAAATGGCTGGCGCCTTACAAAACCCTGAGCGTTTCGCTGGTATGCACTTTTTTAACCCGGTAAATCGCATGCCTTTGGTTGAGGTAATTCGCGGCGAAAAAACTTCAGATAAAACCATTTCGACAATCGTTAAGCTTTCAAAAAAATTAGGCAAAACACCAATCGTTGTAAAAGACGTGGCGGGATTTTTGGTTAACAGAATTTTACTACCTTACATGAACGAAGCGGCTTACTTGCTTCAAGAAGGCGCTGAGGTAAAAAAAGTTGATGAGGTAATTGAAAGATTTGGCATGCCAATGGGGCCATTTGTTTTGGCCGATGTTGTTGGAATTGACGTTGGTGTGAAAGTTTCGCACTCACTGTTTGAAGCATATGGACAGCGCATGCGCGTTGCTGATGTGCTTGATGAAATTTACAATAATCACAAAGAATTATTGGGTAAAAAATCTGGCCAAGGTTTTTACTTACACCCAGAAAACAAAGAAAATCGTGCGATTGACGAGATTTTAGCCAATGTAAGAAAAGCTAAAAACCTTCACCCAATCTACATTCACGAAATCGAAATTTTAGATCGCTGCATTTTAACAATGGTCAATGAAGCGGCAAAATGTTTAGAAGAAGGTGTTGTTAAAAATGCTCGCTACCTCGACATGGCAATGATCATGGGAGCTGGCTTTCCGGCATTTCGTGGCGGCGTGTTGCGCTATGCCGACGCACGCGGAATTGATGAAGTTGTAAAAAGGTTGCAAGAGCTAAACAAAAAACACGGTGTGCGTTTTGAGGTTAGTAAGCTGTTGGTTGAAATGGCTAAGACTGGTAAGAAGTTTTACTAGTTTAATACCTCATTTTAACCACCCCAACCCCTCCTTGAAAAGGAGGGGCTTTCCACCGAGTGAAGTCTAAAACCCCTCCTTTTTAAGGAGGGGTTGGGGTGGTTATTTACAAGAAATCGTACCAAAAAATTTTACCAAAAAACATCAAAACCCAAAAAATGAAAATCATCGGCATCGACCCAGGTCTTACAAAAACCGGTGTGGGAATTATTGAGGTAAAAAATAACAGCCTGTCTTTTGTAGCCTCTGAAACAATCTACTCAAAACCCTCGCAGCCTTTTGCAGAAAGGCTGCACCACTTTCACACATCTCTTCTAGAAATTATCAAAATTCACCAGCCGCACGAGGCAGCAATTGAAGAAACCTTTGTTAACATGAATCCGGCCTCTTCTTTGAAGCTTGGGCATGCCAGAGGTGCGTTAATCTTAAGCTTAAGTTTGTGTGGCTTGAAAGTTGCAGAATATTCAACAACAGCAGTGAAAAAAGCGATCGTCGGGGTAGGGCGCGCCGACAAAGATCAAATACAAATGATGGTGAAAATTTTATTACCCAAAGCCAACTTCAAAACCGAAGACGAAGCTGACGCATTGGCTGTAGCGATTTGCCACAATAACAATTCAAGATTTTACACTTAATTTTGAATTGTTATTGGCTCTAAGGTTTTGGCGCCAGCACTTCTTCCTTCTTTTTTTGCAATGCTATTAAAGCTTTGCCCTCAACCACTTTGCTTGAGCTAAGCACAAAAGTTTGGTTTGGCTTTAGTTCAAAATGAATTTCAATTTGGTTTTCGGCATTAACTGGCGGTGCGAACTCTTCTCTTTTTCCTGAGATAATTTTCCACTTACTCAAGCTCAACTTCCACAGAATTTTTACGCGATCTTTTTTGATCGATTCAATGAACAGCTCTTTTTTAGAGTCGTTGGTTTTTGAGGTAATTTTTTTGTCGTTAATCCACACAATCCAATCTTTGGGGTTAAAATAGATAATCGATGCCATGTAGATGTAAGACTTTTCGTTTTCTAAGTTTTTTAGCTCTTCAGCTTTTCTAATTTTTTCGGCTTCTTCAGCTTTTTCTTTTTCGCTTAGTCCGTTATTTAAAGTTGGGTCTTCGTCGCTACCCTCTGGGATGAAGGCTTGATTGTTTTTTAAAGATTCGACAGCGCGCTCTAAGTTTTCTGATTCTTGGTCGTCAAACATTAGTGAAGAGGTTTTGTTTTTACCTAGAAGGGTTTCGGCAAGTCCACTTTTGGCTTGGTTGATGAGTGAGTTTGTGGAAGAAGATGGTGCGCTAGCAGACTCTTCTGGCGCGATCTCTTCAGTTTTATTTGGTAGATTGCTTTCTGTTAATTGTGATTTTTCTTGAGCAAATGATTCGCTTAAAGCGATGGCAAAAACTAAGAAAAAAACTTTATAAATTTGCTTTAATTTCATCTGCTTTAGTTTGTTTTAGCTTCTGCTGGCGCCGCTGCTTTATTTGCGGTTGGCGCTGCTGAATTGTTTTTGTTTTTAAAGGCGTACCAAAAGAAACTGATATTTCCAGATACAATGCCAGATCCCTTGCCAGAGCTGATTGCGATCAATTCTTCGTTTGAGTAGGACTTATCTTTTTTTAGATCAAAGCTGCTAATCACAACGTATCCCGGAAGTGAGTTGGTAAAGTCGTTAACGAAGGCTAGGGCTTTAGCGTCGTCTAAAGATTTAAAACTTATGCTCACGCTTGAAGACGAAACCGTAATTGTAGAGCGGGCAAATATTCCATCAGACAAGGTTTCTGGAAAAGACACCTTAATGATAGGCTCTGAAATATTATATTTTATGGCGCTTGCTAAAAGCATTTTGTCGATTTCGTCACTTTTAAGAATGCCGCTGGTTGATTTTTTCTTTTCGTCAAGATTGTGCCAAAGGGCGATGTATTTTTTAATGTCGAGCGTTTTGCCCTGAATCTCTTCGGCTTGCGCCTGAATTTGCGAGGTTTCGCTGGCAATTGCTTCGGCCTCTTTTTTCATCTGATCATTTTTGTGAATATTGTAAAATACACATCCAGCAAAAATTGCCAAACAAGCCCCAGAAGTGATGGCATTAACTACAATTTTTTTTCTGAGTTCTAGAATCTTCATTATTTTGAAACGGTAAAATCGATTGGAAATTCGTAATATTTTTGATTGAAATCGATGTTGCGAGGAAGGTCGGTGTAGGTGACCTGATTTTTATTAAGGTTTTCTTTAACCTTGGCCACAAGGCTGTCAAACTCAGCGAATAAGTCTTCAATGTCGCCACTTTTATTGAGAATTTTTCCCTTAAAATTGAATTTGTAGCTTTGGGTCGGGGTGGGAGATTTTTGGTTAAAGTTGTTTAGGGTGTAGGAGAATCCGTTTAGTCTAACGTTGTAATTCTTAAGAAATTTTAGGTTGGAATAAAAGTCGGAAATATTGGTGCCATTTGCTCCAAGCGCCTCTTCCATTTTACCAAAATCCGTCACTTTTTCAATATTTAGAGCTTCGCCATCTTCGGTGGTGTTTGTTTTTGCGCCCTCAAGAGCTAGTTGCTGAACCCTGGAAAATTCTGCAATTGCTGCAAATTTTTGAGTTTTGGCAGTTGCAATTGTGGTTTTTAATCCGCTTCTAGAAAAGGCGCTAAACAGCAATGCTACAACGGTGGCAAAAACGAAAGCGGCGCTCAAGTATTTTGAAATTTGTAGACCAATAAAAAACTTTTCAATTGAGGCAATTTTTGCTGTCGAAAATTTTAAAAGTTTTTTTCCTTTTGAGAAAGTTCGCGAAATTAATAAATCGCAAGAAGCGCTGTTTGACGGTAAAATTTTAGATTCGCCAATTTGAGCCGCAGCCTGAGATGGTGTGTAATTAACGAAGTTTAAATCGGCGCTGTTTAGTTTTTTAATTTCTTCAATGGCCTCAGATGGCAGGATGTTAATAATGTCTAATTCAGACATTAAAACATCGGGGAAAAGACGTTTTAAATATTCAAAAGTGCTGTAGAGATCTTGCTCGTATTTTTCTAAAAAATCCGCTTGCGCAAAGTCGTAATTTACAAGACGAGTAAAAACAATTCCGCCGTTTGAAAACACAACTTGTCTAGTGCCGCTGACCTTGTTTTGCATGATTAAGCAATGAAGATCGTTGCGTTTATTTTTTACTTTTGAGCGCGCTGTAATGTCTTTTTTTAGTGAGTTAAGAAGTTGAAAAGACTCAACCGGAAGCATGTAAATTCCCACCAAGCGGTTTGGCATTTCTAACAAAAATTCAAGCCAATGACTGATTGTTTCGGTGTTTGAAGCTGAAACAAATAAGCACTCCCATCTGTTATTTGTTTGAGGATTTTTTTTGCTAGATTTGGTGCGATTTAAAACGATGTAGTTTTTGAAACTTTCTGTGTCGCCATCGCTTGCCATGTCTCGCTTAACAAGGCGGGTAAGGTCGCCGCGACGAACTAAAGGGTAAACTTTCTTTTTATAAATTTGATCAACGGTGTCGACTAAGATGTAAGTTGAGGCAGATTTATTCGCCAAAAAAACGCTTTTTATTTCTTCTTTTGTTTTGTCGTTTAGCTCGTCTAAGAAAATTTTATTTTTAATGTCACTACCATCGTGCAACGCTACAACTGCGCCGTAATTGCCTATTGTGACGACAATATTTTTCTTAGAAAGCATTTGAGTTTGAGATAGTTAAACTTAGAAATTTGCGAGGTCGGTTAGCTAATGGCCAACGGCGTTTAAGGTTTTTTAAGAAGCCTTTTTTAAACATGCAATTATTCATCAAAAAAATGATTTTAGGAGTTGGAACTGACCTAATTTCGGTCACCAGAATTGAAAAATTGATTTCTCAATTTCAGCAAAAATTCGCCGAAAAAGTCTTCACCGAAAACGAAATTTCTCACGCTAAAAAATTTGAAAACACCCTGCCGCGGGCTTTATTTTTTGCCAAAAGATTTGCCGCCAAAGAAGCCTTTGCAAAAGCAATCGGCTTGGGAATTGGCAGGGGAGTGGACTTCAAAGATATTGAAGTTGAAAACGACAAGCTTGGCAAACCGCAAATCAAAATTTTAAATCGTAAAAACGCTTTTTTAAAAAAACATTTTGGCTGCAAAGATTTTGCAATCCATCTTTCTCTAACCGACGAAAGGTCTTTTGCTAGCGCCTTTGTTGTAATCGAAAAAATTTCATGAAAAAAATAATCGTAATTGGCGCCGGAGCTTGGGGAACGGCGCTTGCCAATTTATTGGCTAAAAATTCTCACCAAGTTTTTTTAAGCGCAAATCACCAAGAAGTTGTCGACGAAATTAATCGTCAAAACAGCAATCAAAAATTCTTACCAAACGTAAAACTTAGCTCAAAAATTCAAGCGATTGGCAATTTTGCGCCAGAATTAGAAATAGCTGACTTTGTTTTTATTGTGGCGCCAAGCGTTGCGGCGGCTGAAATTTTCAAGAAAATTTCTCAAAGTAAAATCAAGAAAACTTGCAAATTTGTAATTTGCTCAAAAGGCGTTGAGCAAAAATCTTTACTACTTTTAAGCGACGCTTTTGAAAAAATTACCAAGCTAAAAAACTACGCAGTTTTGTCGGGTCCAAACTTTGCAATTGAAGTGGCAAACGAAGTGCCAACAGTAACAACAATCGCTGCCAAAAATAAAAAATTGGCAAGCGAAGTGATTGTGCTTTTAAACAATAAAAATTTTCACGCTGAGTATTTTAAAGATCCGCGCACTGCCGAAATTTGCGGAATTGTTAAAAACATCATTGCCATTGGTTGCGGAATTGTTGACGGGCTTGAGCTTGGAGTTAACGCCAAAGCGGCCGTGGTTTTAAAAGGTGTGGCCGAAATTCAACTGCTTTGCAAAAAACTTAAAGCCTCAAGTGACATCACAAATGCTGCGGGTTTTGGCGATATTTTTCTTACCTGTTCGTCAGCAAAATCGCGCAATAACTCGCTTGGCGTAATGCTTGCAAAAGGCAAAACCTACAAAGAAATTTCCAAAGAAACCGGCAAAACTTTTGAAGGCGCGTCCTCAGCCGCAGCCGTTGCAGCACTTGCCAAAAAACTGAAATTGCAGCTAGACTTGTGCGAAAAAATAAACGAAATTTTGACCCACAAATACTCTGCAGCCCAAATCAAATCAATAATCACAAAATCAATTTTAAGCTAATGTCTAACAGCGTTTTAATCATCGACTTCGGTAGTCAAGTCACCCAACTAATTGCCCGTAGAATTCGCGAACTTGGTGTTTTTTGCGAAGTTAAAAATCCCGACATCAAGCTTGACGAAATCAAGAAAATCGCGCCTAAAGCGATTATTTTTTCTGGCGGCCCGTCTTCAGTTTACGAAAAAGACGCACCAACAATTGACAAAAAAATCTTCGATTTAAAAACACCAATTTTAGGCATTTGCTACGGCGAGCAGCTAATCTGCCACTTGCTTGGCGGCAAAGTTGGAAAATCTTTCGAACGCGAATTTGGCAAAGCTGAAATTGAAATTATTTCTGATCTGCACCTTTTTAAGGGTGTAAAAAACACCCAAGTTTGGATGAGCCACGGTGACCACATTAGCAAGATTCCAGCTGGTTTCGTAGTAATTGCAAAAACCCCAAAAGCGCCCTTCGCGGCAATTGCTGACAAGAAAAGAAAAATCTATGGCGTACAGTTTCACCCAGAAGTTGTTCACTCAATTGAAGGCAAAAAAATAATCGAAAATTTCGTTGTTAACATCTCTGGCTGTAAGCCTGAATGGACAATGAAAAATTTCAAAAAAGAAGAAATTGCCCGTGTTAAAAAAATTGTCGGCAAAGACCACGTAATCTGCGGACTCAGTGGTGGCGTGGATTCATCAGTTGTTGCTGCTTTAATTAACGAAGCAATTGGCAAACAATTAACCTGCATTTTTGTTGACCACGGCTTGCTACGTAAAGGCGAGGGCGCTCAAGTAAAAGAAGTTTTTGCTAAAAAATTTAAAACCAATTTGGTTTACGTTGATGCCAGCAAGCTTTTCCTTTCAAAGCTTAAAGGCGTTTCTGATCCAGAAAAAAAACGCAAAATAATCGGCAAAACTTTCATTGAAGTTTTCGACAAAGAATCGGCAAAAATTAAAAATGCTAACTTCTTAGCCCAAGGCACGCTTTATCCAGACGTGATTGAATCTTCTCACCCAAATAAAGGTGCAAGCCAAACAATTAAGTCGCACCACAATGTGGGTGGTTTGCCAAAAAAGATGAAATTGAAATTGCTTGAGCCAGTTAGAATGTTGTTTAAAGACGAAGTTCGCGTGCTTGGAAAAGAGTTGGGATTACCAGATTACGTAGTTGGCCGTCATCCTTTTCCAGGTCCGGGTTTAGCGATTAGAATCATTGGCGAAATCACCCCAGAAAAAATCAAAGTCTTGCAAGAAGCTGACGCAATCTACATTGAAGAAATTCGCAAAGCCGGATTGTACGACAAAATTTGGCAAGCCTTCTCAGTTTTAACTCCAATCAAAACCGTCGGCGTAATGGGCGACGCCAGAACCTACGAAAACGTTTTGGCCCTTCGCGCCGTCACCTCAATTGACGGAATGACCGCAGATGTTTACCACTTCAATTCAGAATTCTTGTGCGCAGTCGCCAGCCGAATCATCAACGAAGTGCGCGGCATCAACCGCGTGGTTTACGATTTCACTTCTAAACCACCAGGAACGATTGAGTGGGAATAAATTCTGATAAATCAAAAATAAATTTTATGCCAAATTTCACACTTCCTTACGCGCAGCCAATTTCTGAAAACCAAAAAATTCTCTACAAAAACGCTCGCATTGTTGATCCAGAATCTGGCTACGACAAGTTGGGTGAGCTTCTAACAATTGGCGACAAAATTGCCGATTTTGGTGAAAAGCTTTCAGCAGAAGGCGCTGAAATTATTGACTGCAAAGGCCAAGTTTTAGCTCCCGGATTAATCGACATTCAAGTTCACTTCCGCGACCCAGGCCAATCTCACAAAGAAGATTTAACTTCTGGAAGTGCTTCAGCTGTGGCTGGAGGAATCACAACAGTTGTTTGTCAACCAAACACTTCACCAACACTAGACTCAGTTTTAACTTTCGATTACCTACGCCTTAAATCTCGCGAAGTGGCTTACTGCAACGTTCGCGCCTACGCTTGCATTACCAAAGCAATGAAAGGTGAAGAGCTTGCCGACATGAACGCGCTAGTAAATGCTGGTGCCGTTGGCTTTACCGACGACGGTTTGCCGGTAATGAATGCCAATGTAATGCGTCGCGCTTTTGAATATTCTAAAAATTTAAATGTGGTTGTTGCACAGCACGCCGAAGATTTAAACCTTACCAACAAAGGCTGCATTAACGAAGGCAAAGCCTCGCTTGAGCTTGGTGTGCGCGGCATTCCAAACATTTCTGAATCAGTAATGGTTGAGCGCGATTTGGCAATTCTTGAGAGCACTGGTGGTCGCTACCACTTGCTGCACGTTTCAACTCGCGAGGCTTTAGACGCAATTAAACGCGCCAAAGCAAAAGGCCTTAACGCCACAGTAGAAGTGTCTCCGCACCATTTCACTTTGAACGACACGCAAGTTTTAAAATCGGGAACTAATGCAAAAATGAACCCGCCTTTGCGCTCTGAAAAAGACCGCTTGGCTTTGATTGAAGGGCTTCGTGACGGCACAATTGACGCCATTGCAACCGACCACGCACCACACGATTTAGCTTCAAAAGAAAGAACTTTAGAAGAAGCAAGCTTCGGAATTGTCGGCGTTGAAACCATGCTGCCATTGTCTTTAGCGCTTTACCACGACAAGGTTTTATCACTTCGTGACCTACTTGCCAAAATGACTTGCAACGCTGCAAAAATTATTAATTTCGACGGCGGCGTAATCAAAAAGGGCGCTCGTGCTGATTTGGTTTTGATTGATTTGGATGCTGAATGGCAAATCGATTCACAAAAATTTTACTCAAAATCAAAAAACACACCTTTTGACGGCTTTAAAGTAAAAGGTCGCGCCACTAGAACAGTTGTGGCGGGAAAAACCGTTTACGAAATTTAATCCAAACAAATGCTCACCCATTTTTTTCACGGAATGTTAATGGGTCTCTATGTTGCAGCACCCATTGGCGCGGTGAGCATTATTTACATTAGACGAGCTTTGCACAACGGCTTTTGGTCGGGAATGATTTCGGCTTTGGGTGTGAATTTGGCTGAAACCACCTACGCTGCGGCGGCAATTTACGGCTTGTCATTTTTTTCTGATTTTTTGTTGGCGTGGCAAAAAGAAATGAAACTTTGTGGAGCCTTCTTTTTGCTTTTTATTGGCGCCAAATCTCTTTTTTCAAACCCAGTTAAAAAACAAAAAATCGTCAGCAGCAAAACTTTAATCTACGATTTTTTTTCAACTTTTTTAATCGGAATTTTAAACCCAATTGCCATTCTTGGTTTTGTGGCAATCTTCGCCAGCTTTGGTGCTAGCGGTTTGCAGCAATCAAGTCACTCCTTTGTAATGTTGCTTGGTTTTGCCTTGGGCTCAATTTCTTTTTCAGTCGCTCTAATTTCGTCGGCATTTTTTTTGAAACGAAAATTTTACTCCAAAGATTCGCAATTAATTTACGCTCTGAACCAAGGCTCTGGTGTTTTGATTGTGCTGTTTGCCTTGGCGATTTTAACTTTTTCTACTTTGTAAAATGGTTCCAAAAATTTTAATCATTGCCGGTTCCGACCCTTCTGGCGGTGCGGGAATTCAGGCCGACATTAAAACTGCAACGGCGCACAAAATTTATTCTGCAGCCGCAATTACTTGTTTGACGGCGCAAAATACCAAAAAAGTTTTCGACGTTTCTTACGCGCCAACTGATTTTTTACGTCAGCAAATTGAAGTTGTTTTAGACGACATTTCTTTTGACGCCGTAAAAATAGGAATGCTTGGAACTGCTGAAATCATTGATTGCGTGGCAGATGTGTTGGCAAAAAAAGCTAAAAAAATTCCACTAATTTTAGACACCGTAATGGTGGCAACTTCAGGCGATTTACTGCTAAAACAAAACGCTGTTGCGGCGTTAAAATCAAAACTCGTCAAAGGCGCTTACATTGTGACGCCAAATATTGACGAGGCAAAAGTTTTGGCCGAAATGCCAATTAGAAATTTAGCTGAGATGAAGCTCGCAGCCACAGCAATCAAGGCTTTGGGGGCAAAAAATGTTTTAATTAAAGGTGGGCATTTAAATTTTTCAGACGGAAAAATTCACAGCATTTTGCTCGACGAAAAAAATAATTTTCACCGCATTAGCAACAAAAAAATCGGCAACAAAAACCTGCACGGCACTGGCTGCACTTTGGCAACTGCAATTGCCTGCAACGTGGCGCAAAAAATGGAATTGCTGGCAGCGGTAAAAAAAGCAAATTCTTACGTTTACGCCTCAATTAAAAAAAGTTTAAAAGTTGGAAAAGGCAGTTTGGTTTTGGGGCATTTTTAGTGGTAAAAATTTAGATTTTCGCCTCGAGGCGAAAATCTTTTTAAATCAGGGCAAAACCCAACAGCCTCTAAGTTAAAATCCAGTTGTAAATTTCTTAAATTTTTCGCAAAAAACAACCCGCATTTAATTTCTGGTCAGTACTAAGTTTTTGGATTTTAAGCTTAGTAAAATCTTTGAGAAAAATTTAAAAAAGAAATAAGCACTGCACCTTGCAATTAAGATTCGCCTAAATAATTTGCGCCGCCTCTTGAAAGCTAACCGCTGGCTTTCAAAGCATGTGGAAGAGTGGCCGAGCGGTTTAAGGCAGCAGTCTTGAAAACTGCCGAGTGTGAAAGCATTCCGTGAGTTCGAATCTCACCTCTTCCGCCATAAACAAAAAAGCCCCCGAAGTTTCAACTTCGGGGGCTTTTTTTTATGAAAAAATATGAGTGTCGGGTGTCGGGATTTGACACCTTTTTGACACCTTTTTTTGGGATGGGTTAAAACCTATTCCAGCACAAGCATTAATAGAACTAATGACAGTATAATAATTAATCGCTCCTAATCCCTGAGTTAAATTTAATTATTATACTGTCCCAGATTTCATACATTACGTATCAAAAGATTTAACCTTATAGAACTAACAACTATCGACATAATTCATGAGAATTTTTTGTAAAATCTGCCAAGAAAATAATGAACAATCTCACTCGCACTTAACACCAAAAAGCATTATAAAATCCAAGCAGTTAGAAATTCACAAGAGTGGTAAAATAAAGGGCGCCAAGAATACTGGCATGCCATTTGACGATGGTATAATTTGTCAGAAATGTGAAAGAATTTTTGATGATTTGGATAGAAAATTTGCTGGATTTATTAGGACAATAAAAGCGACAAAAAAGATTTTGCCGAACCCATTCGACTCAAGTACTTATCTACTAAATTTCTCAATTGACTATGTTTGGCTAGATACCTTTTCAGCCAGCTTACTTTACCGGCATTCATTATCGGAAAAGAGATTGGTGAAACTTGGCAAATTCGAAGGCACAGCAAAAAAAATGATCGAAAAATATAATAAAAAAATGCCCATAGATGAAGAACAAAAAACATTTGAGGCAATTTGCCTGATTAATACCGCTAGAAAACTTTCTAAAAACTCAACCTCTACCGATATTGGTTTTTGCAAAAACTATGGAACTATCCGAGTTTATAGGTTTTTGGCATCCGATGGCATAGAACTTCATATAAAAGTTTCTAACAAAACCTCTCCCGCCTTATCCAATTTTAGGCAGAAAAATATTATTTTAGCCGCTCCTTTGTATGATGATTATACGAAGCACATGGAATTAATGGTGGAAAAATCTATTCTGCTTAATCGGAAATAAGTCCTGGAATCTGAGAAACAAAGAGGTCAGGTCAATTATCAAACATATCAGAAATCATAATTTTGATAATTGACCTGACCCCTTCGTCTTTGTTCTTTTACCCCTTTGTTGCTATTTTTACGAAAGGTATCGCCCGCATCTTCGCTTGAATCGATTTCGAACTTTTCGGTTGATGTGAAAAGTGTCCCTGACCCCTTTGTTTCTTAAATACTAACGTGACAAAGTTGATAATAGGCTTACACTCACGGCGCCTTACTGAAGTTACATTATTTAAAAATTTTCATGAAATTTTCTCTCGAACATCTACCAAAACCTAAGCAAACCGAGCTGCGCAAACTCACTTCTGCAATTCTTAAATCTTGCGACGATGTTGAGAAAGTTATCTTGTTTGGCTCTTACGCGCGCGGCACTTTTAAAGAAGAAAAAGATTTAGCACCGCAGCGCAAATCGGGCCATGTTTCAGATTACGATATTTTGGTGGTCACCAAAAAATGGGAAACAATTCACGAATTTAACTCGTGGAATGACGCCGAAAAATTAAACTTAAGTGCGCCCGTTAGAATTAGCGCCATCGACATTGATAAGTTAAACGAGCACCTGGAAAACGCCCACTACCTCTACAGCGACATCGTTAAAGACGGCATTCTGCTTTTTGATTCTAAAAAATATAAATTGTCGCTGAAGAAAAAATTAAAAAATTTTGAAGCGCAAAGAATTGCCCAAGAGCATTTCGATCACTGGTTTGACCGCGCTAACGACTTTGTCGACACCTACAAATTTCTTTTGCAAAAAAGCAAAACCGCCAGCGCTTCTTTTCACTTAAATCAAATTGTCGAGTCTTGCTACAAAGCGATTTTGCTGGTTTTTACCAACTATAATCCGCACGAACATCACCTAAAAACTTTGGGCAAATTGGCTGAAAAATATCACGCAGAATTGCCGTATCTTTTTGCGCAAAAAAATCAAAAAGACCGCGACAGATTTGCCTTGTTAGAATATGCCTACATTGGCGGCAGATATGATCCAAAACATAAAATTTCGCGAGAAGATTTAGAAATTTTAGCAGTTGATGTGGTAAGGCTTTTGAAAATTACCGAAGATATTTGTAAGAAAAAAATTCTTAGTTATCGGCAGTAGAACAGTGGTGAGGTGGGGCAGGTCTGCCTAAGGATTT
This sequence comes from Rickettsiales bacterium, assembly GCA_017999675.1. Taxonomy (GTDB): domain Bacteria; phylum Pseudomonadota; class Alphaproteobacteria; order Rickettsiales; family UBA1997; genus UBA2645. The sequence continues at coordinate 42,165 of JAGNLL010000005.1, forward strand.
TCTTTTACAGATTCAGTTTGTTTTTGGCGAAATTTTTGCAGTTTTTTTGCAAGTTTTTCATCGCTCAAAGCCAAGATCGCAATCGCCAAAAGCGCGGCATTTTTAGCACCCGCTTCACCAATTGCTAAACATCCAACCGGAATTCCCGCCGGCATTTGTGCAATTGAAAGAAGTGAGTCTAAACCTTTAAGGGCGCGGCTTTCAACTGGCACGCCCAAAACCGGAAGATCAGTAATTGCAGCGGCCATGCCGGGTAAGTGCGCGGCGCCACCAGCGCCTGCAATAATTATTTTGGTGCCATTTTTTTTGGCGGCTTCGCAAAAATCGTAAAGTCTTTTGGGGGTGCGATGTGCTGAAACAATTTTGGTTTCAAAGGCCACGCCAAATTCTTCAAGAATTTTGCAAGTATGTTCCATGGTAGCGAAGTCTGACTTGCTGCCCATGATGATTGAGATTTGGTAAGAGTTTTTCATAAATTAATAACTATAGTAACAAGTTTTATAATCTCCGGGAGGGTTGTTAGTTTCTGATGGGCTCGGTCTAGTTAAAGAACAATTCTGGTATTGCTCTGGGATGAAGGCTCCATCAACGCATTTCATGGTTAAATAGCCAAGAGTGTTGGTGTGAGAATCGTTTCCAACGCGTCTAAAGAAGTGTAATCCAATGCAGGTGTTGTGGGCTGTGTTATTAAATACTCCGGAGGAGCATTTGTTGACGGTTCCGCCTAAATTATCAAATCCGGTGGAAATCCAGTTTTTAATGTTAGTAGCGTAGCTTCTTTCTCCAGCATTTTCTTGACCAGAGCTCCAGAAGGTCACTGAAGTTGATCCAGATGAAACCAAGCTGTGATCAAAGCTAGCTTCATCATTACCGCTGCCAATATTTGATGAAGGGGCTATGGTTGTGGAAGATGAACTGCATCCAAAGCAAGATGTGCAGTTATTTGAAATATTGCCAAATAATCCATTGGTTTGACAGGTGACTATTGGTGTTGCACCCCTATCGCTATTGGTTCTGCCGCAGCTATTGTCAGATGTGTCATCATCATTGTCGTCTGCTTTGCCATAGCCGTCAGCGCATTCACCTAAGTTTAAGGTTCCGTTAACTGGAGTAAATTCTGGTGCCGCAGGTGTGCCAGTATATTTACTATTGCCAAAAAGGTCACCTACAGCAGGTGGTCTGCAATAAATTTTACAAGGCTCACCGTCTATTTTTTCAAAGTAAACCTCGTCAATATTGTTGCCGCTTTTATAAACGCATTTGTAGCTGGAGATGTTTTGTGGTGTAGAGTCGCTGCCAGTTTTAAAATAATTGCCGTCGGTTCTGCACGAGTTTGTGGTAGCTAAAGTTGAGTCGTTAACATCGATGGTGCGAGAGTCCATCCTATTAACGCCATTGTGAGCGCTGCTGGTGTTGTAAATGGCGTTGCTGTCAGCAATCATGCCAACATTTGGGGCGCTGCCATTAGTGGCGCATTGTGGTATTGGATCTTCCCACTTTCCTCTAGTGGTTCCGTTATTGCCGTCGCCACAAAATCTGGCCAAGACGAAAACTTTATTAGTTCTGTCTTTTGTAAAATCAGCGGCGTCTTCGCCGGTAAAGTTTGGAATATTTGCAACTGAAGTTTCAGGGCTGCCACTAGCTACAAAATACCAAGTGCCAAAGGTTGCGCCATCGGACCATTTAATAGTTTTTTTGCCATCAGTTGAATCATGTTGAGTGACACCAACGCCAACTCGTGGGTCTTGGCTAGCACCAGGGCAGCCGGCAATGCAAGACGAGTTAGCGGCGGCCCAAGTGTTGGTGTCGGTTCCGTCGTAAGTTAGGGTGCGGCAGAGTTTTTTTGGATCACCAGGAATTCTCTCTGGCCGAGTTCCATCCAAAGAAACATCTAGTGGTATTGATGATTCGTAGTTTGCATTTCCTGCAATTGTAGTCACTCCAGAGATGTTGTAATTGGTAATGTTGCCGCGAGCTAAATCATAAGGAATGCCATATTTATTTTTGAGTGGCGGGTAAGGGTAGGGAACGTATCCGCTAAGGCAGCTTCCAAATACCCCTTCTTGCTCAGTTGCTGGTGGCGTAATGTTAGTTTCTGACCAAGTAGCATTGCCGTTATTTGAACCTAACGCAAGATCTGTGGTAATGGCTTCGCAGCGAGTGGTACAAGGGTTAACAACGGGGCCCCAATTTCCTAAATAGTCGCACCTGCGAGTTGGCGGTGCACCTAAGTTGAAAAATCCAATGTTGTTATTGCAGGTGCCAATTGCCACGATGCCCGCTGAGGTGCTTCTTGAGGCGTTGGTTTGTGGAAATGTTGCGCCACCAGCGTCGTACCATTTAATCCAGTCGTTAAGTGTGAAGTTTGCTGGATCTTCAGTTGGCGGAGTTATCGCTGGGCATTTTATTCTTTCGCAAGCGTTAGTGGGGTTTTGCCAGGTGCCAATTTGGTTGCATTTTCTAATAGGTGAATTGCCGCCGCTGTAGCCGCTAATTTGAGTTTCATAGGTGCGAATGGGAGTGCCTGCGATTGTTGAGTTGGCGCCAATTTTTTTAAAGCCTGGAATGCAGGCAAGGGCATTTACATCTTCAGGAAAATCGTTGGTTTTTAAGTATGACGGCCAAGTGGCAAAACCATCTGACGATCCTTTAGCTTCACCAGTCTCACTTGAAGCATAGCCGCCTTGGTAGCTGGCGTTATCGGCCTCTGAATCTGCGCCAGTGGTTAGGCGCGCTTCGCAAGAGTAGCGAGAGCAAGCATTTTTTACGACACTGTCCCAAGAGGCGTTGCCATTTGTATTAACGCAGGTGCGTGTTGGTGCTGAGGCAATGCCGGTGGTTGGTGAAGTGGAGTTTTTCCAAAAGCCGCCGCAAAAGCCTTCAACATCAACAGAGCCAATTACACTAAGTGGAAATTCAGCGTGACTAGAGGCAGATGCTTGGCTACGAGTTTGATGCGAAATATGTACTACGTCACTAATAGTGCCTTGACTAGCGCCATAAGATGTTTGGTTAAGTGAGGTGTAAACATATTCTGGATCTGAAGGTATTGTAGAAGTTGGGTTGTAGTCAATTGCAGGGCAGGTTTGTGGCATTGGCATGTCAACGCAAAGGCCGGCTTCGCGAGGGGTTTGGGTTCTAATTTCTTGTGTGGTTAAGTCGATTGCAGCTCCGTCAATTGCAACAGCGCAATTGCAATTTGGTGCTTTTCCGCCATCTGGGCAGGCGGTTGGTCCTTCGTGAGTAAGGCATTTTCCTTTGACACCTTGGGCGGAGGTTTTGTAGGCGATAACTTGCTTTAAATGCGAGTTGAAGCCATCGGCTTTGTCTCCCGAAACAAAACAAATTTCATTGAACCATCCGTAGGCAGTTGGGCTTGCGGGCGCGTTGGTTGGGTTAGGATTAACTACGTCTCCCGTTGGTGCGGTGATTCCCTTTCTAGCATTGCACATTGGAAGCAAAATTTCATTGCAGCGCTTACGAACTGCTAAAAATGACTCAATGCCTTGTCCTGCAACTTTAGCGGCCTGAAGAGCAATTTCGTTTTGAATACATTCAACATTTAGCTGACTACATTCGTCGCGCTTGGCGCAAAGATTGTACATTTCTGGCGAAATAGTTGTTGGGTCAGTTGGGTCCACAACTGCTGAATTGCAGGTTGGAATGTCAGAATTGATATTTTCAAATTTTATTTCGGCGCTACACACATCGTCGCTTCCAGCTAGACAGTTATTGTCTATACCGTTGGCGCCGTAGCTTCCAAGAAAGCGCAGCACAATTTTTGAGCTGCTAAAAGTGCTACTTGGGTCAAGGTAAATAACTGTTTTTTGTTTGTTTATGGTGTCGTTTAGAGCGGGTAATTTTCTGTCAACGCAGCCAATTCTTTCGGGTCCTACTTCAACATTGGCGATATTCACAACTTTTCGATAGACGCAGAAAGTTGGTTTTTTAGAGCTTTCGTTAAATTCTTTGCGAGCAAAAACATCGACAGAATATTCAATTTCATTTACGGTTGTGGTGATTGTGTTTACTACCCTGCTGTCTCCATAGCCTGTCACTAACTCGGTGCCTAAGGCGCCTAAGCTTATCTCTTGCGTGGTGTTGCCAAAATTAACCTGAACTGCCGGATAGTTGAAGTCGGTGACACCAAATGCTTCGCCAAAATTTCGCGGTGCTGGAGTGCCAGAGCCAGCTTTTGCTAAAGCGTTTAAAATATAGATTGGCGGAGTGAAAAGTTTTGCAGAGTTGGTGATGTTTGCTAAGTTGTAAATTCTTGCGGGAGCTGTTCTTAGGGGAATGTAAATGCATTCTTGTTCGGCAAAAAATTGACCATTTTTATCGTAATATCCCGACAATTGTCCAGCTGGCTGGTTGTTTTGAATGTAGGGAATATTTCCCGAGGTGCCAAATTTTATTGTGCGCCACATTTCTGCTGAGGCCGGATTTGTGTAGTTGCTGTATCCAGAGCAATTGCCTGAACTATTTTTTGATCCATTAACGCAAGAGCCATCGGTAGATAATTTTTCAGAACCTTTTATGAATAGGTCGAGGTCGTTAACGGTATCGTAAGCTGTTTGGCCTCTTACATCAAGAAAGCTGCAAATTTTTCTGGCGCCATATCTTTGAATTCTAACGCGAAGGCCTTCGGTATCGAGTCCGGGTTTAACGTCGAAGGTTCCCATGCATTTTTTACTGAGATTGCCTTCAGCAATGGCGCTGCGCATTTCGCATTCAGTTGGGTTAGAATCGGCGACTTCTAATTCTACGCAGCGGTCTTGGCCGCAATTTTGAGAATCGCACACGCCAAAAAGGCAGTTAATGGCGCATTGTCTTGAGCCGCAGGTTTCTGAAGTGCCATCATCTGGACGTAGCGAGCTTCTAAAGCGCAAACAAACATTTAATTTGTGAGTGCCGTCACCCTCGGTGAAGTTGGTTTGAACATAGCCTTTGTGAAAAGCGGTGTGATCAGCAACTTTGGCATAAAGCTGCGAAAGATTGCCGTCGCCAAAGCACAGATAATTGTAGCCAGTGCCACGATCACCAGAATTAGGCACGTTGCAGGCTCTAGGAGATCTCGTTTCGTCAGGAAGAAGTGAGCTGTGAAACCATCCTATAGGTATCACAATGTCTGGCACTGGTGCTGGCATTGGAATTCTTATGGTCATGTCCAATCCCCACTGGCCATCTTCAGAAGTCGAGCCTCGGCCGTCATCAAAGTTATCTGGTCTATTTTCCATCTGGCTTTTGGTGTAACAAAGTTCGCCATTTGGATATCCGCCATTCATGTCTTCCATTATTCTAATTGAGCCTTGAATTCTCGTGGCTTTTTTTAATGGCTTGGGGCGGTAAAATTCTGAGTTTACGATATCGTTAGTTGAGCCAATTTGGCCGTCTGGTGACTGAAAGCATTCTGGCTTTGAATCGTTGACAGATTCGTTACAGTCAATGGTTTGAAAGCATAGATTATTTGAGCATGTAGCGCCAGTTCCGGTGCTATCGCAAGAGCTATTTCTAAAAATATCTTTTGAACTGTCTCCAGTTACACTGCCACTTCCATCAACGCAGCGAAATTGTTTGGTGATGATTGGTCTGCAATAAATTGGAGAGCAGTAAGACGACGAGCTTAATTCTGCTTCGTTATTGATCGATGTTTTGTAATTAGCGACATAAGTGTCGTCAGCTGGGGTGGAAGGGTCTTTGTCGCGATCTGTGACGTTTAAGGTATCGTCATTGTCGTAGGCATCAATCAGCCCATCATTATTTACATCTAAAGGTGAGGTGTAGTTTGAGCAGGGAGCTGGGCAATTATGAACCTTGCACATGTGGCCCTTCGTAACGTAAAGCAGCTGATCCTTGTTGAATTCGTAACACTTAAGGGTTTTGCCGTTAATGTCGTTGTTGCCATCACAATATTTGCCAGCCGTTCTATGAAGAACCTCAACATCATTGTAAATTTTCCCCGCAACATCAATTAACTCATCTTTGGTTAGTAAATTGCAGGGCATCAAAGAGCAGTTGGCTGTGTCGCCATTTGAAACCGGAACATCTCCCTTTGCCAATTGGTGGCATTTTCTATCAACGCAGTTGATGTTTGGTTGGGCGCTAATGCCGGAGGCAATAACATCTGCTTCTAAAGCATCGCAAAATCTAATACAGTCGCGGTTGTGAATGGCGTAATCAACGCTTCTAGTACCTGTGCCACTAAAGCTGCCATCGCAAAGTGGAGCGCAATTTTTTCCAGGAAGGTCCGCAGATGTTGGAGTTGTGGGGCATAATGGTAAGTCGCTCAAATTAGAGCAGGTGACGCGACGAGTGCCGGTTGATAAAATGTTTGACGGGTCAATCGAGTAGCTTGTGGCCGGAATTTCGCGACACAATGGCAAAACTTTAGAGCCGTTTCGATCCATGGCGCTAAATAAGCAGTTAGAGCCGGGTTGAGCAACTACACCTGTAGCTAGTAGGGCACAATCATCGTTTGTTGTTGTAGAAGAAAGGTCGGATGGAGAATAAAAAACTGCTGCAATTCCCAAAGTCAAAGCGCAAAAAACAGCCAAGCATTTTGCAGCTTTTTTTGGCTCTTTTACGTTTTTAAGATTGGGGAGAAATTTCATCAAATAGCTTGCAAAAGTAGTCGCCGCGCTGCTCAAAATTTTTCCATTGATCAAACGAGGCGCAAGCCGGCGAAAGTAAAATGTTCTTGCCAGATAAGCCAATATTTTTTGCGTCTAAAAATGCCTTTTTAAAGGCTGTTTCCAAATCGCCGCATTTTTCAAAAGGCACTGAATTTTCTGCTAAAGTTTTGGCAAATTCTTCACTGGCTTTTCCGATTAAATAGGCTTTGTGAATTTTTTTAAAAAACGGCGCCAAGCTAGAAATTCCTCCGTCTTTGGCCACGCCGCCCAAAATCCAAAAAATATTGTCGTAGGCTTTAAGGGCGTTCTCAGTTGATTCGGCGTTGGTGGCTTTGCTGTCATTGATAAATTTTATGCCGCCAACTTCGCCAAGCAGTTGCATGCGGTGACGTAGGCCGGTGAATTTTTTTATTGCGGCGATAATTTTTTCTTCGTTTGAAAGTGTTTGGCAGTAAGCAATTGCAAAGGCAAAAGCCATGTTTTGGTCGTTATGTTCGCCGCGTAAAAAATCTGATTTTAATTCTAAATACGAATTAGCGCCGCCAATTTTATTAACCAAAATTCCGTTAAAAAGCGCCACGCCATTTTCTTGAATTTGTTTGGTTGAAATTGGCACCAAAGTGGCGTGAAAGTTTTGATCGTTTTTTAGCTCGTCAAAAACTTGTTTTGAGTTGGCGTTGTCCACGTCAATCAAAGCAAAATCACCTTCAACCTGATTTCTAAAAATTCTTTTTTTGGTTTTAATGTAGCCTTCAAGCGAGCCGTGGCGGTCAATGTGGTCGGGTGTAATGTTTAAAAGTGCAGCAATTTTAAAGTGAGTTTGGTCAAGCAGATCAAGTTGGTAAGAAGATGTTTCAAAAATGTAGGAAAAATTATTTTGGTTTTGCGGCAAATCAAAACAAGGCACGCCGATATTGCCGCCAATTGCTGAAGGAATTTTTAATTCGTTAAAAACAAAACCGCTAAGTGCCGTGGTTGTTGATTTTCCGTTGGTTCCGGTAATTGCGATAAAGTTGTTTTGCGAGTTGTTTCGATAAAAAATTTCAATGTCGCACGCAAGAACAGCGCCAGTTTTTTTAACAATTTCTAAAATTTTGTGAGGCTTTGGAAAATAAAGCGGAATGCCGGGAGAGAAGCTGATTGTCGTGTTTGCGTCGTAAGAAATTTGGTCGGGGTTTTGAAAATTTATTTCCAAAAATTTTTGCTTAGCGTCTAAAATTGCTTTTTCATTGTCGTCGGTTGCAACTACCTCAAAACCTTGTGCTGCCAAAAATTTTGCTGTGGCAATTCCCGAAATTCCAAGGCCGTAAACGACATATTTCATCTAAGAGCGAAGTTTTGAGATTGCGTCGGAGTAATTTTTTGATCCAAAAATGTAAGAGCCAGAAACCAAAACATCAGCACCGGCCGAAGTGGCAAGTTTAAAGGTTTCGGCATTGATGCCGCCGTCAACTTCAAGCTCAATTTTTTTGCCGGTTTTTTCAATTTTTTTGCGCAGGTTTTCAATTTTTCTTAGCTGTGAAGAAAGAAATTTCTGTCCGCCAAATCCGGGATTAACCGTCATTACCAAAATCAAATCGAGCTTTTCTAAAACGTAATCAAGCGCGTCTTCGTGGGTTGAAGGCACAATTGAAACACCAGCTTTTTTGCCGAAAGATTTTATTAAATCCACCGAGCGATCCAAGTGAATTGATGCTTCAGCGTGAATTGTGATAATGTCCGATCCCGCGTCAGCAAAGGCTTTAACGTGATTGTCGGGGTTGTTAATCATCAAGTGAACGTCAAAGGGCAGGGCGGTGTTTTTGCGTAAATTTTTTACCACTTCATTGCCAATGGTAATGTTGGGAACAAAGCTGCCATCCATTACGTCGATGTGAATGTAGTCGGCACCGGCTTTTTCAATTGCGACAATTTCTTCGCCAAGTTTTGAAAAATCGGCGGATAGAATGGAGGGAGAAATTTTGATCATTTTTGCCTTATTTATTTTTGCAGCTCAGTGCAATCAAATCGTAAATCGGATGTTCCAAGCCTGAAACCGAAGGGCTTGAGGCAAACATCCAGCCGTAAAAAATTCTCTTTTCGGGTTCGTTATTTTTGCTTTCTAAAACTTCTAACAAAATTTTGCTTTCAGGTTTTTGGTCTAAAGGTGCTTGCAAGCATTTGTGGGCAATAACCGAAATTTGTCCGAAGCGAATTTTGTCTTCGATTTTCATTTCTAAAATAGAAGTTTTGGCGGTGGTTTTATTTAAACCCTGCACAACTGCTACGTTAAAAACCCTTGAGGCATCTGCTTTAGCAGCGGTTAATTCACCGCCGGTTTCTTCGGGTGGTAAAATTTTTGCAGCTTCTTGCGCAAGAGCCGCAGAAGAAATAAACGCGGCAAAAATCAGGCTAAAAACAAATTTATTTTTCTTCATTTTTTTCACCTTTCTTTTCGTTAGAATTAAAGATGAATTTGCCCAAAAGTTCTTCAAAATTTACGGTTGATTGGGTGAATTGAATTTCGTCACCGTCTTTTAAATTTTCTTCATCGCCACCGGGAGTGACGGCCAAATATTTTGAACCCAAAAGCCCTTCTGAAGCAATTTTTACCGAGCTGTCCAAAGGCAATTTAATGTTGTTTGGAATGTTTAATTGTAGTGCGGCGCGAAAAGTTTTTTCGTCTAAAATTTGGCTTTCCACCGTGCCAATTTTTACGCCAGAAATTTTTACGTCACTGCCATTTGCAATGCCGTCGGCATTGTCGAATTTAGCAATTAAACGGTAGCCAGAAGAGGTTTTGGTTTGGCTACTATTAAATGACGTAAAAAAGAAAATCGCGGCCCAAAGTAAAACAAAAGTACCAACGATAATTTCGAAATAATTATTTGTTTTGTTCATGATTTTAGTTGTTTGGTTTCCATGCCTCGTAGCCGGCATTGGTATTTTTAACTGTAGAATTTTTTGGCGAGTGAGCGTGCTTAGTGCCAGTTAAATTTGGCAGGTGAATTTTTTGCCAAGAAAAGTGGTGAGTGTTGATGTTAACCGGTAAAATATTGGTGGTGTAGTGCATCCATCCGTGCCATTCAGCAGGAATTTTTGACGCCTCGACAATGCCTTTGTAAACGACAAATCTTTTGCCGTTTTTATGTAAAAAATATTCATTGCCAAACACGTCGGCACCAACTTTTTGGCAAGAGAATCTGATGAAGAATTTGTTGAGAAAGTTCATGTGAATTGATGTAAGTGGGGAGGAATTTGAAGTGCGGCGCAACTTAAAAAACGAGTTTGAAAAATCAAAGTGAAATCACACTAAAAGAAATTCGATTTGTCTTTTGAAAAGATTGCTGAAAAAGTTGCGGTCATTCCCCCGTCTGTTTTAAAAAAAATTTCCGGTAATTTTATTTTCTTAAAAACTTCTCAATTCAGCTTTGTTGCAAAATGCTGTGCGGTCTTTGCTGTCGCGGCTTTTTTGGGTTTTGGCTTTGAGGCTCAAGCCAAAGATGTGCGCCCAATGTCGCAAAAACTTTGGCAAAATATTTCGCCAGAAGATCTCGAAATTTTAAAACAAATTAACACCGCAATTGCTGAAAAAAAACACTCTGAGGCTTTTAATTTAGCCACTCAGCTAAAGAAAGATCCGGCACTTCAACCAGTGCCAGAACAAACCCAAATTATTAAATCTAAACCCGATTTTTTCGAAAGCGCTGCCGGTATTATTTTGTGGAATAAATTTGTCGGAAAAATTGAACCCAAGGCAATTTCTTTCAGCGATATTTCGCGTTTTTCTTTGGACAATCCATTCTTTCCAAATTCTAGCGAATTAAATCGCAACGTTGAGCGCGTAGCAATCGCAAGCAACATTCAATACCAAGCTGGTGAAAAATATTTTAACTCTAACCCGGCGGGAACACTCGAATCGAAACTCTACTTATTAGAATCAAAAATAAATTTTTTAGCGCGTTCAAAAGCACCAGAAGCTGAAAAAGAAAAGTCGCGTAAAGAAATTCAAACTCTCATTTCAAACATTTGGTTAAAAGAAAATTTCTCTGCTGAAGGCGAAAAAAGTTTCTTACAAAAATATCAAAATCAGCTTACGCAAATTGATCACATTAACCGCATTGATCGCTTGTTGTGGGATGGCAAAATAGACGAAGCCAAAGGCATCATGCGCTTTGTTAACGAAGATTATCAGGCGCTATTTTCGGCAGTAATTGAAATTCAAAATTCGCCAAAATTTATCGATAAAATTGTGCTTGGCGTGCCAAGAAAATTGCGTTCAAACGAGGGGCTTTCTTACCGCAGAGTTATTTGGTACAAGTCGAAAGACCGCGTTGACGACTTGCTTGAAGTAATTGCCGACCTGCCAGAAAAATCGCAATTTCCAGAAAAATGGTGGAGCCTGCGCCGCCTTTATTCGCGCGAGATGATCAAGCAAAAAAAATATAAAGCTGCTTACAAAATGATTGAAAATCACAGCTTGCCTACAACCTCTTCAGATTTTTGGGAAGCCGAATGGATGAGTGGTTGGATTGCTCTGCGCTTTTTAGACAAGCCAAAAGATGCTTACGCGCGTTTTGAAAATCTTTACAAAAATGTTTCGCAACCCGTCACACTTTCGCGCGCTTCTTACTGGCTGGGCATGGCATCTGAAGGCATGGGCGACAAGAAAAAAGCCGCAAGCTGGTATAAAACCGCGGCAAAATATCCAATATTTTTTTACGGCCAGCTAGCAATTCACAAGCATCGCGCTGTTGATCCGATTCAGGCACAAGAAGACATTATCTTGCCAAAAGATCCTGAGATTACAGTTAATGACATGATTCAAATGTCGGCGTCAAAAGCAGCGCAAACCGCTTATTTGCTTGCCGCAATGGGGGATAAAACCAACGCCGGTAAAATTTTTGAGTGGGTAGTAAATAACTCAAAAAGCGAAGGCGAAATTGCCGTGGTAATGCGCTTGATTAACGAAATAGGCGACCGCCAGCTTGACGCAAAAATTTCGAGAATTGCCTCAAAGAAAAACGTGTTTTTCATCAAAGACAAATTTCAAATTGTAAAAGAAATTTCTGGCGACGAATACGCGCCGCTAATTCACGCCATTGTAAAACAAGAAAGTGGTTTTGCGCCAACAGCTTTAAGTCACGTGGGCGCGGTTGGGTTTATGCAGCTAATGCCCGACACTGCCAAGCTTGTGGCTAAAGAGGTTGGAGTGCCCTACAACAGAGACAAACTTGCCACCGACATTCAATACAACGTGCGCTTGGGTTCGCACTACATTAAAAAATTGATCGATCGTTTTGACGGTTCTGAAATGCTAGCGATTGCCTCTTACAATGCTGGCCCCAACGCTACGCAGCGCTGGATCAACGAGTTTTACGACCCGCGCAAAGAAAAAGATCTCGACATGGTGGTAGATTGGATCGAGCTAATTACTTATTCTGAAACTAGAAATTACGTGCAACGGATTATGGAAAACCTGATCGTGTACAAATATTTAATGTCGCGGGCCAATTACGACGCGATTAAGTAAAACCTTCAAAAACCAACCTTAAAAAACATGTTTGACGAACTACACGAAGAGTGCGGAATTTTTGCAATTTACGGTTCTCCAGACGCTGCGGTAAACACCGCTCTTGGCCTTCACGCTTTGCAACATCGCGGGCAAGAAGCGGCGGGAATCGTCACAATGTCGGGCCCACTTTTTTCAGCACACTTTGCTGAAGGCCTAGTTGCCGACAATTTCACCGCCCAAGAAGTTGTAAAAAAACTTGAAGGCGATTCAGCAATTGGTCACGTGCGCTACTCAACGGCTGGCAAAAAAACTGCCCACAACCACCAGCCAATCTACGCCGAACTTAGCTGCGGATTTTTAGCTCTCGCTCACAATGGCAACCTCACCAACGCAATGACCTTGCGCAATCAGCTAATTAAGCGCGGTTCGATTTTTCAATCGACAATGGACACCGAAGTAATCATTCACCTAATCGCGCTTAGCCAAAAGCCAACTCTTAACGAAAAAATCATCGACGCCGTTTCGCAAATTGAAGGTGCTTTTTCTTTGGTGATTATTCACGAAGGCAAAATCATCGCGCTGCGCGATCCAAATGGTGTACGCCCACTAGTTTTAGGCAAGTTGGGGGACGCTTACGTGGTAGCTTCAGAAACCTGTGCTCTCGACATTATCGGCGCCAAATTTGAGCGCGACATTGAGCACGGCGAAATGGTAATTATTGACAATGAAGGCGTTAAATCGTCGCAGCCTTTCGAAGTGCGTCCGTCAAAATTTTGCATCTTCGAATATGTTTATTTTGCCCGCCCAGACAGCCTTCTTGAAGGAAAAAACGTTTACGAAATGCGCAAAAATATTGGCATTGAATTAGCGCGCGAACTTAAAATTGACGCTGACGTAATTGTGCCAATCCCCGACTCGGGAGTGCCGGCGGCAATTGGCTACGCTCTTGAATCGAAAATTCCTTTTGAACTAGGAATTATTCGCAACCACTACGTTGGCCGAACTTTCATCGAGCCAACCGACAAAATTCGTCACTTTGGCGTAAAGCTTAAACACAATGCCAACCTTGCGGTGATTAAAGGCAAAAGAGTTGTGTTAATTGACGACAGCATTGTGCGCGGCACCACTTCGAAAAAAATTGTACAAATGATTCGCGACGCCGGCGCTAAAGAAGTGCACATGTTAATTGCAAGTCCCCCAACAATTTCACCGTGCTTTTACGGAGTGGACACGCCAGACAAAGAGCATTTGATTGCGTCAAGAATGTCGGTTGAAGAAATTAGAAAAATGATTGGCGCTGACAGTTTGGGCTACATTTCAATTGACGGCCTTTACCGCGCAATTGTTGCAGACAAGCGCAACAACCAAAATCCGCAATATTGCGACGCGTGTTTTTCTGACGAATACCCAATTCGCCTCACCGACAAAGAAGGCGCAGCAGTTCCGCTTTTTGATTTTATGAAATAATTTATGACCAAAGAATTACCGAAAAAAATTTCTAAAATGAGCTTTGAAGAGGCTTTGTCGCGTCTTGAAGAAATTGTCGAAACTTTGTCGTCACAAAAAATTAGCTTAGATGCAATGATTGAGCTACACGAAGAAGGCTCTGTCTTGAAAGAGCATTGCGCCAAAAGGCTTGAAGAAGCGCAGATGAAAATTGAAACAGTTTCTAAGAAGAGTTAAGGCGAGGGGATAAAGAAATTTGAAATTGAGAAGTGAATTTTAAATAGGTTCACGAGCAACTGAGTGTGGGAATAACCACCCCAACCCCTCCTTCAAAAGGAGGGGCTTAGTACGATTTTTTTTTCGAAGCGATTGTCTTAAAGCAAGCTCGGTAGAAAGCCCCTCCTTTTGAAGGAGGGGTTGGGGTGGTTATTCGCGGACCACAAGCTAAAAGATTTATGGCGAGTTCTAAGTTAAAAAAATTTTCCAAACAAAAACCAAATTCATGAAACAAATCCCAAATTTCCTAACCGCTTTTCGCCTTTTCGTAATTCCAATTCTTGTGCTCTCTTTCTACATCCCTGGAATGGTCGCAAACCTAGTTGCCGCCGTCCTTTTTGCCATTGCTGCAATCACCGATTATTTCGACGGATATTTCGCCCGCGCCCTCAAAGCCCAATCAAATTTTGGCAAATGCCTCGACCCAATCGCCGACAAGCTTTTGGTGATTGTGGCAATTGTAATGTTGGTAAATTTCAACGGTCGCGACCTTTGGATTTTAATTCCGGGTTTAATCATTATTTGCCGCGAAGTTTTGGTTTCGGGCCTCCGCGAATTTTTAGCCGAACTCCACGTGAGCGTGCCTGTAAGCACCCTTGCCAAATACAAAACCGCTGTGCAAATGACAGCAATTACCGGTTTGCTTTTGGGCGAAAAAGGCTCGTCTTACACGCTTTACTACTTGTTTAGCGGATGGGAGGGAATGGACATTAAATTTCTTCTCGTGAGCTTCGTAATTTTTGCCTCAAAAATTCTCTTCGTTTTAGCTTCGATTCTCACCGTGATCACCGGATACGCCTATTTCCGCGTTGGTTTTAAAAATATGTAATTAATGAAAAAACTAATCGCTTTTCAAGGCTCCAAAGGGGCCAATTCGTCTCTCGCCTGCGCCAAATTTTACCCAGATTTCGAAGCCAAAGCCTTTGCCAGTTTTGCGGATGTTTTTAAAGCTGTTGAAAGCGGCCAAGTGGCGTGCGGCATGATTCCACTCGAAAATTCTTCGGCGGGTCGCGTTTCTGAAATTCACGATTTATTGCAAGAACACCAAGTTTTAATTAGCGCCGAACATTTTGTGGCAATTGAGCATTGCCTTGCGGCTGTTGAGGGCGCTGCTTTTGAAGAAATTAAACAAGTTTACTCGCACCCCCAAGCTCTAATGCAGTGCAAAAATAATTTGCGTAAGTTTGGGTTTGAGGCTTGCGATTTTTCTAACACCGCAGAGGCGGCAAAATTTGTTGCCGCGCAAGGTGACAAAAGCAAAGCGGCGCTTTGTTCAAAAGAGGCGGCAAAAATTAACGGCCTAAAAATTGTTAAAGAGCAAATGCAAGATTCGCAAAATAACGCTACTTTATTTGTGGTGATTTCGCGCGAAAAAACCAACGCCGACCCCAAAGTTTCTGCCGTAATTACCTCGCTAATTTTTACCATTAAAAACTATCCCGGCTCTCTCTACAAAGCTCTTGGCAGCTTTGCCACCAACTCGGTTGGAATGTTGCAAATTGAAAGTTTTATTCGCGGTGGCGCCTCGCAACAAGCGGCGTTTTTTGTAATTATTGAAGGTCACCCAAGCCAAGCCAATGTTGGTGAGGCTTTAAAAGAGTTAGAATTTTTTGCCAAAGAAGTAAAAGTTTTGGGCTCGTACTACGCCGACAAGTCGCGCTTTCAATGCGAATAGTTGCCGGAAAATTTCGTGGCAAAAATTTAGCCGCCTCAGACCACTTAAAATCGCTGCGCCCCACAACCGACAAAAACCGCGAAGCGCTTTTCAACATTTTGTCGTCGGCTAAATTTATTAAAGAAATTGGTTTTCAAATTGTTGGATCTGAAGTTTTAGACTTGTGCTGCGGCTCTGGCGCAGTTGGCTTTGAAGCCTTGTCGCGCGGGGCAGGGTCGGTGGTTTTTATTGACAACAACCAAGGTCATTTGGCGCTGACTAAAAAAAATTCTGAGCTGCTAAAAGTTGAAAAAGACGTAAAAATTATTTGCGCTGACGCCAAAAATCTGCCGCAAAACGAAAAACTTTTTAACCTAATTTTTATCGACCCACCCTACGCCGCAGAATATCTGGCAATAATGACCAACCTGCTTGAAAAAGGTTGGGCCAACAAAACTTCACTAATTGTGGTGGAATTTCAAAGCGACGCAAAGCCACAAGATTTTGCCTCAGAAAACTTTCAACTGCTTGATTTACGCAAATACGGCAAAACCTCTTTCGCGTTTTTTACGGTTAATTTTTAGGTGCCAAAAAAAGATTTTGCACGCGCGTGCAAAATCTCAAAAAAACATCAATTAAGCTAGATTTGGCAAGGCTTGAAGCCAGATGCAAATTTTCACCCAAATTTGCAACTTTTAGAATTAAAAATTTGTAAAAATTTCTCGATTCTGCCAGCAAAACTCACGCGCCTTGAATTTTACTTTTCGCCAAAATAGGTTCCGCCGCCTTCGCTCGTCCCCTTACAAAATAAATCAAAACAAAAATGCCTAAAGAAGACCTACTTTCAATGAACGGAATCGTTGTTGAAGTTTTGCCAAACACCATTTTTCGCGTTGAGCTTGAAAACAAACACGTAATTACCGCGCACGCTTCGGGCAAAATTAGAAAAAACAAAATTCGCGTTTTAAAAGGCGACAAAGTTGAAATTGAAATGACCACCTACGACCTCAGCAAAGGCCGCATTGTTCGCAGAAACGTTTAGTTAGAAGAGCTTCGCCTCGCGCTATTCCCCGCAAATTTAAAGCAAAAGAAATGAAAAATCTTTTAATCGTCGAGTCTCCTGCAAAGGCAAAAACAATCGGCAAATATTTAGGCAGCGACTACAAAGTGCTAGCCTCGTTTGGCCACGTTCGCGACTTGCCAAGCAAAAACGGCTCGGTTGATCCAAACAACGATTTTGCAATGAGCTACGAAGTTTCGGCAAAATCTTCAAAAAATGTTAAAGAAATTGTCGACGCCGCCAAGCTTTGCAGCAAGCTGATTCTAGCACCCGATCCAGATCGCGAAGGAGAATCAATTGCTTGGCACGTTTTAGAAGTGTTGAAGCAAAAAAAGGCAATTAAGGCCACAGTGAAGGTTGAGCGCGTTGTCTTTAACGCCATTACCAAAGCTTCAATTGTTGAAGCAATCAAAAAACCGCGCGACATTGACATGGATTTGGTCAACGCCCAACAGGCTCGCCGCGCTTTGGATTATTTAGTGGGCTTTACTTTGTCGCCAGTTTTGTGGCGTAAATTGCCCGGCAGCAGATCGGCCGGACGCGTGCAATCAGTGGCTTTACGCCTAGTTTGTGACCGCGAAGACGAAATTGACGCCTTTAAAAGCGAAGAATATTGGGACATTAAAATTGACCTCAAAAACGAGAAAAACGCTGAGTTTCAAGCCAGCATTACCGAGCTTGAAGGCAAAAAACTTGAGAGATTTTCAATTGTCACCGAAGCGCAATCGGGCAAAATCAAAAAGCTTTTAGAAGAGAAAAAATACCAAGTTGTTTCGGTGACCAAAAAGCAGGCCAAGCGCCGCTCAAACCCACCTTTTATTACTTCGTCGCTGCAACAAGAAGCTGCCCGTAAACTTGGATTTTCGGTAAGCCGCACAATGTCAACCGCGCAACGCCTTTACGAAGGCATTGAAATTGACGGCGTGGCACAAGGTTTAATCACCTACATGCGTACCGATTCGGTGGCTTTGGCTCCTGAAGCAATTGTGGCGGTTCGTGAAAAAATTAACGCACTTTACGGTAAAGATTATTTGCCAGCTGAGCCAAATGTTTTCAAAAGCAAAATTAAAAACGCGCAAGAGGCACACGAGGCAATTCGCCCCGCCGATTTTTCAATGTCGCCAGACAAGGTTAAACAATATTTAGAAGACGGCCAATTTGCGCTTTACGACTTGATTTGGAAAAGAACTTTGGCCTCACAAATGACCGACGTAATTTTTGACCAAGTTGTTGCAGAAATTGCCACAATTCCAGCCTACGCCAAAGCGCGCGCCACTGGTTCAACAATTAAATTTGACGGTTTTTACAAAGTTTACCGCGAAGGCCAAGACGACAACGAGGCCGACGAAGACGATTCAAAACAAAACCTTCCCGAACTAAAAGAAAAAGAAAACGTGGCGCTAATTGACGTGAAACCGCAACAACACTTCACCGAGCCACCCCCAAGATATTCGGAAGCAAGCCTTGTTAAAAAAATGGAAGAACTCGGCATTGGCCGCCCTTCAACTTACGCCGCGATTATTTCGGTGTTGCAAGACCGCGGCTACGTAAAGCTCGACCGCAAAAGATTTTTCCCCGAAGAACGCGGCAGAATTGTAACCACTTTCTTGAAAGAATTTTTTGCCAAATATGTTGAATTTGACTACACGGCAAACTTGGAAGACGAGCTTGACGTAATTTCAAACGGCAAAATGGATTGGAAAGCTTTCTTAAGAAAATTTTGGACTTCATTTAGCAAATCTACCTCAGAAGTAAGCGAAAAGCCGTTTGGCGAAGTTTTAGAAGTGCTAAACCAAAAAGTTGGCTTTCACATTTTTGGCGTCGACGAAAAAGGCGCTTTGAAAGACACTTGCCCAACCTGCAACACCGGAAAATTAAGCCTGCGCCTTGGCAAATTTGGCGCCTTCATTGGTTGCTCAAACTACCCAGAATGCAAACACACAATGCAGCTTTTTGAAAAAGAAGGTGAACTTGGTGAAGACGGCGAAAGAAAACCGCAATTTGAACCAAGAAGTTTGGGTGTAGATCCAAAAACTGGTTTTGAAGTAATGGTAAAAATTGGACCTTACGGGCCTTACTTAGAGTTGGTTGGAAGTGAGGTAATTACCGAAGCTGAAGCCGAGAAAATTAAAGAAAAAGAGGCTAAGCTTAAGGAAAAAGAAGATAAGGCCAAAGCCAAAGCAAAAGCGGACAAAGCCAAAGGCAAAGTTGCCAAAAAACCAGCCAAAAAAGCTGCCGAAAAACCAGCCAAAAAAGCCAAAGCTAAAAAACCAAAACGTATTTCAATTCCAAAAACTCTCGACCCAAATTTGATTACTTTGAAAGACGCGGCTGATCTTTTGTCGCTGCCTCGCGAAGTTGGAACCCACCCAGAAAGCGGCCAAAAAATTGTCGCCAATATTGGACCCTTCGGGCCTTATTTGCTGCACGACAAAAAATACACTTCGCTTAAAGAAGACAGTGTTTTGGAAGTTGGCTTGAATCGCGCGGTTGATTTGATTGCAACTGACTTGGCGAAGAAGGCGGCTGGTGGTGGCAGAAGGGGTAGGTTTTCTAAGAAGACGAAGAAGTAATTAAACTTACTGCGTAATACATTCGTAGGTGCAGTAAGGGCACTAACTTTTAAAGTTTAAACCAAAATTCAAAACACCGCCGTCAAGAAATTAGTTGGCTTTTTATAATTTTTATTAAGTTTTGTTTTGTATTGGGAAATTGGCAGTTCTTTTGTCCCAAACAAACTTCAGTCGTTTTTAATTTTTTTCTTCCTCGATGAGCAAAGCTTATTTCGATCGTTTATTAGGTACCTCTCCCGACACAACAACTCACCAACCATCTCCAGCCGAGATTCCCGTTAATAATTTTAGAGATGATTCTCCATATCTTGTGATTGAGGCTAATACCCCTCAATCACGAGTTAAAGCTGCGGCGACGCGCAATCGAGCAAAAGTAGCCACCCCTGATTTTTACGAAGAAGCCCCAGAAAAGTTTAACACCGATGCCGCTTGGCAAAGATTCACAGAAAGATTTCTTGCCTCAGATGAGCAAAAATTTGAGCAATTTAAATCAATTGAAATTCTCAAATTAGCCGAGTTTGAAAAAAGGGTGATTGAAACTACCGACGCCGTAGCAGCCGACGAATATCAAGAGTTAGAAAATTCTTGGAAAGAAATTGTTGGGGTAATTTTGCAAAAAGAACCTCACCAAGTTAAAGCTGGAGATTCAGATGAGGTTGTGGGCTATTTTCCGCAGCTTGGGCCAATCTTTAGAAGCTTGCAAATAGCTGGCTGGGCGCAATTGCGCTACAAGCGAGATGATAAGGAGTCCGCGCTTGAGGTGAGTGATTTTTTAAAAAGAACCAAAGATTCAGACGAGGCAATTCTACCAAAAAAAACAAAACTCGGCGAAGCCCACAGTGATGCTCTGAGAGATTTGATTACAAAATTTAAGGAAGCTTCTCAATCCGAAGTCGACAGTAAACATATTCCGGGGCAAGCGCTAAGATGCCTAGTGACAAATGCCTTGCGAGAAGAGGCGATGCGAGAAGTTTTAAAGGAAGTTTTGGGTAGTTTGCAAACAAGAATTGACAAACTTCCTGATCTAGAAAAACAGGCCACTAGTAAAGAGGTTCGTGAGCAATACCCACTTGACAAGAAGGTGAGCCACAAAGTGTTTAGAAAAATTACCTACACAGGTGATATTTCGAAAACCGTTGATCATTTTTTTACAGTTAAAAACTTGGATAAAACTCAAAAGTGGTTCAAGAGTATTTACTCGTCGGCAATAGATCTGAACGCTGAATTAGACGAAAGAGAGCGTTTGAAAAAAGATTTAGAAGAATACTCTGGTGAAGCTAGGCAAGAGTGGGATAGCTTGACTGACAAGAGTAAGATCCAAGAAAAAATTACAGAAATTACGAATCGTCAAACTCCCGCAGCTCGGAGTTTTTTAAGTGCTTTATTTTCAAGCAGTCAATTTTCTGCGGCCGATTATTTTGCTCAGGAGGTCGCTTTTTCACGGAAGCTTAACGCCGAAATAAGAGCGGGCTTGGATGAAATTTTGGACGTGGTTTTAGGCGCGATTGAAGAGAAAGAAAAACCGCCGCAAATTGAGGCGGGCAAGTCAGGAGCGAGTAGCGCTTCGCCTAAACAAGACTTATCTCCAGTAAAACAAGCTTCGACAAGCGCAAAAAAAACACCGCAATCATTGCAAGAATCAGTTGTATCGCCAACAAAATCTCAAGAGATCGACGAATCTACTAACGCCGATCCGAGTGCAGCACTTTCAACAGAAAAAAAGCCTGTGCCGGATACGCCACAAACTCCATTTAATCTATCATTTACTCCGGACACGGGAGATCGCCAGACGCCAAATCGAAAATTATTTGGAGATGAAGCAACTCCCAGCTCTGAAGCGGCAACATCTTCTCGAGTTCCTCCTGCGGCTTCCGAATGGGATGATGCTTATTCTTCGAATCAGCCAGCAGAAGACACTCTTGAAGATGTTGCCGAATCTTGGGTTAGGAAGGCGAAGGAATCTCTAAGTGTTTTGGCGGAAAGTGCGCGCGCCGAAATTATTGCGTTAGCTCTTGGCAAAAGCAGTGCGGCAAGCTTGACGAGACAAATAAGCGTCAAGAAGGGCGATGAAGGTTACGATCGTGAAAAGCACTTCACGACCGACTTAATCGAAACTTTTGTTCCGCTGTCAAAAGGTCAAGTTGAGGTTAGTTTAGAGAAAATGAGAAAGGGTTTTAAGAATAAAGAAGGTAGGATTGATAAAAGCGGAGAGCCTAGCGATAAAAGATTTTGTCGTTCTGTGTTTGAGAGGGCGAATGACATTTCTAAACTTCTTGTAGTTGTGGAGCAAAAACTAAAAGAAGAAGGAAGAGATCTTAGTGATGAAGAGTCTGTTAAAAGTGCAATAAGTGAAATATCAGGGTCAGCGCAAAAGATGCTAAAAGATCATGCGAAAATGGTGTCGGCACAAGCTGAAGAAGTTGGCGCCAAACCAAGCTCTTCAGTGATTAGGAGATGTGACGAAAACCACGTGGGAATTAAATTGCTGGGAGTGTTAAAAAACACGGATGAAGCAGCGCCAAAGTTTGCTCGGCCAATTTTTACCTCTTCAAGCTCAAGGGGAGCCTAAACACTTTTCTCAACACTCACGCGCAAATCTGGCACTGCGGTGCATTCAAAATCTCGCCCAATATTTAAACCACCTAAAAGGTGAATTTTTGGGTGGTTTGATTGCGTCAAAAGCAAATCTTTTTTAAGCAAATTGGCTGCAAGCATTTGTGCAAAAAGAGGATATTTTTCTGCTTTAAACTCAAAGCCCAAGCAGTTTACAAGCAAATCGCACTCTAAATTTTTTCTACCTTTTTTCAAAATTTCAATTTGTCCATTTTCAATCATTTGCTCAATTGTTTCAATTGAGGCAATTGGTGCGCGGTGACGAAAAATATTCCAGTAAGGCAGCAAGCGCAAAAATTGTTTTTTGTTTTTTTTGTCAAAATTTTGCCACAGTTCGGTGGTGATTTGACGAATAGAATCAATAGCGTGGCGCAGGTCAAATTGGGGATTTTGCTTTAAAAAATTTCTGATTTTTAAACACAAAAAAAGCACGCCGTTTTTGGCATCAGAGGCAGAAATAAAATTTAAATTGGACTGAATTTCGCCAAAATGTTTTTTAGGAAAATTGCCGCGGCGCGAAATTACAAAAATTTTTCCAGCAAAGTTTTTCTTTTTTAAACCAACAATCACATCAACAGCAGTAAGGCCCGAGCCGATTAGGCAAATTGTTTGGTTGGTGAAATTTTCTTGATGAAATTGTTTAGAATCGGCGCTCCACAAATTTTTCGTCACCAAGTTTGCAGTGACATCGATATTGGCTGGCAGCTCACTCTGCTTAAAGCTGGTGGCAAGAAAAACTTCGTCAGCGGCAAATTTTTGGTTAATTAAAAAACCTTCTTCTTGCGGCAAAATTTCGCTCACTCCTTCTGCAACAAGCTCAAATACAACGTTATTTTTTTTAGCTTCTAAAAAAGCCTGCTTGGTTAATTCGTCTAAATATTCGCCGTAAATGTAGCGCGGGGCGTAGCCGTTTTCGCCAACCTCACGCCAAACTTGCGGATATTTTTTTTCTAAAAACTCACAGAAATCTCGCGGCGCATTTGAAAAGGCGCTCATTTTGATGGCCGGAACATTTAAAATGTAGTGCGGCGAAAATGGCGAAAAGGCTGGCCCGAGAGTGTTTGGAAGGTTGGGATCAAAAATTAAAATTTTGTTTTTTGTCGATTTTTTTACCAAGTGCAAAAAAGCCAAGCGCCCACAAAAGCCAAATCCAACAATTGCTGTGCTTTTCATTTTAAGATTCTTCGGTCACTTTTTTTAAACGGCGTTCCAACAGCATTGCGGTTCTTTTCTGCATCACCTCGTTAATTTTTTTAACGTGTTTGCTGGCGTTAATTGCAAAAATAAAAGGGCAAATTGAGTGAATTAAAAGAATTACACTCGAAAGCAAAAGCCAAAGCGAAGTGACAAAAGTAAACAAAAAATGTTCTAAATAATTTTCACCAGTTTCGACCAAATGGTGGTTAAAAAAGTTGGTTTTTTTCATAAAATTTTTCCTAAAAAAATTAGTGATTTAAAAATGAGATTTTTTTCAAAGCTACAGCCAAGCCTTTTTAGCTTGTCCAATACTGGCCGCCGCGGCCAGTATTAGCCAAAAATTCTTTCTACCTCGACAATCTTTTTTGAGATGCGCAGGGCCGATAAAATTTCTTCTAAATGGTCAACGCTTTTAACTTCAACATCCACCATTAATTCAAAATAATCGGCCAAGCGATTTAACATTTTAATGTTGGAAATATTCACATTTTTCTTGGCAATAATGCTGCTGACATCGGCCAAGCTGCCAGATTTATTTTCAACCATTACACGAATTCGGCTGGCGTACATTTCGTTGCCAATTTCGTCGTCGCTTTTCCAGCAAACATCCAAAACTCTTTGCGGGGTTAACACTAAATTTTTTAAATTTTTGCAGGTTTGGTTGTGAATTGTCACGCCGGTTCCGGTGTTGATTATTCCAACAATTGGATCACCCGGAATTGGATTGCAGCAGCCGGCGTAATGCATTGCCATCCCAGCAACCAAGCCTTCAATTGGCAGTGAGTAATTTGATTTTTTCTTAGTTTCTAAATGCGGTTTGATTGGTTTTTCTTCTTTAAAATCGGGGTAAATTTCTTTCACAACATCTTGGCGCAAGATTACGCCTTCAGCCACTTTAAAGCACAAATCGGCAACGGTTTTTTTGTGAAATGCTGACAGCGATTTTTCTAAAATTTTGTCGCTAATTTCTAAATTTTTTGAAGCAAAAAACTTGTTTAAAATCACCCGACCAAGCGACGAATATTCGCCAAATTTTTCGTTGCGAATAAAGTTTTTAATGGCGGCGCGCGCCTTAGCTGTAGCCACAAATTGCAGCCAATTTGGCGAAGGCTTACCATTTTTTTGTGTGACAATTTCAACTTGGTCGCCGTTTTCTAGTTTTTGTCTAAGAGGCGCAATTGCACCGTTAATTTTTGCTGAAACGCAGCTGTTGCCAACTTCAGAATGCACCTCGTAAGCAAAGTCAATTACAGTGGCGCCAAGTGGTAAATTAAAAATGTCGCCATTTGGCGTGAAGCAAAAAACTTCGTTTTGGTGCATTTGCAATTTGTGATTTTTTAAAACTTCGGAGGCGTTTTCAGAAGTTTCAAAAAGTTGCAACAAGTCGCGAATCCAGCGGTATTGCTCGTTTTCAGATTTTGTTTTGTCGGAAACTTTGGTTGATTTTTCTTTGTAGCGCCAATGTGCGGCCACGCCCAAATTTGAAATTTCGTGCATTCTTTGGTCACGAATTTGGATTTCGATTTTTTTGTTAAACGGCCCCAAAATTGTTAAATGCAGCGACTGGTAGCCATTTTCTTTTGGCGTGCTGATGTAGTCTTTAAAACTACCGGGAATCATGTTGTAGCACGAGTTAATCACTCCCAAAATTCGGTAGCATTCGCCAACATTTTTAGCCACCACGCGGAACGCCATAATGTCGTGCAGGTTGTGAAAGCCGATGTTTTTGTCGCGCATTTTTAAGTAAATTGAGTAAGGCTTTTTTTCGCGCCCCGAAATTTCGCACTCAATTTGCTCTTCGCCCAAAACTCGTTTGAGGTCTTCAAGAATTTTTTCGATTAGGTTTTTGTTTTTTTCGCGCAGCTCTTCTAGGTGCAAAATAATTTCGCTGCGGGCTTCAGGGTCTAAAATTTCAAAGCACAATTCTTGCAACTCGTCTTTAATTTTACTTAAGCCAATGCGGCCTGCTAAGGGTGCGTAAATGTCTAAACTTTCTTGCGCTTTCTTAATTTTTTTCTCTTTCGACGGCATGTAAAAAAGCGTGCGCATGTTGTGCAAGCGGTCGGCCAGCTTCACAATTAAAACGCGAATGTCTTCAGACATTGCCAGCGCAAGTTTACGAAAATTTTCGGCAACGCGCTCAGAGGACGGAATTGACTCGATTTTTCCAAGCTTGGTCACGCCATCCACAAGGCGCGCCACTTCTTCGCCAAAATCTTTTTCAATTTCTTCGAGAGTCACTTCGGTGTCTTCAACCACGTCGTGAAGAAGCGCAGTAATGATTGAGGATTGGTCGAGTTTTAGGGCGATTAAAATTTGTGCTACTTCGAGTGGGTGAGAAAAATAAGGGTCGCCAGAGTGGCGTTTTTGATTGCCGTGTGAGGCTTTAGAAAAGAGGTAGGCTTTTTGGATTAGGGGTTCGTTGAGGTTTGGGTGGTAGGTGCGAATTTTGGCGATTAGTTCGGAGGGTGAGATCATTTAAATAAATAAAAAGTTTACTACCTCGCGACTGGATTGCCGCGCTGCGCTCGCAATGACGGTTGAAAGTAAGATTTTTACCAGCGTCATTGCGAGCGCAGCGCGGCAATCCAGAACTAAATTACTTCAAACCCCGAACCAAAATCTTCAAAAATTTTCTCAAAATTTGGAAAGCTTGTCGCAATCATTGAAGCGTCGTCAATTTCGGTGCCGCCTTCTAGCATTAGGCCCATTACTAAAAACGACATTGCAATGCGGTGATCCATTGAAGTTGAAATTTTTGCCGCGTTTTTTTGCTGCTTAACACCACCCACAACTTCTAAAAAGTCGTCACCCATTTTTGCTGCAACGCCGCAAGCCTCAAGGTTTTGCGCAATCATCAAAAGACGATTACTTTCTTTCACTTTCAACTCAGCAAGGCCGTTCATTTTTGTGGTGCCAGAAGCATTAGCCGCTGCAACTGCCAAAATTGGATATTCATCAATCATGCTGGCGGCGCGATTTGCTGGCACTTCAATGCCTTTTAATTCGCTTGATTCAACCAAAATGTCGGCAACTTTTTCGCCGCCAACTTCGCGTTCATTTTCAAAAGAAATTTTTCCGCCCATCTCGCGCAAGGTAATTACCACGCCGTCGCGCAAAGGATTAACGCCAACATTTTTGATTTTGATTTTTGAATTTTTCACCAAAAGCGCGGCAACAATTAAAAATGCCGCAGAAGAAATGTCGCCCGGAACTTCAAAATTTTTGGCGTCAAATTCTTGCAAACCCGAGTAAGAAATTTTTGTGCCATTTTCAAAATTTTCGGTGGCAATTTTTAAGCCCAAATGGCGCATCATTATTTCAGAATGGTCGCGACATTTTTCTGGCTCAATGATTGTGGTGGTACCGCGAGTAGTAAGGCTGGCAAGTAAGATGCAGCTTTTAACTTGGGCCGAGGCCATTTTCATTTTGTATTCAATTGGCAAAGGATCTTTGGCGCCAATTACTGCAAAAGGCATTAGGCCATTTTGTCGCGAAATAATTTGCGCACCGAATTGTTTGATTGGCTCAAAAACACGACCCATTGGGCGTTTGCGAAGTGAGGCGTCACCAGTAAAAAATGAGGTGAAATTGTAAGGTGCAACAAGGCCAGCTAACAGGCGAGAAGAAGTGCCAGAGTTTCCCATGTCGAGAACGTCGGTTGGTTCAGTGAGACCGGCAACACCAGAGCCATTAACCACCCAGCAGTCAGATTTTCTTTCAATTTCAACGCCCATTAAACGAAGAGCGGCGGCGGTTTTTAAAACATCTTCGCCTTCAAGAAGGCCGGTGATTTTGCTTTTGCCGTGGGCAAGTGAAGCAAAAATTAGTGAGCGGTGCGAAATTGATTTGTCGCCGGCAACTGTGATTTCGCCTTTAAGGGCTACGTCTTTTTTGCGAGAAAGTAGAGGTTTTGCCTGATGCATTTACAGCCCCGAAAAATTGGCGATTGAAGAGGTGATCGCATTCAAAAAGAAAATGAAAATAATGTTGAAAAGAGCAGTGACGAAAATGATCAATTTCACGTTGGCAATTTGGT
Source organism: Rickettsiales bacterium (assembly GCA_017999675.1). Classification (GTDB taxonomy): domain Bacteria; phylum Pseudomonadota; class Alphaproteobacteria; order Rickettsiales; family UBA1997; genus UBA2645. The sequence continues at coordinate 69,149 of JAGNLL010000005.1, forward strand.
CTAGTTCAATGACGTTTTGCGGTTCGTCGAAATACATTATTTTGACAATGCGTAGGTAGTAGTAGGCAGAAACTACGCTAAATAAAACTGCAACAATTGCGGTGATTAAATAGCCGTGCTGCAAGATGGCTGTAAGGATGAAGAACTTAGAGAAAAAGCCGGCAAGAGGTGGAATACCCGCGCTTGAAAACATTAAAACGGCGAGAGAAAAAGCCATTAGTGGGTTGGTTTTGGCAAGGCCTGCAAGTGCAGAAATTTCAAAAATTTTGTCGTTTTCTTCGTCACTTTCTTTGTCGGTTTTGGCAGAAATAATTAGGTTTAAAAAGCCAAAAGCGCCAAGCGAAATTACCGCGTAAATAAGCATGTAAAGCATGCAGGCGGTGAAGCCTTCTTTGCTTAAAACCATCATGCCAAGCAAGATGAAACCAACGTGGCCAATTGAGCTGTAGGCCAAAAGGCGTTTGAGATTTTTTTGAAAAATTGCACCAAAGCTTCCAACTGCTAAAGAGGCTACGGCGGCAAAAATTAACACTTTGTCAATGCCGTGCCAGCCAATCATTAAGGATGAAAATAGGCGAAGCAGCGCAATCACTGCGGTAAATTTGGCAACGGTGGCAAAGAAGGTTGTCGAAATTGTGGCAGAACCTTCGTAAACGTCTGGGCTCCACATGTGAAAAGGTGCGGCAGAAATTTTAAAGAACATTGCAGTGATTACCAAAATGAAGCCAAACATTACGGCAACTGGGATTTCAGGCTTAACATTTGCTTGGTGGTAGAGATCCATCAAAGCGCTGAAATTTGTGGTGCCAGAGAATCCGTAAATTAGCGAAATGCCAAAAAGCAAAAGGCCAGAAGCAAGACAGCCCAAGATAAAATATTTCATCCCAGCTTCAGAAGATTTTGCTGAAGTGCGGTTTAGTGCGGCAAGCAAGTAAAGTGAAAGGGCTTGCAGCTCTAGGCCTAAGTAAAAAGTAAGAAAATCATTTGCTGAAATCAAAACCATGCCGCCGGTGGTGGCGATCATTAGAAGGGCTAAAAACTCGGCGCTGATTTTTGAAATTGAGGTGACGAATTTTAGCGAGATTAAAATTACCACGGTGAGAAGGCCAATCGTCACAGCTTTGGTAAATGATGTGAGCGAGTTTGACAAAAACATTTTGTTAAAAATGAGGTCGGTGGCGACAAAGTTCTTAAGCGTCAAGAAAAGTGCGGCGCCGCAAAATAGAAGACTTAAGAGGTGCGAGACGTAGAAGAAGTCTTTTACCTTTTTAGCGAGAAAGACGTCGGCCATTAAAATGATTAAGGCGCCGAGGAATAGGGTGATTTCTGGAGAGATTAGAGAGAGGTTCATTGGTAAAAAATATTATTTATTAGGTCCCCGAGCAAAGCGAAGCGTCGTCGAGGGGCCCGAAGAAAGATCTCGCTTCGGGCCCCTCGACGACGCTTCGCTTTGCTCGGGGACCTATTTTGTTAATTAAGAAAAAACCTTAAGCAAATTACTAACCGGCAAAGCAAAAAAGCTCAAAACCAAGTTTGGCAAAATGCCTAGTAAAATCACAAACACGGCCATTAGGCCAAGAGAAATAAATTCGATTTTTCCAAGGTCAGAAACTTCGTCAACATGGTGGTTGGTGATTTCGCTAAACCAAACGCGTTTGTACAACCAAAGCATGTAGCAGGCGCCCAAAATAACGCCAATTGCGGCTAAAATTGCAGCGGCTTTGCTGGCTTTGAAGGTGCCTAAAATTGCTAAAAATTCACCGACGAAGCCGCTTGTTCCAGGCAGTCCAACTGATGCCATTGTGAAAATCATTGCCAGCATTGCGAAGTTTGGCATTTTGGTTGCGATGCCACCTAAATCGGCAATTTGTTTGGTGTGAAGACGGTCGTAAATAACGCCAACGCACATGAAAAGTGCGGCAGAAACAATACCGTGGCTGATCATTTGCATGATGGCGCCGTCAATGCCTTGGCGGGTGAAGCTGAAAATTCCCATTGTGACGAAACCCATGTGAGCAACTGAAGAATAGGCGATCATTTTTTTCATGTCCTTTTGCATCAAGGCAACAAGCGAGGCGTAGATGATTGCGATCACGCTGAGCGTTAAAACCATTGGCGCAAAAAATTGCGACGCCGCAGGAAAGAAAGGCAGCGAGAAACGAATGAAACCGTAAGCACCAAGCTTAATTAAAATGCCGGCAAGAATTACTGAACCCGCAGTTGGCGCTTGTACGTGGGCATCCGGCAACCAAGTGTGAACCGGAAACATTGGCACTTTCACCGCAAAAGAAACGAAGAAGGCAAGCCACAACCATTTTTGGTATTCAAGCGGGAAGTAGGTTGGAAGGCCTTTGGTAAGTGCTACAACATCGGTTGTGCCGGTGAAAACGAAAATGCAAATAATGCCAATTAAGAAAAGTACCGAGCCAAAAAGTGTGTAGAGAAAAAATTTGTAAGAAGCATAAATTTTGTTTTCGCCGCCCCAAATGCCAATTACCAAAAACATTGGAATGAGCATTGCTTCGAAAAAGATGTAGAAAAAAACCAGGTCAAGTGCGCAGAAAGAACCGATTACGAAAGCTTCAATTAGTAAGAATGCGATTACGTATTCTCTCACGCGTTTCTCGATTGATTTAAGGCTAATGGCTAAACAAACGGGGGTGAGAGCGGCGGTTAGAAGAATTAATAAAAGCGAAATTCCGTCAATTCCGACAAAATATTTAATGTCGTAATTAGTGAGAAGGGCGACGGTTTCGCTAAATTGAAAACCTTCTAAATTTTTGTTAAAATCTTTTACTAATTTGCAGCTTAAAACTAACTCGATGAAACTGACCACAAGGCCGTAAATAAAGTAGTTGCGGCTGTTTTTAAACTTGATGAAGAGAAGTGCGATTGAGGCCAAAATTGGCAAAAAAATCAAGGTCGACAAGATTGGAAAAGTCATTTTTTTGGGAGGTTTTTTTACAAGGAAAATTTTGCGCGATTTTTATTGGGCGCAAAAATTAGAATCAAATTAAGAATTGGGAATTTAAAAAAACCGTCCTTCACAAAATCTTTAAAACAGCAAGCAATGCTTCTCGACCCTCAACAAATATTTGTCGAAAAAAAACTAAACCAACTTGCGCAAGATTTAGAAAGCCAAGCTCTGACCAGTTTTTTTAAAAAAATAATCTCGCCAAAAACCCAGCTAAAAAGTTTTTACATTCACGGCGATGTTGGTCGTGGTAAGTCGATGCTGATGAAGGGTTTTTTTGAATCTCTTGCAAAAACCCCCAAAGTTTATTTTCACTTCAACAGCTTCATGCGCGCCATTCACGAGGCTTTACGCGACATTCGTAAAGAAGACAAAAAATTTAAAGACGAGTTAATCGAAGCGGTAAAAAGAGTGGCAAAAGAAAATCGCCTAATTTGCTTTGATGAGTTTCAAGTGCTTGATATTGCTGACGCCATGCTGCTGTCGCGAATTTTTTCTTATTTGTTTTCGCAAGGTGTTGTGGTGATTTTTACTTCTAACTCTGAGCCGCTGGCACTTTACAAAAATGGCTTGCAACGCGAGGTTTTTTTAGAATTTGTTAAAAATATTTTGCTAAAAAATTGCGAGGTTTTGTTTCTTGATTCGCCAACAGATTACCGCAGTAAATACGTTAAAAACTTGACCAAGCGCTACTTCATTTCAAATAAAGAAAACCGCGAAGAGGTGAAGCAAATAATCGAAAAAATGACAGACGGCGCCAAGCTTAAACCAGCCAAACTAAAGGTTTGGGGTCGTGAAATTAAAATTGCCAAAACCTACAAAAAAATTGCTGTTTTTAACTTTGACGATTTGTGTCGAGTCGAATTCGCAGCTGCTGATTACCAAGCAATTTGCCAAAATTTTGATTTGATTTTTTTGTTGAAAATTCCACAGCTACTGCCAGAAGATGCCAACGAAGCAAGGCGCCTCGTGCTTTTTATTGATGAAGCCTACGAAAAAAAAACGGCCCTAATTATTTTGGCCAAAACAAAATCTGAAAAAATCTACGAAAATGGCAGTGGAGCCGAGGCGTTTAAACGCACGGTTTCGCGGTTGAACGAAATTCAGTCTGACCAATATTGGTCTGGGTTTGAAGAGAAAAGTTTTTAATTATTTAAAATAAATTTTTGAATTTATGTCTAAGGAAGTAATAACCTCAGAGTCGCGACTATTCACAGAAGAATTAGCAAAACGTTCAAAAGCTTATGATGCGAAAAAGCAACTTGAAAAACTTGCGAATAATAAAAGAGGGTCGTCTAGCGTTAAAAGTGATGCAGTCAGTAGTCTCCCTAGGTCTGTGGCAGGAGACGTCCTTATAAATGAAAAACCGGATGCTCAGAATGAGGATGAAAAATCTGTAAGCGATGATGATATTGATCCTTCGGTGCATTCCGGCAAGTCACGAGAAGCAAATTCTAAACATGACTCTGAAACTAAGGTCGTGAATAAAGATGGTGACTCTAGCTCTGAAACTTCGCGTAAAAGCAAAAATGATATTAAGCCACAAGCTTCTGACGATAATAAGTCTAAGGCTTCTGGCAATGAAGAATTTGAAGAGGATGGACTTTATTGGGAATGGTCAAGAGAGGATATCAATAAAACAAAGTTGTCAAATCTGGCTATACAAGTCGAACAGCTGACACAAGATCTATTAGGCGCTAATAAGGCATCAAAAGCTTTAGAGGATAGGTTTAATGGATTAGAGCAGACTCTAAGGAGTCTCATCGCATCGCAAGTTTCTCGGAAAAGCGGCGAACCAGTATTTGCTGCCGCAACTCCAAGCGTAAACATTGCGAATGTCATGCCTTCTTCGGCTTCAGAAGGTGGTTTGTTATCAAGGGTTGTGGCTTTAGAGTCGCAGGTGAAGCAATTAATGGATGCTCAGTCCGTGGCTGCGCCTCCAGTAAATAATCCAGCTAAAACAGCGACTTCTCGAGAAGCTCAAGTGTCGCCTCCTCCAGCGGAAGCGGATGCTTCTAAACCTAAAACAGCACCAGATGCACCAGGCAAAACAAAAACTGCTACAAAAAAAGATGCGGGCGAAGAAGACGATTCTAAGTGGTTAAAAACGCTGCCTTACGATAAATTTAGAAAAGAGCACTCGTATCTTTTTGACAAAACTGTCGACGAAAACGGTTTAAATAACCTGTCGCTAATTCCCGAAATAATTAGCCAAAAGGTTGAGCTGTATGAAAGCGGCATGGCGGTTTTTTGTTTTTTGGATAGAGAAGGATTGGTTAATCTTAACCAAAACATTGAAAGCGCTAAGATTGAAAACGCTAAGATTGAAAACGCTAGGGACGCTGCCAAGGGTAGAAATCCGGTGATGTCCATGGCCAAGGTTGTAAACCCCAATGGCAATAATATTCCGCCTGAAGAATATTATTTAGTTTTTTCGTCGCCGCAGCACGGTGTTTCAATAACAGTTGTTCCGCAGTCTGTTGCCGAAGGTATTTTGACAGAATCTGACAACGAGTTTAAAAAATCTGCAAAAGTTGCTGCGAAAATTAAGGTACTTAAAAAGGCGCTCAAATATTTAGAGGAGCAAGCCAGTTTGTCAGCGGGGGGGGAGGGCTCGGTTGCTGGCGATGAAGGCTCGGTTGCTGACGATGAAGGCTCGGTTGATGGTGATGATATTGCTGACAAAATTAAAGAGCTGAAGTCTCTTATTGAAAAAGCTGAGGCATCAATAAGTTCGGATGAAAAAGATGTCTGGAGTAAAAGATTGGACAAAAATTATTCAACTAGGTCTGAAGTTTTAGAAGAAGTTTTGGAAGAAGTTGGTGAATACGATCTAAAAAGCAGCTTTTCTAGGTTTCTGAAAGGGGGTGAAGAATGGGCGAAGATACTCACCGAAGAAGCCATGCCTGCAAAAATAGACAAAGCCACAGCAAATAAACTGCGCAAACGCTGCGCTTACAAGGAGGTTGATGCTAATGAGAAATGTGAAGATTTAACTTACACACAAACAGAAAGAGCTCAGGTAATTAGTAAGGTCACTGCGTGGAGCTTTGACCCTCGTGGCAAAAAGCAAGAAAGGTTCGAAAAATCTTTAGATGCTGCAACAATGTGGTCGGGCAAAAATCCGGGCCTTTCTTACAGAAGGCCTCACGATAATGACGATGTGGCAAGTGTTGTATTTACCGGCGCAGACGGTGGAAAAAAGCCTTACGACGGCAACGACATTATGTATTTAAAAATTCGTGGCACTACAGAAGCCGACGACTACTACGTAAAAGTTCAGGTCGCAACAGCTGAAAGAGAATACGAATCTTACGAGAACGGAAAGCTAAAGCCAAAAAAGTGCGAAGTGGGCGACATCATCATCGACAAAGCCACTGTGTTTTGGAGAGACAAAGAAGGAAAGCATCACCCAAAACCAGTTTCAGAGCTTTCAGAATTTTCTCAAAAGCGCTACAATTGCTTTAACGTTAATGCCATGTCCGTGACCAATGGGGAGCGTAAGACTGCAATTTTATTTGAAGGCGACTCAATTCCTACGATAAATCTTACAAAAGTTGCTGAGGTTTCTAAAACAAAGGATGCTGAGGCGAAAATGGCGTTTCAGCAAGTGCGTCAAATATCAGAGCGCTTCGACATTGTCATCAAAAGAAGGCCGGGGAAGAAGCTAGGTGAATGGGTTGCTGAAGGCGATGGTAAAACCATGTATTTGCGTGATTTGCGTGACCCAGAAAATCTTACAGAAATTTCAACAAAAGGAAAAGACGCGGACCTATTTAAAATATTGAAAGACAAGGGTTGTGACGAAGAATTGATAAAAAGTCTAACAGATGAGTCTAAAAAATCTTTTGCAGGGCAAAAAATCAGCACACAAGATTTTACAGATAGGCCATTCCTCAAGCTTCTTGAGAAAAAGGTAAACCCAAAAGCGCAATGTAAACCAAGACATGCCATAACTCTTTCAGAACAGCTTCGAAGCAGAGATGACGGAGCTGGCACTAAGGGTGGTGGTCGCGACTAATTCATGTCTAGCGATTCAAATTTTGAAACAATTGTAATCGGCGCCGGTCATGCCGGCGTTGAAGCTGCCTGCGCCTCAGCGCGCATGGGGGCAAAAACTTTACTGGTCACTAAAAAGCCAGAAAATTTAGGCGAGATGTCGTGCAATCCTGCAATTGGCGGCGTTGCCAAGGGCACAATTGTTAAAGAAGTTGATGCGCTTGACGGCGTAATGGCTAAAGCAATTGACGAAGCTGGCATTCACTTTCGCATTTTAAATGCCTCAAAAGGCCCGGCGGTGCACTCGCCACGCGCGCAGGCTGATCGCGAACTTTACAAAATTGCGATTAATAAAATTTTAAAAAATTACCCAAATCTCGAAATTATTTTTGCCTCGGTTGAAGATATTGAAATTGCAGATGGCAAGGTTTGTGGTGTTGTTCTGGGTGATGGAAAAAAAATAAAATGCACTTCAGTAATTCTCACAACCGGCACTTTTTTGCGCGGTGTAATTCACATTGGGGACCAAAAAACCCCCGCAGGGCGCGTTGGCGAAGAGCCTTCTTACGGCATTTCAAAAACTCTTGAATCACACAATTTTTCTTTAGCGCGCCTTAAAACCGGCACGCCGCCTAGAATTGATCGCGCCTCAATTGATTTTTCTAACCTAGAAGAGCAGGCAGGCGACAATCCACCGCAACCATTTTCTTATTTAAACGATTCGGTCGCAGCGCCACAAACTCACTGTTTCATTACCTATACCAACACCAAAACTCACGAAATCATCAAAAATAATTTACACAAATCTGCCATGTATGGCGGCCATATTGCTGGGGTTGGGCCGCGTTATTGCCCGTCGATCGAAGATAAAATTCACCGCTTTTACGACAAAGACCGTCATCAAATTTTCTTAGAGCCAGAAGGCTTGAACAGTGATCTAATTTATCCAAATGGCATTTCAACTTCGCTACCTTTGGATGTTCAAATTGAATTTTTAAAAACAATTCCGGGTCTAGAAAATTGCCGCGTCACCCAAGCGGGATATGCCATTGAATATGATTTTGTTGATCCGCGCGAATTGCTGCCAACACTTGAAACTAAAAAAATTCGCGGGCTGTTTTTTGCCGGGCAAATCAACGGCACCACAGGCTACGAAGAAGCTGCAGGGCAGGGCTTAGTTGCCGGAATTAACGCCGCACTTGTGGCGCGTGGCTCAAACGAAGAATTTGTGTTGGATCGCGCCAGCAGCTACATCGGCGTGATGATTGACGACCTTACAACTCTTGGCACTTCTGAGCCTTACCGCATGTTAACCTCGCGCGCCGAATATCGCCTAAGCCTTCGCGCTGATAATGCCGACATGCGTTTGACCGAAATGGGAATAAAAATTGGCGTGGTAAAAAGTGAGCGTGAAAAGTTTTTTAATGAGAAAAAAAACAAAATCGAAGCGGCGACAAACTTGCTGGAAAATTTAAAAATTTCGCCAAATAAAATTTCAGAATTTGGCGCAAATATTAAGCAAGATGGTGTGGTTAGAAGTGCGATGAATTTGCTTTCATTTCCCGAAATTGATTTTGATTTAATTGCTAAAATTTGGCCAAACGAAGTTGCGCAAATTGATGAAAAAACCAAAAAACAAATTTCAATTAATGCGCTTTACAGCTCTTATTTAAAGCGTCAGGAGCGTGATTTAGAAATTTTTCGTAAAGACGAAAATATTAAAATTCCACTCGAGTTAGATTATTCAAAAATTGAAAGTTTGTCTTTAGAGGTGCGCGAAAAATTAAATAAATTTCGTCCGGCAACAATTGCTGCAGCCTTTAAAATTCAAGGCATAACACCAGCTTCAATAATGGCAGTGATGGTTTATGTGAAAAATAATTTTGGTAAAAAATAGTAAAAAATTTTCTCAAAAAAAATCACAAAAACTGCACTGATTTGCAAAACAGCTTCATGTCTTTTCTTTTAATTTTTAGAAAAATAGAACAATCAAAATTACTCCCCTCGCTCAAATCATTTTAAAAAATACTAACAACGTCATGATCAAAACTAACAGCTTCAAAAGCTTTGTATTTTTTGTTGTAATTGCCTCGCTGCAAAGCCTTGCCACAAGTGCTTTTGCGTCTGATTTAGCTTCAAATGACGATGTTATAAAACAGATTGAAAAAACCCTGCTTTTCGACAAAGATTCTCGCGCAAAAATTGATGTCTACAAAAAGAAAAAATCTGCCAAAAAAAGTGATTTTACGATGACCGCAGGTGACGTAAAAGATGGTGAGGCAAATAGCGAAATTGAAATTTTGGCGGTTGATCCAAAATCAGAAAATTTCGACATTCGCGAAAAAGAAAAACTCGCTTACAACGCAGCATTAATTGGCCAATATGAAGTTGCAGTTGAGCTTTACAAACAGGTGATTGCTTCAGAGTCAAATAATATTTACAGCAAATTTTCTCTTGCGGTTGTTTACCAAAAGCTTGGTCAAATTCGCCAAGCCAAAACTTTGTACCGCGATTTGTTGAAGGATAATCCTGACAACCAAGAAGAAATTATCGGAAATTTACTAGCCATTTTAATTGAAGAATCACCAAAAGACGCGGCTTATTTATTGTCGCGCTTAACCACGCAAAATCCAAATTCAGCCTACATTTTAGCCCAAGCAGCGGTTGCCTACGACAAAAATAAAAATTACAGCAAGGCAATAGAGTTGCTTGAAAGAGCGGTTGAAATTGACGCCGCAAACTTGGGCTACAAATTTAACTTAGCGGTGATTTACGACAAAACTGCGCAAAGCGACAAGGCAATCGACCTCTATTCGCAAATTGAAGAAAAACATTCTGACGCAGACTCTGCTATTTCAATTGATCAAGTTCAAAACCGCCTTCAAACCCTTAGAAATAAATTATAAAACATGATCGAAAAAATTCTCACCTACGCCAAAAAGCAAAAATGCTCTGACGTTCACATCACTACCGGATCATCGCCAATGTTGCGTGTAGATGGCGATATTGTGGCAATTCCTGACGCTCCAGTTTTAGATGAATCTGGAGTAATGGAGATGCTAAATGCCATTATGAACGACGTTCAGAAAAAAATTTATGCTGAAAAATGGGAGTTAGATTTTTCAATTAAAGTTGTTGGTGAATTGCGTTTTCGCGTTAACGCCTTTCGCACAATTTACGGACCAGCTGCGGTTTTTCGCGAAATTCCAACTGAAATTAAAAGCCTTTCAATGCTTCACGCGCCAGAAGTTATTCGCAGCATGGCAGGTTTTAGAAAAGGTTTGGTTCTTGTGGTTGGGCCAACCGGAAGCGGCAAATCAACAACGCTTGCCGCATTGATTGACCAAATAAACATCAACCACGCTCACCACATTATTACCATTGAAGATCCGGTTGAGTTTGTTCACAAAAATAAAAAATCCCTAATCAACCAACGCGAAGTTGGAAACAGCACCTTGTCTTTTGCCAATGCCCTAAGAAGCGCTTTACGCGAAGATCCAGATGTAGTTTTGGTTGGCGAGTTGCGTGACGTTGAAACAATTCACCTAGCATTAACCGCTGCTGAAACTGGTCACTTGGTTTTAGGCACGCTGCACACCAGCTCTTCAGCTCAAACTATTAACAGAATTATCGACGTATTTCCGCCGCAAGACAAGCCGGTTATTCGCACCATGCTTTCAACTTCAATTAAAGCTGTGGTGTCGCAACGTCTTCTCAAAAAAGAGGGTGGTGGCAGATGCGCAGCTTACGAAATTATGATTGCAAATTCGTCAATTCGTAACCTCATTCGTGAAGATAAGGTTCCGCAAATGAACTCAATTATTGAGCTTAGCAAAAAGTCGGGCATGTGCTTAATGAAAGACTCAATCAACGACTTGCTGCTTCGCGGTGTAATTAGTCAGGAAGTTGCTAATGAAGCCCTAACTGCCAACGAATAAATCACTCCTCACGTCAAAAAATAATCAAAAATATGAAATCACTTTTCAGAACCAAAAGCATTGAAAGCGCTCTTGAAGGAGCAAAAAAAAGCTCTTTGAAAAAAACTTTAACCGCTGTCGATTTAGTTTTGTTGTCGATTGGCTGTATTATTGGCGGTGGTATTTTTGTTTTAACTGGGGTTGCGGCTGCTAAATACGCTGGCCCGGCAATTTCACTTTCTTACTTTTTTTCTGGAGTCGTTTGTATTTTTGCCGCTTTGGCCTACACCGAACTTGCAGTAATGATTCCAGTTGCTGGTAGTGCTTACACCTACTCTTACGTGGTGCTAGGAGAATTTATTGCTTGGATTGTGGCTTGGGCTTTAATTTTAGAATACACGCTAATCTCATCAACCGTTGCAGCGGGCTGGTCTGGATATCTTGTTGGAATACTTAAAACCGCCAATATTGCCATTCCCGAATATCTTACAAAAGGTCCGTTTGAAGGCGGAGTTATTAATCTTCCTGCTGTTGCAATCTGCGTGTTTGTTGGTTTGTTGCTACTTCGCGGCACTAAAGAAAGCCTAATTATTAATCGTATTTTGGTTGCGATAAAACTTGGGGTTATCTTTTTGTTTTTAGCTTTTGCTGCCCCGCACATTAAAATGGAAAATTACGCAGATTTTATGCCATTTGGCTGGAATGGCGTAATCGTTGGTTCTGCAGCTATTTTCTTTGCTTATCTCGGCTTTGACGCAATTGCCACAACCGCTGAAGAGTGCAAAAACCCTAATCGCGATTTGCCAATTGGTATTATTGGCGGCCTGCTTATTTGCGCTGCACTTTACCTAATTGTTTCGTTAGTTCTTACCGGCATTGTCCACTACAGCGAGCTTAATAACGCTGAGCCAATGGCTTACGCTTTACGCGCCAATGGCAGCAACATTGGTTCTGCCTTGGTTGCAACTGGCACGGTTGCTGGATTAATGGCGGTGCTACTTGTGTTTATGTATGGGCAGTCTCGCATCTTTCTAGTAATGGCGCGCGATGGCTTGATTCCACCAATCTTTAGCAAGCTTCATAAAAAATTTGGCACCCCGTATGTCGGATGTTTATTTGTTGCCTTTTCTACCTCGATGATTTCGGGCTTTACTCCAATTCAAATCATGGGAGACCTATCTAGCCTAGGCACATTATTTGCCTTTGTAATGGTTGCCGTTGCGGTGGTTATTTTTAGAATAAGAAGACCAGAATTAGAAAGACCATTCAAATGCCCTGCAGTATTTGTAGTTGGGCCTTTGGCAGTGCTTAGCTGCGGTTATTTGCTTTATCAGCTATTCTTAAAAACTGGCATTTTCTCTATTCTGTGGTTCTCGTTTGGAATCGTAGTTTACTTTCTCTATGCCTACAGAAAAAGCCCCCTAAACAAGAAAAAATAAGGCCAACAAATGCTCGATTTATTCCGCAAAAAAACCATTGAAGAGCTTGTTGCTTCGTCAAAAAAAAATTCTCTTAAAAAAACTTTAGGTGCTTTTGACCTAATAATGATCGGCATTGGCTGCACGATTGGCACCGGCATTTTTGTTGTGACGGGTGTTGCCGCCGCAACCTACGCAGGACCAGCAATTGCGGTTTCTTACTTAATTGCTGCGATTGTCTGCATTTTTGCGGGGCTTGCTTACGCTGAGTTAGCGTCAATGGTTCCGGTTTCTGGCAGCGCTTACACATACTCTTACGCGGTTTTGGGCGAATTTGTTGCTTGGCTAGTTGGCTGGGGATTAATTTTAGAATATGGGGTAGGGGCTTCAACAGTGGCTCTGGGCTGGTCTGGTTACGTTGTTGGCATTTTAAAAACCGGCGGCATTAACTTGCCAGACGCCATAGCCAAATCTCCTTCAGATGGCGGCATCATTAACTTACCAGCCATCTTAATTTCACTTTTTATTGGCTTACTACTTGTTCGCGGCACCAAAGAAAGCGTTGCGCTAAATCGCATTTTAGTTGCCACCAAGCTCATCGTAATTTTCATTTTTCTTCTGATCGCCACACCGATGGTAAAGCCAGAAAACTGGTCAGACTTTGCGCCATTTGGCATTAGTGGAATTTTCATTGGCGCTGCCACAGTTTTTTACGCCTACATTGGTTTTGACGCCGTGGCCACTGCGGCTGAAGAATGCAAAAACCCCAAAAGAGATTTGCCAATTGGCATTATCGTTTCGGCAATAATCTGTGCCATTCTCTACATCGCTGTGGCTTTGGTTTTAACCGGCATTTCGCACTACACCACCCTTAACAATCCAGAGCCTCTAGCTCGCGCTCTTCGCGAAAATGGCAACAATATTGGATCTGCTCTAGTTGCAACCGGCGCGGTTGCAGGCATTACCTCGGTTTTGTTAATTTTAATTTACGGCCAATCGCGCATCTTTTTTGTAATGTCGCGCGACGGATTAATTCCTGCAGCCTTTTCTAAACTCAGCAAAAAATTTGGCACTCCAAGCATTAGCGTAATGTTTGTGGCCTTTGCTGTTTCAATAGTTTCTGGCCTATTTCCACTCAAAACTTTAAGTCACATTACCAGTCTTGGCACCTTGGCTTCTTTCATTGTGGTTGCCATTGGCGTTTTAGTTTTGCGCATCAAAGAACCAAACCGCCCACGCACTTTCAAATGCCCAGCAGTCTTTGCTACAGCACCCCTAGCAATTTTGGGTTGTGGTTATTTGGTGTACACTTTGCTAATTGAAAACGGTATTTACTTTGCCGTTTGGACTGCACTTGGTCTGGCCGTTTATTTTGGTTACGGCTACCGCAGAAGCGGTTTGAATCAGAAAAAATAAATAACTAACAACATCCAGCGCTCACCTCAAAATAAATCATCTTATTCTCTTTAACCGGCGTGCTGATCAGCTTCGATTTTTGCAATGCCTGCGAGTAGGTTAGAGACGCGCTAAAATGGCGCGAATTAAAAATAGTTTTAACCCCAGCCCCCGACATTCTGCCCGATTCGCCGTTAAATTTTAATCTAGCATGACCGTAGTCGTAGAAAGGCTCTAGCGTAAATTTATTGAGATTGGCGGCGAAAGAATTTTCGGCAATTTTGGACGCAAATAACGATCCTAAGTTAAACCCAATTTTGTTTCTAAAGTTGTAGCCGCTGTCGCCCGTAATGTAGCTTTCGCGAAAGCCGCGCACAGAATGGTAGCCTCCAACCGAAAATTGCTCTGAACCAAATAAGCTGCTCTTGCCAATTTGGCTGTCAAACTCTGTGGCGATAACTGCTGGTGTACCAAGCTTTGGCAGGGTGATTCTTTTTAAAATTGAGGCGTAAAGTTTAAAAACTTCAAACTGCGATTTTGGCGTTGAGGCTGTTAAATTTTTTACATCTTGTTTGGCATTTAAAACTTTCAGACCCCGCAAGTAAGAAGGCTTTAGGTAGATGTTTGTGGTGTCGTTTAGATAGGACGAAAGCGAAAAACCCAAACCCCCAATTACTAATTTTCTTTCAGAAGATTCGGTTTTTACTTTGTCTTGGTAGTTGGCGGTTTCTTTGATGGTGAGGTTTGAGTTTGCCAAAAGTCTAAAGCGCGAGCTGCTGTTTAAAAGGCGCTCAATGGCAAATTTTTTCTGACTAGAAAAGCCGGTAGATTTTACTCTTGAAGCGCTTCCCGCAACTGTTCCCAAATATTCGCTGTGCGAGTAATCAAATGAAAAAGTGTTGTAGCCAAATGGAATTGAGGTGCTGCTAGAAAATGATTTGATGTCTCGCAAGTCGCCGCTGTCTTTAAGATTGGTTGAGTAGTTGAGCGAGGTGCTGTCGTTTAAAAAAAATAGATTGTCCAAGTTTGCGCCAAAGTTAGTGCGCATGATGCCAGTAAATTCGTTGCCCAAATTGTCGTGGCCAAGCGTGAAGCTTGCCGGAAATTTTCTGTTATTTTCAATCAACACCACGCTTTCGCCATCAAGGCTGCCGGGTGAAATTTTCATCACCGCGGCGCTAGATTGCAGGCGATTAATTTGGTAAAGACCTTGGTTAATGTCAGAAATATTTAGCGCGCCGCCCTCAATATTTCCAAAGGCAGTAAGCTTTTGCATTTTTTCAACCACGCCATTTTTGCCCAAAGAAATTTTTTCAATTTTTCCTTCAATAATTTGCAATTCTAAAACGCCACTTTGCGCATTTTGCTTTGGCACCACAACCTGCGCCGTCACGTAGCCGTGGTTTTGGTAGTAATTGCTAATTACGGCAACTACTTGCGACAAAAGCTCGGCGTCAAAACATTTTTGCAAAAAAGGCGCGGTCAATTTTTTTTGCGCGCGCGGCGAAATTAAATGCGCGCCGTTAAGCCGAACTTCACTTACCAAAAAACACTGCGACGGCTCACCCAAAACTTTTAATTTTTGCCTTTGCTTTTGAGCCTCGTCTTTTTGCTCGCGCTCACGCTCTTTTTTAATGGCATTAAATTCGGCAGCCCGCTTTTGCTCTTCAACAACATTTTGCTGGTTGCGCGTGATCCAGTCTTGCTGGTCGGTGGCGTTTTGGGCGCGGACTTGAGCGGGCAGGGTGGTGAGAAAAATTGCGGTAAAAAAATAAAAAATATGCAACCAAACTAAGATTTTCTTAGATAATTTTTGTGGTGATTTGCTGTGGGTCATGGGTTTTGAACATAAAAAAGCCTCGCAGAAAAATTTTTCTGCGAGGCGATTTTTAAAAACTTTAATCAGAATTAAAAGTGGTAAGCAACGCCAAATCTTAAGCTGGTAATGTCGGTTTTGTATTTTCCTTCATCTAAAGCTTGGTTTAGGCCAACATTTTGTTTGTTGTATTCAAGGTTGGCAGTCAAAGATTCGTTGATGTGAAAGTTTGCTCCAAGTCCGTAAATAGTGCCAGATTGAGCGCTCATTTTTTTAACTTCATCGCCAGTAGTGGTGTCGGTTTTTTGAGATGAGTATTCAACAACTCCGCGACCAAGAGTGACGTAGGGAGAAAACTTTTCGTTAACATCGTATCCCACATTGGCTTTAAATCCGTATCTTGAGTTTATTTCCAATTTATCACCGCTGCTGCTAGCAGTGGCATTGTTTTGAAGCTCTAAAGCTTCCACAAAAACTTCTGGAGATACGAAAAAATTATTCAAATTAAAGGCATGTTGGTAATTGAAGCCAAGTCTAACTCTTCTGGTAGAGTCTTTGGATACTTGACCGTTCGTGTCTGATGTGTCTTTTGGGCTAGCCTTTGCAAGCATTCCATAAACTCCAAGGTAGTTTCCTTCAGTTTTTGCTAAAGCAGGTGAGGCTGTTAACAAAGTTGCCGCAACGGCGGTAATCGCGATGATTTTTTTTATAGTTTGATTTTATTTTGTAATTAGGTGAGAGCTTCAAGGAAGCCGAGGAACATTCTTTTTCGAAAAAGAAAATGGCAAGAAATTTTCTATAAAAATTATCGAGTATAATTTTTTGTCGCACCAAATCATCTGCGTTCATGGTGTCAAATTTTCATGGCAAAATTTCTTGGTTAGTAACTGTAAAAATTTTACGGAGCAAAAAAAACATAAGGTAACGCTCCTAAAACCAATCCACAGAAAAGACTAATTAAATTCCATGCAAACACCTTCTGCTGCTTGGAAAGAAAGTAAAAAGTTAGCGGTAAAAACAGCAAAATATAAAAAATAAAAAGCAATCCGCTACCACAGCAGAAAAATCCGCATTCATAACCAATGCATATACCCATCTCAAAAAACAAATCCAGAATATGGGCCAAAAATTTTGCGGATAAATCCATAAAAAAGTGGCTAAAAATCAGCGATAAAACAAACGATATCGGTAAAGACATTAGCAGATGGCTTTTGTAAGAAGTTTTATTTCTTTGCATAAGGTAACTAATTGATTGGTTTTAAAGATTCCCAATTTCTTAACCACCCTCTGTCATTTTTAGCTGAAGGATCATTGGGAGAATTTCCAATCATTACATATGGATCAACGTCGTAATTTTTATGAGAAAAGAACCCTCCTAATAAAGCATTGTCCGAGCTCGGATTGTAAAAATTGTAAGTTCCAGCATTCAGAGAGTCGGTCACGATTTTATTATTCTGATCAATCACAACTTCATAGCCCATTACTGGATGAACATATTTAATGTTATTGTTTTGCCCAGACAAGATTTCCCCTGTTGTTGGATCCTGAATAAAAGTGTGGTAGACGCTCTTGTAACTAGGAAGTAATTCAAATTCTCCTGCATGGTCCCAGAAATATTCATTACCTTCTTGCGTGAGTTTGCCCCTGAGATCATAATGAACTTCTTTTAAATCTGAGCAATTTCCATTTTTGCAATCAGTCATGGCTTGATCAAATTTCTCATCTCTCGGTTGACTAATTTTTTCATACTTCTCTTGAACCACTTGTTTGCAATTAGAATCACCATTGCAGGAATCTAATTCTTTTACGAGTTGGGATTTTTCTTTTGGCATTAGAAGATTATTCATCACCGCATTCGCCCCAACAAACGATCCCAGTTGTACATCCTTCGCCACCTGCGCATCATCTCTATTTTGAATCGCCGAGGTTAAGAGTGATGCCGCAGCTCCTGTCGCCTGTCCAATCAAGATGGCGTTTTCGGCGCTGGCTCCGTTGTTTAGAGCTTTTCCAGCTAAATATTCTGAAGTAATTCCCGCCGCAGCACCTGCAGCACAATTGCCTCCGGCGCCTGCGCTTAAGGCGCAGCCCAAAGCGGCGTGAAGTGTTAGTTGTTCTGCTTGCGAGATTTTGTCGGTGTGGGCAAGTAGGCCAATTTCTTTGGCGGCGGTTTCTCCAAGTATTTGAGCTACTAAAAGCTTCTCGTCTTGCTGTTTGAGTGACTCGGTAAGCGAAACGCCATTAACCGCAGAATTGGCAATTGTGTAGGCGGCAACATTGAGGCCAACTTTGGCGGTGGCGGCTGTTAGGTTGGTTAAAATTCGCTGAGCGTTTGAGATGTTGTTAACGGTTGAAGCCACGTTATTAGCGGTGTTTGCTGCATTAGCGGCTGTTGCAACATTGTTGGCGGTGTTGGCGGCATTAGCAGTTGAGGCTACATTATTTGCCGCGTTTGCCGTTGCAGCGGCGTTAGCTACGGCTTTGGCTTTGGCTAATTCTCCAACTCCTTGAATAATTCCGGCGGTAATTCCGGCAACGGCAATGCTTTTTAGAGATTCTTTTGAAGTGGTGTCTTTGAGGGTTGTTTTGCCGACGTCGTCTAAAGATCCAAGAAGATTGCCGTCAGCATTCATGCTTGCGTTGACGGCGCTTACACTTGCGGTTGAAGCAGCGGCTCCTGCCATTGCACCTACCATTCCAGCACCGCCAGTGGCAAGAGCGGCAACAAGTGCTACCACGATTGTTCCAGTTTGGTTTAGACCTCGGGTGGTGTCGTTCCAAGAATTGTGAATTTCATCAATTGGGTTGGTGATTGCAGTTGCCGGATCGAGGTTTTTTAAGTAGGCTAGTTTGACATCATAGCTGCTGTTAACACTACCATCTGGGTTTGTTGTTGAGGCTTTTTCTAAACTGCCGTTTTTAAATTCGGCGTAAGTGGCGCCTCCAGCAGTTAAATTTATTGCTGAAGATGAAGGTGTTGCCCCAGTGCTTAACTCACTGTTTAAAACTGTGGTGTTAATGCTGCCAGAGTCGGTGTTTTTAAAGGTGAAGGTTTTGTTTTTGCGGATGGATTCCGTTTGGTAGGAAGAGTCGGTGGCGGTGGTGATTAGTAGGTTATTTGCGGCGCTGATGTTTAGTGTTGCGTCTGGAGTTGATGAGTTTGTTGCAGCACGCAGTTTTGCTGCTCGTAGTTCAATGTCGTTTCCGGCAGTTAGAATTAAATCAGAACCTGCGGTGATTTCAGATTGGGTGTTGGTGACGATGTCGCTGACGCGATCGCCACCATTTTTCTTATTACCCCAATGTTGCTCACTGTGGTTGCGAATGGTTGCGGTGGTGATGTTGATGTCGCCTGCTGTTGCCTCAAGGTAAGCCGCACCAGTTGAGGTGATGTTGCTGCCTTTGTTATTGACGTTGTTGCCGGCAACTAAAACTACATTGCCATCTGAGGTGATGTTGCCTTTAGAAACTAAGATTGAAGAGATGCTTTGAGCATTTGAGGCGAGGGCTTGTTCTTCGGTGATGGCTGATCCGTCAGCGCTGGTACTGGTGCCATTAATTGTGTAATTGACGAGAGCGCCGTTGGTGATGTCATTTTCTGCAGTGAGGTAAACAAGCTCTCCCGCCTTAATCGTAGCGCCAATGTTATTGATGTTGCCGCCATTTCCATCTGTGTCTTTTGTAGCGTTTAGCGAAACCATTTTGTCGG
Organism: Rickettsiales bacterium; assembly: GCA_017999675.1. Taxonomy (GTDB): domain Bacteria; phylum Pseudomonadota; class Alphaproteobacteria; order Rickettsiales; family UBA1997; genus UBA2645. Next base: position 88,374 of record JAGNLL010000005.1, read on the forward strand.
CTTCAATGCTGGTTTCGTTGGTGGTGGTGGTGCCAGTGGTGGTGTAGTGTTTGTCGGCGTGGATGTTGTTGATGTTGGTGGCGTTCATTACCACGTTTTCCGAGGCCTTGATTGTGTAGTTGGTGTTGTTGATGTCACCTGCGGCGGTCATGAAGATTGAGCCACTGGTGTTGGAATAGTTGTTGGCGATGTTAATTGACCCACTTGAGTTTAACTCAATGTCACTTGCCGCATTGAAGGATAGAGCTGATCTGGCTGCAGCCGCGTCGTCTTTAATTGAGCTGATGCCAATTGTTGCTGTTAGTGGTTTTGCTAAAGAACCAGAGAGGCTAAAATTTTTGTCATTGGCAAGGGTGATGTCTTTAGCGGCGCTTAAAGAAATTTTAGCACCCGAATTTAAAGTGGTGTTTTTTAAGCTAATGCTGTCGCCAGCGGCGATGTTTAAATTGCCCAAAGACTTAATCGCAGCGCCAGTGTTGATGGCAAAGTTAGAACTAGTGCCGCTGATGCTTAGGGCAGTTGGCGCAACAGTTGGCACAATAATCGCTGCCAATGTTTTTGAAGCGCTGGTCAGGCTGGCAACGTTAATGGTTAAATCTTTGCCACTGCTGATGGTGCCGCTATTTAGCAAAGAAGAGGTTGGAGAATTTATTATTAAATCACCTCCAGCAAAAAGAGTTGAGTTGGTGGCAAGAGCTGGCGAGCTAGAAGCACCACCAAGCAAACGGTTTCTTGTTTCTAAACTTAAGTAAATTTTAGGAGCTAACACGCTAATGCCGTTAACCTTGGTGGCCTCAAAAGTGATGATGTCTTTGGTTAAAGAATTGGCTTGGTCTTTTGTGAGGCCTTTAATTGCAACATCAGTTGCGCTTAAGCCCAGACGCGTGATTTCGGCAATTGAGTTGTCGATTAGGGCTTTGATTTCTTCGTCAGATTGCGTGTTGTTTTTAGAAAGAAGCAGCGAGTCGTTGGTTAGGGTACGCAGCTGTTTGAGGATCAGCTGCGACTCGGCAAAGGCATCGCCCAACAGGCGAGAATTTTGGGCGGGGTCGCGGCTTTGGCGATCGATGTCGGCCAAAACTGCTTCGCCGTCAATGCCAAGTTGGTCGAAGTAATATTTGCTGCCGAAGAATTTTGAAACTTGGGTAAATTGGCTGCGCGCTTCAATTAGTGGTTTGGATGAGGCGGGGTCGAGGTTTATTTTGTAGGCACCGGCAAATAATGGTTCGTCAGAAATTGCAGCGTCGGTTGAGCTTTTGGATGAGTTTTTGGAGTTTATTGCAGAGGTGATGCTAGAGAGGTCGAGGGTGATGGCGCCGGTTTCGGCTAGGGTGTAGGTGTCAACTTTGTTGAAGCTGGTAGTTTTTGACTCGTAGTTAACGTCGTCAACGTCAACGCCTTTTTGTATTTCGGTGTCGTTTAGTATTTTTGACGAGGTGACGTCGCTGCCATTTTGTGTTATTGTCATGGAGCCACCAGCTTTGATTGAAGCCTTCATGTAAGATGACACCGACTCGAATTGGTAAGAATAGTCATGTGGTAAGGTGCCAAGAAATTTGTAGGTGTAGCTTCCTTTATCAACAACGCCAACTTCTCCAACCGGAAGGTTTAACTGAAAAATATCGCAATGGCCATTTGTGCGACATGTATGTTTAACGGTATCTGTCACTGCCTGCGAAGTGTTGTTGAACTGGCTAGTGTTGATGTTGATGTTTTCTGTGGCAGCTATCTCGCTAGAATGATTTGTGAATTTGTCGCTATTGATGGTGATGTTTTTAGCAAAAATTTTGCTGTCGATGTTGTTGGTATTTTCTTTCCTTTTAACAACTACGTTTTTTTCGATGTAGCTGTTAGACTGGCCAAAATGATCGGTTATGTTGTAGCCGTAATTTGCAAAATATGATAATCCTGGAATGTCAAATCTGACGGCGGTTGTACAGTCCAAACCACAACCACCTGGCCAAACATTGGTAGTAATTAACGGAGATCTATTTGGCCCATGTTCGTAAAATTGCTGCGCTACGTCAACGTAAGATGAATCAATTACTATTGATAAGTTGTCGGCGCTTCTCTGATTAATTAGCTCTTCAGCGTTAATTAAAATATCGCCAGCGTAAGACTCGATATTGCCAGAAATGTTTTGAACTAATTTAGCTTTGTTTTGGCTAGCATCATCGGAAGCGTTTTTTTGAATCGTTAAATTTTTGATGGCGTAGATGTCGGCACCACTATTTGAAAGAGTTCCTGCAACGTTTAGAGTTAAATCATTGCCACCCCAAATTAATGCAGTTGATGATTGATTGAGCAGATCTTGTGTGATGTTTGTAGAAAGATTGTTGGCCACAGAAATTTCACCAAAATTGCTTAAATTTTTAACGTTAAAATCGGCATTATTGTTTGAGGTAAAAAGTGAAGATGCACCTAAATTGTAAAAGCCGCCGTTTAGTGCGGTGATTGTTGCGGCATCATCTCCGCCAGTAATTTTGGCGTTGCTGTAATTATTAATATTGCCGTTGGTTGAGGTGAGGTTGAGTTTGGTTGCTGAAGAAATTGTGGCGTAATTTTCGATGTTGTTTTTGGCGGTAAAATCAATGTAGGAAGCAGCTGCAAGAAGGATGTTTTTGTTGAGATTGACGCTGTCTGGCGTGGTGGCGTCGTATCCGTTAACAATGCTGCCACCACCGTTTATTCCATTGGCGTTAAATGTGATGAACTCGCTAGCAACAAGGCTGCCGTAATTAAAAATATTATTGGCGGTGACGTTGACATTTTTTGCTGTCACTTCGCCTTCGTTTTTGTAGTCTTCATCTCCCATGTCTACGTCAATTGAACCGCTTGAAAAGAGGATTCCTGAGGTGCTGATGAAGTTAAGTTTTGGATTATTTAAGGCCGCTAGCTTGGTGGTTTTTCCAGTAATTAGGCCCGACTCGTTATTTAGCTCATCAGCTTTAATGCTTAATTCGCCATCAACAGAAACAAGACCCGAAGAAATAATGCCGCTTATTGGTTTGGTATTTTTATTTTTTACGCTTGCGGCACTGATGCTTAAATCTTGATTTGCCAAAACCAAAGATTCTGCCAAGGCGTTGTTGAAGCTGCTTGCCTCAATAGTTAATTTGGTAGCGGATTGTAGAAGAGCCTCGTTAACAACATCACCCGAAGCTTTGATGGTTAAGACATCGCCCGATTTAATGTCTCGAGAATTTGTCAGGTCTTTTAAGGTTAAAGCTAGAGTGCTGTTTGATTGTAGGCTGTTGGAGTTTCTTAGAGTGGTTGCCGCAATGCTTAAATTGGTGCCGCTTGAAATTTCTGAAAAATTATTAACCGCTGAAGCAAAGCTTGATGAGTTGTTATTGATGTCAATTTTAGCGAGCGATTTAAGGCTGCCATTATTTTCTAAAGCTGCGTCACTAAAGGCGCTAAGTAGGGTAAAATTTAAATCGCCGCTTACAGAAATTGCACCGTCATTTTTAATTTGATTGCCGCTAAGAAGTAGGTTTTTTTCAGATAAAATATTGCCGTAATTGGTGAGCGAGCCGCTTGCTTTAATTTCGGAAGCGTCGTCAGCCGAATAAATAACAGCGCCAATTTGGTTGGTGAGGGTGGTGGTGTTAATTGTGCTTTTGGCGAAGGCTTTAATTGAGCCTGAATTTTCAAAAGTTGCAGCTTCTAAGTTTAAATCTTTAGTGCTTTGCAGGGTTGCTGTGGAGCTGTTTGTTAGAGATTCTGTAGTTGTAAGGCTAAGATTTTGGGGTTTCTTAATCATTCCGTCCAAACAGTCCGTTTTGGTTATTTTTCTAAAACTTTTCTTCCGTAATCTCTCAATTCACCATCAGGAGAAATGTAGCGGTATAAAGTTTGTTTGGTGATTCCTC
>JAGNLL010000006.1:0-15574 GCA_017999675.1 Rickettsiales bacterium
CAGTAATCATGTTTTTTACATAGTCAGCGTGGCCTGGGCAGTCTACGTGAGCGTAGTGTCTAGCAGCAGTTTCGTATTCTACGTGAGCGGTGTTGATTGTAATACCGCGCTCTTTTTCTTCTGGAGCAGCATCAATTTGGTCGTAGCCTCTTTTTTCAGCTAGGCCGCTTTTTGAAAGGTAGGTTGTGATCGCAGCGGTAAGAGTTGTTTTACCGTGATCAACGTGACCGATGGTTCCGATGTTGACGTGCGGTTTGTTGCGTTTGAAGGCTTGTTTAGACATATTGATGTTACCCAAAATGATTAACGATAAAACATTTTAATAAGGCTCTCGGCACTAATTAAAATTTATTTTTTTAGGACTTACTTCCGTAAAAAAATTTAGAAAAAAATTTCTTAAACAAATTTTTTTCTAAATTTTTTTCTCAAATCTTTAATCGACAATTTTGTATATACAAAACCCATAAAGCCCTGATTTGCAAGACTTTGTACAAACACTACCCTGAAACGAGGTCGCACATTGTGGAAATCAAAACATATTGTGCAAGAGAAATATTTATTATTTCTCTTGCACATTTAGCGCTATTTAGATGTTTGTAAACTCAACTTTATTTCAGATAAACAATTAAGCTTTTTTAGCCTTAATTTCTTCGGCAACAGCCGCAGGAACTGGCTCGTAACAGTCAAATTCCATGCTGTAACTTGCGCGACCTTGAGAAAGAGAGCGTAAACTATTTACATATCCAAACATTGCAGCAAGTGGAATCTTAGCTGTGATCACTTGTGCAACATCACGTCCTTCTAAATTTTGAATTTGACCACGGCGAGAGTTGATATCTCCAATTACGTCACCCATGTAATCTTCTGGAGTTACAACTTCTACTTTCATGATTGGTTCAAGAATGATTGGACCGGCTTTTTCCATAGCTTCACGGAAGGCAGAACGAGCGGCAATTTCAAACGCTAACACGCTTGAATCAACATCGTGATAAGCTCCATCAAGCAAAGTTGTTTTTAATCTTACAACTGGGAAGCCAGCCAAAAATCCAGTATCTTTTGCAGATTTTAGACCTTTTTCAACACCCGGTATATACTCTTTTGGAACGCGTCCACCCACAACTTCACTTTCAAAAATGAAGTTATCTTTTGAATCAGACGGAAGTGGTTCGAAGGAAATTTTAACTTTCGCAAATTGACCAGAACCACCCGATTGTTTTTTGTGAGTGTAATCAATTTCAACTTTTTTGGTGATCGCTTCACGATAAGCAACTTTTGGCTGACCGATATTTGCGTCAACTTTGAATTCGCGCTTCATACGATCAACGATGATTTCAAGGTGCAACTCACCCATTCCACGAAGAATTGTTTGCCCAGATTCTTGATCAGATTCAATACGAAGAGATGGATCTTCTGAAGCCAAGCGTGACAAAGCCATACCCATTTTTTCTTGGTCGGCAGTTGATTTTGGCTCAACCGAAACCTCAATTACAGGCTCAGGGAAAATCATTCTTTCTAACAAAATATTGTAATCGTTTTCTACCAAAGTGTCGCCGGTAGTAGTATCTTTCAAACCAGCTAAAGCAACGATGTCACCCGCATAAGCTTCTTTAATGTCTTCGCGGTTATTTGCGTGCATCAAAAGAATACGACCGATTCTTTCTTTTTTGTTTTTAGTTGTATTTACAGCACCACTACCGCTGGCAAGAACTCCTGAGTAAATACGCACGAAAGTTAGAGAACCAACGAAAGGATCGGTCATAATTTTGAAAGCCAATCCAGCAAATTTCTTATCACCACAAGTGATGTTAATTGGTTGTTCGTCTTTTAAGTTAATTGCCGGGATTTCTTTAATGTCCGCAGGGCTTGGAAGAAAATCAACAACAGCATCAAGTAAAGTTTGCACACCTTTGTTTTTGAAAGCAGTTCCGTTCAACACTGGAACAAAAGCACCTGCAATTGTCGCTTTACGAATGCAGCGCTTAAGATCTGCCTCAGTAATTGGCTCACCACCCAAATAAGCTTCCATCAAAACATCGTCTTGCTCAATTGCAGCTTCAACAAGCTCTTCACGATATTGTTTTGCTTTTTCTAAGTGATCGGCAGGAATTTCTTCAAGCGTGTAATCAGCACCCATTGTTTCGTCCTTCCAAACAACCGCTTTCATTTTGATTAGGTCAATCAAGCCGCCGTAATCTTCAGCTTGGTTGATTGGCAATTGTAATGCAATTGGACGAGCGCCCAATCTGGTTTTCATCATGTCAACGCAGCGATAAAAATTAGCGCCGGTTCTGTCCATTTTGTTCACGAAACACATTCTTGGAACTCTGTATTTATTAGCTTGGCGCCATACAGTTTCTGATTGTGGCTCAACGCCTGCAACCGCATCAAAAACAGCAACCGCACCGTCAAGAACGCGAAGAGAACGCTCAACTTCAATTGTAAAATCTACGTGTCCTGGAGTGTCGATAATGTTGATTCTGTGCTCTTTCCAAAAGCAAGTTGTAGCAGCAGAAGTGATGGTAATACCACGTTCTTGCTCTTGTTCCATCCAGTCCATTGTAGCAGCACCGTCGTGAACTTCACCGATTTTGTGTGATTTTCCGGTGTAAAATAAAATACGCTCAGTTGTTGTGGTTTTACCAGCGTCGATGTGCGCCATAATGCCGATATTGCGATATTTTTCGATTTCAATTTGACGTGCCATAATAGGTGAAAAAGTTGTTGGAGTTGTGAAACTTAAAAAGAGATTTGGAGATTTGAAAAGCTAACAAAGACTTGGCTTAAGAGAGCATCCCATCAAAAAACTAAGGGCGGCGCAAATTAGGTTTCGATTTCTAATTGACAAGGGCGAATTTTAACCTTCTTCGCGCATGTAAGAGTGGTAAGAACAGTAGTGATATTTCTTACGCAAACGTTCAAACCAAGGATGAAATTTTGCGGTATTTTTATATTTCAAAATTCTGATTTCGTAAGCATGTGGGTAGCAAGAAACCAAAAAATAAAAATACAAATTATACTCGGCAACACCACAAGCGCTTTCGCGATTTTTTAAGAAAACCTCGTAAAATTTGCCGCCGTTAAAATCAGCATTTTCAACCCTTTGCATTAGATCTTTTAAGACATGGCGCTGAAATAACATGTGATGACAAACACCCGAAACATCTTTGAATTTGCTTGGAAAATGCTGCCCTATTTCTGGCAGAATTTTTACAATATGCTTGAAGGTTGTTTGTTGAAAATCTGACTGATCTAAATCTTTGTCTTTGCTTAAGTTATAAAGCGGCAAACCTGCGGCAGAGAAAAACTCAACCTTGCGATAAAACACCGTGTCGGCGTCAAGAATTAAAATATTTTCAGAAATATCTGGAATCGCAAAAGAGGCGTAAAGCTTAAGCAATTGTTGGTAATGCCAACCCACTCTCTGACCACCAAGAATATCGCTGATTTCTTTGTAAGAAAAAGGATAAAGCGCCTCATCAAACCACTCTGCCTTGTCGGTATATTTTGCCTTAGAAACAACAATGATTCTGCGTACATTTACGACATTTCTTTTTACGCCCGCAATAACGTGATCAAGGGTTAAAAGATCTTTTTCGTGAGTGGGAATTACAACATCAATCAACTGCAACATGCGAAATTAAATAAATGAACGGGCAATAAAAAAGGCGGCTCTTTTTACGGAGTCGCCTTTTTTACAGAATTTACCATCTGTAATGGGCAAAGGCCTTGTTGGCTTCAGCCATTTTAAATACTTCTTCTTTTTTCTTAGCTGCCCAACCTTTGTTTTCTAAAGATTCTAAAACAACGGTGACAACTTTGTTAGAAAGTTCTCTGCCTTTAATATTTTCAATTGCAGTTTTAAGCCATTTTAACGCCAAAGCTGAACCACGTCTTGCAGAAACCTCAACCGGAATTTGGTAAGTAGCACCACCAATTCTTCTAGATCTAACTTCAATTTTTGGAGTCACGTTTTCTAGAGCTTCTTTAAAAACTTCGATTGGAGGTTTTTTTAATTTTTTCTCAAGATTGTCAAAAGCTTCATACACTGCTTTTTCTACAACTGACTTCTTACCGTCATTCATCAAACGGTTAACGAATCTAGAAACGATTATCTCGCCATATTTGGCATCTGGAAAAATTTTTCTGATTTTTGCTGCTTTTCTTCTCATTGTTTTAACTTAGTTATTTAGGTTTTTGAGCGCCGTATTTAGAGCGGGCTTGTTTACGATTTTTAACACCTTGCGTATCCAAAGATCCTCTCACGATGTGGTAACGCACACCCGGCAAATCCTTTACACGTCCACCGCGAATCGCAACAACAGAGTGTTCTTGTAGGTTGTGACCTTCGCCTGGAATGTAAGCAATTACTTCAAATCCGTTAGTCAATTTTACACGAGCAACTTTACGCAAAGCTGAGTTCGGTTTTTTTGGAGTTGTTGTGTAAACGCGAGTACAAACGCCTCTTTTTTGAGGGCAAGCTTTCATCGCAGGAACCTTGTTTTTAGCGGTCTGCGTCTCTCTTGGCTTTCTAATAAGTTGATTAATTGTAGGCATGAAAATGCTGTCTTGAAGTTGTGAAAATTCTAAAAAATTGGGAAATTTCTTTGAAAAGGGGCGCGCTTTTTAGGAGCAGAAAAATGTTAGTCAACTAGAAATCTGGCAGCAAAATGCGGGCGAAAAAAATCGCCCGCACGAAAAAAAATCTTACAAATTTTTTGCATTTCCAGCCAAGTAATCAGCCACGCCTTTAGCGTCAGCTTTCATTCCTTGCTTTCCTTTATTCCAGCCCGCTGGGCAAACTTCGCCGTGCTCTTGGAAAAATTTTAGTGAGTCAACCATGCGCAAAGCCTCGTCAATATTGCGTCCAAGTGGCAAGTCATTTACAACTTGGTGACGCACAACACCTTCTTGGTCAATCAAAAAAGTGCCGCGCAAAGCAACAGCCTCACCCATCAAAACGTCGTAATCACGAGCGATTGATTTGGTTAAATCTGCAACCAAAGGATATTGAATTTGGCCAATGCCGCCTTTGTTAATTTCGGTATTTTTCCAAGCGAGGTGACTAAATTTTGAGTCAACTGAAACGCCAATTACTTCAACACCACGATCTTTAAATTCTTTCAAACGATTGTCGAAAGCGATAATTTCTGAAGGGCACACAAAAGTGAAATCAAGCGGGTAAAAAAACAAAACACCAATTTTACCTTTTAAGTGAGTGTGAAGATTAAATTTTTCGTTGATTTCGTTATTAGGCAAAACTGCTGCTGCAGTGAAATCTGGAGCCATTTTTCCAACTAGAACTGACATGTTTTTACAAAATTTATTTTAAGGAGAAGTTGAGTGAATTACTCGGTTATTAATCTAAAAACCAAGTAGCGAAAATCAATTAAGAAATTTGAGAATTTTCGTTTGCATTTGCGCGGGGCAAATTTAACTTCGCGGCCCTTCAAAAATTCTACTTTTATACAAAATCAATTCACTCCCAAACCATGTCTCTCTTAGATGCAAAGCCTATTTACAAACCGTTTAATTACCCTTGGGCTTACGAAGCTTGGCTTAAACAACAACAAATTCATTGGATGCCAGAAGAGGTTCCTTTGGCAGACGACGTTCGCGATTGGAAACACAATTTAACCGCTGGCGAAAAAAACCTTCTTTCACAAATTTTTCGCTTTTTTACCCAAGCCGACATCGAAGTTAACAACTGCTACATGCAGCACTACACTCAGGTTTTTAAACCAACCGAAGTGAAAATGATGCTCGCCGCTTTTTCCAACATGGAAACTGTGCACATTGCAGCTTACTCGCACTTGCTAGACACCATCGGCATGCCTGAAACCGAATATTCTGCCTTCATGAAATACAAAGAAATGAAGGACAAATACGACTACATGCACCAGTTTGGCGTTGCTACTAAAAAGGACATCGCCACTACTCTAGCAGTGTTTGGCGGCTTCACCGAAGGTTTACAACTTTTTGCCTCTTTCGCAATTTTGCTTAACTTTCAGCGCTTCGGAAAAATGAAAGGAATGGGCCAAATCGTTGCTTGGTCTGTGCGCGACGAAAGTCTTCACACCCTTTCAATCATCAAATTGTTCCGCACCTTCGTGCAAGAAAACCCTGAAGTTTGGGACGAAGGTTTAAAAGGCCGCCTTTACGAAGCCTGCGCCACAATCGTGCATTTCGAAGATGCTTTCATCGACTTAGCTTTTGAAATGGGTAACGTTGAAGGGCTAACAGCTCGCGAAGTTAAACGCTACATTCGCTACATCGCCGACAGACGCCTAAACCAACTTGGCCTCAAAGACATTTACATGATCGACATCAATCCACTTCCTTGGCTTGACGAAATTTTAAATGGCGTTGAACACACCAACTTCTTCGAAAATCGCGTCACCGAATACAGCAAAGCCTCTACAACCGGAACATGGGAAGACGTCTTTGAAGAAATCGACAAGGGCCGCGAAAAAATGTTGGCGGTGTAAAAAATGAAAAATCAAAAAAACAAAATTAGAGCAAAAAAATTTCTCGCAAATTTTCTAATTTTGTTTTTTTGCGCTACAAATTCCTTCGCCTCAAGTAGCCGCAATCTCACCGTTTTTGCCGAGCCAAATATGTCGCTGGCACTCACAAAAATTTCTCGCCTCTATTCACAAAAATCTGACGTAATTGTCTCAGCAAATTTCAATTCTTCGGCCGATTTAATTGGAAATATCGATTCAGGAGAACCCGCCGACGTCTTTATTTCTGCCCACCCAGCTTGGATTGAAACTTTGCACCAAAAAGGCTTAGTTGACGTTTACAATGTGGGATTTGTTGCCAAAGATTCTTTGGTTTTGGTGGCGCTAAAATCAAACCCAAACCTGCCAGAATCACTAAAACAAAAAAATCTTTCCGTCGAAGAAGGTTTAAAAATTCTCAATCAAAACAAGGCCACCCTAATTCTTGATTACGAAGGAAACTCTTCCGGAAAATTCAGCAATGATTTGGTAAATAATTTACAACTTTTCGATTTGCAGATTTTTCGTAAATTAGCCGAAGATAAATCGCCTCTTTTTCACAACATTAAAAACGACAACACCCACTACGCCCTGCTGCTTGCAAGCCAAGTTAAAAACGACCCAGATTTTCAAATTTTAGCCACCAAAAACGATTTAGGAATTTTCTACCGCGCCCTTGTAATCGCCGGCGACAACATGGATGTGGCGCGCGAGTTTTTGAAGTTTTTAAAAACAGAACCAGCCAAAAAAATTCTAACCCAAAGCGGGTTTGACGAGAGTTAGTTGTATTTTATTAGGTCCCCGAGCAAAGCACGTAGTGCGTCGTCGAGGGGCCCGAAGAAAGATCTCTGTGTTTTGGCCCCTCGACGACGCACTACGTGCTTTGCTCGGGGACCTAATAAAAATTCGGATTTTAATCTTTCAAAACCCCTGATTTTACTGGGCAAAAGTTAATTTTGCACCTAGGTGCAAAATTCAAATTACCTCAAATTTTTCCTCACTTTCAGCAAAACCAAATCGTGACCACGTCTTTTCAAAACTTCAAAAGCGTAGCCGTCAATTTCAAATTTTTCGCCCTCTTCAGGAATTCTTCCCAAGCCGTTAATTGCAAATGCCGCTAAGTTGTAAGCATTGTCGCCCTCTAAAATTTCCCACTCCAATTTTTTGTTAATGTCGCGAATCAAAGTTTTGCCGGTGATTTTGTAAGCACCAGATTTCACGCGAATAATGTTAATTTCTGAGTCGTCTTCTTGCTCTTTTATTTCGCCAACAATTTCTTCTAAAATATCTTCAAGCGTTAGCAGGCCTAGCATTGAGCCGTATTCGTCAACCACCAAGGCAAAACGTTTTTTCTTTTTTCTGAAAGCAAAAAGCTGCGAGCGCAAACTGTTGCTTGCCGGCACAAACCACGGCTCAGACGTTGCTGGCGTTAGTTCAAAATCATCCAAATTACCTTTGTGGCAATGCAGCGCTTTTAACAATTTGCGCACGTTTAAAATTGCCACGATGTTCTCTTTATTGCCGCGCCACATTGGAATTCGTGTGTAATTAATTGACAGCGCTTGGTTAACAATTTCGGCAAGTGGCAGTTCGGCATTGATTGATTCAACATCTTTGCGGTGCACCATTATTTCGCTAATTTCGGTGTCTGACAAATCGAGCACGCCGTCGATTAAATCTTTGTCGTACTTAAAAATTGAGCCTTCTTTGTGCTTTAAATCAACGGTGTCGCGAATTTCTTCAAGCTCTTGCCCGCTTGATGCCGACTCGGTTTTTTTGAAAAAAATATTCAAAACCGAATCAACTAATTTTTGCGTTAAATGCGTGAAGGGAAAAAGAATTTTCACCAAAAAATCAATTAACGGCGCCAAAAAAATTGCAATTTTGTCGGGCGTTTTTAGCGCAAAAGTTTTTGGCGTGATCTCGGCAAAAACAATTACAATCAACGTCATTACCACAGTTGCGTAAACCAAACCAGCCTCGCCAAACAGCGATATTGCTGCGCCCGTGGCCAAAGCCGAGGCCAAAATATTTACCGCGTTATTTCCAATCAACATTGTGCTGATTACTTTTTCGCGATTTTTCAAAAGCTTTTCTAATTTTTTTGCACGCTTGTTTCCTTCGGTCACTAAGCGGTGAACTTTTGCGCGCGAAGCCGCGATAATTGCGGTTTCAGAGCAAGAAAACAAAGCCGAAATACAAATTAAAATTCCAACTGAAATTAAGTAAAAACCGGCAGATTCGTCCATTTTAAATTTTGTTAAAGTTGATGCGCGGATCGATGATTTTGTAGGTTAAATCGCTAATAATATTAGTGATTAATCCAAGCAAAGTAAAAATATAAAGCGTTGCAAACATTAGCGGATAATCGCGCGAAAGCACGGCTTCGTAGCCTAAAAGACCCAAGCCATCCAGCGAAAAAATCACTTCAATTAGCATTGAGCTGGTAAATAAAATTCCAATTAACGCGGCAGGAAGTCCAGCAATTACAATCATCATCGCGTTGCGAAAAACATGTTTGTACAAAACTTGTCTTTGATTCAAACCCTTGGCGTAGGCGGCTAGAACGTATTGTTTGTTGATTTCTTCAATGAAAGAATTTTTACAAAAAAATGTTAGCGACGCAAATCCACCAATCACCATTGCAATCAAAGGCAAAGTTAAATGCCAAAAGTAATCAACAATTTTGCCAAACCAACTAAGCTCGCTAAAGTTAGGCGAAACAAGACCGCGCAGCGGAAAAATATTTAAAAAATTGCCACCCGAAAAAAGCACAATCAGCAAAATCGCAAATAAAAATGACGGAATTGCGTGTAAAAAAATAATCACGCTACTAGTTGCCAAATCAAACTTCGATCCGTCGCGCACCGCCTTCTTAATGCCCAGCGGAATTGAAATAAAATAAACCAACAACATCGACCAAAGGCCAAGCGAAATTGAAACCGGCAGTTTGTCTAAAATGAGATCAGTGATTTTTTTATCTTGGTAAAAACTTTCGCCAAAATCGAAGGTGGCAAATTTTTTAATCATTAGCCAAAAGCGCTGCCAAAGCGGCAGGTCAAAGCCGTAGAGCTTTTCTATTTTTGCTAAAGTTTCAGCGTCAACGCCACTTGAGCCTTGATATTTTGATTCAGAATTTGTGGAAAAATTTTTTACATTTGGTGCGTTTGCAACCGCACCAGAAACCTCACCACTAACTTGCGCCACGTGATTCATCTGCGCCAAAAACCGCTCCACGGGACCTCCGGGAGCTGTTTGAATTAGCAAAAAATTCACGAGCAAAATGATGAAGAGGGTTGGAAAAATTAGCAGTAGGCGGTTGAGGAAGTATTTTGTCATTTCATTTATTTTGTGAGTTTTTGAGGCGTCTTGGTCAAACCACCCCTAGCCCCTCCTTATCCAAGGAGGGGAATAGATCTACAATTATTTACAATCTTCGTACAACAAAATCGTGCTTGTTCCCCTCCTTGGATAAGGAGGGGCTAGGGGTGGTTTGACCAGAACTACATCCAATCTGGGTCACTAGCACCTTCCCCAGCAGGAGTCGGAACCTCAATTTCAAAGCCCGTCACAACATCAATCACAAAAAGCCGCGGAATACTATCTCGCCCGTAAGCCCCTTTTTTCTTCGAATAAATCAAATAACGCCCACTCGGCGACCACTTTGCACCCTCAACCAAATAGCCACTCGTTAGCAACTTTTCACCCTTACCATTTGGCGCCATTACACCGATGTAAAACTGACCACCCTTAATTTTTGTAAAGGCAATCAACTTGCCATCTGGCGACCAAACTGGTTTTGAGTAAGAGCCCGAATCCTCAGTAATTTTTGCAACCGAAGAGCCATCCGCATACATCACATAAATTTTTTGACCCGCGTCACGATCTGACGCAAAGGTAATAAATTTTCCATCAGGCGAATAGGCCGCGGTAGTGTCAATTGCTGGGCTTTTGGTTAAGCGGCGCGCCGAATTTGAGTTAATGTTTAGTTCGTAAATGTCGCTATTGCCGTCAATAATTGCCGAAAGCAAAAGTGAGTTTGAGTCTTTTGGATTAACACTCGCGGCAAAAGTTGTACCGCGAAATCCACCAATTTTTTTGCTGCGTAAATTGCGCAAATCAAGCGAAGCAACTTGCGGACGGTCGTCAAAATAACGTAAGTAAAAAATTTCGTTTGGACGTTTCGAAAAAATCGGCGTCAAAACCAAATCGCGCCCGTCGGTTAGGGTGCGGTGATTTTCGCCGTCAAAATCAATTAAGTTAATTTTTTTGATGCGCCGAGTTGCCGAACCCGACTCAGAAACGTAGAGAATTTGCGAAGTAAAATGCCCCGCACTTTCGCCGCTAATTGATTTAAAAATTTCGTTCGAAATTAAATTTGCCGCCTTGCGCAAATTGTCTTTTGAGGCGGTGTAAAATTTGCCAAAAAGTTGGCGCTGATCAAGCACGTCCCACATTCTAATGCGCACTTCGAGATTACCCACAGCGTCGTAATTAAACTGACCAATCACAATGGCGCCAATGCCGGCTTTGGCGTATTTTTCAAAATTTGGAATTGATTCTACGGTGAGAATATCTTGCGCGAGACTCGCGTCTTTCTTGGCTTCAAGTTGCCCTGCTTGTTTTAAAACATCGAATAAATCGGTGGTTTTTAAATTTTTTCTAACGCGTTCAAAAATTTCAAAACTGTCGGTTTTTAAATTTGGATCTGGCGAATCAAAACCAAAAAATAAAATTTTTGTTTTAGGAATTTCTTCATTTCTAACTGAAAATGAAGTGACGGCAAATGCTTGACTGGCAAGGCTTACAAAGGTGACTAAAAAAATAACAAAGCGAAAATTTTTCATCATTTACAGAGTTTCAATAATAATATTTCCGTTGGTATATACACAAAGATCAGCAGCAATTTTCATTGATCTTTTAACAATTTCTTCAGCTGACAAACCTTCAATTGAAGCTAGAGCGCGTGCCGCCGAAAGCGCGTAATTGCCACCCGAACCAATTGCAGTAATGCCATCTTCCGGCTCAATCACGTCGCCATTTCCGGTTAAAACTAGCGACACGTTTTTGTCGATTACAATCATCATCGCTTCTAGGTGACGCAAATATTTGTCGGTGCGCCAATCTTTGGCCAACTCAACGCAGGCGCGCATTAATTGGTTTGGATATTGTTCAAGTTTTGCCTCGAGTCTTTCAAACAAAGTAAAGGCATCGGCCGTGGCACCAGCAAATCCGCCAATAATCGAGCCGTCACCAAGTTTGCGAATTTTTTTTGCGTTTGATTTTAACACAGTTGCACCAAGCGAAACTTGCCCGTCTCCGGCAATTGCAACCTTACCGTTTTTGCGCACCGAGAGAATTGTAGTGGAGTACATTTGCGATGGATTTTTATGCTGTAGCATTGGATGTTTTTTTTAAATTTTAAAACGAACCAAACCAACTTACGCCAATGACAAAACAAAAATCAGCAAAAAATTTTAGCATCATTTTTTTTCTTGGCGCCGCAAGTGGCCTGCCTTTAGCGTTAATTCTTTCAACCCTCAAAGCCCTGCTCTTAGAAAAAGGTTTTGATCTAAAAACCATCGGATTTTTTTCGCTCGTCAGCCTGCCCTACACTTTAAAAATTTTCTTCGCACCCATCATCGACTCATGCCCCGTGCCGCTTCTCACCAGAATTTTCGGCCAAAGAAAATCGTGGATTATTCTCAACCAGCTTTTGTTAGTGCTTTTTATTTCGCTTTTAGGAGTTGCCGGAATCAGCGCCAATCTTAGCGCCATCGCCACTTTTGCATTTTTGGTAGCCTTTGCCTCAGCCAGCCAAGACATTGTAATTGACGGCTACCGCATTGAGTTAATCGAAAAAGAAAGCCAAGGCCTCGCCGCCAGTTTTTACGTTTACGGCTACCGCATTGGCATGTTAATTTCGGGCGCCGGAGCCTTGGTGCTCGCCGAGTTAATCAGTTGGGACGCAGTTTATTTTATCATGGCCGGCTTCATGTTTGCCTCAATTTTCATCACAATTTTGGCCGATGAAACGCGCAAAAATTTTAAACAAAAAGATCACAATTTTTTATCTTGGTTCAAACATTTTGTCTTCGAACCTTTGCGCGATTTAACCACTCACGACAAGTGGTACGTAATTTTAGCCTTCATCATTTGCTTCAAATTGGGCGATGCTTTCGCCGGCAGTCTAACCTTGCCCTTCTTGCTCGAAATCGGTTTTAGCAAACTTGAAATCGCCTCAATCGTTAAAACTTTCGGACTTTTCGCCACGCTATTTGGCATTTTTATCGGCGGCGTTTTTGTTAAAAAAATTGGCCTAACAAAATCTTTGTGGATTGCTGGACTAGCACAAATGATGTCAAATTTAGCCTTTTCTTATTTGTCAAAAACCGGCTACAACCCCGAAATTCTCTACGTTGTAATTTTCATCGAAAACTTAAGCGGCGGTATCGGCGACGCCGTTTTCGTGGCCTACCTAAGCGCACTGTGCAACACCAACTTCAGCGCCACCCAATATGCAATTTTAGTTTCACTAACCACAGTAGCCCGCACCTTCTTAACCGCCAGCGCCGGAATTTTTGCACAAGCTTTGGGCTGGTATGAATTTTTCATTCTCTCAACTTTTTTGGCAGTGCCGGGGTTGGTGTTTTTGTTTTTGATTGGGGTGAGGAAGAAGAAAATTTAATTTCTTAAGCATTATAAAAAATACCGCGTCCAGCGGCCTTCGCCGGTTTTTTTTAGGGCTTTCATTTCGAGCAAATCTTGTAAGTCGCGTGTTGCGGTGGCGCGGGAGGTTTTGGTGATTTTTATGTAATTTTCGGCGCTTAAGCCGCCGTCAAATCCTTTTGGGCCTTCTTGAAATAGGCGGTTTAAAACCTTGGTTTGCCTTTCATTTAAGCGCTCTTGCAGAGTTTTTAATAATTTATTTTTTGTAATAGTTAACTCAACTACAGCTTGCGAATAAGCCTGAGCTTCAAGAACTGTTTTTGAAAAATAGTTAAGCCAAAGATCAATTTTTAAGTCTTTATTACTGGCCTCAAGTGCGTCGTAATATTTTTTCTTTTTGTTTTGAATTGCGTGAGAAAGTGAAATCAAACTTGATTGACTTAACCCTTGCGAAAGCACTTTAACCGTGAGTGCACGGGCAATGCGGCCGTTACCATCTTCGAAGGGATGAATAATAATAAAGTAAAGATGAGCAATTGCGGCGCGCGTTAAAATTGGCAAATTTTTGCTGTTATTAAACCATTTAATAAAGCCATCCATTTCGCTTTTTATCTGCTTTGATGGCGGCGCTTCAAAGTGAATTTTTGGATCGTGAATTTTTCCCGACACGACTTGCATGGGGTCGCTGCGAGTGCGGTAAGAGCCAATTTTCAAACCTTTGCGGCCCTGCATCAGCATTTTATGCCACGAAAAAAGTTGGCTGTGGGTAAGTGGTTTAGAGAAGTTTTGGTAAAGATCAGACATCATTTCAGCAACACCTTCTTCAGCTAATTTTGCATCTTTTTTGCCAAATTTTTTTGCAGCAACGGCCAAGCCAAAATTGCGGCGAATTGATGATTGCAGGCTAACTCGATCTAAAATTTCTCCTTCAATTTCTGAAGTTTTGTAAGCTTCGCTGCCAATTAAAGTAATTTTGAGAAAGTTTTTGTCGCCGTCTGGGCTGCATTTTAAAACTCCGCTAAATAAACCGGCATTGGTCAAGAAGGCTGATTCTAAAGGCTTGTTGGCCTCTGTATCAAACTTAAATTTTGGCCAATCTTTTTTCTCCCAGATCCAAGTTTGCATAAATTTATGAGTTATAAGAATTATTTCTATAACTCATAATTTGATTGTTTTTGAGTTATACAAGTTTTTTCTACAACTCACTCAATTTCGCGCGTGATCCATCCGCCACCCAACACGCGGGTGTCTTGGTAAATCACGCAGGCTTGTCCCGGCGTGATTGCACGGGTTAGTGAATTCATTTCAACTTGCGCCTCACCATTTTCGCCAATTTTTACCACAGCATTTTCTTCTTCGTGGTTCGAGCGTAGGCGCACTTTGGCGTGGATTTCTTTTTTGGTGTCAACGTCGTTTGCCAGCCAATTTAAATCGCGAATTTTGAATTTGCGGTTTTGTAAAAATTTTTCTTCGCCCACAAAAACGATGTTTTCTTTTGGTTCAATTTTAACAACGTAAAGTGGCTCGGGATAAGCAATGCCAAGGCCGCGGCGTTGGCCTAAAGTGAAGTTAATAATGCCGTCATGCTTGCCTAAAACTTTTTTGGTTTCGATGTGAACCAAGTTTCCCGCCTTAAAAGCTGTTGGTCGCACACTTCTAATTACTGCGGCGTAGTCGCCATTTGGCACGAAGCAAATATCTTGTGAGTCAGGTTTGCCCGCAACTTCCAAACCTAGGCGCTCGGCTTCTTTACGAGTTTGCTCTTTAGTATTTTTGCCCAAAGGAAAACGTAAAAAATCGAGCTGCTCTTTGGTGGTGGCGAATAAAAAATAACTCTGATCTTTGTTGTCGTCAGTTGCTTTGTGCAACTGGCTTTCACCACTTTTTCCCAACTCGCGCGCAACGTAGTGACCTGTTGCCAAAGCATCTGCGCCAAGGTCGTGCGCCACTTTTAGCAAGTCGCGAAACTTTACTGATTGGTTGCATTTTACGCAGGGAATTGGCGTTTCGCCTTGCAGGTAAGAATCGGCAAAATCGTCAATCACCGACTCTTTGAAAAGATTTTGGTAATTTAAAATGTAGTGCGGAAATCCATGTTTTTCTGCCACCTTTTTAGCGTCGTAAATGTCGGTTCCAGCGCAGCAGGCATTCTTTTTTTTCAGCGCTTCGCCCATGTCGTAAAGTTGCAAAGTGATGCCGATCACGTCGTAGCCTTGCTCTTTTAAAAGGCAGGCCACCACTGACGAATCAACGCCGCCCGACATTGCAACAACAACGCGGGTGTCTTTTTCAGGTTTGTTAAAACCGAGAGAATTCATGTTTGAGAATTATTGATTTTTGTTTTGATTTTGATGTTTTAACAAACTCCAATTCTTAATTCCCAACTCTTAATTTTTTCTCCCCCA
>JAGNLL010000006.1:15674-91856 GCA_017999675.1 Rickettsiales bacterium
GGGTGTCTTTTTCAGGTTTGTTAAAACCGAGAGAATTCATGTTTGAGAATTATTGATTTTTGTTTTGATTTTGATGTTTTAACAAACTCCAATTCTTAATTCCCAACTCTTAATTTTTTCTCCCCCAAATATGTCAGAATTCGCCAAGCTAACCTTGCCAAATGGCAAAGAAATTAACCTGCCAATTCGTAACGCCTCAGTTGGTCAAGATGTTATCGACATCAGCCAGCTCTACAAAGAAAGCGGCATGTTCACTTACGATCCAGGCTTTTTGGCAACAGCTTCTTGCGAATCGAAAATTACTTTTATCGATGGCGACCAAGGCATTTTAAGACATGGCGGTTATTCAATTGAAGAGCTGGCAAAAAAAAGTGAATATCTCGAAGTGGCTTATTTGCTGCTTAACAAAGAATTACCAAACACCAAACAATACCGCGATTTCAGAAGCGGCATGATCAGAAACATGCTAGTTCACGAACAAATCGGCATTCTTTATCGCGGCTTTCCAAGACGTGCACACCCAATGGCCATCATGGTTGGTGCCGTTGCGTCACTTTCGGCCTTCCACCACGAAACCATGGATGTACATACACCAGAAGGTCGCATGGACGTGATCTACAAAATCATCGCCAAAATGCCTACACTTGCTGCGATGGCTTACAAATACTCAATCGGCGAGCCAATTATTTATCCAAACAAAGAATACGGCTTTGCTGAAAACTTTTTGCACATGCTTTTCGACAAGCCAAATCAGCCGCACAAAGTAAGCCCTACAATTGCTAAGGCGATGGAAATGATTTTTGTTTTGCACGCCGATCACGAACAAAATGCTTCAACTTCAACAGTTCGTTTGGCTGGCTCATCTGGTGCAAATCCTTTTGCCTGCATTGGTGCTGGCATTTCTTCACTTTGGGGCCCAGCTCACGGCGGTGCTAACGAAGAAGTTTTAGAAATGTTGCAAGAAATTGGCAGCAAAGACCGCATCCCAGAATTTATCGCACGCGCCAAAGACAAAAACGACCCGTTCCGCTTGATGGGTTTTGGTCACCGCGTTTACAAAAATTACGACCCACGCGCCGCAGTTTTGAAAAAATCTTGCGACGAAGTTTTGGCTGAACTTGGCATTAAAGACCCACTTTTAGACATCGCAATTGAGCTCGAAAAAATTGCGCTAAACGACGAATATTTTGTCTCACGCAAACTATTTCCAAACGTCGATTTCTACTCAGGCATCATCTACAAAGCACTGGGCATTCCAAGCAATCTCTTCACTGTAATTTTTGCCATCGCACGCTCTGCTGGCTGGATTTCGCAGTGGAAAGAAATGATCGAAGACCCAGCCTTTAAAATTGGCAGACCGCGCCAACTCTACACCGGCTACGTTTCTCGCGACTATGTTGAAATCGACAAACGATGATTGACGCACTCCTTCAAAAACTTTTAAAAAAGAAAACCACCGACAGCGCCAAGGCCATGGCGCAAATGCCAGACGAAGATTTTATTCCCTACGTTTGCCACTTCGACCCTAACACAATCATCACCAAAAACGGCGAGCTTTTGCAAATTATCCGCATCACGGGCTTTAGCAACACGACGGCCGTTTCAGAGTTAGTTGCCTTACGTGAAGCGGTGCGCGAAGCGGTTATTTCGCACGTTAAAGACAATAAAATTGCCTTTTGGTTTAACACCATTCGTCGCAAAAAAAACATTTCTCCCAAAGGCACTTTTAACGAATTTTTTGCGCAAAAATTTGACGAAGCTTGGACCAAAGAAAATACGTGGAACGACCAGTATGTTAACGAGCTTTACGTCACCGTAATTGTTGAAGGTCTCGACACTTCAATTGAAAATTTACAAAGCTTTGTGCGCTCGCTTTCTTACTCGGCCACAAAGTCGCTGCATCGCGATTTTTTAGAAAAATCTCACAAAAAACTAACCGAAATTGTTAACGGCATTACTGCTGACGTGTCAGAATATGGCGCAAAATTGCTTGGCATTAACGAGTGGGACGGCGTTTTATATTCTGAGCCGATGCGCTTTTTTGGCAAAATTGTTAACCTTTACGAAGACAGATATCCACTAGCCGCAAACGATATTTCAATTGATCTTACCGACCATAAAATTGCTTTCGGAAATCGTGAGTTAGAAGTAATTGGCGCACAAAATAAAAACTTTGCCGCCATGCTTTCGCTCAAAGAATATTTCGAAGTTCCAACCGAATCGCTCGACCGCATTTTGCAACTTCCTTGCGAATTCATCGTCACCCAATCTTTCGATTTTACCTTCAACAAAAAGGACCTCGCACCTTACGAATATCAAAACTACCTGCTGCAAGTAAGCGGTGACGAAGAGTTTCGCCAATCTTGCGGCATTGCCGATTTTATCGAAGGCGCACACGGCCTGCCAACCGACTACGGCAAGCTGCAAACCACTGTCATGATTATTGGTCGCACGCGTGAAGAATTAGAAAAAGACGTAAAATCTGCCCTCGATCAATTTCACTCTTTAGGCTTTGTAATTGTGCGCGAAGACGTTTTTTCTGAGCACTGCTTTTGGTCACAATTACCAGCAAACTTTCGCCACTTACGTCGCCAAAAATTAATCAACACCGGCCGCGTTGCTGGCTTTGCAACTTTGCATAATTTTTCGATTGGACTAATTGGCGGCAATAAGTGGGGACCAGCAATCACAACCCTAAAAACCGCTTTAAACACACCTTACTTTTTTAATTTTCACAATCGTGACTTGGGTCATAGCGTAATTTTTGGGTCGAAAGATCACAGCCCCACAGCATTGCTAAATTTTTTAGTTACGCAAAGCCGCCGGATCGACGGAAAGTTATTTTATTTTGATTTTGACAACTCTGCCAAATGTTTAATTAAGGCACTTGACGGCAGTTACTACGATATGTCGGTTGGTAACCCAAGCGACCCTGAATTTTTACATCTAAATCCACTTTCTTTACCAAAAACCAGTGAAAATAAAAAATTTCTTAACGAGTTTTTTTCAAGCCTTGTAGCTTTTGCAGGAGATGTGGTTTCAGAGAATGAGCTTAAATTAATTCCTGAAATTGTTGAACGCATTTTAACCTCGAATGCCACTAATTTTTACACCGCATCTGAATCATTTAACACCAATGAAACCAAGGGAATTTACAATACTCTTAAAGTTTGGAACGGTGACAATTTGGGCCATATTTTTGGCGCCGAAACTGAAATTAACTGGTTAGATAAAATTATCGCTTTCGACCTTTCTGAAATTTTTGATGAAAAGCCGCTACTCACTCCAATTGTAAATTATCTTTTACATCAATTTGAAAATCAGCTTGATGGATCACCCGCAACATTAGTGATTAATGAGGCTTGGCAGTTGCTCGATAATCCAATTTTAGGCCCAACCATTGGTGCATTTCTGGAGCGCCTAAAGCAAAAAAACTGCATCGCAATTCTGACAACGAAAAATATTGACCAAGTAGCACAAAGTGAAATTTCGACAGAGATTAAAAAAAATCTCGCGACACAAATTTTTATGCCCAACGCCAATCCTCACGAATGCTTTAGAACCATTTTTGGCCTAAATGACGATGAGATGGAGATTTTAGATATGATGAGCGAAGAGGAGGATGACTTCTTTTTTAAGCATGCTGATGACTCAATTATTGCCTCGCTGAACCTTTCAAATTTATCTGAATTTGCCAAAGTTTTTGATGCCGAAAAAATTACTCTAACAGCAATGGAAGAGGTTATAGCGGCTCATTCTGACGAGCCAAACTTGAGTGCAGAAGTTTGGATTCCGCAATTTTTAGAAATATTACAAGAGCTTGAAAAAGAAGAAGCAGCAGCAAGAAAACAAAAAATAAAGGAAGAAGCCGCCGAGCGCCGCCGAGCTTTAAAAGAAAAGCTGGGAGAGGCTTAGGCGCCGCCAGCCAATTTTTTCTTCAACAAATCATTGGCCATCGCAGGATTCACCTGACCTTTTGATTCCTTCATCACCAGCCCTACAAAAAACCCAAAAAGCTTTTCTTTGCCGGCGCGATATTCATCAACTGACGCCTGATTTTTTGCCAAAACTTCGTCGATAATTTTCTCAATTGCAGAAGTGTCACTTACTTGTTTGAAACCTTTCTCTTCAACGATTTTTGTGGCTAAATCGCCCGACCCAATCATCAAATCTAAAACATCTTTGGCGATTTTTCCGGAGATGGCGCCGCTTTTAATTAGATCCAAAAGTTCCCCTAAATTTTGGGCGCTGATTTTTAGATTTTCAAAATTAATGCCAAGTTTGTTCATGCGACCAAATAGCTCAACTGTAAGCCAAGTGACACACATTTTGGGTTCGTGTTTTTGAATTAATTGCTCGAAATAAGCCGAAATTTCAGTGTCGGCAGTAAGCACGCCCGCGTCATATTCGGGAATTCCAAACTCAGAAATGTAGCGCAATTTTTTGGCGTTTGGCAGCTCAGGTAAAGAGGCTCTGATTTCTTCAACAAACTCTTGTGTAAATACAAGTGGCGGCAAATCAGGGTCTGGGAAATAGCGGTAATCCATGGCGTCTTCTTTGCTGCGCATGGTTCTGGTGTCGCCATTTACGGCGTCAAACAAACGAGTTTCTTGGTCGATAACTCCGCCATTTTCTAAAATTTCAACTTGGCGCGCTGCTTCAAATTCAATGGCGCGCGCGATGTTGCGCATTGAGTTGAGGTTTTTGATTTCGCAACGCGTGCCAAGTTTTTGCTCACCAACTTTGCGCACTGAAACGTTAGCGTCGCAGCGCAAATTACCTTTTTCCATGTCGCCATCCGATGTGCCAAGAGCACGCGCAATCAAGCGGATTGTTTTTACATATTCGGTTGCTTCAAAAGGCGAAAACATGTCGGGCTTAGAAACGATTTCCATCAGCGCAACGCCAGAGCGGTTTAAATCGATCATCGTCATTGACGGATGTTGGTCGTGCAAAGATTTTCCGGCGTCTTGCTCAAGGTGAATTCTTTCAACGCGAATGGTTTTTTTCGAGCCATCTTCAAGCGTAATTTCAACCGCACCTTCGCCAACAATTGGGTCAAGAAATTGGGAGATTTGGTAGCCTTGCGGAAGGTCAGGATAGAAATAATTTTTACGATCAAATATTGAGCGCAAATTAATTTGCGCATTAATGCCCAGCCCCATTTTTACGGCCTGTTTTACGCATTCTTCATTAATGGTTGGAAGCATGCCGGGCATGGCTGCATCAACGAGTGACACTTGTGTATTTTGCAACGCGCCAAACTCAGTTGCCGCACGCGAAAAAAGTTTAGAATTTGAAGCAACTTGCGCGTGAATTTCACAGCCAACAACAAGTTCGTAATCGTTATTTTTTCCTTTGATGATGTAGGTCATTTGAAGTTTTATTTATTCGATTAGTTGGACCTCCGCAGGACGGGATTGCAATCCCGTCCTCACGTTCATGTAAAATTTAAACTAATGGAAATGAACATGTGGACTGGGTTACAAATCCAGTCCAGCTCTATGTTGTCGACAGTTTGTCGACAACTCAAATTATTCTGCCGCTACAGCGCCTTCTGTTGATTCAGCTTGCTCACCAGTTTCTTCCCCAGTTTCTGCATCATCAACTTCCTTGTTGCCGGTGTGGGCGATTCTTGCAACCGACACCACAGCTTCGTCTTTAGTTTTGATTAGCGTCACGCCTTGAGTGTTACGGCCGGTGATTCTTACGGTGCCGACTTCGGTTCTAATCAATGTACCTTTGTCGGTGATGATCATCACTTGGTCTTTGCCTTCGATTGGGAAGCTGGCAACTACTGAACCGTTACGTTTTGAAGTAACGATGTTGGTAATGCCCGAACCGCCACGGTTAGTGATGCGATATTCGTAAGCCGAGCTTCTTTTGCCAAAACCGTTTTCGGTCATGGTGAAGATAAATTCTTCGTCCATTGCCATTTTTTCGATTACGTCTTGAGTAAGCTCTGCGCCTTTAATTTGCGGCACTGCAACTGGAGTGATTAGCAAATCTTCTGACGGAGTTTCTTGTAATTTTTTATTGAAAACCAAGGCGTCGCGAAGTGCTAGGCGGTCTTCTAACTCAATTTTTAAATATTTTTCTTTCACTTCAGAATCGTCACCCGCGTGTTTTAACACTGACATGGCGATTACTTTATTGCCCTTATCAAGCTTGATTCCGCGAACCCCTGTAGAGTTTCTGCTTTGGAAAATTCTTAGTTTTTCAACTGGGAAACGGATACATTTTCCGTCTTTAGTTGAAACCATGATGTCGTCAGCCTCAGTGCATAAATTCACACCAATCAAAGCTTCGTCGCCTTCCAATTTCATGGCGATTTTACCGCTTGAACGAATGTCAACGAATTGATCCATTGAGTTTCTACGCACGTCGCCGCCCGATGTTGCAAAAATAATGCTTAGGTCTTTCCAAGTTTCTTCATTTTCTGGAAGCGCCAAAATGGTGCTGATTTTTTCGTCTGGCTCTAGCGGCAATAAATTCACCAAAGCACGTCCGCGAGCTTGCGGGCTGCCGAGTGGCAGCTTGTAAGTTTTTAATTTGTAAACTTTGCCTTTGCTTGAGAAGAACAAAATTGGCGTGTGAGTGTTGGTCACGAAAATGTCGGTTGCGATATCTTCATCACGAACATCCATGGCGCTGCGACCTTTACCACCGCGCTTCTGCGTGCGGTAAGCGTTAAGCGCCACACGTTTGATGTAGCCGTTCATTGTGCCAACCACAACCATGTCTTCTTTTGGAATTAGGTCTTCGATATCAACTTCGAATTCACTGTCTTCAATTGTTGATTTACGCGGAGTGGCGAATTGATCTCTAACTTCAACCAACTCTTTTTTAACTAGCGCCAGCATTTTGCCACGATCAGCCAAAAGCTCGAGATAGTGCGAAATTTCGGCAGCTAAAATTTTCAACTCTTCGTTGATTTTGTCGATTTCTAAACCGGTCAAACGCGCTAATCTCATTTCTAGAATGGCGCGAGCTTGAGCTTCGGTGAAGTAAAATTTGCCATCTTTGATGATGTTGCCCTTGTCTTGAACTAGCTTGATGATCGCTTCAACCGTGTGCGCTGGCCAGCTTCTTTCCATCAATTTAATTTTCGCTTCAGCGGCGTCTTTTGATTTTTTAATCAATTCAACAACTTCGTCGATGTTAGTCACTGCAACAGCCAAGCCGATCAAAATGTGCGTTTTGTCGCGCGCTTTGTTGAGCAAGAAATTGGTTCTGCGAGTGGTCACATCTTCGCGGAAAGCCGCGAAAAGTCTGATCACCTCAAGAATGCCCATCAATTGCGGTCTGCCGTGATTTAGCGCCAACATGTTAACGCTAAAATTGCTTTGCAATTCGGTGTAGCTGTAAAGCTGATTGATGATCACTTCTTCCATGGCATCGCGGCGCAACTCAATAACTACGCGGATTCCTTCACGATCTGACTCGTCGCGAAGATCAGTAATTCCTTCAATTTTTTTCTCTTTCACCAAGTCAGCAATTTTTTCTACAAGCTTGGCTTTGTTAACTTGGTAAGGAATTTCGGTGATAACAATTGCAACTTTGCCACCGGTTTTTTTCTCAATTTTGTGACGTCCACGCATCACAACTGAACCGCGTCCCATGCGGGCTGCTGAGTCAAATCCGCTGCGGCCTAAAATGATGCCGCCGGTTGGAAAATCTGGTCCTGGAACGATTTTGATAATGTCTTCAATCGAAATTTCGTTGTTGTCGATGTAAGCCAAACAAGCATCGATTACTTCGCCCAAATTGTGTGGCGGAATGTTTGTCGCCATACCAACCGCAATACCGCTAGAACCGTTAACTAAAAGATTCGGGAAACGTGCTGGCAAAACTTTCGGCTCTTTTTCGTGACCGTCATAGTTTGGAATGAAATCGACAGTGTCTTTGTCCAAATCATCCAACATGGTGTGGGTGACTTTTTCTAAACGCGACTCGGTGTAACGCATTGCCGCTGCCGGATCATCATCGATTGAACCGAAGTTACCTTGCCCATCAATCAACGGCACGCGCATTGAAAAATCTTGCGCCATACGCACCAAAGATTCGTAGATTGCCGAGTCACCATGCGGGTGATATTTACCCATCACTTCACCGACAATTCTCGCCGATTTTTTAAATGGTTTATTGTAGTCGTAATTGCCTTCATACATGGCGTAAAGAATGCGGCGATGCACTGGTTTTAAACCATCGCAAGCATCTGGAATGGCACGCGCAACGATTACGCTCATGGCGTAGTCGAGGTAAGATTTTTTCATTTCGCCAACCAGCGAAACCGATTGAATATCTTTGCCCACGGCAACTTGAATCACGTTTTGAGTAGTCATTTAATTGAAAGATTTTGATGTGAAAATGTGGCTAAAACGAAGGTCGCGCACTTTAAAATTATGTCTCGCAAGTGCAACAGGTTTTTGGCCGATTTCTATTTGCCTTCGCCAAACGCCGTTTGTAGTTTTCGCGGCCTTCTTTAAGCCCTCAAAATCAAATAATTATTTTTATGAAAATAGGCGTCACAGGAATCACCGGCCGCATGGGCCGCACTATTGCCAGTCTTGTTTTGCAACATGAATTGGTCGAACTCTCTTCAGCTTTAGTTCGCACAGGCGGCGGACTTGAAGGCGGCGATTTGGGCGAGTTTTTAGGATTCGAAAAAAGCGGCACCAAAATGACTTCCGACATCAACCAATTTATTCAAAGCTGCAACGCGATTATCGATTTTTCTTCACCAGCTCTAAGCCTAGAAATCGCCGCAAAATGCGCCGAAAATAAAAAAGTGTTAATCTGCGGCACCACCGGATTTTCTGAAAATGAAAAACAAAAATTTGCCGCAAACGCCAACAGCACAGTGATTGTCTGGTCTTCAAACATGTCACTTGGCGTGAACTTGTTAATGAATTTAGCTGAAAAAGTTGCCGGTATTTTACACGACGATTTCGACGTTGAAATTGTTGAAATGCACCACAAAAACAAAGTCGACGCCCCTTCTGGCACCGCTTTATCACTAGGCGCAGCAGTCGCTCAAGGCCGCAACATCGAACTACAAAAATCCGCCGTAATGGCCAGAGTCGGCAAAGAAGCCGCCCGCCAAAAAGGCGAAATCGGCTTCGCCACCCTCCGCGGCGGCGACGTAATCGGCGACCACTCCGTAATTTTCGCGGGAGACGGCGAACGAATCGAGCTAACCCACAAAGCCAGCAACCGCGATATTTTTGCCAAAGGCGCCATCAGAGCTGCGATTTGGGGAAGCGCTAAAAATGCCGGCTTTTACTCAATGAGAGATGTGCTGAACTAGGTAGAGAATAAATTTAAGACTTCTTTTCAACCATCCGAATCAACATCGCGTTAATTTTGTGCCATTTTTTAATTGGCACGGCAGGAATTCCCGCTACCGCTTGCATTGGCTCAACATCACGCATCACGCCACTCATGCCAGCAACTTTTGCGCCATCATTTAAAACAATGTGACCTGAAATATTTGATCCGCCGCCGATTTGCACAAAATTACCAACTTTTGTACTACCCGCAACCGCAGTGCATCCAGCGATTACACTGCCTTTGCCAATCACAACATTGTGGCCAATTTGCACTAAATTATCTATTTTTGAACCATCGCCAATTGCAGTGTTTTCAATGGCTCCGCGGTCAACACAAGAGTTGGCGCCAATTTCTACAAAATTTCCCAGCTCAACAAATCCAAGCTGAATAATTTTGTGATTTACTCCCGCATCGTGAGCAAAGCCAAAGCCGTCTTGGCCAATTTTTGCACCGTTGTAAATAATGCAATTTGCACCAATTACGGCAAAAGAAATTACTGCACCGGCATTAATAATTGTGTTGTCGCCAATCACACATCCATCCATCACTGAAGCGCTTGGGCCGATGACGCAGTTTTTACCAATTTCAACATTCTTGCCAATGTAAGCATTAGGGGCAACACGAGTTCCAGCACCAATTTTGGCGCTTGGGTGGATTAATTTTCCTTCAATAAATTCAGGCAATTTTTCTTCGTAAAAAGCGGCGGCAATTTTTGAATAAGCAAAGTAAGGGTTTTTGTGAATTAGAGCCGTCATCCCTTGTGGCGCTTTGCTTGCGTATTTTTCGTCAAGTAAACAAAAACCGGCTTTTGAGGCCAAAAATTTCTCTAAATATTGACCAGCATTTAAGAAAGAAATTTGCGATTCATTGGCTTTGTCGAGAGTTGCAATGTCGAAAATTTTTTGGCTTAAATCACTTTCAACAGCAAGGCTAGCTCCTGTAATTTCAAGCACTTGCGCTAGAGTTAAAAATTCAGATTTTTTGTTAAAAAAACGATCGCGAGACATTTTTTAAAATAATTTTGTGATTAAAATTAAGCCGCTTTTTCTTCTGCCGGCTTATTGTGAACCGCTCTAAAATAAACCTCAGAAATATAGCGGCGGCCCTTGGCACCGCGCTTTAGCTGCACCACAATATCAACCACGTTTTTAATGTAAGACGTAATCTCAGTTGGTGTCATGCCAAGCCCCGCTTGCATTACCATCATTTTCAATTGCTCAATTGCCATTTTTGGTGTGTCGGCGTGCAAAGTCGAAATTGATCCCGGGTGACCAGTGTTAATGGCGCGCAAAAAACTAAATGCTTCAGAACCACGCAACTCACCAACAATAATTCTTTCTGGGCGCAAACGCAGACAGGCTTCAATCAAATCTTGCGTGGTCACTTTTGAGCGCCCCTGCCCACCTTTTGAAGCAAGTAAATGCACGCGGTTTGGGTGCGACGACAAATCAACTTCTCGCGCATCTTCCACTGTAATTAAACGTTCTTCGTGAGGAATAGAGCGAATCACCGCGTTGGTAAAAGTGGTTTTACCAGTTGAAGTACCGCCCGAAATAATAATGTTTTTTTTGTAAATAACGGCGCGGTGCAAAAAATCTTTAATGCGATTTAGGCTTAAAAGCTTGGCCAAAATTAGGTCGTTTTTATCTTCAATTTCGCCAACCGAAGTTGAGTCGAACATACCCATTTTGTCGTAATCTTCTAAAGTCCATTTCAGGCTTGAAGGTTTACGAATTGAAATAACCACCGAGCCTTGCTCGCAGGCTGGCGGAAACACCACTTGAATACGATACCCACTTGGAAGTGTTGCTGAAAGTAACGGCTCTTCTTCGCTCAACCTTTGCTCGGTTGCTTGCGCCACAAGCCTACCTAAAGACTTCAAATGCTCCATGTCGAAGGTTGGCAGTTCTTCGCGAATCATGTCGCCTTTAAACTCAATCCAAACTTCGTGAGGTCGGTTAATTGAAACTTCGTTTACGCCGTCGCGATCAAGAATTTGTTTCAACGGCAACATGTAGGAATCTAGTGCTGCAATACTCATCTAAAATGAAATTAAAATTCCGGTTAAAAAAACGTAACCTTGGTTGGTTTTAAAAGAAGTGCCTGAAGGCTTGAGGGTGAATTTAGTTAACTCAACATAAGGCATCAAATCTTTGGCCAGCTTATAGTCAAGACCAAGAGAAATTGCGGCGTAATCATTTTTTTGAAATTTGCTTTTAATGCTGGTGAGGCTTGCCGCAACTGGTCCAAAGCCATATCCCAAACCGAGAGTGTAATAATTTGCCGCCGAAGCTTCGGCACTTTTTTGCAAAGAATTTTGCCAAGAGCCGTAAGATGCACCCAAGCTAAAGCCAAAGTAGGTAAGGGTTGTCGCCATGTCGTAGGCAAATAAATTTTGGCGCGCATCGGCAGTTTTTTTAACGCGACCTTTTTCTGCAGTGGCCGAAATTTCAACGCCCAAATTGTCAAAATCTTGCGCGTAATTTACGCCAAAACTTAAAACATCTTTAATTGTAGCAACCGAGTTGTGGTAATATTTTGTTGCCGTAGCGCCGCTATTTTGGCTGTTTGGCGCGTAGCTTGCGCCAATTTGCAAACCTTCAATTCGTGGCGTGGTGTAGCTAATTTTGTTAGAATCTTCAACGCCGTCAAAGCTGTTATCTTTTAGAGCGCGAAAATTATTTTTTTGCGAAGCGTTGCTGGCGTAGCCTCCGTGACCAATTGGTGATTGTGCTAATAAAATAAAAGAATTCGCTGCAGCTAAATTTACACCTTCTAAATATTTTCCGTTAATGCCTCCAGCGCCTCGCGCAAAAGACGCGGGTCCAGTTTTCATTTTTTGGTTTACGGCGTAAATATTACCAAATTCAAACTTTCCCGCAGCGCCTTCGGCAAATAAAAACACCTGGTCGAGATTTGGGTTTTGCCTGCGACCGTCAGTATTTACATTTAATTCTAACTTAGCCACCGCCCCATATTTGACGTGGCTTTGTGTCATGACACCAGTTTTTAAAAATAGCTGTGAGTCGTTTCCTAAATTTGGCTTTTGATCAAAATCTGTTGCAGAAAAATTAGCAAAACCGTCAGCCACAAAAACAGGTGAATTAGTTTTGCTAAATTTTTTATCTGAAATTGTTTGAGCGTTGGCGACATTCTGCGAAAGCAGCAAAATCAAGGCCAAGATGAATAGTTGCAAAAGTTTTAAAATTAGAAATTGGAAACTAGCGTAAGAAAATATAGCCCAAACTTAAAACACGAATTCTTAATTCAAAAATGGTTTATCTGCCCCACTGGCCAATTCCTAGCACTCTCGGCAAAAGACAAATCGATTACGAAACCGTTTTTGAAAGAATGCTGCCCGTGCTTGAAAAACTGCAAAACCCCCACAAAAAATTACCACCGGTAATTCACGTTTCCGGCACTAACGGCAAGGGTTCAGCAACCGCGCTTTTGGCACAAATTTTTACCTGCGCTGGCTACAAAGCCCACATTTACACCTCGCCACATTTACACCATTGCAACGAAAGAATTATTTTAGCGGGCGAAAAAATTTCAGATAATTTTTTATTTGAAGTGATGGAAGAAGCCAGACTAGCCGCAGATCAAACGCCCCTCACCTTCATGGAGTCTTTTACAATTGGCGCATTCTTGGCTTTTTCTAAAACCCCAGCAGACGTTGTAATTATTGAATGCGGCATGGGTGGTAGAATTGACGCCACCAATATTATTGAAGAAAAATTGGCCACTTTAATCATGCCAATTTCTTTTGATCACACTGAATATTTAGGAAATTCAATTGAACGGATTGCCCTCGAGAAGGCAATGATTCTGCGCCCACAAACACCTTTGATTGTTTCTGCACAGCCAAAAAAAGCGCGCGAAATAATTGAAATTTTAGCCCGCGATCAAAACACCAAAACCTATTTTTACGACGAAGATTTTGAAATTTTGCTCGACGAAGAAAGCGGCGAATTTGATTTAAAATTTGAAAATAAAATTCTGCAAAACCTACCAAAACCAGCGCTGTTTGGCGCTCACCAATACATTAATTTTGCCACCGCAATTGCTGCGGTTTTAGCAATTGGCGACAAATTTAAAATTGACGAAAGCGCCATTAAACAAGCAATCTCAACCGTTTTTTGGCCCAGCCGTTTAGAAAAAATAAATCACTCTTTTAAATCTCACGAAATCTGGATTGACGGCGCCCACAATGAAGCCGGAGCCCTTGCCTTGGCAAAATTTATTGCTGAAGAAAAAGACAAAAAAACTTTCGTAATTTGCGGATTTAGCCGCGGCAAATGCAAAAAAGAATTTTTAGAAAAATTTAAAAACATTGCCCAAGTAATTGCCGTGCGAGTAAACGGCGAGCCTTATCCAGAAAGCGCTGAGAATATTTCTAAAATTGGCGCTGAAATCGAAATGAACATTTTTGCCGCTCAAGATTTGCTTGAGGCCATTTCTTACGCAATCACCTCAAACAACAACCAGCCTTGTAAAATAGTCATCTGCGGCTCACTGCACTTGGCGCGAGACGTGAAGAAAGCTTTTTAAAACTCTTCAACCTCTTCTTCCAAAAACCCAAATCTTTCATCTTTTTCATCAACAACCAGACCAGACAAAATCTTTGCTGAAGCGGCAGAAAGAGTCCATCCAAGCGAGCCGTGCCCCGTGTTTAAAAACAGATTGCCGTATTTTTTTACCTCGCAAATTAGCGGCAAAGAATTGGGGCGAAATGGACGAAAGCCCAGCCATTCAGAAACTTCGTTAGCATTGCCAAAATCAGAAAAAGTTGCGCGAATGGAGCTTTGTAAAAACGAAATGTGTTTTTTGTTTTTATTAGGTTTGAAGCCGCAAATTTCAACAGTGCCAGCCGCTCTAAAAACATTACCCAAACGACTGTAAACAATTTTATTTTCTGAATCGGTCAGCGCCAAATTTGGCGCAATAAATTCGTCACTTGCCGCAATTGAAAGACTGTAGCCTTTGAGAGGATAAATTTTTGTTTCAACTTTAATGCCATCTAAAAGCCTGTCACCAAAGGCTCCAAGCGCATAAACATATTTATTGGCAACAAACACACCCTTGCTGGTGTTAATGCCGGTAATTTTTTTGTAGTTGGTAAAAATATTTTTTACTTCAGCGCCATACTCAAAAACTACGCCGTATTTTTCTTGGCAAATTTTCTCCAAAGCTCTTGTAAATAGCAGGCTGTTGCCACTTGCGTCCATCTCGTAAAAAATGCCGCCGGCTAATTTTTTTTCGTCAAAAATTTTAATTAAAGTTGGCTCTTTTTTTACACATTCTTCGGCGCTTAAAATTTGCGCCCTCGCCCCAATTGAGTTAGAGAATTCGGCCTCTTTTATTGCGTGATCAAACTTTTTTTGGTCGCGGTAAAAATGTAAAATGCCGTTATTTTTGTAGTCAAATTTTAAGTCTTTTTCTTCTTTTAAAATTTCGGCCAAAACCTCTTTGCTGTAAGACGTCAGACGAAACAACCTTCTGCTATTTTCTTGCGCTTTTTTTGGCGCCGAATTTTTGTAAAACTCAAAAAACCACTTCAAAAACTTTTTGCTGGTCAAATCTGAAACCGATAAAAACGACCCCGGCAACACGGCCGCTTTTAACATTGCTGAAAGCGACGTTTTGGCCGCCCAAGTTTCAACGTGAGAATAGCTTAATTGCCCGCCATTAGCTTCTGAACAGCCCAAGGCCGATTGCAAGCCTTTGTCAATTACCACAACTTGGTGACCGGCGCGTGCTAAAAAATAAGCGCTCGAAACTCCAACCACGCCAGCGCCCAAAACTATTACTTTCATCGCAAAAATATTTTTTTAAATTGAGGCAAAATTCAGCCAACAAACTACTAGAAATGCTAGATAAACCCAATGTTTTCAACATTCCAGCGAATTATCATTTTTTTGAATCGCTCTTTGATTTAGCCGAAAAAAAATTTGGCCCGCAGCTTTCGCAAGTAAAATTTTTTCTGCCAAATCGCCGCTCTTGTCGCGAATTTCGTGAAATTTTCTTAGCCAAAAAAAACACCATTCTGCCACAAATTAAGGCAATTTCAGATATTTCTTACGAAGATTTTTTTGATTTTTTGCCAAATCAAAACGCCAAAGACGAAATTGACGAACTACTACAAATCAACGCCCTGCAAGGCTTGGATTATCTTTTTTTCTTGAGCAAAGAAATTCAAAAACAGTCGGTTTTTGGTGAAGATCTTGATTTTGAGCAGGCCTTTAAAATTGCCCTAAATTTACAAAATCTTTTTGACGACATTGAGCGCGAAGAAATTGACCTTAGCAAATTAAGTGAAATTGACGATTCTAACTTGTCGCAACACCGCTTGCTGACCTTAGATTTTTTGAAAAATTTTCACGTCAAAATCAAAAATTCCCTAATCAAAGAAAACATCTTTTTTGCCAGCGCCAGCCAAAATTTAATTATTCAGAAGTTTGTTTCTCTACTAGAAACGCAAGGCTCAAAAGCACCAATCGTAATTGCCGGATCTACCGGTAGCGTGTCTTTTAGCGCCAAATTAATTCGCGCAATTTCACAAAAAAACTACGTCGTTTTGCACGGCGCTACAGGTGAAAATTTTTCCGAAGAAAATCACCCACAGTTTTTTTTAAATCGCTTAATTCAATTTTTAAAAATTGACAAAAAAGCAATTGCCCAAATTGCTGAAGAAAAATTTTGTCTAAGCCCCAACACCAGACAAAACCTGATCTCGCTAATGATGCTGCCAAGTGTGGAAACACTAAAATGGCAAGAAATTTTCAAACATTTAGACCTTGAAAAAACGGCGCAAGATTTAACAAAAAACTTTCGTTTAATTGAGGCAAAAAACGAAATTGAAGAAGCAAAAATTATTAAATTAATTTTGCACGAAGCGCTGCAAAATAACAAAAGCACCGCTCTAATTACCAACAACGACAAGCTGGCAAGCCTTGTAAAACTTGAGTTAGCACAAGGCAATTTGCCATTTAACGACACGCGTAATTTAAGCATTTTCAATTCACCTTTAGTGAATTTTTTGCTGCTAATTTTAGAGCTAATTGAAAGCGATTTTAACTCGCACAGCTTGTTGGCAATTTTGAAAAATCCACTTTGTTCTTACTCAAAAAATAAAGAAATTTTAGCTGATTTTGAAATTAAAATTCTGCGCCAAGACCGCGCTAATTCTGGGCTTGAAGGCATTACAAAAAAACTAGAAAACGACAATTCTCTAAAAGAATTCTTTAATAATTTTTGCGCAGATTTCTCAAAATTTACCACCAACACCCTCGCCTCACACACCATTTCTCTAATTGAAACCGCCGAAAAACTTAGCAAAAAAACTTGGTCACAATTGCTCGAACAAGAGCCAGCACAAATTGAACTTTTTGAATTTTTTGAAAAATTAAAAACTCAAGAAATCGCCCTAAACAAAAAAAATCTCTTACGCCTTTTTAAAACCCTTTTGTCGCAAATTAGCTATTTTGAAAAATCTGACGCAGCCGCGCCAATTCAAATTTTATCGACCATTGAAGCACGCTTACTCAATTACGATTTAGTTGTAATTGCCTCGCTAAATGAAGGAGATTTTCCACAAATTGAATCTGAAAATTGGCTGGGAAAAAAGATTAAAAAAGACTTAGAAATTGACCGCACTTTAAAAAAACTTGGTCAAAGCGCTTACGATTTTTGCAATTATTTGTCGAACGAATCTGTGATTTTAACACGCTGCAAAAGCAGCAACGGCGCGGTTTTAATTGAGTCGCCGTTTCTTTTAAAACTTAAAACCATTTGTCAAAAAATTGGTGTTGGCCTTAATTGCGGCGAAAAATATTTTGCGCAACTTGCTAAACAAAACTGCGTGCAAAGCAGAAAAATAGAGGCGACAAACCCAAAACCAAAAATTGAATTTCGCCCTAAAAAAATTTCAATTACCGAAATTTCAAAATTACTTTCTAACCCTTACGACATTTACGCTAAAAAGATTTTGCAATTAGAAGCGCTCGAAGAAATTGATTTTGAGCCAAGCTACGCCGAGTTTGGAAGCTTTATTCACGAGGCTTTAGAAGAGTTTGTTAAAAATCCAAAAGACAAAAACTTTACAAAAAAAGCTGAAGAAATTTTTGAAAAATATTTTTTATTTGCCGAAGCCAAATTGATTTGGTGGCCAAAATTTGAAAATATTTTTGACGATTTTCTCAAAGAAAATGAGCGCTTTTTAAATTTAAAAAACCGCGTCGAAATAGCTGCGCAGTTGGATGTGCTTGGCGTGACAATTCGTGGAAAAATTGATCGCGCAATTACAAATAACGAAGGTGAAACAGAAATTTTTGACTACAAAACCGGTCAAGTTCCAAGCAAAATAGATGTCATTCGCGGCGCCAATCCACAGCTTACAATTGCTGCTTTAATGCTGGCTGACGAAAAAATTTCGGCGCTAAATTATTGGAAACTTTCTGCGTCATCAACCAGCGAAATTAAAAAAATCTGCGACAAGAGCGAAGAAATTTTAATTTTAACCGCAGCCGCTAAAGCAGGCCTTACAAAGCTTTTAGAGTTTTTTGCCAATGAAGAAAGCGGCTATTTGGCAACCGACAATTCTACTTACAGCGACTACCAAAACCTAGCGCGAATTGAGGAATCAAACAAATGACCACACGCTACAAACTAACAATTGAGTACGACGGCAGCAGCTATTGCGGCTTTCAAAAACAATTTGGAATTTCTGAAAAATCAGTCGAAGAAGTTTTGGAAGAGGCGGTTTTTAAAATGTCGCAAGAGCACCCAAAAATTATGGTTTGTGGCCGCACTGATGCAGGAGTTCACGCCTTGGGGCAAGTTGTGCATTTTGATTTAGAAAAAAAATTTTCTGAGCACCAAATTATTCTCGGCCTTAACAGCTATTTGCGCGAGGAGAATGTGGTGATTTTAAACTGCGAGCTTGTGGATGAAAATTTTCACGCCCGCTTCAACGCCAAAATGCGCCACTACCGCTACGTAATTGTAAATCGCCGCGCACCAATGGTTTTGCAAAGAAATCGCGCTTGGCACGTGGCGCAAAAGCTAGATATTGAAGCCATGCGCCAGTCGGCAAAATTTTTAATTGGCGAGCATGATTTTTCATCTTTTCGCGACGCCGAATGCCAAGGGAAGTCACCGGTTAAAACGATTGAGAGAATTGAGATTACTCAAAATGGCGAAGAAATTTTCATTGAAGTAAGCGCTAAATCTTTTTTGCACCACATGGTTAGAAATATTGTAGGAACTCTGGTTTGGGTTGGATCTGGAAAGATTGAGGCTTTGGAGATGAAGAAAATTTTAGAGGCAAGAAATCGAACGAAATCTGGACCAAATGCGCCAGCAGTGGGGTTGTATTTTCTGCGGGTGGATTACTGATTTAATTACGCGCAAATTACTCCACCGCTTTTGATGCTTTAGACTTAATCCAAATTCTGAAGCGGTCGATGTAGCTAAACACTGCCGGCACCACAACTAGCGTTAGCGCGGTTGAAGAGATTAACCCGCCGATAATTGCAACACCCATCGCGGTGCGTTGGGATGAGCTTTCGCTTAGGCCGATGGCGACTGGTAAAGTTCCGGCGATTAGGGCGAAGGAGGTCATTAGGATTGGGCGCAGTCTCACGCGGCCGGCCTCAATCAAAGCGTCGCGTCTTGATTTGCCTTGCTCCATCAAGTGGTTGGTGAAGTCGATTAGCAAAATTGAGTTTTTGCCCGACACGCCAATTAGCATGAAAATTCCAAGCATGGTGAAGATGTTCACCGACTCACCCGCGATAAGCAAAGCAAAGGCCGCGCCGCACAAAGCCAAAGGCAAAGCCAGCAAAATTGTGAATGGTGTGACGAAAGATTCGTAAAGACTGGTCAAAATTAAATAGATGAAAAGCACCGCAATCATTAGCGCAAAGCCCATTGAGCTTTGCATGTCTTGCATGTTTTCGGAGTCACCGCCGAAGGTGTAGCGAATGTCGTTTGGCAGTCTTAACTCGCCTTGTTCAAGAATTGGAACCACGTCAGCCATCACGTCGCCCAAGCCCACACCTTTGGCTAAGTTGGCGCCAATATTGATGTAGCGGCCGTGATCTTGGCGATTGATGGTTGCGGCTTCTTGGCCTTCTGAGCTTTCGGCAACGTCCGACAATTTAATCAAACGTCCGTTAACATTAGGCACGTAGAGTTTTGAAAAATTTTCACGTAAGTTGCGCTGTTCGGGCTGTAAGCGCAAACGCACATCATATTCCAAACCTTTTTCGCGAAATTTAGTTGCGATGTAGCCTTCGACATATCCGCGCAACTCGTTTCCAACCACTTGGCTGTTGATGCCGTAGGTTTTTGCCGCTTGTTCTTTTACTCTTACACGAAACTCACTGCGCGTGTCTTTGTTGCTGCTGTCCACATCTTTTAAACGCGGGTCGAGCTGCAATTTTTGGTAAATTTTTTCAGCGTAGCCTTCCAAAAGTTTTTGGTCGCTTGAAATTAAAGTTAGGCTGAAAGGTTGGCCCTTGCCGCCGTTGCTGCTGGGGTCGTAGTCTTTCACAATTGGGTGGGCAAAGCTAAATTCTTTTAGCTGTTTACGTAGTTTTTCTTTAAATTCGGTGGTTGAAATTTTGCGCACTTTTCCCGGTTTTAAGCGCACGTAAAGGCTTGATCTATTCGACTGCGACGAGCCACTTCCAACCGACATTGCCGACAATTCAACTTCAGAATTTGCGCGAATAATTTCGTCAACTTTGCGCGCCACATCGTTGGTGGCGTCCAAGCTTGAATCTGGTGCCAGCTCTAGTGAAACCGACAATTCGCCGTTGTTACTTTCGGCGATAAAAGTTTTTGGCACGAAGCGAAAAGCAACCACACTCAAAACCAAAATCGCACCGGTAATTAGCAAAATTCTTTTCGGATTTTCGATCGAAAAAGTGAGAATTTTTTCGTATTTTTTTTCTAAAAATTTTTGAAAGTTTTCAAATTT
Organism: Rickettsiales bacterium; assembly: GCA_017999675.1. Lineage (GTDB taxonomy): Bacteria > Pseudomonadota > Alphaproteobacteria > Rickettsiales > UBA1997 > UBA2645. The sequence goes on from JAGNLL010000006.1 coordinate 35,992, forward strand.
TCTTAAAAATCTTTTTACCAAAGAATCGCCCGCTTCTTCAGAAAGTCTCTTAACTTTATTACCCGCCAAATAAGCGCAAAGTGCTGGAATAATCGACACCGCAACCAACAAACTAACCAACATCGAAAAGGCAATTGTTAGACCAAATTGTTTTAAATATTGCCCGACAATTCCTTTCATAAATGAAATTGGCACAAACACCGCAACCACAACCAGCGTGATTGCAACCACTGCCATAATAATTTCGCGCGTGGCTTCGGCCGCAGCTTTTTTAGGCTCCATGCCTTCTTCAATTTTGCGGTAAATATTTTCTACCACCACGATGGCGTCATCCACCAACAAGCCAACCGCAAGGCTTAAAGCCAGCAACGAAATTAAGTTAATTGAAAAACCCAGCGCATACATCGAAATAAACGCACCCATCAAAGAAATTGGCAAAGCGATCGCCGTAATCACCGTGGCTCTAACATTGCCAAGAAAACAAAACACCGTGCCAATGGTTAAAATAATGGCGATGATGATGGTTTCGTAAACGTCGTTAACGTTGTTTCTGATGTATTTACTGGCGTTTTTTACCTCTTTTATTTGCGGCGCGCCTTTCATTTGCGCCAAGTCTTTTTGCATCTTGGCAATTTGCTTGTTCACGCCATCTGCAACCGCGATGATGTTTGAGTCAGACTGGCGATAAATATCGAGAAAAAGCGACTTTTTGCCGTCAACAAAAGCGCGAGATTTTTCGTCTTGCAGCCCGTCAAAAACCTTGCCCAAATCTGAAATTTTTGTCGGTGCTTCGTTGGAGTAAAAATTAACGATCATGTCGTCAATTTGCTTAATGTCGTTGAACTCACTGGCGCTTCTAAAAACCAACTCTTTGTCAGCGGCGTCGTTTTTGCCGATCGGCACATTTTCACCCGAAACCGCGAGCTGCGTGCGCACTTGTGAAAGCGAAACTTCGCGATTTTTAAGAAGTTTTTGGTCGAGCAAAATTTGAATTTCTCTTTTACGCGCACCCAAAATTTCAACCATGCCAACGTTGCTGGCCTGCTCTAAACGCGGGCTCACAAACTGGTCGGCCAAATCAAAAAGTTCAGCTTCTGGCAAATCGGCGCTGAGAGCCACCGTCATTACCGGTTGATCTGATGGGTCGATGCGGCGAATTACCGGCTCTTTAATATCTTCAGGAAGCTTTGATTTTGCTTGGTTAATTTTGTCGCGCACCTGCTGCTCGGCATATTTAATGTCGGTGCCTTGGTAGAGGTTAACGATCACTTGGCTGGTATCTTTTAAGCTGCGCGATGTCACCTGTTTAACGCCCGAAATTGTGCTAACTTCTTCTTCCAAAATTTTAGTCACCAAAGCTTCAATTTCAGAAGGGGCAGCGCCCGTGTAGGTGGTAGAAACAAAAATTACCGGCACGTCGATGTTTGGAAAAAGATCAACGTTCATCTTTTTAAAACAAATTATCCCAACGGTAATGATCACAATCATCACACTGGTAATAAAGGCGGGGCGCTTAATTGAGATGTCGGTAATGTTCATTTTGAGAAAAAAAATTATTCGTACGTTTGGTACAATTTTTGCTGCGCAATCAAGTTGGCCATTTTGTAGGCGGTTTGAATTGCGGTGATTTGCGAATTCGAAAATTCTTGCTCAAAAAGCAAAATTTGGTAGGTGGTGGTGCGCCCTTGTTTTAAAAGCTTGCGCTCGTTTTCTAACTTCAATTTTTGCGCTGTTTCAATGGCTTGAGCAAGGCCTAAATTTTCTTTGTAAACCTGCAAATTTTGCAGCAAATTTTGCCAGTCATTTTCTTGTTCAAAAACTTTTTGGCGGTAGGTGGTTTTTGCCGCTGAGGCACTTTGACGTGCACCCTGCCTGATGTCAGACGACATGCCAAAATTTAAGGGCACTGAAAGTCTTAAGCCAACAGTTGCCGAACGACCAACCCTGTCGGGTGTTGCCGAAATTGCGTCGTTAAAGCCGCCTGTCACTTGGTTTTGCGAGTAAGAGCCAAAAGCGTTGAGGGAAGGTTTGTTATTTTCTTCGTCAATTTTGGCATTGGCTACAGCCGCCTTCATGTTGGCTTCAGAGGCTTTTACGTCAAAGCGATCGCGCTCTTTAATTTTTGGTACGAGAAAATTTTTGAGTTTAGTAAAATCAAAAGCCGCCAATTTTTCGGGTACTTCTGCTGAATCGATGTAGCGGTTTTTGTTGAAATCGCGTGCCGCTAATTTTTCGTCATTTTCGGCTTGCTTAAGCGAAAGTTTGCGCGATTCCAAAAGTGCTTTGGCCTGCAGCACGTCGCCTTTCTCGCCCAAGTTCATTTTTTCTTTTTTGATCACGTAGCTTAAAATTTGCTCGGCGCTGCGCAGAGCATTTTTTTGAATTTCGACCACGCGTCTTGCCGAAACTAAATTCCAGTAGCTTTGTTCTGCCGCAACCAAAGTTGACACTGACGTTGCTTTGGCGGTGAGTTTTTGGTACTCGTTAGAAAAATAAGCAGAATCTTTTGACGCCTTAGTTGAAGAGCCAAAACGATTTTGCCACAAAGGCAAAGTCACCTCAATTACTGGTGTGCCTTGGTAGTTAGAGCTAGCAAGGGTAGGGTTTGCCAAGCCAGAAGTGTTTAAGCCTTTGTAAGTTGTGTGATTTAGCGAGTAGTAAAGTTTGGTGCTTAAACCAAAATCAGCGGTTTGCGAAATGCCAACTTGGTGGTTGCGGTTGTAAACAGAAGTGTAGCGAAAAATTTGCAGCACTTGATTTTGCTCGGTAAAACCATTTTGGGTGCTGGCAAAAAAAGTGAAGGCGGTGACGAGTTTTGCTTTTTCTTTAAGCTTTTCAAAAGCTTCTGCACTTTGCTCTGAAGCTACGTAAGACAAGCTTTGGCCTTTAACTTGAGAGAGATATTCTTCGGGCGAAAGAGCTTTAGAATTTTGCGCAAAAGCAACTTTGCTGCAAAAAATTATTGCCAAGCAAAGCAATGAAATGAATTTGTTTTTGAACATTTGAAAAACTTTGTGAAATCAAGAAACGGAAGGCGTGATTAATATTTTTACAAACAAAATTGAAAAGCTTTTTTTGGGCAAAAAACTGCCAAAAAAAATTGCTGTGGCTGTTTCGGGAGGCGCTGATTCTTTAGCGCTGACTTTGCTTTTGAAAGATTTTTGCGCCGCTAAAAAAATTGAACTAATTGCCGCAACAGTTGACCACAAGATGCGCCAGTCCTCGTCAAACGAGGCTTTGAAACTTGGAAAAATTTTAGCCAAAGAAAAAATTTCTCACAAAATTTTAGCCATTGCCGCAAAAAAAATTCCTCACAAAAATATCGAGGCCAGCTTGCGAGAAGCGCGCTACGAGCTGCTTTACAACTTTTGTCTAAAAGAAAAAATCGAGTTTTTATTTCTCGGTCACCACGTGGGAGACGCTGCTGAAAATTTTTTAATTCGCCTGTTTCGCGGCTCGGGCTTGGATGGGCTTTCAACACTTGCTGAAGTGTCTGAGTACAAGAAAATCAAGCTCGTACGCCCACTTTTAGATTTTGACAAAGATCAATTAAAAAACTTTTTAGAAGAGAAAAAAATCAAGTGGTTTGAAGACGAATCCAACAAAGACGAAAAATTTTTACGCAACAAAATTAGAAATTTTCTCGAAACTTTTCCTGAAAAAAACCTGCTCCAAGCCCGCATCAAAAGCGCGTCGGACGAAATTGCTAAAACGCGAGATTTTTTTGATGAGCTGCTTTTGCGTGAAGCGAAGAAAATTTTGAAATTTAACAACAAGGGTTTTTGTTTTTTGAATTTGAAAAAATTACAAAAAACTGAAGGTAAAATTGCCCTAAAAATTTTGGCTTTAGTGGCAATGGAAGTGAGTCAACAAAACTACAAACCGCGCCTCAAAGAGCTTAAAATTTTTTACAACTACTTGCAGCAAAGCGACAAAATTAAGCCAAGAAATTTTTACGGCTGCATCTTTGAACATAGCGATGAAAAAACTTTGATCGCACGACCACAACAAGAATTGGAAGAATTTTATTTTCGCACGATTTTGAAGAATGTTTAAGTGAGGCTTACTGTCGATTTTTTAAAACCAAAACCTCAAAACCCTTGAAAACAAGGGATCGGCAAAAATGAAAAGATTGTCGCCCTGGGGCGACAATCTTTTTTAAACAACCCTAGCGGCGCGTTCTTTTTTCTTTGTTAACCACAGTAAAATTCCCGTCAGCGCAAAAATCAGCGGCAAAAATCCTGTCAAAAAAACAACTGCCTCACCCCACAAGCCAAAAACACTACCTTCGTGAATTGCGTGCCAAAGTTTGCTGCTTTCTTTGGTTTTAAAAAAAATCAAAAAAATTCCAGTGATGCTTGACGAAAGCAGTAAACTCAAAGTCCAAAAACCAACTGCGCTGTGCAAATCGCGGTGAAATTTTTTGCCGGTAGACGAAAATTTGAAAGTGACTGAGCGTTTAAAATTGCCCTGTCTTGGCCACCACAAAACCACGCCACTTAAGGCCATGAAGAGCAAAACAACGCCAAAAAATCCGACGATATTTTTGCCTAAATCACCACTTAGTAAGAGGCTGGCGTGAAATTTTTTGACTACGCGAAAAAAGTCGGTGTCGAAATTTTTAACTTTTAAAACCTCGCCAGAGACTGGATCTAACAAGACTTCATAGGCTTGTTTTCTTTCGCCTTCTTTAACAAAACGAACCGCTGCGGAAGATTTTTTTTCCGACGAAAAGCGCACTGTAGTTGCCAAAAAACCTTCTGGAACAAAACCTTGCGCCGCCACAATTAACTGCTCTTGCGACTGATTTTCGCCTTCTAAAAAAACGTGATTTTGACGCAGCGAAAATTCAGAAATTTCTTTTTGAAAAGCGAGAGTCGCACCTGTCAAACCCTGTAAAATCAAGGGGATGCAAAGAATTAGCGCGAGGTAGAGGTGAATTTTTTTGAGGATTTTTTTCATTTTTTTTTTGCTGATTTTTTAGTCGTCATTGCGAGCGCAGCGTGGCAATCAAGCCTGTCAAATGCAACTGGATTGCCTTAAGATGACGAGCACTAAAAATCGGCAATCAACGCCACGTTAAACGCCCTTGGCGAACCCGGAAGAGCGTTGGTTGCGCTGTGCGCGGTTTGCACGTAGCTGCGATTTAAAATATTTTCGACGTTTACTTGTGCGCGGTAAGACGAATTTATTTTGTAGTAAAGCGCACCATCAAGGCGGCTAAAGCCTTTTAATCTCACAGAGTTTGCAGCGTCAGCATATTGGCTAGACTGGCTAACCACGCCCAAACCAGCTGCCCAGGCTTGGGTGAAGTCGTACTTGTTCCAAAGCGCAAAGCTGTTGTGTGGAACTAGCGCCACTTTGTTGCCGGCAGAGTAGCCTTTGGCTGTTTTAATCAGCTCAGCATTTTGAAAAGCGTAGCTGGCAATTGTTTGCCACTTGTTGGTGATTTTGCCAGTTGCGGCAAATTCAAAACCTTTGGTGCGCGATTGACCGCTTAGCTCGATGTAACCTGAGGTGGCGGTTGGTGTGTTGCTGCGATCAAGCTGAAATAGAGCAGCAGATAAATTAAGCTTAGGGCTTACATCCCACTTGGCGCCAATTTCGTAGCTTGCAACTTTTTCTGGCTCGAAGGTGTCGGTTGTGACGTCTAAACTGTTAAATTGATCACCAGAGCTTGGCTGGTAAGTGACGCCGTAGCTAGTGTAAAGCGAGAGGGATTTTTGTGGTTTAATCACAAGGCCGGCACGCGGCGAGACCATCACGTCGGTGCGATCAAAACTTTTGTTGTTTTTGTAGTCTTTAAATTTCATCTCAAAGCGATCAAGGCGAACGCCAGCGGTTAGTTGCACGTATTTGTTGATTTCGACCTGGTCTTGCAAAAAGGCTGCGAGCACACGCACCTCAGATTTATTGTGATCTTTAAGAGTACTGTAAGAAACCGTGTCGTAAGCAATTGGGCTACTTAAAGGCACGCTTAAATCTTTAGTTCCAGTGCTGCTAAAAATTCCGTTATTTCTAACTTTAACAGATTTTTGTGAGGTAATTTCGGCGCCAAGCAAGGCGGTGTGGGCAATTGAGCCGGTTTCAAACTTTTTAGTTAGGTCAGTTTGGTTGGTAAAATTGTCGCGCTCAACTTTATCTTGGTAGGCCGAAAGGCTTAGGCTGCTGCCGCCTCCAGTGATTGCACCCGGAACAACATTTTGGTAAATTTTGTAATTCTTAGTGTAGCGCATGTTGTTTTTTAACTGCAGCGTGGCGTCAAAATCGTGGGTCAAAATACCGTAGAACGAGTTGATTTTGCTGGTGGCGTCGTTTTGGTTTGGAATGCCAAAAAAAGTTGAAGAACTAGTTTTTAAAGGCGCGCCATTTACTGACGGAATGCCGCGATCTAACGCGCGCTGGTCGTCAAAATGCTCGTAGCCAAGTTGCAACTTAGTGTCGTCGTTAAAATCAACCGTGGCGGTTGGGTTAAAGCCGTAGCGCTCAAAGCCAGCTTGGTCGCGGTAGCTGTTCGATTTTTGGTACATCGAGTTAAGGCGCAGCGCAAATTTGTCGTTAACACGATCGCCCACATCAAACTCGGCGCGACGGTTTTCGAAAGAACCGCCAGTTAAAACCAAACGACGTTTTTGCAAACCATCTGCACTTTTTGCAACGCGATTAATTGCACCACCCGGGCTACCGCGACCAAAGGCCATGGCGTTTGGACCTTTGAGGAACTCGATGCTTTCAATGTTGTAAAAATCGCGGATGTACTCGGCATCGTCACGCGCGCCGTCGATAAAAAAGTTAGCCGTGGTGCCGTTGCTGCCATTGGTCATGCCACGAATAGTCACCTGGTCGCGATGCCCCTCACCCATTTGCACGTTAACACCGGGAACATAACGCGCTGCCTCTTCCATTTTAGTAATATTTTGGTCGCGAATTTGATCTTGCGTGACAACTGAAACAGACTGCGGCGTGTCAAGCAAAGGCGTGCTGGTGCGAGTTGAGCTTGAGCTTGACGCTGCTTTGTAGCCGTCGGCTTTGCCTTCACTGCCTGGAGTGGCAACTACCACAACGCTTGGCAGGGTTGTGGTTTGAGACGCCCAAAGCTGATTTGACGCGAAAGTAGCAAGAAATGTTAGAGAGAGAATTTTGGCACTTTTCATGTTTTTGGAGAGTTGCTTTTTAGAAAAAAAATTACCGCCATCCTCCGTCATTGCGAGCGCAGCGTGGCAATCCAGCGTGTGTGACGAGATGGATTGCCACGCTGCGCTCGCAATGACGGAGGATGGGAGCGAACGTAATTACTTCGGTTCGGTCACAAAACCAATATTCGCCAAGCCAAGTCGCTGTAGCGATGCCAGCACGCGACTGACTTTTCCGTAGCCAACATCAACATCGGCGCGGATGTGAATTTGTTGTTTGGGATTTTCTTTTGCGGTTGCGGCTAATTTTTGCTCAAGCTCGGTAAACGACACTGGCTGGTCGTCCACGTAATATTGGCCGGCATTATTTAGCGAAATTGTCACAGTTTTTTGTTCACTAATTTGCGCCGCAGATTCGGCCGGAAGGTTTAGTTTTATGGCGCTGTTGAGCATTGGTGCGGTGACTAAAAAAATCACCAAAAGCACCAGCATTACGTCAACTAGCGGCGTCATGTTAATTTCAGAAAGTGGCGCTTGCAGCTCTTCGCGCTCGAAAGGACTTTGCATTTTACTGATTTTTTTGAGTTGCGTTTGAAAGGTACACCGTCATTTGCTCGGCAACGTGCTTAAGGTTTTGAATCATCAGGCGATTGAGGCGAACGAAGCTGTTGTAAGCTAAAACTGCTGGAATTGCGGCAAATAAACCGATCGCCGTTGCAATCAAGGCCTCGCCCATCGGGCCCGCCACCACTGAAATGCCGGCGTTTCCTTGTGCAGCAATGCTTGCAAGCGCGCCGTAAATTCCCCAAACCGTGCCAAACAAACCGATGAATGGCGCTGAGCTACCAATTGAGGCAAGCACGGTTAGGCCCTTGTCTAAGTTGATGCGAATGCCGTCTAAAACTTGCGCCAAATGCATGGAGAGAATTTCTTTTTTAGCTTCATGCGTGCTGTATTTTGGCAAAATGCTTTCGAGTTTTTTTACTTCGTCGAGTAGGAAGTTTACGCCACCTGCAACATTTTGAAAATCTCTGTGAGCAGGCCAGTCTTTGATTTGGGCGTAGTCGCTGTGAAATTTTTGAAAGGCTAAATATTCGCGGCGCAGCTTTAGGCCTTTCCAAAAAATGATGTACCAACTGGCGAAAGACATGACGAGAAGCAGTAAAAATACTGCGATTAACACTGCATTTCCTTGAGCAAAAACGTGAGAGAAGTTCATTTTTTTTAGTCCTTTTAAATAATTTTAAATTCTACAGGCACAATCACACTGGCCTGAACTGACGCGCCACCACGGCGCGCCGGGATAAATTTCCACTGTCTAACTGCATCAAGCGCTGCGTTGTCTAAGTTGCTTGAGCCGCTTGAACGTGAAATTTCGACTGAGGCTGGAGTGCCGTCTGCTTTAACTAAAACGTTAACTAATACTTTGCCCTGAATGCCTCTACGCTTTGCAGATGCCGGATATTCTGGCGCCGGATTGTTTAAGTAAGCGGCGTTAAATACTGGTTCGCTTTCGGCAGCTTTAGTTGCAGTGGCGTTTGGATCTTGGCGCCCTGAAGTTTTTTTGCCGGCGAATAAATTTTTGTCTTCTTTGCTTTCAGCCTTTGCGCTTTTGTCACTTTGCTTTTGCTTCAACGCATTTTCGCGCTCTATATTATGTGCAACTTCACTTTTAGATTTTGCGCTTTTTTCAGACGAAGTTGGCGCCACAAAACTAATTTGAATTGCCTGCTGATTAATTACGACCGGTTTTGACGGCATTAACGCCCAAGCCCCAATCGCGCCGTGCACAAGAGCGGCGGCGGCAAAAGAAAATGCGTGAGCGTTGCTAAAATTGAAAATTTTTGACTTCATGAATTTGAGATTTTTTGACAATGATTATCATTTAGTCTTTGACGAAATTGAGAGTCAATATCATTTTTTAAAAATGGCAGAATTTACTTTGTGTAATTTGTTCTCTGACTCAAATTTGAAAAAAATTTGCAAATTCATCAATTCAACAAAATGAAAATCGCTAACGCTCAAATTGATTTTTACATTCAAAAAATCTCTCAAGAAAAAATCGCTGGATGCTTGGTTTACGGCCCCGAAACATCGGTTGTCGATTATCGCTTTGACTTAATTGCAAAGAAAATTTCACCAGATTTGTCAGATCCCTTTCTCGTCACCAACATAAGCAAAGAGCGCCTCGCCGAAGATAAAGGAATTTTATCTGACGAGTTTTTTTCGCTCTCAATGCTGGGTGGAAGAAAATTAATTTTGGTGAAGAATGCTGATATTGCTGCCGGCGGCGCACTTAAAATTCTTTTTGAAGAAAGTGATTTCGCAAAAAAAAGTGATAATTTTATTTTAATTCATGGTGGAGATCTCGACAAATCGTCGCCGTTACGTAAGGCCGCAGAAGATAGTTTGCATTTTGCGGTGATCGCTTGCTACGAAGATGACGAGCGCACAATTAAAAATTTTATCGCGGCACAATTGCTTTCCAAACAAGTAAAATCAACGCCGCAAGTGCTGGAGTTGTTGTTGGAAAAATTCGGAAAAAACCGTCAAATAATTTTGTTAGAACTTGAAAAAATTCTAATTTTTTTAGGCGATCAAAAAGAATTAACCGCTGAAATCGTCAACAAACTAACCGCCTCGGAAGCAGAAAGCTCTAGCAACGAGTTCGTTATGAATTTTGCCGCACAAAAATTTGACGTTGCTCTTATGCAGGCTGAAAGGCTTTTCAAAGACGGTTTTGAAGCAATTACTTTAATTCGTTTTCTCTCAAATTATCTGCAGAAGCTTTACCACTGTAAAGTTGAGCTCGAATTACAAAATTCTGATTTTGAAGAAGTAGTAAAATCGCAACGACTTTTCTTCAAAACCGAAATCGAATTTCGCAAACATTTGAAGACATCTTCTTTGCAGTTTTTAACAAAAAATTTGCAGGATTTGGCCAATTTAGAAATAAAAATCAAAAGTGGCATCATGCCGGCGAAGCTTGCCTTTCTTGATCTCACCCAGTCTTCTTTGCGAACAAAATAATTAATTTAACATTTTTTAATAAGTCTGCTTGACAAAAGAAAAGTGGCCCCTAAATTGCGCCGCTCCTTCGGGTTTCCACCTGAAGATTTTTTCCCGATTTTGTATTTCATAAGTTGTCTTTTCAGCCTTGGTTTTCACCGAGGTCGAAGTTGTCTCTTTGTTTCAAATATCTGCCAAAAAATAGCTGTTTTTACATCGTGAATAGTCGCGTTTATACTTTTAGCAAAAAGTAAAATTTTGAGAGAAACAAAGGCGATAGTCCTATCTGGACTATCTCTTAGGTCTCGCATTTATGTCAGATTCTAATGAGAAAAAGTCAGAACAAATTCTCAAACTTGAGAGTTTGATCCTGGCTCAGAACGAACGCTGGCGGTATGCTTAACACATGCAAGTCGAACGGATGTAGCAATACATTAGTGGCAAACGGGTGAGGAATGTAGAGGAATCTCCCCAGCAGTAAGGAATAACTTTGGGAAACCAAAGCTAATGCCATATATCACCGATTTATCGGGAAAGATTTATCGCTGTTGGATGAGCCTCTATCGGATTAGCTAGTTGGTAAGGTAATGGCTTACCAAGGCAACGATCCGTAGCTGGTCTTAGAGGATGATCAGCCACACTGGAACTGAGACACGGTCCAGACTCCTACGGGAGGCAGCAGTGGGGAATATTGGACAATGGGCGCAAGCCTGATCCAGCAATACCGCGTGAGTGATGAAGGTCTTCGGATTGTAAAGCTCTTTTAGTGAGGAAGATAATGACGGTACTCACAGAAAAAGCACCGGCAAACTTCGTGCCAGCAGCCGCGGTAATACGAAGGGTGCTAGCGTTGTTCGGAATTACTGGGCGTAAAGCGTACGTAGGCGGCTTGATAAGTCGATTGTGAAAGCCCCAAGCTCAACTTGGGAACTGCAATCGATACTGTCTGGCTAGAGTTTAGTGGGGGATGGTGGAATTTCTAGTGTAGGGGTGAAATCCGTAGATATTAGAAGGAATACCGGTGGCGAAGGCGACCATCTACGCTAACACTGACGCTAAGGTACGAAAGCGTGGGGAGCAAACAGGATTAGATACCCTGGTAGTCCACGCAGTAAACGATGAGTGCTAGTTGTCGGGGCTTTGGGCTTCGGTGGCGAAGTTAACACGATAAGCACTCCGCCTGGGGACTACGGTCGCAAGACTAAAACTCAAAGGAATTGACGGGGACCCGCACAAGCAGTGGAGCATGTGGTTTAATTCGATGCTACGCGAAAAACCTTACCACCTCTTGACATCTGGATGACCGGTACAGAGATGTACTTTTGGAGCAATCCACATCCAAGACAGGTGTTGCATGGCTGTCGTCAGCTCGTGTCGTGAGATGTTAGGTTAAGTCCTTCAACGAGCGCAACCCTCATCCTTATTTGCCATCGGGTTATGCCGGGAACTATAAGGAAACTGCCTGCGACAAGCAGGAGGAAGGTGGGGACGATGTCAAGTCATCATGGCCCTTATGGGGTGGGCTACACACATGCTACAATGGTGGTTACAGCAGGAAGCGAAGGAGCAATCTGGAGCAAATCCCTAAAAGCCATCTCAGTTCAGATTGAGGGCTGCAACTCGCCCTCATGAAGTTGGAATTGCTAGTAATCGTAGATCAGCACGCTACGGTGAATACGTTCTCGGGTCTTGTACACACTGCCCGTCAAGCCATGGAAGCTGTTTCTACCCGAATAGAGTGAGCTAACCGCAAGGAGGCAGCTTTACACGGTAGGAGGAGTGACTGGGGTTAAGTCGTAACAAGGTAGCAGTAGGGGAACCTGCGGCTGGATTACCTCCTTAAGAAAAGAAGTTTAATCTTCGGATTATCTTCAATACGTAGTTGATGCTTGCATCTTCTACACAATGAACAAAACGGATAGGGCTATCGCCCTACTCTTCTAAACAAAGAGTAGAGACTATCGCCTTTGTTTCTCTCAAAAAAAACGCGACTTATTTTACACGATTCAGATGCCACATCTTATTATCGAGCACTCCGCCGATATCAAAAAAACTTCCGTAAAAAATTTAGAACAAGAACTTCAAAACGTAATGAATGCGCTTATTGGCGATTTCAAAGCTGATGAATGCAAAACCAGATCACTTTCTTTTGATGAATATTTTGTAGGACGCCCCGATCAATCACTCTGCATCATTCATTCACATCACAATAAAAGCTTTAACCGGACGTTCCGTCGCAGTTAGAAAAAACCTCTCCGATAAAATCGCGACTTTCACCAAAGCATTTTTTTTAGATTTAAAACTTCCCTCCAAACGCTGCGATATCTCCGTTGACATTGTTGAAATGGAGCGTGAAACCTATCAAATCCTATCTCTTTTAAAAAACTAATCACTGATCACATGCCGCACCTAATCATCGAGCATTCAGCCGATATCAAAAAAACTTCCGTAAAAAATTTAGAACAAGAAATTCAAAACATCATGCAAGCGCATGAAGGAAATTTTGATGCCGATCAGTGCAAATGCCGCGCATTTTCTTTTGATGAATATTTCGTAGGTCTTCCAGACCAATCAACCGCATCCTTCATCCACATCACCCTCAAAGCCTTATCCGGCCGCTCAATTGAGATCCGCAAAAGCCTGTCAGAAAAAATCGCGACTTTCACCAAAGATTTCTTCCAAAAACTCAACCTCCCCTCAAAACGCTGCGACATCTCCGTCGACATCGTTGAAATGACTCGCGACACTTACGCCAAAATCCGCATTGAAAAATAGCCGATGAAAGACATTGGCAGCTTCACTTTCTCACAATTTTCACCAGAACCACTTCCACTAAGCCAACTTAAAACCACCTCTCGCGACAAAGAATTTTTAACCGGACGCATCACCGCAAGCAGCCAAACACCTGACGACACAAAAATTTTCCAAATTGCCAGCATCACCAAAACATTTACTGCTGCCGCTTTGGTTAAAATGACCACCGACCCCAAATATCGTGACTATTTCAACGTCGACGACCCCCTAGCAACTCCAATTTATCAATTTAGCCCTTTAGCTGGAAGCACCGACGAGCTAACAAATTTTCAAAATATCTAGTAAAACTCGCAATCACCCACCCAAATTTTTCACAAATAACTCTGCGACACCTCTTAAATCACACCTCAGGAATTTCTGCACTCAGTAATTTTAACGAGTTTCGCGCCGACCAAACAAAATCTTCACATCTCGCCGATCACTACAGCGCCCCACAGCTTTCTGCTGATGGCTTTGAAGCATTCCATTATTGCGACGCCAACTACAACAATCTTCTAGCGCCAATAATGGAAAGTATCGCAAGCGCTGCAAATGGTCGCCCAACCAAATTTTCAGAAATTGTTAAAGAACAAATTATCGAGGCAGAGCCGCTAAAACTGTGCCAAACTTTTTTGTTTGACGAAATGGAATACGACCCAAGCACTAACTTAGTTGGCGCTAAAGGAAGGCCTGAAATTAAGGTTGCACAGGGTTTTGATTACTTCGAAGGCAAACTCATCTCTTCGCAAGACTTCAATTACGACTCTGCGGCGGGCGGCATTTACTCAAGTGCAGCAGAAGTTGCAGAATTTTATCGCAGCCTTTTAGACGTCTCGCTTCTTGGCGCGCGAGGCTGCGAAATATTTTTTGATCCAAAAAACTTTACTCCAACCAGCACAGATCTTTACGGGCTTGGCATTAGAAAAACTGAACATGCCGGCAAAGAATATTTTCACCACGGCGGCGCTGGAATTGGATTTTATTCTTACGCTGTAGGACAAAGAGACTCTAGCGGCGTAGAAGTTGCAGCAACCTTAAGCTCTTACGAAAACCTCACGCGCCCATTGGCGGCAGCACTACTTGGCGACAAAAAATCACGAAAAGAAAATGGTGAAGAAATATTTTTCACCGATGAAATCATCACCGCCAAAATGAACGAATTGTCACGCCAACACAACCCCTCACAACTAATTGCAATGCGCCAAGATTTAGAAAAATTACAAGGAACCTTCGAAGAAAAAGCACAAGTTTTTCAAGAAATTTACGCCCGGACTTACTCCGACAAAACCCCTTCAGCGCTTGCGGCATCTGGCCGTGCAGGTCAATTAAAAAACCCTCAACAACAAATTCACAAATGACTCTTCAACACAACCAACTGCAATTTCGCCGCGCCACTCAACAAGATTTGCCGCAAATTATCGACCTTCTTTCTGACGACATCTTGGGCAATGGTCGCGAAGATTCACAAAATATTAAAATTTACGAAGAGGCCTTTTTAGAAATTTCGGCGGATAAAAATAATTTTTTAGCCGTGGTCGAATTAGAAAAAGAAATAGTCGGCACCTGCCATTTAACCCTAATGCCGTCCTTGATAATGCAGGGTGCAAAGCGTTTAAATATTGAAGCGGTGCGCGTTAAAAGTACTTTCAGAGGCCAAGAAATTGGCCACTGGATGATTGAGCAAACCATTGAATTTGCCAAAAATAATCAGGCAAAAATTATCCAACTAACCACCAACAAACAACGCCAAGACGCCCAAAGATTTTACCAAAAACTCGGCTTTGTCGCGAGCCACGAGGGGATGAAATTAACACTCAATTAATCCTCTATTTTCCAATAAAAACTGCCTGAATTTTTTCCGCCTCCTGCCTATCCGCGCCAGTAATAACAAACTCCAGCAACCCCCTGCCCTCATCGCTTTTTGCCACTAAATCTTTTGGCAAAATTGCAAAAACTTTGAAAGTTCCAACCTCGTCTGCCGCAACTTCTAAGTCACCCAAATCGCCATTTTGCAACTTCAAAACTGCTTCGCTTGGCGTTGAAATTTTTAAGTTAAAAACTTTTTTCTCGTGAGTTTTGTTGGCAATTTTAATGGTGTAACCGTTTCTAATTGAACCGTCAGAAAGCGTGACAAAAATTGGGTTGCGGTCAGGAATGGCGCTGATTTCGACCACCGGCTTCAAAATCAAATTTCGCAACATTATTGCGCAAACTACCGTCAAAATTGTGGCGTAGAAAAAAGTCCGCGGTTTCAAAATTTTAAATTTTTTAGCCGTGTTTGGGTCAAGCAAATGATCCATTGTGTCGTAGCGGATTAAGCCTTTTGGCAAGCCGATTTTGGCCATTATGTTGTCGCAAGCATCCACGCACAAACCGCAGGCAATACATTCCATTTGCAGGCCGTCTCTAATGTCGATGCCGGTTGGGCAAACCACTACGCATTGTTTACAATCAATGCAATCACCATTGCCTTGACCTTGCTTGCCGCGTGGCTCGCCGCGCTTTTCGTCGTAGGTAATAATTAGGGTATTTTTGTCGAACATTGCCGATTGAAAACGCGAGTAAGGGCACATGTAAGTGCAAACTTGCTCACGTGCGAACCCAGCCATTACGTAGGTTGCGGCGGCAATTCCTAAAATCCAACCAAGTGCACTTGCTTCAATTTGGCCGTGAAAAATATTTTTTGTCAGCAAAATCGCGTCGTTAAAATAGCAGACGAAGCCCCAGCCGGTAAGGAGCGACACAATCACCCAACTAATGTGCGTCAAAAATTTGCGCCAAAATTTTTCAAAATTTTTACGACGATCAAGCAAGATGCGTGAGTTGCGATCGCCCTGAAACAAACGCTCAAAGCCAATAAAAATGTCAGTCCACACTGTTTGAAAACAAGCGTAGCCACACCAAATTCTGCCAAAAAGTGAGGTGACAAAAAACAGCATCACCGCAGCAATAATCAGTATTCCCGCTAGGTAGTAAACTTCTTGCGGCCAAATTTCGACGAAGAAAAAATAAATTTTACTACTCAAAAAATCGATCAACAAACCTTGATCTGGCGCAGCACCGGCGCGCTCAAAACGCATAAACGGCGTGCCAAAATAAATCGTCAAAAACACCACATTCAACACCCACTTCAACCGACGAAATCTGCCCTTAACACTTTGCGGATAAAGGCGCTTTCTGGCGGCGAAAAAATTTTCTAACATTTGAAATTTATTTTAATTGAAGCTCTCTAAGCCCTAACTCAAGGTAGATCTTTAAAAATTTACCAGTTTAATTTCTCACATCATCTAGGCAGAATCAACTGATGAAAGCCCCCTCCCTCAAACATCTAAAAATAACTAAAATGACTCAATTCAACTTCGACCTCGTAATTATTGGTGCCGGTCCCGGCGGATATGTTGCCGCAATTCGCGCTGCACAACTTGGCCTTAAAACTGCCTGCGTTGAAAAACGCAAAACACTTGGTGGAACTTGCCTAAATGTTGGCTGCATTCCTTCAAAAGCTTTGCTTGAAGTTTCGCACAAATTTCACGACGCGGCGCATCAGTTTGAAGGATTGGGAATTGCGGTTTCTAAACCAAAAATTGACGTCAAAAAATTTATTCAAAATAAAAATGAAATCGTTGCCGGCCTAACTGGCGGCATTGCAGGACTTTTCAAAAAAAACAAAGTCACCTCAATTGAAGGCTCAGCAAAATTTTTAGACAAAAACACCGTTGAAGTGACAAAAGCTGACGGCTCAAAAGAAAAAATCTCAGCCAAAAATTTCGTAATTGCTACGGGTTCAGAAGTGACAAAATTACCCGGTGTTGAAATTGACGAAAAAGTAATCGTCTCTTCAACCGGCGCTTTGGATTTAGAAAAAGTTCCAAGCAAAATGATTGTAATTGGCGCTGGTGTAATCGGTTTAGAATTAGGTTCAGTTTGGGGACGTTTGGGTGCCGAAATTGAAGTGGTTGAGTTTCTCGACAAAATCACGCCAGCAATGGATGCAGAGGTTTCTCGCAACTTCCAAAGAATTCTCGAAAAACAAGGTTTCAAATTCCGCCTTTCTTCAAAAGTTGTGTCGGTAAAAAAAGACAAAAATGGTGCAACAGTTGAAATCGAATCAGTTGCTGATGGCAAAAAAGAAACTCTAACCGCCGACGTAGTTTTGGTTGCAATTGGCCGCCGCCCAAACACTGAAAATTTAGGTTTGGAAAATACTGGCATTAAATTGAACCCACGCGGCTTCATTGAAAATAATCACCTGCGCACTTCGGTTGAAAATATTTTCGTAATTGGCGACGTGACAACCGGCCCAATGCTAGCGCACAAAGCCGAAGATGAAGGAATGGCGGTTGCTGAAATTATTGCCGGACAAAAAGGTCACGTAAATTACGACGTAATTCCAAACGTAATTTACACTTACCCAGAAATCGCTTCAGTTGGTAAAACCGAAGAAGAATTAAAAGCAGCAAACGTTGCTTACAAAGTTGGTAAATTCTCAATGATGGCAAACTCCCGAGCGCGCGCTACTGGCGACGATCAAGGCTTTGTTAAAATTTTAGCTGACGCCAAAACTGACCGCATTTTAGGTGCGCACATTATTGGTCGCGAAGCTGGCAACACAATTCACGAAGTTGTTGTCGCAATGGAATTTGGCGGTAGCGCCGAAGATATTGCTAGAACTTGTCACGCTCACCCAACCTACAACGAAGCGGTTAAAGAAGCTGCGTTGGCGGTGGAAAAAAGACAGATTCACAGTTAGATCGATTGCTCGAATAACCACCCCAAAATTTAATTTTACAAAAAAAACTCCCCCACAACAACAAACCCTTAAAACCCATGCCTAAAAGCCACCGCTTTTTGCAGATCTCTCTGCTACTTACTTTTCTCGCAAAACAATCTCACGCCCTCACCCTTGGCGCTGGCGACACCAACTACACCACCTCCGCAGACATTACCGAAAGCACCACCAGCGGCATTTACAGCAACTTTGAAGGCACTTCTCCAACCCCGCGCGCAATCACCAACGCTCACACAATCACAACAACTGGCAGCAGCACCAACGGCTACGGCATTCGCGTTGCCAAAAGCTACAACCAAGTGACCAACCAACTAGGCGCGTCAATTGTCACCAGCGGCAGCTCGGGGCGCGGTATTAGCGTGTTTGATTTTGCAACCGTCACCAACGCCGGCAGCATTAGCACTGCGGGCACAAGCGCCTACGGCATTCACGCGCGCGCCGACAGCTCTGTGACCAACTCGGGCTCAATTACCACCACCAACACCAGCAGTGCTTACGGCATTTATTTAAGCGGCAACAATTCTTCGGCCAACAATTCAGGCACAATTTCAAGCAAAACTTACGGCATTTACGGCGACTCAAATGTTGCCCAAATTACCAATTCAGGCACAATCACTACCACAGTTGGTTCTTCAGCCCACGGCATTTTTGTAAGTGCTGGCGGCAGCTCAACTGCAAGCCCCAGTAGTTTTTCAACAGTTAACAATTCGGGCACAATCAACGCCAACGGCAACGGCATCTACACCAAAGACGCCTACAGCGAAATTATCAATTCAGGCACAATTACCTCAAACTCCTACGGCATTAGAGTTGAAGGTGCCAATTCAACAATCACCAACTCGGGCAGCGTTAACTCCATTTACAATTCGGGCGCTGGCAGCGTAATTAACAATTCAGGCGGCATTTTGGGTGGCGTGGTTCTAGGAGCCGGCACCATTAATATTTCTGGGGGCAGTATTAGCGGAACTGTTGACGGCTCTACCAACACCGGCAACGTCAATATTAACGCCTCTTTCAGCCAAACCGCCACTTTCTTAGATTTAAACAATCTCAATATTAACTCTGCCAGCACCCTCACCTCTAGCGCTGCCATTAGCGCCAATACAATTTTAATTGGTGCGGGATCAAGTTTAACTTTGGCCAGTGGAGCTTCGGTAAGTGGTGCCATTCAAGGCGCTAGCGACTCTGTTGGCACGTTAAATGTTGCAACAAATTTTTCTGCCACTTCAGAAATTGGCAGTTCGGGCAATTCTCTTGCGTCACTTAACGTCAACAGTGGCGCAGCTCTAACAACGGCAAACGACATTTACGCCACAAATATTTTACTAAACGGCGCGCTAAATTTTGACGGCGCCAACAATTTAACAATCTTTGGCAGCGCTTCTGGCAACATTAATCTGGGCACTAACAGCCAAACAATTGAGGGCGATTTTACGCTAAATAGTGGCGATACTCTTGGCACCAGTTTGGGCAGCGGCGTGGCGGGAAACCTTACCGTTAGCGGCCTTGCAACAATTAATGCAAACGCAAAATTGGCAATTACCCCAACAACTTCGCAAGGCTACATTGTTGGTGGCACGCAGTTTACCCTTGTCAGCGCTGACACCGGCTCGTCAATTAACGCAATTTCTGATTCAAATATTTCGGTAAATGGTGTATCTTCAAACATTTACGGGCTACTAAAATTTACCACCGCAAGCGTTGGCGACACCCTTGTTTTAACGGTTGACCGCCTTTCTGCCGAAAGCGCCACGCCAAATAAAAACACCCAAAATATTTACACAAATTTAAACGAAATTGGCGCGGCGAGCAGCGGCAAACTGTCCGATTTTCAAGGCTTTCTCGACAGTAGTGGGCTCACTGGCGACAAGCTCACATCCGCTCTCAAACAAGTGGCTCCGCAATCAAGCAAAGCCAATTTAGCAGTGACAAGCGACATTGCGCGCAATTCAATTTTAGCCTCTGAAACCAGACTAGCAAAGGCGCGCCAACATTTAAACACCGGCGCTTGGGTGCAAAGTTTTGGCAATTCTGCCACGCAAAACGAAGTGAAAGACGACGACGGCTACCAAGCAAATTCGCTTGGAATAATTGTTGGTGCCGACAAAGAAATTGACTCTAACGCCACAGCTGGCGCGGCTTTAAGCTTTGCCAGATCTGACGTAAAAACACCCGACAATTTGAAGAAAAATTTAATCAGCAGCGTGCAACTTGGTTTTTATTTGGGGCAAAATTTTGAAAAATATTTTCTCGAAAGTTTCGCTGGTTTTGCGTGGAACGCCTTTAGCTCAAACCGCGCCATTACTGCGCTAGACACCAATGCCACCGCCAGATTTTCGGGCCAAACCTACGTGGCAAAAATTAAAACTGGCCGCGTTTTTAAATTGAAAAATCATTTTTCTTTTACGCCAGAAGCTTCAATTAACATTTTGCACAACAGTGTTGCGGCTTACAGCGAGAATGGCGCGGATGAGTTGAATTTAAAAGTTGGTGCGGTGGCGGCAAATTTTTTAGAAGCGCGAATTGGTGTAAATTTAGGCTACGAAACAAAGCTTTTAGACTTTCCTGAATTTACAAAAGTGACGTCGCTTTTGAAATTTTCTTACGGTCACGCTTTTGTAAATGACGCTCCGACAACTTCGGCGAGCTTTGAGGGACAAAGCTTGGGGTTTGAGTCGAAAATTTCGCAGATTGATTTAGACAGCTTAAGAGTGGGTGCAGAATTTGCAGCGCACCACGAAGATTTTACGAGTTTTAGTGCTGATTACAGCTTGGAAAAACGGGCGAGTTTTCAGTCGCATTTTTTGGGGGTGAAGGTGCGGCAGGAGTTTTAGCGGAGTGGAAATGAAAGTGAGGACGGGGTTACAAACCCCGTCCTGCGAAGGAAGCAGGAATAAGGCGGGAGTGTGAGGCAGGACAGGATTTGTAATCCCGTCCTTAAAGTTCATTTCAAAGCAAATTAAAATCCGAAATGCTTCAAGAAGCGCACGTCATTTTCAAAAAACATTCTCAAATCAGTAATTCCGTATTTCAGCATTGCCAAGCGCTCAACGCCAATTCCGAAGGCAAAGCCTTGGAATTTCTCCGAATCGATTCCGCAATTTTTCAAAACATTTGGGTGAATCATTCCACATCCCAAAATTTCCATGAAACGGTCGCCTTTGCCGATTTTGATGCGGCCGTTTTCGATTGAGTAGTTAATGTCAACCTCCGCAGACGGCTCGGTGAAAGGGAAGAAGCTGGGGCGAAAACGCAGCTCAACATTTTTTACTTCAAAAAACTTTTCCAAGAAATTTTCCAAACACCATTTTAGGTGACCCATGTTGACGTCGGTGTCGACAACAAATCCTTCAAATTGGTGAAACATTGGCGTGTGAGTTTGGTCAGAGTCGCGGCGAAAAACTCGGCCCAAAGCCGCAATTTTCAACGGTGGCTGCGAATTCAACATTTTGCGAATTTGCGTGTTTGACGTGTGGGTGCGCAACAACAATTCAGAATCATTCAAATAAAAAGTGTCTTGCATCTGGCGCGCTGGGTGGTCGGCCGGCATGTTGAGCGCAGTGAAATTGTGAAAGTCGTCTTCAATTTCGGGGCCCTTGGCAAATTCAAAACCAAGCTCCGAAAAAATTTCTTCAATTTCTTGCATTACTTTTGACAGCGGGTGAATCAAACCTTTTGGACCTTGGCGAAACGGTGCGCTTAAATCAATTTTTTCGCCCGACAATTTTTGATTTAGCTCGGCAATTTCAAAAAGATTTTTGGCGTTGTCGATTTTTTTAGTCACCTCGTCGCGCACCAAATTAATTTTGGCGCCGAATGATTTTTTTTCGTCAGCGTTTAAATCTTTTAGCTGCAAAAAAAGTTCGGTGACGAGTCCTTTTTTTCCCAAAAAATTAATACGAATTTCTTCAAGTTGAGTGGCGTTTGAAATTGCTGCGATTTGCGAATTGAAATCGGCAAGAAGCGTTTCTAAGTTGGTCATTATTTTGTGAATTATTTACAAGATTTTCTAATCAAAACTTACCCTCAATTTCATGTCAATTAATTGGTTCGGCGCTTTTACGCTGCTTAAAAAAGAAGTGCGCCGCTTCTTTAAAGTTTACCACCAAACTTTGTTTTCTCCGGTGATTAACATTGTTTTGTTTTTGGCAGTTTTTTCTTTGTCAGTTGGCAATCACATTACCGAAATTAACGGCGTGCCTTTTGCCATTTTCATGTCTGCCGGGCTAATAATGATGGCGGCGATGCAGAACTCTTTTGCCAATTCGTCTTCGTCTTTCGTAATGGGCAAAGTAATGGGCCACATTGTGGATTATTTAATTCCGCCGCTAGGCGCTTTTGAACTGCTTTTTGCTTTTACTGTTGGCGCAATTTTGCGCGGCATTTGTGTAGCGATTGTAGCTTATTTGGTGATTTTATTTTTTGTGCCGCTGTCTTTTTACTCGGTGCCCGTAGCAATTTTTTACCTAATTTTTGCCTGCATGTTTTTGGGTTTACTCGGTCTTTTGTGCGGCGTTTTGTCTGACACTTTCGACCAAATGTCGGCAATGACTAGCTACGTAATTACACCCCTCACCTTCCTTTCTGGCACGTTTTATTCAACAACGGCGCTGCCAGAATTTTGGCAAAAGGTTTCACACTTCAACCCCTTCTTCTACATGCTCGACGGCTTTCGCTTTGGCCTAACCGGCCACAATGACGGCAGCCTGTTTGTTGGCAGTATATACATTGTAAGCTTAAACCTAATTCTCGGCTTTGTAATTTTTCTGCTAATTAAAAAAGGCTACCGCATTAAAAGTTAAAAACTTTCTCTGCCCAAAGTTAAACTAACCCCCGCAAGCCTTTGCGCAGAAAGCGCTGAGCACGACACAGATTTTTGCAAAACATTGCGCACACCTAAATCTGTTTCTTGTGATTTTAGCCAATCACTAACTTCTTCACTGCCCGCAAGATCTAAAGCTTTGTGCCCACTTTCGGTAGTTTTAGAAGTGTCGACCGTTTGCAAAATTAAAAATTTTACAATTTCTGCGTAGCCACAAGAAGCTGCGAAGTGAAGAGGATTCCAGCCTTCTGGGCCAGCTAATTCTAAAATTTCGGGGCTGTTTTGAGCAAAAAGTTTTACAATTTCTAAATGCCCATTGTTGGCAGCGTAATGAATCGCAGCGTAATCATTGCCAGCTTTTAAAAATGGGTCGGCGCCATTTTCTAAAAGAAATTCAACCACATCTTTTTGATTATTTTTTGCCGCTAACATTAAGGCGGTTTCACCAAAATCGTCGCTGACATTTGCGTCAAAACCAGCAGACACAACGTCTCGCAACTTTTGCTGCAACTCCTCAATTTCTCTGAAATTTGAAGCTGCTACAAAAAAATCTTCTACTACTGGCACTGCTTAAAAGGTATTATTTAGGGGGCTGTTCTTTCAGGAGTGTTGTCGTTTGATATTTTTGAGGCAACATTTTTTGCTTTGGGAGCGGCTGAAGGAGTTGGCCTTGAAAATGCTGAAGTTTTAGCTGGGGTAAAATCTGCTGGCATTTTGCTGGCAATTTCTTTGGAAAAGGCTCTTAGCTCATCAATTCCATCAGATCGCGACTGCGCCTCAGTT
The DNA here is from genome assembly GCA_017999675.1 of Rickettsiales bacterium. Lineage (GTDB taxonomy): Bacteria > Pseudomonadota > Alphaproteobacteria > Rickettsiales > UBA1997 > UBA2645. Next base: position 59,321 of record JAGNLL010000006.1, read on the forward strand.
GCTTTTTTCTCTTTTCTTAAGATACGCATTGTTTTCAGCACTGAGTTACCTTCACCCTCCTCCAAAGATCTTAACTCTGCACTCTTGGATTCTTGCCGTTGTTTTAATGCTACAAAATCTCCGACATTTCTGCCGTTATTTTTTGGGTCAATAAAATCAGAAATGCCGCGACCATTTTTGTCACGCGAATCAATCTTAACTCCATTGTCACAAAGCATTGTGAGAATTTTGATATTTCCCTTTTTGGCAGCAAGATTTAGAGGTGTGGTTTCTTCATTTTCCTGATTTAGGTCAAGACTCCCTCCTCCAGCTGAAATCAAAGCTTCCAGTGCTACATGGCTGCCCAGCAAAATAGCTTGATGCACCGGCGCATTACCATCTTGGTCTTTTTTGTTTAAAGGCAATTGCGACAGCAGATCTAGCCTGTCTTTTTCTACAACATTGGCAGCGATTAGACAGATTGGCGAAATACCACATTCAAGCTCTTCTCCATTATCCGCTAAAAACTTAGACAAAGAAAAATCGGCACCCAATTTTATCAAAAGCTTTATCAATTCAGGATTGCCATTTTCTACCGCAAAATGAGCTGAGGTTTTTCCGCGCCAGTCCTGCAGATCAAGATCTGCGCCAAGTCGCTTCAACTCTACGATCAAGTCAAAGTCACCGAAACTCACGGCATTATGTATTGGAAATCTGCCATCAATCTCGCAGTTAAGGTCAAAACCAAGATCAACCAGTGTTCTTAAAGACAGTAACTTCTTATTGACGATCGCAACATTTATTACTCTTGCGGCGTCCGCACCGAGCGTATCCGCGGTTACTCCGGCTTGATACAAAGACTTAATTGACTCTACAGACCCAACACCAACCGCAGTAGTAAGCGGGGTAGAACCCGCTCTATTCTTAAAGTTAAGCCATTCAAAACCAACTCCAGCAATTCTTAATTCGTCAATTACATTGGCGCGATCATTTCTGGCGGCAATGTGAGCAATGGTTTCTCGTGACGGATCGTAAACCTGATTAAGGTCGTATCCCATTTTGCTAAATGCAGAAATAACATTAGCGTGCCCCGACTCAGCAGCAATTTTTAGCGCGTCGCGGTAAGTTTTGTCCATTAAGCTGCGCCCAACGTTTGATTCGTGTAAAGCGAGCAAGAACTTGGCGCTTCCAGATGCGGCAGCAATGTAAATTGGGTTATTTTCTGGCCTTAATCCTGTAAAATTAGCCAGCTTTTCCAAGGCACTATTTAGGCTTCCAATATTTTGCCGCGCCAAACCATTAACTAGCTCTGCGCTATTATTTGCCGCCGCATTTTGCAAAGGAGAGCTAAGCAAAAACGCATCTTGATCCTGCGAAGGCACAAATTTACTGAGTAAATACAAGCCACGCTCAACCTCGTTAACCCCCACAGAGTTAAAAACCAGATGCCACACAAAATCTTTTGCCGCACTAGTATTTAATCTGCCCTCTAAGACCTTCATGATTTCATTAAAATCTGGGCGAAAAACCAACTTCCTGCAAGCAATTGCGTAATTATCGCCAGATTGGTCAAGCAGCTCACGAAGCTGCTGATTAATTGCGTCGCCAATATTACCTTCTTGGACAAAATCATTAATCCATTTTAAAACATCTTCCGTTGGGGCGCCAATTAACAAAAGATCACCAAATGATTGCGGCCTTTTGGACGACTCTTTTGCAAGGTAATTTACCACACTTTGATTTGTCACGTGAGAGTCGTAGCAATCATTAACGCGATCAATTTTCTCAAGCTGATTGGGTAAAAATTTTTCTACAATTGGTCTAATTTTTTTGTTTAAATAATCTGGCTCAATGGCATTTAAACTATTTACCACTTTAACAAATTGCAGTGGGCTGCCTCCGGCAAATTGATCTCCCAATGCCCACAAAGTTTCTAAACCAAGTAGAATTTCTTTTGGGTTGGGCACTTCTGAGTCAGCAATTTTTAGCAAATTCACAATGTCACTTGAAGCTCTCCGACTAAATAAAGCCTTGTTTGCCAAACGACCCTTACCCGACAACAAATCAAAACTAAGTTGCTTTTGCGGCAAGGTTTTTGGCACTTCTGGCAACTTTTCTGCAAATTCCAAAGCGGCACTGTCGAGAATTTTTAAAGCTGGCAAATTTAGCGCTGCCTGACTCAAAAGACCTAAGTCTAAAAAATACAGCGGCTCACCCCCCTCGACTTCTTTGGTTTTAAAGAAACCCTGACCGTCAATTTCAAATTTACTTAGAAGATTGCTGGTTGTTTTAAACAACTCTTCTCCAGCTTTAAAACCAGCCAAATCAAGCCCTGGGTAAATATCTGGAACAAACTTCAAAACAGCATTAATTTCTTCTTGATTTCGCTCAACTTCCTGCCTGATTTCGCGCAAAAACCCCTCTTTAAAATTTGGCAAATAATCTGCGAGAAATTTGCTGTAATAAGCCGAAGGAATTTGCGATTGAGGGTGAATATCTTTGGCGCTTCTTACCCCAGAAGCGTAGTCAAAAAATGCGGGGATGTGAGTGTGATTTCCCCTCATCACGTAATCTTTCAGATCTTGCGCAACAACGGCCAAAACTTTTTTGTGCGCCTGTACGAAAGGCTGCACCTCAGTGCTTTTATCAATATTTTCAAAAAGATCTTGGATTCGACCCATTGAGCCACCAATGCAAGCAAGATATTCTCTTGACGGCGGAAAAGATTCTAAGCCAATTTTTTGCTGCTCTATTGGCAACAAACTAAGGCGACACAGATAATCACAAAAAACATACATTGTATTTGCCGCAGAATTTGCATTGCCGCCGCCACTGCGAATGTGGCCAATCATGTATCCGGCAAAATCACTATTTGCCATTAAGCCACGAGACTCTACTTCACAGCCATTGCGTGAAAAATAATCGCGAAAAGCTTCTAGAGTCACCCCAACCAAACGCTCAGCTTCAGGCGCCGGCAAAATTTCATCTGAACTGCTTTTTGGCCAAGCGTCGCGAATTTCTACCAAACTCGCATCAAGATCATCCGCATTTTTTACCACATCTTGCTGCGAAAAAATTTGGCTCAAAACACCTCTAATTCCAACGTCTCCAAGTTGGTCAATTTTTCTACCAATTTGCCTCTCAAGATAGTCTTGGCGTTCGCTCACTCGCTGATTTAAAAGATCAATTACCGGCATTTTGTTAAAAAATTATTGTTGTGAATTAGCCGCTTTCTAGGAATGGCAACCCTTGGTAGAAAGAAATTTTTAGACCTCTCCCGCAAAAAACAGAAATGTAGTTGATTTTGAAACAGCACTAAAAATACAAAGCACCCAAAATTTACTAACCAAACACACCTAAAAAATGAAAACCCCAGAGCAACTAAATTGCCTGCGCCTTGCCCGCAGCGAAAATATTGGCAAGTCAACTTTCTTTCGTTTACTCAAAATTTTTGGCAGCGCCCACGCAGCGCTCGAGCAGCTTCCTGAGTTTGCAGCAAGTGGCGGACTCAAGCGCAAAATCAAAATTTTTTCTGGCGCAGAGGCCGAATTAGAAATTGAAAATACTAAAAAATTCGGCGCCGAAATTCTCATTTTTTCTGACCAAAATTACCCGCAACTTTTGCGCCAAATTTCTGACCCCGCACCAATTTTAACAATCAAAGGCAACGCCGAATTTTTTAATCGCGACACAATTGCCGTCGTCGGCCCTCGCAACGCCTCGTTTGGCGCAATGGGCTTTGCCAAAAAAATTGCCGGCGAGCTTGGCGAAAATTCGATTGTTGCCGTGTCAGGCTTGGCGCGCGGAATTGACGCCGCAGCGCACCACGGCTCTCTTAACAGTGGCACGATTGCGGTAATCGCCGGCGGCATTGACCACATTTACCCACAAGAAAATGAAAAACTTTTCGCCGAAATAATCGCGCAAGGCCTGCTAGTTTCAGAAAATCCATTTGGCAGCCCACCAAAAGGCGGCAATTTTGTGCAGCGCAACCGAATAATTTCAGGACTTTCTTTGGGTGTTGTTGTGGTTGAAGCGGGGTTAAAATCTGGCAGCTTAACAACAGCCCGATTTGCCAAAGAACAGGGTCGTGAAATTTTCGCCGTACCAGGCTCGCCCTTCGACACACGCTGCTTGGGCACCAATCGTTTAATCAAAGACGGTGCTAAAATGTTTGAAAATATTGACGACGTTTTGACAGAATTACCGCGCCTAAAAGCAAAATTTAGAAAAACTCAAATGCTCTGCGAACCAGAAGCCGCAATGTTTGAAGGCCCCTCACAAAAAATGCCAAGCGAAAAAGAAATTGAAAAAATTCGCCAAGAAATTTTTACCAAACTCAGCTCTTTTCCAACCGCAATTGAAGAAATTATTTTTGAATTACAAGCGCCGGCAAGGCTTGTAAATATTGCACTGGTGCAGCTAGAGCTTGCCGAAAAAATTGAGGTAAATTTTGGCAAAGTGACAAGAAAAATTTCTTGCCTTTAGGAGAGTTTTTTTAGCAAATGCTTCAGCGTTTTTTTAAATCTCCTCAAAAACAATTTCTCCCGAATGCAACAGCGCAAAGTCTCAGCTTTTTCACTCATTGAAATCAGCATTGTAATTTTAATCATTGGAATTTTGGTTGCTGGCGTCACCTCTGGCAGTAAGATGCTCAACAAGGCCACGCTTTCTAATGCGCGAACTTTTACACAAAGCACCTCGGTTCACAATTTACAAAGAAACATTCTTTTGTGGTTGGACGCCACCTCTGAAACAGCAATCCCAGACTCTGAACAAAATAACGCCACGGCAGTTAGCGCTTGGACAGAAACCCGCCCCACAACCACAGCCTCAACAGCAACCTCTTGCGCTGGCACTGCCAAACCACAATACATTACAAGCGGTTTAAACGGCCTGCCCGCCCTGCAATTTGACGGCACTGATGACTGCATGTTGGTTGGAGCGCCCTTCTACAACACCTCGCCAGCTACTCACAGCAACTTTTCAGTTTTTGTAGTTGCTCAAACAGCTAGCACAATTCCCCTCGACACCCAAGCTTCATCTGGCACTGCAGGAGTTGGAGTGCCTCACAAATATTTAATACTTCCCTCTCACGGCAGCATGTTTTCTGGCCTTGCAAATGCTGCGGGAGCAGGAATTGCCTTTGGCACCAACGGCATTTATTTTTACGAACACGCCAGCCTCTACTTTCCGCCACTAATGGCAAGCACCACCACCTCAACTAAAGCCGCGGTAATTTTGCAAGAATACACCAACAACACTCCCAAATTTTACCTCAACGGCACCCTAATTAAAACCGGCCTAGCCAGCACAAGAATTGCCGTTCCTTCAATTAACATTGGCGGCGCTGCTGGCTACGCCTACGGTTTTTTTCAAGGCAGCCTTGGCGAAATCATTATTTTCGACAAAGTTTTAAACGCCGAAGAAAGGGCAGATGTTTTTAAATATCTAAAAACAAAATGGAAAATTTCTTAGTTTTGCTAGATTGATTTTTTTTATTTTGCACTTACAGCCACTTGATCTAGTCAACAACACTTCGCACCTCGCCTCTATTCACCTTGTCACCAAAAATGCCAAGCGAGCGAGAAATTGAAAAAATTTAGCTAAGAAATTTTTACTCCCCATTTCTTGCCCAAATAAGCTTCGATTGCCTTTCTTTCTTCATTGAGAAGCACGCGATCAAAAATAATTAGCTCGCCGATGTAGCCGTTGTAGAAATATTGCGGCACTAGATCCTCGTTTTTTCCAGCGCCAATTCTTAGCTCTCTAGAAGGATTACTATTCACCGCCATTGTTTGTGAAAATGGACTGCCCGAAACAGTCGCGCCGTTATTGTACAAATTCACCAGCGAGTTTCCAGCCGTTGTTGAAAGCACGTTGGTTTTATTTAAAACAATCGTAGCGCTTGGCGTGCCAACCCCTCCCCAAGTAGGATTCCCTACCCACGTTTGATAAGTGCTAGCTGGCGTCGCGTAAATGATGTAGCCTTGGTTTGCTGGATCAACGGGAGTAGCAGATCTTGAAGAAATAATCGCGCCGTGGCTTGTTGTGCCCAAGGTTTTAACCACAACAAAAATTGTCAAATCAGTTGGATTTAAATTAGCGCTGTAAGGCACCTTCAAATAAGTTGCGCTGCCGTCAAATTTTAACGCCGGCAAATTGTTAATTGCCTCAGCAACGTAGGCGGGCTGGCTTCCCGAAGTGGCCTGCACGGCGTTGTATTTTTCAATTGATCTTGGATTGACGTCGTACCAAGTGCTAACTTTTTGGTTATTTTCACGCTCTGAATTTAAAAAACTTTCTTCGCTAGTCGCCTCCCACCACACTACTAAATTTTTAATTCCGGCAACTGGTGAACTTTTTGTTAAAGTAACGGCCGTGCTTAACCTAAATTTTTGCATCATTTTACCACTCTGCGACACACCAGAAATCAAGATGCCAATGATTAAAATGACGACACTGATTTCAATTAGAGAGAAGGCGCTTTTTAGTTTTTTCATTTTGAAAATTAGTTTTGAAAGAAGGCGACAAAACACATTCGCCGATTTTTTTGTTCAATATTTTTTAATACCTCGTCTCACAGCAGAACAACAACTTTAATATTCCTCAACCAAACCACGATCTAGCAACAACTGGCTTAAGTAAGTTCCGCTGTCGGCAATTTTTTGCGGGTCAGTTTCTTTGCCTGTTTCGTCGAAAAAAACATCCGCCACGTAACGCCCGTAAATGTCGGTTTTGTTGGTTTTCACAATTAAAAATGGCACGTCTTTTAAAATTTTTTTCAAAGAATCAGAAGACCTTCTGCCCTCGCTAGTTTTTGCCTCGGGCGCATTAATTTTTGCCAAACGCAAAATTTCGCGGTGCTGCATTTTAAACCCCAAATCAAGCACCACGTGAACGGTGTCGCCGTCAACCACACGCTCGAGGTAAGCTTTGTAAGTGTGCATTTGCGCTGGTTTTACGTTTGATTTTTTTAGCGAAAATTTTTCTGCCGATTTTTTTGACTCAACAATTTCACCAATTTTCAGCGAAGTTTTTAGCTCGAAAAACATGTTGAAGCCAAGGTCGACGAAGGTTTTTTTTGAATCGGCAAGCGCCACAATTTCGTAAGAAAAAATCTGCCCGCGCGTCACTTTCAATTTTTTTGGCGCGGATTTTTGAACCGTTTTTTTCTCTGCTTTTTTAGATTTTAAAATTGCGCGCTGCAGCTCATTGACACTCAAATTGTTTTTTACCGTTAGATCTTCGAGATATTTTTGTTTTTCTTTGTTCTGCACTGAAGCCAGATTTCTGTAGTGACTCCAGCTCAAATCATTTTCGTTTTTTGGCAAAGTTGGGTAGGCTTTGTAAAACTTGCGCATTTGGTACAAAATACTTTGTGCAATTTTGGTGTCTTTTTCGATTTGCTCAAAAAGCTTCTTGCCGTAGTCGGCGCGGCTATTTTCTGTCAAATGTTCGTCGATTATTTTTCCAACTTGCCAGCTCATTAAAATCTTTTCGCGGTTGACGGTTTGAATAATATTTCTCTCCGTTTGGCTAATTATTTTTTGAATTTGAGAGAGCAGTTTTTCGTAATTATTCAGTGTAATTTGCATGTGGCTTGGAGTATTGTATTTGTTGGTCAAATGGCACTTTGTCCAAATTTCCACTCGCGAGTGGAAATTCACTTTGCCCACCATTTTTAAATTAAAAATCTAAGATTCTTTTCAGTTTCATTTTGATCTTTGAAAAAAACTGAGTGATTATTTTTTCACTCAAATTCCTGCCAATTTTTTACTTCCAATCCAATGCCAAAATTCGACAAATCAAAATTACCTTCGCGCTACGTCACTAGTTCTCACGGCTGCGAAGGCAGAAAAACAATGTTGTACAACATCAAGACAGACTTGTATCCGCAAGGCTTGACCGACGCAGATTTGGCCTCACCTTTTGTTGGAGTTGTGAGTGCGTGGAACGAAGCGGCACCTTGCAACATTGCGCTGCAACGTCAGGCCCAACCGGCGAAAAAAGGGGTGAAAGATGCGGGTGGCACGCCGCGTGAATTTACTACAATCACCGTGACAGACGGCATTGCCAATGGTCACCAAGGAATGAAATCGTCACTGGCTTCACGCGAAGTAATTGCTGACTCAATTGAATTAACAGTGCGCGGCCACTGCTACGACGCACTTGTTGGAATTGCCGGCTGCGACAAGTCGCTTCCAGGGATGATGATGTCAATGGTGCGCCTCAACGTGCCTTCGGTTTTCATGTACGGTGGTTCGATTTTACCCGGCAGATTCAAAGACAAAGACGTGACAATCGTGGATGTGTTTGAAGCTGTAGGTCAAAGAGACGCCGGCAAAATGTCAGAAGTTGATTTGCAAATTTTAACCAAAGCCGCCTGCCCTAGTGCTGGCGCGTGTGGTGGACAATTCACCGCCAACACAATGGCTTGCGTTTCTGAGGCAATTGGCCTTGCTTTGCCGGGCTCTTCAGGCACTCCCGCACCTTACGAATCACGCGACGAATACGCTTACCAATCGGGCAAAGCGGTAATGAATTTAATCGAAAAAAACATTAAACCGCGCGACATTGTCACGCTTAAAGCGCTTGAAAATGCCGCGACAATTGTTGCGGCCACTGGTGGCTCAACCAACGCCGTTCTTCACTTGCCAGCAATTGCCAGTGAATGCGGAATTGATTTTGACATTTTTGCTGTCGGCAAAATTTTCAAAAAAACTCCCTACATTGCCGACATGAAACCGGGTGGAAAATACGTAGCGAAAGATCTTTTCGAAGTTGGCGGCGTGCAAATGATTTTGAAAGTGTTGCTTGATGCCGGCTACATCCACGGCGATTGCATGACAGTCACCGGCAAAACAATGGCGGAAAATTTAGCCGAAATAAAATTTAACGAAAACCAAGATGTGGTTTACCGCCCAGAAAAACCTTTGTCGCCAACCGGCGGCGTTGTAACGTTGCGCGGCAATTTAGCCGAAGACGGCGCCGTTGTAAAAATTGCTGGAATGCAAAATGACGCACTAGTTTTCACCGGCAGCGCTTTGTGTTTTGATTCAGAAGAAGAATGTTTCAAAGCCGTTGAACGCAAACAATACAAGGCGGGAGATGTTTTTGTAATTCGCTACGAAGGCCCTCGTGGCGGCCCCGGAATGCGCGAGATGCTTGCCACCACCGCCGCAATTTACGGCCAAGGAATGGGTAGCAAAGTTGCACTAATTACTGACGGCAGATTTTCTGGCGGAACCAGAGGATTTTGCATTGGCCACGTAAGCCCAGAAGCTGCGGTTGGCGGCATGATTGCGCTTCTTAAAAATGGCGACCAAATTACAATTGACGCAATCAAAGGCACAATCGACGTGGCACTAACTGACGCCGAAATTGCCTCACGCAAAGCCGAGTGGAAACCGAGAGAAAATGATTACCAATCAGGAAATCTGTGGAAATACGCCCAAACCGTGGGTTCAGCAAGGTTTGGTGCCGTCACGCATCCGGGTGCGAAAAAAGAGAAAATTTCTTACGACAAGATTTAAACGAAGAAAATGAACCTGTGGACTGGGTTGCAAACCCAGTCCAGCGCTGGCATTGCAACTATCTAAAGCGCAAAAAGCTAAAACAGCCCATCTCAACATGCGGCTCTTTAACTGTGGTGCTTGGTTTAGCAACATTCTCCATGCTAGAAAAGTAAGTTGGCACGGCAATTCTGTCGAAATCACCACGCTCTGGAATTTCTCTTCCTGCCAATTGTCTGAAATCAAAAACACCTCTTTCAATTTCGTCGCATTTTGCAATTCCAGATGCCCCTTCAAATCCGGCAACTTTACCACTTTTAAGTAAAATTTTAACAATTGCGCGATCAGCTAAAATACTCGGCCCCTCATCTTCTTCAGCTCTAACAAGACCTGGCAAAAACTTTGGCGATTGTTGAGCGGCCACTTCAAGAGCATCTTTTTTAAAGACTTTTCCATTCATGCTTTTTGTCTCAACAGCACCAGCATCAAATCCGTTCTCAACCAGTAGTTTAACTACTTGCACAGCGACTGAATTTTCTCCGGCAGAGCCTCTCATATTTATTACGCCCGAGAACAAATGGTAATGCCGCTCTTCCGAAAGAGAAGATTTCTGAATTTTTTTTATTAATTTTTCTGCCAAAAAAACCCTCTCTTCTTCGCGCAAATCATCTAAAAAAACCGAGTCGTTTGCAATTGCAGCAACTGCACTAATTAGATTGCCTTCAGAATCTTCAACTAAAGAATTATCATCGTGCGACGCCAGAATACCCCCGATCTCAGCTAGATTTGCCGAGCAGGCAAAATCAAAAATCATCTGATTTAAATCATCATTTTCTGGCAGAACAACTTGTGCTGTTTTAGGCATAAATTTTCGATCTCAATTTTTAAAGAAAACGCAACTCAAAAGTGCAATTTTCCTAAAAGCAATTGTCATCTTTTTCTGCAATAGTCTGTGAAAAATACTCAGACTTCTTAAACTAAACAAAACAGACTAACTAGAAAAACTACCGCACCAAAATTTTAAATTTATGAAAACCTCAATCCTCAACCTCAACTGGCATCAAAAAACTTTTGATGAGCGCCACGCCACCTCAATTTACCAGCGCTTTGGCCTTTCTGAAGTTTTGAGCAATTTGCTTTCGGCGCGCGAAATTTCGCTCGATGAAATTGAAAATTTTCTTGAGCCAAAAATTAAAACCGCGCTGCCAAATCCATTCGAATTAAGCGACATGGATAAAGCGGTTGAGCATGTGATTGAGGCAATTCGAAAGAAGAAAAAAATCACCATTTTTGCCGATTACGACGTTGACGGCGCAACCTCTGCCGCAACGCTTAAACGCTTCTTTCGTGAGGTTGGAGTTAACGCCAATATTTACATTCCCGACCGCGTTTTGGAAGGATACGGACCAAATTCACAAGCGCTTTTAAACCTAAAAAAAAGCGGTACTGATTTGGTAATTACCGTTGATTGCGGCACTGTTGCTTTCAAACCTTTGGAAGATGCAGCCGCCGTTGGCCTCGACATTATTGTAATCGACCACCACTTAGGAGTGCTTGAAAAACCTCAGTCAATTGCGGTGATCAACCCAAATTTACTTGATGAAAAATTTCCCCACAAAAATCTTTGCGCCGCTGGAGTTTCATTTTTATTCGCCGTTGCGGTTAACAAAAAATTGCGTGAAGAAAATTTTTACGCAGACAGAAAAGAACCAAATCTTCTCAATCTTCTCGACCTCGTAGCACTTGGCACAGTTTGCGACGTAATGTCGCTAACCGGCTTAAATCGTGCTTTCGTGGCAGCTGGTTTAAAAATTTTAAAGACGCGAAAAAATTTGGGCCTACGCGCAATTTGCGATTTAGCTGGGCTTGACGAAGAGCCAACCGCCTACCATTTAGGATTTATCATCGGCCCGCGCATCAACGCTGGCGGGCGTGTGGGCAAATCTGATTTAGGTGCCAGATTACTTTCAAGCGAAGATGAGGAAGAAGCAAAAGTAATCGCCGAGCAACTCGAAGCTCTCAACAAACAACGTAAAGACATTGAAGTGCAAGTTTTGGAAGAGGCTGTGAAGTCTTTAGAATCAGGTGCCGGCGGATTTTCAAAAAACGATCCAATAATTTTTGCCGTGTCAAAAAATTGGCACCAAGGTGTAATCGGAATCGTCGCATCTCGCTTAAAAGATCTTTACAACAAACCAGTCGCGGTAATTGCAATTGACGACGAAGGCAAGAAAGGTAAGGCTTCGTGCCGCTCAATTTCTGGAATTGATTTTGGCGGCGAAATTTTAAAAGCCCGTTTTGCCGATTTATTAATCGAAGGCGGAGGGCATGCAATGGCTGGTGGATTTTCAGTTTTGCCAGAAAAAATTTCTGACCTTCACCAATTTTTCTGCAAAAATTTAGGCGAAAAAGTTGCCGAACTTTCCGCACAAAAAACTTGCGAATTCGACATTGCGCTCGACCTGCCGCAAGTAAATATCGAACTTTTAAAAGAGCTTTCAAAGCTTGAGCCATTTGGCGTGGGCAACTCACGCCCAAAATTTTTGCTGCGCGACGTGCAAAAAATAAAAGGCAATTTTGTCGGCAAAACTGGAGAACATGTGAGCTGCATTTTTTCAACAAAATCGGCTCTTGGTTTTAGCGGACAAATTCAAGCAATCGCCTTTCGCTGCGGCGCAAATTCTTTAGGAGAAATTTTACTCGACCCCAAATACACCAAACCAATGGACCTCGTTGGCACCTTGAATATCAACACTTGGATGGATGTAGAAAAAGTGCAGATGATTATTGAGGACGCGCTAATTTAAAAACTAATGTGCAGAGTTTTTAGCTGACAGAATTCCTCAATTCCCAAATGCGAGCCTTCGCGGCCAAAACCGGAATGTTTTATTCCGCCAAAAGGTGCTACTTCAGTTGCAAAAGATGGTTCGTTAATTCCCACCATTCCAAATTCTAGCGCGTCAGAAATTCGCCAAATGCGGGCGTTGTCGTTGGTGTAAAGATAGGAGCCAAGACCATACTCGGTGTCGTTGGCGAGGGCGATTACTTCTTCTTCGGAGGTAAATTTTTGAATTGCAGCAACGGCACCGAAAATTTCTTCACGCGCGATTTTCATGTTTGGTGTCACACCACTTAAAACGGTTGGAGCAAAGAATTGTCCTGAGATTTTTTTGCCGCCGATTTCACATTTTGCGCCGTTTTTTAGTGCGCCTTCAACTAGACGTTCAACTTTTTCTACCGCCACATCCGAAATCATCGGGCCCATGTTTGACGAGGCGTCAAAGCCATCTGCTACTTTTATTTTTTTTACTTCAACCAAAAGTTTTTCAACAAATTGGTCGTGAATTTTTGCTTCAACAAAAATGCGATTTACGCAAGTGCAAGCCTGTCCGCCATTTCTAAATTTGGCGTGCGTTAAACCAGAAATTGCTTTTTCTAAATCAGCGTCGGCAAAAACAATGAATGGCGCCGAACCGCCAAGCTCTAAGGAAATTCGCTTTAAATCGTCAGCGCATTGTTGGTTTAATAATTTACCAATTTTAGTTGAGCCGGTGAAACTAATTTTACGAATTTTGGTGTTTGCACAAAATTCGGCACCAATTGTTTGCGCATCTCCTGTACATACATTGAATACACCGTCCGGCACTCCAGCTTCTTTTGCCAAAACTGCTAAAGCCAGTGCAGAAAATGGTGTAAGTTCGGAAGGCTTCAAAACAACAGTGCAGCCCGCAGCCATTGCAGCAGCAGCTTTACGCGTGATCATTGCCGATGGAAAATTCCACGGCGTAATCGCCGCAACAACCCCAACTGGTTGCTGAATTGTAATAATTTTTTGATTTGGCTTTGGTGCTAAAATTACTTCACCACGAATTCGTTTTGCTTCTTCTGCAAACCATTCAACAAAATTGGCACCGTACAAAACCTCGCCACGCGCCTCAGATAAAGGCTTTCCCTGCTCTGACGTTAAAATGACAGCTAGGTCTTCGTGATTTTCTAAAATCAATTCGTACCACTTACGCAAAATTTTCGCGCGCTCTTTGCCAGTAAGTTTTGACCATTTGGAAAATGCATTTGCAGCAGCGTCGATTGCATTTTTTACATCCATCAACTCAAGCGCCGGAACCTTGCCAATTAAGGCCTGATTGCTCGGATTAAAGACAGAAATCGTCGCAGATTTTTCAACCCACTTGCCATCAATAAAACAAGATTGGCGCAGGAGATTTTGGTTTTTTAGTTTCATAAAAAATAATTTTTTGCGTGCGCTTGCGAGAGAAAATATTTTATTGTAGCTGCGAATAACCACCCCAACCCCTCCTTCAAAAGGGAGAAAATAGCCTAAACGGCTATTTTCGGCATTAGACACACTCGGACTAAAGCCCCTCCTTTTGAAGGAGGGGTTGGGGGTGGTTATTCGCGCACTCGATCTAAATTAATACCCCAAAACATCACTAATTCTTCTCTCCACTTCCACCTTCCCCAAAATTTCAACCACGTCAAAAATTCCACCCGCTGATGCTGAGGTGAAGGTTAAAATGATTCGAAGCAACGGCCCGAAATCCTTGATTTTAATGGCTTTAGCGGCGGCAAAATCGTTTAGAGCATTTTTAATTCCGTCGTGAGTCCAATCATTTAAATCAGCAAAAACTTTGGCTAAATCGGCAACTAAAGATTTTTTTTCGGTGATTATTTTTTTGTCTTCATCCGAAAATTCAGCCGAAAAATTGTCGAAATAAATTTCTAAACTTTTTGCTAATTCGTCCAAAACATGAGCTCTTTCTTTGGCGAATTTAATCACTTTAAAAAGTTTTTCTTCTTCAGTTTTTGACGGTTTTTTTGGCAAAAATTCTTCAACAATTTTTAGCAATTCTTCTTCGTTTTTTTCTTTGATGTAATTTTTGTTAACTGACTTGAGCTTAGCAAAATCAAAGCGCGAAGGTGATTTTCCAACATGAGCTAAATCAAACCAAGCAGCCGCCTGCGCATCAGAAATAATTTCGCTGTCACCATGCGACCATCCCAAACGCAGCAAATAATTTCTCATCGCTTCTGGCAGATATCCCATTGTTTTGTAATCAATCACCGAAGTGGCGCCGTGACGTTTTGAAAGCTTGGCGCCGTCGGGTCCGTGAATTAATGGAATGTGGGCAAATTCAGGAACTTTCCACGACATGGCTTCATAAATTATTTTTTGTCTAAAGGCATTTGTTAGGTGATCGTCGCCACGAATAATGTGGGTGACGCCCATGTCGAAATCATCGACCACAACCGCTAGCATGTAGGTTGGAGTGCCGTCGCCCCTAAGCATTACCAAATCATCAAGCTCAGAATTTTTTACTTGAATTTCGCCTTGCACTAAATCGCGAATTATGGTTCCACCCTCTAACGGCGCTTTAATTCTAATCACCGGTTTTACGCTTGAAGTTTGCGACAAAACTTTGTCGCGCCACGGACTTTTAAAACGAAAAACTTCTTTTTTATTTTCTGCCGCTTGGCGCAATTCTGCTAACTCTTCAGCTGAGGTGTAGCACAAATAGGCCTGATTTTTTTCAAGCAATTTTTCGGCAATTTCTTTGTGACGTGCCAAATTTTTTGACTGTAAAACAAAATCGCCATCATGCTTTAAGCCAAGCCAGTCAAGGCCTTGCAAGATTGCGTCAATTGCTGCCGCAGTTGATCTTTCTTTGTCGGTGTCTTCAATTCTAAGCAAGAATTTTCCCGAATTTCTCTTGGCAAAAAGATAATTAAACAAAGCGGTACGAGCCCCGCCAATGTGAAGATAGCCAGTTGGAGATGGTGCAAAACGAACAACTACAGACATGATAATTTTTTTTAGGTTTGGTTTCTTGACAATCGAATGACTCAAAAGATATTTAAAATTATTTCTCCCCTCAAAGACAATCAAATATTATGGCAACCCCAACAACTACTGCAGATATTGGCACGCGGCTATTAGATAAAAAAGTTATCTCTGAAGATCAGTTGACGATTGCGCTAAAAGAGCAAGCTCGTCTTAAAGATGCAAAAACCCTTGGCGCAATTTTGGTTGAAATGGGTTTTGTTTCGGAAGGTGCACTTGGAGAAATTTTAAACGAATCTACCGGTATCAAAAAATTTGATATCAAGGCCTCAATTATTGACGCCAAGCTGGTAAAAAAAGTTCCTAAAGAATTTGCTACTCACAATAAATTAATCCCCGTTTCATACACTGCCGACTCAATAACCATCGGCATGTCGGACGTTTTCGACATTATTGCAATTGACCAAGTTCGCAGATATTTTCCACCAAATTTTCGTATTAATCCGGTTTACGTTCCAGAAGCCGAAATCATTCACGCGATTGACCAATATTACGATTACGAAATGTCCATTGAGGGTATTTTAAAAGAAATCGAATCAATCGGCAGTGCAAAAATTAACGACGAAACACAACTTAAAGGCGATTATAAAAGTCCGATGGTGCGTTTGGTTGACGCCATTTTAACTGATGCCGTTCACCGCGGCGCGTCAGATTTGCACTTTGAACCAGAAAATCTTTTCTTACGTATTCGCTACCGTATCGACGGAAAAATGGTGCAGATCAGGAGCATCCACAAAGACTATTGGACCGCCACTGCTGTGCGTATTAAAATTATGTCAGGCATGAACATTGCCGAAAGTCGAAAACCCCAAGATGGTCGTATTAACTCAGAAATTTTGGGACGTAAAATTGACTTTCGTGTTTCGACCCAGCCAACAATTCACAGCGAAAATATTGTAATGCGTATTTTGGACGAAAAGCAGTCCATCATGACGCTAGAAAAATTAGGCTTTTCTGAGCACAGTATGAACCTAATCAAAAAAGTGGTTCAGCGCCCTGAAGGTGTAATTATTCTAACTGGTCCAACTGGTTCGGGTAAAACAACCACGCTTTACACGGTTTTAAGCTACATCAACTCGATTGATAAAAACATCATGACACTCGAAGACCCAGTCGAGTATCGCATTCCACTAATTCGCCAATCAAACATTAGAACCGACGTGGGCATGGATTTTGCCTCAGGTATTAAAGCCCTACTCCGCCAAGATCCCGACGTGATTTTGATTGGGGAGGTGCGCGACAAAGACACCGCAATCACCGCACTACAAGCGGCAATGACAGGTCACCAAGTATATACATCGCTGCACACTAACGACGCTCTTGGTGCAATTCCGCGTTTAATGAACATGGGCGTGCCAAACTATCTAATGGCGGGTTCGCTCATTTGTATTGTGGCGCAACGTTTGGCAAGAAAACTTTGCCCAAGCTGCAAAAAAGAACATCCAGTTGACGCCCTAGAAAAAAGACTTTTGGGGCCAAAATATAGCAATGTTGATAAACTTTTTAAAGCCGTTGGCTGCGACAAATGCCGCGGCGGCTATAAAGGCCGCGTAGTAATTTGCGAAGTTTTGCCTTTCAATCGCGAGCTCGACGAACTTGTGGCAACCAGCGCCAATCGCAAAGAAATGCTCGAACTATCTTTAAAAAACGGCTTTGTGCCAATAGTTGAAGATGGCATTCAAAAAGTAATCGCCGGCATTACCGACCTAAAAGAATTAATGCGCGTAGTCGATTTAACCGACCGCATGAATTAAAAATTATGACCCAACTTTCAAAATCTAACAGATCCTTTGGCGAAGAAATTTTAAGCCTGTCGCAAGCAATGCACGACAAGCCTTACGTGGCAACAACTGAAAATATTCAAATCACAGTTTGGCCCGAATTTATCGACAGCAAATCAAGCATTTTGGGTGATCTTTTTATTTGGGCTTACCACGTGCGCGTCGACAATCAAAGCTTAGAAGCCGTTAAACTAACCAACCGCTACTGGCGCATTATCGACGAAAAAGGCGTGGTGCAAGAAGTGACCGGAGAAGGCGTAATTGGCGAACAGCCATCAATTGCCGCGGGGTCTTCTTACCAATATAACAGCGGCGTGCATTTGCGTCACCCTTCAGGAATTATGATGGGCCACTACCAAATGCAAAAAGCTGACGGCGAATTTTTTAACGCAAAAATTCCCACTTTTTCTTTAGATGTTCCAAGCATCAAACCTGTAATTAACTAATGCGAATTCTCGCCTTCGACACCAGCGCTTCAGGCTTTTCTGTAGCAATTGCAGAAAATGAGAAACTTCTCTCAAAAAAAATAATCACCGAAAGCGGCAAGCAGTCAGAATTTTTAATTTTAGAAATCGAAAAGCTTTTAAGAGAAAATAAAATCTGGTACCAAGACCTAGATTTAATCGCCACCACCAACGGCCCCGGCAGCTTCACCGGCACCAGAATTGGCCTCACCGCAGGGCGCACCATAAAACTCGCAACCAACCTGCCACTAATTTTAATAAATTCTTGCGAGGCAGTTGCGTATAAATATCGCGAAAAATCTGAAAATATTTTTGTGCTGCTTGACGCGAGAGGGGATGATTTCTTTTACAGCTACAACAGCTCAGAACCACAATTAGCAAGACTAGAAGACCTTCCAAACATCTTCCCGAAAGAAAATTTCTTCCTCTGCGGATCCGGCAAAACCATCGCCGCCGAAATTTTAAAAAAAGAAAATTTCAAATTTGAAATGAACGAAAGCGACAACGAAATTGAAGCCGATTTACTCGCACTTTTAGCCTACGAAAAATTTCAAAAAGAGATGCAGGGCTCAGAAAATTTAGACCCAATTTACCTTAGAGCTCCAAGAATTAGTGAAAGAAAGAAGTGATAATCGCTACAAACCAGTTCTTTGATCTAACTTCAAATGGTCAATTACGTCAAAAATTAAACCCATTTGGGCAATCACATTCTTACATTCTTTGACCAAATCAGTCTGTTCAAAAATTGATCTCGGCTCAAATAAGTTCTGAGTTCCCACAAAAGTTAGGAGCACTTTATTCTCGTAAAAACTCGCCTCAGTTCTTTCAGACTCAAAGAAGACGGACAGGCTCTTTAGCCTCTCCATGAAAGAAGTTGTAAGTAGATATCTAGCCTCAACTTGATCTTGCGAATAAACTTGGAACATCTTCTCAAATTCAGGATCTTCTAACTCCACTCTTTCCAAAGAATCAGTCACGCCGCGCACCAAATTGTCAATTTTTCTGTCGGTGCGCACTATTGTGCGTCCTTTAAAATTTTTATTAAAACTGAGCGTAATCAATATCCCTTTAAATTTAACTTCTGTTTTGACTTCTTGTCTTCCCCCCGCCCCTCTTCCCAGATGCACCTTTCCAAAATTGATGCTTGTGCCTTGCTTTGTTCTCGTCTCTTTTTGCAGACACGCCTCTTCAAAACTGATGTTTACGCCTTTGTAGGTTCCGACGACATAATCTTCCGATGTGGAAAATTTAACATCATATGCTGGAAGAAGTTGAAACTGCTCATAACTCCCAAGAGATTTGCTGCCACCTGGCTCATAAATAAATTCACCAAAAAAACTGAAAATATTTTTAAACAAATCTGATTTGATCGCATTTTTGTAAATTATGGTAAATATGCTGGGCCATATTATTAGTATGATGAAGACTCCCAGAACAATATTTCTGAACAAATCCTGATGCTGCTTGGTCGAAACTTGGTATATTTCAGATGAGGTTGCGATGAAGGTAAAAATTGTCAGAATTATCCCTAAAATTAGCGAAATACGAGAGCTTAAAATCAAATATTTCAGATTCTTAACCCGAATATTCTCAAGCCGAATATTGTCGCTCTTGATCTTCTGGCTATAGAATTCTGCAAAGCCCGCCTCTCTTTCACCCTCTTCAACAAAATCAGCTTCTACAGCATTGCTCTTGATTTTAGAGCCAAAAACCAAGCCAAAAAAAGAATCTTTCATAATTTTTATAAAAATTTACCCGCATCAACCGGGGCTTTTACTGATTCATCGGCTTCGTATAAAGGCATGTCCTTAACATTAGCGATACTTGCTATAAGGCTTCCTGGGAAAATTTGAATCGAGTTACGCAGTGACGCCACAGCAGAATTATAAAACCTTCTTGATGCCGCAATTTGAGCCTCCACTTCATTGTAAGTTTGCTGAGCTTGTAGCATATTTTGGTTCGATTTTAGCTCGGGATAATTTTCGGCACGCAACATAAAGCTGCTCATTTGCTGCGACAAAGCCTCTGATGCAACCAAATGGCTTTTTACATCTTCTGGATTTTTTGGATCATATTTTTGACTCAACTGTTCGCGTAATTTTGTCACTTCAGTAAATATTTTTTCCTCATGCTCCATAAATTTTTTAGCAATTGTTAAAATATTTGGAATCAAGCTGGAGCGATTATTCAACTGAACATCAATGCCCGATAAAGCTTCTAAAGCCTTGTTGCGCCTCGATATTAGAGATACATACCAAGAATAAAAAATTACAAGAATAGCTGCTAGAATTATTACTGGAGTAGAGATCATAATATTACCTTTAAATTTGAGAACTTATGGCGAGGCGGTAATTGTGGATGAGAGTGGAGGCCGGGGTCGGAATCGAACCGACGTATAGGGGCTTTGCAGGCCCCTGCATTACCACTTTGCTACCCAGCCGAAAATGATGAGGGACGCGCAAATTAAGTGGGCATTTCAATATTACAAGTTCTTCACTTTAGAATTAGCGAAAGTTAGAAAGTTTTTATTCTCCCAACTTATTTACCTCTTTTAATGGCTCACACCCTGTATTCTCAGTGCTTTAAAAACATTTCTGGCAAAGAAATTTCGAAAAAAATTAAAGCCGATTGCGACAAATTTTCTGCAATTTTACGCAAAGAAATTAAGGCAAAAAAAATCGCCTCAATTGACGCTGTGTTTGGCTTGGATGACTTAAAAACTTTCGAAAAATTTGCCAAAGAAATCGCTCTTTACAAAAAAGTTTTGGTACTTGGCGTTGGCGGTTCAAGCTTGGGTGGCAAAACTTTAAGCGCGCTGAAATTTCAAGATAAGTTAGAATTTTTAGAATCAATTGACCCTACCACCGTCAAAAATTCTTTGAGCAAAATTGATTTTAAAAACACATTTTTTTTGGTAATTAGCAAATCTGGAGAAACTATTGAAACCATCTGCCAAACCTTGATAGTGTTGGATGAAATCAAAAAATTAAAAATTAGAAACTTCGAAAAACAATTTTTATTTGTCACCGAATCGCAAACAAATTCTGTAGCAAAAATTGCTAAAAAAATTGGCGCACAAATTACTTCACACCCAAGCACAATTGGTGGCAGATATTCATGTTTTTCAATTGTTGGCATGTTGCCGGCATTAATTGTTGGGCTTGATGCTAAAAAAATTAGAAATGGCGCCAAAAAAATTGTCGCCGATTTTTTAGAAAATGACCGCATCACAGATTCTTGCGCCATCCAGCTAAGCCTTTACCAGCAAGGCTTCGAGAGCAACGTGATTATGCCTTACGTTGACGATTTAAAAAATTTCACCGACTGGTATCGCCAACTTTGGGCAGAATCTTTGGGCAAAAATGGCTTTGGCTCAACACCGATTAACTCAATGGGCACGGTTGATCAGCATAGTCAGCTGCAGCTTTATCTTGATGGGCCAAGAAATAAATTTTTCACTTTTGTCACGCAAAAAAAACACTCCAATGATTTTGCGATTAAAGATTTGGCGGGCTGCGAAACCTTGTTTGGCGGCAAAAAACTAAGTGACATTGTGAAGGTTGAGCAAGACACCACGATTGAAGTTTTGAATAAAAAGAAATTACCGATTCGTATTTTTGAAATTGAAAAACTAAGCGAAGAAGTTTTGGGCGGGTTAATGATGCAGATGTTTTTGGAAACGATTTTGGTTTCTTATGTGATGGGGATTGATCCTTATGACCAGCCAGCGGTGGAGCTTAGAAAGGATTTGGCGAAGAAGATTTTGGGGAAGTAAGTTGTAAAAAAATAAATCGAGTGTGTGAATAACCACCCCAACCCCTCCTTGAAAAGGAGGGGCTTTAGTACGAGCTCGGTGTAAAGCCCCTCCTTTTCAAGGAGGGGTTGGGGTGGTTATTCGAACACTCGATCTGAAAAAAAATAAAAAAAATGAACAAAAAACCTGCCCTAATCTTCCTAACCCTAACCTCAATTTTCGGCCTCACCTTCGCCTACATTTCACAATATGCCTTCGGCCACGAGCCTTGCATTTTGTGTCTTTATCAGCGCAAACCATTTTTTGGAATCATCGCCGCCACCCTACTCTGCTTTGCTTTTTTTAAGTCTGAAAAATCTAGAAAAATCACATTTTTTCTTTGCATCGCCTTACTTGCCATCAACTGCGCAATCGCCTTTTACCACATTGGCGTTGAACAAAAAATTTTCGCCGGACCAACAACTTGTTCATCTGACAGCCTCAACGAAATCACCGATTTAGCCGCGCTAGAAGCGGCTTTTGCTAAAACCAAAGCCGTGCGCTGCGACCAACCAACTTTCTTTTTACTCGGCCTTTCAATGGCAGTTTGGAATTTTATTTTTTGCCTTGGCCTAATTATTTTTAGCGCAAGGTCACTTTGGTTTTTTCAGGTTTGGCAAGGGTTTTGCAAACGCCACTCGAACAATCGGTAAGAAGAGCATTTAGCGCCACATCAAATAATTTAAATAAATCAGTTGGGCCTTTGGTGGTAAATGGCACCAAAACTACACGCGTTTTGGCAGTATCTCGCAACCACAACATTGATCTCTTATCTTCCCAGCCAGCAAAAATTATCGCCTCAACCGGGTTAGTTTTCAAATTATCTGCAATAGCATGAAGCCTTAGAACATCTGGCTTTGCTCCGGTTCTTGAATCAATAATTGTTTCAATATTTAAACCCAACCAATCAGCCAAATAGCCCCACGAATTATCGTTGGCCATAAATTTTAAACCTTTAAGTGGCGCTGCTTTTTTCTCCCATTCAGGAATTGCTTCTTGCCATTTTTTGGCAAATTCATCGTGATTTTTTTGGTAAAAAGTTGCGTGAATCGGGTCGAGCAACTTCACGCGACGCGTAAATTCTGCCGCAATTTTTAAAATATTATGTGGGTTTAAATGAACTCTGGCGCCTTTTTGCGCAATTGGCTTGGCCACGTAGTTAGCCGCAAACATCAAACTATTTTCGTTAGAAATCGCCGCCAAATTGTAGCTGCGATTAATCAAACTTGGCAGCCATTTATCTTCTAAACCGCCGCCCGAACAAAACACCATTTCGGCCTTTCTGGCCACATCAACCAAAGCTGATTTTACCGAAACAATTTGCGCATTTTGATTTTCGGCAATTGCCACATTAATGTCGGCTGCGTCTTTCACAATAACTCGCGCCAAGCTGCCCCACTCAGGCTCGCAGGCAAAGATGGTGATTTTTGCTTCAGCCGCAGTTGCAACAAAAAATAAAGCGAAAGTGAGGAGAATTTTTTTCATTTATTTTACCAAAAAATTAACGCGAATGTCTTGAGTTGAAGCTGAACTTGCGGCGGCAAATTTCCAGCTTTTTAAACTTTTTAGCAGCAGATGATTTAGCTTTGGATTGGCACAAGGTTTGATCAATTCAACCCGCGAAACCACACCACTTGCTTCAATGTAAAAACGCGCCACAGCCTCGCTGTTAAAGGCTTCTAAGCGCAAATCATCTGGAATTTGCGGCAATGGATTAAACAGCGCTGCAACTTTTTTTGTCGCCTCAGCTTCGCCATGATAATGCTGCGCCGCCTCTTGATTTTTTGCCAAGTCGGAATGCTTACTTACGTGAGAATTTTTAATATTTTGCTTTTGGCTTTCATGCGCATGAGACGAGATTAATTGCACCTCTAGCGTCACTTGCGGCGCTTTAGAATGATCGTGAAAAATATCACAATAAAACACCGCAAACAACGCCAAGTGAAGTAAAAAGGCCGCGCTAAAACTTAAAAATTTACTTCTCATAATTTTTTAAAACGACTTCACAGCCATTAAATAAACCGTGCGTCTTGGCCCATATTGCGAAGCGCCAATGCCGATTCCAGAACCGTTGCTGATTTGGTAAACTTCATCAAACACATTCACTAAAGAAAGGCGCAAATTGATTTTTCCGGCCATGCCCAAATTAACGTCGCGACCAGCGTGAGCGTTAACTTGCAGATAGGCTGGCATGGTGTTTAGGTTGTTGTTGCCAGTGCGTAGTCCCGAGCCGTAAATTGCGTCAGCGCTGTATTTTGTGCCCAAAAATAAATAAGATGCACCGCCCGAAATTGTGTAGGTTTGGCTGTGATCAAGCGTGATTTTGTTTTTGGAAATGTAATCAAGCTCATCGGCATCGTGTATGTATTGACCCGACACAATGTTTTTTCCCCAAGCATTTTGCGCCGAAAAATTGAAAAAAGAGTCAAAATTTTCTTTTTTGTAATCGGCCTTAAACTCAACGCCATAAGCCTTGCCGCGTTGATAATTAAACGGTGTAAAAATTAACGAATTACCAAATTGATGCTCATCAAGCAGGTTTTTTATTTCTTTGTAATAGCCATCAAGCGCAACAGTTAAATGCGGCGAAACTTTGTGCGAAATGCCCACGTCGTAATAATTTGTACGCTCAGCTTTTACTTTAGAATTTTGCGCACTTTCTGACGCGTTGCTGGTGTTCTCAAACCTAGCACGCGCAGTTTCAGAAATTGACGCAGTTGGTGGTGGCGTAAAATAACGCGCAAAACCAGCGTGAATTTTTGTTTGTTTAGTTAGATCGTAAAGCGCACCAAAACGCGGGCTAAATTGGCTTTCATTTACAAAAGCTCGCGAAGCGTCAAAACGCACGCCGTAATTGAGTGTAAGCTTGTCGATTGCTTTCCACTCATTTTGCAAATAGCCGCCAAAAATTTGTGAATTTTTGGTTGAGCCTTCGTCGATTCTAAACGGAGTGTCTAGATAACCGCCCACGCCATCAGATTCAAAAACCCAATTTTCAGTCGCACTTTTTACCGTGTCGTTGCTAGCAAAAAAGCCTGAACGCAAAGTGTTGGTGTCGTTTAGCTCGTAGCTAAAATCACCCTGCACACCATTGGCAAAACTGCTGCGATCTAGCGTTGAAGCAATGCCGTTAAACACCAAATCTCCAGCGTAATCTGGGCGATATTTTAAATTGCTGTAGCGTGAAAAGAGTGATACTTGGTAATCAATTTCTGAATCGGTCACACCCTGCAGTGACGCGATTGCGAACTTGTTTGATTCAACTTGTCTTTGATCCAAATTTGACGACGAAATATCGCCAACCCCACTCAAAGAATACTGAGTTTTTTGATTTGGATTATTTGGAATTTCAAAGCGGTTAGTTGAATTTGAAACAATCAAATTCAGGCGTTTTCCGGCATCGATCAAATAAGAAAAATAGCCAAAAATTTTGTCCTGAGTGGTGTCATTGTGCAGTGATTTTTTTGATGCGGTTGAAGATTCAAGACCACGATCACTCTGCAAGAAACTAGCGTTGATGTAGTAATTTAAATTACCTTTGGCGCCACTTACTTGTTGGTTTAAACCTAGAGTATTATTGCCACCAACCATCACCTCAGATCTAGCGCCTTTTTGAAAAGCGCCGCTTTTGGTTTTGATGTCAACCACACCCGCAGTGCGCAAACCATATTGCGCCGGCATTGCGCCGGTTAGAAAATCAATTTTCTCGGCAAAGTGGGTGTCGAGTGATTGACCAAATCCACCAACACCATCGGGCAACATCACGCCGTTAATGCGATATTGTAAATTGCCGTGATCACCGCGCACGTAAAGCTGGCCTTGCGTGCTTTGCACCACAGATGGAGCTCTAAGCAGCACTTGGTTGATGGGCGTTGCTTGACCTTGCGGCAAATTTTCAACGTCTTTTTGCGAAAAAGAAAAAGAGCTGCCACCAGTTGTGGGAGAAAGTTTATTACGAGATTCGTCAAGTTTTGTTGCAGTCACTTGGTAGTTCCAAGTGTCGGATGCGAAGGCTTGAAAGCTTGCAAAAAGCAAACTTGCGCAAGCAAGAGAGATAAGTTTTTTCATGAGCTATTTCTTTAAAAATTAAAATTACTCGCGTCACAACGACTGCGAGACAAATGTTTTTAAGAAATAACTGGAGGGGCTCGGGGGGCTTTAGAGAAGAGAAGATAAGAAAGCTTTACGCGGTCAAATTTGCGAAACGCAAAAACCAAATAAAAAACCGCCGCAGCAAAAATTAAATTTGGCGTGAGAGAAATTTGATTTTGAAAATTAGATCCAGCGCAAACAAAACAACTTTCTGAATTTTTGTGCGAAGATTTTTCGTGATGTGAATAGGCGTGAACAAGCGAAGCCGTTTTGCCCAAAACAAAAAGAACGAGCAAAAAAGCGCTAAAAAACTTAATAAATTTGGACTGGATTTTTAGTACAAACATCAAAACTTGTTGTGAGTGAAATGCTTCAAAAAAGCACTGGCACAAACTCCCCAACCACCTCCCAAATTTCAACTAAAAATTTCATGCAGGCGCAAGTTTTAAAAATTTTAGAAAAAACTGGTCACTTCACTTTGCTAAATTTAGCCAAGCTGGGTGAGATAGTTTTATTCACGCTAACCGCCGTCAAACACTGCTTCACGCCACCTTTTTATCCGCGCTTAATTTTGCGTCAGTTTTTACAAATTGGTTATTTTTCACTTCCCGTTGTTGGCCTTACTGCAATTTTTTCGGGCGCGGTTTTAGCACTTCAAAGCTATTCGGGGTTCTCGCGTTTCAATGCTGAAAGCACCATTGCCACAGTTGTGGTTTTATCAATCACCAGAGAATTAGGCCCCGTATTAGCCGGACTAATGGTAGCAGGACGCGTTGGCGCATCAATGGCAGCAGCAATTGGCACTATGAAAGTGACCGAGCAAATTGATGCACTACGCACACTTTCAACCAACCCTTTCAAATATTTAATCGCACCAAGAATTATCGCCGGCGTTTTAATGTTGCCGCTTTTGGTTTTAGTTGCCGACATTATCGGCGTGATGGGCGGCTACTTGGTTAGTGTGCATTCTTTGGGATTTTCACCCGGGCCTTACATCAACAGCACCTTCAAATTTTTAGAACAAATTGACGTAGTTTCAGGCCTCACAAAAGCTGCCGTTTTTGGTTTCGTAATTTCACTAATGGGCTGCTATTTTGGCTATAATTCTAAGGGTGGTGCTGAAGGGGTTGGGGTTGCTACAACCAATGCCGTTGTGTCTGCATCGATTTTGATTTTGCTTTCTAACTACATGATTACTGGCTGGTTCTTTGGTTAATTTTTATACACTTAATATGTCCCGCCAACCTAACAGATTTACAAATTTAGTGCGCAGAGCTTTTTCAGCGACAGACGAGATCAACGAGCTAGATATATCAACTAGCAAAGGCCGGCAATATAATCAGGAAGAAATGCAGCAGCAAGTTTTGAGAAAAAAAGAAAACACATTTTTAGGCCTAATTAGACATTACGTAGCAGAACAGCCATCCAGCTCATTACGCAATCCTCGGATAAGCAGAGAGACAGAAAATAATAATTTACGGCAATAAATGCATAGCCCAAAAGAAGTCCACCTTGCGCGCCAAGAGGCATACAGGAAAGAAAATGCACAAAAAAAAGCTCATCAAAGTGCTCTAGAATTTGCACATGCGATAGAAAATAATATCTCCCCTCCATCATCTGTTAAAAATATAGAAACCGCCGCAAAAAAGCCTTGGTACATAAGACTATGCGATTCATTATGCTGTAGATCTGACGCATCAATTCACACTAAATAGAACTCAAAATAATTCTCTCA
Organism: Rickettsiales bacterium; assembly: GCA_017999675.1. Taxonomy (GTDB): domain Bacteria; phylum Pseudomonadota; class Alphaproteobacteria; order Rickettsiales; family UBA1997; genus UBA2645. The sequence continues at coordinate 86,537 of JAGNLL010000006.1, forward strand.
ATAAATGAACTACCACCACATCTACCACGCTGGCAATTTTGCTGATATTTTTAAGCATCTTATTCTCACACTTTGCCTGGAAAAACTTCACGAAAAACCCACGCCGTTTTTTGTTTTAGACACTCACGCTGGTATTGGAAAATATGATTTGGCTGACGAAAAATCTCTCAAAACTTTTGAGGCCTCTGAGGGAATTAAAAAACTTTTAGCACAGAAAAATTTTGCTGATTTTTTGCCTGAGCGCTACTTAAGAATTTTAGCCAAAATTAATAATTGTGAAATTGACGATCTACCCCACAAACTCAAGACCTACGCTGGTTCTCCAAGTTTAATTCGCGACTATTTGCGCCGCGACGACCGCGCGATTTTCACCGAATTAAACCGCGACGATTTTTCAATTTTGCGCAAAACTTTTGCCGGAAGCGCCAAATTTTCTTTGTTTAATTTAGATGGTTTTGCGCTGCTAAAATCAAAACTTCCTCCACTTGAAAAACGCGGATTAATCATCATCGATCCCGCTTTTGAAAAAGACCAAAGCAAGGTTTCTGCTGACTGGCAAAAAATTGTTGAAGGCATGGAAGATGCTTACAAACGCTTCGCTCACGGCACTTATTTGGTTTGGTATCCAATCATTAAAAGCGACACTGAGGTGCTGACAAAATTTCAGCGCGAAATGTCTGAATTAAAATTTGCCAAAATTTTACACACCACTTTCGACATCGGAGGAATTGGCGGCGAAACCAAAATGCACGCCTGCGGAATGTTTATTTTCAACGCCCCGTGGCAATTAGATGAAAAATTAAAAATTATTTTGCCGCAGGTTTTGCAGGTGTTGAAAAAGACAAATGAGGCTAATTCTACGGTTAACTCTGTGAGAGATTCGTAAGCTGCTCAAACATATTTTCTAGCGCCACATCAATCACATCAAAAACCTCATCAAAGGCGCCGGTGCTTTTGTAGTAAGGGTCTATCACCTCGTCATCCCATTTGTTTGGCGCTTCGCAAAATTGCAAAAATAGCTGCACTTTGTTTTTTGAATTTTCTGGAGACATGCTAAGTAGCTTGGCGTAGTGGTTGCGATCCATGCACATTAGAAAATCGAATTTTTCAAAATCATCTACTGTAATTCTTCTGGAAAAAATTCCTTCAAAAGAAATTCCACGCTCTTTTCCAGTTAACGCGCTTCTTGCATCTGGAGCCTCACCTGCGTGGTATCCGTCGGTTCCGGCCGAATCAAAAACAAAATCTTTTTCTAAGCCAAGCACTTTACTTTTATGCCGAGCAATTGCCTCAGCTGTTGGTGAACGGCAAATATTTCCAGTGCAAACAAAAAGAATTTTTTTCATGAGAAGTCTTCTAAGTTAAGCTTCGGACCCAAGTCAAAAAAGGCTTCGTCGTGGGTGGCGATAATTACCAAACCATCTTCTTTTATTCTGGTTTTGATGAGGCCGTGTAATTTTTCTTTACCGGCTTTGTCTAAATTTGTTGAAGGCTCGTCTAAGAACCAAACGGTTGATGGGCAGCATAAAAGTTTGGCCAGCATGGTGCGTTTTTGCCAACCGGCGGAGAGGGTTTTTACTTTTTTGTTAGCTAAATTTTCTAATTCAAAAAAGGCCAAAGCTGAGCTAAGAGCAGCCTCAGTGCCATTTAAGCGGGCATAAAATTTTAAATTTTCTGCAACTGTCAGCTCAGGTTTTAGAAAATTTTTATGCCCCAAAAATTGGCTGTCGCCGTTAAAATCATCGCGAAAATTTTCGACATCTTCGCCGCCCCACAAAATTTTTCCCTCACTTGCCGCAGAAATTCCGGCCAAAATTCTAAGCAAACTGCTTTTGCCACAACCGTTTTTACCCGTGATTATCAAGGCTGAATTGATACTTACGGAAAAACCGAGGGGGCCGAAAATTTTCTTGTGATCTCTAAAAAGTGAAAGATTATCTACTGTGAGCATGCCTCGCCAACCCCTGATTTTACTGATTAATTTAAGCTATGTTGCACTCAAAATTTTTTGAATATTCCACGACAGACAAACCCAAATATCTAGTAATTTTACTTCACGGCTACGGCTCGAATGGCGAAAATTTAATTAATCTGTCGCACGAATTAAAATATGTTTTGCCCGACGCGCACTACATTTCGCCAAACGGAATTGATCCGTGGGAGGGTGGCTTTCCCGATGCCTACCAATGGTTTTCACTTTACAGCGGCAACGATCGCAAAGGTTTACACGAAATCGCCGTTGAAATAAAAAATGCCAATAAAATTCTCACAAATTTTATCGATGCGCAACTCGCGCGCTTCAATTTAAGCGACGATAAATTATTTATTGTCGGATTTTCACAAGGGGCGATGATGTCGATGTATCAAGGCTTCAGCAAGCCTAAGAAACCAGCTGGAATCATCGCTTTTTCTGGCAAATTAATTTTGCCAGAAATGTTGGGGCAGCAAACTTTGTCAAAACCAAATATCTGCTTAATCCATGGCGAGTCTGATTCTGTGGTGCCTTTTTCAGATTTTTTAGAAGCAAAAAAAGTTCTGCAAGAGCGCGAAATTGATCACGAATCTCACGCCGTTGCAAACCTTGATCACTCCATCGACATCCACGGAATCCGCCTGGCACAGGCCTTTATCAAAAAAATAATTTCTTAACGATAATAATAACGCTGCGGCGGCACGCGGCGATTATCCGCAGCAACAGTTCTGTAGCGGCTGCAATGCGATTTGCCGTCTTGCCAGCTGTTGTAAATGCAATTTCTGCTTTCAAGAGTGCGCGGATTGTAGCACGAAGCCAAAGCCAATAAGATGATTAAATATTTCATAAATTTAGTTGGTAGCAGCCCTAGAGCCGCCTGTTTTAAAGAAGTTGTGGTGCAGTCAATTAAGAAGCCCGCATACAACAACCAAACCAAACTAAACGAAATTTATTGAACTCGAAGCGAGCCGCATCAGCAAAGGCGGCAGAGAGGTTTAAAGGAACAACAAAAACCCACTCGCTTAAATCAGAGAAACTAACAAAAACTTTTTTTACCACCAATTTGCTACCATCGCGAAAGCTTGCCATTCCTTGCTTTGCTGAGTATGGTAGTGAAATTTTCTTAGCATCTTTTTCTATCTTCATTCCATCAATTTTTTGCAAAGAGTGAAACTTGTGAGCAAGAATATTTCCTTGTGCCAAAAGAATGATCAAAAGAGCTGAAGATGGTTTTAGTTTTTTCATAAAGAATATCGCTAAATGGCCGTAAATATTTTGGCGATTTAGACTTGTAAAAATTTCAAAGGAGAGGCGCTGAAAGGTCAGCGAAAAAGACGGAAGAAAATTAGCAGCAACAACAAGACATTCGGGCAGCAGCAGCGGTTTTGCTAGAAGCTAGCAATTGGGCAACAAATTGGTTCTGTGAAGAATTTTTAGAACTATTCATTTTGTGCTGAAGTTAAAAAGGGACGCGCACCTTGTGGACTTCAAAATAAGTTTGCAATGTTTTTGAGCCGCGCAGTAATCTTAAAGGCTCTCCTTCACTTACAAACATTTGATTTCCCATGAAACTCTCCAACTACTTCCTGCCTACTCTCAAAGAAAATCCAATCGATGCCACCGTTGTATCGCACCAATTAATGGTTCGCGCCGGCATGATTCGCCAAACTGCAACTGGTATATACAGTTGGCTGCCTTTGGGCTTAAAGGTTTTGCGCAAAGTTGAAAAAATCATCAAAGAAGAAATGGACAAAAGCGGTGCGCTCGAAATTTTAATGCCAACCATTCAACCCGCCGAACTTTGGCAAGAATCTGGCCGCTACGACGCCTACGGCAAAGAGATGCTACGCATTAAAGATCGCCACGATCGCGACATTCTTTACGGCCCAACTCACGAAGAAGTTGTCACCGATATTTTCAGAAAAAACGTCACCTCTTACAAAGATTTGCCGAAAAATCTTTACCAAATTCACTGGAAATTTCGCGACGAAATTCGCCCAAGATTTGGCCTAATGCGCGGTCGCGAATTTTTGATGAAAGACTCTTACTCTTTTGACATCAGTGATGTTGCCGCAAAAAAAACCTACAATTTGATGTATGAAACCTACTTCAAAATTTTTAGAAGAATGGGTTTAAAACCAATGGCAGTAAAGGCTGATACGGGTGCAATTGGCGGCGATTTGTCGCATGAATTTCACGTGTTGGCCAACACCGGTGAGAGCGCAATTTACTACGACAAAAAATTTGACGAGTTGAGCGAATCAAAAGAATTAAACATCGCCGCCATGCAAAGTATGTACGCCATGGCGGATGAAATGCACGTTGAAGAAAAATGCCCAATTGCTGCCGATCAGCTTGCCTCTAAGCGCGGCATTGAGGTTGGTCATATTTTTAACTTTGGCTTGAAATATTCTAAAGCACTTGAAGCTTCAGTGATGGGACCAGCTGGCGAAAAGATTTACCCAAATATGGGATCGTACGGAATCGGCGCATCGCGCGTGGTTGCTGCGGCAATTGAAGCAAATCACGATGCGGCTGGCATTGTTTGGCCAAAAGAGTTGGCTCCTTTCCAAGTTGCTTTGATTAATGTGAGATCGGGTGACGAGATGTGCGACAAGGTTTGTGAAGAAATTTACAACACACTTACCAAACGCGGAATTGAAGTAATTTACGACGACACCAAAGCCAGTTTAGGCCAAAAATTTGCCACTGCTGATTTGATTGGAATTCCAACTCAAGTAATTGTTGGACCTAAGTCTGCCGCGGTTGGAAAGGTTGAAGTGAAAGACAGAAAAACTGGTGAAAAAAAGGAAATTGGAATCTCTGAGTTAATGGAAACTTTCTAATAAAAACCCTTAGCAGGACGGAATTTGTAATCCCGTCCTCACGTTCATGCAAAATCATCAATAAATGAAATGAACCTTTGGACTAGGTTGCCACTCAACTATTTTGAGTTTTTTATTTTCACCGCCAGCACCAAACCCGCTAAAATAAAGGTGACGATGTTTGCCACCACGATCACCTTATTTTCCAAAAGCACTCCATAGGTAAGCCAGAAGGCAACTCCCACCACAAACATCAAATACATCGCAAAAGAAATTCCTGAAGTGTCGCGTGTTTTTAGGGTGTGAATTGTTTGCGGCAAAAAGCTTGCGGTGGTTAGAAAAGCGGCGACGGAGCCAATTATTTCAATCATTTGCAATTGGGGATTGGTTGTTTATTTTTTTTTGAAAAATCTCAATTTTAAAAAAATAATCATGAACAAAAACCAAACACACAAACCAATTTTGCTGTGCATTTTAGACGGCTGGGGCATTGGTGATGACACCGACACAAACAACGCAATTG
>JAGNLL010000015.1 GCA_017999675.1 Rickettsiales bacterium
TTCCAACTGCGGTGACGGCCACTTTATTTGCGGTGTTTTTTTGGTCATTCCACGATTCAATAGCATCTCCAGTGTTCATGCTCGAGCTTGCGAAGCTGCTTTCTAAGCTGGTTTCTAACCACAAAGCGCTTTTGGTGATGCCATTGATTGGTGAAGATCTGGTTAAAGCTTCGGCGGTTTTTAGGCGAAATTTTGAGATCATTTTATCGGCAACGAAAACCGAAGCGGCAAAGATGCCGATGATTAAGATTACTACAGAAACTTCGATTAATGAGAAGCCATGAGGCTTAGATTTTTTAGCAATTTTCATTAATCACAAAGTAGAGTTAGTAAGAAATAATCGTCACAATATCTGCATTTGTTAGGTCTTCTACCATGGCAATTAGCACCGATTCGCCGTCAACTTTTTTTACCACGCCAACCAACAAACCCGGTGGCAAAGTGTCGCCATCGCCAGAAGTAAATACCCAATCTCCCGTTTCGATTTTGTGATTTTTTGACAAGTAAAGCATCTCCATCAAACCGCCATTATTGCCGGCTAAAATTGCTCTGTCTCTGCTTTTTGAGGTGACTACCGGAATTCTTGAACTGGCGTCATTTAACAAAATTAAACGCGATTTATCTTCACCAACTTCAGCAATTCGACCAATCACACCACGCACCCCCGACACAATGGCACCCTCTTGCAAACCGCGATTTGCTCCCGCATCAATAAAAACTTTTTGGTTAAACACTTGATGCGCGCGGCCAATAACTCTGGCCACTTTAAAGCTCGAAGTTTTGGCTGTGACAAAATCTAAAATACTGCGCAGCTCTTTGTTTTCTTGGTGGATGTTGAGTGATTTGACGTAGAAAGATTTTAATTTTGCGAGCTCTTCTTTTAGTTCAGCGTTTTCTTCTTTAGCATCTACCAACTCGCTAAAACTTGTAAGCAGGTTTATTGTGGCGTTAAAAGGCAAGGCGATGGTTTTGACAACAGGCATTGAAATGCCCACAAAACCAAAGGAAATTTTTTCAGAAAAATCGGCGTTAACTTTTGAGATAACCAAAAAAATCACGCATAAAAAACTAAAAAGCACAGTTTCAATTTTGTTAAAAACTAAATCGAAACTGTGCTTGAAGCTGTAATTGGCGCTGCTCTGTGTGAAGTTTGAGTAATGGTCCATTTAGAGAAATTAATCTTGTCTAAACAAAGTGGCGCGAAACATTTTGGTATTTTCCAAAACTTTTCCACAGCCGTTAACCACACAAAGCAAAGGATCTTCAGCAACAAAAACTGGTAGGTTGGTTGCTTGTCTCACCACGTAATCAAGATTTTTTAACATTGCGCCACCGCCAGAAAGAACGATTCCGCGTTCAACAATATCTGAAGAAAGTTCAGGAGGAGTGCATTCAAGCGCAACTTTGATCGCTTCAATAATTTGCTCAACTGGCTCCATCAAGCTTTCGGCGATTTGTCTTTCGGTTAAAATCATTTCTTTTGGAATGCCGTTTGAAAGGTCGCGACCTTTAACTTCCATGGTTGCACCGTCACCTTCAGCTGGTGGGCAAGCCGCACCGATTGTTTTTTTGATGCGCTCTGCGGTTGATTCACCAATCAATAAATTGTGGTAGCGTCTGATGTAAGAAATAATTGCTTCATCCATTTTATCGCCGCCAACACGCACAGATCTTGAGTAAACAATGCCACCAAGTGACAAAATGCCAACTTCAGTAGTACCACCACCAATATCTACAATCATTGAGCCTGTAGGTTCAGTGACAGGAAGATTGGCGCCAATCGCAGCAGCCATTGGCTCTTCAATCAAGTAAACTTCGTTGGCACCAGCGCCTTCTGCGGCGTCTTGAATAGCTCTTCTTTCAACCGGCGTTGAACCAGATGGCACGCAAATAATTACAGTTGGTCCTAACCAGCTTTTGGTTTGATTAACTTCGCGAATGAAGTGTTTGATCATTTCGGCAGCCACTTTGAAATCAGCAATTACGCCATCTTTTAAAGGGCGAATCGCGTCAATTTTTGCTGGAGTTCTACCCAACATCATTTTGGCAGTGTTACCAAAAGCACACGGAGTTAATTTGCCATTTTCATGAATTAGCGCCACAACTGATGGCTCGTTTAAAACCACGCCCTGACCGCGCACATAAACCAAAGTGTTAGCCGTGCCTAGGTCGATTGCGATGTCTTTTGATGAAAGTGTGAAAAATTTTGAGAACATGAAACCTTCCTAATTATTTAATTTATCAAGGCAGTTAATGTAGGCCATTGCTGATGCGGCAAGCACATCGGTATCGGCTCCATTAGCGCTAAAAATTCGATTATTTTGTTTGAGACGAACTGCAACAATTGCTTGAGCATCGGTTCCTTCCGTCACAGCTTGAACTTGGTACAACTCAAGACTAGCGCTGTGCGGGATCAATTTGCCAATGGCATTAAAAATCGCATCAACAGGGCCGTCTTTCGAGCGGAAATTAGTTTCGACCTCCTCGTTGTCAATTTTTATTTTGACATTTGCAACAGCCTCTTCGCCCTTGCCACACTTGACTTCTAAGCCTATCAAACTGTAGCGAGATTTTTTGTTTACGATTGAGTCGTCAACCAAAGCAACGATGTCTTCGTCTTGAATTTCTTTTTTCTTGTCGGCCAATTCTTTGAATTTTTTGAAAGCGCCATCGAGCATTTCGTCATTCAAATCGTAGCCGATTTCTTTCAAGCGATCTTTAAAAGCGGCGCGGCCTGAAAGCTTGCCCAAAACTAAAGAAGTTTTTTCCAAACCAACCGATTCTGGCGTCATAATTTCGTAGGTCTCACGATTTTTTAACATGCCATCTTGGTGAATTCCGCTTTCGTGTGCAAAGGCGTTAGCACCAACAATCGCCTTGTTGTATTGCACTTGAAAACCGGTGATGCTGGCGACTAATTTTGAAATTCGCGTGATCATTGTGGTGTCGATACCAGTCTCAACGCCGTAAAAATCAGGGCGCGTTTTGATCGCCATCACAATTTCTTCCAAAGCAGCATTTCCTGCGCGCTCACCAATGCCGTTAATCGTGCACTCAATTTGACGAGCACCAGCGCGCATCGCCGCCAAAGAATTTGCAACCGCCAATCCCAAATCATTGTGGCAGTGACTAGAAATTATTGCCTTGTCGATGTTGCTAACGTTGCTGCGAATTGCCGAAATTAAATCGTAATATTCTTCTGGGGTTGTGTAACCCACAGTGTCTGGAATGTTGATGGTATTGGCCCCAGCCTTAATTGCTGTTTCAATTGCTTTAAACAAAAAATCGCGATTCGAACGTGTTGCATCTTCTGGCGACCAGTCAACTTCTGAAACAAAATTACGCGCCAAAGAAACACTTTCGGTAATTGCGTTTAGCACCTGCGCCTCATCCATTTTTAACTTGAATTGCATGTGAATTGGTGACGTCGCAAGGAAAGTGTGAATACGAGAACGCGCCGCTGGTTTAACCGCTTCAGCCGCTCTTTCAATGTCGGCTTTTTTAGCGCGAGCAAGCCCACAAATTGTCGAATTTTTAATGGTTTTGGCAATTTTATTTACCGCTTCAAAATCACCATTTGATGCAATTGGAAAACCAGCCTCAATCACATCAACACCCATTTTTTCGAGCGTTTTTGCAATCAATAATTTTTCTTCCAAGTTCATAGTCGCACCCGGCGCCTGTTCACCATCTCGCAAAGTTGTGTCGAAGATGATGACTTTGTCTTTAGTCATTTTTTTGCTTAAGTTTTTGATTGGAAATTAGGCGGCCAAAATACAAATTCTGCCGACTAATTGTAAATCAAATTCTCTTGCAAAATGAATTCAAAATTTCTGAAAAAAAATGATGTCGTTGATGTTGTTTGCCTAGGCACTGCCTGCACTTTGGCAGAAAATGAAAAAATCAAAATTTTCTTAAAAAAAATTGGACTAACTCCAAGAATTTTTTTTGAAAAAGAATTGGCTTTAAAAAAATCAATAACTCACGAATTCCCGTCATTTGCGGCTTCGCAGCGTTTTGAACAATTTAAGAAAGCGGTTAATTCAGATTCAAAAATAATTTGGTGCGCTCGTGGCGGCTACGGCAGTGCAGAGATTTTGCCATTTTTAGAAAAAATGGCCAAGCCAAAAACTAAAAAAATTTTCATCGGGTTTTCTGACGTTTCGTCGCTAAATAATTTTTTAATCAACAAGTGGGGTTGGCAAATTGTAAGTGCGCCAATGTTGGCTCAAATCGTATTAAAAAAAGTTTCAGAAAAATCTGTCCAAGCGATTTCAGATTTTATTTTTGGCAAAAAAACTGAGTTAAAATATCAGCTAAACGCAATTATTCCTGCAACAAAGCCAATCAACGCCATCGTCACCGGCGGCTGTATTAGCGTGCTTGCCGGACAATTTGGCACCAAACATCAACTCGATTTTGCCGACAAAATTTTATTTTTAGAAGACGAAGGCGAAGACGGCGAAAGGCTTGATCGCTACTTCTGGCAGCTAGTGCAAATCATGCTCGAGCAAAAAAAATATCCCAAAGCAATTGCGCTTGGAAACTTCGCCGAAGCCAATCCACACGGCACACCTAAGCATAAAAATATCGCAATCGCCATTGAAAGATTTGCGACAAATTTGTTGGAGAAAAATTTACCCGTCGCACTTTTTGAAGAAAAAACCAAATGTTTGGGACATTCAAAAAATATGCTTCCTCTAGTTTTAGGATGTGTGGCTGAAATTAAAGTTGCAGGAAGTTTGGTGCAGAAATTTTAGTTTTCTCTCTTGCGAATAACCACCCCAACCCCTCCTTCAAAAGGGAGAAAATAGCCTAAACGGCTATTTTCGGCATCAGCCAAACTCGTACTGAAAACCCCTCCTTTTGAAGGAGGGGTTGGGGTGGTTATTCGCGAACTCGATCTAGAATCAAACCAAACCCAACCAAAAAATTTTAATTTGTTTTTCTCGATCCAATTTCTAAAAAGCCGCACCTTCGCCTGCCCCATCCAGAAAAAATAAAACAAACATGACAGCTACTCCAGAAACCAAAAACATGACCATCAATTTCGGCCCACAACACCCTGCCGCGCACGGTGTTTTGCGTTTGATCTTAGAAATGGATGGCGAAATTATCACCCGTGCCGACCCGCATATTGGCTTGCTGCATCGCGGTACTGAAAAATTAATTGAGCACAAATCTTACCTGCAAGCGGTGCCTTATTTTGACCGCTTAGACTACGTTTCACCAATGTGCCAAGAGCACGCCTACGCGCTTGCTGTTGAAAAATTACTAGGCTGCAACATCCCTCTTCGCGCCCAATATATTCGCGTTTTATTTTCTGAAATCACTCGCATCTTAAACCACATCATGGCCGTGACCACTCAGGCTCTAGACATCGGCGCCATGACTCCATTACTTTGGATGTTTGAAGAGCGCGAAAAAATGATGGGCTTTTACGAAAAAGTTTCGGGCTCACGCATGCACGCCGCTTACATTCGTCCAGGTGGAGTTCACCAAGATTTACCAGATGGTTTGCTTGAAGAAATTGCCGATTTCGCAGCGAAATTTCCAAAATATGTCGACGATTTAGAATCACTTCTCACCGAAAACCGCATCTTCAAACAACGTATGGTTGAAGTGGGCATTGTGAGCAAAGAACAAGCTTTAGATTGGGGCTTTACGGGTCCAATGATTCGCGGCTCGGGAATCGCTTGGGATCTACGCAAATCTCAGCCTTACGAAGTTTACGGCGAACTAGATTTTGACGTGCCAGTTGGCAAAAACGGCGACTCTTACGACCGCTATTTAATTCGCGTTGAAGAAATGCGTCAGTCAATTCGCCTGATCAAACAATGCATTGAGAAAATGCCAGAAGGCCCAGTCACCACTGACGACACCAGAATTGCCGCACCAAAAAGATCAGAAATGAAACACTCAATGGAAGCCCTAATCAACCATTTCAAACTCTACACCGAAGGCTACCGCGTGCCAGCAGGCGAAACCTACGCCGCCGTTGAAGCACCAAAAGGCGAATTCGGCGTTTACCTAATTTCTGACGGCTCAAGCAAGCCGCACCGCTGCCGCGTGCGCGCTCCAGGCTTCGCTCACTTGCAAGGCCTAGAATTCATGGTAAAAGGCCACATGCTAGCTGACGTTGTGACCGTGATTTCAACGCAAGACATCGTGTTTGGAGAGGTCGACAGATAAGAAATTGACATTTGCTTTTACGTCAATAATTTGCGCCGCCTCTTAAAAAGACTAGGTTCATAAAAACCTCACAATTCACACTCAAAACAAGGGATCAGATGAAAATTTACAACTCGCTTAAATCTGCGAAAAAAAGAGACAAAAACTGTAAAGTAGTGCGCCGCAAAGGCCGTCTTTACGTGATTAACAAAGTTAACCCACGCTTCAAAGCTCGTCAGGGTTAATCTAGTTTTATAAAATTTGGTGACTCGTAGGGGCGTATTTATTTTTTAAGTACGTCCCTAATTTTTTGCTTAAAAGATGCCTCAAACTTCAAACAAAATCAGAATCGGTACCAGAACCAGCAAACTAGCATTGGCGCAAGTTGCTGAGATTCATTTGTTGCTTGCTCCTTACTTAGAAAATTCACAAATCGAAATCGTTCCAATCACAACTTCGGGCGACCGCATTCAAGATCGCAACCTTTCTGAAGTTGGCGGCAAAGGCCTTTTCATTAAAGAGCTCGAAGAAGCTTTAATTCAAAATAAAATCGACATTGCAGTGCATTCGGCAAAAGACGTGCCACCAATGTTGCATGAAGACACTGTGCTTGCGGCATTCACCGAAAGGCTTGACGCTCGCGACTGCTTCATTTCAAAAAAATACGACTCACTAAAAAAATTGCCAAAAGGCGCAACTATCGGCACCTCATCGGCTCGCCGCAAAGCTATTTTGCTGCTGCTTCGCCCCGACCTAAAAATAGTAAATTTCCGCGGCAATGTGGACACGCGATTAAGAAAACTCGAAGAAGGCGAAGTTGACGCCACAATCCTTGCCTTGTGCGGATTAACCAGGCTCGACAAAGATTTAGTCGCAAAACAATTAATCGAAAAAGATGTAATGTTGCCAGCCGGCGGCCAAGGCTCACTAGCAATTCAAATTAGAAAATCTGACAAAAAAAACTTCGAACTTCTGCAAAAAATCAACCACGCGCAAACTCAAATTGAGATAAAATGCGAACGCGCATTTTTGCGTGAGTTAGGTGCCTCGTGCTGCACACCAGTAGGCGTTAACGCCGTTGTTGATGGCGATGAGCTTACCTTAAAAACATTGCTGCTTGATTACGACGGCAGCGAAATTTTCGAAACAAAATCAAAGGGAAAAGCTGAGTTGGAAGATGCGTTAAAGCTTGGAACTGAAGCTGCAAAAAAAGCTAAAAACGAAGCCGCAAAACTTTTAGAAAAAATCACATAGGTAAAATTTGCCAAAGCTGATATTAGCGCTTTTCCTCATCTTCTCTTCAGCAAGCCTCAACTGCCTAGCCTCCAACACCAACTATCAAAAATTTTTAATCGACGAAGCGCGCAACCTAGATTTAGCCAATAATCCTGAGTGGCTTGCCATGGGATATTACGAAAAAAATCTTCTGGGCGATGGCTATGAAAGCATTTTCGACAGCGCTGATTTTTTCTTAGATAAAGATGGCAAAGAAAATCCCACAAAAGAGCTCGAGGCAACAATATCAAGCTTCTTTAGCCTCACAAATCTGCCCCACAAAAACATCTTCAACCAAGAGCAAACCGCTCAATGCGCCTTCAAAGGACGCTTTGAATGGCTAAAAGAAAAACTTAAATTCGACGCTCAGAAGCTGCCCGAACAAGCCTGTCCTCACTTTGAAGAATGGTACAAAAACATTGATCCAAAAAGTGCGACACTAATTTTTGCCTCATCTTACCTAAACAACCCCGCCTCAATGTTTGGGCACACATTTTTGCTCATTAATAAAAATACCAAAAAACAAAAAATACTTTCACAAGCCGTGAACTACAGCGCCACCACTGATGAAACCAACGGCATTGTCTTTGCTTACAAAGGAATATTCGGCCTTTACGACGGCAGATTTAGCATCATGGATTATCACAAGATGATCAAAAAATATAACGATTACGAAAATCGCGACATCTGGGAATATGACCTAAACATTGACCAGACGCAGCTGCGCATGCTGCTTACCAACCTGTGGGAAATAAATAATAGCCACGCCAATTATTATTTTTTCGATGAAAATTGCTCTTATTTGCTACTAAAATTAATGCAGATTATACGCAACGACATCAAGAGCGATAAGTCTTGGTGGGTAATACCAAGCGACACGGTAATTAAAATAAGTCAAACTCCCAACCTCATAAAAGAGACAAATTACCGCCCGTCGCGCGCCAGCAAAATAAAACATCTGATGGATAGCGCAGATGATGAGGTCAAAAAATTAGCTCACAAAATTGCAAAAGATAAAAATTTTGATGAGCTCACCAACCCAGAATTTGCAAAACTTCAGCCCAATCAAAAAAAACTGACCTACGATTTGTCTTACGAATATTTACAATATTTGTACCAAAAAAATGACAATCTCAAACGCCTAGAAATGGCTGATTTATCTTTAAAAATATTAAACCGCCGCAGCAAAATTAAGGGCGAAACCACGATTGCCCCAATAAAAAATCCAGACAGCAACCCAGCCTTTGCCCATAACACAAAGCGCATCTCAGCTTTTTACGGACACAATAATTTTAGAAAAAACTTCACTCAAATAAACTTGCGCCCCGCTTATCACGATTTGCTAGATGACGATCGCGGCTTTTTGCAAGGCGCTCAGATCAATGTTTTAGACCTTAGTTTGAGATATTACGACAAGAGCGAAAAGCTGCGTTTAAATAATTTTAGCTTGGTGGACATCAAATCATATTCTCCGCGCAGCTTCTTGTTTAAACCAACCTCGTGGGAATTGGCGGTTGGCGCTAGCGACTTTTACGCCGGCAATAAAAGATTCGGCAATGTTGGCTTTGCGCATCTTGGTGCTGGATATAATTTTAACCTGCCTACCAACTTCAACAGCAACCTTTCCATCCTCGCAATTTCTGACACATTTTACGGCAATAATTTGGCGCAAAATCTGTCTTCTTCCGTTGGCCCTAAAATTAATTTGCTTGGCAATTTGTCGCGATCTTTAAAAATAAATCTCAGCGCCAAATATAATTTTTTCTTAAGCGACAACAGGCTAAACCACTGTGAATATAGGCTTGAGCAAAATTTAAGACTAATTGAAAACCTTGCACTTCGAGCCTATTTCGAGAAAAAGTTTTTCAAAAATTACCAAAATTCCAACGAGCTTGGAGCCGGCTTAAACTACTACTTCTAAAACAAAAAAAGAGGCCACCCGAAAATCGGATGACCTCTTTTTTGTATATACTTTGCAACAAATTAGATTGCGTAGCTTTTCAAAATTTTGTCATTTTTCATAACTGCATTTAGACTAGCGACCACGTCTTTTGTGTTTGTGTTAGCGCTAGAAAAAATGCTCGAGAAATTGCCTTGAACAGTTTTAAAGAAGTGCGCTTTGTCAGATTCTTTAACTTCCATGATTGAAGCAACAGACTCCAAATATTCACCATTACCTCTTGATGAATCAGCAGCAAGTTCGTTCAAATTTGCATCAGTAAAAGCGAATAAAGATCCGGCTTTAGATTTTACAACATCTTGCGAATCGCAACCCAAAGTTCCTGTAGACATGCCAAAAGTTTGGTTGCCTGAAGTTCCGTTGGTTGTAGCAGCCAGAAGGTTTGAACCCAATCCTTTGTGACCATTAAAAAGCATCGATCCAAGACCGCAACCAGCACTGTTTCCAGCGTGAGCCGAAGCAGAAATAGTAAGAGCAGTAGCAGCAATCACTGCTGAGGTAAGAATTTTTTTCATAATTTTTTTGTTTGGGTTGAAATTTTTGCGAGCCATCAAAGCTCAAATTCACCTTAAATATTCATCAGCAAAAACCGCAAGGATTTGATGGGTTTTAATCAAGCGACTCTCGAACGAAATCAAAAAGGCCCTCTTTGGAAAAACGTATCGAATAGCCTCAAAACAAGACGGGGTTACAAACATCTCGCTGAGAGGAGAAATTTCATAAATAACCACATCAACTTTGAGAGCAGTTTTGTGCAGAGCCCCGTGGCTCATGGCCTGGTAGATTTAACATATTCTCCGCGCGGCGAATATCTTTTTGAAGTTAAGCAGTTTCAGTTTTTACGTAAACCTCAGAACCAAGCTCTTTGAATTTTTCACTCATTTCTTCCATCCCTTTTTCGGCTTCCTTTTGTTTGGCGGCATAGTCGCGAACATCTTGCGTGATTTTCATCGAGCAGAATTTAGGGCCACACATTGAGCAGAAGTGAGCCACCTTTGCGCCATCTGCTGGCAAGGTTTCGTCGTGGTAACTTTTAGCGGTTTCGGGGTCTAGGGAGAGGTTGAATTGGTCTTCCCAGCGGAAGTCGAAGCGGGCCTTGGAGAGTTCGTCGTCGTGAGCTCTTGCTGCGGCGTTGCCTTTGGCAAGGTCGGCGGCATGGGCGGCGATTTTGTAGGTGATAACGCCAACGCGAACGTCTTCTTTATTTGGTAGGCCTAAATGTTCTTTAGGGGTCACGTAGCAAAGCATGGCAGTGCCGAACCAACCGATCATGGCGGCGCCGATGGCGGAGGTGATGTGGTCGTAGCCGGGGGCGATGTCGGTGGTTAAGGGTCCCAAAGTGTAGAATGGCGCTTCGTGGCACCACTCTAGTTGTTTTTCCATGTTCTCTTTAATCAGGTGCATCGGCACGTGTCCGGGGCCTTCGATCATCACTTGGCAATCATGCTTCCAAGCAATTTGGGTTAACTCGCCTAAAGTTTCTAATTCACCAAATTGCGCTTCATCATTGGCATCGGCAATTGAGCCGGGACGCAGGCCGTCACCGAGTGAAAAGGCCACGTCATATTTATTCATGATGTGACAAATTTCTTCAAAATGCGTGTAGAGAAAACTTTCTTTGTGATGCGACAAACACCATTTCGCCATAATCGAACCACCGCGCGACACAATGCCAGTCACGCGATTTGCGGTTAGTGGCACATATTTTAAACGCACTCCGGCGTGAATTGTGAAATAATCAACACCCTGCTCGGCTTGCTCAATTAGCGTGTCGCGGAAGATTTCCCAAGTTAGATCTTCAGCAACGCCGCCAACTTTTTCTAAAGCTTGATAGATTGGAACAGTTCCAACTGGCACTGGGCAGTTGCGGATGATCCATTCGCGAATGTTGTGAATGTTGCGACCAGTTGACAAATCCATCAAATTGTCAGCGCCAAAACGTGTGGCCCAAATCATTTTTTCAACTTCATCTTCAACGCCAGAAAAAATCGCGGAGTTGCCAATATTAGCGTTAATTTTCACCAAGAAATTACGGCCGATAATCATCGGTTCAGATTCAGGGTGATTGATGTTGTTTGGAATGATGGCGCGGCCACAAGCGATTTCGTCACGTACAAATTCTGCGGTGATTATTTTTGGCAATTTAGCACCAAAAGTCTCACCACGATATTTGCTATTTTCGATTAATTTTTGGCGATTCATGTTTTCGCGAACCGCAACATATTCCATTTCTTTGGTGATAATTCCAGCACGTGCGTAGGCCATTTGTGTTGGCTTTTTGCCTTCTTTAGCGCGACGTGGGCGAAAATCTGACAAATCAAATTCTGGCGCAGAAGGTTTGGCGCCTGGCGCAGTCACACCGTTATCTTCGGGTTTTACAACGCGGCCTTGATATTCTTCAACGTCACCACGCTCTGCGATCCATTGTTGGCGTAGCTTTGGCAGTCCTTTGTTCAAATCGATTTTGTCTAAAAAATCTTGATCGGAATAAACGCCCGATGGGTCGTAAACTGTGAATGATTTATTTTCTGATTTTTCTGACAGCGCAATTTCGCGCATTGCAACTTTTACATCGGCAAATCTTTCGCTTTGCACGTAGATTTTTTTTGAAGCCGGAAGTGGCCCGAGAGTAAGTTTTTTGGTAATTTTTTGACTTGTCATTTTTTGGAATTCGTAAGTTGAAAATAAATTTTGTAAATCAGCGCAGCGAACAAAAAACATACCAGCATTGAAACCAAAGTATCACCAAAAAAATGGGCGCCTTTGGCTATTTGGTAAAAGCCCATGATCCAGCCTAAAGCCAATCCACTGGCGAGTCCCCAAAGGCGGTGAGATTTTTTGGCGAAGGCGAAAAATAAAATCATCAGCGCGAAGCCTGTGACGGCGTGGCCCGCCGGAAAGCATTTGCCTTTTTTTATTTGGTGAAAATCTGCTGGGTAAGAGTCAAAAATTTTAACGTAGGGCTTAGTGCCGGCGAATAGTTCAATTTGGTTTGGGCAATAAACGTTGGTGAATTTTTTTATGTTTGCCGCGGTTAAGGGAATGAGGGAGAGGCCGAGAAAAATTAGGAAAAAGCGGTGACGGTTTTGAATAAAAAATTTCTGATTCGAACTTTTAAAGCCAATAATTGTTGCAACCAAACAACCAACAACGCCAACGCCAAACAGCACTTTCGGAAATTTATAAAAAATAAATTTCGCCACCAACTCATCTTTGTCCACCAGCCACGCTTGGCTGTCAAAATCGAACAGAGATTTCTGAATTGCCAAATCAATGTCGCTAAAATTAATCAGCAACAACGCCGCCAAAATTAGGACGATATTTGCCGCAATCAGCGCATTAATTTTTTTTATCTGAGGTAAAATTTTTGAGTTTTTCATTTTTAAACAAGTGACTTGCAACTTGGTAATAAGCGATTGCTTCGTTTAAATTTTCTTGGGCAAATTCGTGAGTGACAGTTTCTTTAGAGCCGTTCCAGCCATAGTTATTTAGCTCAACGTTAAAAACTTTTTTCTCTTTTTTTGGCTTCAACAAAAAGAGTCTGTGATTTTTAAAATAGCCAATGTCGGTGTAAGTGCTCACAAAAGAATGTTCGTCGATTGTTTTTTGATTATTCAAAACGTCAGTGCCAAAAAATTTTGATTTGTAGCCCAAGTTCAGCACACCCATCAAAGTTGGCGCCAAATCAATTTGGCTCACATTTTCTTCAAAAACGCGCGGCTTAATAATTTTTGGCGCATAAAAAATTGCCGGAATTTGATAACGCCACAAAGGCACGTCGGTGTTGCCGGCAGAACCTGCGCAGTGGTCAGCCACAAAAACAAAAATTGTGTTGGCAAACCACGGTTTTTTGCTGGCTTCTTCAACCAATTTTCCAATGGCGTAGTCAGTGTATTTTACAGCACCATTGCGCCCCGTTTTTGGCGCGATGTCAATTTTACCTTCAGGGTAAGTGAATGGACGATGATTGCTCGTCGTCATGATAAAATTTAAAAAAGGTTTTCCGGCAGCGTAAGATTTGTCGGCCTCTTTAATTGCCTTGTTGAACAAGTCTTCGTCAGCAACACCCCAAGCGTTTGAAAAGGTGATTTCGCTTTTTTCAAAATTAGCGCGATCGACAATTTCAAAACCGTTATTTCCGAAAAAATAATTCATGTTGTCGAAGTAGCCGTCGCCACCGTAAAGGAATTTTGCTTCATACCCACGGTCTTTTAGTGGGCTGGAAATGTTGAAAAGATTTTCGTTATTTTGGCGTCTAACAATTGAGTTTCCCGGAGTTGGCGGAACACCAAGTGACAATGCTTCTAACCCACGAACCGTGCGAGTTCCCGTCGCTTTCAAATTTGTGAAAAGCAGACCTTTTTTTGCAAAAGCATCAAGATTTGGCGTGACGTTTTCTGCGCTGCCAAAAGCTTGCATGAACTCAGCGCTCATGCTTTCAATTGAAACTAAAATCACGTTATATTTTTTTTCTGCGCCCACTTTTGCTTGTGGCACAAAGCGCGAGATATCGTCGTTATTTAAAAATTTTGAACGCGGCTCTTGTCTTTTAACCAACTTTCGCAAGTGCTCAATCGCCTCTTTTTCGTCTCTGGTTGCATAAAGCTGGTCGTAATCAATCTGATTGTTGCGATAAGCTGAAAACAGCTGATAAATGCCGTTTGACGCAGTTTCGTTGAGATAATTATTTGGCGAAACGCGAGTTAGTTTTGAGCTATCCACGGCAAAAAACATCGCCGATAAAAATGCTGCAAAAACAATAAATTTCTTAATGCGGCAGAAAAAATTTTGTTCCTTTTGCACAACAATTCTTTTGTTGGTGAAGAAAAAAATCACGCCACTAATTGCCGCAATGGCGCTAATCAACAAGCCCATCGGATAAGATTCCATGATGTTGGCGATGACTTCGGTAGTGTAGATTAGGTAATCAACCGCGATGAAATTGAAGCGAGTTTGAAATTCATCCCAAAAAACAACTTCTGAAAAAGCCGAAAAAACAATCACAAATAAAAACAAAAAGTAGAAAATTTTGTTAGCGATTTGGTGCTTTGGCGAGTTAAAAAATTTGCTCGAAACAAAGGTGTAATAAGCCAGCGGCAGCGCTGCTATGTAAGACAAAGTTAGAAGATCAAAAAACAATCCAACCGCAAAAACTTTAAATAAAACCGCTGCCGAAAATTCGAATTGCGCCCTTTCGCGAATTAAAAAAAACAAACGCAGTGCAAAAGAAATTGCAGCGAAAATTTTAAAAATTTTCACCCAAGCACGAGCCTTTGAGTATTGGTGTATTTCTGTCATTTTTAGAGGAAAAAAGATTATTTTTTAAACATCGAAAGCATGCGCCAAGTGACGAAGAAACCGCCAAAGATGTTGATGGACGCGATAACGATGGCAATGAAGCTGAGCGCCGAAATTAGTGTAAAACCTTTGGCCGTGCCAAGCGCAATAATTGCGCCGACAACAATCACGCCAGAAATTGCATTGGTCACCGCCATTAAAGGTGTGTGTAAGGCTGGAGTCACTTTCCAAACCACAAAATAACCAACAAAGCAGGCTAAAACAAAAACGGTTAATCCAAAAATAAATGGATCAATGCCGCCGCCATGCGCTGCAGAGTAGCTGAGTTCGGCAATTTTGTTAACTAGCTCGTCAGAATTTTTAGTGATTTTGTCTGACAATTCGATGATTTGCTGCAGGTCACTCATTGTTTTTTAAAGGAAATTTGTTGGGGAGAATTTGGCGCGCAACTTACATGATTGGAGCGAAGATTGTCAAGAATGTCGTCAGCTGGATTGCCGCTCTACTAGACAATCTCCAAACTCTCCACTTCGTACATTTTTTTGTAAAAACCACCCAAATCCATCAGCTCTTGATGCGAGCCGATTTCGGCGATTTTTCCGTCTTTAATAAAAATAATTCGATCTGCCGCAATCACCGATGAAAGCTTGTGGGCGATGGTAATAACCGTTTTATTGGCAGCTAAATTTGTAATTTCGCGCGCAATATTTTTGCTGTTTTCGTTGTCGAGTGCCGAGGTTGCTTCATCTAAAAGCAAAATTGGTGAATCCTTGATAATAGCGCGCGCAATGGCAATTCTTTGACGCTCACCGCCCGACAATTTAATGCCTTTTTCACCAACAAAACTGTGCATTTTTTGCGGCAAATTATTGATGAAATGAAGTGCAGGATTTTGCGCAATTATTTGCTCAACTTGCGCTTCGGTAATCGACAAATCGGCGTAGGCAATATTTTCAAAAATGGTGCCAGAAAAAATAAAACAATCTTGCGAGATGTAAGAAAAATTTTTGCGCAAATCAGCCAGCGACAACGACTTAACGTCAAAACCATTTAAAGAAATTTCACCAAAATCAATGTCGTAAAAACGCATTAAAAGCTGAAACGCCGTGCTT
Source organism: Rickettsiales bacterium (assembly GCA_017999675.1). Taxonomy (GTDB): domain Bacteria; phylum Pseudomonadota; class Alphaproteobacteria; order Rickettsiales; family UBA1997; genus UBA2645. The sequence continues at coordinate 15,817 of JAGNLL010000015.1, forward strand.
TTTCCTGATCCACTTGAACCCACAAAAGCAATTTTTTCGCGCGGTTTAATTTCTAAATTAAAGTTTTTTAACACCGAAAAATCTTTGCGACTTGGGTAAGCAAAACTGACATCGTGAAAATTTATTGTGATTTCTTTGGTGTCGGCAAAAAGCTGTGCCGAGTCTGCTTCCCTAACTGGAGAGCGAATTTCTAGCAGCTCAAAAATTCGCGCCGCTGCCGCCGAAGCGCTTTGTAATTGACCCGCAATTTGGCTTAACGAAACCAGCGAAGTGGCGGTGATTACTGAGTAAAAAATAAATGACGAAAGTTCGCCCGATGTAATTTTTCCACTCAACACATCATGGCCACCAACCCACAGCACAACAGCGATGCCGCCAAATGCCGAGGCAATTACCAAAGCCACCATCAGCGATTTAATGCGAATTTTTTCGAGAGAAATTTTTAACGAGTTGTCAACAAAACCAAAAAAGTTTCGCGCTTCTTTTTCTTCGCAAGAGTATGACTGAATTGTTTTGATGCCGTTGATTGATTCTTCAATATGGGCACCAACCGAGGCGAGCGCTGCTTGCGACTGATGCGACAAGTTTTTTACTTTGCGACCCATCACAATAATTGGCGCGATGGCGATTGGAATTAGCATCATCGACATCAAGCTGAGCTTGACGCTGGTGAAAAATAAAAAACAAATTCCACCAATAAAAAACAGCGAGTTGCGCAAGAAAAATGATGTGGTGTTGCTGATCACGCCATAAAGCACGGCGCTATCAACCGTAAGGCGCGAGATCACATCACCGGTTTTGGTAATTTCAAAAAACTCTGCCGAAACGCGAATAATGTGGTCGTAAACTTTTTTGCGCAAATCGGCGATTACTTTTTCTGCCACCGCGTTAACCAAAGACGAGCGATAAAAACCAGCCACCGCCATGATAATAACGGCGGCAACAAAGGTGAGTAAAACTAAATTGAAGAAGTGTTGATTCTTTTGCGCAAAGCCAAAATCGATTAAATATTTGATGACCTTACCAAAAAATAAAACCGTCGCAGCCGTGATTAAAAGGGCCAAAAGCGCAAAAATAATTTCGCGTTTGTAGGGCTTAAAAAACGGAATCAGCGCTGAGAGATTTTTGAGATTTAGAGGTTTTTTTTGCGGTTTTTCTGCTGTCATTTTTTAAAGAGAGTTGTGTGCACCATCGCATATTGCGCCTAGTTTGCTGTGTTTACAGCCGCAGAATCTAACCTCTGCATTTTCGGTAGCTTCGTAGACCACCGACTTCATCACACTGGTGCCGTCTGGGTTTTTATGAGCTTTGTGAGCACCATCGCAAAAAGGTTGGTTCTGCGAAAGGCCGCAAGAGCACCAAAAATATTTTTTGCCTTGTTCAACAGCAACTTTGAAAGGGGCTTTTTTAGCGATGTGCGGGAGAGATTCGGTCATAATTAATTTATTTTTTTCCTTATGAGGCTTCACAAGGCGCGCTTAGTTTTTTTACAAAACCAAATTATTCACCCCATCTAAATCCAAAATTTCAGAGGCAACTTTTCTAGCTTTTTCGTAATAATTTAAATCTTTCAAAATTTTTAATTCGTCTTTAGAGCTTAGAGCCACAACGATTCCGCTTTTATCAAATTTGGCGCCCGTAGTTGCCATCACTTTCAAAATTGAATCGAGATATTTTGGATTTGCTAAATAATCGAGATAGCGATCGAGCTTTTGTTTTAAAACTTTTTCGTCTTTTGAGTGAAGATATTCTTCCAAATAATGACTGCCTTTGAAGTCAATAATGTAGAGCTTATCAAGACTCACAAAAGCCACTTCGCAGAAAAATAATTTAGCTTTTTGTTGGTCAAAATTTGTCGCTAAAAAATATTCTTTATTTGCCAACCAGCCATTGGCTTTCATGGTTTCAACTAGGTTAGAAATTAATTGTGGCGACGAGGCTTGCGTTGATTTTGCGGCAGTTGCTGCAATTTTCTTGGTAGGAATATTTACATCATTTGCGGTGGTTTTTGCAGCAACAGTGGCAACAGATTTTTCAAAAAAATCTGCGATATTTTTAGAGAATTTTCCTAAAAGATTTTTGTTGGTTTCAACTTCGTTTTTGTAGCTGTCATTTAGTTTTTTAAACAGCTCGTTTCCAACTTTAATAATTGCGTCTTTCGAGTCTTTCATCACCGCGTCTTGTACCACGCTCCAGTCATGCATGCGTTTTTGAATTTCGTCGGTGCGCTGCATTGCTAGCTCAATTTGCTTTTGTGCCTCTAGGCGCAATTTCACTTCGCTTTCTTTTTCTTTACGCAGCTCGTCAATTTCGCGAAGTAGTGCTTCAATTTTTTCGCCGTCTGTTTTGGTTTCGATTAACAGCTTTTCTTGAACGGCTTTTTTTTGGTCAATTTCGTAGCTAATTTTCTTGTGAAGATCATCAATTTCTTTGGCTGAGCTGAGTCTTAATTTTGAATATCTCAAATAAACCACGATCATCATAAGCGCCAATCCGATGTTGCTGATGATGATGTAAATCATGTTTTAAAGAAATTTAAAAATTATTGCCAAGCTTAGAGCGCCATGTTGTCAATCAACCTAACCCCGCTTAGGTAAACCGCAATAAATATTCGGACGGGTGTTTTAAAATCGAAATTTTGCGAAATTTTTTCTAAGTTTTTTTCGTCGCGAATTTCTAAATAATCGATTTTTTCAAAACCGTTTTGCAAAAGTTTTTGAGCATTTTTTTGCAAAATTTCTTCGGCGTTTTTTGGATTATTTTTTACCGCAGATTTTATTTCTAACAAAGTTTTAAAAATCTCCGCAGCCTTTAGTTTACAGCCTTCTGACAATCTTTGATTGCGCGATGACATTGCCAACCCGCTTTTTTCGCGCACAATTTCGTGAGAAAAAATTTCCACCTCAAAATTAAAATCTTCGACCAGTTTTTTAATGATTGAAACTTGCTGAAAGTCTTTTTCGCCAAACACCGCAATGTCTGGTTTTACAATGTTAAAAAGTTTTGAAACAATTAGCGCCACACCATCAAAATGCCCTACTCTGGCGCTGCCGCACAGGCAATTGGTGAGTTTTGTTGGAAGAAGTTTAAAGGCAAAATCATCAGCAAAAATTTCCGAACTTTCTGGCACAAAAACGTGAGTTGCGCCTGAGTTTTTTAACAGCTCTAAATCTTGTTCAACTTGCTTGGGATATTTTTGGTAATCACCTAAATCATCAAACTGCGCCTTATTTACAAAGATGCTTACAACCACAATTTCAGCAAGTTCCGAGGCTTTTTTAACCAACGCCAAATGGCCTTCGTGCAACGCACCCATCGTTGGCACAAAGGCGATTTTTTTGCCCAACTGTTTTTCTATTTTTAGCTGCGATCTGATTTGGGGAATGGTTTTTGCAAGCAGCATGAGGTGCTTAAACCTCTGGTGCTGAGCATTGTCTGCCGGTTTGAGAACCGACTTTAAATTCTTTGCCGGCTTTGAGGTCTTCAAGAATTTTTAAGAAATTTTCTGAAGTTAAGTCTTCGGCAAAATCATCGTTAATTTGCACCACTGGAGCGTTTACACAGGCACCTAAACACTCAACTTCTTTCAAAGTAAAAAAGCCATCAAGTGTGGTTTCATCCATTTCGATGCCAAATTTTTCTTCGCAATCTTTGATAATTTTATCAATGCCGCGAAGCATGCAGGGCGTGGTTTTGCAGAATTGGAGTAGATATTTTCCAACTGGTTTTAAGTTGTACATCGTGTAAAAACTTGCCACTTCGTAAACTTTAATTTCTGGCATTTCGAGAATTGCGGCGATTGTCGCGATCACATCTTTTGACACCCAGTTGTTATTTTGTCTTTGGGCCAAATCTAGCAAAGGCATTACGGCAGATTTTTTTCTGTCGCTTGGATATTTTGTTAAAATTTTGCTAACTTCTTTTTGGTTTTCGGCGCTGAATTGAAAGGTCATTTTGCTCAAAAATTATTTAATTTTTTTCCACACCGCTTTTTTCGCGGCCAATAAAAGCGCAAATAAAATGCCTAAGAAAATCATGGTGCGGATGCCCATTTTTTTACGATGTTCGGTTTCTGGCTCTGCTGCCCATTGCAAGAAGTTTACCACGTCGATTGTCATTTGCTCTTTGGTAGCGTAGGTACCGTCTTTGTAGTCAACTTGACCATCATCCGTAATTGGTGCTGGCATACCAATTTGGCGACCTTCGAAATAAGGGTTGTAGCTTTTGCCTTCAGCCATTTCAAAGCCTTCTGGCGCGTCGGTAAAGCCAGTAATCAAAGAGTAAACGTAGTTAGCGCCGTCGTGACGGGCTTTAACAATTAAAGATAAATCTAGCGGATAAGCGCCGCCGTTTGCTGAGCGAGCTGCTTGTTCGTTAGCGTAAGGACCAACAAATTTGTCAGACGGAAGAGCCGCACGTTCAAACATTTCGCCTTCGTCATTTGGGCCGTCAGTCACCAAATATTCGCTGGCAACTTGCTTAACTTCTTCTTCCGAAAATCCGATTTCTTTTAAGTTGCGGTACGAAACCAATTTCAAGCTGTGGCAAGCCGAGCAAACTTCTTTGTAAACTTGGTAGCCGCGCTGAATTGAAGCGCGATCGAAGCGACCAAAAATGCTGTCAAATTCCCACTTCATTTGTTTTGGGTGAAGTGCTGTGGTGCTTAGAGCATCAGCATCGTGAGATTGATTAGCCAAAAGAATATTTGGCAATAACAACAAGATTAAAAAAAGTTTTTTCATTTTTAGTTTGTTAAAATTTGTGCAGTTTTTTTTCGAAATCGACGACTTTGCCGTCAAAAATTTTCACGCCTTCTTTAGCAAGAATGGCGATTTTTTTATCCAATCCAAAAGCGTAACCACCAAGCCCGCCGTCACTACGTACCACGCGGTGACACGGCACTTTCGGTGCGTTGGGATTAGCGCCGACAATTTGTCCGACAGCGCGGTAACCTTTGGTCTTCAATTTTTTTGCCAACTCTTTGTAAGTTGTCACTTTTCCTTGCGGAATTTCACTAAGCAGATCGTACAGCTTTTGTGAATTAATCATGATGCTTGGCTTTGTAGGCTTCATCGATTGATTCTGGCAAAGGCAAAGTTTTTTCAAACTTTGGTAAGTTTGGCAAAATCACTAAAAAGTAAGCGTAGTAAAAAAGCGTAGAAACGCGTGAAGCCCAAATGTACCAGCCTTCTGCCGGGGCTTGACCAAGCCAACCCAAAAACAAAAAGTTTAAAATAAACGCTGTAAAAACTTTTTTGAAAAGCGGGCGATAGGCACCAGACACGGTTTTGCTGCGATCTAAAAATGGCAAAACAAACAACATGGCAATTGCACCAAACATGGCTAAAACACCACCAAGCTTGTCTGGAATGGCGCGCAAGATTGCGTAAAATGGCAAGAAATACCACTCAGGCACAATGTGAGCTGGTGTCACCATTGGGTTGGCAGGGATATAGTTGTCTGGGTGACCAAGTGAGTTTGGATAGAAAAACAAGAAATATCCAAACACCAAGAAAAACGCCACAAAGCCCACCATGTCTTTGATGGTGAAGTATGGGTGAAATGGAATGATGTCTTTTTTAGTTTTGATTGGCACGCCAGTTGGGTTGTTTGAACCTACAGTGTGAAGCGCTACCAAGTGCAATAAAACCGCACCAACAATTAAGAAAGGAATCAAAAAGTGCAGCGAGAAGAAGCGGTTTAGTGTAGGATTATCAACTGAAAAACCGCCCCAAAGCCAAGTGACGATTGACTCACCCACAACCGGAATTGCTGAAAATAAGTTGGTAATTACAGTTGCACCCCAAAAGCTCATTTGGCCCCAAGGCAGCACGTAGCCCATAAAGGCAGTAGCCATTGCAAGCAAGAAAATGACAATTCCAACCCACCATAAAATTTCGCGTGGTGCTTTGTAAGAGCCGTAGTAAAGGCCGCGCGCGATGTGAGCGTAAAGTGCCACGAAAAACATTGAAGCACCAACGGCGTGAATGTAGCGAATTAACCAGCCGTAGTTGACGTCGCGCATGATGTGCTCAACTGAGTCAAACGCCATTTTGGTGTTAGCCACGTAATGCATTGAAAGGAAAAGTCCGCTCAAAATTTGCACGATTAAAGCGATGCCGGCGATTGATCCGAAGCTCCACCAATAGCTCAAATTTTTTGGATAAGGGTGGCGCAACAAAGTGTTTTCAATCGTTGCAATTATCGGCAAGCGGTCGTTGACCCACTTAGCTAATTTCGATTTTTCGGTGATGCTTTTTTCAAGATCGTTTTCGATGTGATTGCTCATGTTTAACCGATTTTAATTTTGGTTTCTGACAAAAATTCGTAAGGAGGAATTTCTAAATTTTTTGGCGCTGGGCCTTTTCTAATACGGGCCGAAGAGTCGTATTGCGAACCGTGGCAAGGGCAAAACCAGCCTTTATATTCGCCTTGTCCGGCAATTGGAATGCAGCCCAAGTGGGTGCAAATTTCGATCGTCACCAACCACTCATCTTTACCCGGCTTTACGCGATCAGAATCGTTTTGCGGATCTTTTAAATCTTTTAAATCAACCGCTTGCGCTTCAGCAATTTCGGCAGCACTGCGTCTTCTAATAGAAACTGGCTTACCGCGCCACATCACTTTTTTTGACTCACCAACTTTAATGTTAGAAATATCAACTTCGGTTGAAGAAAGCGCTTGAACGTCACTTGCTGGGTTCATGCTGTCAATAAAAGGCAAAATGGCGCAAGCCGCACCAATGCCAGCGGCGCCGTATGCTGTTGTAGTCAGCAATTTTCTACGGCCTTCATCTTTTGGAGAATTAGACATTATTTTTACAAAGATTTTTTAGGGGAAAAAACAGTCGCGTTTTCTATTTGTAAAAGCAAATTTATCAACCTCGAAATTCCCCAATAAAATCAATTTCAAAATGACAATTCTCAAAATCAAAAAACTTGAAAACGGTAAAGATTTGCCTTTACCAAAATATGAAACCGCCGGCAGCGCAGGAATGGACTTGCTTGCCGCCATTGATGAAACTCTAACAATCAAACCAAACGAAATAAAATTAGTAAAAACCGGAATTGCCTTTGCGCTTGAGCAAGGCTTTGAAGCGCAAGTGCGCCCAAGATCTGGCTTAGCTCTTAAAAACGGAATTACCGTTTTAAACACACCCGGAACCATTGACAGCGACTATCGCGGCGAAGTTTGCGTAATTTTAATCAACCACTCGCAAAGTGATTTCGTCATCACCCGCGGCATGCGAATTGCTCAGGTTGTGATTGCAAAATATGAACAGGCGCAAATTGCCGAAGTTGAAAATTTAGACGAAACCGCACGCGGCACCGGAGGCTTTGGATCAACCGGAACCAAATAAATGTCGCTCGCCGAAAACCAAAAACAGCGTTATTTGCGCAACACAATTTTGCCCGAAATTACTGAGGTCGGCCAAGAAAAACTTTTGCGCTCTCGCGTTTTGGTGATTGGTGCGGGCGGGCTTGGATCGCCCGTTTTACTTTATTTAGCCGCCGCTGGTGTTGGAAATATTGGTGTGATTGATGATGATGTAGTGGAGCTTTCAAACCTACAGCGCCAAGTGATTCACAGCTCTCAAAACTTAGGGCAAAAAAAAGTTGAAAGCGCTAAAGAAAAAATTTTAGCGCTAAACCCCGACGTAAATTTAGAAGTTTTTACACAAAGAGCAAACCGCGACAGCCTTAGAAAAATCAGCGCCAATTACGATTTTATTTTAGACGCCACCGACAATTTTCCCACCCGCTTCATCATCAACGAAATTTGCCACCAACAAAAAAAACCGCTAATTTTTGCCGCGGTAAAAGGCTTTTTAGGACAAGTTTCTGTCTTTAAATCTTACGAAAACAACAACCCCTGCTACGCCTGTTTTAACCCAAATATTGTTGGTGAAGATTTCTCACTTCCGCTTTCAGAAAAAGGAATTTTAGGCTCAGTTGCCGGCACAATCGGCGCACTTCAAGCCACCACAACAATCAAAGAAATTTTAGCAATTGGCGAAAGTTTAGTCGGCAAAATTTTGATTTTTGATTTTCTAAAAAACGAATTTCGCAAAACTATTTTGAAGAAAAATCGCAGCTGTAAAGCTTGCTCAAACTAGAGCCTTCTTTGAAAAAGAGGGCTCTAGTCCGAGCTTTACAGCAAGTTTGACTTTCAATTTACCCCACCTAAAAAGCCGCGCTCTTTAAAATAGACGGAGAAGTGGCCGAGTGGTCAATGGCAACAGACTGTAAATCTGTCCGCGCAAGCGTTCGTAGGTTCAAATCCTACCTTCTCCACCATTTTTCACCAAAAAATACCTCAAAGCGGGTGTAGCTCAACGGTAGAGTTCCAGCCTTCCAAGCTGGCCGTGAGGGTTCGATTCCCTTCACCCGCTCCATTTTTTTCTCTTCTTTTTGCAGATTTTCTTTTCGCTTTTTCGCTTTTTCTCGCCTCACATTTTCTCTAAAATTTTGAATTTTGGCCGCGCGGCCAAAATCTTTTCATTTTCTTCGATTCAGTAAAATCAAGGGCTTAAGGCAGGTCGGTTTTAAGAATTGGCTAGCTAGGGTTGGGGTTTTGGTTGTGAAGGTGCGCCAATGCTGGGCTTGGGTTTTTGAAATTTTGTGAATCTTGGGTTTTTGGTGCTTTAGGCCTCGTCTTTGTTGACTCGCGAAAACTAGGATTTTGTTGGTTTTGCAACTGGATTGCCACGCTTCGCTCGCAATGACGTGGAGAGGTTGGTGTGTATTTTTTAGCACCGTCATTGCGAGCGAAGCGTGGCAATCCAGTTGTGATTTTTTTTAGAAACTCACCTCAAAAATCTTCCTTAAAAAACTAGTGATTTTGAAATCTAGCCGCTGATTCTCGCCGACCCTTTTTTTCACTTTAAAAACCAACTTACGCGTGTCTCAAAAATTTAAAATCCACTCAAAATTTGCTCCTGCCGGTGACCAGCCGCAGGCAATTGACAAGCTGATTCGCGGGCTAGAAGAAAAAAAGCAGGACCAAGTTTTACTCGGCATTACGGGCTCTGGTAAAACCTTCACAATGGCCAATATCATTGAGCGCACGCAGCGTCCGGCCATGATTATGGCGCACAACAAAACTCTCGCGGCGCAACTCTACGGCGAGATGAAGGAGTTTTTTCCGGAGAATGAAATTGGCTATTTCGTGTCGTTTTACGACTACTACCAGCCCGAGGCTTACATCCCAAAGTCCGACACCTACATCGAAAAAGACTCTGCAATTAACGAGCAAATCGATCGCCTGCGCCACGTGGCAACCCGCGCCCTGTTTGAACGCCGCGACACCATTGTGATCGCCTCTGTTTCGTGCATTTACGGCATCGGCTCACCCGAATTTTACTCAACAATGGTTTTGCGCTTAAAAGTTGGTGAAGAAATTAACCGCCAAAAACTTTTGCTACGCCTTGTCGACCTGCAGTACGAGCGCAACGACATTGCTTTTGAGCGTTGCTGTTTTCGCGTGCAGGGCGACGTGGTGGATATTTTTCCATCTCACGAAGACGAGCGCGCGTGGCGTATTTCAATGTTTGGCGACGAGATTGAAGAAATTACCGAGTTCGATCCGCTCACCGGCGAAACCTTCTGCAAGCTTACAGACATCGCGCTTTACCCCTCTTCGCACTACGCGACACCAGCCGACACTTTAAAAGGCGCGATCATGCAAATTAAAAAAGATTTGGCCGTGCGCGTCGCCGATTTAGAGTCGCGTAATTTAATTGTTGAAGCCCAGCGCCTCAATCAGCGCACCACTTACGACATGGAAATGATGTTGGAAGTTGGCAGCTGCAAAGGCATCGAAAATTATTCGCGCTACTTAACGGGCCGCCCCGCAGGCGCGTCACCACCGACTTTGTTTGAATATTTGCCAAAAGATGCGCTGCTTTTTGTTGATGAAAGTCACGTGTCGGTGCCACAAATTGACGGTATGTACAAGGGTGATTTTGCGCGCAAAACAAACCTCACCGAGCATGGATTTCGCCTTTTAAGCGCGCTGGATAATCGCCCACTAAAATTTTCAGAATGGGAGGCTTTTAAACCACAAACAATTTACGTTTCGGCAACTCCGGGAAAATACGAAACTGCCAAAAATGACGGCGAATTAATTGAGCAAATTATTCGCCCCACCGGCTTGCTAGACCCGGTTTGCGAAATTCGCCCAGCCGCAAAACAAGTTGCTGATTTGGTTGCCGAAGTAAAAGCCACAACCGCCAAAGGCTTTAGAACATTGGCTACAACCATTACTAAAAAAATGGCTGAAGACTTGGCCGACTACTTAAACGATGCCGGAATTAAAGCAGTGTACATGCACTCAGACATTGATACACTTGATCGCATCGAGATCATCCAAGATTTACGTTTGGGCAAACACGACTGTTTAGTTGGGGTAAATTTACTGCGCGAAGGTTTGGATATTCCTGAATGCGCGCTAGTTGCAATTCTCGATGCCGACAAAGAAGGATTTTTACGTAACGAAACTTCGCTAATTCAAACAATTGGTCGCGCCGCCAGAAACTCAGAAAGCAAAGTAATTCTCTACGCCGACAAGCGCACCAAATCAATTGACGCGGCGCTTTCAATCACCGAACGCCGAAGAAAAATTCAAATCGCTTACAACGAAAAACACGGCTTAACACCGACCACAACTTTCAAAAAAATTGGTTCGGCTTTGTCGAATCTTTACACCAAAAAAGATAAAGCGGACGACGGCTTACCAAAGAAAATTCCGACCGCACGCGAAATTGAAAATTTGAAAAAAGAAATGTTAGAAGCGGCGTCGAATTTAGATTTTGAGCGGGCGACGAAGTTGCGAGAAGAGGTGCGCAGGATGGAGAGTTTGTTGTTGATGTAAGTTAAAAAACTTTAATTCCCCATTTTTTGCCAAGGTAGTCAGCAATTGAGTTGCGCTCTTCGGTTTGAAGAGTTCTGTCAAAAACTATGATCTCGCCAATTTTACCGTTGTAGAATTTTAACGTGTCATTAACCGAGCCAATTTTTGGATTATTCCAGGTAGTATTGGTAGTGCTGGCATGACTTGATGTAGAAACAAAAACACCATTTCTGTAGTAATTAATTACCCGACTTGGCGACAATTTTGTTTCAACATAAATTACGTAAGGAGCATTGGCGGCAAGGCCTAAAGTCACTTGCGGCGTTGGGTTAGTTCCTGTCCACCAAGAAAATGCACCATCTCCGGTACAAGTTGGATAATTTGGCTCGTCGCAAAGATTACGAAAAACCTGCGGTTGATTTGGCGCCGAATCAAAAATTGCCTCAACTTGTGCCGCTGCTGGCTGAACCACAAAAAAGTAAGAAGTGTTGCTACCCGCAGAAAAACCCGCCATTGCCATGTCGTCGTCAGCACCGTCAAACTTTAAAGCCGGCAAACCATTGATGCCGTCAGATAAGTAGGTTGGTTGTTTTAGTGTGTTATTTTGAACCGCCGAAAATCTCGAAACTGCTTGCGGGCTGGTGTCAACCCAAGTTTGCACACCACTGTTATTTTCGGGCCCAGATCCACCAAAGCTATTTTCGGCGGTTGCTTCAAGCCACAAGGCCAAATTTTTTATACCCGCAACTGGAGAGCTTTGGGTCTGGGTTTTTGCGACACTAATTTTAAAATTTCTTACCAATCTAACTCCCTGAGGCACTCCAACGAGCAAACTCATAATAACTAGAGAGACAATCGACAACTCAATTAGAGAGAACGCCTTTTTGAAAAGTGGCTTATTTTTTTGCATCTACACCTGTCTTTGAAATTGGAATACTTATGGCGAAAAGATTGGTCGCAAATCTTTTTAGAAGTTTTTTCTTCGCTGCGTCAAAAAGATCAAACACTAAAAACAACCTAGCTTTAAAAAAGTTTGAAGAATTAAGCTTTTAACGCCTGAAATTTTAAAATTAGAAATCTCACAAATGCGCGCAAAGCTCCCCTTCAAAAAAAACAACTCCCGCGCCTTTAGCTTAGTTGAACTGTCAGTTGTAATCACCATCATCTCGCTTGTTCTTGTTGCGATTTTGTCAAACACCGTAAGTGGCG
>JAGNLL010000002.1 GCA_017999675.1 Rickettsiales bacterium
TTTCAGAGCGAAGATCTTGGCCAGTGTCTAGCGGAATTGAATCGAAGTAAGCGCCTTTAATTGCAGATCTACGTCCCAAATTTCCGCCTTCAATTTTTTTGCCTGAATTGTGCGGAGCTTCTTCTGAGTCAATGGCGTAAGAGTTTCCGTGAGTGCCATTTTGGTAGCGCACGTCGTCAAAAACGAAAAATTCTGGCTCTGGTCCAAAATAAGCAACGTCGCCAATGCCACTTTTTTGCAAATATTCTTCAGCTTTTTTAGCGGTAAAACGTGGGTCACGGTCGTAGCCTTTGCCAGTTGCTGGGTCAATTACGTCGCAGGTAATTACTAAAGTTGGTAGGCTTGCAAATGGGTCGATGAAAGCGGTGCTTAAATCTGGAATCATCAACATGTCTGAGTCATTAATTTCTTTCCAAGCAGGCACTGAAGATCCGTCAAATGACACGCCTTTTACCAATTCTTCTTCGCCAACCGCGTCAAAGCAGTGGCTGATGTGAAGCCATTTTCCGTTGTAATCAGAAAAACGAAAATCAATGAATTTAATATTGTTATTTTTGACCAATTCAAAAATAGCAGAAACGCTCGATGCTTTTGACATGTGCTGTGAGGGGATTTTGATTTTTAAGAAGGGAGGGAGAACGACAGCCAAATTGTGTCGGTCGTATTAGGACGGGAACAACTTTTTATTTTTGGGCGGCTAAAAAGTATAGGCGTTTTTTAAAGATTTTTTTGAAAACTTTAACTGAATTTAAAGAGATGGTGTGCCCTAGACGATTCGAACGTCTGACCTACAGCTTAGAAGGCTGTTGCTCTATCCAGCTGAGCTAAGGGCACTTATGCTGGTTTAACGAAGGTTGCGCTTTCTAGGAAGGCCGAGTCAAAAATCAAATTTTTTCTGTGAGAAATTTATAATTCTATCTTGAATTAATTAATCTAACTTTAGATAAGTTAGAAACTTCTAATATTTAATTTTTAAAAAAAAGCACGTCGTGAAAAATAAAAATACTTTATCTGCAGTTGAAAAAATGCAGAAAAACTCAAAAAAAGCCGAGGCAATGTTAAAGATTTTAGCCAATTCAAAAAGGCTAATGATTTTGTGTTATTTGGTTAAAACTGAAAAAACAGTAAGTGAGTTGGCGGCTTTGGTTAAGCTATCGCAGTCAGCACTTTCACAGCATTTGGCAAAAATGAGAGCTTTAAATTTAGTTGAAACAGACAAGCGCGGCCAAGAAATTTTCTACCGAATTGAGAATGAAGAAGTTGAGGCAATTTTATCGACCCTTCACCTCATTTATTGCAAATAAATTGCTAAATAAATTTAGCCAATACATTAGCAAATAATAATATTATTAACTTTTTTTAAGGAAAAAAAATGCCAATCAAAAATATCAATCCGCAAACTTTGAAAAACTGGCTAGAAAATAACGAAGCTGTTTTGGTGGACGTAAGAGAGCCAGCAGAGCACGCTGCTGAAAATATTAGCGAAGCAAATTTGGTGCCGCTTACAACTTTGCAAAAAGAATCTTTGCCAAATTTGGCCAACAAAAAATTAGTGATTCATTGCCGCTCTGGCGCTCGCAGTCAAAAGGCTTGCGACAAGCTTTTGGCGCAAGATTGCAATCTAGAAATTTACAATCTTGAAGGTGGCATTTCGGCTTGGGTTGGCGCTGGCCACGAAGTTAATTCTTCCAAAAAATTCTTTTTACCGCTTGATCGCCAAGTGCAGCTGGTCATTGGTCTTGGCACTTTAGTTGGCGGCTTACTTACTCATTTTGTAAGCCCGCTATTTTTAATTTTGCCGCTATTTTTTGGCGCTGGCCTTACCTTTGCCGCGCTTACCGGCTATTGCGGTTTGGCAATTTTTCTAACCAAAATGCCGTGGAATAAAGGTGTCAAAGCGGCAACATCTTGTAGCATCAAATGATAGTTTTGGGCTATTTGCTGGCAGTTTTAATGGGCACCACTCTTGGCTTAATTGGCGCTGGCGGGTCAATTTTGACAGTGCCAATTTTAGTTTATTTTTTTCAAATTTCGCCTGTGGCTGCCACAAGCTACTCGCTTGCAATTGTTGGTAGTGCGGCTTTGGTTGGGGCTTTGCTTTATTACAAAAGAGGGCTTGTAAACATTGAAGCCGCAATAACTTTTGCTTTTCCTGCAACGATTGCAGTGATTTGCACCAGAATTTTTGTAGTGCCAAATTTGCCCGAAAAGCTGTTTGGCGCTTCAAAAGAAAATTTAATAATGCTGGTTTTTGCCACGCTTATGCTGGTGGCGGCTTTTTTTATGATGAAAAGAGGCGAGGTCCAAGCAAAGCCTAATTTGGGCAAAGCTAAATTTTTTAGATTAGCTTTTAAAAGTGCGGCGATTGGATTTTTAACCGGAATAGTCGGCGCCGGTGGCGGCTTTGTGATAATTCCGGCCTTGGTTATATTTTTTAACCTAGCCCTCAAAGAAGCGGTTGGCACATCGCTTTTGATTATTTCGATAAATTCTTTATTTGGTTTTAAGAGCGACCTCTTGTCTGGCGTAGAGGTAGACTGGAAAATTCTTCTGCCATTTCTCGCCCTAACAATATTTGGAATGCTATTTGGCACAATTATTAGCAAAAAATTGGACGGCCAAAAACTAAAAAAAATATTCGCGCTACTGATGGTTGCGGTGGCCGCGGCAATTTTTGTCCAACTTATTCTGATTTAAAATTACCGCCCGTAAATATCGCTAAACCTAACAATATCATCTTCCCCCAAATAGCCGCCAGTCTGCACCTCAATTATTTCTAGCGGCGCTTCGCCCTTATTTTCTAAACGATGTTTTTGACCTACCGAAATGTAGGTCGACTCATCTTCTCTCATCACAAATTCTTTCTCGCCGCATGTCACGTGAGCTTCACCCTTCACCACCACCCAATGCTCGGCGCGTTTATTGTGCATTTGTAGCGACAGCGAAGCATTTGGCTTCACGGTAATTTTTTTAACTTTGAAGCGGTCTCCCAAATCAATAGTTTCAAAGCTTCCCCATGGTCGCAAAACTTTGGTGTGTGAGTTGCATTCGTCGCGATTTTGTTTTTTTAGCAGCTCAAACATTTCTTTGACCGATTGCGAATCGTTTTTATTTGCCACCAAAACCACGTCTTTAAGTGAAATAATAATCAAATTTTCCACACCAATTGTAGCGGTTAATTTGTGGCGTGAGTTGATGTAGCAGCCTTTGGTGCGTAGGGCAGAAACATCGCCAATTAAACTATTTTGGTTTTCGTCTTTGTCAGAAATTTCGGCAATTGCCTGCCAAGATCCAACATCTGACCAACCAACCGAAAGTGGCGCCACTGCTACTTTTTCAGCCTTTTCCATCACCGCGTAATCAATTGAAATGTTAGCGCATTTGGCAAAATTTTCTTCATCGAGGCGAATAAAATCTAAGTCGCGCGCGCTTTGACCGTAGGCTTTTTTGCAATTAACAAAAATTTCATTTTGTAATTTTTTTAGCACTTCCAAATAGCTCGATGCTTTGAACAAAAAGATGCCGCTATTCCACAAATATTCGCCGCTTTTTAAAAATTTTTCTGCCGTTGTGAGGTCTGGTTTTTCAACAAATTTTTCGACAGCAAAAACGTCTGAAAAATATTCAAGCACCACGCTTTTTTTAATGTAGCCGTAGCCAGTTTCGGCCTTGTCGGGCACAATTCCAAATGTCACCAAATAGCCTTCACGCGCAGCTTTAGCGGCATTTTTAACATTGGCCACAAAGCTCGCTTCATCCAAAATAATGTGGTCTGAAGGCATTACTAAAATTAAATCGTCGGCGGTGTTTTTTGCTAAAACGTCGAGAGCTGCAATTGCAATTGCGGGTGCGGTGTTGCGACCAATTGGTTCAAGAATAATTGATTTGGCGGTGGCATTAATTTTTTGCAAATCTTGTGCAACGGTGAAGCGGTGCTCGTTATTGCAAATGACGATTGGCGCAAAGAAATCGTCAGAATTTTTCACGCGTAAAGCGGCTTTTTGAAACAAAGAATTTTCACCAAAAAAATCTAAAAATTGCTTCGGATTTAAACTGCGCGAAACCGGCCAAAGCCTTGTGCCCGAGCCGCCAGAAAGAATTACAGGAGTGATTTTCATTTATTGGTTTTTAAAAAAATCAATCGCACCAAAACCTTTAATTGGTAGTTTTTGCAGCGATTTTAAATTTGTTAAATTGACGCCGCCAAGCGCGTAAATATTGGGTGAAAAGTAAGGTTGGTTTTTGGTTTGGAAAGAAATTTTTGCCAAATTTTTTAAGCCTAAATTTTTTTGATTGGCGTGGCTTGTGGTCGCAAAAATTGGCGAAATAAAAAGCAAATCTGGCGCTAGTTTTTGTAATTTTAAAATCGACTTCAAGCTGTGCGCCGCAAGGCTAAAAATAAAGTTTTTAGGCCAAAGTTTTTTTTGCAAAAATTGTGTCGGAAGTTGGTCGAAATCAGAAAAATGTAAACCGTCGGCTTTTATTTTTTTGGCGAGAGAAAAATCTTTGGCGATTAAAATTTTAATGCCGCGCGGGCGCGCTAAATCAATAATTTTGCGCGCAAATGCCTCGCGCGATTTTGCATCTAAATCATATTCGCGAATGATGATTGCGCAATTTTTTGGCAGATTTTTAATGGTGGTTTCCAAGTCTAAAATTTTTTTGCGATCGGTAAAAAAAACCGGCGGCGCAGCAAATTTTTTTACCTCTAAGCAAATTTTTTGATTCATGAAAAACTCAATTGAACGCAATTTATTTTTGATTAACGCGAAGATCGAAAATGCCTGCAAAATCTACGGGCAAGACCAAAAAAGAGTCAATCTAATTGCCGTTTCTAAAACTGTTTCTGCGGAAAAAATTTGCGAAGCAATTGCTTTGGGCTGCAAAATTTTTGGCGAGAACTACATCAAAGAAGCGCAAGAAAAATGGCTAGAAATTAAGAAAAATTTCCCCGAAATAAAATTGCATTTCATTGGTCATTTGCAAAGCAACAAAACCGACGAGGCCGTTGAATTATTTGACTGCATCCAAACTCTAGACAGCGAAAAATTGGCGTTGGCTTTAAAAAAATCGGCACAAAAAAAATCGAAAAATCCCGAAATTTTTATTCAAGTAAATGTCGGTGAAGAAGAACAAAAAGGCGGAATTGCGCCAAGCGAATTAAGCAATTTTGTAAAATTTGCGCGCGACGAATGCGGCCTAAATGTCGCCGGACTAATGTGCATTCCACCAAGCAACGAGTTGGCCTCACCCTATTTTGCCTTACTTGCAAAAATGGCGCGCGAAAACGGTTTAGAAAAATTATCGATGGGAATGAGCTCAGATTTTGAAGAGGCAATCGCCTTGGGTGCAAACTATGTGCGAGTTGGCAGTGCTATTTTTGGCCAGCGCGCCTAGTTTTAAGTGCTACCTGTTTTCTGACCAAGTAATTACTTTGCCGCCGCGCACTAAAATAAATTTTTTACCCCAAGCGCTGTTGTAAGAGTAAACGTGGTCGCTGCCTTTGTGAAAGTTGCAGCCAAACAATCTGCCTGCTTTTTCGTTGGTTAAATGAGCGCGAGAAACACCGAATCCGTCGTAATAATTTTGCGCTAAATTGTGATCATATTCGGTGGGGCTTGGGCAGTCATTTTTTTTAAGAGATTGGCAACTGCCCACAAAAAAAAGTAAAATCAGCGCAAATTTTTTCATTTAATGCCTACGTGAATTGCGGCGGCACCAAAGGATAAATTTTGGTAAGAAACATTTTTAAAACCCGCCACTTCAATCATTTTTTTGAACTCATCTTGGCTGGGAAATTTGCGAATGCTTTCGACCAAATATTGGTAAGAAGCGCGGTCTTTTAAAATCACTTCGCCAATTTTTGGAATCACTTTAAACGAGTAAGCATCGTAAATTTTTTGCAAAAAATAATCGTTAACTTTCGAAAATTCTAAACACACAAATTTTCCACCTGGTTTTAAAACACGATGGGCTTCCGCTAGCGCCAAATCTATGTTGGTGAAGTTTCTAATACCAAAAGCAATGGTGAAAAAATCGAAAGTTTCATCTTCAAAACAAAGTTTTTCGCCGTCGCAGCAAGTGAAGTTTAAGTTAGAAAAAAGATTTAAATCGACGGCGCGATCTTTGCCAACATCGAGCATTTCTTGGTTGATGTCGACCACATCAATTTGGCATTTTACATTTTTTTCGCGCGCTTTTTTGGCAATGCGAAAAGCCACGTCTCCCGTGCCGCCAGCTAGGTCAATGGTGCGCACCAAATCGCTTTTAAATTCAATTTGTTCGACCATTTTATTTTTCCACAAGCGGTGAATTCCACCACTCATTAGGTCGTTCATTAGGTCGTATTTTTTGGCAACTCCTGAAAAAATTTCTTTGACAAGACCAGCCTTCTCGTCACGATCTACCTGCTTGAACCCAAAATGTGTTTTATCTTTTTCCATGCTAAAAACTTCCGATTTTAATTTTGATTTGCCCGACGATTTAATCGCGCAGCAGCCTTTTTTTCCGCGCGAAAAAACCAAAATGTTGGTTTGCGCAGGCGACAATATTTCTGATCTGCAGGTAATCAACCTCGCCGATTTTTTGCAAGAAGGCGATGTGCTTGTTTTTAACGACGCGCGCGTGATTAAGGCAAAATTGTCGGCAAAAATTTTGCGTAATTTGGCAACTCTCGAATTTAATTTAGACCAAGAAGAGCAGGGCGCTTGGAATGCTTTGTGTAAGCCGGCAAAAAAAGTAAAAGCTGAAGATGAGTTAGAAATTGCACCAGATTTTTTTGCTAAAGTTTTAGAAAAAACCGACGACGGATTTATTAAAATTAAATTTGATTGCGCCGGAGATGAGTTGCTGGCAAAGCTTGAAAAATATGGCTCAATTCCACTGCCACCCTACATCAAACGCGTAGAAAAAAACGAGCAAGATCAAAAAAATTACCAAACAATTTACGCCAATAATGGCGTTGCAGTTGCAGCGCCAACGGCGGGTTTGCATTTTAATGAAAAAGTTTTTGAGGCGCTTGATGCCAAAAAAATCAAAAAAGTTTTTGTCACGCTCAATGTTGGTGCGGGCACGTTTTTACCGGTTCGCGCTGATTTTTTGAAAGATCACAAAATGCATCGTGAGTCTTTTTCAATTTCAAAAGATGCAGCCGAAACAATTAATTTTGCGAAGAAAAATGGTAAAAAAATTGTCGCAGTTGGCACAACTTCGTTGCGGGTTTTGGAGTCTTGCTGTGATGAAAATGGCTTTGTCAAACCAATGACCACAAGCACGGAGATTTTTCTTTATCCGCCGCATCAGGTGAAAAGTGCAGATGTTTTAATGACGAATTTTCACTTGCCGAAATCGACTTTGTTCATGTTGATTTGTGCGTTTGTGGGCAAGGATAAGGCGTTTGAGATTTACAACCACGCTATTGCGCAGAAATATCGGTTTTATTCTTACGGGGATAGTTCGTTGTTGTTTCGTGGGAAAATTTAGTACGAGTCTGCGAATAACCACCCCCAACCCCTCCTTCAAAAGGAGGGGCTTAAGTCCGCACTCGGAGGTGAGCACTCCCCTCCTTTTGAAGGAGGGGTTGGGGGTGGTTATTCGCGCTCTCGAATCAAAAGCTAAAACGAATTATTAATCCAATAAGGCGTCTCCCGCGTCTTCTGCGGGTCAATGTGCTGCACGCGAATTAACGAGGTTTGTATTGCGGTGGTAGTGTGTCCCTCAGCGTAAGCGGCTTTTAACTGTGCTAAAAGTTTTTCCATTTTACGCGTTTTTCCAGCCAAGTCAGGCGCGTCGCTACTCACCAATTCTAGCTCTTCTTGGTCTAAATAAAATTGCACGTAGTTGTAAGTTGTGCTGTCGTTGACGCTGGGCAAATTATTTTCGCGAAAATTAAATTCGCGAATCAGCCTTTCGCCCTTGTCATTGCGCCAAGTAATATTTATTGCGCCAAAAAATTCAGAAGCGCCGCCAATGTAAAAAGATTGGCTGCGACTTTCGCCCGGATTTAGCAGTGGCAAAGTTAGCAAATTTTCTCCCGCCCACGAGCATTGAATATCTCTTACCGGCGCAAGGCTGGCGTTGCTAAAATAAATTACTGGGCTTTCAACTTGGCTAATTGCGCCGCAAGAAAAAAGCGTGAGAGTGGCAAGTAAAATTAAGATTTTTTTAGTCATTTATTTGGAGTTTTTTTCGCTTGAAAAAGTTCGCGTGTTTTAATTGCTTTGGCAAAACGCGAAAAGGCAAAAAGGTAGCTGTAAACCACGCCGTTAAAGCCGTAAATAAAATAGCGGCGCACAAAAAATGCTTTCAAAAAAGCGACAGTCGAAATCAAAAAAACTTTTGTACGTGACGGGCATTTGCCTTTGGCAAAAGAATCTTGCGCCTGCATTTGCGAGTAGAAATTAATTTTTTCGATCCAGTGCGAAAATGAGCGAAAAGATTGGTGAAAAATAATATTTCTTAGCTGACCAATTTTTTGCGAGTCTGGTTGTTTTAACTCAACAGAATCGTGCACTGCACTGTTTTTAAAGCCGGCAAAATCTTTGTTGTAGAGACGCAGCTGATTGTAAAAATAAGCAAATTTGTGCGGGCGTTTTTCGAAGCGAAATTTGTTTACAATTTTTACGCGAAAACCGTGCAGATTTTGCGGCAAATTTTGCGAAAAAATTTGTGTAATTTCGTCGCATAATTCGGGTGAAATTTCTTCGTCGGCGTCAAGGTTTAAAATCCATTTATTTTTGCACTGATTTTCGCCGAAAATTTTTTGTTGGCCAAAGCCTTGCCAAGCATTAAACATCACTTTTGCACCGGCTTGAGCCGCGATTTCGCAGGTTTTGTCGCTGCTGCCAGAATCGATTACCAAAACCTCGTCGGCAATTTTTTTAACGGCGTTAATTACGTCTAAAATTCGGTCGGCTTCGTTTTTTGTAATGATGAAAACCGAGATAGGATTTTGCATAAATCTGATTGATTTTTTTTCGGTCAAATTGTTCTCTCTTTTCAATCTTCAATTTAGCCCCTCTCCCAGTCAACTTTTTAAATCAAAAACACATGAAAAAGAACACTACTAAACAAATTGCAATTGCTGTTGCGGCCTTTTTGGTCACAGGCTTCGTGGCGTTTATTATTTACAATTACGAAAACAAAACCTCGTTTAAATACGACAAAGAAGCTGCGGTTGAAGCACCCGCAGAACATGCGCAAGACAGCGTAAATGCAGCGGTAAACGCTGACGCTGAAGCTTTGGCAGAAGCGCGTAAAAACAGCGAAATTTTAAAAATTTCTTCTGACGATTTTGTGTTGGGCGACAAAAACGCGCCAGTCACAATGATTGAATATGCCTCACTTTCTTGCCCACATTGCGCGTCTTTTAGCCGCGAATCTTTTGAAAAATTAAAAGCTGAATTTGTCGACACTGGCAAGGTTAAATTTGCTTTCCGCAGCTTTCCTCTAAACCAAGCAGCTCTAACTGCTGCAATGTTTGCTTCGTGCCAAGCAAATGCCAATAAAGCCGAGTTGCCAGACAGATATTACGCCACACTTAAAGCGCTTTTTAAAACCCAAGATACTTGGGCTTTTGACGAAAAATTTTCGGACAAATTAGAAGCAATTGCTGGGCTTGATGGCATGAGCTCTGAAAAATTTAGAAGCTGC
This sequence comes from Rickettsiales bacterium, assembly GCA_017999675.1. Lineage (GTDB taxonomy): Bacteria > Pseudomonadota > Alphaproteobacteria > Rickettsiales > UBA1997 > UBA2645. The sequence continues at coordinate 9,652 of JAGNLL010000002.1, forward strand.
GTCACCAATAAATCGCTGCAAGAAAAAATGCTAACCGCGCGCATGGAAGTGGCGAAAGTTTTGCAAATTAAATCAGCTCCAAGCTTTTTTGTGAATGGCGAAATTTCTGAAGGCTACGTTGATTACGCAACTTTGAAAAAGTTGATTGAGAAGAAATTGGCGGAAGGTTCGAAGTAGTAATTTTTACAAAACAAAAAATGACAACCACAAAACTAACCATCTCCAACCTCACTAAAAACTTCGGTGAAAAAAAAGTTTTAAACGGCATTGATTTGCAGGTGAATAAAGGCGAATCAATTGTGATTTTGGGCGGCTCTGGTTCTGGTAAATCTGTGTTAATCAAAACCATTGCCAGCCTAATTGCACCAAGTTCTGGCAGCATTAAAATTGACGGCAAAGAAGTTGCTGGTGCCAGCGAAAAAGAGCGCGATTTGCTAATGGAAAAAATCGGATTTTTATTTCAAGGCGGCGCACTTTTTGACTCACTTCCAGTGTGGGAAAACATTGCCTTTCGCTTGCTAAACCACAAAAAAATGGACAAAGCCCAAGCGCGCGAAATTGCCATTTCAAAGTTAAAAGCCGTGGGTTTAAGCGAAAAAACCGCCGATCTTTTTCCGTCCGAACTTTCCGGCGGCATGCAAAAACGCGCATCTTTGGCGCGCGCAATTGCGAGTAATCCTGAAATTATTTTTTTCGACGAACCCACAACCGGCCTAGATCCAATCATGGCTGATGTGATTAACGATTTGATTGTTGCCAACTCAAAACAACTAGGTGCTACCACAATTACAATTACTCACGACATGGCTTCAGCCCGCAAAATTGCCGATAAAATCGCCATGCTTTTTGACGGAAAAATTATTTGGTTTGGTGACGTCAAAGACATGTATTCGTCGGGCAATGCTTACCTTGACCAGTTTATTCACGGTCGCGCTGAAGGGCCGATTAATTTTTTAGCTAAATAAAAAATGCAAAAAAAATCTGCACGTCTTTCGGCCTTTTCGTTAGTTGAGCTCTCGGTGGTTTTAATGATTATTGCCGTGATTGTGATTGGCACGATTAAGTCGCAAAATTTGGTGGGCAAAGCCCGCCTTTCAAACGCGCAAACCCTAACGCAAAACACCGCAGTTAAAGACATGGACGGCATGGTGGCGTGGTTTGAAAGCTCGCTTGAAACCAGTTTTTTATTTAGTGAAGAAGTTGACGGCGGGCAAATTAGCGAGTGGCGCGACAATAACCCCAACGCCGCTTCAAGAAATAATGCTACGCAAACTACACCAGGCTTAGAAAGCTCTCGACCAAAATTTTACCAAGACGTTCTAAATGGCGGCATCCCTGCTGTGAGGTTTGACGGCACCAACGATTTTATGACCTTCGACGGCACGCCTTTGGTTGGAGGGTCTTACACAATTTTTGTAGTTGAGCAAAGGCGCGCCAATTCAAGTTTAATGATGTTTTTGGGTGACGTCAGTGCAGATACGCTGCGCCTTGGCTACCGCGACAACACAACTTTAACTCAAGCGCATTCGGGTGCTATTTTAAATGACCTTACAGTTGCAGGCTACGCCAGTCCAACTCCAACAATTCACAGCTTTTGGTTTAATCTTAGTGCTGGTCAAAAATATTGGAAAAACGGCGAAACAACACCAAATTCGCCAGATGACGCGGCATCTGGCTTTACAACAGCTTTAACTTCTTATCCGGGCGCCGCTTTGGGCAGGCATTCAAGCAACTATTTCAACGGCGACATTGCCGAAGTAATAATTTTTAACCGCGCTCTGCAAAGCAACGAAAGGCAGGTGGTTGAAGATTATTTGAGTAAGAAATACGGAATTGCGATTTCTTAAGTAAGGATCCTGAACTTGCTTCAGGATCTCATTCCAATTTAGCCAACAAATTTTTTGTAAGTTTCGCTCAAAACCTGAGCAATTTTTCCGGCTTTTCCTTCGCCAACAACTTTGCCGTCAACTTTGGTGACAGGGCGCAAAATCAAGCTTGAGCTGGTTAAGAAAACTTCTTTTGCAGCCATTAATTCAGCCACGTTAAAATCTCTTTCTTCAACTTTTATTCCCGCTTCTTTGGCAAAACCAATTAAGCGATTACGGGTAATGCCGCACAAAATAAGGTTGTCGGCTGCTTTGGTAATTAAGGTGCCAGCCGCATCCACAATAAATGCATTGGCAAAACTTCCTTCGGTGACAACGCCGTCGCGCACAAAAATTACGTCGTCAAAACCCAAATCTTTGGCGTTTTGATTCATGAAAGTTGAGGCCAAGAGCCCTACAGTTTTAATGTCGCAGCGCTTCCAGCGAATGTCTTCGTGAGTCATTACTGACACGCCTTTTTCAAATTCTTCAGACGTTAATTTTTTGCCCAAAGCAACTGTGGCATTAATTGTTGGGGCCAATCCTTTTGGGCAAGTTGGAATGCGGTTTGTAGCGCCGCGAGTCACGTTAATGTAGCAAATGCCCTCAGACATTTCGTTAAGCGCAAAAAGCTTAATTTGCATTTCAAGCAAGGCTTCTTTGGTAAGATTGTGCTCAATTTTAATTTCGCGCAAACTGCGAAACAGCCTGTCTAAATGGGCCTCGCCGTCGATTAATTTTCCGTTTTTAAAAAGTGTCACTTCGTAAACACCGTCGGCAAACTGAAAGCCGCGATCTTCAATGTGAACAAAACATTTTTCGTGTGGGAGAAATTCTCCGTTTAAGTAGCTAATGCGTGACATTTTTTTCCTTGGTTGGGGTTATTAGAGAGTTGAAATCAAGACGCGCGTAGGAGCCGCTCATTGTTGGCGCAACAGCAACTTTGTTTCTTCCAAAACACCCTACTGAAGGGCTGGGTTTCTCAACGAGAATATCGTTTAATTGGCGATCTAAATCTGCATCAACTTTATTTTGTTTAGCTTCCAATTCTTCTTCAACTTTTCTACCCGCGATATTTTTCCGAGCATTGTCTAGTGCATGATTTGAATCTGGATGATGCTCTTTCTCAAACGCCAAAGTTCTTCTATGAACGTATTTAGAAATTAAATCGTCGAATGTTTTAGCGTCCGAAGAAAGTTGCGAAATGTAGCGAGTGATTTCGAGGGGCAATTCGGGTAATTTGGGTGATTTTTTGCCCAAATCAGACACTGCAACAATAACCTCTGATCTGCGATATTTTTTTGCCTGATTTCCAATAAAACTTGGATCAGCAAGATCTCTGAACAAATCTTGCGCAGCGTAGGTTGCCAAGGCCTCACTTTCTTGCCTTGTTTTGCCGGCGGCAATTTTTGCCTCGACCAGTTTTGATTTTAATTGCCTAATTTCGGCCAAATCTTTCTTAAAATTTATTGCAGTAGAATCACGGGCAACGGCAGTTTCCCATCTAAACCTTGCCGATGCGGCGGCGTAATATTCTGGGTAAACTTCTTCGGGGAGCGCCAGCAAATTAATCGCAACTTTTCTGGCGTCTGGTAAAAATTTAGTTGAGACCGCCATTAAAGCCTGTTTTTTGGCGAGCGCTGTGTCTTCTTCATTCGCGTTAGGGGTTTGTGCGAGAATTTTTTGGGTAAGATTTTGTAATTCAGTTATTGCTGGAGCCAGCCCTAGGCGGGCGACTTGAGCCGCAATTTGCGCCTCAATCAAATCACCTTGATTTACGGACGGTGCAAGTTGGCTTGCCATTAGTAGAGAGATTGTTTGACAGTCTATGGACTGATATGATCGGCTAAAATATCTTAAGAGAATTTCTTTGGTTCTTGAGGGTTCCCAATTTGGCAAGGTTGCAAGTTTTTCTGAAATAAAAGTGGCGGCATCAATATTCTCGTCAGCAATGGCAACTAACAATGGCGAGGAGTTATTATTTAGAACTTGCGGCAATATTTCTGGGTATTTTTTGGCCGCTTCGTAAATTTGATAGATAGTTTTTCGCTCAATATTGTACAGACCTAATAGATTTGTGTTTTCTAAAAATTGTCGTTCCTCATCTGGAAATCGACTAGCTAAGCGCAGAAAGCGCTCAATAAATTGGGAGTTATTATTTCTGCAGGCGGATTCTAGATAAGAGGCGTAGAGACAGGTCCGCCAATCATTATCCTCCCAATAGCGACGAGTCTCCAAATATTGATTGGGCTGTAAATTAGGATCTTCTTCAAACCACCGAAAAACTCTGGCAATTACTTCAGAATTTTTGACTGCAACAATTGAGCGAAGCGGATTTTGCTTTGAGATAATTTGTGATTTTACAGATCTACCCTCCGAATCTACCGGATGATTTTCTGCCCAATCTAAAAGCCGTGTCGCAAGTTCAGAATCGCCACTGCTGAGAGCTTTTTCAAACAGCTCAAAATTTCCAAATTTTAAAATTCTGTCTTTTAGTCGCGGATATTTTTCTGCCGCCTCGGTAATAATTCTAAGAGTTGAGATCGGAACGTTTCGTTCAAAATAATCGAGGCGCAGAAGGTTTGACAGCGAAGAGAAAAACTCAATGGGGTTTCTCACGTCTTCTGCGGAGTAGTGTGAGCAGAAGGCTAGAAAGAGCCTAGAGCTCAGCATTTTTTCTTGCAGCTTTGGGTTGTCATTTGTCAAAGCTAAAAATCCGCGAACACTTTCGGTGTGGCGACTTTTTACGGCAGAATGAAAAGCGTTAAAGCTGCTGGCTTTTAATGCCGACAGTAATCGTTTTTTTAAAGCGGGGTCACTGGTTGCTAAAAGGCAAAGTTTTTCAGTTTGTCTAGGGTTTTGAAAAATTTCAGAGATTGGCTGGCGAAAGGCCATTTCTCTTAAATCGAGATCTGCTTCATTTGGACTAACTGTGGTGGCTCTTCTCATTATTTTTTTTCAACAAAAGGTTTTGTAAAAAAGAGCGAAAAATTAACCAATTATTTTAACTTCAAAATCTCTTTACCGGCATATTTCGCGCGGCTTCCTAAGTCGATTAATTTTCCGTTTTTAAAAAGTGTCACTTCGTAAACACCGTCGGCAAACTGAAAGCCGCGATCTTCAATGTGAACAAAACATTTTTCGTGTGGGAGAAATTCTCCGTTTAGGTAGCTAATGCGAGACATTTTTTTATCGGTTGAGGTTAAGGGGGTTTGTGGTTGTTACGGATTCAGCGGTACCAGAACGTACTTCTGTAGCGCTTGGTTTGCCATCACCTTCTCCACTTTCCTTGCCACTTTCCTTCTCTTTCCTGATCCTTTCAGAGGCAGCGTATAGTGTACGATTTGAATCTGGATGTTCATTTTTCTGAAAAGAGTACACTTCCTTTAAAATGTATGCCTGAACTTCTTTGTGGCGGCTTTCGGTTTCTGCAGAGAAGCTAGCAATTTCGCGAACCATCTCTAGGGGCATTTTTTGATTATTCTTGCAAAAAACTAGTTGAGTAGAGAGTTCTGACCTTCGGTATATTTTAGCCTGATTCTCAATGAAGTTAGGTGTGAGAAGATCGGTGAGTAAATCTTGCGCGGCGTTGGTTGCGTAAGCTTCGCTTTCTTGTATTGTTTTGCCTGCAGAAGTTTGTTCGGCGATTATATTTCTTTTTACACACCTAACTTCCGACAATTTTGTTGGAAAATCGGGCGAATGTTCGTTTGCGGTTTCCCATTCAAGCCTTGCCGATGCGGCGTCGTAATATTCTTGATAAATTTCTTCGGGAAGTGCCAACAAGTTAATCGCAACTTCTGCGGGATCTTGTAGTAATGTGGTGGAGACTGCCATCAGGGCGTGCTCCATGGAGATTCCTCTTTGTAGCAACTTATTCATTTCATCTATTGCTGGAGCTAGGTGCAGAGTTCTCACATGTCTTGTAAGTAAGTCTTGTTCAGCAAAAGGGAATTTTTGGATAGCTATTAATAATGAGATTCTCTTGGATTTTAAGCTGCTTCTGGGGTCGTTAAGATTTTCGAGCAAGAAGTTATTAGCTGATTGAATACCTTGTGAACCTAGGGCCTCAATTTCTTTTAAAGCCAAAATGACAACTTCGGGCTTCCCCCCAGAAAGTGCATGGCGAAATATTGAGATATCTGGGTTTAGAAGAATTTCTGATAAAAATGACTCTGGCTGGTATTTTTTGACGCTTTCAAAAATCTGGGCGATTGTTTTGCGGTCAAAATCATATTTATTATTATAAATATGATCATTGCGAAAAAGTACGCGTGATAACATTCCCCCTGAGCGTCCAATATTACTAGCGGAAGTTGCTAACTCTTTAAAGAAAAGTTCAACAAATAAAGCGTTGTTAGCTTTAAAAGCGCTTCTTAATTGAGATGATGTGAAGAGTATATCTTCGTTGTCGGTAGAAGGGAGTAATAATTGCCGTGGGTCTAATGGGTGTAGGGGTGCGCTTTCGTTTAAGTGGTGCTCCTTTATAACTTTAAAAACCTCGGTAGTGACTTCGTAATTTTTTATTTGGGCAATCGAATTAAGTATTTTTGAGTAAAGCTGCCCACCTTTTATTCTCATATTTCTTGTCGAATATTCTTTTGCCCAAGTCAAAAGGTGCGTGTTGAGTTGGTGGTCATTTTTACTTAATGCACTTTCAAAAAAAATTACATGTTTAGGGGCATTCAGATTAAGATTAAGATTCCGGTTATCATAAATCCGTTCAAAAAAATGCCGTTCTAAAAGTTTAGTTTGTAAGCGCGGATATTTATTCGCAGCCTCAATGATGATTTTAAGAGTTGGTAATCGGGCTCTCGATACACTATCGACACTATCGAATCGGATTTTATCTTTGAGTACGATGCCTGATGTATTAGAGAGAAACTTAAAGACAAAGAAATGAGACTTTAACATTTTTTCTTGCAGCTCTGGGTCGTCATTTGTCAAAGCTAAAAATAAGTGAACATTTTCGTTGTAGCTAATTTTTACGGCAGAATGAAAGGCCTCAAAGTTATTATCTTTTAAAGCCGACAGTAATCGCTTTTTTAAAGCAGGGTCATTGTTTGCTAAATCGAGAAATTCCGCTCTTTTTGCTGAACTTTTCAATCTGAAAGGGTATTCGAAAGCTTTAGAAATTGGCCGATTTAAGGCCATATCTCTTAAATCAGAAATGGACGGTTCTCTTAATTCAGAAAATTGCGCAAATTGATCTCGATCTCTTGTTCCTGCGATGAGTCTTCTCATTTTTTTTCCAAAAAAAGTTTTATTCCAAAAAGAGCGAAAAATTAACCAATTACTTCAACTTCAAAATCTCTTTGCCGGCATATTTGGCGCGGCGTCCTAAGTAATCTTCAATGCGAATCAATTCGTTGTATTTTGCAGTTCTGTCACTTCTGCAAAGCGAGCCGGTTTTGATTTGGCCGGCATTTGTGGCAACTGCAATGTGAGCAATTGTGGTGTCTTCGGTTTCGCCTGATCTGTGTGAGATTACGTTGTTGTAGTTGGCTGCTTTGGCAATTGAAATGGCGTCTAGCGTTTCAGTTAAAGTGCCAATTTGGTTAAATTTAACCAACATTGCGTTGGCCATTTTGTCGGCGATTCCGCGTTTTAAAATTTCGGGATTGGTCACAAATAAATCGTCGCCAACTAGCTGAATTTTTTTGCCCAAAGCGGCGGTGATTTTTTTCCAACCGTCAAAATCATTTTCGGCAAAAGCGTCTTCAATTGAAAAAATTGGGTAGGTGGCAACGAGTTCTTCGTAGTAGGCCACCATTTGGTCTGAGGTGAGAATTTTTCCTTCACCTTCAAGGTTGTATTTGCCGTCTTTGTAAAATTCGCTGGCAGCGCAATCGAGTGCCAACACAACTTCTGAGCCAAGCTTGTAGCCAGCTTTTTCGGTGGCGTTTGCAATGTAGTCGAGTGCTTCTTTTGCTGAATCTAGGTTTGGTGCAAAACCACCTTCGTCACCAACGTTGGTGTTGTGTCCGGCTTTTTTCAAAAGTGATTTTAGGTGTTGAAAAATTTCTGCACCAATGCGGATTGAATCTTTCACCGAGGCAGCGCCCACCGGCATTACCATAAATTCTTGAATGTCGATTTTATTGTCAGCGTGCTTGCCACCGTTAATAATATTCATCATTGGCACGGGCAAAACTTGCGCGTCTTTGCCGCCTAAATATTCAAACAACGGAAGTTTTTTCGAAGCCGCCGCCGCTTTTGCACAAGCCAGTGACGCCGCTAAAATAGCGTTTGCACCAAGGTTTGATTTATTTTTAGTGCCGTCCATTTCAATCATTAGCGCGTCGATTTCTTTTTGATTTTGCGCGTCTAATCCAACTAATTTGTCAGCAATCTTTGTATTTACATTGTAAACGGCTTGCAATACGCCTTTGCCTAAAAATCTTTTCGGATCGCCGTCGCGAAGCTCGCAAGCTTCCAAGCTACCAGTTGAAGCGCCAGAAGGCACCGCAGCAGTTGCAGTTGCACCGCAAGCTAAATGAATTTCTGCTTCAAGAGTTGGGAATCCGCGCGAATCAAGGATTTCGCGTGCTTTCAGACTGACGATTTTTGACATTGGAAAAATTGAATTGATGTTTGCAAGTGAGGGGCGCTAAGTTTTGGGCTGTAGCAAGAAATGTCAATTTCCAATCTTAAAAAATACTCCAAATGTTTCGCATTATTTTCATTGTTGTGCTGGTTCTGCTTGCCATTCCGTTTTTTAACAAAGCCAAAGATTACATTGGTGAAAAAGCTCGCAAGGCCGAAGCAATTGGCACCGTTGCCAAAAAAGCCTTTAACTACAGCAAAGGCGAAAAGGAAAAATAAATATTTGGGGCCAAAAAAAATAAAAAAAGCGGGAAGTTCATTTGAACCTCCCGCCTTTTTTATTTGGTCGTAGCAGCTCTAACTACTACTCTCCAGCTGGATGAGCTGGCATTAAATCAACACCAATGATTTGCTTCATTGCAGCGCGGTGACGCTCTCTTTCAGCGTGAACTGCCTTTTTTTGTTCAGGTGACAATTTTTCCATTACGGCGTGACGCTTTTCCATTCTAGCTTTTTCTTCAGGAGAAGCGTTGTTGTATTTTTCCTGTCTTTTTTCTTTTTTTTGCTCGTGTTCAGCCTTCATTTTAGCGCGCTCTTCTGGGCTCATGTTTTCCATTTTTTGACGGCGTTCAGCCATTCTTTGTTTTTCTTCAGCTGAAGCATTTTGCCATTTTGCAGAATTGGTGTCTCTTTTTTGAATTATTTCTTGAGTTGTGCGTGGAGCAGTTGAGCCACTGTTTTGTGGCGCCGAATCTTGTGCGTTAACTGCAAAAGAGCAAAGCGTAGCAAGGGCGAGGGAGGTTAGGAATTTTTTCATTTTTTCTAAGAAATTTGTTGAAAAGAAATTAGCCAAAAGGGCTGAAGGTGGGAATAAAGTTGCGGGTTTTGTGAAGCAAATTGTTTTGGTGGTGGTGTGTAAAAATGGGTACCGAGTGCGTGAATAACCACCCCCAACCCCTCCTTGAAAAAGGAGGGGAGTGCTCACCTCCGAGCGCGGACTAAGCCCCTCCTTTTAAAGGAGGGGTTGGGGGTGGTTATTCGCACGAGCAAACTCTCGTCTCAACCTAAAACTCTTCCGCCGCCCCCAAATCAATCAAGCGCTGGCTCAAATAAACCCCTGAATCTGCAATTTTCTGCAAATCCTCCTCACCATTTTCACCAAAAAAAACATCCGCCACGTAGCGACCGTAAATGTCGGTCTTGTTGGTTTTGACCACCAAAACTTTCACGTTTTTCAAAAGTTTTTGCAAAATTTCGGCGCTTTTTTTGCCCGCACTTGTCGAAAATTCTGGAGCATTAATTTTTGCCAAACGCAAAATTTCTTTGTGGCGAATTTCAAAACCCAAATCGAGTGTGGCGTGAATGGTGTCGCCGTCCACCACGCGGTCTAAAATTGCTTTGTAGGTGTGAATTTCTGCCGATTTTTTGTCTGATTTTTTTAAGCTAAAAGCGGCGCCTTTTTTAACCGATTCAACAATTTGTCCCTCACCCGAAAGCGCAGTTTTCACCTTGGTAAAAATGTTGAAACCGCAGTCAACAAACTGCTCTTTCGAATCAGCAAAACTCGCTAGTTTGTAAGCGTAAAGCCGCCCGCGCGTGACTTTTAATTTAACTGGTTTCGTCGGTTTTTCTTTTTTGTGCGACTTCGAAATTTTTTGCTGAAGTTCTGTTGAGTCGAGATTTTTTTTGACGGCTAAATCTTCCAAATATTTTCTTTTCGCGTCACTTCCAATTGAAATTAAATTGCGGTAGTGGCTCCAACTCAAAGATTGTTTTTCGCTTGGTAGAGTAGGGTAGGTTTTGTAGAAGGCGCGCATTTGGTAGAGAATTCTTTCTGAAATTGCGGTGTCTTGCGCAAGTTGGGTAAATAATTTTTCGCCGTATTCAGCGCGATTATTTTTGAGCAAATGTTGGTCAATTATTTGACCCAACTCCCAGCACATTACTACTTTTTGACGATTCACACTTTGAGCAATTTTTTGCTCAGTTTTTTGAATGGTTTTTTGAACCTCAAAAAGCAGTTTTTCGTAATTTTTTAAGGCAATTTGCATCTGGCTTGTGGTATTGTGTTTGTTGGTCTGGTGACGGTTCTGCTAATTTTGAACGACGTCGTTCAAAATTAGCATTTTTTTGACCCCTAACTTCCCTCTTGTCACCCCGTCGAACGACGGGGTCCAGTCTCCAAACTCCGAACTAAAATTTTGTGCCGTGTTTACTAGACCCCGTCGTTCGACGGGGTGACAAGAAGAGAGTTTTGCGCCAAAAAATCGCGGGCAAATTCTTCGAATCTTTTTTCTTCAATCGCTTCGCGAATTTCGCGCATTAAATCTTGGTAGTAAAAAATATTGTGCTCAGAAATTAGCATTGGCGCGAGCATTTCTTGTGCTTTGTCGAGGTGGTGCAAATAGGCGCGGCTGTGGTTCTGACAAGCGTAGCATTTGCAATTTTCGTCGAGGGGTTTTTCGTCGGTTTTGTATTTGGCGTTGCGGATGTTAAGCGCGCCAGAGTGCGTAAATGCTTGTCCGTTGCGGCCCGATCTGGTTGGCATTACGCAGTCAAACATGTCGACACCGCGTAAAACTGCACCGACAATGTCAGACGGTTTGCCTACTCCCATCAGGTAGCGCGGCTTGTCGTGAGGTAGCAAATCTGGTGCGTAATCGAGCACTTCAAACATTTCTTTTTGTCCTTCACCAACTGCGAGGCCGCCCAGCGCGTAGCCGTCGAAGCCAATTTCAATTAATTTCGCGGCAGAAATTTCGCGCAAATCTTTGAAAGTTGAACCCTGCACAATTCCAAAAATGCCGTAGCCGGTGCGTTTTTGAAAAGCGTCTTTCGAGCGCTGAGCCCAAAGTAGAGAGCGCTCCATTGCGTCTTTGGCTTGTTCGAAAGTGGCGGGAAATTGCACACATTCGTCAAAAATCATTGTAATGTCGGAGCCTAATTTGTGCTGAATTTCAATTGAGCGTTCTGGCGAAACGAAGTGTTTTGAGCCGTCAATGTGTGACGAAAATTCTACACCTTCGTCAGAAATTTTTCTGATTTTTGACAGCGACATTACTTGAAATCCGCCCGAGTCGGTGAGGATTGGCTTGTCCCAATTCATAAATTTGTGCAAACCGCCAAGTTGCTCGATTAGCTCGGCTGTTGGGCGCAGCATTAAGTGGTAGGTGTTGCCTAAAATAATTTCGGCGCCCGATTTTTTGACGTCGTCAAATTTCATTGCCTTGACTGTGGCCGCAGTTCCTACCGGCATGAAGGCTGGCGTTTGAATGCTGCCGTGGGCTGTGACCACCTCGCCGCGCCTTGCTTTATTCTCCGTGTTTTTTACTTTGAACGAAAATTCCTTACTCATTTTACAAAATTTATGAAAAAGTTTTTGCCATTTTTGACGCTGATTTTTTTGGTGTGCTTGATTGGAGTTTCAACCTACAATCTCAATCAGAAAGAGACTGTCGAGGTAGAAGAATCAAGCGATTCGAACCCGCAAGATGTTGGAATTCGTTTTCAAAAAACCCACATTTCTTTGCCCGAATTTTCTCTGCCCGATCTTTTTGACGAGAGCGCCGAATTTTCGAAAAAAGATTTAATCGGAAAATTTTCAGTGATTAATTTTTTCGCCTCGTGGTGCACCACCTGCCGCGCCGAACATGAAATTTTACTGCGTTTAAAAAGCGAGGGAATCGTGGATATTTACGGCGTGGCGTGGCACGACATTGACGAAAATACTAAAAATTATTTGGCGAAGGCGGGTAATCCTTACACGAGAGTTGCCAAAGACGCGCGTGGGTTGTTTACGAGAATTACTGGGATGGAAGCGGTGCCAGAGACGCTGATTGTGGATGCGAAGGGAAATGTGGTGAGAAGGTTTAGAGGAAATTTGCAGGAGTTTTCGGTGGATGAGATTAGGGAGTTTTTGGAGAAGAGTCGGTAGTAAGATTTTTTGAATAACCACCCCAACCCCTCCTTGAAAAGGAGGGGCTTTCGTACGATTTCTTTGGAAATAACGGGCTTAAAACAATCTCGGTGGTAAGCCCCTCCTTTTCAAGGAGGGGTTGGGGGTGGTTATTCACACACTCAGTCTTTATTTGTTCCCCTAAACCTCCCCGCAATCTCCCGCAAAACCCCCTCCAAACTCTCCCTCACCTCCAAATTCGTAAACCGCAAAACCCTAATCCCCAGCGACTCAAAAAACCGCGTCCTCTCTAAATCCCTCACCACCGCCCCACCCACAAAATGACTGTCCCCATCCACCTCGACCACCAACTTTTCCTGCGCGCAGTAAAAATCGACAATGTAATTGCCAATGCCGTGCTGGCGGCGGAATTTGTGGTTGTTGAGTTGGTTGTTTTTTAGGTGATTCCAGAGGGTTTTTTCGAAAGGGGTGGGGTCGTTGCGGAGGTTTTGACGGAGGGGTAGTAGGGATTTTTTGTTGAAGATTTTTTTGGGTGGCATTGGGGTTGGTGTGTGTGGGTTGTTTGTGGTTTGCTTCTGGTTTGTACTTTGCGAATAACCACCCCAACCCCTCCTTGAAAAGGAGGGGCTTAGTCCGTGCTCGGAGGTGCGCACTCCCCTCCTTTTCAAGGAGGGGTTGGGGGTGGTTATTCGCACACTCGGTCTAACAGTCTAACTAAACGTCATTCAAAAAACTCTTAAGCAACTTCGCTCTTTTTGGATGCTGCAACTTCTTCAAAGCTTTCGCTTCAATTTGTCTGATCCGCTCGCGAGTTACTGAAAACTGTTTACCCACTTCTTCCAAAGTGTGGTCAGTCACCATTCCAATACCAAAGCGCATTCTTAAGACACGCTCTTCACGTGGTGTCAAAGACGAAAGCATTTGTGCAGTCACTTCTTTCAATTTCGAGTGCGACGCAGCGTCGAAAGGAAGTACCGCAGTTTTGTCTTCAATGAAGTCACCAAGAACGCTGTCGTCGTCGTCTCCCGACACAGGTGATTCAAGGCTCACTGGATCTTTCGAAGTTCTCAAAACTTTGCGCACTTTTTCCACCGGCATTAACAATCTGTCGGCAATTTCTTGCGCGTCTGGTGTGCGGCCAAGTTCTTGAGTCAATTGGCGTGAGGTTTTAACGATTTTGTTAATCGTCTCAACCATGTGGATTGGAATACGAATGGTGCGTGATTGGTCAGCAATGGCGCGGGTGATTGCTTGTCTGATCCACCAAGTAGCGTAAGTTGAAAACTTGTAGCCACGGCGGTATTCAAATTTGTCGACGGCGCGCATTAGGCCAATGTTGCCTTCTTGGATCAAATCCAAAAATTGCAAACCGCGGTTGGTGTATTTTTTGGCAATTGAAACAACCAAACGCAGGTTGGCTTCAATCATTTCTTTTTTGGCTTTTAATTCTTCTTCTTGGCTGCGGCGAATTGTGTTGATTAGCACTTTGAAATCAGCAACCGACAGCCCCATTATTTTTGTAAAGCGGCCGATTCTTGCCTGAATTTCGGTGATTTTTTCTTTGTCTTCGGCGGCAAATTTTTGCCATTTTTTGTCTTTTAGTGCGGCAATTTTTTTCAACCACTCGTCGCCAAGCTCAATGCCTGGGTAGTTTTTTAAGAAATCGCTTTTGTCAATTCCGTGGTTTCTCGAGGCGTAAAGTAAATCGAGCTCAATGTCTAAAAGTTTTTGTTGAGCTTCGTACATCTGCTCAACTAGGGCTTTAATTAGTGAATCGTTAAAACTTACTTCGACCAAAAGTTTTTCGAAATCGCCTTTTAGCTTGGCAATGTCTTTGTCGGTTTTGATTTGTTCAAAAGTGCGAACGTTTGATTTGTCGATTATTTTTTGGCAGATTTGCGAAATTTTTTGGAATAAATCGAGCATTTTAGGCATTAAAATGCGTTCCATTGAAACGAAAGAAACAACGCTTTCGTCAATTTCATCTAGGCCTTCGTCTTCAAATAATTCTTCTAAAGCTTCTGCGGCGTCAACTTGTTGGTTGATGATTGCAGTCACGTCTTCTTCATTTGCAGCTGCGGCGGCAGCTTCTGCCTCGGCTTCTGCGGCTTGCAAATCGTTGTTTCTAATAATTTCTTCAAGCTCGGCATTGTAGGTTTCGTCAATGCGAATGATGTCGCGTAGCAAAATGGTGCCATTCGCCAAACCGTTGTACCACTCAATAAAGTGACGCATGATTAGCGGGCTTTGGTAAAGGGCTTTGACGGTTTTGTTGCGGCCTTCTTCAATGCGCATTGCAATTGAAACTTCGTCTTCGCGCGTCAAAAGTTTTACCGTGCTCATTGATTTGAGGTAGGTTTTAACTGAATCCTCAGAGCGTTTTTGGCTTTTTTCTTCGTCTTTTGCGGCTTGGTTTTCTTCGGCTAATTTTTCTAAATCGTCTTCTTTTTCGACGATTAAAATTTTGAACTCACCCAAAATGTCCAAGATACGATCTAGCTTACGCGGATCAATGTCTGAGTCGATTGTGTCGTTAATTTGTTCGTGAGTTAAAAAGCCTTGGGTTTTGCCAAGTGCTAAAAGTTTTTTTAATTTGTCGGCTAAGTCGTTTGAAAATTGTTTGCCGTCGTCATCTTTTTTTTGCAAAGCTGAGCGAACGTCTTGAATTAATTGAAAGCGTTCGGCAAGCGCTACAGTACGGTCGTTTGCAGCAATTTTAACTTTAACTTTTTTCTCTTTTTTCGGCTTTGGCTCTTTTTTAACTTTTTCTTTTTTGATTTTTACCGGCTTTTCTTTGACTGGTTTTTTCTTAGGTTTTTCAACAATTTTTTGCGCTTTTTTAGCGACTGGTTTTGCTGATTTTTTTTCAGGTTTTTTTGGCTGAATTTTTTTCTTCACCACAACTTTAGCTGCTTTCTTAACTGGCTTAGCGGCAACTTTTTTTACCGGTTTGGCTGGCTTTTTAACTGGCTTTACAACTTTTTTTACAGCTTTTGCCACCGGCTTTTTGCTTTTTACGGGTGCTGCTTTTTTAACAGGTTTTTTTGCCACAACTTTTTTTGGAGCCGGTTTTTTTGCTGCTACTTTTTTTACAACTTTTGCCGGTTTTTTCTTCGCTGCCATGTTTGCCTCGTTTAAATTAATTCTTTCTCCAAAGCCAAAATTCTTTGCTCCAGAGAGTTTTTGTAGTCGAAAATTTCTCTTATTTTTTGATTGGTAATTGCGGTTTGATGAGTTTCAATTTCATCAATTTGACTTAGAGACTCTTTGTATTGCAGCTCTACATGAAGTAATAAATCTTTCAAAAGTAGAATGCGGAATTTCACCAAAACCGAGTCTAAATCGGCCGCGCCAAGACGCGCAAGAATATTTTTGATCTCGACCACATCTTTACTAAAGGGCGAATTTTCAAGGGGTGCGAGCAAATTTTCTTCATTATTTTCAATCGCTTCAATTGCCAACTCTTTTAAATGCGACAAATCTTCGTTGCTAAAATGCAATTCGCGCACGTCAAAATCTTCGTCGCGAAACTGCGCCAGCTCGGGATATTTCACGATTAGCGCAATGATGTTTCTGGCAATTGAGTCGCTCAAACTGCTTGCCGGTTTAGCGTAGTTTTTAATCAGGCCAAGATTGGCGCCTTTGGTTGGGTTTTTTTTGCCCAAAGAAAAAAGCAAATCTTTGAAGAAAAACGAAAAATATTTTTTTGACGAAGGATCGGTAATTGCCTCAATTTTGGCATTTAAATTGCCTTCAATTTTTGCTTTATTTTCGGCCGAAATTTTTTTGTTTTTGTCAATTGCCAGCTCCATTAGCGCAAAGTCAAACAGGCTTTCAGAAAGAGGCGTGGCATTTTCAAAAACTTTTTCAAGCTCGCGGGCGCCAAATTCTTTAATGAAATCGTCAGGATCCATGCGGTTGGGGAGTATTGCGAATGCGACATTTTTTTTGGCGTTAATTAAAGGCAGCGCAATTTCAGAAACGCGTTTAGCGGCGCGAATACCGGCGTCGTCGCCATCCAAACAAACAATAATTTTGTCGGTGGTGTAAAATAAATCTTTTAAATGCTCGGTGCCCAAAGCGGTGCCGAGCCCCGCCACCACGTTTTCAATGCCGTTGGTTGCCAAGGCAATTGCGTCCATGTAGCCTTCAACAACAACAGCAAAACCCTTGGAAAATATGGCTTTGCGGGCGAAGAAAAAATTGTAGAGCGTCTGATTTTTTTTGAAAAATTCGGTTTCAGACGAGTTTAAATATTTTGGCATTTCATCGCCCAAACAGCGGCCGCCAAAGGCAATGACGCGATTTTTTTTGTCGGTGATTGGAAAAATCACGCGGTTTCTAAATTTGGTGTAAAGTTTTTTGCGGTCATTTTGGCCAATGACGCCAGTCCTTGACATTTCTAGCTCGGCGAAGCCTTCGGCTTTTAAAAAATCGACAAGGGCTTCGTAAGAATTTGGTGCAAAACCGAGGCGAAATTTTTTGGCGCTGGTCGAATTTAAGTTGCGTTTTTTTAGGTAATTGCGTGCTTCAAAACCATTTTCGCCGTGTAGGTTTTTTTCAAAAAATTGGCAGATTTTTTCCAAGATTAAGTAGTCGCGTTCAAGCGCGTTTTCTTTGGCTTCGTTGACGATTACTTTGGGAATTGGAATGCCAAAATCATCCGCCAATTTTGTCACCGCTTCGGGGTATTCGAGCCCGTCAGTTTTCATTACAAAGCTAATGACGTCGCCGTGCTCGGCGCAGCCAAAACAGTGGTAAAAACCTTTGAGGTCGTTAACGGTAAATGAGGGAGATTTTTCGTTGTGAAAAGGGCAGAGGCCTTGAAATTCGTGGCCACGGGCCTTGAGCTTCACTTTTTTGCCAACGACTTCCGAGGTCAAGATGCTGGAACGCAGTTTTTCGGGAAAGTCTTTGGGGAAGCGCATCAAAAGCTAATAATTGTAATTCCAAGCCAAATCAAAAAACGTCAAAATGACCGCAAATCCAAGTGGAATTGAGAAGTTGTCGTCAATGTTAAGCAAGCTTGGGCGCGCTTCAAACATGGTCACGCAAAAAACGGCAAAGGCGCCAAATAAATAAAACCAGTAGCCGGCGTGAAAGTTAACGCCACACATTACCAAAATTACCAAGGCCGAAATAAAAAATGCCGACGATCCAGCTAAAGATTTTTCAAAAAATGGTCGGCTCGGGATACCTTTGCCAACAAGGGCTGCGAGGGTGTCAGAAATTACCAAAATTAAAAATCCGGTGACGGCAATTTCGGCTTTAAAAAGAGAAAAATTAATGCAGGCGGCAAGGCCAACAAAACTAGCGCCGCAAAGTTTGTCGCCAGAAAGTTCGTGCTCGCGCAAAATTGAGCCAAAAATTTGGGCAAAGATTTTTTTAATTAATGCCGATTTGCGACGTAGGTAATCGAGCGTGACGACAACCAAAGTGACAGCGGCAAAAATTTTCACCGACTGCCATTTCCCCAAAAAACTGTAAGTCATTGGAATCACCAACAGCAGCAGGTGAAGGCACTTGCGGTAAAATTCGTGTTGTAGGTTCATTGGTTTATTTTTTGTCTTTGTCGGGGTAGAGAATCACTTCGTTTTTGCCGGCGTAGCCGAGAGTTTTTCGCGCTTGTTCGTCGAGTAAGTCAATGTCTAGAGACTCTGGTTTCATGCCGTCGACCAAGTTTTTCTTGGCTTGCATTTTGGCGGCGGCTTCTTGTTTGGAGATTTCTTTGTTGTCGATTTGTTTTTGTAGAGCGAAGAGCTGAATTAAACCTTTGTCGCCAAAAATAATGAAAAATCCGAAGTAAAGAGTGAGAAAGAGCGCAATAAAATAGCCGATGAAGAGCGGTTTGCTGATTTGGTATTTTCTAACAAATTTGTAGAGAAAATTCTCTTTCATTATTTTGGTTTTTCAATTCAACAAATCTTCATCTTTTTGCCTCCGTCATTGCGAGCGAAGCGCGGCAATCCAGTATTCGTCGCGCAGACTGGATTGCCACCAATGGCGGAGGGTGGAGTTTTAGTTTCTAGCGCAAACCTCGCGAACCGCGTCAATGATGTTTTGCGCTTTTGGTAAAGCTAATTTTTCAAGGTTAGCGGCATAAGGAAGAGGCGCGTCAACTGAGGCCAATTTTTTTACCGGCGCGTCTAAATAATCAAAGGCGTCTTCCATTAAAATTGAGGCAATTTCGCTGCCAATTGAAGCGAACGGAAAGCCTTCTTCAACGGTCACGCAACGACTGGTTTTTTTCACTGACTCAACAATTGTTTCGCGGTCGATTGGGCGAATGGTGCGAAGATCAATTACTTCAGCTTCAATGCCTTCTTTGGCTAGTTCTTCTGCGGCTTCAAGAGCGTATTTAAGCACCAAAGAAAAACCAATAATTGTGACGTCGCGGCCTTCGCGAAGAATTTTGGCTTTGCCAATTTCAACAATGTGATCTTCGTCGTATTCTTCTTCAAAAGTTAGGCCGTAGGTCAATTCGTTTTCTAAGAAAACTACTGGGTTTGGATCGCGGATTGCAGCTTTTAGCAAACCTTTGCAGTCAGCGGCAGAGTAAGGAGAAACCACTTTTAATCCGGGAATTGCGCCGTACCAAGCAGCGTAGCATTGTGAGTGTTGAGCGCCAACGCGAGAAGCCGCACCGTTTGGTCCGCGAAACACGATTGGGCACTGAACTTGTCCGCCCGACATGTAGCCAGTTTTGGCGGCAGAGTTAATAATTTGGTCAATTGCCTGCATGGCAAAGTTGAAAGTCATAAATTCAACAACTGGTTTAAGGCCGGTAAAAGCCGCGCCAACTGCAATGCCGGCAAAACCGTGCTCAGTGATTGGTGTGTCGATTACGCGTTTTGGGCCAAATTCAGCAAGCAAACCTTGAGTCACTTTGTAGGCGCCGTTGTATTCAGCAACTTCTTCGCCCATTACAAAAACTTCGGGAGTTGTTCTCATTTCTTCGGCCATTGCGTCACGCAGAGCTTCGCGAACTGTGATTTTTTTAAGCATGTTTAGTTGTAAATTTCAGTTAAAAGCTCGGATTCATCCGGCTCTGGAGAGTTTTTAGCAAATTCAACAATTTCGTTAACTTCTTCTTTTACTGAATCGTCGATTTTTTTGATTTCGGCCTCAGTTGCGATTTTATTTTTTTCAATGTGAGCGCGCAGTGAATCGATTGGGTCTAAATCTTTTTTGCAGTTAAGCTCTTCTTTGCTGCGGTAGGTTGCGGGGTCAGACATTGAGTGGCCGCGGTAGCGGTAAGTGTCCATTTCTAAAATCATTGGACCGTTGCCGGCGCGCACGTAATCGACACATTTTTGTGCGTCGCGAATTACGTCAAACACATCCATTCCGTTAATTTTTACTCCGGGAATATTGAAGCCAATACCACGCTTGTGCAGCTGGTCAATTGACGAGGCGCGAGAAAGTGACGTGCCCATTGCGTAGTGGTTATTTTCAATGATGAAAAGAACGGGAAGGTTCCACAACTTAGCCATGTTGAAGGCTTCGTAAACTTGGCCTTGATGCGCTGCACCGTCGCCAAAATAGCAGTAAGTGACATTTGGATTGCCGCGATATTTGTCGGCAAAGGCAAGTCCGGCGCCAATTGGCACAGATGCGCCGACGATGCCGTGGCCGCCGTAAAAATGTTTTTCTAAATCAAATAAGTGCATTGAACCGCCTTTGCCTTTAGAGCAGCCGTCAACGCGGCCAAGCAATTCAGCCATTATTCTTTTTGGATCAGAGCCAACTGAAATCATGTGGCCGTGGTCGCGGTAGGTTGTAATTACTTTGTCGCCGTCTTTCATTGTGGCGCGCATGCCGGTGGCAATTGCCTCTTGGCCAATGTAAAGGTGACAAAAACCAGCGATTAAGCCCATGCCGTAAAGTTGCCCAGCTTTTTCTTCAAAGCGGCGAATAAGCAGCATTTCGCGGTAAAATTCGAGAAGCTCTTTTTTGGAAAAGTTTTTTTCCTTAGATTCAGATTTTTTGACCATTTTTTTAAGGGTAAGTTGAAGTGCGTCAGACGAAGGCGCGCGTTGTAAATATGGCAAAATAAAAAGTCAAACCGACCCCACGCTACCTTGAAATGGCGCCAATAATTGACTTAAAAACCAAACCATTAAGAAGCCCAACTAATTCTGGGCCGTATTTAATAACTGCAATTGAAAGCAAAGCTAAGCCGGTGGCAAGCAGCGCGTATTTTGCGACATTTTCGAGGAAGAGCTTTTTTAACATTTCGGTTTGGTCTTGCTGTGAGGCTTTGTTGCGCGAAGCTTTTTTGGCTTCTTCTAATTTTTCTTCATCGGTCATTTCGTCTTCGGGGTCAATTTTGTCTTTGTCTTTTTCTTGACCACTTTCCAAATTTTTTGCTACCGCAGCGTTTAGCTTTTTAGCCAAGGTCTTTTTGCTAGATTTTTCGCTGATTTGCTTTTTCATAAAAACAGAAAGCGACTCTTTGGTTTTTTCGGACATATTTTGATTTGATTGTAAGTAAGCTGGTTCGCGGAAATTTTAGTAAATGAAAAAATAAAAACTTTAAGTGATCGAAACTTTTCTGGTTAATCCTTTTTTTGCCATAATTTTAATTGCCATTGCCTCGTCGCTACTTGGCGTTTTTGTGCTGTGGAAAAAATTATCTTATTTTGGTGACGCCTTGTCGCACTCGATTTTGCTGGGTTTGGTGATTGGCGCCACAATTGAGTTAAATCAAGTTTTAGCAATTATTTTTTTTGCCACTCTTTTTGCATTTTTAGTTCGCCTCATTTCGCAAAATCGTTATTTTTCGAAAGACGTAATTGTAATGATTTTGTCTTATTTTTGCGTGGCTCTGGCGGTTATTTTTAATGATCTTTGGTTAAAAAACTTTTCATTTTCTTCCTACATTTTTGGCGACATTCTAACGGCTACAAGCCTTGATGTAATTGCCTTGGCGGTAATTAGTTCGGTGACAATTTTTTACGTTATTTTTTCTTTCAAAAAAATATTACTCATTAACACCAACGAAGATTTAGCAAAAATTGAGGGTGTTAAAACCGAGTTCTGGAATTTGTCTTTTTTAATTTTGCTCTCAATCGTTGTGGCCTTGTCGGTGCGTATTGTCGGCGTTTTTTTAATGACGGCACTTTTAATTTTGCCCGCAGCAATTGCGCGAATTTTTTCGGTGTCGGCAAAGCAAATGATGTTGTTAAGCCCGATAATTGCCACATTAATTGCGGCCCTCTCTTTCAAGGCGGCAAGCGCTTACGATTTAACAATTAGCTCGGCAATTGTGGTGATATTTTCGACAATTTTTGTTGCCGCTTTGGGTGTAAAAAAAATATTTTTAAAATGAAAAATCTAAACAAAAAAACCGCGGTAATTTTATTTAATCTGGGCGGTCCAGACTCGCCACAAGCGGTTAAACCCTTTCTTTTTAATTTGTTTAACGACCGCGCGATTATTTCGCTACCACAGCCATTTCGCTTTTTTTTGGCAAAACTTATTTCGTCAAGAAGAGAGAAAAAAGCGCAAGCAATTTACGCGCAAATTGGCGGCAAGTCACCGCTGCTAGAGTTAACGCAGCAGCAGGCTTACGCCCTAGAAAAAGAACTTTCTTTTGTCGGAAATTTTAAAGTTTTTATCGCGATGCGTTATTGGAAACCGCTTGCCGAAGAGACTGTTTTAGAAGTAAAAAAATACGACCCAGATCAGCTAATTTTATTGCCGCTTTATCCGCAATTTTCTAGCGCTACTACCGAATCTTCGGTTAGTGATTTTGTTGAAAAATTTGCGCAAAAACGCAAAAAATCTGACAAAGAATTAAAAACAAAAATTGTCTGCTGCTATCCTACCGAGTCAGATTTTATCAAGTCGCACAGCCTTTTAATCAAACAAACAATTTTAAAATCTTACGCCGATTTTCCAAAATTTCGTTTTTTATTTTCGGCGCACGGACTACCGCAAAAACTAATTGATGCGGGTGATCCTTACGTTTTTCAAGTTGAGGAAACCGCGCAAAAAATTGTTAAAAATTTAGCCGAAATTTTGTCGGTAAAAGAAGAGGAAATAAATTTTAAAATTTGCTTTCAATCAAAAGTGGGGCCTTTGCAATGGACCTCGCCAAGCCTTGAGCAAGAAATAAAAAGAGTGGCTTTAGACAAGAAAATTCCGGTGATTATTCCCGTAGCTTTTGTGTCGGAACATTCAGAAACTTTGGTTGAGCTCGACATTGAATACAAAGAAATGGCAGAAAAATTAGGCATTAAAAATTATCTGCGTGTGCCGGCGCTAAACGCAGACGGGCACTTTATTAAAAGCCTTGCGACGATCTGCAAAAATGTTGATTTAAACAATGATTTTTCGGTTTTTTCAGGTGGTGCGCCAATTAGAATTTGTCCAAAAAAAATGAGAATGTGTTCTAATCCAAATCCTTGCCAAGCATGATATTTATTGATTTGGAGCTAAAGAGTAAAAAATGGAATGAAGAAAAAAACATTGAAAAGTTTGTCGAAAAAACCTGCCAAAAAATTATTTTACTCACCGATTTAAAAAAAATTTTAACTAAAGATTTCGTGCTTGAAGTGGCGGTTTCTTTGGTCTCGGACGCGCAGATAAAAAAAATAAATTCTGAATTTCGCGGCAAAAACAAGGCCACAGATGTTTTGTCATTTTCAAATTTAGACGAAAATTTAATTCGTGAAATTGGTTTAAAAAAAGCTGTTGGTGCCACGAAATATCTGCTTTTGGGAGATGTTGTGATTGCTTACGAAACAGTTAAAAAAGAATCACTTGCACAAAAAAAGAAGTTTGGTGACCATTTGACCCACCTGATTTTGCACAGCATTTTGCACCTGATTGGCTTTGATCACGAAGATGAAAAAATGGCAAAAAAAATGGAAAATCTCGAAATAAAAATTCTCAAATCGCTAAAAATTAAAAACCCTTATTAATAAAATTTCTCATCAATGGAAGGTTCGTCGAAGAAGAAGTCTCAAGGCCGCAAAGGCAAATCTCGTTTAAAAAAATTGTTCAGTTTTCTCTTAAATCTTTACGGCAAAAAAACCAAAAAGTCGTTTTTTTCTGTAATTTCTCACGTGCTTGAAGATTACGAAAAAGAAGGCCTGATCAGCGCTGAAGAGAAAAAAATGTTCAAAAACATCGCATCTTTTGGCGACAAAAAAGTTAGCAATGTAATGACCCCACGCGCCGATTTAATTGCGGTAAAGCACGATGCCTCGCTTGAAGAAATTAAAAAAATTATCACTACCGACGGCCATACGCGTATTCCGGTTTTTAAACAAGATTTTGACGAAATTGTTGGATTTATTCACAGCAAAGATTTGGCAAAATTTTTGTGCAAAGAAGATCAAAATTTTTCAATGGCCAAAGTTTTGCGCAAAATTTTGTTTGTGCCCGGTTCAATGAAATTGCTTGAAGTAATGCGTCGCATGCGTGTGTCGCGAGTTCACGTGGCGATTGTTTTGGATGAATTTGGCGGCGTTGATGGTTTTGTGACGATTGAAAATTTAATGGAACAAATTGTTGGCGACATTGAAGACGAGCACGATTTGCCCTCAGATAATTTGTCTTTTCGTATTAAAAAAATTAACGACAAAACTTTTCAATTTGGCGGTCGCGTTGAAATTGAAAAAGTTGAAGAAATTTTACAGGCAAAAATTAAGCAAGAAGATGACGATTTTCAAACTATCAGTGGGCTAGTGATGGCATTGTTTAAGCGTGTTCCCGAAATTGACGAAGAGGCTGAAAAGTATGGTCTAAATTTTAAAATTATCGATGCCGACAATCGCTTGATGAAGTTGGTAGAAATTTCAATTTTAGACCAAAAATAAATGCAAAATTATTCGCCTGCGCCGCAAAAAATTTTTCCGATAATTGATTGTGGTGATTTTCTTTTGCGCGAAAAATGCGACGCTGATGTTGAAGATTTTTTTGCTTATTACGCTGACCCAGAAGTTAACAAATTTATTCTCTGCGAAATTCCACAAGATTTAGAAAGTGCCAGAAGAGAGCTGCATTATTGGCGCAATGTCTTTTACCAAAATGACGGCATTTACTTTGCTATTGCCGATAAGGCGACTGGCAAAATGATTGGCTCAATTGGCCTAACCGGTCACAATGCTTACCAAAGCCGCATTGAAATTAGTTACGATTTAGCGCAGCAATATTGGCGTCGCGGCATTGCGACCAAAGCAATTGCGGCAATTGTAAAATATGCTTTTGAAAATTTCTATCACGGGCGCATCAATCGCATTGAGGCTTTTGCGTCAACTAACAACGAGCCTTCAAAAAATCTTTTGTTGAAAAGTGGATTTGTTTTGGAAGGGGTTCTTCGCCAACATCGTTACCACCGCGGTGCCTATGTTGACGTTTGCTCTTTTAGCATGCTTAGAAGCGATTTCGTGGCGCGGCAAAATTTAATTTGACTTCTAGCTTTTGCTGACTTTAATGCGCCGCCTCTTTTCCCGCTTACGTTCCCAATATTTTATAAACTCAGCTTAATTCGAAGAAATAGGAAATTCTTATGCTTAAAACTTACGTCGCTAAACCTAGCGAAATTGAAAAAAAATGGTGGTTGATTGATGCCGAGGGACTAGTTCTGGGTAGAGTTTCTACAATCATTGCAAATCTTTTGCGTGGTAAACACAAACCAACTTTCACACCAAATATTGACTGCGGCGACCATGTTGTTGTGATCAACGCTGATAAAATCAAACTAACCGGCAAAAAATATGCCGAGAAAAAATATTATTGGCACACTGGCCACCCAGGTGGAATCAAAGAAAGAACTGCTCGCGAAATTTTTGAAGGAAAATTTCCTGAAAGAATTTTGGAAAGTTCAGTTTCTCGCATGATTTCTCGTGGACCTTTGCAACGTGATTTGATGACCAAATTGCGCATCTTCAAAGGCCCAAATCACAAGCATGAAGCTCAAAACCCACAAGTTTTAGACATCGCTTCAAGAAATCGCAAAAATACAAAAACTAACTAATCAAAACTATGTCTTCAGTTGTAAAAGAAAAAATCATCGAAGTTAAAGAATCTCCAGCGCAAGTTGCAGCTCTTCCTAGAGAGAAAAAAGTTGACGCTCAAGGGCGCGCTTACGCAACCGGCAAAAGAAAAAATGCTGCCGCTCGCGTTTGGATTAAAAAAGGAACTGGTAAAGTAAGTGTTAACGATCGCGAAGCTAAAATTTACTTAGGCAGAGAAATCTTGTTCAACATTGCTGTTGCACCTTTTGGCGCTACTAAAAACGAAAATAAATTTGACGTTTTTGCAACAATTTCTGGTGGCGGAAAAAGTGGACAAGCTGGTGCTTTAGCTCACGGAATTAGCAAAGCTCTAGTGGCTTTTGATCCAACAACTCACAAAGTTTTGCGTGATGGCGGTTTCTTAACCCGCGATTCACGTGTTGTTGAACGTAAGAAATACGGCTTGAAAAAAGCTCGTAAAGCTCAGACTTACCGTAAGAGGTAATTTATTTCTATTCGTATGGGCGGTCCCAAAAGGGCCGCCTTTACTTTTTGTAGCAGATGAAAAAATCCCCCCCGCAAAAAAAGAATCTCAAGAAAGTTTTAATCGCTTCAGATCACGCTGGTTTTGATCTAAAAAAATTTCTCATTAACGAATTAGAAAAGCTGCAATTTGAGGTTTTAGACTTGGGTTGTGATTCAGCCACAAAGTCGGTTGATTACCCTGATTTTGCGCAAAAACTTTGCAAAAAAATTACCGAAAAAAATCAAATTTCAGGCATTTTAATTTGTGGTTCTGGCATTGGCATTTCAATTGCCGCCAATCGTTTTAAAAATATTAGAGCGGCACTGTGTCACAATGCCAAGTCGGCAAAATTAACCCGTGCTCACAACGACGCAAACGTGCTTTGTTTGGGTGCTCGCGTAGTTAAAAACAAATCTGCGCTTTCAATTGCGAAAGCTTTTTTTTCCACTGAATTTGAAGGCGCCAGACATGCAGCAAGAGTTGCCAAACTATCAAAATAATCGCTTAATTCGCAGCTTCGGACGTATCAAAAGTCGCAGGCTTTCGGATAATAAGAATGCTCTAATCGAAGATTTATTGCCACTTTACGAGATTGAAAATTTTGAATCTTCATCAAAAGAAACTTGTCTCGAAATCGGCTTCGGCTTTGGAGATTTTCTTTTTGAAAAAGCCAAAACCAATTCCGATATTTTATTTTTTGGCGCCGAGCCACATCTAAACGGAGTGGTTAACTTACTAGCCAAACTCGAAGCAGAGCCTTTAAAAAATTTAAAAATTTCGCGCGAAGATGTGCGAATTTTGCTCGCCAAATTTCCCGACAAAAACTTCGATCAAATCTTCATTTTATTTCCCGACCCTTGGCCAAAATCACGGCATTTTAAGCGTCGCTTGATCAATACAGAATTTTTAGACGAAATTCTCGCCCCAAAAATGAAAGACGGCGCCAAGCTTACAATTGCAACCGATCACGACTTGTACAAAACTTGGATTTTAGCCGAAGTTGCGCGCAGCAAAAAATTCTCGTGGCAAGCAAATTCCAAACAAGATTGGCAAAATTTCCCCAGCGATTGGGTTGAAACAAAATATCAAAAAAAAGCTGCAGCTGAAGGCCGCGTTTCGGTAATTTTTAACCTGCTTTGCAATGTCTGATTTACTTAAAAACTTGCCAAAAGTGCGCGGAGTTTACCGCGAAAATGCTGAATTAAAAAACTGGTTTGATGTTGGCGGCAAGGCCGAAATTATGTTTCGCCCAGCTGATATTTCTGATCTGCAAGATTTTTTAAAAAACTGCCCAAAAAATATTCCGATTAATATTTTGGGCGCGGCCTCAAACGTAATTGTGCGTGACGAAGGCGTGAAAGGTGTGGTAATTAGGCTGGGTGGCGAGTTTGCCAAAGTTTCTTGCGAAGGCGAATTTATTAAAGCGGGGGCTGCAACTTTGTGCGGCAATGTGGCTCTCTTCTCAAAAAACGAAGCACTTACGGATTTTGAATTTTTAAGCGGAATTCCGGGATCAATCGGCGGTGCAATTGCAATGAATGGCGGGTGCTACGGCTCAGACATGTCACAAATTTTAGTGAGCGCTAAGGCGCTAGATTTTGAGGGAAATTTGCACGAGATAAAAAATTTAGATTTTGGATTTTTTTATCGCGGCAACAAAATTTCTAAAAATTTTATTTTTGTCGAAGCCTTGCTAAAAGGCCAAAAATCAACGGTTGAAGTGGTCTCTGCAAAAATTTCTGAGCTAAACCAGCAGCGAGAAAAAGCGCAGCCAATTCGTGCTAAAACTGGTGGCAGCACGTTTAAAAATCCGGAAGGCGACAAAAAAGCTTGGCAGTTAATTGACGAAGCGGGTTGCCGTGGAATGACAAATGGCGACGCGCAAGTTTCTGAAAAACACTGCAATTTTTTAATTAACCAAAAACACGCCTCAGCCAACGATTTAATTGATTTGGGAAATAAGGTAAAAAAATTGGTTAAAGAAAAGTCGGGTGTCGATTTGAAATGGGAAATAAAAATTCTTGGATAAGGCAAAATCCCTGTTGCAATTTTAAAACAAGTTCGAGAAGGTGCGCCCCGCCTTACGTAAATCACCAGATTACTGGACTCTTCCCCATTTAATAAAAATTAAAAACTATGAAAAAACTTTCTTCTTTTTTGGTAAAAGCAGCTCTTTTGTCTTTTGTTTTTTTAGCGGTTGCTCCAGTGCTTGCACCAGTTTTATCATCTGATGCTTTTGCACAATCTGTTGTGACTGGAGATGCAAATACAAACGTTTTGGTTAGCACAATGTGTAATGCTCTTAAAATTGTGACAGGCAATGGCGGAAAAGCTTTTGCGGCTTTTGCAATCATCTCAGTTGGTATCGGTTTCTTTACCGGTAAAGTTTCTTGGGGTTTGATGATTGGTGTGGCGATGGGTATTGCTGCAATGTTTGGTGCTCCAACAATTGTTGCTGCTTTGTCAGGCGAAGATGCCTTTGACTGCGGTAACTAAACTTATTTAATTTCAGAAAATGTCTAGAAAATGCGAACTACTTTCTGTTGGCGTGATGACTGGGAACAAAGTTTCTCACTCTAACCGCAAAACCAGAAGAAGATTTTTACCAAATTTAAAAACCCTTTCTTTTAAGAGTGATACTCTTGGAGCTGACCTATCTTTAAAGATTGCTGCTTCAACTCTTAGAACTGTGAACAAGTTTGGAAATATCGATAATTTCTTGGTGAATTATCGCTACTCAAAACTTACTGAATCTGCTCAAAAACTTAGAAGACAAATCAAGAAAAAATTGATTAAGTCTGGTAAGTTGGCTGAAGTTCAAGCGGTTAAAGAAAAGAAAGCTCCAATTAAAGCAAAAGTAGCTAAAGCTGCAGCTTAATTGGTTTGGTCTATCGGAAATTAAAAAAGCCGACTCTTTTAAAAAAGAGTCGGCTTTTTTGTTGGGTAAAATTCTCTAGGAAGAAGTCTATTTGTCATAGGTCCCCGAGCAAAGCGCAGCGTCGTCGAGGGGCCCGAAGAAAGTGCTCGCTTCGGGCCCCTCGACGACGCTGCGCTTTGCTCGGGGACCTATGACAGTGTTTCCTTACTTTCTAAGCCTCTTAAACCCAGCTTCTAAGTCATCTTTCAAATCCGAAATATCCTCTAGTCCCACGTTAATTCTTAAGCAGGTTTTACTGCCGTGAGCCCATTTTGTAGCGGTTCTTACACTAGAGCCGTCAATTGGCAAAATTAGTGATTCGTAGCCGCCCCAAGAATATCCCATGCTGTAATAGTGAAGTTTGTCGACCATTCTGGCGAGAGACTCGTTTGAATATTTGCGGTCTAAAACAATGGTGAATAACCCAGCAGCTCCAGTGAAATCGCGCTTCCACAGCTTGTGACCTTCATCAGATTTTAGTGCAGGATAAAGCACTTTAGAAACCTCAGGTCTTGTTTCGAGCCAAGTTGCTAGCTCAAGGGCTGATTTAAAGCAGTGATCCATTCTAACTTTAGTTGTGCGCATGCCTCTTTGAACCATGTAAGCAGAAAAAGGTGCAGCTGTGACGGCCATGTATCTGAAGGCTTCGTACATTACGCGAAAGTGTTTTTCTTGCACTGTAATTGCGCCCATCATCACGTCAGAATGTCCGTTTAAATATTTTGTTAGGGCTGTGACAACAACATCGGCGCCATGTTCAAGTGGCTTAAAATAAATGCCGCTAGCCCAAGAATTATCGACAATTGTGGTGACGCCGTGTTTTCTGGCCACTTTGCAAATTGCTGCAATGTCTTGCACTTCAAAGCTTAGAGAGCCAGGGCTTTCCATAAAAATCACTTTGGTATTTTTTTTGATTAGCTTCTTGATGTCTTCACCAATCAATGGGTCGTAGTAGGTAGTTTCGATTCCAAGTTTTTTTAAAAATTTATCAGCAAAAGCGCGGGTTGGCGAGTAAACGCTATCAACCAAAAGCATGTGGTCGCCTTGTTTAAGAAAGGCTATTAAAGCAGTGTTAATTGCGGCTGCGCCAGAAGAGGTAATGAATGAATTATAGCCGCCGTCAATTTCGGCAATTGCTCTTTCAAGCGCAAAATTTGTTTGGGTGCCGTAGCGGCCATATTTTAATTCGTAAGGCTCAACCAAATCGTTGTTTGAATAGCCGCGTTCTGCGTGTATAAGGTCTTTGAGCGTAGGGAAAACTATCGTTGAGGTTTGATAGATTGGTGGATTAACCATCCAGCCTTGCTCTTTTGGGTTGCGTCCGGCGTGAACTAGGCGAGTGGCTTCGTGTATTGTTTTTTCCATTTTTACCTCAATTAAATTACGCGATTAGTGGCCCTAAATTTTTGCCAGCTAAAATATGCACGTGAAAATGTGCGACGCTTTGGTTGGCATCCAAACCCATGTTAGAAATTAAGCGAAATCCTGATTTTTGTGCCTCGACCAAATTTGCAACCTCGCTAACTTTTTGGAAAAAGTGCGAAATTTCTTCTGATTTTGCCTTTGCGGCAAAATCAGAAAAATCTAAATAGTCACCTTTTGGAATTACCAAAACATGAGTTGGAGCTGTTTTAGAAATATCGTGAAAGGCCAAAACTTTTTCGTCTTCGTAAACTTTATTTGCGGCAATTTCGCCGCGAATAATTTTTGCAAAAACATTGTTTGAATCGTAGGCCATTATTTTTCGGCGTCAGCGGCAACGCGAACTTTCATCATCACGTCTGGAGCAACAACTTGTCCGCTACCAGGAGCGCCTTTTTTAATTTTGTCAACAAACTCCATGCCTTTAATCACGCGGCCCCAAACGGTGTATTGACCATCTAAAAATCTTGAATCGTGAGTGACGATAAAAAATTGGCTATTGGCGCTATTAGGGTTTGAAGAGCGTGCCATTGAAAGAGTGCCGCGAATGTGTGGTTCGTCAGAAAATTCTGCTTTTAGATCAGGCAATTTGCTACCGCCCATTCCAGTGCCAGTTGGATCGCCAGTTTGCGTCATAAAACCGTCAATTACGCGGTGAAAAACAATGCCGTCGTAAAATTTTTGACGCGCTAAAGTTTTAATGCGCTCAACATGTTGTGGAGCAATTTGTGGTAAAAGTTCAATTACAACGCGACCATATTTTAGATCGATGTAAAGTGTGTTTTCCAAATTTGCTTTGGCGGCAGAAGCTTGACTCATGACAGAAAAAATTAAGGTTAAAAAAGTTAGAATTTTTAGAAGGTTTTTCATTGTTTTAAGAAATTGTTTGAGATGGCTTTTTCTAACGAAGGGCGCGGTTTTTTAGGTGTGGATAAAAATTATTCAAGCCACAGATTTTGCCTTGCTTAAATGGTACAAAAGAAATGATTGACAAACAGATCGCCAAAAATAATTTGCGCGGCCCTTTTTAAAGCTGTTCTCATTTTTAAATTCTTATGTTTGCTATTATCGAAACTGGCGGGAAGCAATATCGCGTTTGCGCCAATGAAAAAATTATTGTCGAAAAACTTATCGGCGAAGCCGGTTCAAAAGTGATATTAGACAAAGTTTTGTTAGTTAAATCTGACAAAGGCGAACTTTCTTTTGGCGCTCCACTAGTTAGTGGCGCAACGGTTGAAGCTGAAATCGTAAAAACTTTTAAAGACGACAAAGTAATCATCTTCAAAAAAAGAAGAAGACAAAATTCTCGTAGAAAACAAGGTCATCGTCAGCAACAAACTTTGCTGAAAATTTTATCAATTAAGGCGTAGCCGTACGGGGCTTGAGCATTGGTTCTCAAGTTTCTGTATAATAGTTAGGAGAAGCCATGGCATCGAAGAAAGCTGGTGGTAGTTCGAGAAACGGTCGTGATTCGGCTGGTAGAAGACTCGGAGTTAAAAAATACGGTGGCCAAGCAGTTGTTGCTGGCAACATTATTGTGCGTCAAAGAGGCACTCAATGGCACCCAAGAAAAAACGTAGGCATTGGTAAAGATCACACGATTTTTGCTAAAATTGCCGGCATCGTTACGTTCGTAAAATCTGCTCACAACAAAAGAACTTTCATCGACGTAGTTGCTGCAAATTAATAATCTCTTCATAAAAAAAGTCCGAATCAAATCGGACTTTTTTTATTCTCTTCTCTACACGCGGATATGGCGAAATTGGCAGACGCACTAGACTTAGGATCTAGCGCCGCAAGGCATGTGGGTTCAAGTCCCTCTATCCGCACCATCCTCATTAAATTTTAGGCCCAAATTAAATTTTTCGCGGCTCTAAAATTCTCAAAATTTCCTCCTCATTTTTTCTTAGAAAATTCAGCAAATTTTTTTCATAAATTTGCCATGAACAGATTGCTATTTTTCATCGCTTCTTCTTAAATTCGCACCTCATTTTTTCTTCGCAAAAAATTTACCAAAGTTCGTTTTGCGCTTTGGCTGCAGACTCATCTCAATCCTTACAAATCAAGGCTTTATCAATGGAAATACAAATTAAAAATACCTACGACAAAAAACTTAAAAAAGAATTTCACGTCGTAATTCCGCGCAAATTAATCGATACAAAAGTTAACGATTATGTTGCTAAAATTCAGGGCAATTTTTCGCTAAAAGGTTTTCGCAAAGGACAAGTTCCAGTAGCGGTAATTAAAGAAAAATACGAAGCCTCAATTGCGGCTGAAGAGTCAGATAAAATCATCAACGACACGGTGAAAAAAATCGTCACCGACAACAATATTAAACTTGCACTTACCCCAAAAATCGACATTAAAACCTTCGAAAACGGCAAGGATGTTGAGTTTAGCGTTGTAACCGAACTTTACCCACAGCTTCCCGAAGTTGATTTGAGCAAGATCAAAGTGACCAAAAGAGAATCTGAAATTGCAGCTGCTGACTTAGATGAATCTCTAACAAAATTGCTAAAATTTTATCGCAAATGGAACCCAAAAGCAGCTAACGAAAAAGCAAAATTGGGCGACTCAGTTAACATCGATTACTTGGGCAGAATCGACAAAGTAGAATTCGAAGGTGGTGCCGCAAAAGGATATCAGCTAGAGCTTGGCAGCAAAAGCTTCATCGATGATTTTGAAGAGCAACTTGTTGGTAAAAAAGCGGGTGACGAAGTTCGCGTAAAAGTGAAATTTCCAAAAGAATATCAAAAAGAAGAATTCGCCGGAAAAGCCGCAGAATTTGAAGTTAAAATTAACGAAGTTTTATCTGCCGAAATGCCAGAAATTAACGACGAATTTATCAAAAATAATTTTGGCCTCGAAAACAAATCTAAGCTTGAAGAAGCTGTTAAAAAACAGATCGAAGACAACTACCGCGGCATGGAACGCAACTTGTTTAAGAAAGAACTTTTCGATTTCTTAAACAAAAAACACGATTTCGAATTGCCAGAAGGTCTTGTAGAAGAGCAGGTTGCTAGTCTGTGGGCTGAAACTGAAGAAGAGCTAAAAACCAACCCAAATAAATTCAAAAACGACAAAGAAAAAGAAAAAGCCAAAGATAAAAAACGCGAAATTGCAGAGCGTATGATTCGTTGCGGCATGATTTTGTCTGACGTGGCGCAGAAAAATAAAGTTGAAGTGACTAACGACGACTTAAATCAAGAAATCGGCAAAATTCTCGCGCGCTTTCCAAATCAAGAAAAAGCTGTGCTTGATTACTACCAAAAAAATGCGGGCGCTGTGCAACAGCTTCGCGGCTCGATTATCGAAGAAAAAACCATCGATTTTATTTTGAGCAATCCATCTCTTGAAAAGAAAAAAGTTTCACTAAAAGAGCTAGACAAACTTTGGCAAAAAGCCGGCGAAAACGAATAGTTCAAACAACCCTTAAAACTTAATTTAAATTTTATGACTCACTTCTTAGACGCTCTAAAACTAGTCACTTTTGCAATTCACAAAGAGGGCTACAAATTCATTATTATTTTTGCTTTAGTCACTGCACTTTTAGCCATGCTTAGCAACACTCTTGGTCTTATCGGCCTTGTTGCAACTTTGTGGTGCGTTTTCTTTTTTCGCGATCCTGAAAGAGTTATTCCAGTTGAAGAAAATATCGTAATCAGCCCGGCGGACGGCATTGTCACTCGTGTTGATTATTCAGTTGAAGCGCCTGACGACTTGGGTTACGGCAATAAAAAGTTCAACAAAATCACGGTGTTTCTAAACGTATTTAACGTGCACGTAAACCGCACTCCAGTTGCTGGAACCGTGACAAAAGTTAGCTACAAACCAGGCAAATTTTTAAGTGCTAACGCTGACGAAGCCAGCGCCGAAAATGAAAGAAATTCTGTTGTGGTAAAAACTGCCGACGGCACCGAAATCATCTTTGTGCAAATTGCAGGCTTAGTTGCGCGCCGCATCGTTTCTGACATCAAAGAAGGCCAACAAGTAGAAATGGGCGATCGCTACGGCATCATCCGCTTCGGCAGCCGCGCTGACATTTACTTGCCAGAAAATGTTTCAATCAAATCTCTCGTTGGTCAAACAATGATCGGCGGCGAAACCATCATTGCGAAACTGAAATAATTTTTTTTAAAAACTATGCGTTCTCCAAACATTGCAAAACTGGCTTCAAAGCGCGAAGAAGCTAGAATCGGCGGCGGTCAAAAAAGAATCGACCTGCAGCATTCAAAAGGAAAATTAACCGCTCGCGAAAGAATCGAAGTTCTTCTCGATCCAGATTCTTTCGAAGAATACGGCCTTTACGTGGAGCACCGCTGCTCCGACTTCGACATGGAAGACAAAAAACACCCAGGTGACGGTGTTGTCACCGGACAAGGCACAATCAACGGCCGCCTTGTTTTTGTTTACAGCCAAGATTTCACCGTAATGGGCGGATCTTTGGGCGAAGCGCACGCAAAAAAAATCTGCCAAGTTTTAGATCGCGCCGTGCAAGTTGGGGCGCCAGTAATTGGCATTAACGATTCGGGCGGAGCTAGAATTCAAGAGGGTGTAGATTCTCTTGGCGGCTACGGCGAAATTTTTCAACGCAATATTGACGCCAGTGGTGTAGTGCCGCAAATCTCTCTAATCATGGGGCCATGTGCTGGTGGTGCGGTTTATTCGCCTGCGCTTACCGACTTTACAATAATGGTTGAGAATTCGTCTTACATGTTTGTGACGGGTCCAGATGTGGTTAAAACTGTGACTCACGAAACTGTGACTCAAGAAGATTTAGGTGGCGCCTCAGTTCACGGCAGCAAAAGCGGCGTGGCTCACCTAACTTTTAAAAGCGACATTGAGGCACTTTTGCAAACTCGTCGTTTGATTAATTTCTTGCCACTTTCAAACCAAAAAGCATCTCCGCAAATTCCAACTTCAGACGAAGCTGACCGCGTTGATGTTTCGCTTAACACCCTAATTCCAGACAATGCCAACCAGCCTTACGACATGTCTGAGTTGGTTGAAAAAATTCTCGACGAAGGTGACTTTTTCGAAATCAATCCAAACTACGCCAAAAACATAATGGTTGGTTTTGGTCGTTTGGAAGGCGAAACCATTGGTATCGTGGCCAATCAGCCAATGCACTTGGCAGGATGTTTAGACATTAAAGCCAGTGAAAAAGCAGCGCGCTTTATTCGCTTTTGCGACGCTTTTAACATTCCTCTTTTAACTTTTGTTGACGTTCCCGGATTTTTACCCGGCACCGACCAAGAGCACGCCGGCATCATTAAGCACGGTGCAAAATTGCTTTACGCTTACGGCGAAGCAACAGTTCCAAAAATTACTGTTGTCACCCGCAAAGCCTACGGTGGCGCTTACATTGTAATGAACTCAAAACACTTACGCGGTGACGTAAACTACGCTTGGGCTAATGCCGAAATTGCGGTAATGGGCCCTGAAGGTGCGGTTGAAATCATTTTCCGTGAAGACGCAAAAAACCCAGAAAGCAAAGCCAAACGCGTTGCCGAATACCGCGAAAAATTTGCCTCACCTTTTGTGGCAGCCTCGCGCGGTTTTATTGACGAAGTGATTCGCCCACAAAACACTCGCAAAAGAATCTGCGCTTCTTTGCAAATTTTAAAAAACAAAAAAGTTTTAAAACCCTGGAAAAAGCACGACAACTTGCCGTTGTAAAAAATGGGCAATTAGGGCCAAACAAAGCCGGCAAACTTTCATTAGTTTGCCGGCTTTTTATTTAACTAAATTGAGATTTTAAAATGTCTAAAGAGCAGCCGCAGTTAACATTTAAAGAGCCAGCCGCCAACGCCGCAGCTGCAATTGGCTTTTCCTTAATTTTGCAGCCGGTAATCACCAACCTAATTAACACCGGTGCTAAAAAAGCTGTTGAAGCAAAACCTTACCCAGTTGGTTTGAGAGAGGTAATGAATGCGCCACTTCAAAAATGGATTAGTGACGGAAAAAGAACTTTAAAAAGAAGGACTGGCGCCTCGATTGTGCCAGCAATGTTTTCGCAGCAAGTTGCGGATTATTTTGAGCTTTCAAAAGGCCAACTTCTGGCCGTTAATACCCTGCTTGAAACCACGATTGCCTCAACTGTTTTTCCTGAGGCCAAAGAAAGATTTAGCGGCATTGCCGGCGAGGGCACACCAGAATCTCGCGCCATTTTTCAAGCTAATCGTCCCGCTCAAACTTTGGCTCTGGGCCTTAGAAACAGCTGCTTTGTTGGCGCTGTAATCGCCAAGGATATTGGCAAAGATATTGCGCAAGAAAATGAAAAACTTTTGCGCGAGCACAATATTTCTAAAGAAAATGCTGAAGATTTTTTAACCCATTCGCTGCGCATTACTTTTGCCGCTTTGACCTCGCCGCTGGACCGCATTTTTTCGCAATTAAGCGCCGGAAATTTGCCAGCTTTAGACGTGGGCAAAGAGGTGCTTAAAAATGTTTCGCGCGGAAATTTGCCAGCTTTGTGCGCCGGGCTTGTCGCTAGAACCGCGCTGGTTTACACTACTTCTAGCACCATTTCTTACGGCAAGGTTTTTGGGCCTAAATTGGTTGAGGCGCTAGAAAATAACCAAATTTTGCAAGGGTTGTTTGCAGGAGAATTGCTGATTGATCCTGAAAAAATTAGCCCACAGGCAGCAGAAGAAATTGCGGCAGAGGTGGCAAATGTTGAAGAGCAGAAATGGCGCAAATTGTCTGAACAAATTGGCGACCAATTTGAGTTGGGAGGATTTTTTAGCGGTGAAATCTCTCAAGACCGCAGCGCCGCACTTACGGCCTCGCAAGCCTCAATTGAAAAAATGAAAACATTAATTGCGCAAGCAGAAACGCCGCCACCTTCGCCAGTGCCTTCGCAAGCAGAAGTTGCGCAAGGCAAAACGCCGCCAGCACCGCCAAGTCGAGGGTAGTTTTTTGTTGTGTTTTCGGGTGTGTTTTTAAATTGTGCGCACTGTGCGCACAATTCACTTTTGCCCAGTAAAATCAAGCATTCAGCAAAATGACAGTCATTTTAAATCACTACCAAAATCTTTTAGAAAAGGTTCAAAAAATTATTCAAGAAACACAGCGCGAAATTGTTCAAACTGTGAACCGCGAAAAAGTTGAAATGTGTTGGGAAATCGGAAAAATAATCGACGAACATTTGCTAAAAAATGACCGCGCCGATTACGGAGAAAAACTTTTTAACCAGTTGGCAAAAGATATTTCGATTTCTAAGCGCACCCTTTACCAAATGCGGGCTTTCTACAAAGCTTACCCCATTTTGCCCGCTAGCGAGAACGGCTTAAACTGGAGTCACTACCGCAATTTAGTTTCAGTTAAAGACAGCGAAAAGCGCAAATATTTGGAAGATTTAACCGTCACCGAAAAACTCGGCGCTAAAAATTTGCAGCACGAAATTGTAAAATCAAAACCCCGCGCCAAAAAAATTTACAGTGGCGAAAAACTAAAAATTACCCGCGGAAAAGTTTTTACTTACAAATTAGCAAAATTTTCCGACTCGCCAGCAGCCTTTGTTGATTGCGGCTTTAAAGTTTTTTTAGAAATAAAAACTGCGCTAAAAATTGACGGAGAAATTATTGAGTCGGTGAAAAAATCTGACGGATTTGCTTTAAAAAAATCGGCAGCAAATTCGAAACAAATCTACACCTACAAAGCATTTTTAGACCGCGTGGTTGACGGCGACACCATTCACGTGACGCTTGATTTGGGCTTTAAAGCGCGCCACCAAGAAATTTTGCGACTGGCAAAAATTGGTGCCGCAGAAATTTCAACGCCTGAGGGAAAAAAAGCCGCAAAAGCCCTGCAAGAAATTCTCAAAGACGCGCCGTTTTTGGTGGTAAAAACCAACAAAACCGACATTTACGGCCGCTACATTGCCGACGTTTTTTTTGGCGAGAGTGGCGAAACAGAAGTGCAGAAAGTGGCAGATTCTGGAACCTATTTAAACCAGCTGCTGCTAGAGCGCGGCTTGGTTGAGTTGTACTAAATTTTTAGCCGCTTGTCACAATTTTTAAACAATCGTCGTAGCTAAAAAGCTTCAGCAAGCCTTGGTATTTCTGGCTTTGCGCATTTTGCAATTTTGGGTCACTGTGCAAAATCAGCGCCGCATTTTTGTGGGCAATTTTTAGCAAATCTGAATCAAACATTAAATTTGCAATTTTAAATTCAGGAAAGCCGCTTTGTCTGGTGCCAACTAATTCGCCGCCGCCGCGCATTTTTAAATCTTCTTCGGCAATGAAAAATCCGTCATTTGATTGGCGCAAAATGTTTAAACGTTGGCGTTGATTGGCGCCAAATTTTTCGCCGTAGAGCAAAATGCAAAAAGATTTTTTGTCCGATCTGCCAACGCGTCCGCGAAGTTGGTGCAGTTGCGAAAGTCCAAAATTTTCGGCGTTTTCAATTAAAATTACGGTGGCTTCAGGCACGTCAATTCCAACTTCGATTACTGTGGTTGAAACTAGTAATTTCAAGGATCCAGCCGGATCGGCAAAATCTTTCATTACTTTTTCTTTTTCGCTTTCTTTCATTTTTCCGTGCAGAAGTGCGACGTAATTTTCGCCGAAAATTTTCGACAATTCGGCGAATTTTTTCTTGGCGCTAACCAAACTTATTTCGTCGTTTTCTTCAATTGCGGGGCAAATCCAATAAATTTTTTCACCGCGTAAGCCCGCGCGTTTTATGGCTTGGTAAACATCGTCAGTTTTTTTTGCCGACATTACTAGCGTTTCAATTTCTTGGCGGTTTTTTGGTTTTTCGTTTAAAATTGAAATATCCAAATCACCGTACAAACCCATCATTAAGCTGCGCGGAATGGGTGTTGCGCTCATTAGAAGCACGTCAACATCCGCGCCTTTTTCAACTAATTTTAAGCGCTGCATTACACCAAAACGGTGCTGCTCGTCAATGATTGCCAGACCCAAACTTTTGAATTGCACGTCATCTTCTAGCACCGCGTGGGTGCTGATTAAAATGTGTATTTCGCCCGCCAATAAATCGGCCAAGATTTTTGCTTTTTGTTTTTTTGTTGTGGCGCCAGTTAAAAGTTCAATGCGAATTTCGCTGTTTTCTAAAAGTTTGCGAAAGTAGGCCAGATGCTGCTTGGCAAGCACTGTTGTTGGTGCAATTACGCAAGTTTGTTTGCTTTGCGAAATGGCTTGAAGGCACGAGGCGATTGCCACCACGGTTTTTCCACTGCCGACGTCGCCTTGCAAAAGTCGCAGCATTTTTTTGCTAGAATTAATTTCTGACAAAATTTCTTTAATGGCCGTGAGTTGCGAGTTTGTTGGCTGAAATGGTAAATAGGCGAGAAATTTTTCGGCTAAATTTTCGTTAGGTTTTGTAAAGTTTTTAGTTTTTCCAAGTTGGGTTTTGGCTAGTAAAACTGCGATTTGCCAAGCTAGAAGTTCGTCGTAAGCGAGACGTTTTTTTGAAGGATTTTCGGGCGAAAAATCAGCTTCAGATTGTGGGTTGTGAATATTTTTGAGCGCCGCGCCAAAGCTAGGCCAGAGCTGTTGTTTGACTAGGTTGCTGTCGATCCATTCTTCGTCTTTTTCGTCGATTTTTTCTAAAACTTCGCGAATTTTTTGACTGAGAAATTTTTGCGAAATTGCCGCGCCTAAAGGGTAAATTACATTAACTTTTGGTAGAGTTTCAATTTGATTGGCGGGTAAAATTTCTTGCGGATGTGTGATTTGATTTTCACCAGAAATACGTTGCAAATGCCCGAAAATAGCGATTTCTGAGCCGATTGGCATTTTGGCAATTTGGCTGGGAAAAATTTTGAAAAATACCAAATTAACGTAGCCGCTTGGCGTGTAGCAAATTACTTTGTAAGGCTGGCGACTTGTTGCGGGCTTTAGGTGAGATTCAACTTTGGCTTTTAAAATTATTAGCGAGTCGTTTGGCGTTTCGAATAGTCGTGGGCAAATTAAAATTTTTTCGGCGCGGATTGGTTGGTGTAAAAGTAAGTCAAAAATTTTATTTTGGCCGACGAGTCTGGCTAAAAATGAAGAGAGAGTTGGTCCGATGCGCTTTAGAGAGGAGAGGGGAGAGAGTAAAAGTTGCTGGTTGCTCATTCTTCGCCGCGTTGACTTCTGCGCGCGTCGTCGCGTTTTTTGATTGATTCGCGTTTGTCGTAAAGTTTTTTGCCGCGACCAAG
Source organism: Rickettsiales bacterium (assembly GCA_017999675.1). Classification (GTDB taxonomy): domain Bacteria; phylum Pseudomonadota; class Alphaproteobacteria; order Rickettsiales; family UBA1997; genus UBA2645. The sequence goes on from JAGNLL010000002.1 coordinate 49,980, forward strand.
ACCGATTACAACTTTGGCGAAGTTTTTCTTGTTAAAAAAAATGCGCAAAGGCACGGCGGAGTAGCCGTCTTTTTGCATTTTTCCGGAGATTTTCTCGAGCTGTTTTTTGTGTACTAAAAGTTTGCGTTGTCTTTTTGGCTCGTGGTTAAATTTATTCGCGCCTTTGTACTCGCTGATGTTGCAATTAATCAAAAAAAGTTCGCCGTGAATTTCGGCAATGTAGGATTCGGCAAGGTTAACTTTGCCTTCGCGAATTGATTTCACTTCACTTCCAAGCAGCGCGATGCCGGCTTCGAATTCTTCCTCGATGGCGTAATTAAAATGTGCTTTGCGGTTGAGGATTTGCATTTAGAGGGTTTTTAAAAAATTTAGGCGCGTCACAATTTGTTTAAAAAAATAAAAATCAAAAATTTGATGGGTTTTTTTGGGGCATGAGCCCGAGAAACTTTTGATATTGCAATTAAAAAACCGATTAATAGTTTGCCGCGCTTCCAATTTTTAGCTGCTACAAAAAGAAGCCATTAATTTCTCAACCTAAAAAAACTTTTATTTATGCCTCTTTACGAGACCGTTTTTATTGCTCGGCAAGATTTAACCGCCGAAGACGTTGATGCTCTAACTACAAAGCTTTCTAAGATTATCACTGATGCTAAAGGTAAAATTGTTTCCAAAGAATATTGGGGATTAAGAAACCTAGCCTACAAAGTTAAAAAGAACGCTCGCGGGCACTATATTTTGCTTAATATTGATGCTGAATATGCTGCAGTTGCAGAGCTTAGCCGCGTAATGGGCTTTAACGAAGACATTATCAGAAACATGACTTTCAGTGCTGAGGCTCATCAAGAAGAGTCTCCACTATTTGTTTCTGCTACAGCAAAAGATTACAAAGCTGGCAAAGTGTCAGTTAAAAAAGAACCAAGCAAATCTGACTTGGTTTTGGATCAAGTTCAATTTGAAGTTTAAGGAGCATAATGGCCGCAAGAATTACCAACAAAAACAAAAATACTAACAATAACGCCGCTCCTCAGAGCACTGAAGAAGGCTTTATTAAAATCTCTTTGGTTAACCAAAGCGTGTTCATCAGAAGAAAAAAATCATGCCCTTTGCGTGACATTCCTTTTTCTGAAATCAGCTACACTAACCTTAAATTGTTGAATAAATTTTTGTCTGAAAGAGGCAAAATTATTCCAAGCAGAGTGACTAATGTTGAAGTTAAAAAACAAAAAGCTTTGGCAACCGCAATTAAAAGAGCGCGTCACTTGGCGTTGATTTCTCCGATCGCTAAAGAACTAGCAGTAAACTAAACTAAATTCAGTTCATGAAAATAATTTTAATTTCAACCATCTCCAATTTAGGCAAGATCGGTGACGTTGTAGAAGTAAAAAACGGCTACGCTAAAAACTTTTTAATCCCAAATAAAAAAGCCATTTGCTTCACTGCAAACAGCTACAAAATTTTCGAATCTAGAAAGCAAGAATTCGAACAAGAAAATCAAAAAAATCTTGAAGGTGCCGCTAAAGTGAAACAAAGCATTAATGGCAAAGACGTGGTCATTATTAAAAACGCTTCTGATGACGGCAGATTGTACGGCTCAGTTAGTTCAGCAGATATCGCGGCTAAGGTTAACGAAATTATCGGAGCTAAAAACGTTTCGCGCGCAGATATTTTCTTAAAGAAGCCTATTAAAGAAATCGGTGTTTACCAAGTTAGATTAGCTCCTCACTCTGAAGTTAGCTTTGAAGTGAGATTGATTGTGACAAGAAGTGAGTCTGAAATTGAAGCTCTTCTTGCCGCAGAAAGAAAAGGCAATAAGTCTGCAGATAAATCATCTGATGTATTGGGGGAAGAAGTTGCGGCTGAAGAATCAATCGCAAAAGTTGAAAAACCAAAAAAAGCAAGAGTAAAGAAATCTGAAGATGTGACTGAATCTGCTTAAGATTTTTTTCTTCACTGAAAATAAAGGCCGCCTTTAAATTTATTTTAAAGGCGGCCTTTTTTATTAATATACAATGTATATACATTGTATATTAACTCAAGAATGTTTTTGAGAAAAAAATCTGAATTAAGGATGAGATTTATTTTTTTAAAATTTTCTTTTTAGAAAAATAAATTGCCTATTTGTGTGCCAATACAAGCGATGCGAGCAAGTATTTTGAGAATGTTAAAACTTTTTAATTAATGCTGTTGACATCTTAAAATTGATGACTTTAATACTCGCCCTCCCGCTTTGGAACACTGATTAAAAAAATCAGAAATCTAGCGGTGATGTAAGTAAAACTTCTGAGTAGCTTTCGAGTTATCAATCATTGAAAATCGAGATCAATTAAACGATTTCTAAATCGTCTAATTTTTTTCTTTGTCAATTTTTGGAAGTTTGCTGTTTTAAAATCGTGAATAATTGATAACTAGAGAATACCGCAATTAACGCGTGGCAGAAATGTTCACGTGAATAATTAGCGAATTTTAATAAACTGAGTAATTCGGAAGAATTACAAATTTAGTTTATCTCAAGACAAACCTTATAATTCTTAATTCTGACGAAAATGCAGTTTTATTCTGCACATAGACTCAAAAAATAAGCAAAAGAAGGGCATTTGATGGATGCCTTGGCATAGAAAGGCGATGAAGGACGTAACAGGCTGCGATAAGCCTCGGGTAGCTGCCAATAAGCTTTGATCCGAGGATTTCCGAATGGGGAAACCCACTCTCTTCTAGAGAGTATCTGCAACCGAATTCATAGGTTGTGGAAGCGAAACCCAGTGAACTGAAATATCTAAGTAGCTGGAGGAAAGGACATCAACAGAGACTCCGTTAGTAGTGACGAGCGAACGCGGACCAGGCCAGTCCTGACGATTTGTTAATTAGAATAACCTGGAAAGGTTAACCATAGAGGGTGATAGTCCCGTATGAATAGCAACAAATTGTCAGGCTCGAGTAGGGCGGGACACGTGAAATCCTGTCTGAACATGGGTGGACCAGTTCATCCAAGCCTAAGTACTCTTCTATGACCGATAGTGCACTAGTACCGTGAGGGAAAGGTGAAAAGAACCCCGATAAGGGGAGTGAAATAGATACTGAAATCGAATGCCTACAAGCAGTTAGAGCTCCATTAGGGAGTGATAGCGTACCTTTTGTATAATGGGTCGGCGAGTTAATTTTGTTGTGCAAGCTTAAGTCGTAAGATGTAGGCGTAGCGAAAGCGAGTCCTAACAGGGCGATTGAGTACAGCGAATTAGACCCGAAACTAGATGAGCTAGTCATGGCCAGGTTGAAGGTAAGGTAACACTTACTGGAGGACCGAACTCATTAATGTTGCAAAATTACGAGATGAGCTGTGATTAGGGGTGAAAGACTAAACAAATCTAGATATAGCTGGTTCTCCGCGAAATCTATTTAGGTAGGGCGTCGAATGATTACCGTTGGGGGTAGAGCACTGTCAAGGCTAGGGGGTCCAAAAGACTTACCAAACCTTAACAAACTCCAAATACCAACGAGTACAGTTCGGCAGGCAGACGGCGGGTGCTAAGGTCCGTCGTCGAGAGGGAAACAGCCCAGACCATCGTCTAAGGTCCCTAAATTATCACTAAGTGGGAAAGGAAGTGGAGAGGCCAAAACAACCAGGAGGTTGGCTTAGAAGCAGCCATCCTTTAAAGAAAGCGTAATAGCTCACTGGTCTAATTAAGCCTTTCTGCGCCGAAAATGTAACGGGGCTAAAGTGATATACCGAAGACATGGATTCCTAGGCAATGTGCCTAGGAGTGGTAGCGGAGCGTTGTGTAAGTCTGTGAAGGTGAACCGTTAGGTTTGCTGGAGATATCACAAGTGAGAATGCCGACATGAGTAACGATAAAAAATGTGAGAAACATTTTCGCCGAAAATCTAAGGTTTCCTGCTTAAAGTTAATCTGAGCAGGGTTAGTCGGAACCTAAGGCGAGGCCGAAAGGCGTAGTCGATGGAAATCAGGTTAATATTCCTGAACCGAGTGGTGAGTGACGGAGTGTTCTTTTCTGTATCTTCTTATTGGATTGAAGGTGCAGCGAAGTTACTTCCAGGAAATAGCCCCACGTTAAGTCCGTACCAAAACCGACACAGGTAGATGGGTTGAGAATACTAAGGCGCTTGAGAGAACTACACTGAAGGAACTAGGCAAAATGCATCCGTAACTTCGGGAGAAGGATGGCCTACCGTGGCGCAAGCTGCGATAGGTGGCACATAAATGGGGGTAGCAACTGTTTACCAAAAACACAGGGCTCTGCTAAATCATTAAGATGAGGTATAGGGTCTGACGCCTGCCCGGTGCTGGAAGGTTAATTGATGGTGTGCAAGCACCTGATAGAAGCCCCAGTAAACGGCGGCCGTAACTATGACGGTCCTAAGGTAGCGAAATTCCTTGTCGGGTAAGTTCCGACCCGCACGAATGGCGTAATGACTTCCCCGCTGTCTCCAGTGTAGACTCAGTGAAATTGAATTTGCCGTTAAGATGCGGTATTCCTGCGGTTAGACGGAAAGACCCCGTGCACCTTTACTATAACTTTACACTGAACTCAAAAATAAGATATGTAGGATAGGTGGTAGACTTTGAAGCCAGATCGCTAGGTTTGGTGGAGTCGTCCTTGAAATACCACTTTTCTTCTTTTTGATTTCTAACTAGAGCACCTCTATCGGTGCTTAGGACACTGTATGGTGGGTAGTTTGACTGGGGCGGTCGCCTCCCAAAGAGTAACGGAGGCGCGCAATGGTAAGCTCAGACTGGTCGGAAATCAGTTTTAGAGTGCAATGGCAAAAGCTTGCCTGACTGCGAGACCTACAAGTCGAGCAGAGTCGAAAGACGGTCATAGTGATCCGGTGGTTTCTGTATGGAAGGGCCATCGCTCAACGGATAAAAGGTACGCCGGGGATAACAGGCTGATGATTCCCAAGAGTTCATATCGACGGAATCGTTTGGCACCTCGATGTCGGCTCATCACATCCTGGGGCTGAAGAAGGTCCCAAGGGTTCGGCTGTTCGCCGATTAAAGTGGTACGTGAGCTGGGTTCAGAACGTCGTGAGACAGTTCGGTCCCTATCTGCCGCAGGTGTTGGAAAATTGAGAGGAGTTGACTTTAGTACGAGAGGACCGAGTTGAACATACCAATGGTGTTCCAGTTGTTCCGCCAGGAGCATTGCTGGGTAGCTAAGTATGGACGGGATAACCGCTGAAAGCATCTAAGTGGGAAGCCTCCCTCAAAACAAGTTTTCCCTATTAGGGCCGTGGAAGACTACCACGTTGATAGGCTGGGTGTGTAAGGGCAGTGATGCTTTAAGCTAACCAGTACTAATAACCCGATTGGCTTATTTTTTGATCTATGTGTGGTATTAAGCCGCATGCAGAGTTGAAGATTATAAGAATCTTGAATGAAGATAAACAACATTCGCAGGTATTTCTCTAGTTATCAGTTAACACTTTCTCCGCAAGAGGAGGTGTTATCAATGTCACTTGTCGGCTTGGTGAAGATAGCGGTGTGGAACCACTCGATACATTCCGAACTCGCAAGTGAAACGCATGTCGCGCCGATGGTATTTGGTCTTTATGGCCAGTGAGAGTAGGTTGTCGCCAAGCTTACAAGTGACATTGATTTTACTTAATAAAATAAAAGCCCGCCAAATCTTAATTGATTTGGCGGGCTTTTTGCTTTTGGGGAGTTCTGGAAGCTGTTGATGGGTGGTCTTACTTGGGTTATCAAGTGAGTGGGGGCTTTCGCCCCTCAATTATTGGGGTCCACGAACGAAGCTCACAGCAAGTCTTTGAGGCGCTATAGAGCTCCTTGCATTTTGAGCTCCATCACTCAACACTTCGTTTTGTTGAGGACGTAGCATAAAATGTCATTCGGAGAATTCTGAAATAAAAGACCAAAAGTGTATCATGGCAAGTTACAAATGGATAACACTTACCTCTGGAGATGATTCGGAAAAAAAGCCACTTCTTGCCTTAATAGCTCCAGCTAATGGATTTTATGGATCGCTCGGTCAGCAAAAAATTAAAGATAGGTTGGAGCTTTTAACTAAACTTGGTTTTGAAGTTAAAATTCCCGTATTTTCTTGTGATTTTGATGGTTCTGACATCGCTTCCATCCAAGAGAAAATCAATTTTGATATTGCAGAGCAAAAGGCCGCTCTCGGCTCAATGCAAGTAGTCATAGAGCCAAATTTGGAAGGAAGGATGGAGCCAGAGTTTCCGGTACTGGCGCCGCTTGCAAATTCGCCTCTTACTGGCGCGCGCCTGGTAATAGACTGTGTGCAAAATGGTTGGAATATGATGCCTTTGGCAGGAGGTACTGGTCTGCAAGAGAAAGTTCCGCATGTAAGACAATATTTTGCCAGTCATCCAGATCTTAAAAACCCAACAGTGACAATGTTTGGCTATAGCAACATAACATGGTCCAATAGTTTAATGCTGGATGGAATTTGTTCTTATTGCCCAACCCAATTTATTAATAATTTTACCAAAATCGAAGAGATAAAAGCCAAAATAGATCCAAGTCTCGGCGAGATTGAATGGTTGGCATATCTCGAATCTCAGGCAGAAAAACTAAAATTGGCATTGGTAAATCCAGCCAATATTGATACCGCAGATAGAAAGGTTCTATTTTTTCCATCATCGGCTAATGAAGTGGTTGAAAAATCAATGCATTACCCACTTAATGTAGACGTCTTTACTGGCCCAGAATCAGATCCAAATCTCTTTATGCCAAACCCAGATGAAAAATGGAGTTTTGCAATTGAGTGGATGATGCAAAGAGGTGACAACCCATCAATTTTCAGCAATGCCGTAGAATTGTTAGACGGTTTTTTAGCTAGAAATGCTGCGCACCCTCCAGAGTTTATCGAGATGGGCATTTTGGGCACCAGGCTTGACGGTCTTAACGGTCTTTGGGATTTGATTTATGATGAAGATGGCAACATCACAAGCGATGCCAATGTCGATATTATTTTATTTAAAGACTCAACCAAGCGAGGGTTTGTCGAAAAATTAAACCACTTTCTTCGTGAGTATAAAAGCTGCAGTGCTGAAGACAGATCTCTTCACGGGGATTTGCCAAGTTTTTTGCGAGATAAGCTGGATTGCGATCTAAATAAAATTTCTAAGGTGGATGTCGAAACTATTTCTAGAGAAGAAATAAAAGACATTTTTAAGTGGCGAAACGAGGTTTTTTCAAGAGTCACGCAAAAGGTTGTCGAGGTGGCAGCAAAACATAATTTGCCATTGGTATTTAATTCGAGCTACGGACATGTGGCAAATATGTCTCCAAACATCTCTGGGCCTTGTGAATATAAATTTGATGAGCTCGGGTTAAGTCTTAGAAAATTGGAAGATAGATCGCTAACAGCCAATCCAAGATCTTTTATTAAAAGTGCCTCGGCAGAAGAATTTCAGAAAGCTTCAGCCGAGCTTGCGAGTCACAAGTAGTCTAAACAGCCGCCAACTTTTCAATTAATCTGGCAAACCAGCTATTTTTAGTCTCAAAACCATCTTTTATTTTTTCTTTTAAATGCAGGTTGTGCAAAAACACTAACATGCCAAGAGAGCATGAGTGCGTTGGGTTTAAAAGTTCTGATGCCACCGATTCTAATTTGTTTGGATAGCCAATCCTAACGTTTTTTTCGAAAATTTCTGAAGCCAATTTATCGATACCAACAATTGATGTGACCCCCCCCGTAAGCACAATATTTCCCAATTTGTAAACTGAGATTCCAGATTTTTCCAAAATTGTTTTTACCGATTCAAACATCTCTTCCAGCCTTGATTGAATGATGTCGCGCAGTTCGGCACGAGTGATTTGAATCATTTCTTGCGTGTCGGCGTCAATGAATTTCATTTTGATTAATTCACGTTCTTCGATTGGGCTAATTAGTAGCGAGCCGTTGAGATTTTTAATTTTTTCTGCGGCGTCAAAGCTGATGTTTAAAATGGTTGAGATGTCTTTGGTAATGTGCACACCGCCAATTGGCGAGTGACCAACGTGAATTAATTTTCCTTCAAGAATAATTGAAAATGAAGTGGAGCTGCCGCCGATATCAATTAGCAAAGATCCCAAATCCATCTCATTGTCAGATAGGCAAGAAAGCCCTGATACGTAGGGCTCAACCACATAATTATTAACCGACAACTGACATCTTTTTAAGCAATTTTCGATATTTTTAATGGTAGTTTGCGAGGTCGAAACAACGTGAAATTTTGCGTAAAGCGTTTCGCCCGACATGTAGCGTGGGTTCACAACTGGCGCTGAATCGTCAATGCGATATTGCAGCGGAACTAGGTGAATTATTTCGCGATTATTTTTTTTAAATTCTGCACGCACTTTTGCCGCAAGCACTGCAATGTCTGAGGCTTTTACAATGTCTGAAGCAATTTTGGTACTAACCTCTTTGCGAGTAGAAATAACCTGACTTCCCGAGATGCCAATCAACAAGCGATCAATGTTAAAGCCCGCCATTCTTTCGGCTTCTGACACCACATTGGTAATAGATTTTTGCGCCAAACGCATGTCCGAAATAGCGCTTGCCGAAATGCCGCGCGACTCTTTGTGTCCGTAGCCCAAAATCTGCACATCGTCATTGGTAATTGATGCAATTAAGCACACCAACTTTGACGAGCCCATGTCGAGGCAAGCAACAATTTTTCCTTTTTTAGCGTTTTTGGACATTGAAGAAAATTAATTTTTTACAGGCTTTTAAGTTCTTTTATCACCGAATCGTCATATTCAAGATAAACTTTGTCTAACACGCGCAGGTCGATCACCTTTAGTCCCACAATGGATCCTGGCATGTTGTAAATTTTTATTAAACGGCGCCAAGCATCAGAAATATTATTCTCGGGCAACTTAATCAGCAGACCATTTTCAAAACGAATATCCCACCTTCTGTTTGAAACCCAAGTTGCCGAATAAACATTGGCGCTCAAATTTTCGTCAGCAGTAAAAATATTAAACAGCGACTTGGCGTGAATATTGGCGCCGATCCCCGACAAAATCACCATGTGTTTAAATTCTTCCAAATCTTCAAATGGAATTAAATTTCCCTCTTTGTCGGTAAAATATTTTTCACCCTCATTTTGCCAAATCGCAATTGGCACATACTCAGCAATCAAAATGTTCAAACTATTTGGCATGCTGCGCGCGATTGTCACTTGATGAACCCACGGCAGCTCTGCTTTTATCTGCTCAATAATTTTGCGAGTTAGTGGCTGATAATCGTCAGAATCATTTTTGATAATTTCTTTTTGTGCTCTTTGCACAATCTCAAGAATCTGCTCTTTTTCTACGTGAATATTGCCACTAATGTTGATGTCGCCAAATTCTTGATTGTCTAAATTGAGGTAGTGCAAAAAATAAAAACTCGATTTTTTATAAATTTTTTCGAGTTGCGCTGGTTTAAAAATTTTTAAAAACGCAAAAATTAAAAACAGAAGCGCCGCCAGAATTAAAGAGGCTTTAATGACGGTTGGAAAAATAGTGAGGCGAAAAAAATTTCTAACTTTTCTCAGAAAATGATTGGTGAGAAAAAAATTTTTGATTTGTTTTTTCATCCAACTCGCGCGCTTTTAACTAAAAATTCGACAATTTCTTCAAAAGAAATTCCAGCATGTTTAGCAATTTTTGGAACTAGCGAGGTTGCCGTGAAACCCGGATGAGTATTGACCTCAAGCAAGTAAAATTGGTTGTCGCCGCCATTTTTATTATTCAAAATAAAATCAACTCTACTCGCGCCGCGGCATCCCACAACATTGTGACACTTCGCCGCCAAATCTAAAACTTCGGCATATTTTTCGGCGCTAATTTCAGCTGGCATAACGTAGTCGGTCATGCCGGCAGTGTATTTGCATTTGTAGTCGTAAAAAAGTCCGTGAGGCCTAATTTCAATGGCTCCAAGAGCTTTGCCATCCATTACCGCAACTTGCACTTCTTGGCCAGCCAAATATTTTTCAACGATAATTTCGCTGCCATATTTCCACTCGTAATTGGCAAAATCAAAAGTGGCTTCTGGTAAAATAACTTCAACACCAACGCTCGATCCTTCGTTGATTGGCTTGATTACGAAGGGTCTGCCGATGGCTGCGATTTTCTCTTTATTTTGAGTGTCTTCGCCTTTTTTTAAAATTTCGTAATGCGGGGTTTTTGCACCAACGGTGGCGCAGATTTTTCTGGTCAATACTTTGTCCATACAAAGAGCTGAGGCGACTATTCCAGAGTGAGTGTAGGGAATTTCCAAAATGTCGCAAACGCCTTGAATTCTGCCATCTTCGCCAAATTGTCCGTGAAGAGCGTTAAATAAAATGTCGGGCTTAACGGCTTGTAATTGCTCAAAAATTTTGCGCGAAAAATCAATTTTTGTCGCTTTGTATCCAAGATTGCAAAGTGCTTCATACACTGCTTCGCCTGAGCGCAAAGACACTTCTCTTTCTGAATTCCAGCCACCAAGTAAGACGGCAATATGTTTATTTTTCATTTTATTTTGAATCTGGTTTTGCAAGTGCCGTCGCTTGCTTGGCATCAGAGGCCAAACTGTTGCTAGACTTAAGTTCGTCAATTACGTAAGCGCACAAATCTTCAAAAGGAACGCGATTTTTCACTGCAATATCTGCTAATTTTGCGAATGAATCCATGATGTCGGATGGAATATTTCCGCCCCTAGTTTGGCTAAGCCACTTGCTTTGAAAATTTAGCGGATGCGGCGAATTGGCGGCCGGATTTCCAATGTAAAGCGTGACGGGCGCCTTCTGCCCACCAAAATCGCAATTTGCTGTAAATTTTTTTACCATGTGAATTTAGATAATTGCCACAAAGGCCTTGTTGGCAAAATTTGGTTTTTTGTAATCCAAATTTTCGCCGATTTCGATTTCGTTTTGATTAAAAAATAATTTTTTTACTTTGCCATCCATAAGTTCCACAAGCGCTTGTCCTGCGGCGGTGTCCCATTCCATTGAGGGACGAAAATGTAAATACAAATTTGATTTTCCTTCAAGCAAACGAAAAAATTTTATTGCTGAAGAAAGTTTTTCTACGACAAAATTTTGTGAAAAATCGGGGTGAATTTGTTCGATGTAATTTGCAATATCGACGTCTTTGGTGCGGGCACTTGTAATGATGCGAAGCTCTGAAAGATCTAGCTCGGTGGCATTTAGAATTTTTTGCTCACCATTAAAATCGCGATCAATAATTTGATTTTTGTGATTAGAAAAAATCATTCTACCACCCTCAAAAAGCGGTGCGTAAATCAAACCAAAAATTGCTTTTTTGTCTTTCACAAGTGCGATATTTACAGAAAATTCAACACTGTCTGAAACGAAGCTAGACGTGCCATCAATTGGGTCGATTAAGAAAAAAACCTCGTCAGAAATTTCGCGCAAATCACCTTCTTCGCAGATGATTGGAATTTGCGAAAACTCTTGCGACAGCTTGTCGTGCAAAAATTTGCTCACCGCAATGTCGGCGGAGGTCACTTGCGAATGATCAGATTTTTTTTTGATGGTAAAGTTTTTTTCTTTAAAGGCCAAAGCTGCAATTTCACCGGCTTCAAGAGCTATAGAAACTATTTTTTCGATCTGATTTTTACTAAAAAATGACGACACTATTTTTTGAATTTGCTGATTAATCTTGCGGTAAAAAACGAGATCGCCGAAGAAAAAAATAAAAAAGGAAAAGCCAAAATTGGCTGACTTGAAGTTTCAACAATCACCATCGCAGCCGCAAATGGCATGCCTAAAATGGGACTTAGAAAAGCTGCCATGCCACTTAAAATAAAAATTTTTGAATCAACATCTTCCATCAAAACGCTAAACAAAGAGCCAATGCCAGCGCCAATTGCAATTGCTGGCGCAACCAAGCCACCAGCGCATCCAGAAACAAAGGTGATCACCGTGTTAATCAATCTTGCCAAGACTTCTTGGTAAGAAAAAGCTAAATGCGTGCCGTTTAAAGCCCATCTCGATGTTTCAATGCCGCCACTAAAAGAATGCACGCCGCCGTAAATGCTTATTGCCGCAACCGAAAAGCCCGCGGCAATTGGCACTAAATGCCATAAATTTGATTTGATATTTGCCACTTTTTCGTAAAGCGCGACGCTAATTTTTTTGAAGAAAAAGCCAATAACGCCGCACAGCGCGGCAATTAAGGCGATGATTGCAAGCTCTGGCCCAAACCAAAAATTAAGTTTGTAAGTGGCAAAAAGCGGGTCGGCTTTTTGCAAAATAATAATCACTGTAAAGAGCGCAATTGCTGTCCAAAAAATATCGTCGAGAAGCCTTTTTGACTTGGTGGCAAATAGCTTTTCAACAATGTAAATAAAGCCCGCAATGGGTGCGTGAAAAGCTGCGGCAAAGCCAACGGCGCTGCCGGCAAAAATCCAAGTTTCTAAATTAATTTTTGGCAGAAATTTTTTTAATTTTTGCGCCGCAACGGCAAAAAAACTGGTCGAAATGTAAACTGACGGGGCCTCTCTGCCCAATGCTCCACCGCCAAATGTTGAAGCTAGCGAACTGACCGCGTTAATAATGGCTGAGTGAAAATTAAGTTTGGCCGAAACTTCGTCGCCAGAATTGGGGTTTTTCTTAAGTTTTAACAGTGCTGTTTCAATTGGCGTTGCGGTATTTCCGGCAGAATTTTTGGCAAATTTGCGGCAAAGATAAGCCGAAAACCAAAAGAAAATTGGCGTGACAAAAAAAGCTAGAGTCGGGTTTTCAATCAGGCGCCTCTTGGCCTGCATGCCAAAATCAAAAAATAGCTCGCCATATTTTAATACAAAAAAAGATGCCGCGACGGTGGTGAGTATAATTAAAATAATCGCCAAAATATCTTTTAATGAGGTGAGTTTTTTCACGCTGCTTAAATTGATTTATATTCGCGAGCTAGCTCGGCGTAGTTATCGGCAGAAGTTTTGATGTAATTCTTTTCTTCCTCGGTCATGTCGCGAAAATATTTTGCTGGGTTTCCCGCCCAAATTTGTCCGCTTTTTACAACTCGTTTCGGAGTTAGAACGGCGCCGGCTGCAAGCATGCCATATTTTTCAACTCGCGCCAAATCCATCACCACCGAACCCATGCCAACAAAAGCAAAATCTTCAATGATGCAGGCGTGGATGATTGCGCCGTGGCCAATTGTCACATTGTCGCCAACGATTACCGGAGCGCCTTCAGCGCCTGTTTTATTTTGTGCATGATTAGGACGAGTACCGTGAAAAACGCAGTTATCTTGAACGTTAGTATTGTCACCAATGACAATTTTTGTCACGTCACCGCGCAAAACACAGCCATACCAAATGCCTGAGTTTTTACCAATTTTTACGTCACCACTAAGAATTGCATTTGGCGCCACGAAAGCTGACTGATCAATGCTTGGCAAAGTGCCACGATAAGGAATAATGTTTTTCATAAAAATATTAGATGTGTGTTAGACCAACTCTTCAAACTCTTTAATTGCGTAGCGATCGGTCATTCCCGCTACGTAGTCAGAAACAAAAATTGCCAAATCTTTTTGATTGGAAATTTTTACCGCAACCTCTGCGCGCTCGTCTGGCAAGCAGCTTGGGCTTTTCATGTAAAAATCGAAAAGTCCACCGACAATTTTTTGCGCGCTCGCCGTCATGCGATTTACCGTTGAGTGGCGATACATATTTTGCATCAAAAACTTTTTTAAAGATTGATGCGCCGCCTCCATTTCTGGCGAAAAATGCACTAAAAATTTACCCACTTTTCGCACATCGTCTTCGGTTTGAATTTTGTTTTGAGCAAGATTTTTTTGCGTAGTATCAATCACATTCATCACCATCGCCAAAGTGAGACGTTTCTTGGCTTCTCCCACCAATAACTCTCTTTTGATATCTGGATATTTCGCGAGAATTTCTTGATAAATTTCGCCAATTAACGGCAGCTCTAAAAGGTCTTCCGACCTGAATAGGTCAGCGCGCAAGCCATCTTCAATATCGTGATTATTGTAAGCGATGTCGTCTGAAATTGCCGAAATTTGCGACTCAATTGAGGGGAAGTTTTTTAAGTCTAAATCATGCTTGCTGTTGTAAGCTTTGATGTAGCTGTTGAGCTTTGATTCGTCTGCAATTGGACCATTATGCTTGACCACACCTTCCAACATTTCCCACGACAAATTTAAGCCTTCAAATTCAATAAAACGCGTCTCAATTTTTGTGATTAATTTTAGCGTGTGAGCATTGTGTGAAAAGCCGCCAAACTCATGCATTTTTTCGTTTAACGCGTCTTCGCCGGCATGTCCAAACGGCGTGTGGCCTAAGTCGTGAGCGAGTGAAACAATTTCGGCTAAATCTTTATTTACTTTTAGCGCACCGGCAATCCAGCGTGCAATTTGCGCAACTTCTAGCGAGTGAGTGAGGCGCGTGCGGTAGTGGTCACCTTCATGATTTACAAAAACTTGCGTCTTGTATTGCAGGCGGCGAAAGGCCGAAGAGTTGATAATGCGGTCACGATCGCGTCCAAAAACTGAGCGATATTTTGCGTCGTCGTAATTTTCTAGATAAAGCCGTCCGCGCGATTTTTCTTCGTCAACCGCGTAGGGCGCTAATTCAAAATTTATCATTTGAGCACTTTTGTAATTACAAAAATTACCACCAGCGTGACCAACACAATAAACATGGCAATAACACTGGCCTTGAGCATTATGGTTGCGGGTTCTGGAACATAATTTGGTTGCTGATCTTTTTTCATTTTATTTGCGTAAAAAATATTTTTCGGCACCGCCAACTTCGCTTTTTATTACAAATAATCTGCGGTTTGCCTCAATGCCAAAAAGCGTTTGCGAAATGTCGCTTAATATCGGACGCGACGAATAATAGCCGTGCCCTAGCCCAAGTGCGGGGTCGTCAATTGCGCTCACGTTAATTACGTCAACGCCTTCAAAATTCGCGCAAGCGCCAAGTCTTTCATTCTTGTTAAAAGTTTTCGAGGCCAGCATTGCCTTGTCGTTGTAAGAGCAATAAAGGGTTGTTTGGTCGCTAATTTTTTTAATATTTTTTGCTACAGCGCCAAAATCATTAACGCCAAAATCGGGCGCGTTTAAAATTAATTGATTAATCGCGGTTTTTCTAACGCCAGATTCAGCCAGCTCTTTCAAGGCCGGAAGTACTACTTGATGACCCATTGAATGCACCATCAAATTAATTTTAATGTCGTTTTTTTGCAGTTCGCTTAAGAAATTTTTAAAAATTTGAACAGATGATTTGGCGGTGGCCGAATTATTTTCGTAAGTTTTATTCAATAAATTTTGCTCAAAAAAACCATCGCCAGCACCAGCTGGCCAAGTAAATAGAACAATTGGGCCTTGATATTTTAAGTCGTAAGCAATTTGTGCAGCGCGTAAAATTGCCTCTTCAAAACGCACATTAAAGCCGTGAACAAAAACTAATGGAGTGCGATTTGAGCTTTTTAAAACTTTTGGCAAATCGGCCTGTTCTAAAGATTTTGCCTCAAGAATTTTGAAAAAATTCTGCGAAGATTGGCGGTTGTCTTTTGTTAGCGAAATTTCGCCCGTAGCGTGGTTTTTTGGCACGCTAATTTTGCAAGTTCCAAGTCTTAGGGAGTCACCCAGCGTCACGCCAAATTGGTCATCAGAGCAAGCAAAAGCAGGTGATTTTGTTTTGCGATTTGTGGCAACAATTACCTCAATTACTTTGGTTTCGTCCAAAGTTTGCGCAAAATATTCACCCCAGATTGGTCGCAAATTTTTTTGAGATTTTTCGTCAATTGTAAGATTTTGGCACGACGATATTAGTGCGATAAGTAGAGATAATGAGGCGATTTTTTTCATAAAATTTTCTTCTTTTAAATGGATATTTTTTTCAAATTGAAATTGTCAGTAAGCCAATTGACAAGTCAATTTTGCCTGCATAGGTTGCCGCCACTTCACGCCTCCAAACCCTTTCAAATTTCAATCTAATCTTTAGGTAAAACATGAACAAAAAATTCTTACAATCGGTTGTTGTTGGCGTTATGGGCTTAACCCTTGCCACTTCTTGCTCTATCTTCAAATCAGAGTCGCACAAATGTGGCGCTAAAAACGGCTGCGCTTCTAAAAAATCTGAAGCTTCAAAAGATGCTTCTAAATCTGAAGCTCCTAAAGCTGAAAAAAAATCTAAAAAATCTAAAAAAGCTAAAGCATCAGCTGAAGTTGTAAAAACTGAAGAAAAGAAAAACTAATCTTGTCATGAAGTCATGCAAGACGCCAACCCCAGTTAATTTAGCTGGGGTTGGACTTAGATCCCCGCATATTTCCCACATCCTTACAAACCACAAAAAAATCTCCAAAAAAATCGGCTGGTTCGAAGTTCACAGTGAAAATTATCACGATATTTCTGGACCGCTTTTTCAAAATCTCGTTGCAATTAGAAAAAACTTTCCAATTAGTCTGCACTCAGTTGGCAACTCGCTTGGATCGGCGCAAAAACTTGATTTAGAGCACTTAAAAAAACTCAAAAACTTAGCTCAAATAATTGAGCCATTCTTAATTTCTGACCATATTTCTTGGGGCAGGGTTGACGAAAATCACCTAAACGATTTATTGCCTCTTCCCTACACCAAAGCCTCTCTCCAAGCTGTTTGTGACAATGTTTCTTTAATGCAAAATTTTCTCGGGCGCGAAATTTTAGTTGAAAATCCGTCGGCTTATCTGTCGTTTAAAAATCAAGAATTAGACGAGGCTGAATTCATCAACGAGCTTGCTAAGAAAACTGGCTGCGGATTTTTATTAGATGTGAATAATATTTTTGTTAGCTCGCAAAACTGCGCTGCTTTTGACCCCGAGGCTTATTTAAAAAAAATAAATAAAAAAATTGTCAAAGAAATTCACTTGGCTGGGCACTCGAAGTCACAAATTTTTGATGGTAAAAAAAATCAACCAATTTTAATCGACACGCATAATGCAATTGTTTGCGACGAGGTTTGGCAGCTTTATAAATTGGCCATTGCAAGGTTTGGAGCAACTCCGTCTTTAATTGAGTGGGACCAAGATTTTCCTGAATTTTCAACATTACTTTTAGAGGCTGGTAGGGCGGCAAAAATTTTAAATAATGACTAAGCTTCTTACCATTCAGAGAAATTTTTCAAAGCACTTGGAAAAAAAATCTGACCAAAAAATTCTGCAAGAAATTTCGGGCTCAAGCGTTGAGGCCCTAGCGCGCTTAAATATTTATCGCAATAATGTTTACGGTGGATTTGAGTCAGTTTTGTCGTCAATTTTTCCGGTGACAAAAAATATTTTGGGCGAAGAAAAATTTGCAGAATTGCTTAAAAAATATTGTCAAAAATTTCCTTCAAAAACTGGTGATCTCAATAAATTTGGCGACAATTTTGCTAAGTTTTTAAAGGGCCACAAACCCTTATATTTAAAAGACTTGGCGCAGTTAGAGCTTTTGCATCACCAAGCTTATTTTATCGCAAAAAACACTAAAGAATTTGACGTAAGAAAATTTCAAAAATTACCCGTTGATCATTTTTTTAATTTAGTTTTTTTGCTCGATTCGTCGCGCTTTTTGTTTAATTCAAAATTTGCGGTTTTTTCAATTTGGCAAAAAAAGCGCGAAATTAAAAATCTTGCAAAAGCAGAATTGGCGCTAGTTTGTGCTGATAATATTTTTAAACTAAGCGAAGAAGAATTTTTGTTTTTGTCGCTAATTCAAAAGCAAAAAAAACTTTACGAAATTTACCAAATTCTTTGCAAAAAAACTAAAAAACCTGTCGATATTGGCGCGCTGATAAATCGCTTCATCTCAAATGGCACAATCATAAATTATGCGCGAATTTAGCCTCATTGAAAAATTTTTTAAGCCACTGACAAACTCTTGCAAAGCTGCGCATAATCTGGCGGACGACGTTGCAAAAATTTCGCTAAAAAAAGATGAAGAGCTAGTTATTAGCAAAGACATGTTTGTTGAAGATGTGCATTTTTTGCTTAAAGATGGTGGTTTTAAAATTGCTTCAAAATTATTGCGCACAAACCTTTCAGACCTTGCCTCATCTGGTGCTACGCCACTTTACTACATGATGGGATTTTCTAAAAATAAAAATACTAACGAAGAATTTTGCAGTGAATTTGCGCGCGGGTTAAAATCTGTGCAAGACGAGTTTGGCCTTTGTTTGATTGGTGGCGACACGGTTAGCGCTAAAAAGCTTTGCTTCTCAATTACAATTTTTGGCGTGGTGAAAAAAGGCCAATCTTTGTCGCGAGGTTTAGCGAAAGAAGGAGATTTAGTTTTTGTTTCAGGCACAATTGGCGATGCCTTTATTGGGCGTAAAGCCGCTTTTGACGCCCACACAATTAAGCGCCATTTTTTTCCAACACCAAGAATTGAGCTTGGAAAAATGCTGTTAAAAAATAATTTATCCTCTTGCGCTATTGACGTTTCAGACGGCTTGCTTGCTGATTTGGGCCACATTTGCCAAGCGTCAAAACTTGCTGCTGAAATTCACTTAAATCAGGTGCCTTTTTCAAAATCGGCGCAGAAATTTTTTGAAACAAATTCTAAAATAAAGCCGCTCAATTTATTATCTGGCGGAGACGATTACGAGTTAGTTTTTGCAGTGGCGCCAAAAAATAAAAATAAAATTTTAACTTTAGCAAAGGCTCTAAAGCTTGAACTTACTTGTATTGGCGAGTTTAAAAAAGCCGCTGATAAAAATTTTGGCGTTTCATTAATCGGCGCAAAAAACAAAAAAATTACCCTTAAAAAACTAGGCCATGAACATTAGTAAACTGTTTGAAAAATTAGCCAAACCGACGGAGGCAAAATATGTCAAAGCCTCAAGAAGAGGCTTTGCGTCGGCAATTGATTTTTGGATAGTTTTACTTTTGCGAGTGGTGGCTCTGCAGATTTTGGGTAAGTTGTGGTTTGAGAAAAAAATACTTATTTTGAGAGAAGATTTTATCGCAAAATTTGGCACCGAAGTTCCTAAAAAAACACCAGAACACCTCAATTTTATTATTCACAGCGACGCCTTTCTTTGTGCCGCAATTATTGTTTTAATAATAGTTTTGATCGGCGCTTTTTATCACTCTTACTTTAACTCTTCGGCTTGGCAGGGCACTATTGGTAAGCGTTTGATGAAAATTTTAATCGTTAAAGAAGACGAAGAAAAAATCAGTTTTTCAAGAGCTAGTGCGCATTACTTTCTTTCGATATTGCCCTTAATATTTATCGCCTATCTATTGAGCTATAAAGCGCGCTATCAAGTGACTTTCTTTCAAGCCATTACCGCTTCAGAATTTAATATTTTTCTAGCCATAGTGCTTGCGGGCTGGCTGCAAATTCATCTTTTTACCAAGAAAAAAACCACGGCTTACGACCTAATCTGCGGCACCATTTTAATTAACGGCAAGTCCGATAAGAAGTTTCCTTGGAGCAAATAATTTTAAAAAATTCATCATGATTTCTATCTCACAAAAAACAGTTAATAGCAAAATTGAATGCAGCGGCATTGGCCTGCATAGCGGAGAGCGCGCCTCAATTAAGTTGATCCCAGCACCTTGCAATAGCGGCATCGTTTTTAAAAGATCTGACCTAAGCGGCGACAATGTGATTAAAGCCAATTACAAAAACGTTATCGGCACCAATCTTGGCACCACCCTCACCAACGAAGCTGGCGCTAAAGTTTCAACAATTGAACATTTAATGGCGGCCATCTGGGGTTGTGGCATCGACAATCTTTTAATTGAAATCGATGGCCCAGAAATTCCGATTATGGATGGTAGCTCTGAGCCTTTCGTTTTTTTAATTGAATGTGCCGGAATCAACATTCAAGAAGAGCCGCGCCGCGTACTAGAAATTATGAAAAAAGTGCGCGTTGAAGATGGTGATAAATTTATTGAGGTTGAGCCGTCAAAAGATTTTTCAATCGATTTGCACATCGATTTCAATCACAAAGAAATCAAAAATCAGACCTTCGATTATCACTCAACTTTCACCTCATTTAAAAACGACATCTGCCGCGCTAGAACCTTTGGTTTCAAACATGAAATTGAGCAATTACACAAAATGGGATTGGCCAAGGGTGGGTCGTTAGACAACGCAATTTTGGTTGATGAAAACGGCATCGTAAACACAGGGGGCTTACGCTACGGCGACGAGTTTGTGCGTCACAAAGCTCTAGATTTTATCGGTGATATTTACCTAGCCGGACACTTCATTTTAGGGCATTTTAAAGCCTCAAAAGCTGGGCACGGCATTAACAACAAATTGCTGCACAAACTTTTTGAAGACGAAACTGCTTGGCGGGTGATTTAGTCCTTGGCCCATCGAAGCGCTATTTATCTAGACGCGCCACCATTAATATCAGTGCGATCTTGCTGCAAATTTTTTAGTCGCGAAATGTAGCCTTGTGTTGGTGTGGCGGTGGTGCCTTTGCTTTTTAGCGTTTTTCCAATTTCGGCAAGCTCTAGCGCTAGCTCTGCTGCTTCTAGTCTTTCTCTCTTTTTTTTCCAAACAACCGAGCGCATACCGCTGCTGTTAAAAACATTAGTGGCCATGCCGTCAACTTCTTCAGAGCGCTCGTCCCAAACATCATCTTCCGATATTCCCTTATCTTTTTTTACTTCAAGTCCGCCAGTTTCACGTGCTAAATTGCGCTGCTGATTAGGTTTGGGAAAAAACACATTTTTTAATTTTTGAATAACTCCCTGAACTTCTTCACCTTCTTTTACTTCACACTTTTGTTCCTGAGGCTCATCTTTTCTGATAAAATTTTGATCATCATCTTCGTCGGCGATCTTCTTCTTCAGCTCTTCTTCGAGAGTTTTTTTGTCAAATTTTTCAGTCATTTTTAAAGTAATTTTTGTATTTGAGACAAAACATTTTGCGCCGAAGAAATTTTTAGTGCTGTCGATTTTACGTCGCAAAGAAAAAGAACTTTTTGTCCTGTGTGTAATTTTATTTTATTTTTACTAGCAAAAATCATTTGCATTAAACCTTCTGGAGCGGCGAATTTATTGTCTTTAAAGCTGATTAAAATTCCCTCTGATGCCGCTTCTAATTTTTCTACGCCAAGTTTTTTGCACCAAGTTTTAAGCTTAGCAATTTCCATCAAGTTCAAAATTTCTAACGGAATTTTACCAAAACGATCGGTCATTTCGTTGATTAAATTTTCTTGATCTGTGTCGTTTTTTACAGTCGCAATTTTTTTGTAAAAGCTCATGCGCAGGCTTAAATCTTGCATGTAGTCTTCTGGAATTAGCAGCGAGATTCCGAGTTTAATTTGCACCGAGAAATCGATTTCTAATTTTTCAGTTGGGTTATTTTTTGTTTGTGGACTGGCATTTTTTAGCTCTTCAATAGTTTCTAGAAGCATTTGCTGATAAAGCTCAACACCGGTTTCTCTAACGTGGCCAGACTGCTCATCGCCCAGCAAATTACCACTGCCGCGAATGTCCATGTCGTGACTCGCAATGGTAAATCCAATGCCTAGCGAATCTAAATTTTGCATTACTTCCAATTTTTTACGCGAATCTTCCGAAGTTTTTTTGCGGTGATCAAGCATGAAATAGCAATAAGCGCGCACCTTGCCGCGGCCAACGCGACCGCGAATTTGGTAAAGTTGTGCCAACCCAAACATTTCGGGTTTGTAAATAATCATCGTGTTGGCGTCAGAAATATCGATGCCCGACTCAACAATTGTAGTTGAAAGCAGCATGTCGATTTTGCCGTCAGCAAAATCATTCATAATTTTATCAAGCTGTGCAGCCGGCATTTGTCCGTGTCCGTGAGCAATTTTAATTTCTGGGAGTAAAATTTTTAAACGTGGTTCCATTTCTTCAATGTCGCGAATTCTTGGTACCACGAAGAAAATTCTTCCCCCCCGATTATGTTCGCGCAGCACCGCCTCGCGCACGATTACCGAATCGTAAGGCATCACAAAATTGCGCACTGCCAAGCGATCAATTGGTGGTGTTGAAATTAAACTTAAATCTTTCACGCCGGTGAGCGACATTTGCAAAGTGCGCGGAATCGGCGTGGCCGAAAGGGTGAGAATGTGCACCTCGTTGCGCAATTCTTTCAAACGCTCTTTTTGCGCCACGCCAAAATGTTGTTCTTCGTCAATAATTACGAGACCAAGATTTTTAAATTTGATGGTTTTTTGCAAAAGTGCGTGAGTGCCAATGACGATTTGCACCGCGCCAGACTCGAGTTCTTGGCGAATTTTTTTGGCTTCGGTTGTTGTGACGAGTCGCGAAAGTTGCGCAATTTTTACGTCGGTTTCGGCAAATCTTTTGCTAAAATTTTTGTAATGTTGGCGCACTAAAAGTGTGGTTGGTGCAACAATTGCAATTTGTGTGGCGCCGGGAGATCCCGCGACAATTGCGGCTGCGCGAAGTGCCACTTCAGTTTTTCCAAATCCAACATCGCCGCAAATTAAGCGATCCATTGGTGAACCTTTGCGCAAATCTTCTTCAACTTCTTCAATTGCTTTGGCTTGATCGTCAGTTTCAACGAAGCCAAATTTTGCTCTAAATTCATCGTAAAAATGTTGCTCGGCGACAAAAACCGGCGCTTTTTTTAAGTGGCGCGCAGCCGCTATTTTCAACAGTTCTTCCGCGGCAACTTTAATGCGAGTGCGAACTTTTTCTTTGCGATTTTTCCACGCACCCGCACCCAAACGATCAAGTTGAATTAGTGGATTATCAGCACCGTAGCGCGTGATTAAATTGATGTCGTCAACCGGCACAAAAAGTGTGTCGTTAGCGCCGTACAAAATTTTGATCATGTCGGTTTTAACGCCGCCAGCATTGATTAGATGAATGCCGTCAAATTTGCCAATTCCGTGATCGCGGTGCACCACAAGTTCACCAAGTTGAATACTTAAACCTTCTTCAACCAATCTTTGCGAAGCGGCTTTGCTGCTTTTTTTGCGTAGAATTTTTTCGCCGAAAATCGCTTGTTCGCCGATAAAAATCGTGTCAGAAGTGTAAAATCCAAAATGGGTTGGAAGCACGCAAATTGAGGCTTTTCCGCGCTTTACATTGTGGGTGTCAGAAAAATTTTTAATTTCTTGCGAGGTAATTCCGTAGTCGAAAAAAACTTTGGTAATGCGGTCGCGAAAACTTTCGGTGAGGCAGGCGATTGTCACATTTCTTGCGGCAGAGTTTGCTAAAATAAACTCATTCATCAACTCAATTGGATCGCGAGTGTTGGTGCGACCAGCCAGCGCAAAATCTGGCACGGGCTTAATTTCTAAATCTAAAATGCGGCTGTTTTTTTCGGCAACTTCAAATTGATTAAAGCGAATTGCGACGTTTTTTTCTAAATTTTTTCGCAGCTCATCCGCTGAAAAATACAGCAATTCGGGCGCAACCGGATTATAAATTGAGCCGTCGCGAACCTTCATTTCAGCAACTCGCGCTTGATAATATTCGTTAATTAACTCGCCGCGATTTTTAGCTAAGTCAAAAATTTTATCGTCAAAAAACGCGACAGGATTTTTTAAATAATCAAAAAAATTCACCAAAGGTTCTTCGTAAAAAAATGGCAGCCAATGCTCCATTCCCGCGTATCCGCGCATTTCTGAAATGGCTGAATACATTTGATCGTCAACTGCCGCACCAAAAGCTTGGCGATATTTTTGGCGAAAACTTTCGACAGTTTTTTTGCTCATTATTACTTCTGAAGCGGGCAGAATTTCGAGGCTTTTAAGTGCTTCTTGCGTGATTTGAGTTATTGGGTCGAACGCCTTAATTGACTCAACTTCGTCACCAAAAAAATCAATGCGGTAGCCAATTAAATCTGCTGCCTGCTGCATCACCACGTCAACAATGCCACCACGCACGGCAAACTCGCCAACATTGTTGGCGCAGACTTCGCGCGAATATCCTTTGGCAATTAAAAACTCAGCAATTTGTGGCAAAGAAATTTTGCTACCAATTTGTAAATACAGGCCCAAATCGTTGATTTGACTGGGTGCGATGGTTTTTTGTAAAAGTGCATGTACCGAAGTAATGATGAAAAACTTTTTGTCTTTTGGGCGCGTTGCAAGTTGGTAAAGTGCTTTAATTCGTGTGGATAAAATTGCCTGTTTTGGTGAGGCGCGATCATAAGGCAAACAGTCCCAAGCGTAGAAGTTTAGCACTTCGAGATGGGGTGCGAAAAAACGAATTTGTTTTTGGATTAGTTCCATTTCTGCATCATTTTCGGCAACGAAAACGAGGTCAGATTCTTTAAAATTTTTAGAAATTTCAGCGGTTAAAAACGCGTGAGCATCGGTTGGTGTTTTAACGAGAACGCATGATTCGCGCAGCTGGGAGAGTTTTATTTTGTAGTCCATTTTGTCTGAAATTAAAGGGTCTTGAAACTAAAAAGTTGCCAAGTACCGTGCTTGGTAATCCACTTAAGTGGAGGTGGAGGGTTTACCCTTGAAGCCCCGCAGATCTGATCTGTGGGGCTTTTTTATTGCCAAAATATCAAGGTAGTTTTTTGATTCCCCATCCGTTGACCCTATCTTTGTAGCTAAAAAATTTCTTCTGATTGATTAAAATATCTAAAATTTCGTCAGAAAAAGTTTTTTTATTTTCTCTTATTTCCCAAATTTTATCGAAGGCAAATCTTCTAACGGAGTGAGCAAGTAAATCTGCTAATTGTAGCCCAGCGATGTTCGCGGCTTTGTTTCGTATTTTGAGTTCTTTTGATGTCAAAAACTCGCTGAAGTCAGATGGTTTTAAAAAAGCGCTACCATTATCCATTAGATCTCGGAAAGACTCTTTTAGGCGAAGATCCTCTTTTCCACCCCTCGACTCAATCATTACGTCACCAACCGTTTGGTTCATTTTTAGAAAGCCGCGATAGCGTTCTAAAATAGCATCTAGGCATAGATGGTAAGGATCTTTATTCCACGTTGGGTAAAGATCGCAAAATTCTTTTTTATCAATGATTGAGCTGATTATTTTAAAATCCCATTTCTCCAAAAGACTCAGGAGGTCTTTATTGAAGGACTTTTCTAAGTCTGGGTTTTTTAGAATACGAAATTTCCCCTCTTTGCAAACCAACTCTTTACGATGAAAGATAAGAGGCTCATCAGGATGATGTTCAAAATATTTTGTTTTTAAGTTCTCAAGCTCTGGATGAAAAGTTTGCAGAGTGTAATCTAGGTCAAAAATCACGCCAGAAAGGCATAAAAAACGGTGATTTAGGTCATCAGAATTCTTCAAGTCAGGATTTCCAACTTCGTCAATGTAAATGCGGTATTTTTTCATGGGTTTAGTGGGTGGTTGTGGTGATTCTTTCTACACTAAAATAAGCCTCACTATCATTCAAACTCGGCGCCAACACAGGAATGCCGTGGCTTTTGGCCACTTGCAAAAAGATGTTAATTTTGTCGGTATTATCAATTTCGAGATTGATTGAAGCAGTTAAAAATTCCGGCAAATAATGCGCTTTCAAAAACGCAGTTTGGTAAGAAATTAAAGCGTAGGCTGCAGCGTGAGATTTGTTAAAACCGTAGCCGGCAAATTTATCTACTAGGTCAAAAATTTCTCCGGCTTGTCTTTCGGGCACGCCGTTTTTCATCGCGCCTGCTGTAAAAATTGCGCGCTGTTGATCCATCTCTTCTTTAATTTTTTTACCCATGGCGCGGCGCAGTAAATCTGCGGCTCCAAGGCTGTATCCGGCAAGCACTTTAGCAATTTCCATTACCTGTTCTTGGTAAACAATTACGCCGTAAGTTTCTTTCAAACACACTTCTAAAAGCGGGTGCGGATACTCAATTTTTTCGAGCCCATGTTTGCGGCGAATGTAGGTTGGAATATTGTCCATTGGGCCCGGACGGTAGAGCGAAATCAGCGCAATAATATCTTCAATTTTATCGGCTTTCATTTGGCGTAGAACCGAGCGCATTCCCGAAGACTCAATTTGAAAAGCGCCGATTGAGTCGCCAATACCAAGCATTTTGAAGGTTTGTTCGTCGTCGAGTTTTAGGTTGGTAATGTCAATTTTAATGCCGCGATTTTTTTCAATTAGCTTCACGGTTTCAAAAATTGTCGTGAGGGTTTTTAGTCCCAAAAAGTCAAATTTTACCAGCCCAGCATTTTCAGCATATTTCATCGAATAGCCAACGGCAGGCATGGTTGAGCCTTCATCATTGTAAAGTGCACAAATTTCGCGAAGTGGCTTGTCGCCAATAACCACGCCGGCTGCGTGAGTTGAGGCGTGACGATTTAAGCCTTCAAGTTTTAGGCCAATGTCAACTAACTTAGTCACTTGCGGGTCTTCTTTAATGGCTTGCTGCAAGTCTTTATCCATTTCAATTGCCTTCTCCAAAGTGACAGCTTCGATGGCGTTGAAAGGGATCAATTTGCAAATTCGATCAACTTGATTGTAAGGCATTTGTAGCACGCGACCCACGTCTTTCAACACTGCGCGTGCTTGTAATTTTCCGAAGGTAATAATTTGAGCAACGTAATCTTTGCCGTATTTTGACTGCACGTAATCAATCACCTCGTCGCGGCGCGATTGGCAAAAATCAATATCAAAATCGGGCATTGAGACGCGATCTGGATTTAAAAATCTTTCAAAAAGTAAACCGAAACGAATGGGATCAAGATCGGTAATTTGCAACGCCCATGCGGCAATTGACCCAGCACCCGAGCCTCTTCCTGGGCCAACTGGAATGTCGCTATTTTTGGCCCATTTAATGAAGTCAGATACGATTAAAAAATAGCCCGAGAAGTTCATTTTTAAAATTACTGAAAGCTCAAAATCGAGTCGGGCGAAATATTCTTTTTCAATTTCTGTTTGTTTTTCGAGCGTGGTTTCTTCAAGTGCAAACTTGCGCGTAAGCCTGATTTTCAAGCCTTCGCTGGCTTGTTTTTTTAATTCGTCAGCTTCGTTAAAACCTTCTTCGTTGCTAAATTTTGGTAGAGTTGGTGGGCGTTCAAACGCCATGATGTGGCATTTTTTTGCAATATTAACGGTGTTTTCAATCGCCTCGGGAATATCGCTAAATAAGGCTTTGAGCTGTTCTTGGTTTTTAAAATATTGCTCGGGTGAATTTTTTTTACGGTCAGCATCAAAGAAAAATCTGCCCTCGCCAACGCAAGTTAAAATGTCTTGCGCTTCGTGCATTTCGGGTGTCAAAAAATAAACGTTATTAGTTGCAACCAATGGTAGAGAGTGTTTAAGGGCTAGTTCAATAAATTTTGCCTCAAGCTTTTCTTCCAACTTTGTTTGGTGACGCGTGATTTCGATGTAAAAATTTTGCGGAAAAATTTTTGAAAATTCGCTGATCAATTCCAAAACTTTTTGATCTTGGTCTTCGCTTAAAAGCTTGCCAATTGGGCCTTCAACCCCACCAGAAAGAGCAATTAGTCCGGCAGATTTTTCTTTGAGTAAATCAAAAGAAACATGTGGCGAAATGCCGCTTTGGCGATTCAAAAAAGAGTGGCTCACCAAATACATTAAATTTTCGTAGCCTTGTTGGTTGAAGGCAATCAATGGCAGCAAGGCGAGGGCGTTTTCAACATCGGCATTCGACATGTTTTTGCGCGTGCCATCGTCAAAATTAATCAACATTTCGCAGCCCAAAATTGGCTGAATTCCAGATTTTTTACAGGCGGAAGAAAATTCTAAAGCAGCGAAAAGATTTTGGCTGTCCATGATGCCTAAAGCCGGTAGTTTGTAGGCGACAGCGCGTTCAACTAATTCAGGAATTTTAATGGCACCTTTGCACAACGAGTAGGTTGTGTGGTTGCGGAGAGGGATGAACATTTTTAAGGGAAAATTGGGAATTTTTAAGCGGCGCAGGATTGAGGTTTTTTTGGCAAGAGCAATGGGAAATTTGGGTTTTTTGTTGGCTGTTTTGACTGTCTAGAAGTTTGAGTTTGTGGCGCGATGGATTGCCGCGCTTCGCTCGCAATGACGATGGGGTTAAGTTTTTTCTCCGTCATTGCGAGCGAAGCGCGGCAATCCATTTTTAAAAAGCGCTCGAACTACCTTTTGGAAAATTTTTCATAAACACTAAGCAACCTAGCCTTGTCAATCTTAGTGTAGCGCTGTGTCGTCGACAAACTCTCATGCCCCAAAAGCTCTTGAATTGTGCGCAAATCGCCTCCTGCCTCCAAAAGATGTGTCGCAAAAGAATGGCGGAAAGCGTGCGGGGTGATGGTTTCGGCAAGGTTTAGATTGCGGCGAACTTTTTGAATCAAGGCCGCAAAATTGTTGCGTATGTAAGCGTCGCCTTTTGGTCCTAAAAAAATTGGTTGGTCAAAATTTAGTGGAAAAGGGCAGGCCGCCAAATATTCGTCAATTCGTTGCTTCACCACTTCAAGCAGAGGCACCATGCGCTGCTTCTTGCCTTTGCCGGTGACGATTAATGTTTGCGAATTTTCTAAACTTTTTTTGCTAACAGAAAGTGCTTCAGAAATACGAAGTCCGCAGCCGTAAATTAACGTAAGCAAAGCAACGTCGCGCTTGGCTTGCCACAGGGTTTTTCGAATGTTTAAAATTTCGCCAAAGATTTTTTTAATGTCGATTTGGTCAACCGATTTTGGTACGGGCTTGGCAATTTTTGGTGTTTTTATTTTGCTGATTTCTTGGTTTTTTAGCAGCTGGTTTTGATTGAAAAATCGAAACATTGAACGAAGTGACGCGAGCGCTCGGGCGTTGGATGCGTTGACGTGATTTGGAAGCCTCTCAGAAAGCCATTTTCGAAAATCGTGAACGCTTAAATTTTCGAGATCATTTTGGCTCAGGGTTTTTGCTTTGACTCTGAAAAGAAAATCAAAAAAGTAAAAAATGTCAGTGCGGTAAGAGCTAATTGTGTGGGGCGAATATTTTTTTTCGACTTCTAAAAAACGTAAAAATTTTTCAATTAAGTGAGTCACGCTTGAGTCGCATTTATCCTTAATTTCCAAGGCTTCAGCCATTTTTACAAAATTTATGATTAAGAAAATTCTTTTAGTGATTTTTGCAGTTTTTGTGAGCTTCGAAAATTCGCAAGCGCAAAATTGGAACAGCGCTGAGGGCCTAAAAAAATTGGAGCGTAGCCAATTTAAAAATGATTTTTATCAGTTGGCAAATTTTTACCAACCTCAAGAAAACCCGCTATTTTGTAGTATTGCGACGGGTACGATTATTCGCAATGCGCTAAATTACAAAAATATCTCAAGTCAAAAATCAGGCGAAATGACAAGGCCAGATGGCAGTGTTGTGGAGTATCATCTCTACAGCCAAGATGGCTTTTTTAATGACAAAACCGAAAAAGTTAAAAAGCGCGCGGTTATTGAATTTAAAGAGCCCGTAGCTGGTACAAAAGAGTTTGATGCTGGAGTAACTTTGGCTGATTTTGCGCAAATGTTAAAAATTCACGGCATGAAAGTTGAGTTAACTCGTGTTGAGAAAAATGACGCGGAAGTGGCGGAAAAATTTCGCAATATTTTGAAAGCAAATCTCGCTGAAGACAAAAAATTTCTAGTGCTAAATTTTGACGGAAAGGTTTTGGGCAAGGCAACGCGCGGCCACGTTTCGCCACTTGTGGCTTTTGATGAGGCGAGCGATTCGGTTTTAGTTTTGGATGTGGCGCTGCACAAAAATCAGTGGTATTGGGTTGAGGTCTCAAAATTAATTGAGGCGATGAATACCAAGGATGCAGCGAATTATCGCGGGTATTTGGTGGTGGGAAAATAAATTTTGTCTCACTTGACAAAAGCACATCCCCACCTAATTTGCCGCGCCTCGCCCTTTGGCAATTTTGAAGGGCTTTTTTTATGGCAGGCGTAGCTCAGTTGGTTAGAGCGCTAGGTTGTGGTTCTAGAGGTCGCGGGTTCGATCCCCGTCGCTTGCCCCATCCGCTTTCGCTTACGCTACAGCGCGATGAATCCGTAGGATTCATAAGACTGTATCGTTGGCGAAAGCGGATGACCGCGCTGTAGTCCGAAGGACGTAAGCGGGCTGGTCCAAAACACTCCTTACCTACTTAAATGGATATTCTCTTTTTCGCTGCAGTGGCATTGTTGATTTTTTTGAAGCTAGGTAAGCAGCTGGGCAGAGTTGACGAAGAAGAAAAAAAGATGATGGATGCAAAAATAGCTAAGCAAAAAGAGCAAATCGAAGCCATCCAAGGCAAAATCATTCAAAAAATTACCGAAATTTCAGAAGAGCAAAAACAAGCCGAAGAAAAAATTTTGGGTGATCTTGACGCTACAACTCGCGCTAGTTTTTCAGATATTTTGCAACGCTGCAATATTTCAGCGCAGTTTTTTGTAAATGGCGCCAAGTCAGTTTTTGAAATGACTCTAAAAGCCTTTGCCGCCAATGATTTAGAAGCTTTAAAGCCGCTACTTTCAGACAATGTTTTTGCTGGTTTTGAAGGCGCAATTAACGAAAGAAAGTTACTCAGCCAAACTCTTACAACCAACTTAATCGCGATTAACAAAGCTGAAATTTTATCGGCAGGAATGTTTGAGAATTTTGCTCTTGTGGTAGTAAAAATTTCTTCGAGACAAATTAATTATATTTCTGATGTAAGCGGGCAAATAGTTGTGGGTAAAAAAGACGAAATTAATGAGTTGAGTGACGTTTGGACATTTAAAAAAGACGTCACTTCTGCCAATCCAAGCTGGGTTGTTTCAAATACTGCGAGTTAACAAAACAAAGCTAAATTTATGAAAAACACATTCACGCCAAAATCTTCACTTCAAGTTTCAGGCAAAACTTACACAATTTTTTCTTTGCAAGACGCCGCTAAAAAAGTTGGCCGCGACATTTCAAAATTGCCCTTCAGCTTAAAAGTTTTGTTGGAAAACCTAGTCAGAAATTTTGACGGCGACGTTGTAAAAGAAGAACACATTGCAGCAGTAATTGACTCAGTAAAAAACGCCGAAAAAAGAATCGAAATCGCTTTTTCGCCAGCTCGCGTTTTGATGCAAGATTTCACCGGAGTGCCCGCGGTTGTTGATTTGGCAACAATGCGCAACGCAGTTAAAAATCAAAATAAAGACCCGAAAAAAATTAACCCACTCGTGCCAGTTGATTTGGTAATTGACCACTCGGTGCAAGTTGATTTTGCCGGCAACAAATTGGCGCTGCAACAAAACGTAGATCTAGAATACGAACGCAATTTTGAGCGTTACGAATTTTTGAAATGGGCGCAAAAATCTTTCGACAACTTCCGCGCCGTGCCACCTGGAACCGGTATTTGCCACCAAGTGAATTTAGAAAATTTAGCGCGTGTGGTTTGGAGCCGCGAAATTAACGGTGAGCTTTTTGCTTACCCCGACACCGTTGTTGGCACCGACTCGCACACTACAATGATTAACGGTTTGGCAGTTTTAGGCTGGGGTGTTGGTGGTATTGAAGCTGAAGCGGCAATGTTGGGTCAGCCAATTTCAATGCTAATTCCTGAAGTAATCGGATTTAAATTAA
Organism: Rickettsiales bacterium; assembly: GCA_017999675.1. Lineage (GTDB taxonomy): Bacteria > Pseudomonadota > Alphaproteobacteria > Rickettsiales > UBA1997 > UBA2645. The sequence continues at coordinate 81,371 of JAGNLL010000002.1, forward strand.
GTGGCAAATTGCAAGAAGGCATTACCGCCACAGACCTTGTGTTAACCGTCACGCAAATTTTGCGTAAAAAAGGTGTGGTTGGAAAATTTGTAGAATTTTTCGGGCCAGCTCTTCCTTCGCTTTCTTTGGCAGACCGCGCTACCATTGCTAACATGGCGCCAGAATATGGCGCAACTTGCGGCATTTTTCCAATCGACAAAACTACGCTAGATTATTTGAACCTTACGGCGCGTGACTCTGAAACCATTGCGCTGGTTGAATCTTACGCAAAAGCTCAAGGAGTTTTTGTAGAAAATCACAATTTTGAGCCAGAATTTGGTGACGTGGTTGAGTTAGATATTTCAACGATTCAGCCAAGTTTAGCTGGTCCAAAAAGACCACAAGATCGTGTGTTGCTTCCAGCAGTTCTTGAATCTTTCACGGCTCTACAAAAAGAACTAAACAGCGCCAACGAAAGCAATATTTTAATTCCAGAATTAAACACCGATTTAAGCGAAGGCGACGTGGTAATCGCAGCGATTACTTCTTGCACTAATACTTCAAATCCGTCGGTTTTAATTGCTGCAGGACTACTTGCTAAAAAAGCAATTGAGAAAGGTTTGAAAGTTAAAGGTCACGTTAAAACCTCGCTAGCACCGGGTTCGCAAGTGGTGAGCGAATATTTAAGCAATTCTGGTTTGCAAAAATATCTCGACCAACTTGGTTTCAATGTTGTTGGCTACGGTTGCACAACTTGTATTGGAAACTCTGGCCCGCTTCATCCGCAAATTGAAGAAGTGATCAAATCTAAAAACATGGTTGTTGGTTCGGTGATCTCGGGAAACCGCAACTTTGAAGGGCGCGTGCATCCTTTGGTAAAAGCAAATTATTTGGCTTCTCCACCACTTGTTGTTGCTTACGCTTTGAGTGGCACGCTTAAAACCAACCTTGCAACTGACGCAATTGGCACTGGTTTGGACGGCAAAAAAGTTTTCTTAAAAGACATTTGGCCAAGCAAAGAAGAAATTGACGCGGCGATTAATTCTTTTGTCACTCGTGAAATTTTTGCTAAAAAATACGCCGATTTATTCTTGGGCGATGCGGCTTGGCAAAAAATTCAGGTCGAAAAATCTGACACTTACAGTTGGAACGAGAACAGCACCTACATTCGCATGCCAAACTTTTTTGACGATCTTAACCGCGAAAATGCGGTTGAAATTAAGGCGGCACGCGTGTTGGCAATTTTTGGTGATTCAATCACAACTGACCACATTTCACCTGCCGGCAACATTTCTGCAACGTCACCTGCTGCGGCTTACTTAGCGCAAAAAGGTGTGGCCAAAGCTGACTTCAACTCTTACGGCGCTAGACGTGGTAACCACGAAGTAATGATGCGCGGCACTTTTGCTAACATCAGAATTAAAAACGAAATTTTGGGCGGCACTAAAGAAGGCGGCTTCACCAAAATTTTTGAAAAAAACGAGGTCACTTCAATTTACGACGCGGCAATGTTTTACAAAGAAAAAGCTGCACCTTTGGTTATTTTTGCTGGCAAAGAATACGGCACCGGGTCTTCTCGCGACTGGGCTGCGAAAGGCACATTCTTGCTTGGCGTAAAAGCGGTGGTGGCAGAAAGTTTTGAGAGAATTCACCGTTCTAACTTGGTTGGAATGGGAGTTTTGCCTTTGATTTTTAAAGCTGGCGAAAATCGCAAAACCCTTGGTTTGGTGGGGGACGAAACCATCGACATTCTTGGCATCACTTCAAACATTAAGCCAAGACAAGACATTAAGTGTGTGATTACCAGAGCTGACGGCTCTAAGCAAGAAGCCACTTTGGTTTGCGGCATTGACACTAGTAATGAAGTCGAATACTTCAAACTCGGTGGTATCTTACAATTTGTAATGAACCAAATTTCTTAGAACCCGCCCTAAGTCTCTACCTGCAATGGCCGTAAATGGCGAATTTGCTGTGCTCCGCTCCTCACGTACTTCAAGTACGCTGCGGTGCGGTGCTCGCAAATCCGCCATTTCCGACTCATTGCAGCGAGACTTAGGACAGGTTCTTAAACTTAATTTTTCAAACTTATGCAAATCAGAGTAATCGGTGCAGGAATGGACGTTGGACAAGCTCTAACCCAGTTTGTTGAAGAGCATTTGGAAAAATCGGTGACTAAATATTTTGACACGGCAATTGAAGCCGAGGTGCATTTTTCTAAAAATGGCCACATGTTTAAAGCCTTGGTAATGGTTAACGAAGGCATGAAAGGCGGCATTGCAGTAAAAAGTGATGCTGAAGCCGGAGACGTTTACGCCTGCTTTAATGAAGCTTGCAGCAAAGTGACCAAACAATTGCAGCGCTACAAAAGCAGAATCAAAAATTACCGCAGAATTGGCGGTGGGTTAAAATCGGTTGAGCCAAACTACCAAGCATTAGACGCAATGAAATACATCCTTCCACCAGTGGCCTACGATGTTTTCGGAGAAATGGAAAGTGAAGAAAAAGTCGAACAATCGCTAAATGTGATTAACGAAAAAACTACCAACATTGAAGAATTGACAGTTGAAGAAGCGATCATGAAAATGGACCTAGCTGATCTTCCAGCTTTGGTTTTTACCAATAAGAACAACAAAAGAATAAACGTGGTCTACCACAGAAAAGACGGAAATATTTCTTGGATCGATCCACAAGTTTAACGAAATAATATCAATTTAAAGCAGGCACCAAAGGGGGTAAAGTTGCAATGGACGTTACAGTTCACGGTCGTGGTAATCTAGAAATGGCGATTCGCGCTTTCAGAAAAAAAACCCAAAGAGAGGGTTTGGTGAAAGAAGCCAGAAGAAGAAAAGCTTTCGAAAAGCCTTCTGAAAAAGTTAAAAGAAGAGCAGAAGAAAGTATCGCAAGAAAGAAAAAAGCCCGCAGAGGCGAAAACCACTAGTTGGTTTGGTTAGAAAAGTAGGGGGGCAAAATTGCCTCCCTATTTTTTTGTTAAGATCAATTTTTCCTAGGTCCCCGAGCAAAGGACGAAGTCCGTCGTCGAGGGGCCTGAAACGAGTACTGTCTTCGGGCCCCTCGACGACGGACTTCGTCCTTTGCTCGGGGACCTAAAAAGTATTTCTCTTCCTCAAAATGAAACTCAGTCACAAAGACAAATCCCTCTTACTTTTTGTAGCCGCCATTCTTGTTGTTTTGTGGGCGATTTTCTCGTTTTTTTCGAACATTTTTTTCGCTGCAACTTTTAACATTTCTGACGTCAAAAAATTGTCAGTTTCGCAAAGCGAAAAATGGCTAAATGTTTCGCGCCCCCTAGAAATTTCTGATCTAAAAGGCCGTCTAATTTTGTTAGATTTTTGGTCTTATTCTTGCGTAAGTTGCATTCAAACTTTGCCCGAAATTAAAAAACTCGAAGAGCAATTTGGCAGCAAGCTCACCGTAATTGGCGTGCATTCGGGCCAATTCGAAAATGAAAAAGACGCCGCCGCAATTAAAAAAGCCGTGCTGCGCTACGACATTACGCATCCAGTAATTAACGATTCTGACCTAAAAATTTGGACTGCTTTTGAAGCCACTGCACTTCCAACACTAATGCTAATCAACCCTCACGGCAATGTTGTTGAAACCTACGTGGGTGAAAATGACGTCGAAAAAATCAAAGCCGACGTCAAAAGATTAATTTCAAAATACAAATTTCAAATCAACCGCGATCCTTTGCCGGTGCTGCCTGAAAAGTACAACACCATTGGCAATGTTTTGAATTTTCCAAGCAAGTTAGAATACGCGTCAGACTTCAAATACAAAACGCGCCAATTGCCGGCAATTTTTATTTCAAACTCGGGCCAAAATAACATTGTAGTTAGCTCACTTTCGGGAGAAATGATTGTTAAAATTGGCTCAGGCCAAAAGGGCTTAGAAGACGGCAGCTTCGACGTGGCTTCTTTTAACGCACCGCAAGGAATGGCCTACAAAAACGGCAAACTTTACGTGGCCGATTTTGGCAACAACGCCATTCGCGAAATCGATTTTAAAGAAGGTAAAGTGACAACCTTAGTTGGCTCGGGCCTGCGCGGCGACGTATTTGAAAGAGATTTAGACGCAAAAGACGCCAACCTTGCCTCACCAACCGACGTCAAATTTTTCCGCGAAAATTTAGCAATTGCCAATTCAGGCACGCACCAAATTTTGTCTTACAATTTAAAAAACCAAACAATCGCAGTGCTTGCGGGCAATGGCTCTAGAGGTGCTGAAGACGGAAAATATCCAGAAAATTCTCTGGCACAAACCTCCGATTTGTCGGTGTTTGGACGTAAACTTTACTTTGTTGACGCGGCGAGTTCGGCCTTACGCGTTCTTGACGAAAGCAACGAGGTGCAAACTTTAATTGGCGGTAATTTAGCTAAATCAGGTCACGTTAACGGCGCCAAAGACAGTGCGTTGATGCAACACCCGCTTGGTTTGTTGGTTGACGACACCGGGGCTTACATTTCTGACAGCTACAATCACAAAATTCGTAAATACGATTTTTCTTCAAAACAAATTCACGATTTAGTCGGCAAAAAACGCGGCGACAATTTGGGCTCAAGTAGCGCCACAGAGTTTGACGAGCCAGAAGGAATGATTGCAGTTTTAGACCGCTTTTATTTGGCCGACACCAACAACAACCGCATTTTAATGCTTAGCCGCGGCAGCTTTAATTCTGAGCTGCTCGACGTAATGCCGCCTTTAAAATTGCCGCGCGAGGGCTTTTTAGAATATTTGCCAAATCTACAAAAATCGGAAGAAGCGAAAGTAAAAGCCGACGCTGAAATTGTGATTAAAATTGATTTGAAAGGTGGCTGGAAAATCAACGAAGAGGGCCCAAGTTTTGTCAATTTGCTTGAGTTGGTAAAAGACGACAAAGCTAACTTGGTTGCCAGTTTTGACTGGAGCGCCGTAAAAGAAAAAGAAATGAAATTGCCCAAATTAAAAAGCGGCAAAGACTACATTTTGCAAGGCTCAATCTACTACTGCGAAACCAAGCAAAACGCGCTTTGCTACATTAAAAGTTACGAGCAAAAAATTGTGGTAGATTCGGGTGAGGCGGGTAGTGAGATTTTGATTAAGTTGGGGAATTAGCTTTTTCTTCAAGTGGATTTCCTGAGCTGGACTGGGTTTGCAACCCAGTCCACAAGTTCATTTGTTAACTTTAAATTTGAACTTAAATGTGAGGACGGGATTACAAATCCCGTCCTGCCTTTGTTGCCGCTTTCCCCCTCTTCTCAAGTCAGCAAAATCAGCACTAAAAATTACCTAAATTTTTTCTCAAATTCCCCCACAAAAACCCCTTCTTTTTTAGATTTAAGTTTTTATCCTCCAGCCCTCCTTTTAAGCCGCCAAAATCAAGGCTTTTAAGCCACTTCGTCTCTTCAAAAAAAAACAACAAAAACCTCCAAAAAATGTCAGCTAAAAAACAAGACAATTCTCCTGCAGTTGAAGAAGTAATGGATCACACTGTGAGCGCCGAATATTCTTCTGATTCAATCAAAGTTTTAAAAGGTTTAGACGCCGTACGTAAACGCCCAGGGATGTACATTGGCGACACTGATGACGGTTCAGGTTTGCACCACATGGTTTACGAAGTTGTAGACAACGCAATTGACGAAGCTTTGGCTGGCCACTGCGACGCGGTTGGAGTGACTCTTAACATTGACGGTTCTGTCACAGTTCGCGACAACGGTCGTGGTATTCCTGTGGACATTCACAAAGAAGAAGGCGTTTCAGCAGCAGAAGTAATCATGACTCAGCTTCACGCTGGTGGTAAGTTTGACCAAAATTCTTACAAAGTTTCTGGTGGTTTGCACGGTGTTGGTGTGTCGGTGGTAAACGCCCTTTCTGATTGGTTAGAATTAAACATCTGGCGTGACGGCAAAGAATACAACATGCGCTTCGAGCACGGCGACGCGGTTTCTCCACTTAAAATGATTGGCGAAGCCAACGGCAACAAAGGTACGCAAGTGACCTTCCACCCGTCAGCTCAAACTTTTAACAACGTTCTTGAATTCAGCTATTCAACTCTTGAGCAACGTTTGCGCGAGCTTTCGTTTCTTAACTCGGGCGTAAAAATCATTTTAAAAGATTTGCGTGAAGAAGAGCCAAAAGAATCAGTTTTATTCTACGAAGGTGGTGTTGAAGCTTACGTAAAATATTTAGACAAAAGCAAAAACCCAGCGCACCAAACTTTAAGCGTAATTGCCTCAGACAAAACCAGCGGCATTAGCATGGAAGTTTCAATGCAGTGGAACGACAGCTACCACGAAAATATTTTGTGTTTCACCAACAATATTCGTCAACGCGACGGTGGAACCCACCTTGCGGGATTACGCGCGGCGCTTACTCGCACCATTAACAACTACGCAGCCGACAACAAACTTTTCAAAAAAGACAAAATCGTTTTAACCGGTGAAGACGTACGCGAAGGCTTAACCTGCGTAATCTCAGTCAAAGTTCCTGATCCAAAATTTTCGTCACAAACCAAAGACAAACTAGTTTCTTCTGAAGTTAGAACCTTCGTTGAATCTGGCGTAAACGACAAACTTGCCCAATGGTTTGAAGAGCGTCCAAGTGACGCCCGCATCATTGTTGGTAAAGCAGTTGAAGCGGCGCAAGCTCGCGAAGCGGCAAGAAAAGCGCGTGAATTAACGCGCAGAAAAACCTCGCTAGAAGTTTCAAACCTACCTGGAAAATTGGCCGATTGCCAAGAAAAAGACCCAGCTCTTTCTGAAATTTTCATTGTAGAAGGAAACTCAGCGGGCGGTTCAGCTAAAGGCGGCCGCGACCGTAAATACCAAGCAATCCTTCCAATTCGTGGTAAAATTTTAAACGTTGAGCGTGCGCGTTTCGACAAAATGTTGTCGTCAGTTGAAATTGGCACAATGATTACAGCTTTAGGAACAGGCATTGGCGCCGAAGATTTCGACCCGTCAAAAGTGCGCTACCACAAAATCATCATCATGGCCGACGCGGACGTGGATGGTTCGCACATTCGCACGCTGCTTCTTACCTTCTTCTTCCGCCACATGCCGAAGCTAATTGAGCACGGTTTCCTCTACATTGCACAACCGCCACTTTACAAAGTGAAAAAAGGTTCGAGCGAAGTTTATTTGAAAAACGAACAAGCTTGGCAAGCCTACATCATTGACAACGCCTTGAATGGTGCGGTTTTAAAATCGAAAGTGGGCGACAGAACTGGCGCTGATTTGCACGATTTTGTGAGCAAACTACAAAAATTTGCGCACCTAATCCAAAGCTTAACTCGCGTAATGCCAACCGACATTGCTGAAAACTTGGCAGTAGCTGGTGCCTTCGACAAAGAGTGGATGAAAAACGCCGCAAAATCAAAAGCACTTACCGCAAAAATTGAAAAAATCTTTGCTGCAACATCCGACGAAGAAGTGTCTTGGAAAGCTGTTGTCACTGAATCTGACGACATTGAAATCATTAAAGAAACCAGAGGCGTAAAAACTTCTTACTTAGTGAAAAACGCTTACTTCGACTTGCCAGAAATTGCCGCAATTGCACAAATTAAAGAGCAAATCGCCGAAGAATTTGCCGGCCAAGTGAAATTCACCCGCGGCGAAGAAGAACGCGTTGCCACCAAGCCGCTTGAGCTAATGGCAATGATTCTAGAAACCGGTAAAAAAGGCGTGACAATCCAACGCTTTAAAGGTTTGGGTGAAATGAACGCTGAACAACTTTGGGAAACCACGCTTGATCCAGCTAACAGAACTCTACTTCAAGTAAAAGTCGAACAATACGACGACGCCGACCAAACCTTCTCAACCCTAATGGGCAACGTAGTTGAACCACGCCGCGATTTCATTCAAGAAAACGCGTTGAAGGTTGTTAACCTCGACGTTTAGATTCCAATTCATTTTGAATAATAAAACCCGCCTTCTTAACGCTCTAAGCGTCAAGAATGGCGGGTTTTTTGTTGTGCTATTTTCCTTTTCCAATCCAAGAAGATAAGCGAGAAATAAGATTCTTAGGTTCTGGGGAGGTTGAAGGTGTTTCCGCGTCTAATTCTGGATGTATTTTTGCGTAAGTAACTTTCGCTTTTCTCTTAAAGGGGTTTCTTAGGACCGGTCCCCTTGACGCGGAGGCTTCAACTGTTCTTGCCTCAGGAGCAGGTTCAGATTTTGTGGTTTTTGCGGTAGGGGCTGCATTTTTTGGACGGTTTCTTCTTGCTGCTCTTACAGCTATTTCTTCTTCGAAGTCAGAGTCAGAAGAAGATTGTGTGTCTGTTAATTTTTCCCTTACCGATTCTAGCTCAGGGTTATTTGCTACTGCAGGTGGATCAAAAGTTCTTACCTCTGAATGCTGAGGTTTAGTATTGGTAGTGGGAGGAGGTAGCAATTGATCATTTGTAACTTCTTTTGTCGTAGTTACTACTTGAGGTTCCTTCAAAGCAAGCTCCTTCTCAGCATCCATTTTGGCCTTCTCTTCAGCAACTCTTCTAGCTCTCTCTTCAGCAGCAATTTTATCCTGAGCAGCTCTTATTTCAGATCTCTTAGCATCCTCTTCAGCAACTTTTTCTAAAATACTTTTTAGAGAAGCGCTTAGTTTTTCCTGATTAATTCCTGCTAAAGATTGTGTTAACTCAACGTAAGCCGGTAAAATTTCTGCTAAATTTTTCTTCAGCATTCGCAGATTTAAATGCGAGCCATTCTTTGCGTGTAAACATTCTTTAAAATCTTTGGCAATGTTTTGCGCAATGCTTGGGTCTAATTCCTCTCCCAACCAATGAGTTACAATTTTAGTCAGATCTTCAACTGAATATTCTCTCAAATTCTTCACGCGAGGTTGAGTTGTTCTGTGAAGTAGAGCAGGGCTAATCAGAGATCGGCCTTCCAACCCAGCAGAGTTAACGCTGGAAACTAGGGTGAATCCTGGCTTGTGAGCTCTTGCTATTTTGTCTTTGTCTTCATTTCCGTCTGGATGCTCTCCGGTCAGTGCAGCGTTTAAGATTTTTTCCAATCCGTCGTCAATGCAGCTGTTAATCTCGTCAATCCAAACAATGTTTCCTTGCTCAAAAGCTTTGACGATTATTTCTCTTTTTTTGTCGAGTGGCAGGTTGGCGTCAATTTTGTAGTAGCGTTGTTTTTCTCCAAAATCTTCTTCGCCAAGTTTTATTTCTGTGACTCCTTTGCTTGCGAAAACTGCTTCAATCAAAACACTTTTACCAACTCCCGAATCTCCTTCAAGAATCACGCCATTCAAGCCGCAAGCGTGATTTGGCAATTCGCCATTTCTTTGTTTTTGTCGGATGCTGAGAGAGAGGTTGAGAGCTTCTTCAACTTCTTTGGTGGCATTGGTCGAAATAAAATTAGCAGTTTTAATCTCTGCTATTTCTGACGCTGTTGTTGCGGCTTCAATGAAACGCAAAGTTTTTTCTTGAAGCTCGCGAACTGTTTCGTCGTTGGCCTCACTAGATTTCTTTTTAGAATTTGCTGCTTGGTATTCTTCAATCAGCTTTTGAGATGCTTCTTTAAAAACTGATTCAGGAAGTTGTGATTTAGTTTCTTCACCCAACTGGTCGTAAATCGCTTCTTTAAGAATTTTTTCGTAAATGTAACTCGCCGGAAAATCTCTCAAATAAATTGCTGGAATTTCTCCGTCTTCAAAAAGTTTTTGCTCAAACCTGCCGCCGCCGTATTCAACTGGGTTGCAGGCAAAAACTACTTTGTGATTTTCGCCAAGATCAAAGAATTTTCCTTGGTAAAAAAGTCTTTGCTCGCCGCCATTTTTAAGCGGAGAGAACATTGTAAAGTGGCGGTCTTCAATGTTGGATTCGTCAATGAAGAGAATTTTTCTTTTGCCACTTTTGTCATTTGCCCAACCTGCAAAATCTTTTAAGTCGCGGTAAACTGAAGTTGTCTCTTTGTCATTTTCTTCAAACTCACACAACAATCTACTTTTGCCCACGCCGCTGTGGCCAATGAGGCGAAGCATGTTTTGGCTTGCGAGAGTTTTGGAAAAATTCTTTTTACGGTCGGCAATAAATTGATCTGATTTGGTTTTGCTGTCTGCTAAATCGTGAGAAGTGTCAACTATTTCAGAAAAAACTAATTCAGTTGCAGGAGAAGATTTTTGACTAATCTCAAAGCTTCTAACCTCGTAATCTTTTGGCGCTAACCACTGCATTGACTTAGGTGCTGTGCCAGTTCGGCAAGCTTTGTCTTCAACGATTAAAATTAAATTCTTACCAGCTTCAGTAACCAAAATTGGCTCAAGCATTTGCAAAAGATCAGTCGAGAACTCGCCTTTCAAAACGATTTTTTTCCCTTCTTTTAAGCGAGCTAAAAATTCACTTTCAGTTTTCTTAAAATTCTTAAAGCCGCTTGGGGTGGTTTCAAAATCGATTCTCTCAATCAAGTCTTGGTAGTTGAAATCTTCAACGTCAACAACAGCAAAAGGCTTAATTGGATCTTCGCTAATAGATTCACTTCCATCTTTTTCGTAGGGATCTTGTGTGATTTCCACCAGAGTTTTGTCGCAATCATTGCTGACGAAAATTTGAGCCGTGACTTGTGTTGATCCAACAAAAGTTTCTTCCTTTTCAAATGGCACTTCTGGTGACGAGAATGCAACTCCTGCCGGCACTTTTACTTGCGGTGCCAATGCAAGGTTAAGAATGACACTGTGCTTTTGCGCCTCATTAAATAAGCAGTACCACTGACCGTCGGAAAGTTTGGAAGAAATAAAAAGGTTCAGAATTGGACTTTCTGAATCTGCGGCTCTTTTAATCAAACCGTCTCTTTCAAAATATTTGCCCTCCGCAATTTCTTTGCCGCAAATTACAAAATCAAAAATCTGGGTGTTGATTATTTCTGTGTCGGGAGGGCTTTGAGCAAAAGTGACATTTTCTAAAATTAAAACTCGTCCTGCTTCAGAAAATTTATCAAATTTAAAAGTGTTGTCGTCGCAACTAATTTGGGCATTCTCTGGCAAAATAATTTCGTGCCCGTGGTAAATAAATTTTCCCACAGCTTGGGCTTTTTTGAACTCAGCTCGCAATTCACGCGCTGCTTGGGGCGACAAATTTACAATGTCAAAATTGCTTTTTCCTGCCTCAAGCGCCAAAACAAATTCACTTTTTTGCCAAACCATTTCTTCGCCAACTAACACAACTTTTCCAAAAAGATTGCGGCGCCAGTTAGGAAATCCTTGCAGGTCGATTGCGGTTTTTTCGTCTAAATTTTCGACTCTTGGGTGAGGTAATTCTGCTTTCGATTCCAAAGCTAAATCGTGACGCGACCTAAAAGACCAGTCTTGCGAAGCGCTGGAAGAAAGGCTTAGAATCTGAATTGAATCGTCGATTAATTCGCCGTTAATTCTTCTGCTTTCGTCAATTGCAGTGTTAAGTGCAGCTTTTTGTTTGGTAGAAAAAGCGTTCCAATTAATTACCAGAAGAGGTCGTGGATCTGGATTTTCTGCTGCTCTTTTTAAGAAATCAGACAGCAAACCTTCCGCGCTTAAAATTGGTTGTTCACCGCCTGCAATTAAAAGATTAGTGCGGTGAAGGTCAATTTTGCTGGGCCCGTCAATGTAAAAAGTTGGACGGCCTTTTGCTGTTGCCTCACTTAAAAAGAAATTGGCGTGATTTTCTGCGTTGCTGGTGACAACTAAAATTTTGCTTTTGTCGCTTGAGACAATTTTTTCTTTTAGAGTTTCTGGGTTGCTAATTTCTTCTAGCTTGGAAATTGACAAAAATCTGTCTTCAAGAGCTTTTTTAGCGGCTTGTCTGGCGCGCTCTAAGGCTTTCACTTCTTCTTGAATTTTACTTAAATCAGTTTGCAAACCTGACGGAAGTGGTTGTTGCAATTCTTCTGCTGGTTGAAGAGATTTAATTTGATCTAGCAAGTTAGACAAATCTTCTTGCTTGCTTGAAGCAGCACCAGCATCTGGTTCGAGCTGCGCTGCAACTTTTCGATCTGGTTCTGGTTGCGTTACAACTGCACTTCCCGCGTATTTTTCATCCTTACTTAAATTAACCTCAGTGCCCGCTCCGCCGCCAAGATCAACCTTAATCCACTTGCTGCCATTTTTGATTTCTAAAACAACGTGGTTGTTGTTGATGCTCGTTATTCTGAAATCTTTTGGATCTAAGCCACTTTCTAAAAGTTTAAATTCTACAGCGACAACTCGGTGACGACAAACTCCAGATCTTTCTTCAAACATTCGGCGCATTGAGCCTTGGTGGTCAGCAGCGTCGTATTTTACGTCCTCTTTTTCTGGGCTAGCAAGTTCTCTAAAGCCTTTTTTAGGATTGCGGTATTCGTCAATTATTTGTCTGATTGGTCCCGACAAAGATTTGTAAGAGGCAAGGTCTAAGTCTGGATGTGGTGCTGCCACCACGTAAGTAAATTCGCGGTCTCTTGTGGAAGTGACGTAGTAAAAATCGTCGTCGCCACGTTTAATTGTGATTCCGCTTTTGTCGCCAAGAACTCCAACAAATTCTTCTGAGGCGCTTGCAGAAGGCAGGCGGAATGTTGAGTCGGCGAATAATTGCTGACTAAATTTGTAGTAAATTTTTGCCGACCCACTTTTTTTAAAATCTTCAATTTTGCTTTGAGGTAGCGATTCGAAATGTTCAAGTTTGGAAAATTTCTGCGCGGTGTATTCGTGCTGCTCAAGGCTTGTGGCAATTTCGGTTTTAATAATTGCGGTGCGAATTTGGGCCTGTGGCAAGCCAGGATTATTCAAAATTTCTCCGGCCAAAGCCATTTGGAAAGTTTGATCTGCTTTTGAATTTTCAACGCTAATTGTTGAGGCTGACTCGCCCTGAGCCAGACGAATTTCGTTTGGATTTGTTCTGGAAGGGGGTTGTTGTGATTGGTCGGTTTGCGGTGATTCCTTTGCCTGTTTTAATAATAATAACTCCATTAAATCATCAGATCCTGAAGTGTATTTTACTGGCGCACCTTCTTTACCGCGATTAAACCTACGCGTTGCTTCGTCTCGAGCGTCACGCTCTGCTCTCCGCGCATCCACTTTTCTTTTTGTTTCAGCAACGCGATTAAACCTACGCATTGCTTCGTATCGAGCGTCAGGCTCTGCTCTCTCCGCATCCATTTTTCTTTTTCTTTCAGCAAGAAACAAATCTTCTCTTTCAATCGCGTCGGCAATTCCTAAATAATTTTCGTAATCAAAAAATTCGAATGAAACAGCTTCGCCAAAAATTTCTCTAACTACCGACTCAGTTTCTTGATTTTCTTTTTTTGATTTTGCGGGCAACACCAAATGTTTTAGTGGTGCACGGTCTTTGAATAAAGGTAGAAATCTTCGGCATTGATCTGCGGTCACTTGGCTTGGAAGTCGCATTACGGCCAATTCCGAAAATGCTCCCGATTCAGCTGCTGCGGCAATTTTTTCAACATTTGCTAAATCGGCATTTAAAAAATCAGCGTAAGTGGGTTTTGTTTGTGCCGCTGTTAGTGAAGGGTCAATTGCATGAACTTCTTCTTCAGTAAGTCTTGGTTTTTGAAGGCCGCCTTTTTTTTGTAAGGCTTGGCTTTGTGAAGCAATGTTTAAAGTTTCTCTCGATCTTTTGTTCAAAAAAATGTAGGCAAGTGGAGTTTCTAAATTGCCGAGATCTCTTATTTTGCTTTTTAACAGCTCTTCATTTTCTTTTGAGGCGTCAAATTGTATTTGATCCCTAATCTCTCGAATTGAGTTAAAGTCTTGTTTGGGGGCAATGATTGCTTCGGCAATTTGCGAGGGTTTAAATTCGGTAATCTCAAGAAAGCTGTCAATTTTGACAAAAGTTCTAGGATCAGTCGCTAATCCCCAAAAGGGTCGTTCAGCTGCCTTTGCCTCTGCAGATTTTCTTAGAATATCGATGTCGTGTTGCAGCAAATTCCGTTTAAGATCTCTTAAATTCTCGCGAATAGCCGTTAGTAATTCTCTTGACAAAACCCCTTCGTCATCTGCCATTCTAATTAGAATGGCAGCTTGAGTAACGTCAGAAATTTTAAAGTTGCGCACTTGCTCAAGAACCTGGTCAATTCTGCCTTCAAAGAGATCGATTACGATTTTCTGAAAGGCAATATCTTCTGCACTCCATTTTTGTAGTTCTGCTGCTGGGGCAGAAAGATCTCGAGTAAGTTTTAAAAACTTTTCTCTTCGCTCAGGAAAGTTCTGAATTAGCAATCTCAGCTGTTCAAAATGAGCTGAGCCTTTTTTTGCACACAATTTATGCAGGAGATCTGGAAAAAACCTTTCCGCACTAACAATGTCTTTTAGGGTTGAGGTTTCCCTTCTAAAATAAGATTTCTCAAGATTTTTCTCTGCAGACTTTCTTAGTTCCTCTGGAATTTCTCCGTCTAAGCCGTAAAACGAAATCGTTTCATTTAATTCATCCAGAGCGTTTTTTGTAACAGCTTCGCGGTACATCTCACCTGATCCTGGTCGGTAACGATTTGCAAAACTCTCAGCTTCTTCACGCTCAGTTCTAGCCCACTGAGCCTTAATTTTTTCTCTAAATTCTTCAATAAATCGCGCGCGTAGCGGGGCGTCAACCCTACTTAAATAAAAAGCAAAAGTTTCTCTAGAAGTTCCTCTAAAATAAGCGCTCATTTGAGATCTGATCTCGTCCTCAGTAACAGCAAAAGATCCGCACCGCAAATCATTTCCAAAAACAGACCCAGCGTAGCTGCGCTGCTCAAAAGATTGCAAAACCAGTGAGGCTTGTTCCTCGTCAAGCAGCAAAGATTTGTCGCGGCTGGCGCCCTGTTTAGCCAATTCAACAAAATCTCTTTCTTGGTCAAACTCAGCAAGATTGCGTAATTGCGAAATATTTTCTAAATCGCTGGCAAGCTTGTGAATTTTATTTGGCCCGCCAGATTCTCCAGACGTACAAAAGAAAATTTCAAAACCAGCAATCTGCAGTCTTTTCAACAAAGCAATTTTGTCGCCGTAATTTTTGCAGCTAGCCAAAGATTTTTGGTCAAAAACCAAAGCTTTTTTTAACAGTGCTTTTGAAGGTGAGGTTGAAGCTTGAAACCCTTCGCCGTCTAAAGCCGAAGCTGGATTAAACGAACTGGCTGGCGAAACACTTTTTTGTTTTGAATTGTCAAAATAAAACAAAGTCTTTGGCAACCAAACTCCGTCACTTAAAACAGCGTTTCTCTCGTTAAATTTTGGCATTTAAATGTTTGAAAATAATATTTTTGAAAGTCGTCAATTTTTTTGTTTGGCAACCAAAGTCAACGTTTTAAACTCAAGTGCAGCAAGGCTTAGAGCCTTGTTTCAAAAAAACATTTTTTAGAAAAAAAGTGCTAAATTTTTATTCCACCGCCCTCAAAAACCAAAAAGAAAAAAACCTCTACCGCAGTCTTGCAACATCTGACGCTGTTGCCCCAACGGTTATTCGCCGCGGTGCAAAAAAACTCACCTCATTTTGCTGCAACGACTACCTCGCACTCTCGCAAAACTCTTCGGTAAAAAACGCCGCAATTGCCGCAATTAAAAAATTTGGCGTTGGTGCGCGGGCCTCGCGCTACGTGACGGGCAACAATTCGCTTTACGAAAAATTAGAAAAGCAAATTGCTAAAATGAAAAATTGCAGTGATTCGATTGTTTTTTCTTCAGGCTACGCGGCGGCAATTGGCGTGGTTCCAGCTCTTGTTGCTGAGGGCGATTTAATTTTAATGGACCGCTTAATGCATTCTTGCGCAATTGACGGCAGCCTGCTTTCAGGTGCGCGTTTAATGCGTTTTAGACACAACGACGTTTCACACGCCAAAAAAATTCTGCAAGAAAATCGCCACAAATTTAAAAAATGTTTAATCGTCACCGAAACAGTGTTTTCAATGGACGGCGACCTTGGTGAAATTTTTGAATTGCTAAAATTAGCGCAAGAATTTGACGCGATTTTACTGTCAGACGCGGCGCACGATTTGTTTTTAAGTAAAAATCTTTCAAACAAAAATCACCTGCAAATGGGAACGCTTTCAAAAGCCGTGGGCACACTTGGCGGCTACGTTGCGGGCGACAAAATTTTAATCGATTACCTGCGCAATTTTGCCAAATCA
Organism: Rickettsiales bacterium; assembly: GCA_017999675.1. Lineage (GTDB taxonomy): Bacteria > Pseudomonadota > Alphaproteobacteria > Rickettsiales > UBA1997 > UBA2645. The sequence continues at coordinate 97,417 of JAGNLL010000002.1, forward strand.
GCAATTTACTCAACAGCTCTTCCGCCGGCAATTCTCGCGGCTTCACTGGCCTCTCTCAAAATAATTTCCAAAAAAAATCTCGGACAAGAAGCCCTCGAAAATGCGCAGTATTTTTGCGAATTAATGAATTTGCCAAATCCACAATCTGCAATTGTGCCAATCATTTTGGGCGACAACAAAAAAACTTTGGCGGCGGCAAAAAAACTGCAAGAGCGCGGATTTTTAGTTTCAGCAATTCGTCCACCAACTGTAGAAGCAGGAAAAGCAAGGCTGCGCATTACTTTTTCAAGCGCGCACAAAAAATCTGAAATTAAAAAATTGGCGCAAATTTTGCAGACAAAAATTCTTTAAGAAAAAAAGATTTTTGTCAGAGCTAAAAGCCGAGATTTTTTTGGAGCCAACAGCCAAGCCAATCTACAAAAGCAAATACTGGCCACCGTGGCCAGTATTTGCTAAAAAAATCACAAAAAATGAAAAACAAAATTAGCCAAATTTCTGTGCCAAATTACCAAAAAATTTTGGCAGAAATTCAAAAACAAATTTCTCAAACGCAAAAAAATATTTTCAACAATGCCACTAGGCAAAAAGTTGAAATGGCTTGGAAAATTGGAAAAATAATCGACCAAGATTTGTCAAAGAAAGACGAAAAAACTTACGGAAAATATTTGGTTAAAAAGCTGGAGAGCGACATTGGTATTGGTGAGAGTGCCCTCTACAAAATGCGAAACTTTTACAAAACTTACCCAAAATTACCCAAAGACGACGCGGCGCTTAACTGGAGTCACTACCGAATTTTGAGCGGAATTAAAAAGGCTGACGAGAGAAAAGTTTTGGAAGATTTGACGCGTCAAAATGGTTGGGACGTGAGTGAGTTGCAAGCAGAAGTGAAAAAATCTAAACCACAGTTAGCCCTTGAAAATAAAGGCTCAAATCCCGTTGCAAAAAAACCGCAGCAGCCAAAAAAAATTGCACCAGCACGGGGAAAATTATTTGCTTACCAAATTGTTAAGCTGGTTGGGGCGTCAGATTTTTTCTTTGATTGTGGGTTTAAAATTTTTGAAAAAGTGACAAGTGTGTTGCCGCGTGAGGTGAAAAAAATTAATCAAATTGTGGCGGTGACGAAGAGGTCAGAAAAATATTTGGTCAAAAAAGAGTCGGCACCTTCGCGTAAGCTTTACGCTTACAAAGCTTACTTAGAGAGGGTTGTGGACGGCGACACAATTCGTGTAAATTTAGATTTAGGGTTTGGAATTTTTCACCACGAAATTTTGCGTTTGGCAAAAATTTCGGCGGCAGAATTAAGCACTAGCGAAGGCAAAAAAAGCGCTAAGGTTTTGTCTGAAATTTTAAAAGACGTGCCATTTTTGGTGGTAAAAACTTTTCGCACCGACATTTACGGGCGCTACGTGGCGGATGTTTTTTTGGGTGAAGAAGGTGTGGAGGCGCAAGAAATTGCCGACTGTGGCGTCTACTTAAATCAGCTTTTGCTTGAGAAGGGCGGGGTGGAAATTTTTAAAAATTAGGTAAGTGAAAACAAAAAATTCGCAAAAAAATCAGATTAAAGAAAACCTTGTTGCAACGCTGCAGGCGTTGGTTGCGGATGAAAAGCTGCGGGTAGAATTTGACGAGGGGTGTGAAAATAATTTTTTTGCGTGGAATCAAAATTTGGTGGAAGGTGAGAGAAGTGTAGTGTTGCCAGAACTCCCAAACCTACAAAACCCGTCGGTTGAGCGGAGTCGAAACCAACGGAAGGTTCCTGCTGCGTCAGGTTTGCAGCAGGAACCTTCCGTTGGTTTCGACTCCGCTCAACCGACGGTGACGTATTCGTCGCGAGCGGCGGCGGATTTGGCGGCTTGCTACTTGCTGGCGCACGACAAAAAGTTGCACGACGAAAAAAAATTTGAGCCGCAAGAGCAAAAGTTTTTTGACGAGTTTGAGAAAATTCGGGTGGTTGCGGCGGTGAAAAATTCTTACCTTGGTGTGGTGAAAAATATTTTAAGCAAGGTTGAAAGCGACATTTTTAGCGGTTCTACGAGCCTTTCGCTAATTTTGTTAAAAGAGATTTTTGGCAGTGAGGTTTTGCCGCGCACCGCAGAATTTGCGGCGGAGTTAGAAGAAAATTTAAACAAAAAAATTGTTGCTGAAATTAAAAAATTGTCGCGAGACGTGGAAAATCAAAGTGACTTTGCGCTAGGTGTGGCAAGGGTTTTAGAGTTGTTGAAAAACGAAGAAGAATCTGAAAGTAAACAAGACGAAGAAGAAAAATCGCAAGAAAAACCAAATGAAAAATCGCCAGACGAATTAGAAAATTCGGGCACTGAAACTGTTGAAACAGAAGTAGAAAATAAATTTTCTCAAGGTGAAGAAGAGGCTGACACGCAAGTGCCAATTGAACAAAAAACTGCCGATTTTAAAGAAGACGATTCGAAAGGGGACGTGGCGGTGAAGCTAGATGCGCCAAGCTTTGACGAAGACAAAATTGAGTTCAAAAATCCTTACAAAATTTTTACCAGCAAGTTTGACGAGGTGATTTTTCCACAAAAATTAATTGGCAAAAACGAGCTCGAACTTTTGCGCGACCAGCTTGATTTGAAGGTGGCGAAGCTTGGTGGTATTTCGAAAAGAATGAGTTTGAAGCTGAAGAGAAAATTGCTTTCGAAGAAAAATTCTTTTGTTGAACGCGACTCTTCACGTGGGCTTTTAGACCGCAAAAAACTAGTGCGGCTGGTAATTGACCCCACAGTTGAAGACATTTGGGTGACTGAAAAAAGCCACGAATACCAAGACACCGCACTTACAATTTTGCTCGACAATTCGGGTTCAATGCGTGGCAACCCAATTGTAATGAGTGCGCTGGCGTGCGAAATCATTGCCGAAATTTTGGAAAAATTTTTGGTAAAAACTGAAATCATTGGATTTACCACCGCTGATTGGAAAGGCGGCAAGGCGCGAAAATTGTGGGAAAGTTCGGGTCGCGAGCAAAACCCCGGAAGGCTCAACGAGCTGCGCCACATTGTTTACAAGCACTTCAACCAAAGTTTGAAAAAGTCGAAAACTAATTTGGGCCTAATGCTCAAAGAAGGAATTTTGAAAGAAAATATTGACGGCGAAGCGCTGCTTTTTGCGCGCGCTCGCCTAATGCAGCGTAGCGAAAAGCGCAAAATTTTAGTGGTAATTTCAGACGGCACGCCAATTGACGACTCAACGGTTTCAGCCAATGACGGCGACATTTTAAGCGACCATTTGCGTCACGTAATTAACAAAATTGAACAGCGTGGCAAAATTGAAATTGTAGGCATTGGCATTGGCCACAGCACGGACGATTTTTACCGCAACTCAATTGCAATTAAAAATTTGGATGAGCTTGGCGACACAATGATTGCTAAGATTGCCGAGTTGTTGTGAATAGTTGTTTAGTTTAAAAAACTTTGCGTTTTAAGTGGCGCTGATTTGGTAAATTTTTTTAATTTTATTTTTTTAAGACAAATGTCGCGTCGCCAATTTAATCCCGAAGCTACTCCCGAAGCTACTCCCGAAAAAAAGCAGATCGGGCAAGAAATTATTGGGGAAGAGATTTCTCCTGAGGATCGCTCAAAAGAAGTGGTCCCAGATTATTTAGAAGGGCATCTCGCGCTTCTGAAAGAGATCGCCCAAAAAGATGTTGCTAGAAGTCCTGTTGTTAATTTTTTAAGTAGGCGGAAGTGTTTGGGTGAGTTTCACAAGCATGAGTCACCAAAGGGAGTGCTTTTAGGAAATTTGGATAAATCTCGGTTTGATGTGCTTTTCATGGAGCATCTGGCTCCAGGCGAAAAATATACCTGTGAGGCAGGGGGTAATATTGGGGAGAATGGTAAGTTTCTTGAGGAATCTAAGTTGCGCAGAAGATTGAAAGATTTAGATGATGGCCACATGTCTGATAACGCTTGGACTTATGAAGGCTCAATGGGTTTTTCGCATGTTGTGGAAAAGGCCTTGAGTCTTGGAATTAAAGTTGTGCCGCTAGAAATTAGCGACGCAGAATACGACCGTTATCCTGAGGGTGGGGCTCGAAGAATGATTCAGCTTAACTTAAATGCCCTAAGGGTTATTCAAGAGGAGGAAAGAAAATTTGCTGAGGAAAATGAAGGTAAGCAATTGAAATGGATTGCCTTTGTTGGCTCGGCACACCTACATACTTGCTTTGGGGTGCCAGGTATTTGTGACCTCATTCCTGGTGTGACAAGTTTTATTGTGAGTGATCTTGACCCAGAAAAGGGTGAACAAAACGAGGTGTTAGAAGTTGCTGCGGATAAATTGTTAGATCTTGAAAATATTAGAGAGCGTGAAGTTAAAACTCCTGGTTCAGCAGCTGCCGCGCCTTTAAAGAATAAGGCGCACGCTTCAGTGGTGATATTTACCAGCCCAGAAAAAAGCAGGAGTATAAGTTTGAGCGAAATAGAAGAGCGCTGTCGCTTGACTGGGGCTATTGAAAACCCTTCTTCTGTGGGAGAGTGGTGGAATGATGATGACTATTTAGCGGATCGTATGCAATCGACTAGTATTACGCCATACGCCACCAAGACCCCTGGCAAAAAAAGTGGGGGAAAAAGAGGTGGTTGGGTGAGTGGTTTTGGTAGCGGAAGCGGAAGTGAAGAAGAGGCATCGGGAGGAATGAGTGCTTTCGCTCAGAGTCTATTCTCAGTTGGTGATGGTTATGATTCTGGAGAGGAAGATGAGGTACCTAAAGCGCAAGCGCAAGAAGTGACAACCGCTAAAGCGACAGCAACTTCTTCTGTAAGAAAAGTTGTTTTTTCTGACGTGGATGATCCTGAGAATAACAAGTTTGCGAGAGCTCGCACTTCTTCTGCAAGAAATGACGGTCTTGATTCTCAGGACGATTTTGAAAGTTCGCCGCCCAAATTTAGAAAGCCAAGCGTTGCTGTTGCTGCAACGGGGGCCACTGGCGGAAATTCTTCTAACAAAAAAGAAACAGGAAAATAATGAAACCAGCATCCCCAGCACAAACCAACGAAACACTAATTGCTGTTTTAGAGGTTCATTTTGAGCGAACTAAAAAAAACATTAGTGCCTTGGTGCGCAGTTGGAGTCGTGACCGCACTGACCTAGCGCAATACGAAAATGTAATTTGTCACATTTTTTGCGCCATTAACCAGCCCAGAGAAGATTTTGTTCGTTTTTTAAATGAGCAGTTTGCAGAAGAAGAGTCGCCAAGTGAGGGCCTCAAAAAATCGCACCACGTTTTGAATGTGCTTTCGCAGCATTCTACCGGCAACGTTAACGAAGAAGGCGACATTCTTTTTCAACATTGCAGACAGGTTTCAAGCCTTGCTACACCTGATTTGCAGCAAGAAATTGCCGGCTATTTAAAAACTAATTCTAACCAATTTTTGCGTGAAGAATATTTAGAAATGTACCAACAGGTAAAAAAAGATTTGGCGGCAGATGGCCACCTTTTTGCAATTGACGTGGCGAATGATCTTGAAGTGCCAAGCTCGTCAGTTAGGGCTAGCTCGCCTGTGGCAAAACTTTCTTCAGAAGAAAAGCAAAGCGAAATTGGTTAAACTTTCGTTTAAAATGACACATTTGGCGCCTTGCTGCGCGCGTTTGTAGCAATTTTCTTAATTTTTAGGTGAGTCAAATTTTCAATGCGCTTTCGCAAATTTGACTAACTAAAAATTAACAAAAAATGAAGGCTCCAATCGCTGCAAATTTAACGGGTTTTACGGTAGAATCGTTGGAAGAATATTTTTCAAGTTTTGAGGGCTGCAACACCTCAAGCCGCAAAACAGGTGGCCTGCTGCCAGATTCTAATCTTGAGGGAATGACCGCCCCCGCCCCCGGCAGAAAACCAAAAGTCAAATCACCAGAAGCCAGCACCTTTGTTTGGGTGCAAGGCGAGTCAAAAACTAAGTAATTACAATGTATTTACAGCCTAAAAGGCGACACCACAATTTTTCCAATGGTGATTACCGCGTCTAAGCCCACCGCAATTGGAGTGATTGCAACCTTGCCAACGTCTTTCACCACGTTTGAGTCGTGGTAGTAAATGGTAATTGTGTGTGAGGTGCTGGTGCGCGACAAGTTTGGGCTTAAATATTTTGCGGCGTAGCGGCGTCCGGTTAGTTCCATTTTTATTACTAAAGTGTCTTTGCGGTTTGGCGAAAAACCCATTCTAAGTAACATTTTGGCGTCTTCGCGATCCAAGATGCTAAAGGGTCCGTCCATTACCAAGGTGCCGGCCACGTCGTTATTTGGCTGAAGTTTTAAATGACTTTTTGCTGGGTTGATTGTCAAAACGCCCTGCTGTTTTAGTGACAAAATGGTTTTTAAAACGCCAGAATTGTCGGAAAAAACGTAGTGGTATTCATCCCCCAACATTGCCACGTAGCGACCGTCTGAGCCTACGAAAAACTGGTTGATTTGCTCTTGGTAGCTTTTGTCGCCCCAAATGTAGGTGGTTAAGCAAGAATTGGCCAAAAGCAAAATTGCACAGAGGCTAAAAATTTTTAAAAATTTGCTCATTTTCGTTTTTTAAAGTTGTTGGTCTTCATTAGGTCCCCGAGCAAAGCGTAGCGTCGTCGAGGGGCCCGAAGAAAGTACCAGCTTCGGGCCCCTCGACGACGCTACGCTTTGCTCGGGGACCTAAAACTTATTTAAAGTTGGCTTAAAATATTTTTTCTAACTTCGTCAAGCTCGGCGTCGCTTAGTGCGATTAAGCCGCTACGCACCAAGTAGCCTTTGGGGCCGATTGTTTCTGGGTTAATTATTTCAGAAATAAATTGGCGCATTTGCGGCGTTGAATTGAGGTTTTCTTTTTTGAAGTAAACAAAAAGTGGGCGCGAGAGCGAGTATTTTTTTGAAGCAATGCTAGTGGCATTGGGGCTTACACCTTCAATACTTACGGCTTGAATTGTTTTTTTATTTTCGCTTAAAAAATTGAAACCAAAAATGCCAAAAGCGTCAGAATTTGCTTTGAGGTGCTCAATGATTAAGCGGTCATTTTCGCCCGACTCAATGAAATGCTCGTCGCTGCGCAAGGTGTGGCACTGTTTTTTGCGGGCGGAAAATTCTGGAAATTCGGTGACGAATTCTTTTTTGCCCAAGCAAATTTCTTCTAAAACAATGTCAGCAAAAACGTCGCGAGTGCCTGAAGACGCTGGTGGTCCGTAAACTAAAATTTTTGTGTTTGGTAATTTTGGGTCAATTTCTCTCCAAGTTTGGTAAAAATTTGGCACTAATTTTTTGGTTTTTTTGTCGGCAACTTTTTCGGCCAAAGCCAAGAAAAGTTGTTCTTTGGTTAGTTTAATTTTTTTGCCGCCAGCTACGTTGCCAAAGACAATGCCGTCGTAGCCAATTTTAATTTCGACAATTTGTTTGACGTCGTTTTGTGAGCAGGTTTCCATTTCAGAATCAGAAATTGCGCGCGAGGCGTTGACAAGGTCTGGAAATTTTTCACCAACGCCGCCGCAAAACATTTTAAAGCCGCTGCCAGTGCCGGTTGATTCAACAACTGGCGTGATTGTGGCAATGTTTTTTGAATTTTGTTCGCGGCTAAATTCTTCAGAAATTGCGGTTAAAAAAGGTGAGATTGTTGAAGAGCCAACAACTTGAATGTGGTTGCGTCCCTTTGGCAAACACACTTGCCAGTTAAAAGCGTGAGCGGCGCAAAGTGGAAAAATTGCGGCAAATAAAACCGTGCTAAAAAATCTGCGAGACATAAATTTTTAAAGTGTAAGTGAGGTTAATAATTTTAACAAAACTAGATGCCAAAAAACCTAACGAAAGAACAATTTTACCAAAATAAAATCAGCTGGAAAAAATCTTTTCTCGACAATTTTTCGCAAGACGAAAATGGCGACGCGGTGCCGTGGATGACGTATCCGGCGATTGAGTTTTTAAAAAATACAATCACCAAAAATCACGAAATTTTTGAATTTGGATGTGGTGCCTCAACTTTGTTTTTTGCGCGCAATGCCAAAAAAGTTGTGGGTTTAGAAACCAACGAAGTTTGGCTAAAAATTGTGCAAAATTTTTTGCAGCGCGAGGGGTTAGAAAATGCCAAAATTAATTTAATGGCGGATGGTTTGACTAACGCCAACTACGAAAATTTTGCCAAAAATTCGGGCCAAAAATTTGATTTAATTGTGATTGATTCGCTGAAGAGATTTGACTGTGCCAAAAATGTGATTGAGGCGCTAAAACCCCAAGGGATGGTGATCCTAGACGATTCAGAAAGAAAAAATTACGCAAAAATTTTCAAGTTTTTTGCTGACGCCAAATTTAAACAGCGCGATTTTTTTGGCATTGCGCCAGGTCAGTTGCGGGTGAAGAATACGACAGTATTTTTTTAAGTTAGTTGGTTAGTTTTTGTCTTGGTAAATGGTGTTACTTCTGTGGCACTGATTGTTTTTCTTGGCACAAAAACTGGTGCTGCGGCTCTTAAGTCAGAATCAATTTTCTCATCCCTTAAAAGATCTTCAATGCCACTAATGATGTGTTGTGGAGCCTCATCAATGAGATCAATGCTAATCTCGTCGGTTGCGATTTCTTCTACTGTCTGAGCCGCTGCGATGTTTGCTACAACAACAGCTACTGCTTCAGATTTTGTCTTACCTTTTTTCTTTCCTGTTGTTTTCGGTGGAGTTGTGTCCTGATCCAGAGCGCTAATGATCCCTTTAAATTCTGCCTTGTCGCTTTTTGAAAAACTTTTTTTAGCTTCGGTGATTTTTTTTAATTCAGTTAGAAGAGTGGTTCTTTCAGTAGATTCTTTGATTTGAACAATTGCTTTTGGCTCTTCTGCAATGCTGCGCAAAATTCCTTTTTTACCAAAGTTAATTGCGGCTTTTAGGCCGTCAGCAATGGTGCCGAAGGTTAGATCTGTGTTTTTCAGCGCGCTATTTACCATTCCCGGTCCGCTAGGATTAGAAGAAGCCAGTGCTAAAACAGAAGTGCCAGTTCCGCCAGCTTCGCTGAAAGTGTTGGATCCAAGGGAAATTAATTGTTCAAAATCTTCCACAACGTCGCCAAATCTTGCGGCGAAATGTAGCGGTGTCCAACCGTCGAGCGAAATAGTGTTGATTTTAAAATCAGGAATTTTGGCTAATTCTTCGATTGCAGTGCGCATCTTTTTTACATCATTTTTTTGAGCTAGTGCGTTGGTCACTTTGCTAGCTCCACTGGCAAAAGGTTTGAGAGATGCTAGTGCGTCATTTAGGTCGCGAGTTAACTCTTCTGGTGACTTACTGGTGTTTTTTGGAGCTTTGGGTTGTCGTGCTCTGCAATCATCAAGTAGCTCTTGAATTACGGCTTCGTCGCGATTTTCTGTAATCGTTCTGGTTAGATTTCTTGCCTCAAAACTTACTCCCTTCGCAGATTCTTGGTGAAAATAATCTAGCAATTGGTTGCGACAAAAAACGTGCTCTGGCGAGCTTGGGTCGCTAATAATTCTTCTTTCTGCTTCGTTAAATTCAGCGGCGTCACTTTCGGCGGTGAGAAGAGTTTTTAATTTTGAAACTAGATTTGGAATTAACTCGAGGGCTGCCACATCTAAAGGCGCAGAGCGTGTGCTGCGGTTGAAATTTTTAATGAATGATTTTCTAACTTCTCCCTCAGGAAGGCTGGCGTAAACAAGCTTGGCGGTTGCTTTGGCGAGTTTTTCGACAATGGTTGGATTGCTCAAGCGCTCAATCATTAACTGCCAAGCAGCCTCGTTATTTTTTTGCAACAGAGTTTGCGCCACAATGGCGTTGCACAGATTTTTTTGATTAGTTTCTGCAGCAATTGTAAGGGCCGTGTCGCCAACTTTATTAACCAAGTTAAAATTGGCGCGTCCACTTCCAATCATTGCCAGAGCTATCTCTTCACGGCTTCGTAGAATTCCGTACATTAAAGCCGTGTCACCATTTTTGGTTTGCTGATTAATGTCTTCTCCTTGGGCGAGAAATTTTAAAGTGGAGGCCAAGTCATCTTCATCAATTGCAAACATTAGCACCGTCACACCGTCTTCATTTTGCAGGGCGGTGTTGGCGCCCATTTCTAAAAGTTTCGAGATGAGTTGTTGATTAGCTTTGTGGTAAGCAAACATCAGCGCAGTTTCTCCGGTGTAATATTGTTTGTTAACCTGGGCTCCGCTTTCTAACAAATACAAGGCAATGTCGTTGCGCCCTTTTTCAATCGAGAGCATTAGTGGCGTGGTTCTATCATTGTCGCCTTGATCAATGTTGGCGCCGCGCCGATGTAGCTCGGTCACAAGATTTAGTGAGCCAGCCTCAACCGCTACTATTAAAGGCGTGCGACCAAATTTATCTTGGTGGTGAATGCTGGCTTTGGCTTTCATTAAATCGAGGGCAATGTCTTCTTGACCTGCTTCAATAGCGTGCATCAAAGCTGTGTAGCCTTCTTTGTCTTGTAGTTCTAAGTTTGCTTTGTGCGCGATTAGTTTTGCAACGCAATTTCTGTGGCCAGCGCTGGCTGTGATCATCAGTAAGCTGCGCCCCTGAACATTTACTGTGTTGGGAGAAATTCCTTGGCCCAAGAGTGTTTTCAAATACTCCACAGATCCGACATTTGCGGCAATCAGGATCGGCATTTCTAATTCAGATTTTGACATGAATTTGAGGTGTTTGGAGTTTTTGTAAGTGAGGACAATTTCTTAACTGCTACTGGGGTTAAACCACCACCAAATTGTCAATGTGCACCAATTCTGGTTTGGCGGATTTTCCTAAAATTTTTTTCACATCTGCTGATTTTTTTTCCAAAACTTTTTTTACATCTGCGGCGTCGTAATTGCTGAGGCCACTTGCAACGTGATTGCCTTTTTCATCAAGAATAAAAATTGCCTCACCCTTCTTAAAATCACCTTTCACACCAACGGCGCCAATTGGCAAAAGGCTGATTTTTTTATTTTGCAAAGCTTCAACGGCGCAAGTGTTTACAACCACCGAGCCCTTGGCATTTAAAAAACCTGAAAGCCAATTTTTGCGCGATTTTGTAGATTTTTCGTCACTTAAAAAAACTGTGAAATTTTGTTTTCCGTCAGCAAATTTTTTGAGTGCATTGTCAGAAAGTCCGTTGGTAATCACGCTGCTGCATTTGGTGTGGGCAAGCATTTTGGCGGCGAGAATTTTGGTAATCATTCCACCGGTTCCAACCAATGAGGTGGCTCCTCCAGCCATGTTTTCAATTTCTTTAGTAATTGCTAAAACTTGTGGAATTAGTTTGGCGTTTTTGTTGGTTTTTGGGTTTTGGTCGTAAAGGCCGTCAATGTCAGAAAACAAAATCATTACGTCGGCGTCGATCATTTGAGCTACGCGGGCAGCGAGTCGGTCGTTGTCGCCAATTTTTATTTCGTCCACCGCCACCGAATCATTTTCGTTAATGATTGGAATTACGCCATTTTCTAGCAGCGTTTCAATGGTGTTTTTTGAATTTAAGTAGCGGTCGCGAGCGTTGCAATCAGCGGCTGTAAGAAGAATTTGCGCAACGTGCAAATTTAATTTTTTAAAAAAATCGCGGTAAAAACTCATTAGCTGAATTTGCCCAATTGCTGCCGACGCTTGTTTTTCTTCGAGAGAAAGCTTGCGGCTTCCAACCTTTAATACCGACCTTCCAAGAGCAATTGCGCCAGACGAAACAATGGTAATTTGAAATTTTTTTTCGACCAATTCGGCAACATTTTTGGTGAAATTTTTTAGCCATTTTTCGCGCAATTCGCCGTTTTCAACTAGCAGCGACGAGCCGATTTTAATCACTAATTTTTTCTTATTTTTAAAATCAAAAATCACTCTAGGCCCCTTTCAAATCGTGCTTGCTCAATTTCTTTGCGGTAAATTTCGTTAACAATTAGCGGCAGCGGAAAAGCCGAAAAAGAGCGCGCGCCCTTTAAAACGTAAATGCCAACCGAGCGGTTAGATTGCTGCTGCGTGCCGTCTTTGGTGAGAATGTCGGGAAAGTCTTCGCCAATTGAGCGAAACTCAACGGCGTCTTCGGGCACGCCGTTTTTAACTAAATAATTTTTCACAACTTCGGCGCGATTTAGCGCTAAATTTTGGTTGGCAATTTCAGGCCCAACGCGGTCGGCATTGCCCACAACCAAAATGCGGTATTCGCCGTTTAGCGTGATTAAATATTTGATTATTTTGATTAGGTCTTTGTTGCCTTGGTCGTTTAATTTGTAGAGGCCAAAATCGAAAAGCACTTCGAAGCGCTCAAATTGTGGCTCGGTGATTGCGGTTGGCAGCTGTTTGTCTTTTTTTGAAGCGTCAATGTAATGCTCAATTTCGTCGAGAAGTTTACTAAATCTCACGCGACAGCCCGCTAACTCGTCGGCGCGAAACACCGCTTTTGACTCGCGGCTAATCCAGCAATCGTAAAGAAAGGTGAGGTGTGCGGTTTGAATTGGCAGGTAAAAACTAATGTGTGGCTCGTCAAGAACGCCTTCGAGACGTTTTTGCATTAAAACCATTTCTTCAATTTGCGACGGGTCAGCCTGCCAAGTAATTGGATTTTCGGGCACGAGGTAGTCGTTATTTGCTGCGGCGACACCCTTTTTCATGAAGTAGTCGGAGTTTTTTTCATCGCCAATTGAAAATAAACTTCTGGCGAAAGTTAGGTATTCAAGTGCGAGGTAAGAATTGTAGCCACCGCGGGTTCTTAGGCTGTTTTCAAGCGCCATTAATTGGCGGGCGATTTGAGATTTTGGGGTGGTTTTGTCTTTTGGTGTTGGCGCTACGCAGGTGGTGGCGGTTAGAAAGATTAGGGCGAGGAGGGAGGATTTTTTGAAGAAATTCATTTAGAAGAAAAATTGAAAAAACTTTGGTGGAAGAATTTACGAAATCGATTTCTGAGAATAACCACCCCAACCCCTCCTTCAAAAGGAGGGGCTTAGTACGATTTTCTTTAGGATGATGTGCTAAAAACAAACTCGGTGGAAAGCCCCTCCTTTTGAAGGAGGGGTTGGGGTGGTTATTCGCGCACTCGTATTAACTATTCATCGACCTAAAAAACTCTTCGTTGGTCTTAGTGTGCTCAATTTTGTTGAGCAAGAATTCCATCGCGTCGATTGGGTTCATTGGGTTGACGATTCTTCTTAGCATCCAAATTTTTGACAAAGTGGCGCGGTCAAGAAGAAGCTCTTCTTTTCTGGTGCCAGAGCGCGTGATGTCAATTGCAGGGAAAATACGTTTGTCAGAAATTTTGCGATCAAGCATAATTTCGGCGTTGCCGGTACCTTTGAATTCTTCAAAAATTACCTCGTCCATTTTCGAGCCGGTTTCAACCAAAGCAGTTGCAATGATTGTAAGCGAGCCACCTTCTTCGATGTTTCTGGCAGAACCAAAAAATCTTTTTGGACGTTGCAAAGCGTTTGAATCAACACCACCAGACAAAACTTTTCCTGAAGAAGGAATTACGTTGTTGTAAGCGCGAGCCAAGCGGGTGATGTTGTCGAGCAAAATCACCACGTCTTTTTTGGCTTCAACCAAACGACGCGCTTTTTCAATTACCATTTCGGCAAGTTGCACGTGGCGAGTAGGTGGTTCGTCAAAAGTTGAGCTAACCACTTCGCCTTTTACGGTGCGAATCATGTCGGTTACTTCTTCGGGGCGTTCGTCAATTAGCAACACCAACAAAATAACTTCTGGGTGATTAGTGGTGATTGCGTGAGCAATATTTTGCATTAACGAAGTTTTACCAGTGCGTGGAGGCGCCACAATCAAGGCACGCTGACCTTTACCAAGAGGCGTCACCATGTCGATGATGCGCGTAGAGATGTCGTTGTTGAGAGGTTTGTCTTCTTCAAGGCGTAGTTTTTCTTGTGGGTAAAGTGGCGTTAAATCGTCAAATAAAACGCGGTTTCTGATTTTTTCTGGTGCGCCCAAATTTACTTCGGTGACGCGAAGTAGAGCAAAATATCTTTCGCCTTTTTTTGGCGCGCGAATTTGGCCAATAATGGTGTCGCCGGTGCGTAGGCCAAATCTTTTAATTTGGCTTGGCGAAACGTAAATGTCGTCTGAACCTGCGAAATAGTTGGTTTCAGGAGATCTTAAAAAACCAAAGCCGTCTTCTAAAGATTCTAAAACGCCTTCGCCAATAATTACGTTTTCAGGATTTTGGTCAGAGAAATTTTTTAAAATGTGGTAGATAATGTCTTGTCTGTTGTAGTCGCCAATGTTGTCGAGGCCGTATTCTTTGGCCACTTTAATTAGGTTTTCAGCTGATTTGCTTTTGAGATATTTAAGCTCAAGAGTTTTGCCGCTAGTTGGGCGACGCTGAGAATTTTCGTCTTCGTCGTCTTCGTTATTTGAAGAAGCTGGAGCCGCTGCAGTTGAAGCTGCAGGAGATGGAGGCGTAAATTGTAAAGTGCCACCACTTGCAATTGGATTAGCGCGGCTAATTAAGTTGCCGGTGTGAAGGCGTGGCGAAATTGGAGCGGGCTGCGTTTGAACATTTCCCTCAGTTGATGCTGGGGCTGGAGCCGCTGGAGCAGGGGCTTGGTTGCCTGCTTGATCTTGTTGATCTGAGTTAGAGCCGTAGCGCAAAGTTAGTTTTGATGTAGTCATTTTAGTAAGTTGGGGGTTGTTGTTTTTAGATTAGAAAAGCCTTGGGGGCCTTGGGTTTTATTTGTGAATTAGGTGAGGTTGGTAGCTGTCAACAGATGTGTAAAAACATCGCAAAAAACAAAGAGGTTGCGCTTTGTAAGAAGCGCAATTGTTGCAGTCAAGCGTTGAAGTCGCTCTTAAAAGAAAAAATCTTTAATGTGCTTTAAAGCTTCAACACCAAGCACTACGGCGGTAATTGAAATTGCCATTCCGATTAGGCCAGTGACGACTCCGCAAATTACGACAAGCCCGTCTTTACCAAGAAGTCCGAACGAAATTATTAAAATTCCAAGTCCGGGAATAAAGTTTGAAAGCGGCATTGGTAGCACAATGAAAGACGAAAAAAGCAGTGTAAAAAAGCCGATTACTCTTTGGGCGTTAAACGACACAAAAGCAGAAAGGCGTGGCCGCAAAATGCGCTCAACTTTGCGAATGTAAGGCGAAGATTTTTGCACCAACATTGCCACCACAGACCTTTTTACTGTGAGGTTAGCAAATCTTTTTGGCAATTTTGGTGCTTGGTAGCCCAACATCATTTGCGCCGAAAAAACCACTAAAGGTAAGGCAATAATGCTAGGGAAGGGAGGCGGAAGTGGAATAATAATGCCAAAAGCAAAAATCATAATCGCCAAGCCAAAACCAATGGTTTCCATGGCTTCAACTAAGTCGCGCACGAGAAGGCGGTCATGAGATGTGCGGTTGACGACATCTTCAATTACTTGAGTTGTGATGATTTTGTTTTGATCCACTTAAGAATTTTTTTCGTCAGATTTTTTTTCAGGCTCAGATTTTTTGTCTTCGCCTTTCAAACCTTTTTTTAAACTCTTAATTCCCTTTCCAATATCGCCCATGACATTTGGCAATTTTCCTGCGCCAAAAAGCACGAAGATGATTACGAGGATTACTAATAACTCGCCGATTCCTAGAGACATTTTTGACCTCGTTTAATTTATTTTTTTCAAATTTTAGAACTGAGTGTGTGAATAACCACCCCCAACCCCTCCTTCAAAAGGAGGGGCTTTAGTCCGCACTCGGAGGTGAGCACTCCCCTCCTTTTGAAGGAGGGGTTGGGGGTGGTTATTCTCAGCAATCTTACTTTATTTCAAACCCCAACAATTTCTCCAACTCACCCCATTCTCTAACACTCAAGCCACTTTCTGCTTGGCTAACTTTTTCACCTTTTAACATTTTTTTAATCACTTCAAGCGCAGGGCCTGCCAAGTTTTTCCCTTCTTTTTGATGCTTCATGAAAGCTTCAAAACAGTGAGGAACCCACTTCTTCACCATGTCCAACATCACTTCGGCGTAAACGCGAATTTCATATTGAGCGTGCGGGTCGGCGCGCAAATTTAAAAAGTGCAAAAGATTGTGTAGGTCAATTTTCCAATACCATTGCGTGTAGCAGCTAAGTGGCAAATTCATGCGGGCAAGTTCGCGAGCCAAACCCTCTTTGCTTTCGTCAACCGTAGCACCCAAAGGATCTTGGTTAATCATTTCTAGGTAGTGGTCGTAGGCTTTGGTTGAGTCGTTTTTTAAAATTTCTAAAACGCGTTTTGACTCAGCGGCATTTAGCACGCTCGACTCGTCGCGGCCTTGGTGATTAACCTTTGATTGCGCCGACAAATTTTCGGCTTTTGGCACGTAAAACTCATCTTCAACAATTGAGTAGCGGGCAGAATATTCGTTCACCGAAGCTGTGCGATGGCGAATCCATTGGCGCGCCACAAAAATTGGCAATTTGATGTGAAATTTAATTTCGCACATTTCAAGCGGCGTGGTGTGGCGGTGCGCGATTAAATAATTAATCAAAGCTTTGTCGGCGTTAACTTTTTTAGTGCCTTGTCCGTAAGAAACGCGAGCTGCTTGCACCACGGCTGAATCGTTGCCCATGTAGTCAACAACGCGTACAAAACCGTGATCTAAAACTTCAAAAGGCTTGTACAAAATTTCTTCAAGTTCGGGCGCAACTGGTCTGAGAGTTTGGCTTGAGGCAGCGCGCAGCACGTTGATTTCTTCAAGTTGCTCTTTTTTGATTGTCATTTTTTTGGGAGATTTTTTTAAAGGAATTTTATTTGCGCGAAAACTAGATTTTGCTTTCCTTCTTTTCAAAGAAATATTTTTCATGCCCGCCGAATCAATAAAAACGCAGCTTGCCGCAATTCCTCAAAATCCGGGAGTTTACCAGTTTTTTGACGCCAAAGAGCAAATTCTTTACGTAGGAAAAGCCAAAAATTTGCACAAGCGCGTTTCAAGCTACACCAAGCCAAACCAGCTTTCAAACCGCATTGCGCGCATGGTTTTTTTGGCGCAAAAAATTGAAATTATTCAAACCGAAAACGAAGTTGAAGCGCTTCTGCTTGAGCACAATTTAATCAAAAAACTCTCTCCCCGATTTAATATTTTGCTGCGTGACGACAAAACTTTTCCGCAAATTTTAATTACAGATCACAAATTTCCGCAAATTACCAAGCATCGTGGGCAAAAAAATACTAAGGGTTCGCACTTTGGGCCGTTTGCGTCAGCGCACGATGTTAAACACACAATTGACGTTTTGCGTAAAATTTTTCTGCTTCGAAATTGCTCGGATGACGAATTTAAATCGCGCAAAAAACCCTGCTTAGAATTTCAAATTAAAAGATGTCTAGCGCCTTGCGTGGCAATGGTTTCAGAGGATGACTACCAAATTGCTGTAAAAAACACGATTGAGTTTTTAAGCGGAAAATCGGTGGAAGTGCAAAAAGAATTAACTGCCAAAATGCAGCAATTAAGCGCGGCGCAAAATTACGAAAAAGCAGCTTTTGTGCGCGACCAAATTAAGTCGCTAGATGCCATTCAAACCAAACAAAATATTAATGTGGACGGCATTGACAATGCTGATGTGATTACGGTTGTGACCACAAATGGTGCGGTTTGCGCTTATGTTGGATTTTTTCGCGGTGGGCAAAGTTTGGGTTCGAAACCTTATTTTTACGAAATTGAGAATGGCAAAAAATTAGAAGAATTTTTAGCCGAATTTTTAGGACAATTTTATTTGGCGCAAATTGCACCAAGCCTTGTGTTGCTTAACTTGGAGCTTGAAGAGAAAAATTTAATGGAAGAATTTCTGGCAAAAATTTCTGACAAAAAAACCGAAATTCTCACGCCAAAACGCGGCGCCAGATTGGCTTTAATCAAGGATCAAGAGCGTTTAGCGCTACAAAATTTAGAGCAAAAAATTCTGCAAAATTTAAATAATAAAGAGCTGTTATTTGAGGTAAAAAAACTTTTCGATTTGCCAAAAATGCCGCAGCGAATTGAGGTTTATGACAATAGTCACACGCAAGGAACCAATGCGGTTGGAGCCTTGATTACCGCGGGTGTGGATGGTTTTATTAAAAGCGGCTACCGCAAGTTTAATATTAGGTTTGAAGGTTCTGGTGGTAATCGCGACGACACCGCAATGATGCGCGAGGTTTTAATGCGACGTTTTTCGAAGTTGGAAAAAGCTGAATATCCTGATTTGATTATTATTGACGGAGGCAAGGGGCAGTTGAGTGCGGCGCAAGAGGTGTTTGCTGAGTTAAAATTAAAAATTCCGCTGGTTTGCATGTCGAAAGGTGAAAATAGAAATGCTGGTGAGGAGTGGTTTCATCAATTTGACAGCGATCCATTTACATTACCAAAACATCACCCCGTAATGCATTATTTGCAGCGGTTGCGTGACGAGGCGCATCGGTTTGCGATTATGACTCATCGTAAGAAGAGGGGGAAGGCAGCGCTGGAGTGATTTTTTTAAGAAAATTAAAATCGAGTGTGCGAATAACCACCCCCAACCCCTCCTTCAAAAGGAGGGGAGTGCTTACCTCCGAGCGCGAACTAAAGCCCCTCCTTTTGAAGGAGGGGTTGGGGGTGGTTATTCGCACACTCGGTCTAGAATTTTCCACCTCTAAGCCAAAAAAAATCCCCCGAAACAAATCTGTTTCGAGGGATTTTTTATTGTCTAAAACTTAAGTAATTTCTTACTCAAATTTCACATCAACTTTAGTAATTTTTTTGTTCAATCTGCTCAAAACATCAGCAGAAACATCAAGCTCGTCTTTGTAGTAAAGAGCTTGAGCTGAAGGCAAAATCACATCTAAATCTTTTTCTTTTGAGATGTCAGAAATGATGTCCTTGATTTTGTCGTTAACTTTGCCCATTGCATCCAATGAAGCTTTTTTCAAAGAGTTTTGTCTTTTGTCGACAAAAGTTTTTAGGTCTTCAACTTTCTTTTCGAAAGCGGCCACTTCTTTGTCTAAAGCTTCTTTTGAAAGCACGTTTTTCTTGCCTTCAAGCTTTTTTTGTTCGGCTTCAAGACCAGTTTGTTTTTTGGTCACTTCTTTTTGGTATTCGTCTTGTTTTTTAGAGACTTTGTTTTGGATGTCTTTCATTGCGACTGATTCTTTGACGATTTTTTCAACGTCTAAAATGCCAATTCCGCCAGCAAAAGCGTTGAATGAAAAAAGCGCAAAAAGAGCGGTTAAGATTGTTAGTTTGTTCATGGTTCCTCGTGATTGTTTGATTTTGAATTAAGGTGGTGCTTTTGAAAAACATCTAAAGCAGGGCGGGGCAAACTAAGAGGGCAAAAATTTACTTTCAATTAGTAAGATCGAAGCTTGTTTTTATGGTTTGGCGTCCCTAGGTTGCGGGCCTTTCCCCAACATTTACAAAATACAAAATGACTAGCAAAAAAATCGTGCGCCCAACTCAAAAGCAGGCGGAAGACGCAGTTCGCACTTTAATTTCTTGGGCGGGAGATAATCCTAACCGCGAAGGTTTACTTGAAACGCCAAAGCGCGTGGTCAAAGCCTACCGCGAATTTTTTGCTGGCTACGACGCAAATCCCGACGAAATTTTAGGCAAAACTTTTGAAGAAGTTGAGGGTTACGACGACATGGTTTTGCTTAAAGACATGCGCATGGAATCTCACTGCGAGCACCACATGGTGCCGTTTTTGGGCATGGCTCACATTGCCTATATTCCAAATAAAAAAGTTGTTGGCATTAGCAAAATTGCGCGTCTTTTAGATGTTTTTTCAAAGCGTTTGCAAACCCAAGAAACCATGACGGCGCAAATTGCAGAAACATTGAGCAAAGGCCTAAAAGCCAAAGGCGTGGCGGTTTTAATTGACGCCAAACACCAATGCATGACCACACGCGGCATACATAAAATACACACCTCAACAATCACCAAAAGCATGCTTGGTGTTTTTAAAAATGACCCAGAAATGGAGAGAAAATTTTTGACAATGATTAGCCTTAAAAGCTCATGCTAATTGACTATAACTGCAAAATAATTTTGGCCTCAACTTCTAAAGTTCGTAAAAAAATTTTAGAAGAAGCTGGTTTAAAATTTGTAGTTGTTGCTCCGCTTTACGATGAAGATGAAGAGAAAAAAAATTTAAAATTATCTCCAAAAAAATTAGCAGTTTTTCTTGCCAAAGAAAAAGCTTTGTCAGTTAGTAGAAAATTTACCGATGCAGTAGTGATAGGCTCAGATCAAGCTTGTGAGTTTGAAGAAAAAGAAATTTCTAAATCGAAAAATGCTCTTGAAGCAGTCAAACAATTAAAAAAATTTAGCGGCAAAGTTCACTTTCAAAATAATGCGGTTTGCGTTGCAAAAAATGGCAAAGTAATTTTTCAAAACTTCTCGCGAGTGAAATTGCAAATGCGCAAAATGGACGGCAAAGAAATTGAAAATTACGTTAAGATCGATCAACCGTGGGGCTGCGCTGGAAGCTATAAATACGAGTCTTTAGGCAAGCATCTCTTCGAAAAAATTTCTGGCGATTATTACTCAGTTTTGGGTTTGGCAATTCAGCCGTTAGTCGCTTTTCTTCATCAAAAAAAATTAATACAATTTAAGTAAATTTTATGGAAATTCTTACCTACGACATTTTTTTTAGCTTACTTACTCTTACC
This sequence comes from Rickettsiales bacterium, assembly GCA_017999675.1. Classification (GTDB taxonomy): domain Bacteria; phylum Pseudomonadota; class Alphaproteobacteria; order Rickettsiales; family UBA1997; genus UBA2645. The sequence continues at coordinate 117,953 of JAGNLL010000002.1, forward strand.
TTCCTCGAGATCATTCTGGGCATCGACAACCTAATTTTTATCACCTTGGTGGTGCAAAAATTGCCGGTTAAATTTCGCAAAACTGCCAGTGCCTTCGGCCTTTCGCTAGCATTCATCATTCGTATTTTAATGCTGTTAACGCTGTCTTGGGTGATGAGTTTGACCGAGCCTTTATTTCACATTGGAGAAGTGGGATTCTCGCACAAAGACTTTTTGTTAATTGCTGGTGGCGTGTTTTTAATAGTTAAAAGTGGCGGAGAAATTGCGCGTGATGCATTTTTCGGAATTCATCCCTCAAAAGAAAATAAAGAAATTCGCGTTGGCGAAACCTTCTTGGCAGCGGTTTTACAAATTACTTTAATTGACTTCATCTTCTCTTTCGACTCAGTAATTACAGCAGTTGGTATGACCAGCAACATTCCTGTAATCGTCACCGCAATTGTCATTGCAATGATTGTAATGTTTTTTGCCTCAACATTTGTTAGTGGATTTTTGGCTAAATATCCTTCGCTAAAAATTGTAGCTTTGGCCTTTATCTTTATGGTTGGCGTTATCCTGTTGGCCGATGGATTGCACCTTCATATTTCTAAAGGATACCTTTACTTCTCTCTATTTTTCACTCTTACCGTTGAGTCTATCAACATCATCGCTCGCAAAAAACACTAAGGAAAAAAACATGAAAAACTTCTCAAAAATAATCACCATTTCAGCAATTGCTTTGACGCTTTCTTCTTGCGCAGTTTTTGAAAATCTAATGCCAAAAAAAGAGGCTCCGCAGCTAGACTATCTTGATGGCGCCAATAAAATGGATTTGAAAAAATTCTTCGATGGCAACCTTGAAGGTTTTGCAATTAAGCAAGACGCAACTGGTAAAATCGTCAGCACCTTCACCGCAAAAGTTAATGGAAAGTGGGAAGAAAACAAAGGCGTTGTCCAATTTAACTATCTTTACAGCGACAATACAAAAGACAGCAGAACTTGGCTAATCACTGCCAATTCTGACAACACGTTTGACGCGGTTGGACACGACATTGCAACTGCTGCAAAAGGTAAGCAAATTGGTAATGCCGCACAATCAATTTACAGCTTAATGGTTGGTCCAAAAACCGACAAAGAAGAAGTAAATTTTGAAGATAAAATGTATTTAGTTGACGAAAAATCTGTGATCATGATTTCAAACTTCAAAGGTAAAAAATCAGCGAAAGGCACTGCCGGAAAAATTATTTTCTCCCTTAAAAAAGTCGCAAATTAATAATGGCTAAACACAGTCCAATCCTGTTTTCATACGCTTTTGATGCTGAGGGAAAACCTCAAAAAATTCACGACAGAAAAGCTTCAAAAGAAATTGAAAATGAAGGATTGGCTTGGGCCCACTTAGATGCCGGAAATGACTCAGCAAAAGTTTGGCTAGAAAAAGAAGTTAGTTACCTCGATCACCTAATAGTTGACGCGCTACTTGCGCAAGAAACTCGCCCAAGAGTGATGGAATTTTCTGGTGGATTATTGATCATTTTGCGCTCTGTAAATCTTAATAAAAATTCTGAACCAGACGACATGGTGTCGCTTCGCATTTGGATTGATGCTGATCGCATTATCACAATTCAGCGCCGCGAAGTTAAGGCGGTTTACCAAATTGCAGATCAACTAGACCAAGGTAAAATAATCAAAAATTCGGGAGAGTTTTTATACAATTTGCTCTACCAAATTTTACAAAAAACCTCACCATTTCTCTACGCCTTAAACGAAAAAATTGACGCTCTAGAAGAAAAAATCATGACCACTCACGACATGAAATTTCGTGAAGAAATTTTACAAATCAGAACTCAATCGGCAGTTTTTAAGCGTTATTTATCACCGCAGCGCGAGGTTATTTCTAAGCTTCGCACAATTAATCAAGGCTGGATTGACGATTGGTCAAAACGTCACTTTCAAGAAAATTTCGATCACATTACTCACCTTCTTGAAGAGGCAGATGAAGCCTCAAGCAGATCGCAAATTTTGCACGAAGAGCTGTCAAACGCCATGAGCGAGCGCCTAAATAAAAGCATGTACAAGCTTTCGATGATCAGCATTATTTTTATGCCACTAACTTTCGTCACCGGCCTTTTCGGCATGAATGTTGGCGGCATTCCTGGTTCGCAAAACGAGGCTGCTTTTTACATCTGCACTTTTGCTACGCTGCTGGTGGTGTTGGTTCATTTGGTAATTCTGAAGACGAAGAATCGTCTTTAAAAATAGTTTAAAAGTTTTTCTTGTCCCTAAATTATTCATCCAACACAGATGTCGTGCTGATCTTGCGGAGGCATGATTCAAGACTCGGGACGGCATCATGCCTCGACAAGCTCAGCATGACATTGTTGTTGGTTTTAGTATTTTTTCTTTCCTCCTGCGGCGGTGGTGGAGGCGGAGGGGGTGGTGGTGCCTCTTCCTCTCCAACAATAATTTCAACTACTTGGAATTCTTCAATTACCACCGCTGACGCCAATGCTTACCGCACTACAGAATATAACAATCAATACGGCCTAGAAAAAATCCACGCTGCCGAGGCTTATGCGGTGCTAGCTAAAAACAGCAAAACGGTTGCGGGAGATGGTGCAAAAATCGCTGTAATCGACACAGGTGTTCAAACTACTCATGTTGAAATTTCGGGAAATTTATTTGGCACTAGTAGCACCTCGGGCAATTACGACTACATCAATGGCGACAATAATCCAAATGACGACAATGGCCACGGTACTCACGTTTCTAGCACTGCAGCTGGTGTAAAAGATGGCAGTGGAATTCACGGCGTGGCATTCGACGCCACAATTGTTGCGATAAAATCTTTAAACAGCAGTGGTAGTGGTTCAATTACCAACATTGTTGATTCAATTAATGGTGCGATCAGAGCCGGAGCAGATGTCATTAACATGAGTTTGGGTTACGCCAGCTCACTTGGAAGTGATGCAGATTTAAGAGCTGCATTAGTTTCAGCTAAATCTGCCGACATTTTAAGCGTTGCTGCCACTGGCAATGACGGCCTAAGCCAGCCAGATTACCCAGCTTACTACGCCGCAGATTCTGGTTTGCTTGGCTATGTTTTGGCGGTTGGTGCAACTGCTTACAATGGATCAATTGCTAGCTACAGCAATGGCTGTGGCGATGCCAAAGATTACTGTCTTGTTGCACCAGGAGGTTCAAATGATGGTGATTCAGCGCACGCAATTTATGCGGCGATGGCGGTTGGATCGACGATCGATTTATCCGACTGCGACCATTCTGGATATTGCGCTATCAATGGCACCTCAATGGCCACTCCTCACGTTGCAGGGGCTGCTGCCACAATTCGCGCCGCTTGGCCGCATTTAAGTGCGGTGCAAACTTCGCAAATTTTATTAACTACAGCAACTGACTTAGGGGCTGCCGGCACTGACACCACCTATGGTCGCGGCATGTTAAATCTTTATGAAGCGGTGCAGGCGCAAGGGCAAAATACTTTGGGGTTTGGCGCCAGCATTGCTTCGGGCGGCTATGAGGTGACCACTTCTTCAATTGTGACCAGCCCAATTTTTGGTGATGCCTTTGCTTCAAACGTGGCGCCACAACTGGCCCAGGCAATATTTTTTGATGATTACGGCCGCGATTACAATGCTGAGTTGGGAAGCAAAATTGGTGCACAAGCAGCAAATAATGTGACGAGTCTTGATAATTTTATTTTCAACAACATCGCCTCCAGATCTGCGCCAATAGCCTTTGGCAGCGATTTGCGAAATAAATTAAATTTCAACATTTCCACTTACAAAAACCCCGAGGCGCCAAATTATTTTGGCTTAAAATTTATCACTCTCGATCGCTCAATCGACCCGCAAAGCACTTTGAATCAAGGCTTCTCATTTGTTCGCGATTCGTCAGATTTTGCACCAAATTTGCAGTTGGGTTTTGCCACCAACATTGACGAAGTGGCAAATTTAGAAGGAAATAATTTTTCTAATTTAGGTTTTATCTCGCAAAAAAATATTGCTGCAAATCCTTACCAGTCCTTCATGCAGCACATGTCGTCAGATTTAAAAAATAGCAGACAGTTCAACCAATTTTTTGCCGCACAAAGTTTTTTTGCTAAAAAAATGGCGCTAAAATTTTCTTACCAATCATCTTACGACAGCATGCAGCTGTTGAGTGGAGTGGGAAATAAGCAAAATCAAATTTTTGATTTTGCCCTGTCGTTAAAGCCAAAAATCGGTAGCAATTTTTTGCTTTCGGCGGGCAATTTAAACGAGTTTGATCATAATATTTTAAACTCGAAAAGCCTTGGTGCGTTTGAGTCGGGGGGTGATGTCAAAACTTCTTACGCTAAAATTTCAACCAGCCAAAAACTGACAGAAAATTTACAATTTTTGGCAAGTTATTCGGAAGGATTTTCAAAAATTACCGGCAATCAGGAAGGAGTCTTTCGCGAATTCAACAATGTGCGCAGCCGCAGCCTGTCTGCCTCAATCGTGCTTGATAATTTTTTTAAAGGAAAAGTTGGCTTAGGATATTTAGAGCCAATGCGTGTTTACCAAGGCAGTGTCAAAATTGACATTCCAGTGGCGCGCGATTTGGATGGAAATTTAACGCGCGCGCAAAGCACGGCATCACTAGCTTCACAAGGTAAAGAGCGTGATTTAGAAATTTTTTATTTAAGAGAATTGAGTGATTCGTCGCAGATAAAATTTAATTTTATCAGACAGTTGCAGGCGGGAAATATTAGAAATGCTCAGACGAATTATTTGGGGTTTGTGCAGTTTGGGCTTAGCTATTAGATCGAGTGTGCGAATAACCACCCCAACCCCTCCTTCAAAAGGAGGGGCCTAGTACGATCTTGGTTGAAAAGCCCCTACTTTTGAAGGAGGGGTTGGGGTGGTTATTCGCAACATCGGATCAAAGATTTTTAGTCAACCCTCTTCGCATCCGGCTCAATTTTATTAATGATCGCGCGGCGCAAGATGATGTGGCACAGCAGGTTTGCCACCACCAAGTTTAGCACAATTAACGCAATAATTTTTGCTGAAGACACCACCGAAAAGCGATCAACTTCTACGCCAATTAAAAGCATCGGAATTACGTAGCAATTTGCTACCATCACCACGTGGGTCATGGTAAAAACATCTTTGGCTTTTAAAAATGACAAGGCCGATGCAACCAAGAATAGAGCGGCGATGAGCACGATGATTAAAGCGACAAATTCCATGATTTAGATTTTTTTTCGGTTGAAGAGAAGGAATAAAACCGCGACCAGTTTTAGCAAAAATAGCAAAATAATAATGTCTAAAATTGCGTCGAAATTGCTGACAGAATTGACTAAAATTAAGATGATGAGGTTGGTGAAGATGAAGTAAAAGCTGAGAATTTTTTCGTAAGAATTGCGCGAAATGAAGAAGCGAGTGGTGATGATGGCAAGTGAGACGATGATGAAGAAGGAGATTATTTCGGACATTTTCGAGTATTTGGAGTTTGTATGTTCTAGCGAGGGTTAATAGGTCCCCGAGCAAAGCACGTAGTGCGTCGTCGAGGGGCCCGAAGACAGATCTCGCTTCGGGCCCCTCGACGACGCACTACGTGCTTTGCTCGGGGACCTATTAAATTACTTTAGTAAATCCCACTTGGTTCATCAGAATCTTCTTCGGAATTTTCCTCGCCACCGTTATTTGCCGCATCTTCGTTAGAACCAATATTTTCAATTGAGTCATCCATCTTAAACGCTTCAAAGAAAATATGATCTTTCGGCGTTGCGGGCGTTGGAAACTTGCCGGTTGTGCGATCAATTTTTACAAATCTTACGGCGCTCGGAATTCTAAAAGGGCGCGAAGGCGTGTCTTTTAAAGCCTCTTTCATAAAATCGATAAACACTGGCAAGGCAACAGAAGCGCCAGTTTCGGCAGATCCTAAAGTTTTTGGTGTGTCAAAACCAATGTAAACTGCCACAACTAAATCTGGCGAGAAACCTACAAACCACGAGTCAAACGAGCTGTTGGTGGTTCCGGTTTTACCACCAATAATTTTGCCAATTGATCGAGCGCGTGCCGCCGTGCCGCGATCTACCACGCCTTGCAGCATTGAAGTAATTTGGTAGGCGGTTGCAGGGTCAATTACTTGCTCTCTGCTTTCGTCTAAATAAGGCACTGGCAATTCGCTGACATCTTTTGCCACATAGTCGTTGAGGTTGCTAATGGTGCAGTTTGGGCAGGTTCTTTTGTCACGGCGATAAATTGTTTTGCCGTCGCGATCTTGAATTTTTTCAATCATTAGCGGCGTAATTTTTTTGCCGCCATTAACCATCATTGAATAGGCGGTGGCCATACGTGTGACGGTGGTTTCGGTTGAGCCTAAAATGAGTGAATAAATTTTTTGTGGGTTGTCGTTAACGCCAAATTTTTTCACCACGTCAACCACTTTATCTAAGCCAACTTGATCGGCCATTCTAACTGCGGTGACGTTGCGCGATTGTTCAAGACCAGTGCGCAGCGTTGTTGGGCCGTAAAACTCGTTAGAATAGTTGCTTGGGCGATAAGGCGGTAGACCAAAACCTTGGTTGAGAGAAATTTCTTCGTCCATGATTGTAGTTGCCGGTGTCATGCCATTTTCAAGAGCGGCAATGTAGCCGAAAGTTTTCATGGTTGAGCCGGGTTGGCGCATGGCTTGCGTGGCGCGGTTAAACTGATTTGGCAGGTCAACATATCCACCCATCATGGCTAAAACCCTTCCGGTGTGTGGGTCCATGGCAATAAAGCCGCCGTTAACATCGGGGATTTGGCGCAGTAAATAGCCCTCGGTTTCGCCAACTTGCTCAACTAAAACCACGTCGCCAAGTGCCAAAACATCGGCAATTTTTTTAGGAGCCGGACCCATGGCGTTAACGCTTAGATGTTTGCGCGCCCATTTGAGTGAGGCAAAATCAATTGAGCCTAATTTGCCATTTTCAACGCCAATTGTGGCATTGTCTTTTGCTAGAGAAAGCACAACAGCGCGGCTCCAACGGTCTTTGTAAAGTTTTTTTGGATCAACTTTTTGCAGCTCTTCTTGCCATTTGCCGTTAGGGTCAATTTTAGCAATGGCGCCGCGATAGCCATGCTTGCGGTCGTAATCTTCAACGCCGGCTTCAAAGGATTTTTCGGCAATTTTTTGTAAGCGTGGATCAAGCGTGGTGCTAACCACAATGCCATTTTCAAACACACTGTCAGAGCCGTAGAGTTCGGTTAATTCTTTTTTAACGGCGTCAGAAAAGAAGTTGGCTTTGGTGATTTCGTCATCTTCTTTCACCTTCAAATTAATTGGCTGCTCCATTGCGGCGTCAGCATCTTTTTGCTCAATAAAGCCTTCTTCAACCATGCGGCCAATTACCCAATCGCGGCGTGCTTTGGCTTTGTCGAGATTTTTACGCGGGTCAAGTTTTGACGGTGCTTTTGGTAAAGTTGCCAGAAGCGCAACTTCTTCAATGGTTAACTCGTCGATTGATTTGTTGAAATAAACTTGGGCTGCAGCTGCAACGCCGTAGGCTCCAGAGCCTAGATAAATTTGGTTTAGATAAAGTTCTAAAATGCGCTCTTTCGAAAAAGCTTGCGACATGCGGTAAGCCAAAATCGCTTCTTTAATTTTGCGCTGAAAGGTGCGCTCTTTTGTAAGTAAAAAGTTTTTTACAACTTGTTGCGTGATAGTTGAAGCCCCGCCCATGCTAGGTTCGCCCTTTACTACCGAAAAAATATTTCTTACCGACGTGCGAAAAATCGCCAAAGGATCGATGCCAGAATGTTTGTAAAAATTAGAATCCTCAGCTGCCAAAAATGCGTTAATTAGGTTTTTTGGAATGGTGTCGATTGGCACAAAAATGCGTTTTTCTTTTGAAAATTCAGAAATCAGCGAACCATCTGCAGCATAGAGCCGCGTGGTTATCATTGGGTTGTAGTTTTTTAGCTGCTCGTAATCAGGAAGATTCTCGCTGTATCTTTTGAACATAAAAAATCCCATGGTCACTAGGATTAGTCCTAGAAACATCATGGCTGCGAGTAGAGTGCTTAAAGTTTTTTTCATTTTTTAGTTTGTTTTATTTTTGGCAAAATATTCGTCGATGGCGTTGACTAAACTTTGCGCGACTAAGCGTTTGTAAGCTAAACTGTTCATTAGTTTTTCTTCTGCTTTGTTGGATAAATATCCAAGTTCAATCAAAGTTGAAACCATGTCGGGAGCAGTCAAAACCGCAAATCCGGCAAAGCGATGAGTATTTTGTAAAATATTTATTGAAGATTCGCGCACTGACTTGATGGCAACATTGGCAAAGCGCGCCGAGCCGTTCATAGCTTCGCGCTGAGACAAGTCAATTAGAGTTTTCATGATGTCCTGACTGGCTCCAGAGAAGTTTACGCCGCTGATAATATCGGCGCGATTTTCTTTTTGTGCGAGAAGTTCGGCCTGCTTGTCGGAAGATTTTTCAGACAAAGTGTAAATCGAAAAACCCGAAATCCCCGAGTCAGAAATTGCATTGGCGTGCAGCGAAATAAACATGTCGGCTTTTTTGCGGCGCGCCAGTTCAACGCGTTTTTTTAGGGGAATAAAAATGTCGGTGTCGCGCGTTAAATAAACCTTGTAGCGTCCGGTGTTTCCTAGCTGTTTGCCCAATTCTTTGGCGTAAGAAAGTGTGATGTTTTTTTCTTTGCTGCGGGCGTAATTGCCGATTGTTCCTGGGTCTTTTCCGCCGTGGCCGGCGTCAATTACGATGACTGGAATTTTGCCAGAAGCGCTTTTGGCAACAGATTTGGGGGTTTTGCGTACAAGGTAAGTTGCCGAGCCGTCGATATTTACCACCTTGGTTGTGGTGACGTTAAATTCTTCAACTTTGCTTGAAATGAAGTCTTCAGACTTGGGTGCGGCAGTTGGTTTTTCTGCCTTCACGTTTTCTGCAACAGAGGCTTTTGGGCCAACAATTTCGGCGGTAATTTTGCCAGATTTTTCCTTCAATTTCTCGAACTTAACTTTTTCGATCGTAATTTTTTGCTTCAAATCAAAAACAAGTCGCAGTGAATTTTCACTTTTTTTGCTGCGAAAAGCAGAGATAAAATTAGGCAGAGTTGGCTTAGAATCTGGCTTCTCAAGGTTGGCGTTGGAAATATCAACAACTAGGCGGTCGGGATTTTTTAGGGTAAAAATTTTGAAAGTGTCTTTTTTTGACAGTGAAATCTCGAGATGATTTTTTGCCGTAAAATTAATTTCTTTCACCAAAACATCAGAAGCCGCCCAAATATTTGACGACAAAAAGCATGAGGCGAGGGCAATGAATAAGCCGGTTGCGACATGTTTTAGTTTTGGCATTTTAGACTTGGGGGTGAGGGATTTGAAGAGGGGGTGATTTCTAATTTTTAACTTTTTTTGCGCAACTTTTAAGAAGTTTAATTTTACTTTTGTGCTTGCGAATAACCACCCCAACCCCTCCTTCAAAAGGAGGGGCTTTTCAACCGAGATCGTACTAAGCCCCTCCTTTTGAAGGAGGGGTTGGGGTGGTTATTCGCAAAAATCTTACTACCCCTAAATCACTACAACCTGCAACAACTCCCCATTCAAATAACTTTTCGGAATCAAATCAGCACTCGTTGCACTAAAAAACGACTGCAAATTTGTTGCCGCAATTTCTTCGAATAAATCTTTTTTTCTGTTCTCATCTAAATGCGAAACCACCTCATCAAAAATCAAAACTGTTGGCTGGTTTTTGTAAGTGGCAGAAATTTTTGCGCGCGCTAGAGTAATGCCGATCATGATCGATTTTTGTTCACCGGTAGAAGAGTGAATTGCTGACATGTTTTTTTCTTGAAAAATCGCGTCAAAATCTGAGCGATGCACGCCAAAATTTGTTTTAAAACTTGCCAAATCGAGCGCGCGATTTGTCTTTAATTTGTTTTTGTAAATCTCTTCAAGTTGCACCGCGCTTTGTTTTGTCACCGATTCTTCAACGTCGCCAGCAACGCATAATTTTGGTTTTGGAAAATTTGACGAAAAAGAGGCGATTGCTTTGTTAAAAAAATCGATGGCCTCAATGCGCGCCGATGCTATTGCGGCACCCAACTCAACAATTTGTGTTTCAATTACATCAAGCCACTTTTCGCCAGTTTTTTGTGCGCCGTATTTTTGCAAAATTGCCAATCTTTCGCGCAACAGTTTTTGGTAATTGTTGATGCGGCTAGAATGCTCAAAATCAAGGTCAGAGACGATGCGATCTAGGTAATTGCGACGTTCGCTTTTTCCTAAAATAAAAAGTTGTTCGAGCTGTGGAGTTAGGCAAATAAAATTAATTAAATAATTGCGAGCATCGCTTTGGCGCTTACTGCTTAGTGGTTCGCCGTTTAGTTCAAAAATTTTTTTCTTTTGCGCCAAATTAAAAGAAGTGCCGATTTTTTCGATAAATTCGTGGCCAGAAATTTCGGCGTAAATGGCGAATTGCGGTTTTTTTTCTTGCGAAATTTTGTCGTCCAAAACCATTTCATCAAAATCGGCGCCGCGTAGTGAAGTGGTGCGGCCAAGAAGGGTGAGGCTTTCGAGAATGTTGGTTTTGCCAGCGCCGTTTGATCCGACGAATAAGATTAGGGGTTTGGAGAATTCGAGTTTTTTGGAGGCGAAGTTGCGAAAGTTGGTGAGGATTAGTTTGGTGATGGAGGTCAAGGGGAGGTAGTTTGAAGAGGTAAAATTGTTGGTGGCACTGGATTGCCGCGCTTTGCTCGCAATCCAGTCCTAAAAAACTAAATTCTAACCGGCATTATCACAAAAACCGAATTCATGTCTTTAGCTTCAATCAATGCTGGCGAGTTGCCGTCTTTGAAGCGCATTAGCAATTCTTCTTTGTCGATTTGGCCGATAATGTCTAAAAGGTAGCGTGAGTTGAAGCCGGTTTCGATGCGCTCGCCCGTGTAGTTCACGTCTAATTCTTCGTAAGCAAAAGAGCCGTCATTTGTGTTTACTTGCAGGTTCATTTTGCCGTTTTCAACCACAACTTTGATTGATCTGTGCTTGTCGGTTGCAACTGTTGAAACGCGGTCAACGCAGTCGAAGAAATTGCGTTTGTTAATCACCGCAATTTGCGTGTTATTTTTTGGCAAAACCTTGTCGTAATCAGGAAATTCGCCGTCGATTAATTTTGAAACGATTGTTGTGTTGTCGGTGGTGATTTTAATTTTTACGCGCGACACCGCAATTTTTACCAACTTGCTGCCGTCAATGATGCGTCTGATTTCAGCGACAGATTTTTTTGGCAAAATTACGCCAAAAGGAGTTTTTAAATTTTCGGCAACTAAGAACGAAAGACCAAGTCTGTGGCCGTCAGTTGCAACAGTGCGCAGTTCAAAACCAGAGTCTTTTTGCAAGGCTTGCAAGAACATGCCGTTTAGGTAGTAGCGGGTTTCGTCGTTAGAAATTGCGAAGCGGGTTTTGTCGATCATTTTGGCCAATTTTTCGGCTTCAATTTCAACTTCTTCGCCGAGCTCTCCTTCAGATAAATTAGGAAATTCAGAGGCGTCAATGCAAGGCAGGCTGTATTTTGATTTGCCAGATTTGATTTGCAGAATTGAGGCATTTTCTTGCGAAATCATGATGCTTGAGCCGTCAGGAATTTTGCGCACGATGTCGAAAAACATTTGGGCTGGAACCGTTGTGGTGCCGGCTTTTTTCATGTCTGACTCAAAAGTTGAGGTGACCAAAATATCCATGTCGGTGGCAAGTAAAACAACCTTGTCGTCCTTCACTTCAATTTTGATATTTTGCAAAACAGGGATGGTATTTTTCTTTTCAACGGCGCCATTAACGCTAGAAATAGCCTTTAATAACAAAGACTTTGCGACTTCAAATTGCATGTTTTTTGAGATTTTGATTTGGAGGGTTTGTAAGTGGCGAGAACTTAAGGAAAGAGGGGTTAAATTCAACTTTTTATTTTAGCTGTTTGGTTGCTGTTTTAAGTTTTTAGAGCTGCTTCAATTTTAGTTTCTTCTGTTTCCAAGTTGTGCACTTCTTTTGTAAGATTTGTGATCTCACTTTCGAGTTTGGCAATTTGTGCTGCATCTCCCTTAGAACCTTTAAGTTGCTCAAGTTCAAATTGTTTGATCTTGAGGTTCATGTTGTTGAGTTTGAGTTGGCCGTTTACCTGGTTTTTATGCATGCTCAGCTCTTTTTTCTGCGCTTCGCTAATGAGTCCCGATGTTTCTTCTGGAACGCCAAGTAAGAAGTTTGAGGCTTTTAAACCGAGGTCTGGAGCTGTTAGGCCTAGATCAATTGGTTTAAGTCCTAAATCTGACATGGTTAACCCCGGAATTACGGTGTCAGATTTTGCAGCAGCCGCCTCTTGAATTGCCAAGCCGAACTCTGCCAAGGCTGTTGGAGAATTTTCTGTGGTTAATTTATTAATGGCTTCTTGAAGATTTTTAGCAGCAACTTGAGCTTCTGGAGTATTTTTATTTTCAAAGGCGGTGACGATTTTTCCGAGGGCATCAATATCCTTCTTCACCTGCTCGTTGCGTTCTATTGATGATTGTAGGTTAGATTCAAATTTTTCTTGCAGAGCTTTTTGGGCTTCTAAAATTTTCGCCGATAAGGCTTCTTTCTTAGTTTCGTCAACTTCATTTTTTTGCTCTAATTTTAGAGAGGCTACGTTTTTCAATGTCGAGAATAACTCTTGAGAGTCTTTTTTAGATTGAGAAGCGGCATCTTTTTCTATTGCTAGTTTTTCTGTTTTTTGAGCATCAGATATTGCCTGATCAAGACTTTCTGAGTTTTGTTGAATATCCTTTTGGTCTAAGTTGATTCTATTGCTCTCAATGCTTTTGATGTAGCTGTTTTCTTGAGTGGTTCTGTCAATTAGAGGATCTTTTAATTCTTCTTTTAGTGATTTTAGAGGATTTGCTGAATCTACCAAAGAGCCCTGTTGCGTTAATCCTTTTAGACCATTTGTTTGATTTTTGGCAATTTCATCAAGGGTAGATCCAAGAGTGGCGGCTAACTTAGCAAATTCTTGGTCGCTAGCAGCGTTTGTAAATAGTCCAGATCGAAGAGATTTCGCATCTGCTATTTCGTTAGCTAGAGATGAAATTTTTTCTCCAGATTTTAGGCGTCTAGCTAGATCTTGCGTGTTTTCTTCAGCGGTTTTTCTTAGAGCCTTAGAAAGGATTAAGGTTGGATCTTCACCCTTAATTCCAAATTGTTTTTGCAAATAGCTTAAGCGCGATGCTTTTTCAAAAATGGTGCGTCCATCATTTTGAAAAGATGATTTATTGCTTGGGTTCATTCTGATGCTGTCATGAGCTTTTGTTAGCAAGTCAGCTTTGGCTTTATTAGCCTCAGATATTTTGCCTTTTGCCTCTAGTTTTTTGATGCGACTAACTTCTTTAGCTAAGTCTTTGGTGGCTAAATTTCTTAAACGTTCTTGCATAAAAATTCTTTTTCTGTCGGCAATTTCGTCAAATTTTTTAAGTGAGGCGGCGTGAGCTTTTTTCTCTGCTGCAGAGGCTGAATTTCTTAAATGTGGCGCTTTTGATGTTTGGCCTTGGGCAAGGTTTTTTCTCAGTAAATCTTCTTGGGCCTTGTTAGTGCGCTGATTTAATGTGCTAAAAGGGTTTAGGCGGTCAAGGGCATTAGATCTGTTGAGTGGGTTTAATACTGCCGCTTTGTTCCAGCCGGTTCTTTCTTCGTTTTTCAAATTACGCAAAAAGGTTTGGCGTGCGGCTTCGGGATTTCTTTCTTCTGGGTTAGATCCAAAAATGCGGTCAATGCCGTCAACACCTCTACTAACAAGGCTTCCAGCTCTATCTGGCATATTGCCAAGATATTTTCCAAAGTCAGAAAGGCTGTTGAATTTATTTTGCGAAAGCTCGTCATTTTTTTGCTGCTGAGTGGCAATTTTATTGTGACGTTGGAACTCTTTGTTTTGTAGATGTTGTAAATATTTGTTTTGCCCATCTGGATTATTGGCAAAAGCTTTTGCAGCTTCTTTGCCCGGTAATTTGCTTGCTGTTTTAATAAAAGGATCAAGCGATTTCAGCATATCTGCTGCTGCAGCCTTGTCTTTAGAATGAACGGTAGTTGCGTAAATTTGAGCTTGAGCTCGTAAGGAGTTTTCTAGATCTTTTCCAGCTAGACCTTTAGATTTTAAATCTTGAGCTATTTGTGAAATAAAATTTTGATCCACTCTGGCACCAGCTCTTTGAGCGTCAGCTCCAAAGAAGGCGGCTGTTTTTGAAATTGATTCTGGTGCATATTTATTCATCACAGCCTCTCTGACAAAGGCTGCGCTGTTCATTTTGTCCAAACCTTTTGCAGCTGCTTTTTCTTCGGCTTTTTTGATGGCGGCGTCAAACAAAGAGTTGCGCCCAGCTTGGCGACCTATTTTTAGCGGGTTGGCGCCACCGAGATCTCCGGCTTTTGAAAGTGCTCCAGAAAGTCCGCTAGCGTCAGATGCTCGAGAAACAAGGCCGCCAAGAAACTTGCCACCACTGTAAAGATTCAAGGCGTCCTTTTTTATTGAATCTAATCCGGCAAGGCCGCCCAGTAGTTTATTTCCAGCAATACCATCCTTATCCTTGCCTCTTAAAGGATTGCCAAGGCCCAAAGAAGCTGCCATGTCTGCACCATCTTGACCAAAGCCTTCATTGGCTGAGTTTTTGTTGGCTACGCCACCAATTGAAATTAGGTAGCCGGCCACGGTTTGAATTTGGTCGATGAAAAGTTTGGTGATAAATACAAGGGCGGCAATTTTGAAAATTAATGTGAGCCACACAATCAAACTTCTGTCGGCAATGCCTGAGGCTTTTAAAATGTTAATTGAAAATAGTCCGCCCAAGCCCAAGGCATCTGCGCCACCAAAGCTAAGTGGTTCAACGCAAGCAGAGTAATCTAGCAAGGTTCTGATGCTTACATCAATTAGCATCACAAAGTTGTAAAGAACGGCAAAAAGAAGAATGATTTCGAGTGCTCTTGCGCCTAAATAAGACAACCAGTTTTTGAACATTTGGTTGGTTTGAGCAAATAAACTAAAAGTGATAAAAATTGGCCCTAGGCATAAAACAAAAATGATCTCCATCATTTTAACCACATATTGCATGGCTGCGTGGATCATCACTTTGATGAAATTATAAACTATCAGGCGGTAAATTAGGTAGACGTAGATTAGTCCAAAAAAGTCAGAGAAAATTAAGCTAAAAACCTTTCCGGCAAAGGCTTTTGAAAGCATCATTTTGATTGTGTTGTCGATGTAAGAAAAGCGCGTGGCGCTACTTACGTCAACTGATCGATCCATTTGTGCAATAAGGATTGCTGATGTGTCCATGCCTTGAGAAAGGGCATAGTCAGAAAGGCTCATAAACATTGACACGACGTAGTTCATGCTGTCGTAGAAGAAGGCGACGATTATGTCGTTGTAAAATTTCCAGCTATTCTCGTTGGTAAAGAAAATGACCAAACATATTTTTACCAATCGCGTCATTAATTCTTTTTTACTGATCTCGGCAATACCCATCAAAACCGCTAAGCCAAAGAATGTGATGTAGAGTATGAGAGTTATTTGTAAGATTAGGGCAAAATTAGAGTCTTGCACAATGCTTTTATACATAAACTCAATGATGCCGCCCTCTCTTTCATGGGTGGTGGTTTTAACTTCTTCGCCGTCAATTTGCGTGTAGGTGTCTTTTGACTTGATGTTGCCCAAAAGGGTGTCTTCAATCAAGCGCACCACAAATTCTAATATGCCTACCGAGCTAATATCTCCGCTGTCTCCAACGCCGCGCAAGATGTCGACATTGTATTGGCCGTAGTTGTCGTTGTAGTAGGAGTCGTAGATTTTTAATTTTACTACCTCGTTGGGTCCGTGATAAATATCATCCGAAGTGTTGGTATTGTTGCCGTTATTACCCTCTCTGTCATCTTTCATAAAAATTCTGTCGTCAGCGCTTCTAAAAACGTAAGAGGTGCGATCTTTGCCGGAAGAGTCCCTACACTCGCCGTCTGAATTTAGATTGATGTCGCAAACCTTGGTGCTCTTGCCTTTTAAATCAAAATCATCTGTAAATAGGTGGTAAGCTCTGATTGGGTCTCTAACGCCAGAGGCTCCAAATAAGGCAATGTAGGCACCCATTCCTCGGTTAAATTTGCAGGTGGTTTGCAGATCGGCAATTTTAAGAGTCTCGTCTTTGGTGTAATAGTTTAGGGGAAAGTGATAAACCCCATAATCAAGAGTGGTGCCATATTTGGGGTCTTTTGTGCAAGAGCAAAGATTGGGGTTTTCTTGTTGCTTGATGTCTGTTGTGACTCCGTCCACCTCTTGAAATTCTTCCGGATCACAGGTTTGTCCAAATTCTGCAACACTTGATTCTTCAGCGTAGCAAATGCAGTTGGGGTTGGTGTCATCTTTTTTTGCACAAGTTTTGCAAACCGGCAAAGCGTCTAAATCGCTTTGGTTTAAGTCGCCGTAAGTGCCTCCGCCCCAAGGAGTCCATCCACCAGAAACTCTAATCAAAAACATGTCACCGTTAGACTTAAGGCCAGTGTCGTGCCAAGCAGCAACTTGGCCACCAGTGACTGCGTCATAGTCTCCCGTAATGCCATCCGCCGTTGGGTAAGAGTCAATTACAACGCTATTAACATCAAATTCCTCGTTGGTAAAACACTGTTTATCGCAAGAAGAGGCTAGGGCGATTAAGAGGATTAAAGACAGAATCTGTGTAATCTTCTTCGCCAAGTTCATCAAAAAATTTTAGAATTGGGGGAGGGTGGAAAGCTGTGGTACCTGCGGCCGGACTTGAACCGGCAAGAGCGATAAAGCTCCACGGATTTTAAGTCCGTTATGTCTACCATTCCATCACGCAGGCAAAAAAATGAGAGGCGGGGCAAACTAGGTTTGCCTACCTAAGAATTCTAGAGAATTTTTGGATTATTTTTTTGGAGAGGGGTTGTTGGTTTTTTTGCCAAAAACTGAATTTTCTACACCGAGGGGAAAATTGGCTTTTGACCAGCAAAATCAGGCTTTTAGAAATTATAAAATCTTTTTAAACTCGTCTAACTCGACAGATTTTTTAATCACCGCGGCGCCAATTTTTTTTAGCAAAATAAAGGTTAAATTTCCGCCCTCGTTTTTTTTGTCTTTGTAGAGGTGGCTGATTAAATTTTCTTCGTTCCAAGTGCTTCTAATTTTTTTGTAATCGGTGACAAAGCCGCAATTTTCTAAATGTGTTTTAACGCGTAAAAAGTCGCTTTCTGAAATCATTTGAAAATTTTGCGACATCTTGGCAGCCATTGCCATTCCTAGTGCTACAGCTTCGCCGTGTAAAATTTCTGACGAATATTTTGTTTCGGTTTCAAAAATGTGACCAAAGGTGTGGCCAAAGTTTAACAAGGCTCTTTCGCCATTTTCTTTTTCATCGCGACCAACAATTTCAGCTTTGATTTCGCAAGAGCGGGTAATTATTTTTTGTAAAACTTGCTCGTCAAAATCAAAAATTTTGCTGTAGTTTTTTTCTAAAAATTCAAAAAAATCTGCATCAAAAATAAATCCGTATTTCACCACTTCAGCATAGCCAGACTTGACTTCGCGCAGAGGCAAAGTTTTTAAAAAATTCAAATCGCACAAAACTAATTGCGGTTGGTAAAAGCTGCCAATTAGGTTTTTTCCGGCCTCGCTATTAATTGCAGTTTTGCCACCAACCGAGCTGTCAACAGCCGCCAAAAGGGTTGTTGGCACTTGCACAAAATCAATGCCGCGCAGCAAAATTGAGGCAACAAAGCCAGATAAATCGCCAATCACGCCGCCACCAAAAGCAATAATTAGCGATTTGCGATCAATGCCTTTGGCTAAAATTTCTTCGCAGATTTTTTGCAAAGACGCGAAAGATTTTGTCTGTTCGCCAGCTTTTGTGACGATGGCTTGGGTGGCAATATTGGTTTTTTTTAAAACCTCTTCAAGCCTTGGCAAATGAAGACCTGCAATGTTTTCGTCGGTGATTACAAAAATTTTGCTGTAGGTTTTTTTGCTTAAAAATTCGACCAAATATTCAATCGAGTTTGCGTCAATAACGATGTCATAGCTTCTGTTTTCGAGTGCGACGGAAATTTTATTTTTCATTTTCTAATAGCTTAATTTCGCGGATAATTTTGTTGATTAGGGTGTCGTGATTAATGTCGCTGGTGTCAAATTTTAAATCAGCCTCAGCGTAGATAGGATAACGCTTTGCAACCAATTCTTCTAAAATTTCGCGCTTGTTTTTTTGGTTTAAAAGTGGGCGAGTATTTTTATTTCCAACGCGGTGTAAAATGGTTTCAACTGAAGCGTGCAGCCAAATTATTACCGCTTTTTCTTTTAAAAGTTTTCTGGTGTCGACATCGATAAAAGCGCCGCCGCCAAGCGAAAGCACAATTTCTTCGTCACGCAAAACAATCTCGCGGATAATTTTTTTTTCAATTTCGCGAAAATATTTTTCGCCGCTTTCGGCAAAAATTTCTTTAATGTTGCGATTTTCGAAATCTTCAATTTCGGCGTCGCAATCAAGAAAGTAGCGTTTGGTTTTTTCGGCCAATTTGGCGCCGATGGTAGTTTTGCCAACTCCCATCAAACCTATGATCGCGATGATTTTTTTACTGCTCATTGTCTTGAAAAAATTATTGGCAAAACTAAATGCGTCGGCGTAGGTTTGTTGTCAGCAAATTTAAATCAAGTTTCTTCCCCCCTAACAATTCAATTCGAGGTTTTAGATGTCTAACTTCATTAACAGAACAAGCTCATTTGCTTCTTCTGCCACCAGAACAACTTACGACGTAGCAATGCGCGAATATATGATGAAAGTTTACAACTTCATGTCGATTGCTTTGGCAATTTCGGGTGTTGTGGCATTTTTGGTTGCAAGTTCTCCAGCTGCAATGGCATTGATTTTTGGCACACCACTTGCTTGGGTTGTAATGCTTGCTCCACTTGGTTTTGTAATATTTTTCAGCGTTAAGCTAAACAGCATGTCGGCTGCAAAAGCAAAAAATTGTTTGTGGATTTACTCTGCATTAATGGGTCTTTCTTTGGCTTCAATTCTGGTGATTTACACCGGCACTAGCGTGGCTCGCGTGTTCTTCATCACTGCTTCAGTTTTTGGTGCGATGAGTCTTTACGGCTACACCACTAAAAAAGATTTAACCGGCATGGGATCTTTCTTAATCATGGGTTTGTTTGGTTTGATCATCGCTTCAATAGTTAACATTTTCTTAAAAAGCTCGGCGCTTGAATTTGCTTTGTCGCTAATTGGTGTTGCTCTTTTCATTGGCTTGACTGCTTACGATACTCAACGCATCAAACAAATGTATTATCAATTTGCCGGCAACCAAGAAATGGTCGCTAAAGCAGCAGTTATGGGCGCTCTTAGCCTTTACATGGACTTCATCAATCTCTTCATCATGTTGCTTCGCTTCTTCGGCGACAGAAGAGGTTAATCGAATTTGGTGGCAAAATCTCATTTTGTCGCTAATCACCCCTCAAGCCAAAGTTTTTAAAAAAAGATTTTGTTTAATGAATTTTGGCTTCTAGGGTGCACCACGCGGTTATCCGCATTTTTTTAATATCAAGGAGTTATAAAGTTCTATGTCAGAAGTTATCAAAGGTAAAGTTAAGTGGTTCAACGACGAAAAAGGTTTCGGATTCATTGAACAAGATGGTGGAAAAGATGTATTCGTACATCACAGCGCTATCAACACTTCAGGAAATGGCCGCAGAACTTTGGTTGAAGGTCAAGACGTAAGTTTTGAAATCATCCAAGGCAAAAAAGGTCCAGAAGCTGCAAACGTTACTGCAAACTAAGACTTCATTTGGGTTTTAATAAAAACCCAAATTTAAAAACTCCCCCGAAAAAAATTTCGAGGGAGTTTTTTTTGTGCCTAAAGTTTTTGAAGTAGGTCTCCGAGAAAAGTTATTTCGCCAAGCTTCTCATCAGCGATTTGTCGCCTAAAATATCCAAAACAGTGTCGCGTAAAATTGTGTTAATCGTTGCGGCATCAGTTTCTTCGAGTGGCGCTAAAAAGTGTTTACCGTTTATTGAAAGAGCAAAATTTTTCGTAAATTTTTCACCAGTTTTGTTATTTTTAACCACAATTTTTATCGCGCTATCTGCCGCAGAAGTGCCAATAAAAAACTTGCGCACTGCCTTGTATTGCAGGCTTTCTAGGTGAATTTCAACAGTCTTATCCAAGCCATTTTTAAAACCTTTTTGCTGCAAATTTTCGCTAATTTTTTGGCGTAATAATTCTGCTAAATCTTCGTTAGAAGTGATTTGAATTTTTTCGTCACCAAAAGTCTTTTCACCCAAAAGATTTTTTTGTGATCTGTCGTCAAACGCCACCACATCTATTGCTCCAACATTTCCAAAATCTGATTTTTCGCGATCAATTGAAATGTCGAATTTGATTTTTTGATTTTCGTGAGTGCAAGAAATCGCAAAAATAAGCGCCGAGAGTAAAAATAATTTTTTCATATTTTGGTTTGTTGGTTTAAGAATTGGTTCGAAGCTTTTTTAAAAACATAACCAATACCAGCAAAATGACAGAAGAATTAATGGCAAATTTCAAACGCCAAAAAGCCAATTTTTTAGACGAGCTAAAACCAACGGATTTTCGAAATGGAGGCAGTTTTAACCAAGCTGAAATCATCATCGACCAGCTAAATGACTCACTCTACAAAGCGGTGATTAACAAAAAAAATTCGGAAGGTTTTATCAAAAAAGCCGTCGAACATTTATTTCGCCAAGATTCACCAGCAGTAGAAAAAGCGATGCGCCTTTCGCAAATTTATTTAGAAGTGAGGCTTGGCGAAGATCGCGATATTGCGACAAGAAGCTAAGTGGCACCAAATGACTAAAATGATTTCTGCCAACCTAGAGTTAATTTATAATCATTCTTTAGCTGAATTCCGTTAATGTTTTGATAAAGCGGAACGCCGCCTTCAATTGCAAGCCTGTGGCCTTTCAAGTAGCCTTTTGGCATAATAAAATTTGCACCCAATAAAAAATCTAAACTTTTTCTGCCGCTGTTTTTTGGGTTGTTTGCCGGACTCATAGAAAGATTCATCATGGTATTTAAAACCTTGTCATAGCCTTTGGTTTTTTGAGTGACGGTGTAATCAAGGCGAGAAGAAACTGAAAAAGCCGCGCTTAATTTTTTGGCAGTCCAAGCTGTTATGTTGTGGCTGTCACCAAGTCTGTATCCAGAGTTATTGTCGTTGATTCTGAAGGTTCCGTTAAGTTGTGCCCCGTAAGAATAATCTCCTTTATAACCGCTATAACTAACACCCGGAAGAACTTCGTAAGAGCCAGAGCCAAGCTGCATTGGATAAGCAACTCTCGCTCCATCGTAAGTTTCTTTGATGCTGCCGCTTGGAACAGAAAGGCCTAAATTAAATTGAGCGCGCCTGGTGGGTTCATCAAAAATTCCATACATTGCGTTTAGTTTAAGGTCGCCAAATCCAGAAATTTCTTTCTCACTTTTTTGATAGCTGCGGTTAAACATCTTCATGTCTTTTTCCACAAAGCTAGCCATTGCAGTCAAAGTAAAATTATCGGTGACGCCGTACATCACGCCAGCCATGTGCATTTTCATGGTCATTTTTGATGGCGACATTGTGTATTTACTCAAAACATCGGCCGAAGATAAGTCTCTAGTGCCTTCGCGCGCGCCACTCATGCTCATTAAATCATAGCGATAAGAGAGCATGTATTCCCCTTTTTTATGAAAATGATCACGCATAACGCCAATCGGCGCATGTCCGTCTGGCCTGCTATTGTGGGCATCGTGAGCTGAGGCGGAAAAGGCAAATAAGCAAAAAGCGGCAAATATTTTTAAGCAGTAAACTTTCTTCATAAGTTTTAAGTAAGATTAGGGGTTAAGTTTTTTTAACCTTACTTTTGGGTGACGTCCGAGATCAATTTAAGTTTGATGAGTGAGACAATTTGTCCACTTTGTTATCTTGGGCACTGTTAGCTAATTCCTTTGGCCTCGCGGCGGCAGAAAAAGCAATTGAACTTTCGCAAATCTACCTAGAAACAAATCTTAAAAACATGTGCGCTAAATAATTAAAAAAGTAGGTAAACATGCTCGAGTCATATCCCTTGATCACAGCAATTGTCATTAGTGTCGTTGCTGCATTTTTGCTTGGAATGCTTGCCAATCGTTTGCGCTTACCAACAATTTTGGGATACTTATTAGCAGGGGCCTTGCTAGGGCCAAACACACCGGGTTTTATTGCAGATATTAACATTGCTGAGCAGTTAGCCGAGATTGGGGTTATTCTTTTGATGTTTGGTGTGGGTTTACATTTTTCAGTTAAAGATTTGGTGCGAGTGCAGCGAATTGCTTTGCCAGGCGCGGTAATTCAAATGTCTTTGACATCTGCATTTTGTTTGATGGTGGCAATGTTGTTGGGGCATGGTTTTGCAGAGAGTTTGGTGTTTGGAATTACTCTTTCCGTTGCCAGCACGGTGGTTTTGCTGCGGGCGTTAGAACAATATAAACTTTCTGACAGCGCTGTTGGCAAGGTGGCGGTTGGCTGGTTGATAGTTGAAGATATTGCAATGGTGGTGGTTTTGGTTTTATTGCCAGTATTTGCCGATATGTCTTCAAAAGGCGAGGCGCTTAATTCTCATATTATTTTTGAGGCCATATTTTTGGTTCTGCTCAAAATTTCTGCCTTCGTAATGGTTATGATGGTTTTTGGCAGAAGAATTTTGCCAAAACTTTTGGTGGTAATTGCCAAAACTAAGTCGCGCGAATTGATGTCTTTGGGAATTTTGGCAATTGCATCAGGCTTTGCCTTTGTTGCCTATACCCTGTTTGGTACTTCGTTTGCACTGGGTGCATTTATGGCGGGGTTTGTTTTAAATGGGAGCGAGATTGGCAAAAAATCTGCCGATAAATCGTTGCCATTGCGCGATATTTTCTCGGTGCTGTTTTTTGTATCAGCCGGTATGCTCTTTAACCCAAGCGTTATAACAAAAGAGCCATTGCTAATCATGACAGCCGTTCTTTTGGTAGTTGTGGGCAAATCAATAATCTCCTTTTTTATCATGAGGCTATTTCGCCAAGGATTTTACAACGCCTTAATTTTAGCCGTAAGCTTGGCGCAAATTGGCGAGTTCTCTTTCATCCTCGCCGCCATTTCGCTGAAGTTAACTATTTTTTCGCAAATCATCTACGACATGGTAATCGCCAGTGCGATCATTTCTATTACCATCAACCCGTTTTTATTTAAGTGGGCTAAAAGGTTTAAACCGCAAGTGCAGAATCAGAATTGAAATTTGAATCTGCATAGAAGCCAAGAAAGTAAATTGGAGGGGCTCTTTCGCTGCCAAAGTATGGGTAAATTTCTACCCCATTTTCTACCCACATAATTTGCCAGAAGGTTAGAAATTTTTTAAATCTGGTGGATTGTAATTTGCTCTGAAGTCTTGATTTGCGTGCTTCTGCCGGATGTTACCGGACTTCTTTAAACTGGCTATTGGTGGCGCAGGCGATACCCAGAAATAGATTTTCTCCGTTTTCATGGAGCTAGTGTTTCCAAGGTTTCAAGACCTGTTTCAACTTAACCTTAAATTTCGAGAAAAATCAAATGATAGGCGGGCGATATTTTTCGAACTTTTTAAAATTTTTTACAAATACTGCGTGGAGCCTTATTTTCCTAAGGTATTTCAGCTTAACCAAGTTTTGCAAACCAATTACTCAGAGTGATCGGGGTTTGTTGTAATGTGATGGGGATTTTTTTCGCGACGTATGCTACCCATTATTTTTGATGTTATAATAATAAAAACTCCAGGAACAATAAACACTAAACCTGGCGCGACAAATAAACTTGCCAACAACCAATGCCAATTCCACACATCAATTGCGCCAAAAAATGCGCCAATTGTTATCGGCAGTGTAAATCTAAATACTATCGCAAGTGTTACTGCTATAAAAGCCCAAATTGATCCAAAGTGATAGTCAATTCCAATATAGCCAGCGTAAAGTTGCAGCACGCCAAACAGCAAGAGGGCCGCAACTCCAATCATTCCTAATAACTGATTCATCGCTTATCTCCTTTTTTAATTTTTAGCATATTTTTTTCTAAAACACTTACCTTGTGAGCAGTTAGAAAAAATAAAATACCAAGACTTACATCAGCGAACATCCACACATCTTTACTCATATGAATAACAACAAGTGGATTAAAAATAATTGCTATGAACAAATACAGCCACGACCAAAAAGATTTATCACCATCTTCTAGATTAAAATTATGATAAGATGTTATTGCAGAAAACCCGCACACCACAATTCTAAGAAAAGTGTAATATCCGTAGGGCATAGGAGTCGCTCCTAGCAACAGCAGAATACCAATCCCAGCATGTAATTTACTTGGAAGGTTAAACTTCGGAAGTTGAAAATAGCTCATTAATTTATCTCAAGTTTAATTTTTCAGTTTGTAGGATTTTCCTATATCACCATTCATTGCAAAAATAAAAAATTGTTGCCCCTAAATCTAGGGACAGCATACCAATTAAGTTGTTAAAAAGAGTGGCCCAAAATTTATCTCATGAGAAAATAAGAAATTCAGCAAAAGTTTGAGTTGGTAAATAAAATATTCTCCAAATCTCCTCTTCACCAGCACCTAGCTAGAGTTAATAATATTAAGGCCTTAAGCAATGAAGAAAGGCATTAAATTCAGACGCCCGACAATGCTAAGTTCCTCTAAAATTAAGAGTTTGGGTTCGGATCCCTTCCTTGGTTCACATATAAGATGCCAAATAACAACATCCTAAAAAACTGCTAGTTATTTTTAGAAGTGTTTTTTGGAAAAAATTCTGCCATTTCCTGACTTCAAAAACTTCTCAAATTTTTCTGCTTTTTCTTGCCCTTCAAAGGCGATGTAATTTTTGATTTTCCAAGGGAGAAGTTTGTTGGTGTGGATGGATTTGCCTGAATTGTGCTCGGTGAGGCGGCGTTTTAGATCTGAGGTAGATCCGACGTAAAAGTGGTTGAGGTCTTTTTGGCTTTGTAGGATGTAAGTGTAATGCATGCTTTTCTGAGGGTGATCAGAGTTGAGTGGGTTTTTAAGATTGTTGAACTAGCCCGCTTGCGCACTTCGTGCTACAGCGCGGTCACTCGCTTTCGCTAACGCTTCAGTCTTGCTATCCCTGCGGGCTAGCTGCGCTGTAGCGTAAGCGAAAGCGAGTGGCGGAGGAAACGACCCCTTTTGCGAACTTTTCTCCGTTTTTGCGAAGTCAGTATTTACAAGGGTTTGAAGGCTATTTCAACTGCACTGAAAAGTTAGAAGTCTGACCATTGATTGAGACGAAAGAGCCATTTTGCAAACTCCTCACTAATCTTCTTTTAAACAAATTTTTAAGGAAAAACTGTTAAATAAAGGGTAAAACGAGGCATTTCTTCACAAAAAACTAGGAAAAACAGAAGATTTGCTTGACTAGTTGTGAAATTCTACATAGAAATGCTGGTTTAACCCCTTCGTAGGGTTTTTGTGTTGCTCGCTAGTTCCTAAATTTTGTTAAATTTCGGATGTTATTTTAAGAGAACTTTTAATCAAAGCGTCAATTAATTATTTCTAGTATTTGAGCGTAAGTTAGATCACTTACAAAGTGTCGTAATTATCAAAATCATATGCTGGGTTTTTTATTTTTTATAGTAGCTCTTCTGTACGCCAGTGTAGGATTTGGTGGCGGCTCATCTTATCTTGCTCTTCTATTGTTGTGGCAAGTGTCATATGCCTCAATTCCAATCATAGCACTACTTTGCAACATTATCGTCGTTTCAGGTAATAGTGTTAATTATCTACGAAATGGTTATTTGAGGCCAAAACTATTTTTACCACTTGTGATTAGCTCAGTTCCATTTTCCTACATTGGAGGAGCGCTAGAGATAGAAAAAGACCTGTTTGTTAAGGTGTTATTTTTTGCACTAACCTTATCTGGAATTAGGCTTTTAGTTAATTACCGATGTTATGAGGAAGACCTTGGCAACTACAAAAAAATGCCGTTATGGCTAAGTTTGATGATAGGATCCATACTTGGTTTATTTGCTGGAATCACTGGGATTGGTGGGGGTATTTTTTTAGCTCCAATATTGTATTATTTTATGGTCGGAAGCCCAAAAGAAATATCGGCCACGTCTTCCATGTTTATTCTGATAAACTCCATTTCCGGTCTATTAGGGCAGATCAGCAAGGGTGGTTTTAGCGAGATTGTTATTAACCACTGGTATCTTCCTCTGCTAGCTTTAGCGGGCGGTCAAATAGGAAATTTATTAGTAATAAAATTTGTTCCAGCACGAATCGTGGCGATAATGACATCGCTCTTAATTTTATTCGTCGCAACAAATTTGGCTTTCAAAATATGGTGGTAAATCTAGGTTTTTCAGAGGTTCCTTATGCTAATCAAGAAAATATAATCAAGAATGTCTAATAGTAGCTCAAACAGATTCGCCTTATTTAACTTAGGATTCCGCCCCTTCTTTTTAGGAGCTAGCATCTTCTCTATAATCTCGATCTCGCTATGGTCACTGATTTATCTGTTCCAAATATTTACAACAATCGAACTGGTTTCAGACTCGCAGTGGCATGCTCACGAAATGATCTACGGCTATGGCTTGGCGGTAATTACCGGCTTCCTGCTCACTGCAATAAAAAATTGGACTGGCATTCAAACCGCCCACGGTAAGCCGCTAATGTTCATCTTTGCTGTTTGGGCAATGGCGCGTTTATTATTTTTATTTGGCACTTCCCACCTCATCATCGCTGGAATTTTTGATGGCCTCTTTATCCTTATGCTAATTGCCTTTACAGCCTATCCGATCTTTAAAGTAAAGCAGTGGAAGCAAAGTTTTATTCTTCTCAAATTGCTCTTACTTGCCATCGGTAATGCCTTATTCTATCTCGGTGCTTTAGAAATCGTGAAGGATGGCATCACTCTTGGACTCTACGGCGGCCTATATTTAATCATCGCCATAATTCTAACTATCGGCAGAAGAGTGATACCATTCTTCATCGAAAGAGGGGTTGGCTACGAAGTAAAATTGTTCAACTCGAAATGGCTCGATTTCTCAAGTATGCTGCTTTTCCTAGGCTTTTTCGTTTCGGAGTTGTTTCTGCAGAACCCGACCATCTCTGCTTACCTAGCCCTAGCCCTATTCTTCATAAACAGCGTTAGACTAGTTGGTTGGCACAGTAAAGGTATCTGGAAAAAAAGCTTGTTATGGAGCCTTTATTTGTCGTTTTGTTTCATTTGCTTGGGTTTCCTTCTTTTTGCCGCCACCCACTTTTTTAACACAGAAAAGTTTCTTGCTATTCACGCTTTTTCCTTTGGCGGCATTGGTCTAATCACCTTAGCAATGATGTCGCGAGTAAGTTTAGGTCACAGCGGCAGAGACATTAGCCAACCAAGCAAATCCCTAAGCTACGCTTTCTGCATAATGCTTCTCGGCTTCCTAACCCGAGTTTTTATTCCGCTATTTAACATCTTCGATTACGAAATCCTAATCGGAATCTCTATAATCTGCTGGCTAACCGCTTTCATAATTTTTGTAGTGATCTACTTCCAGATACTCACGAAGCCAAGGGTAGATGGTAAAGAGGGGTAGGGATAAGATTTTCAAAACGGGATCTGAAAAAATTCTTAGATAAACTATCTCCTTTTTACATCAACTTCCAGCGCTATTCTAACCATCTGATCATTCAGCAGAATTTCGTTTTCTAGCCCATCTTTTGCAGGAAGTTTTTGTCTTAACTCTGATAAAAGTTTTTTGCTAACTGACAAAATTAAATTTCCCGCACGCTCTTCAATAATCAGAGATTCTAAGTTCCCAGCAACCTCAACAAAATAACCTTTTGGATTAGAGTAAATCGGAGATGGTAAAATTACTTTTTCTCCTTTCTCTAAAAGCTCCAACTCTTCTTTGGTAATGCGAAATCTGATCTGATTTTTACTTATTCTGATATTCATTTTGTGTCTCCTCCCATTCTTTTGGGGTGTTGGTGTTGGTTAAATTTTTAGCAAGGTTTTGCGGAATTGTGATCGATGATGTTGTAAAGTTTTTTAAAAAAGATTTCACCGACATTTCTTTCCCGTCAGAAAGATCTTGGTTTGTTTTTGCACAAAAACTTGCGATTGAATCGCTGATTCTTACCACGAGTGGGAGTGGCTTTTCTTCAAAGTGAGTGAATTCTGAATTACCCGAAGATGTGACCATAAAATTTATCACCTCCGATGAAATAAGCGGCATATCAACTGGAACAATTATCGCCTTGGTGAAGGAGTTTTTCTGACAATAAATTATGCTTGAACATATTCCGCCAACCGGACCTTTATTTTTAACTAAATCGGGCACACCTTCGTAGCCTTTGATTATTCCGCTAGTGATAACTTTTTCGACTCCTAAAGAGGTTAGGATGTTTGCAATATGATCAACCAGCCTTGAGTTATTAAACATTAATGAAGCTTTATCCTGTCCCATTCTCGACGATTTGCCACCAATCAAAATAACACCAACAACGTCTTTATTTCTCATAAATTATTTGTTCAACTGATGTCCATCAAGCCAGTCAGCACCGCCATCTACATAATGCTCTTCTTTCCAAATCGGAACTCTTACCTTTAACTCTTCAATCAAATAACGACAAGCTTTGAATGATTCATCGCGATGTGGTGATCCGACGGCAATTATCACACTAATTCCACCAAGCTCCAATCTACCTTTGTAGTGCTCGATGTAACAATAAAGCTCTGCGCCGAATTTTTTAATCGCCTCTTCGCATAATTTTTTCATCTCATTGCAAGCAAGAGGAATGAAGGCGTCGTAGGTTACAGCTTCTACTGCTTTACCAAGATTGTGATTTCTCACCTTACCAACAAAAATATCTGCTGCGCCGTTTTCTTTAGCATCAACAAAATCAAGTGCTTTTTGCACTGACAAAAAATCTTCGCTGATATTTGCAAAAATTTTCTCTTTCATTTTAGCCTCCGCAAATTGGTGGTAGAATCGCCAAATCACTATCTCTATCAAAAATATGATTCATTCCCAAAATTTCATTTTCATCTGCTAGAGCTGATTTCTCTAGCACTGCGAAGTCATTAAACTGTGGAGAGATTTTTATGATCTCTCTTTTGATTTGTTCCATCACTTTAGAAAGCCCTGCACCAGAGGCAATTGTGACAATTATTGGCTCGGAAATAGTGAGCTTACCAAGTGCGCCGAAAGTAGTAATTTTGAGTTTAATCATAGTTAATTTTAAATGAGATTGAAACTACTTGTAATAGGTCTCCTGGCAAAAATTCTGTTTTATTTTCTTCAAGAATTGCCCAAGCATTGCTTTGTGCCATTGGGCTTATTTTGAATGATTCTTGCCCTTCATTTATTGAAATCTGCAAAATTCCATCAGAAGAAAATTCGAGGGTAGATTTAAGAAATTGTCTGAAATTTCCTTTTTTGGTAAATTTGTTTTTAAGCCTTGCAAATAAAGGTTTCTCGACATCAAGACCTTGCACTTTTCTTAAAAGTGGGGTGATAAAAAAACGAAAGCCAATAGCAGTAGAAATTGGATTCCCAGGAAGTCCAAAAAAATAATTTCCATTTGGCAGCGTAGCAAATAAAACAGGCTTTCCCGGCCTGATATTCACTCTATGAAAATGTATTTCTGCTCCCAAATTTTTAAGGCTTTCTGGGATAAAATCCCACTTACCCTTAGATACTGCGCCGGTTGAAATTATTATTGCGCCCTTTGCAACGCTGGAAACAGCCTTTTCAAACTTTACCTTATCGTCCGCAATCACGCCGCCATACTCAACATTTAAACCTTCTTCAAGAGCCTTAGAAACAAGGTAGGGAGCGTTGGAATTGTATATTTTTCCATCTGGCAGTGGCTGGTTGTAGTCATCGGTAATTTCATTTCCGGTGCTAAAAATTTTTAGAAATGGAGTTTTGTAAACCTCAACCTTGGTAATACCAACGGCGGCAAGCAGCATAATATCTTCCGAAGTTATTTTCTTATCCTTATGTAAAACAATTTGACCAACCACAACATCTTCGCCAGCAAACCTGATATTTTCGTTTTTTCTGGCTGGTCGTTTGAAAGTTACGAAATCACCATCCAACTCAACATCTTCAATTGGAATTACCGCATCATAACCCTTTGGAACTGGAGCTCCAGTCATAATTTGAATAGCACCAGAGTGACTTTCTTCTGCAATTTCTCCAGCACCAATAATTGCAATTATTTTTAACTTTTTATTGTTGTCAGTACTTGCTGATTTAAGCTCAGAGGCTTTTACCGCAAATCCATCCATCGCAGAATTATCAAAAGACGGCACCTGAATTTTGCTAAAAACTTCGCTGGCAGAACTTTTGCCAATAGCTCTCAACAAAGGAATAGTCTCTGTTTGGTTTAAATGAGAGTTTTTGTAAATAATTTCTAACGCCTCTTGATAGCTGATCATTTTATTTATGTCTAATTTTTATTTTTTACTTACGGTTACTTGAAAATGACAATTTTGAACAAAAACTTTTCCATCTCGTTTAAAAATCAGTGTCAATCACATCATCACCAGCATCATCAACCACCACACCAACTTTATAAGCGACGACATCTTGTTCTTGCGGTGCCGCTTGTTGTTTATTCATATTTAACCACATTTCAAGGTGAGGCATCGGGTTGGTTTTGGGAAATTTATATGTGGTATTTAGGTTTAAAAAACTGGCAACGTCTTTAGCATTAAACAATACCCATTCTTTAATGAGATCAGCATTTGTTCCAACCAGAGAGCGACCCTCGGAAAATAAATAATCCACAAAAACAAACTCACTTTCAACCACTTCAATAAACATTTTTAACACATCATCTTTAGTTTGTTCTTGAGCCAACAAACCCCTATCAGTTTTATGTTCAATATCTAATACCGCCTTGTCTAATTCGCAATGTACCTCTAGCTCGTCTTGGGCAATTTTTTTAACAATGGCACCGATGGGCTGAAACCAGCCAGAATCGGCAATGGTGAAGGTGATGGCAAAACTACTCATGAATTGAATTCGCTCTAAAAGCAATAAAGCAACAATGCCTTTGTAGAGTATGTTATAAGTTTCTTGATTTGCTTCGACCAAACCAAGCGCATATTTATGGCTTGCAATATATAAATTCTCAAATTCTTTGGCTATCACTTCAAGGCGCGTAACGCTTTCTTTGATAGAAAGAACATCAGCCAATACTTCAGATGGATTATCAAAAGACATACGAACAATTTCACTGTAGGCCGCCGCGTGGATAACTTCGTTATCAGAAATTCGTTGCCATGCCGCCCATAATTCAGACGAGGATATGAATGGTGCTAAAACAGGAGCAATAGACCGCGAAGCCACACTATCAGCCTCCCATTGCCAAGCTAATGTTCTGATCATCATATCACTAACGCCTTTTGGGCAGTTTTTAAAATCGCTATTGCATTGAGAATAATCGACCTCATTTTCATCCCAATCCAAACTTTTCATCTCTTTATACAATGCCCAGATTTTTGGATATTGTTTATTGACCGTGTCAAACAGACCTTGCTCTCCACGCATAAACAAACCGGTTTTGCTATATTGGGCTGGTGTTTTGTCTAAATTGAATACATGATTACTGACTGTCATATTAATATTATTTTTTATTGGTTGAATTATACAAATTACTCTAAGCTTCGGCTAATGCGTCATTTGTCATATTTTTTATTTTAATTTTACAAACTACAAACGCCGCTCTCACAACCTTTTTCACTAGAATTTAGATCGATACCTTTGGCAGTTAAGCTGTTTAAATAATAACGGGTTTTCATACCGTATTTTACTATTCGTAAGTAGATATCGATCATTTCTTTAGTGCCGACCTTTTCATCTCCTTGGACTTTACGCCATAAATCGGCTGAGATTGCTTGATCGGTCCATTTTTGCATAATGGCGTAACAATCAATCATATCTTGTGTGGGAATATTCCAAGCTAGCTCATATTGATTTCGCAGCTCAACACTATCTGGAACGACATAATCGATTGACATAGTTTCACTGGTTTTGATCAAATCAAAATCGCGTATTGGGTAAACAGAATTGGTTGTGCCTGCTGCGATTGTGCTGGACTCCCCTGGCATATGCGCAGTTAGAACGCTATTTCGAATACCTTTATTGGCAATAATTTGTTTTCTTAGTGATTCCCAATCGCGCTTGTTGTTTGTGGTCACTAACTCATCAACATTTTTTTCGTAAGTGTCTAATGGCAACCAACCTTCTGGCCACAATGTTTTATCCATCCACTTAGCATTACCAAGCTCCTTACCTAAGCACAAAGAGGCGTTCAACAAATGCCAATAGTGGGTTTCGAATAGTTCGTGGATAAAATTTTTACCTGCTTGAGAAGAATATTTTAAGTCTTTTTTAGCCATTAAATGTGCCAATCCAAGAACGCCAACTCCAGCATTCATACGAGCTTTAGATGTATCCTCTAAGCTTTTAAATGTGTATTTGGTTAGGCTGATGGTTTTATCAATCATTTTCAGAGCGTAATAAGCAACATCTGCGTATTGCTCATCATTTTCAATGTTGCTGACTATAATTCCTGCTAAGTTGCAAAGCGCAATCTCGCCATGATCTTCGTTCCACGCCTCATATAATTGTGCAACATTTTTGTATGGCTTGGTTGGCTCGCAGATTTCCTGGCATAAATTTGAACTGTAGATTTTTTCCTTAAATGGCGTGTGTTTATTGATTGAATCCATTAAATGAATGTAATGTCTTCCAGTTTCATAGGCTTCATTTGAAACATTAATCAATAGTTTGCGCGCACTAACCATTGTTTTCGGCTTATCACTCTCTAAAAATTTATTGTATAATTTTTCAAATAAATTTTGATCTTTATCGTATTGGGATTCATAGAGTTCTGGCACATCAACATAGCTAAATAGAGCAATATCCTCATTGCGTGCTACCTTACGAGCAAAAAATTTATTAGAACCAAAGCTGTAATCACAGCCTCTAACCTGTTTATTTGCAGGTGTCATTGGATTTTTCAATTTGTGAATTACTTCAACCTCTGGATCAAAACAAGTGTAATGTACTGTTGCCGCACCACCACGACCATTTTGCAAATTAGCACCAATTGCTCCAACAAGGGATTTGTAGTATGGAAGTTTACCCTGATGTTCGATCAAGCCTTGACGCACATGATCCCCAATACTGCGCGTTTTCATGTGGGCACCAATACCAGCGCTCATAGCTGTCATAATGTAGGCAATATGATCTCCAGTTGCTAGAGAATGAACATTGTCGTCGACGGTGTAAAGGCAACAAGAGGCATAGCCGCGAAGATTTGTTCCAAGATTTGTAAAATTAGGTGTAGGTGGATTGATGCGCTTGTGGCTAAAATGTTCGTACCATTTGGTTACATCTTGTAAGCGAGTTTCCCCAGGCTCTTCTTCTGCCAAAGCCATTGCCATACGCATATAGACAAATTGTGGTGTTTCAAATTCTTGACCAGTTTTTTTGTTGCGCAGAGCGTATTTGTAGCGCAATTGTTGAAGCTCGTATTGAGTTGATTTGAAATCTAAATCATGATTGATGATCGATTGAACATAGGCGTAATCTTCTTTTGAATAATTAAGCTTAACCATCAATCCGGCTTCAAACATTCTTTGGTGGAGTTGCTCTACTGTCGGAATATTGTTTTTACCGTAAAGCTGTTTGTAGGCAAGGGCGGCATACAAACGGCCTGCCATGCAAGAATATTTCCAAGTTCGTTTATCTATACAAGCCTTAATCAGAGCATTTTGTAACTGCTCGGTTGTCACCTCTTCAGGCATTATGGAAAAGACATGTAGCACGATTTCAGACCAAGCTACTTCACTACCAAGTGCTTGCGATGCCCATATTCCCCAGCCATTAATTTTATTTGGATCAAATTCCTCTCTTTGTCCGTTACGTTTTATTGTATATTTGATCATATTTTATCTTTTATTCTGCGTGATTAAGGATACAAAAACTTCATTTCCCATTTTCCATCACAAAGACAGTACAAGTGTCTTCTGTGAATACGAAAGTCTCCTTTTTGCCAAAACTCTATTTTTTCTGGAATGATGCGAAACCCAGACCAAGACTCGGGACGCTCCACTTTTTTACCAATCAGCTCCAATGTTCTTTTTGCAACAGCTTTCACTAAATCAAAATCTCCAGCAATTGTTTGGGATTGCTTAGATAGGTGAGTTCCTATACGGCTCTGCAATGGTCTGTTGTTAAAATATTCGTCCGCCTCTTCATCACTAACTTGTTGAACTTTGCCTTCTATTCTTACCTGCTTATCAAGCTCCTTCCAATAAAAACATAAAGCTGCGAGCGGATTTGATTTTAGCTCGCCGCCTTTTCTGCTTTCTAAATTTGTATAAAATACAAAACCTTTTTCGTCGTAGCCCTTTAGCAAAACAGTTCTGTTGGAAGGTACCCCTTTTGAATCTGCCGTTGCTAAGTTCATTGCGTTGAACTCTTTTATTTTAGAGCTTTCCGCTTCTTTGAACCATTCGTCAAATAAAATAATCGGATTAGAATTTGGGTTCATAATTTACGCAATTTTTGAATGTCTTGTGGTGCTATGTTTAAAAAATTTATCAAAAAAACTACTTACTACTCTAGTAATTTGTGGGGCGTCGGGATGAATTTTGATAACATTATTTTTAATCGTAATCAGACCATCTTTCTCTAACTCCCCTAAAGCTTTAATCTCCTTTTTAAAATAATTTTGTGGACGATTGAACGAGTTGCAGATTGTATCCAAATCTACCTCCATATAGCACATCACTTCATCAATAATTTTTTTACGGAGTCTGTCTTCCTCGTTAATTATAATGCCCTTAGCTATCGATAATTTTTTATCTAAAACATTCTTTTTATATTCTTCAAAATTAAGAGTGTTTTGTGCGTATCCAAAAGGCAGATAGCTTATGGCAGAAACACCAAATCCAATTACATTATTTGCAGTATCGGTGCTATACCCCTGAAAATTACGTTTTAGTTTTTTATTCTTTAGTGCCTCCATCATTGTATTATCATTCCTGGTAAAATGATCTAAGCCAATTGAAACAAAGCCTTCTTGCCTCAGCTTTTCTGAAGCCGCTCTATACATAGCAATTCTACTAAAATTATCTGGTAGATCATCTTCATCAATTAATCGCATATGTTTCTTCATCCATTGCACATGTGCATAAGCAAATAGTGCAATACGGTTTGGATGTAACAGCATGGTATAGTCGATGTTTTTTTTAATCCCCTCCACTGTTTGCTTCGGTAGACCATAGATCAAGTCTAGATTCACATTTTCGATGCCGTGTTTTCTGAAGAGTTTGACGCAATCGTAAACTAAATCGAAAGACTGTTCCCTATTGATGGCAAGTTGCACATCATGATTAAAATCTTGAACGCCAATACTAACTCTATTGATTCCTTCTTCGGCGTAAGTGGAGATTTTCTCTTCATTGACAGTGCGTGGATCAGCCTCAATTGCCACTTCCGCATCATCAGCAATAATAAATTCAGACTTAATGACTTTCATCAAATTCTTAAATGTTTCTGGAAGCAAAATAGTTGGTGATCCTCCACCAAAATGAATATGAGAAACTTTGTGATTTTTTTGACGCAACAAATCAGCCACTATGCGTAATTCCCTTATTAGCAGGTAAGTGTAATCTTCAACTGGAGCGTAACGTTCAGTAATTTTGGTGTAGCATCCACAATACCAGCAGAGCTTCTGGCAGAATGGGATGTGTATGTAGAGTGATAGAGTTTCTCCCGAAGTTAAAGACTGTAGCCAATCAGTATAAAGATCACCATTTACTTCGGCAGTGAAATGTGGCGCTGTGGGATAGCTAGTGTAGCGGGGAATTTGATTGTCGTATTTTAGTATTATCTGATCTTGCATAGCCTAAACTTTGTTTTTTTAAAAAAGTTAATTTGCCGAAGTGTCAGATCAGGTTTTAGCCACTGCACCCAGAACTCGGGGGCTTGCTCCTGAGTGGGCTTATAAGAGTTGCTTGATGAAGCAATTATTTTATTTTTTGACATAGGTTTTATCACTTTATCCCTTCGAAATTTTGATTAGATGTGGAATTAATTTTGGCATCAGAGCACTCATGCCCTCTTTTACTGCTTTCGGATTTCCTGGAAGTGTAACAACAATTGTTTCGCCAATAGTTCCTGCAACAGCTCTACTGCTCCATGATAATGGGGTGTATTTTGCGCCATCCGATCTGAGCAATTCACCAACTCCAGGAATTTCTTTTTCAAATAATTCACAAACCGCTTCAGGCGTAACATCGCGTTTTGAGATTCCTGTTCCTCCTGTGCAAATTATTAAATCTGGAGAAAATGACTTTATACCGTTTCTGATGGTTGATTTTATTAACTCTGCCTCATCTGGAATAACTAAATAGTCGCTAATTTCGGAACCGTAACCGAGTAAGATTTCTTTTAGAATTACACCAGATTCATCTTGATATTCGCCCTTTGAAGCACGGTCGCTTAGGGTTATTACAACAGATTTTTTGCCAAACAAAACTTGTTCCAATTGTGGCTGCATTATTTCTAGTACAAATTGTGGAACTCCGTTTGGATTTAGCCACAGACCCTTCTTTCCACCAGATTTTGCAAGTAGTTGGATGTTGCTGATGTTAAGGTTTGGCTCAACCATTTTTGTTAAGTCCCAAATTGTAAGTAATGCGCCGTTTACGCCAGCCAGCGCTTCCATCTCAATACCAGTCTTCGCGTGAGTTCCAGCAAGACAAAATACGATAATTTTATGATTTTTTTCATCCAATTCTGTGATGATTTTCACATAATCCAGACTCATCGGATGACATAAAGGAATCATTTCGTAAGCCTTTTTTGCGGAGATAATTCCGGCAATTTCCGCCAGAATTAATACATCGCCCTTTGGCAGTTTTTTATCTCTAATCAATTTAAAAGCCTCGGCCCCAACTGATATTTCACCGCTTGCAACGGCAACGCGATGTGTAACTGCCTTATCGCCAACATCAATCATTTTGAATGTGTTATGATGCATTTTATCCTCCTAATGATGCTAAATTTTGAGTAATTCCTGTAAGACCTTGATCCAAATAATGCGTTTCGTGCTTGAGATGCAAAAGCTCTAACACTTTACCCTGTAACTCTTCGCGCTGATTATCGTTTTTTAGAAATTGACGAAGTGAGTAACCGCCGTCACCAAACAAACAAAGCCTTAAATCGCCTTTAGATGTGACACGCAGGCGATTACATGTTTTGCAAAAATCTTTGGAATATGGTGCTATGATGCCGATTTTTCCTTGATATTCTGGATGCTCGAACTCTTGCGCTGGACCAGCGTCTTTCTTTCTTTCTGATGGTGTAAATCCAAGTTCTGTCAGTTTTTTCTTTACGATTTCTGCACTTAAGTGATGTTTCCCGAAATACTCAAGATTATCACCGGTCTGCATCAATTCTATGAACCTAACGCTAAGGTCTTGGTCCTTTATCCAGTTGAGAATTTGTGGCAACTCATTGTCATTAACATCTTTGAGTAGAACCGTATTTATTTTGATTTTCCCAAAACCCACTTTTTTTGCCTTTTCTATTCCATCTAACACGACATCTAACTTGTCGTGACCAGTGATTTCATGGAATCTCTTAGAGTCCAAGCTATCAACACTGACATTTAGTGCATTTATGCCGGAGTCATAAAAATCTTTTGCTTTTGCGCTTAGGTTATAGCCGTTTGTAGTTATGGCGATCGTGTCTATTCCTTTAATCCGAGAGATGTGGGATGAGATGATAGTTAAATCCTTTCTTAGAGTTGGTTCTCCTCCAGTTAGTCTTATTTTCTTGATACCAAGACCAGCGAAAGCTGAGACCAATCTTACAACTTCCTCAGCAGATAAAAAACAGGAGGTGTCACCAGTTTTTTGATAGCCATTAGGTAAGCAATATTGGCAACGAAAATTGCATTGATCCGTTAGTGAAAGACGTAGATATGGGAACTTCCTCCCAAAATTATCTTGTATAGTTTTCATTATATCCTTTCCAAATTTAGGGAGGCCGAATCGTTACCAATTCGACCTTGGCATACAGAAATCTGCATGCGGCTCAGAATGCCAAAATGGCGATTTCTGAGCTCGGACAATTCTGTTAAAGTTTAAAACTTACGTAAGGCATGACCTTGATGGTATCAGTATAAAGCCCTTTCGCTTTATACTTTCCAGACTGAACGCCAATCGTAAAATTGTTTTTGAAAGATTTCTCGAAAAAGAAGTCAATTTCAGAGCCATAATCCATGATTCGATTTGTATTCTCGGCTCTGAATTTGTGATATCTTATAAATGTTTTAGCTCCGTTTATCCAATTAAGATCGGATTTAAAAACATATTCCAAAGCAATGTTTGAATCAATTAATCCATTTGCTGGAGTTGTCAGAAACTTATCCACCCAACCGTTAAAAGCGTGATTTGTTCCAAGCGCAAATTGCATAGCTGTTGTTCCATTACCGCCAATCGATTCATATTGTCCCCTAACAGTCCATTGACCATAAGTTAAGGATGGTTCGGCCATAAAATAATTGAAGACAGAATCTTTCGGATTGCCGGCATATCCTCTCTGATAAGCATATTCGAGGCTCAACGCACTCGTGAATTGATCACCGATTTTGTGCTTAGCTTCAACTCTTGATCCATATGTCGCACTTGAAAGCGAGGGACTGTCAGGAATATCTAACAAATAAGAGTAACCAGTTGCCTTTAGAAATGGCATGAAGCTGTAAGAGGCATTAACAAGATCGATGTTATTATCGTTCCATGTGCCAACCTTTGATCTCGTTCCAACAACGCGATTTACACGATTTGCGTGAGCGTAGAATATCTCACTATTTTTGATAAGTTTTGTGTTAACCGAAACCGCGTCCATGGTCTGGTCATTTTGCCTCCAAGCAATTCCTCCGACGAAGCGTTGATTGCCTAAGGATATTGTTTGTCTTCCAAGTCTAATGTTGGTTTCTTTAATGCCGGAATAATCAACATGAAGACGATTTAGGTTGGTATCGTTTGGATCTGAAACTGTCGGATAATTTGTTCTGTTGTTGGTGGTGTCGTTATAGTTTTCAGCGCCGATTCTTTTGATATTTTCAAACTCGATAAGCCCACTTACATCGTAAAATTTTGCGGTTTCATAGCCAACTCTTGTTCTTACTGTATTAGCATT
Source organism: Rickettsiales bacterium (assembly GCA_017999675.1). Taxonomy (GTDB): domain Bacteria; phylum Pseudomonadota; class Alphaproteobacteria; order Rickettsiales; family UBA1997; genus UBA2645. The sequence goes on from JAGNLL010000002.1 coordinate 157,217, forward strand.
TGCCTGGTTTGCTATGCCTTTTTGGTTAACTGATTCGTGAAGATAACGAATATTAAAAATTGGTTTCCCAGCTTTTATGAATTTTGTAAACTCAGATTGTTCTATCTTTTTATCGCCACTCTCTTCTAAATTTGCAGCGTAAGAATGTTGCAACAAAGTGGATAAAACAATGATGGATATTGGTAGAAATTTTTTCATAATTTTTTAGAATTATTGAGTTAATGGTGAATCAGATATTTCAAAATCAACGCCAGAAATTTTAGCTTTTCCAGCCAGAATTTTGATATATTGACGGACAGCAATTTGCCATGATGAGTCGGTTAGATATTCCGCTATTATCTGATGAACCGTGTCGAATTCGGCTATTGATCCATCATTCTTAGCGAATTTCTTTTTGTTATTGTTGTAAAACATTTTGCAGGAAGCTTCATCAGCTTGTGGAGTTTTTATCTCGCTTTCAAGCAGGTCTGCTATTCTTTTGTCATCAGTGCTAATACCACTCTCTAGAGCATCTTGTTCATCGAGAATACCCTTCGCTATTGCTTCTTGAATTAATAACTCACGAACAACAAGAGCTTTTGCTGCAAGATCCATCGCCTCACTTCTTGTCTTAGCAGGATGGTATTGCATCTCGTTAAAAACTTCTTCGTCGGTAATCTCTCTTTGATTAATAATTACTGGCATTGTTATCTCCTTCCATTTTTACTACGAACCACCTGATAAGGTCTAGAAATGTATTTGACTGGCACACTTAGCATGTGAACCAATCTGGTGAATGGAAAAAGCAGGAATATTGTCATTCCCAAAATCAGATGAAGATGAAATACAAAATCTGTTTCGATGATATAATCGGAAGCGCCAGATCGGAAGGTAAGAATATGCTGCGCCCATTCTGACAAATTTATCATAACAGTAGCATCTTGATGGGATAAAGAATATGGTATCGTTAATAATCCAAGCGTGATCTGAATCCATAGAATTAGAAGAATCGCAATGTCACTCTTTGTGCCAGTAGCCCTGATTCTTTCGACAAATAGACGTCTAAAAACCAACATTGTAAGTCCAACAAAGCCAACGGTTCCTGCTATGCCGCCAGCAATTATGGCAACCAATTGTTTTTGTTCTGCCGTGATAAATTGCTCATAAAGCGCATGTGGGGTGAGTAGGCCAACAAGATGTCCAAAGAAGATAAAAATAACCCCAATGTGAAAGAGTATATTTCCGATCATTAATCCTTTATCGGCAAGAATCTGGCTAGAAGAAGCGCGCCAGCTATATTGCTCCCTATCATATCTAATAATGGTTCCAATCATAAATACCGATAGGCAGATGTATGGATAAATACCGAAGAAAAATGCGTAATAAAAATCGTTCATATCAATTAAATATTTCAATTATTATTGGTTGATACGCTGGAGTAGCAACCGCCACCACCACAACCACCGGAACCACATCCTCCAGACTTAGAATTTGGAGCGTCACCACCTAGAAATGTAACTGGCTTTTCTTCCCACTCGGAATCAAGTTGCTCATAGGATGTAGTGAAGTTGTTTTTTCTTTCTACAACTTCTGGATTGTGCCCAAGAACTCTTACAATAGAGTTTGGAATTATGTTGTAATCACTGCCTCTTTCGGCAAGCCTTTTTCCTAAGGCCTTCAGAATCTTGATTGGATCTTGAAGAGTCTCGATTGCCTGATCTTGGGGAAGATAAGAGATATATTCGAGGAAAGCTGGAAGGTAATCCGGCAATTCATTTTCGCCGATAGACAGACCAGCTTCTTTGTAAACCTCAACAAGATCCACCATGGCCTGACCGCGATCTCGCGAATCGCCGTGAACATGTTCAAACAAATGTAATGACAATGATTTATTGCGATCAAAAGTTTCAACATAATCTTCTTGAGCATCCAAAAGATCTTTTGTTTGAATCTGTGCAGCAAATTGCTGTAATTGTCGTAAATCATTACTATCCTTCATCAACCCTTCATCAGCAATTACTTGGTAAAGTTCACTAGCCTCGCCAACCCAATCTTGAGATGGGTAGCGCAGCATCATTCCTAGTGCTTTAAAAGTTTTATAACCACTATGATACATGCGTACCTCCAAACAGATTTTTACGCTTTGGCTTACTAAACAAAGTTGCATCACTATTGCCACCAGAGCATCCATTGCCAAAAGAAAATCCACAGCTAGAGCGTACATCAAAAGCCTGTTCGACATACTCCTTATGCGATGTTGGTATAACGAAACGATCTTCATAATTCGCTATCGCCATGTAACGATACATCTCTTCAACCATAAGCTCGCTCAAGCCAACATGAGCAATAGTGTCTATGTTGGCAGCTCCATCAACATGCTTGGATCGCATATAAGCACGCATTCCTAACATCCTTTCCAAGGCAATTTTCACAGGCTTTTCATCTCCTGCAGTTAAGAGATTTGCAAGATATTTTAGTGGAATTCTCAGACTTGAAACATCTGGGATGATTCCATTAACCCCAATATCACCACTCTCTGCAGCATTTTGAATTGGAGAAAGTGGTGGTATGTACCACACCATCGGTAAGGTTCTGTATTCTGGATGTAGAGGGAAAGCAACTTTCCAATCCATTGCCATTTTATAAACTGGAGATCTCTTAGCTGCTTCCAACCAGCTTTCTGGTATACCTTCAGCTCTTGCGGCTTTGATAACTTCTGGATCATTTGGATCAAGAAACATATCAAGTTGTTCTTGATACAAATCCTTCTCGTTCTTGGTTGAAGCTACAGCTTCAATCTTGTCTGCATCATATAACAAAACGCCAAGATAACGAATACGTCCAACACAGGTTTCTGAACAAACCGTTGGCTCGCCAGCCTCAATTCTTGGATAGCAGAAAGTGCATTTTTCTGATTTTCCCGATTCCCAGTTGAAATAGATTTTTTTGTATGGGCAGGCTGAAACACACATTCTCCAACCTCTACACTTTTCTTGATCAATTAAAACAATTCCATCTTCCTCTCTTTTGTAGATTGCACCGCTAGGGCAAGAAGCAACACAGGCTGGATTTAGACAATGCTCACACAAACGCGGCAAATACATCATGAATGTATTCTCAAATTGCCCATAAATATCTTTTTGAATTTCATCAAAATTTTTATCTTTACTACGGTGCTCAAACTCACCACCAAGTATTTCCTCCCAATTTGGACCCCAGTTAATCTTGTCCATTTTCTTACCAGTGATGACAGAAACGGGTTGTGCTGTTGGCATCGTTTTAGATTCAGGAGATTTCTGAAGATGTTCGTAATCGAAGGTGAAAGGCTCGTAATAATCATCAATTGATGGCAGGTTTGGATTGGCAAAAAGGTTAGCTAATGTGCGCCATTTACCACCTTGTTTTGGTTGAATTTTGCCATTATTTTTTCTTTCCCATCCACCATTCCATTTATCTTGATTTTCCCAATCTTTTGGGTAACCAATACCTGGCTTGGTTTCTACATTGTTAAACCATGCATATTCAACACCGCGACGTGATGTCCAAACATTCTTGCACGTAACCGAACAAGTATGACAACCGATGCATTTATCGAGGTTTAAGACTTTACCTATCTGAGCGCGAACTTTCATATCTAATCAATTTTTTTGGTTTCTAGGTGCGGCATTTCACCTTTGAGTGTATGTCCGTAGTTTTCTTCATTCATCCAATCGACCTTTTGCATTTTGCGCAAAACAATAAATTCGTCGCGATTACAACCAACGGTACCGTAGTAGTTGAAGCCGTAGGAAAGTTGAGCGTAACCACCAATCATGTGAGTTGGCTTCAGCACGGTACGAGTTACGGAATTGTGAATTCCACCACGCATATTGGTGATTTCACTCCCTGGAACATTAACGATTTTTTCCTGAGCGTGATACATCATCACCATACCTTCAGGAACTCTTTGACTCACTACAGCCCTAGCAGTTATGGCTCCATTAGTGTTAAATGCCTCTATCCAGTCATTGTCAATAACATCGATTTTTTTAGCATCTTTTTCGCTAACCCAAATTATTGGACCACCCCTCGACAACGTAAGCATCAAAAGGTTGTCCGTGTATGTTGAGTGAATTCCCCATTTTTGGTGAGGAGTGATGAAGTTAAGAACCACTTGTTTACGATCCTTTCCAAATTTCTCAAACACTGCTGCGGTTGTTTTGAGGTCAACTGGCGGTCTGTAAACACAAAGCTGTTCACCAAAAGCTTTCATCCAAGGATGGTCTTGATAAAGCTGTTGTCTTCCAGTTAGAGTTCTCCAAGGAATTAATTCGTGAACATTGGTGTAACCAGCGTTGTAGCTAACATGCTCTGATTCTATACCACTCCAAGTCGGAGAAGAGATAATTTTTCTTGGCTGAGCCTGCGTATCGCGATAGCGAATCTTTTCATCTTCTCTGGCACTAGCGAGGTGAGTGTGATCACGCCCCGTAAATTCACCAAGTGCCTTCCAAGCTTTAACAGCGACATGACCATTGGTTTCAGGAGCTAATGACAAAATTACTTCTGTCGCATCAATTGCCGAATCTATTTTTGGCAAACCTTTGCTAATACCATCTTCTGTCACTACATAATTAAGCTCTTCGAGAAATTTAACTTCATCCTCAGTATTCCAAGAAATTCCCTTCCCGCCATTTCCAAGCTTAGAAAGTAATGGCCCAAGAGAGGTAAATTTTTTGTAAGTGTTTGGATAATCTCTCTCAACTAAAATTACAGATGGCATAGTTTTACCAGGAATTGGCTCACATTCACCTTTCTTCCAGTCCTTAACATCCAAAGCCTGAGCTAGCTCATTTGGAGTATCATGTTGTATTGGATTAAGTACTAGATCTTTTTCAACCGCCAAGTGACCAATGCAAACTTCAGAAAATTTCTTTGCGAGTCCTTTGTAAATTTCCCAATCAGAACGAGCTTCCCAAGCCGGATCAACAGCGGCAGACAGCGGATGAATAAAAGGATGCATGTCAGAAGTGTTCAGGTCATCTTTCTCATACCAAGTTGCGGTTGGCAACACGATGTCAGAATACATACAGGTTGTTGACATACGGAAATCGAGCGTAACGAGCAGATCAAGTTTTCCTTCTGGACCTTTTTCATGCCACACAGCTTCTTTTGGCAATTGTCCACCTTCTTCTCCAAGATCAACACCTTGAACACCGTGAGAAGTTCCGAGCAAGTGTTTTAGAAAATATTCGTGACCCTTACCGCTTGATCCAAGAATATTTGATCGCCACACAAACATGTTGCGCGGCCAGTTATCTGGGCTGTCAGGATCTTCACAAGAAAATTGTAAATCCCCAGATTTTAGTGCAGATACCACATATTCACCAGCCTGTTTGCCCGAGGCAGCGACATCTTTTCCAACTTTTAACGGATTGGTTCTGAGTTGTGGCGCAGAAGGAAGCCAGCCCATACGCTCTGAACGAATATTGCAGTCAATAAATGATAAATCAGACCACTCTTTTTTGTCTGCGAGAGGCGATAGAATCTCATCCATTTTTATCTTCTCATAACGCCACTGATCTGTGTGGGCATAAAAGAAAGAAGTAGAGTTTTGTTGACGTGGGGGACGGCTCCAATCGGTTGCGAAAGCAAGCGGCGCCCATCCAGTTTGTGGACGTAACTTTTCTTGACCAACATAGTGAGCCCAACCACCACCTGACTGACCAATACAACCGCACATCACCAACATATTAATTATCGAACGATAATTCATATCCATGTGATACCAATGGTTCATTGCAGCGCCAATGATTACCATCGATTTGCCGTGTGTCTTATGAGCATTTTCAGCAAATTGACGCGCAACGTTGATCACATGTTCACGCTTTACTCCTGTGATACACTCTTGCCAAGCTGGAGTGTAAGGAATGTTGTCATCAAATGATTTGGCGACATTTTCTCCACCAAAACCACGATCCACCCCGTAATTAGCTAAAAATAAATCATAAATAGTTACGATCAGAACTTCTTCACCACCCTTAAGCTTCATACTTACAGCTGGTATGTTTCTTTCTAGAATGCTGTCGTGATCTGTATTTTTGAAATGCTCGTGTTCGAGATTTCCGAAATAAGGAAAGGCAACCGAAACAATTTCTTTTTTACTGTGTTTGTCAAGCGAGAGAAGCGGTGATATTTCTTTACCCGACACTTCTTCTTTTGATTCAAGATTCCATTTACCATCCTTATCCCAACGAGATCCGATAGTTCCATTTGGAACTCGAATTTCTTCTTTGTGTCCACAAATTACAACAGGTTTCCATTCTGAGTTATTTTCCGCTTTTAGGCTACCATCAAAATCAGAAGCCCTGACCATTCTATCAGGAACAAATCTACCATCTTTCTTTACCAACTTAACCAAAAATGGCATGTCAGTGTAAGTGCGGCAATAATTTTCAAAATAATCACTTTTTCCAACTGCATGCCACTCACTTAAAATCACATGACCCATTGCCATTGCCATTGCAGCATCAGTTCCTTGTTTCGGATTGAGCCACAAATCAGTTAGCTTTGCTACTTCGCTATAATCAGGAGTTACCGCAACAGTCTTCGCGCCTTTGTAACGAACTTCGGTAAAAAAGTGCGCATCTGGAGTTCTGGTTTGTGGAACGTTAGAGCCCCAAGCTATGATAAAATTCGAGTTGTACCAATCAGCACTTTCTGGAACGTCAGTTTGTTCGCCCCATGTTTGAGGTGATGCTGGTGGAAGATCACAATACCAATCGTAAAAACTCATACAGACGCCACCAATCAACGACAAATAGCGACTACCGGCAGCATAAGAAACCATTGACATTGCTGGAATTGGCGAAAATCCAATGATACGATCTGGACCATGAGCCTTTGCGGTGTAAACGTTAGCAGAGGCAATTATTTCATTCACCTCTTCCCAGTCAGATCTAACAAAGCCGCCTCTTCCGCGATATTGTTGATAATCACGACGCTTTTCTTCATTTGTAACTATTGATTCCCAAGCAATTACAGGATCTTTGTGTACAGCTTTTGCAGCTCTCCACGATCTCAATAATCTACTTCTGATAAGGGGATATTTCACGCGGTTAGCACTATACATATACCAAGAATAGCTGGCTCCTCTAGCACAACCCCTAGGTTCGTGATTAGGTAAGCCGTTTCTGGTTCTAGGATAGTCGGTTTGTTGTGTTTCCCAAGTAACTAATCCTCCTTTAACGTAAATTTTCCAACTGCATGATCCGGTGCAGTTTACGCCATGAGTTGAACGAACGATCTTGTCGTGTTGCCACCTTCCACGGTAGGAATTTTCCCACTCTCTGGATTCATCTGTTTTTATTCCGTGATCGCCTGAAAATGGCTTATTGTCACGTTTAAAAAAGGTAAATTTATCGATTAAATGACTCATAAGATTTTTTTTGATTATGGGTTTTTTACGTAAGCATTTTTGCGCAAATAGAACCACCAATTGATTCCCATACACACTGCATAAAACACTGCAAAGCCATAAAGCGCTATTTCTGGAGTAGCCGCTTTAATTTGTTCACCAATTATTTGTGGAATAATGAATGCGCCGTAAGCAGCAATAGCAGAGGTCCAACCAAGAACTGGTCCGGCTTGCTCTTTATCAAACACAACAGCGATTGTGCGAAATGTTGATCCGTTTCCAATGCCTGTCGCTAGGAACAAGAGGACGATCAGAAGCAGGAATGGAACGAAGAACTCCTCAGGCGTTTCAGATCCATAAGCTAGCTTCATGTAATAAGCCACGCCAAGAGTTGCTAGAATCATTACAAACGAGGATATTTGCGTTACTAAAGCGCCACCTAGTTTGTCAGAAATCCAACCACCAATTGGTCGAATTAGGGCTCCGACAAAGGCGCCGATCCACGCGTACATCAAGGCGCTTGGGGCATTTGGGTTAGCTATGGTATGCGTCAAAACACCATCAACAAGAACGTGTTTGAACCCAAAAATAACCTGAATCGAAAGAGCTAAAGCCGCAGAATAACCAATAAATGAGCCGAAAGTCATTGTGTAAATGATTGTCATCGCCCAAGTATGTTTGTTGTTAAAGATCTTATATTGTCTTGCCAAGTTTTGCTTATATTGCTCACCAGCTGGCACCAATCTTAGAAGTAGAAGGGTTGCAAGAATTACCGAAGGAAGAACAATCCACTTACTAACGCCAAGACCTCCAGCCGCAGCAGGCTTCATTGCAACAAAACCTATTCCAGCAGCAGCAAATCCAATGGTCAACATCAGAGCTATTTTTAGAAATGCAGAAAATGGTGATCCAATATTAGGAGATACATGAGCAGCTGTAATGTTATTCATTCCAAACCATGTTGCTACAACCAATGGAATAAGAATTGCCACCCAAACATACCCTGCATTGTGAATCCAAGTTTCAGTGCCTGCTGGAATTTTTCCAATCAGTGATCCACTTACACTTTTAAGTATTGTAGGATCGCCACCAAAAATTCCAAATGTCATCACAAGTGGTATTAGTATTTGCATTGTGGTAACACCAAAATTTCCAAGACCAGCATTTAAACCTAGCGCAAGACCTTGTTTTTTCTTAGGAAAGAAAAAACTGATATTTGACATTGATGAAGCGAAATTTCCTCCACCAATTCCTGAAAGCAGTGCTAAAAATTGATAAATCCAAAGTGGAGTTTCTGGATTTTGTAGCGCTAAGCCAGTTCCAAACGCAGGTATTATTAATAGAAGAGTCGTAAAGAATAGTGTATTTCTTCCACCAGCTATACGAATAAAGAATGAACTTGGTATTCTCAGGGTTGCGCCAGAAAGACCTCCTATTCCAGCAAGAGTAAAAAGTTCAGGTTGCGTAAAAGGAAGACCAATATTTAGCATTTGAACTGTGATGATGCTCCAATACATCCATACAGCAAAGCCACAGAGGAGGCTTGGAATTGAAATTAATAGGTTACGATTTGCAATTTTCTTTCCCTCGTTATTCCAGAATTTTTCGTCATCTGGATTCCAATTTGTAATATTTCTAGCCATTTTGATTATCGTTTTGAGTTAGTATTATCAAGCTCTGGGAAGTATTTTGGACCACGCAATTCTGGGTGTTTATTTTTTTCCATGTTAATAATGGCAAAATGCATCCACGCCAAAGCACCAGCTACAAGCAAGAACAGAAGCATGAAACAACTGGTCCAAATGCCAATTAAATCATTCATAATGCCAAAACATAGTGGGAGAAAAAATCCGCCAAGACCGCCAATAAGACCAACAATTCCAGCGACTGATCCAACATTATCAGGGTAATATACCGGAATGTGTTTGTAGACAGCAGCTTTTCCGAAAGACATAAACAGACCAAGAATAAAAACTACGATTGTAAAAGATGTAACTCCAAGCCCAGTACTAAAAGATATATCCCCTCTGATTCCGTGAATTATATATTCTGTTGAAGGATAGCTGAGGATAAAACAGCAGGCTGAGCAAATGAAAAATGTCCAGTACATAATTCTTCGTGCTCCATATTTATCTGATAAATATCCACCAATTGCACGAAATGCCGAACCAGCAATTGAAAAGCTGGCAGCCAGCATTCCAGCTTTTTTGATGTCAAGGCCGTAAGTTCCAACATAATAGCGTGGTAGCCATAGAGCTAATGCAACAAATGCCCCAAATACGAAGAAATAGTAAAGCGAAAAACGCCAAACTTGAAGTTTTTTAAGTGGCTCTAAAGCTAAGGCGGTTGATTTTGGCTTCTCCCCTTTTAACCTACGCTGTCTTAGCTCCGGTTCATCTTTTGTAAAAATCCAAAATAAAATCGCTGCAACAAATAGTGAAACGGCCCAAATTTGAGCTACAGAATTCCAACCATAAGCAACCATCACGAAAGGCGCACAAAATTTTGTAACGGCGGCGCCAATATTTCCCATTCCAAAAATACCAAGAGATGTTCCTTGTTTTTCTTTGCTATACCACTTGGAAAGGTATGTGATACCAACAACAAAACTACCGCCAGAAATGCCAACACCAAGTGCGGCAAGTATCAGCATGTTGTATGTATCTGCATAAGACAATAGCCATGTACAAAGAGAGGAGGAAAGCATTACGGCAAGCAATATAGGTCTTCCGCCATATTGATCAGCCCAAATACCAAGAAATAATCGTATTAAAGAACCCGTCAGAATTGGGGTTCCGATTAGAAGGCTAAACTGTGTATCAGTTAACCCCATGTCTTGTTTGATCTGAACGCCAATTATGGCAAATATTGTCCATACGGCAAAGCAAATTGTAAAAGCGGCGGTAGTAGAGAAAAGCGCCACTCCTTGATCAAACGGTTTAACTTCTTTTAAGTTGTTCATTCTTGAGTTAAATTTACTAGTTTTCCAAAACCAAATTCTATAATCTTCTGCATTATCAATATAACAGATTTAAAAAACCTTGATTGTAATCAAGGTTTTTAATTATTTTTTCTTATTTAAGAATGAGCGCCGATCCAATAATTATTTATAATTTTATACACGAAACCCAGCGTGAGAGAGGGTTGGCTGCGCTTTACCTAAGCAAGTCTAATAATAATTCTGACGATCTAGAGAGGCAGTTTTACATCGTAGATGACTTAGTAAAAAATTTTATCCTTCAAAAAGAAAGTCAGAATTCTAAAATTTTACCACTTATCAACTCAATCAAATCTTTACCAAAAGAGAGAAAAATAATCCTCGATAAGAATGTTGATGTTTTAGAAATGATTCTTTTTTACAGTCAGAATCTAGTATCAACGTCGATTGAATTGATGGAGGAGATTATGATCTCTGATCAAAAAGCTAGCCCAGTAAAGATTTCAGCTTTCATAAACTTTCTAAAATGGAAAGAGAGAGTTGGATTTGAACGCGCAGTTGGTACAAAGATGATAGAAGAAAAAAGATGGTCTGGAAGCCTAAAAGAGAGGATTCATTACATCATTTCTGAACAGAATGCGTATGAAAGAATGTTTCTAAATTTTGTGGATAAACAGGTTAAAGACTCGATAGATTTAGCATCTAAGAATGAGAAAGTTTTTAGAAGGATAGAAAAAATAAATGAATCAATACTTAGTGGCGTATTCTTTGAAGACGATGAGCCAATTACTGCTGATGAGTGGTTTAATATCTTTACGATAAAAATAGATTCGTTACACAAGATTGGCAAAATTATGCTGATAAACTTATTAACCCCAGAGGATAATAATCTCATCCAAAAAGAAACCCATCATTGTAGCAATATTATACTGGGAAAGTCAGTCATAATACATTTGAGCAAAATCAAGAAAATAAAATTATTAAAGGGAATTGACGAGGAGTGTCTTAACAAAATTCTAAAATATGCACATGTTACTGAATACAAAAAGAAAGAGAAAATTTTTCTACAAAATGATTCTGCATCAAAGCTCTATTTGATCCTTGATGGATTTATTAAAATAATTAAACACGGTTCCAGCGATGATGAGGCTATCATACAAATTGTTGGTAGCTCTGATGAAATACTCGAGACCTCAGTACTAAGCAATAATGATAAATTTACAGTAACTGCTGAAGTTGTAGAGGATGCAGAGATATTATCCATTCCAGCATCAATAATTAGAGATAGCTTAAAGAGTGATCAACATTTAGTCTCAAATGCACTAGGCCTTATAGCAAGCAATTCTCAGAATATTGTTAGTCAATTTGGACAAGTTCTTTCAAAAGATATAAGGAAGAGGGTAGGATGGTTTTTTCTAAAACTGCTCTTAGAGAATCTTGGAAAAAGTAAGAAATTTAATTTGCCCTACAGTAAGGTTTTGATAGCTCGCTATTTCGATATACAACCAGAAACCCTCTCCAGAATTATTCGTGACTTTAGGGAGTTTGGAATTACCACCAAGAAAGACACTATCGTCTTATCTGATCTATATTCATTATGTAGATTCTGCGACTCAGACACTTACAGTCATTGCAGCATTGCAGGACAAGAAAAATGTTCGTCTAAAAATGTTTGGCATGTCTAAAACTGGAAGTATAGTATTTGCGGCATCGCTGCATTTTTCATTTCTGACGTCCTCAATAAATCCTTTGTAAATTAATCGGTTCATAAACTTTTTTAAAATTGGTAAAGTGTCGCGACACCAATGAACGCTTCGTTTTAAACAGTTACCAAGTGGAATGATTGAGAATCTTTACTTAGTGCAATGTTCCTCAAATTCCTGATTAAAATTGTCGATTTGGCGGAGGGTTTCTTCGGACATCGTGTCGTATTCTCCTTGACTCAAAGTGATGGGATTTGCCCACAAGCAGAAATTATTTGCGGATGTATTTTTGCATCCGCTTGTGAACAGCAACAATATCATCATTCTTGCGAATATTCTGCCTCTTTTTTGATTCAACTGCATCTGTAAAATCTTCTTTAAGCTGTTCGATTTTTTGTGATTTTTTTCCGAAGAAATTTCCGAGTGTAAAAATTGCTAAAATAGCAGCAATGAAGGCTGCGATTTGGATGAATAAATTTTTGATCATTTATCCTCCTCTTGCTTTGTCGCTTTCTCAAAAACGCTTATTCCAAGCAACCCACTGCCAGAAATTAGAAAGGTATTGATGATGCTAAGAGCTGTTACCGCATCTTTTGCGCCAGACTTCAAGCTGTAAAAAAAGAGGATTGTAGAAAACAAAATTCCGGTGGTGAGCAAAATTGATCCCCACAATCTCTTCGATGATTTATTGCCCCTAGAATCTTCTAAAAATTTGCATGGAATTTTATTCATTGTTGATTTCAAAAGTGTTTGGTTTGGCATTTAGCATGCTCGAAACAGCATTCATGTAGCCTGCAAAAAAGCTGTCCGCATATTCTTTTTCTTTGATCTTATGTAGAAAAATATACTTGATGAGCCTTAGGGAAGATGATGGGTCTTCGTTTAGTTGCGCTATGGCTTGATTACATCTGTGACATAACAAACCTCTTACCTCGCCAGTTTTATGACAATGATCCACAAGGAAGTATTTGTCGTTTTTTCTCACGTGCTCACCTTTGCCGCAGATAGCGCAAGTGTGATTTTGTAAAGCTAGCAACTCTTCGTACTGCTTGAGAGTTATTCCGTATCTAGTTCTATACTTTTGCTCTCTCTTTTTTTCCGGATTTTTTCTGGACCATTCTCTGAGATAGCTATTTCGACATTCCTTACAATCAGAACGCTTCGTATCGCGCATCTTGTGAAAATAGGAAATAGGCTTTTCACAACCGCACTTTGTACATATTTTACCTTTCATCTATTTAATCGCAAACAAGCTATACGAGCTCAAAATGCACCAAATCATTAAACTTGTTTTCTCTCGAATCTAAAGAGCCATTCCATGATCCACCCCATCTTATTTTTATTTTCATCTGTTGCGCAGTAGCAATAACATAGCCAGCAAAAGTGTAAAAATTTTCTGAACACTTCCAATCAATTGAGGGTTCCTTTGCGTAATATGGTGCAGCATCAACAGCAAGTGAAGGAGAATGATTGTGTTTTCCACCGGATTTTATTTTTGATTTTCCGGTGTTGAAAGCTTTGAGCTGATCTTCATCGGAGCGTTGCCCTTCAAGGATGGTGCAATCGTAATGCTTGATCACTTCATTGAAAAGTTTCTGCAAATCAGGATGACAAGTTGATAATTTTTCCAGAGACGATTTTCCAAATTGTGGCATAGTTTATTTTATTTTAGATTGATGTGATCGCCTAAAAGCGAGATGAATCCGGCGGTAATTAAAGTCATGAAACCAACCACCATCCATTTGATAAAAATTCTAAAACTGTCTTTCTTCGCGATACGGAAAGCCTTGAGCAATTCGCGCAAATCTCTGATATCGGTTGGTGCGTTTTCATCGTGAAGACCAAGTTCACTCAGTGCGATTTTCGCGCCATTTTTTGAGGCTTGTTCCAGAAGCTGTTCCAGCTCGCACTTAGTGAGAACGAATTCCCCTTCGTCTGATTTTTTAATTTTACTCCACATCGGACAGTTTGATAATTGCGGTTACTTGCGTCACAAAGCCTTGATCACTCAGGGAGTGATTAACGCTTGTGATGATCCAGTTTTTATTTTTCAGGTATTTGATATCTGTGATAATGATCTTGTTTTCGGCACTTAGCTTTGTGTTGCCTTGGACAGAAAAATTAAGATTTTCTGCACCTCGTTTAAATTCAGCCAACTTCGCTTTTGCTGCTTCCAATGCTCTGTCAGCGCTGACGAATTTATATCGCATCGTGTAAGCGGGATCACCAGTTCCGGCAAAAACATTTTCTTCTTTTCCGGTAGCAAAGTTATGCCATTTGGCAATTACCTTGCCGTATTTTTCCAAGTCAGAAACTCTTAATTTCCAGTCACTGAGTTGATTTTCTGAAAGTTTAATTACGGGTAATTCTTTGCCGCTTTCTGAAATACTCGTTCCTCTCCGGAAGAATAATAATCTGCCAAGAGAGAGCTTTGTAAAAGCACCGTAGCTTTGCGCCAGGCTGTTAAGAAACGAGATATCGCTCTCATCGGTTTGATCTAAATGCGAGATGTAAATCTGCTTAAAATATTCATCTATCGCAGCTTTAAAACCATTGTTGTTGGCAATTGCGGTGATGATTCCAACCAGAGTAAAACCGTGCCATGATTTACTTTTCGGCGCTTTGATTTTTTTGCTTAGATTTTTGTCGAGTGTATTGCTTGCCTTGCCAGTGATTCGCATTTGTGAAGGCGGAGAAGAAACCTCGACATCATCCACAATGTAACTTCCCATCTTGGTTACCCAAATGGAACTTCGAACTAACCACCCAGAAACAATAATTTCTCCTCATAAAAGGCTGCAGGAAATCGGCAAAATCTTAAGTGCCGGCATTTACCGCCTCGAGATCTTCGAGCGAAGCCAGAATTGTCAGATTCTACTTGATAACAAACCATTCCCAAGCCTTCATAGCATTGATTCTAACCTCAATCAACAAGCTATGCTATGAGCAAATCTATTATCCGTCAAATCATCGAATTAGAAGGCAAATCCGCTGCTGAAATTAGGCAAATCTACAATGAGATTATGCCTAAAAAATGCGCCGCTAATGCAAACAAAGAATATTTGCGACCGAGAGTCGCATATCGCTTACAAGAACTATCCCTCGGAGCTTTAGGCGAAGAAACCAGAGCAAAATTATTAAAAATCGCAGGCGGCATCTCCATCAACACCTTAAGGCATCATAGCGACCTGATAGCTGGAACTAAAATCTGCCGCGAATGGGGCGGAGTAATGCATGAGGTTGAGGTGCTAAAAGACTGCTTCGAATATCAAGGACAAAAATTCAAAAGCCTTTCCTCAATAGCTGGGAAAGTTACCGGCACTAAATGGAACGGTCCTAAATTTTTCAAATTAAAATCATGACCGAAAATCTTACTACAAAACCAAAAATCCGCTGCGCCATTTATACCAGAAAATCCAATGAAGATGGGTTGGAGCAGGAATTTAACTCAATTGACGCTCAAAGGCTTTCTGGAGAAAATTTTATCGCCTCACAAGTTGGAAAGGGATGGGTTTTGGTTGATGAGCATTATGATGACGGTGGGTATTCTGGAGGAACTCTGGAAAGACCAGCGCTAAAGCGACTCTTCCGCGATATTGAAGAAAATAAAATTGACTGCGTGGTCATTTACAAAATTGATCGCTTGAGCAGATCGCTTTTTGACTTTCAAAAAATCATCGAACTTTTTGATCAGAAAAAAGTCAGCTTTGCATCGGTTACTCAAAATTTTACCACTGATGATTCGGTTGGACGATTAATGCTGAACGTGATGCTCAGCTTTGCTCAATATGAACGAGAGCTAACTGGTGAAAGAATTCGCGACAAGGTTGACGCTTCAAAAAAGAAGGGAATGTGGATGGGCGGAAATCCTTCGCTTGGCTATGATATCAATGACAGAAAGCTAGTCATCAATGAAGCTGAAGCGAAGATTGTCAGAATTTTATTTCAAAATTTTATAGAAAACCAATCAGTTACAGAAACTGCCAGAGAGCTAAACAAATCTGGCTTCACCACCAAAACTTGGATTTCTGCTAGCGGCAAGTTGCAGCAAGGTCAGAAGTTTAACAAAAAGAATGTCAGAAGGATTTTAGAAAATCCAATCTATGCCGGAAAAATTAAACACAAAAATCAGCTTTATGATGGGCAACATAAGGCAATTATTGCCGATGATATTTGGCAAAAAACTAAAGAAATTCTAAGCAAAAATCAAAGCAACAAGCCATCAATTCCAGTATCAAGAATAACTGTAGCACCACTCTTAAAAGGCCTAATAAATTGCGGAGTTTGTGGCAGTAAAATGATTCCGACTTACACAATTAAAAAAGGCAAAAGATATCGCTATTATCTGTGCTCATCCAAGGCGGTTGGCAATAATGATTCTTGTGCAGTTGGCAGAATATCGGCAACTGAAGCAGAAAATTTAGTCACCAATCAGGTTTTGAATTTGCTCAAAAAACCAGAATTTATTGTTAATACCATCAGCCAGTCAGCAGGTAAAATTCAGGAAAGTGTTGTTATCAATTCTTTCAAACAAATTGAAAAAGTCTGGGATGAATTATTCCCAATTGAACAGGCAAGAATCATCAGTCTTTTAGTCAAAGATATCACCATCAATCCCAACGGGATCAACATCAGAATTTTTAAAGAAGGGCTACACTCATTATCAACTGAACTGACCGCATAACATGAAGCAAAATATCGCAATTACCTGTGATGAAACCATCAATATTTTTGTGCCAATGGAGATCAAAAAACGAGGTGGAACGGCAATGGTAATCATGCCTAAAAATATCAGCAGAGATGAGTGTCAAAAGTGTTTTGATGAGAAGATCATCAAATCAATTGCTAGAGCCCATAAATGGAAAATTATGCTTGATGAAGGGCGAGCTTCATCTTTGGCTGAAATTGCTGAGAAAGAAAAAGTTAACTCTTCTTATGTGAGTAGGATTTTTAATCTGAATTTTCTTTCACCAAAAATTGTGGAGCGAATTTTGAGTGGCACTCAACCAAGAACGCTGAAACTGCAAGATATCATCATCAAAGAAATGCCTGACCTCTGGCAAGAACAAGAAGAGAAATGGGGATTTTAGATCGGATTTTGTGAGAGAATTTACGAAGGACTTTCTAAGCATCTTGTCTCTTAAGAGAGCTACTGCGCTGGCTATATTTGTGGATTAAAATTTATTCAAATTTTTAGTTACTATTTGCTATCAACTCTTCTTTCTAACTCCTTTTTTATTTTCGCCATATTGTCGCGAATATAATCACAGTAAGAAACTATTGCAAAAAGCTGTTCATCAGAAAATGAGTAAGCATCTTTAGCGAAATTATTCAAATCTGAGGAAAATCCCTCAGCCGATTTTCTTAAAAAATAAAACTCAATTTTGTTTTCGCTTGGCATAAAAATCCTTAAAAGGTTAAAAATAAAAAACGATGTATAGCCAATATAGACAAGGCTTTACACGGTTTTACTTTACCTCAAAAGAAGTGTTCTATCAAGTTGAAAGAAACAAAAAAATAACAACAGCAAATATAGTGACCAGTTTGCAAAAAAGCCAGAGATACCACTCGAGCTAAACAATGGCAAAGTTAGAGGAAAAACCTGCGGAACCAGTGTTTATCGAACTTCACCTTTTTCGCAAAAGTGCAGTTGAAACGGAGAAACAGAGAGAGAAATGCTAAAAAATCAGCAAAATTTGGAATTTTTGGAGAATGAAAAGTGCGGATGAAATGAAAATCAAAAAGCTGGGAGATGCTGCAAACACAGGGCTTTGAAGGGGGTGGTAAAAATTGCAGAAACCTACGGGAGACTTGGTTTGCAATAGGATTTTGGCGGAGAGGAAGGGATTCGAACCCTTGATACAGTTTTACCCGTATACCTTCTTAGCAGGAAGGTGCCTTCAGCCTCTCGGCCACCTCTCCGTATGTAGAATTATTGCTGTTTTTTATCCTGCAGGAAGCGCGGCAACTTAGAAAGGCAATGCATTTTTGCAAGGTGCTTTGCTTGTAAAAATTAAATTATCTTTCGGCGTTGATGGTGAAGGTAATTTCAACTTCGTCTTTTACGCCGCCAGATCTTTTAACATCACGGTCGCCAATGCCAAATGCGCTGCGTTGAATTTTTAATTTTCCGGTTGCAGAGGCTTGGGTTTGTGAATTTTCGTTTAGAGAAAATTCAATTGTGGCGGGAACTTTTCTGCCCTTGATGTTTAAGCTGCCATTGGCGCGGTATGTTGCGGGTTTTACACTATCTTTTGAAGTGGCTCCACCTTTGCCGACAGAGTCGTGCATGGTCATCATGCCATTTGCGTTGCCACTAAAGTTAGCGGTGTCGCTCATTCTATTTAGGGGATCACCGCTAACAAGTATGATTGAATGAGAAGTAAAGGTTGCTGTTGGAAATGCTTTTACAGAAAGCCAATCTTTGCCACGTAGCGTGGCGTCTGCTTCTGAGTAAGAAATTTCAACTGACGAGGTGTCCACATCAATTTGAATTTTGCTTTTGCTTAGTTGGTTTTTGTCGAAGGTAATTTGTCCGTCAAATTTTTTGAAAGAGCCGGTAATTGGCGAGTTATCGCGACTTGCCTTAAATTCTAATTTGCTTTTTTGGGCAATTATTTTCCATTCAGGAATTGTCTTTGGAGCGTTTTTGCCGTTGCCGGGTTGTGACAAAATTGGTGCAGCACCTTTTGTTTTTACAGTGTCACTGGCAACAAAATTTGCCTCAAGATCAATTACAATTTTTACGCTATCTGAAACTCCGGGTGCGCCAAAAGTCATGTCAAAATCAGAGCGTTTAATTGTGGTGGTGGCGTAAAAACCAATGGTTTTTTGTTGGCTAATTGGGCTTGTGCCAATTCTTACAATTTTAACGTCAAGCGTCACAGGCTTTGTCACGCCAAGTAGCGTGAGGTTGCCTCTAACTTTAGCAAAATTTTTGCCTGATGGCGCAACAGAAGTGCTTTTAAAAGTTGCGGTTGGAAATTTTGCCACGTTTAAAAAGTCGGCGCTTTTTAGATGTTCGTCAAATTTGCTAAGTCCAGTGACGAGTGAGCCAACACCAATTTTTACATCAACCGAGCTTTCTTGTGGCCTGGTTTCGTCTAAATTAATGGCACCAGTAACGTCGGTGATTTTGCCTGATTGGTTAGAAAATCCGAAGTGGTTTGCAGTCCAATTGATGCTGGCATGCATGGGGTCAACTTTATAAAGATCAGCGGCGTTTGCTGAAAGACTAAAACCAAGTGCAAGCAAAGTGATTAAAATCTTTTTCATAAAATTAGTTTTTTGTGTCGTTAATTGGAGTGGCGTTGGCAGCGGCTTTGCGGCGATTGTAAAGGTCGGCAAAGTCAATTGGATCAAGCATTAATGGTGCAAGGCCAGCGTCAGATGTAGTGTTGGTGATGATGCGACGTAAGAAAGGAAAAAGTAGGTTAGGGCAGTAAATTAACAAAATTTGTTCCAACATTTCGCCTTCAATTTTTGGCAAAGAAAACAAGCCGCAATAGGCAACTTTGCAGTTGAAGAATGGATCGCTTTCGGTTGTGGCATTGGCAGAAATTTTTAGCGTCACTTCAAAAGTTTCTTCGGCAATTTTTTTAGCGTCGATGTCGATTGAGATGGCAATGTTTGGTTTGTCTTGCGGGTTCAAAAAAACTTGCGGAGCGCTTGGTAGCTCGAATACAAGGTCTTTGATGTATTGTGAGATGATTTTGATGTTTGACATTTTTTAAGATAAAAAATTTTAGCTAAGATATTCCGAAGTGGTTTTAATCACCTTCTTCGCGGCTGAATCCATGATTAAAGAATTTACAAAAATTTTGCCGCTGCATTTTTTTACGCCATTTAACAAATAACCGTCAGTGACGCCACCGCAGGCAAAAATTACGTCGCCCTTGGCCATTTCTTCGGCGGTATATTTTTTATTTAAATCAGAAATTCCCATTTTTTTAGCGCGTTCAATTTGCTTTTGATTATCGCCAAAAATTAAGCGACCCATCATTTGGCCACCAATTACGCGAAGTCCCGCCGCAGCAAGCACGCCTTCTGGCGCGCCACCGGTGCCCATGTAGGCATCAATTCTTGCAGTTTGGTTGGTACAGGCAATTACACCGGCAACGTCACCGTCTCCGATTAAACGAATTCTGGCGCCGGCTTCGCGAACTTTGGCAATTAATTCTTCGTGGCGAGTGCGCTCTAAAATCATTACGGTTAAGTCAGAAATGTCGCATTTTTTGGCTTTGGCAATGTTGCTCAGATTTGTTTTTGGTGAGTTGTCGAGGTCAATCACGCCTTCAGGCAAACCAGCGCCAACGGCGATTTTATCCATGTAAACATCTGGTGCGTGCAAAAATCCGCCTTTGTTAGCAAATGCAATTACGGCAAGAGAAGACTCGCCAGCATTGGCGCAAATGGTTGTGCCCTCCAAAGGATCAAGCGCAATGTCAACTTCAATGCCGCCTTTACCAACTTTTTCGCCAATGAAAAGCATCGGCGCTTCATCGCGTTCACCTTCGCCAATTACGATCGTTCCAGCGATGTTCATTAAATTTAAATTTTCGCGCATCGATTTAACCGCTGCGGCGTCAGCTGCCATATTGTCGCCTTTGCCAATCCAATCAAAGCAGGCAATTGAGGCTTTTTCGACGATTTCAATAATTTGTGAAGTAAGTGGGGTAAGCATTTTTAGTAAGTTTTGATTTTTGGACAAAAAAAAGGCGGACTCACTTTACGGCGAGTCCGCCTTTTGCCTTCAAGCCTTAGCTTGAAAGTTTTTGTTCTTTGAATTCTACGTGTTTACGAACAACTGGATCGTATTTTGAAAACAACATTTTTTCTTGTTTTTGTTTCGGGTTGCGACGCGCAAGGTAGAAGAATCCAGTACCTGCAGTGCTAACTAATTTGAACAAAATTGAATTTCTTTTCGATTTTGATGCTTTTGGTTTTCCAGCCATAATTTACCTGTGTTTAGAGGGGAGTTAAAAAGAGCGCGGCAAAGTATTTTTGGTGCGCCAGTAGTCAAGTAGAAATTAGGAGTTCGCCAATTTTTTCTCGCCTTTAAAACCAGCGGCAATGCCGGTGCGCGAAACTGAGGCTAGGCCGTATTCTGGCAGTTGGTTTAAAAGTTCGTCGATGGTTTCGGTGGTGCCAATTACTTCAAAAACAATCGAATCACCCGCAACGTCAACAATGCTGCTGCGATATTTATCGACCAATTTCATCGCTTCTTCGCGTTTTTGCTCAGAGGCAATAATTTGCACCAAAGCCAATTCGCGCTCGATGTAGCCATGCTCGCGAGTCAACTCTGCCGCGGTGTGAACCGGTACGATGCGTTTCAAAAGTTTGCAAATTAGATCAACAGTTTTGGTAGTTCCAAAAGTTGTAATCGTGATGCGTGACAATTTTTTATCGAGCGAAGTTGGTGCCACGTTAAGTGATTCAATGTTGTAGCCGCGAGCCGAAAACAACTCAACAATGCGTGCCAAAGCACCAAATTCATTGTCGACTAAAATTGCAATTACGTGTTTTTTGATTGGGTCGGTCATTTTAAATTTCTCTAGATGTTGGTTGAGACATTGATGTTGCTGAAGCGCCACCAATTGTTGTTGAAAGGCTTTGTGTTAAGTTTGTAGATAGCTTGTTGAGATTTTCGATAAAACCTTGGTACACAAAAGTGTTTTCTTGGTGAATTAGTTCGTTTCTTCTTAGTGCTGTTTCTCGATCTACGATGCCTTCGTTACTACGTTTGTGGCTGCGTGGAAATTTGGCGCAGTGAATTTCTCTCAATTTGTTTAAATCAAATAAATCGCAATTTGGTTTTGATTTTAAATCGAGAAGTTCTCGCCATTTTTCAACATTGTTTTCAATAAATTTTATTACGAGCTCTTGTTTTTGTTGTTCTGTTTCGGCTGTGAGATTTGTTATTTTTTTAGATAAATCACGTTGAGATGCTTCGAGAATGGTTTTGATATCTCCAGAAACCGATTCTATCGCTGCAGGCATAGCAGCTAAGCGCTGAGAGTCAGCCGCGATAATTGCATATTTTTCTGCCAAAGGCGAAGAGTCTGTGACAAGTGTAGCTGCATATCTTTCAATCTCCTCTTCGATTGCTTTTGCTAACAGATCTTTATCACTTGAGCCTTTGGCGTGTGTAATTCTGGCAGCGAAAGAATTTTCGCTTTTTAAAAACTCTTCCGACCCAGTTTTTTTAAGTAAGGCGAGTCTAACACTTTGCTCTGCAGCCAATGCCTGAGAGCGGTTGCGAGAAATCCACTCATTAACCACTTCTTGTGGAATTGACTCAACCAAAGCGTCGCGCCTTTGTTTAAAGGTTTCTATAATGCCATGTTGCTTGTAATCAGGATTATTTTTGAAGGCTTCTGGTACTGGAAAAACACCTGGATAAGTTTCGGCTAAATTCCATTTTTCTACAACATGTGCAATTGCCTCGTCAGAAATAAGCGAAAGGCGAAAAGCCATTTCAATTTCGCTGTCGCGATAAGTTTCAGAGATGTTTTGACCATCAGTAATCTTTCTGGTTTTTTCTTGCAGCGCCGGTTTCAACAAAATTCCAAAAGGCAAATTTCTTGGCAGATCAGAAAAAGAAAGTGGGCCACTCACTCCAGAATCTAGTTTCATGCTAGCTTCCTCAGGCCTAATGTGGTGCGCTAATTTGAAATTAATCGATTTAATTAGTGCTCTATCTTTGTCGCTTGCCTCATCTATTTTTTTGTTTAGCTGGTTAATTGTGTGTTCGAGTTGTTCTTGATTTGGGTTGGCCTTGAGAGCCTCTGCGAGTTTCTTTTGCTCTTCGTTAGAAAGGGTGCCGTGATTTAATTTAGCAATTAACTCGGCGGTTATTTCTTCAGAAAATCCTTTTCTAAGAAACTCAATTTCTTCTTCAGTTAAAGTCAGCGACGGATCAAAATCTGTAGAAGTTGCGCTAGCTTTTTTTGCCTCGCTATTGGCCTTTTCAAGGCTCAACTCTTTGTACTGCCCACCAAATCCAATGGCGCCAGAATTGCCAAAATCAACAAATACTGACTCAAAACCAATAACGTTTCCTTGCTCATCTAGCGTAAATTTACAGCCAATATTGTTGAGGTTGAAATTTGCAAAATCCCAGTTGGCAATAAATTTTGAGGCGACAAAAGATTTTTCAATTTCGCTGTGAAAGTAGTCAGGAAGCAGTTCGTAAATTTCGCTCATTAAATTTACGCGTTGAATTTTTTCATCACCCGTAATTGTGCCAGCTCTGCTTTTTTGGTTAATTTCTTCAATTGCTTCTGCGGCTTTTTCCCATTTTTCCACCGAATCTGCGTTGATAAATCTTTTAATTACTGGGTTAACAAAAAAGTCTCCCAAGTCTTGATAGCCGGTGATTGTGGGCGATGCGACAAAAACTTTTGGGGCGCCGTCACTACGAAAATCTTCGTAAACCATAAATCTGGTATCGGGAGCATTTAAGCCGGTTAGTCCATAAAGCTGGCCCGACATAATTTCCCACATGGCATTGTGGTTGCCGTATTTGATGTCTTTGGTTCTAAATAAAGTTTTTTCTCTTTCAGGAAGGCTGCGGATAATTTCAATATCTGCTTCGTGATCGGTTTTTCCAAAGGCGTCTTTGTCAATGCCAACAAAAAATGCTTCGCGAGTTGAAGCTGTTGCATCAGTTGCAGCTCTAGCTGCACCGCTATGTTCGGTGCCGCTCTTTTTTAAATATTGGTTGGTTTTTAAGTTGGCGACAATTCCCGCTTTTTCTAAAGTGCCGTAGTGCCTAACTCCATCAATAACTGTGCCGCAGTCAGTTAAGAATTGTTGGCAGTCTGCGTTTTCTTTAGTTTCTTCATCATCGGTAATAGCGCTTATGCCTGATAATGAGTTTGGGATTGGCGGTGGGGTAAATGTTTCTGAAGGAGCGCTAAAAGAAACAGCCTTGCTGAATGGTTTTTGAGGCGATGGAGGAAGAAGATCAGCACCTTCTCCAACCTGAAAATCAGAAGAAGATGAGCTTTTTGATTCGTAGCCATTTTTAAAATCTCCTCTTCTAGACATTCTAATCTCTCCTAAACCGCATTAATATCTTTTTGCACATACTGCTTCGCCTGCGAGCCAAGTAAAATCTCGTTGTGCGCCGCGCCTGCCGGAATCATTGGAAAAACATTTTCAGCTTTTTCGACAAGGCAATTAAACAAAACTGGGCCGTCATGCGAGATCATTTCCATAAATTTTTGATCAAGCTCTTTCGGATCAGAGCATTCAATTCCCTTAATGCCAAAGGCTTCTGCAAGCTTCATAAAATCTGGCAATTCCATGAAAGATTGGCTTTCGCGCGAATCGTAAATCAACTCTTGCCACTGGCGCACCATGCCCATGTAGCGGTTGTTTAGGATGATAATTTTTACCGGAAGTTTGCATTGTTTAATGGTGGCAAGCTCTTGTAAGTTCATCATGAAACTAGCGTCGCCACTGACACACATTACTAGCGCATCAGGGTGAGCAAGTTGTGCACCAAGTGCTGCTGGAACCCCGTAGCCCATAGTTCCAAGGCCGCCAGAAGTTAGCCATTTTTTTGGTGAATCAAATTGCAAATATTGCGCCGCCCACATTTGGTGTTGTCCCACGTCGGTTGAAATAAAAGGCGCCGCCTCTTTAGTTAGCGCGTTTAAACGCTCCATGGCATATTCTGGCTTAATGCTTTTTTCGCACGGCTCGTAAGATAAAGACTTAATCGCCTGCCATTTTTTAATTTGATCCCACCAAGCAGAAATTTCTTTGTGGCGATTGCCAATTTTTCTATCTTTCCATTCTTCAAGCAAAGCCTCTAAAACCGCAGCCGCGTCGCCAACAATTGGCACATCAACTTTGATAATTTTGTCAATTGAGCAATCATCCACATCAATGTGAATTTTTTTCGAATTTGGCGAAAAGCTTGAAACGCGGCCCGTCACGCGGTCGTCAAAACGTGCGCCAATGTTAATCATCAAATCGCAATCATGCATTGCCATGTTGGCTTCATAAGTGCCGTGCATGCCGAGCATGCCGATGAAATGCGAGTCGCTTGCCGGAAATCCACCCAAACCCATCAAAGTGTTGGTGATTGGAAAGCCAGTTTCGCGCACCAATTTTGTCAAAAGTTCGCTGGCTTTCTCGCCCGAGTTAATAATGCCGCCACCCGTGTAAAATATTGGGCGCTGCGCTTTTTCTAAAAGGTCAACTGCGGCCTCAATTTCGGCGCGGTGAATTTGATTTTTGCGCGTTTCAATTTGGTAAGACGCGCGGTTGATTTCGATTTTTCCTTCGTAAATGGCGTGGTTGTTTTGTACGTCTTTTGGAATGTCGATTAAGACTGGTCCAGGGCGGCCCGAACGCGCAATGTAAAAGGCTTCGTGAATGATGTGGCCCAAATCTTTTACGTCTTTGACAAGGTAATTGTATTTAGTGCAAGAGCGCGTCAAGCCAGTAATATCAGCCTCTTGAAAGCCATCAGTGCCAATTACTGGAGTTGCAACTTGGCCTGAAATACAAACTAATGGAATTGAGTCAAGGTAAGCGTCTGTAAGCCCCGTGATCACATTTGTGGCACCAGGGCCAGAGGTCACAGTAATTACACCAACTTTTCCAGTTGAGCGTGCATAGCCTTCAGCCGCATGTGCAGCGCCTTGCTCGTGGCGCGTTAAAATGTGGCGCAATTTTTTTTGCATAAAAAGCGCGTCGTAAAAAGGCAAAATCGCGCCTCCCGGATAGCCAAACACGGTGTCCACGCCTTCATTTAAAAAGGCCTTAACGATAATTTCGGCACCAGAAAATCTGTTGGGAATTTTTTGCTCGCTCATTTTTTTTCAGAAATTTTTTTTAACAAAACTTGGGGGAAGCGCGCGATTTAAGGTGGCGAGCTGTTTTGAATCAAGGATAAAATATTTTACTTCGTTGATTTTTTTTAAACCCACTCTACCTTGCCGTCCTTCCAACATCCAAGCCACTCCACAACCAATTCATCAATTTAAAATCACTTAAAAACATGACTGAAAAAACAACAATTGTCGGTATTGATAAAATTTTAAAAGCCCTGCCGCACCGCTACCCGTTTCTTTTGGTGGACAAAGTAGTTGAGCTTGAAGTGGGCAAAAAAATTGTCGCAATCAAAAATGTCACCTTCAACGAACCACATTTTTTAGGGCATTTTCCTGACCATCCAATCATGCCAGGTGTGTTAATTATTGAAGCAATGGCACAAGCTGGAGCCTTGATGGTGACAGCTGCAGAAGATTTTAACGCCGAAGACAAGTTGGTTTATTTCATGTCAATTGACGGCGCAAAATTTAGAAAACCGGTAATTCCGGGTGATGTTTTAGAACTTCACATTGACGTAGTGCAAAATCGTGGACCAGTGTGGAAGCTTTCAGCTGTAGCAATTGTTGATGGTCAAAAAGTTTCTGAAGCACAACTTTCTGCAATGATTGCTGACAAACCAAAAAAATAATGACTCAAAAAATTCACCCAACAGCCATTGTCAGCGCAACTGCGCAACTTGGCGCAAATGTAGAAGTGGGGCCGTTTTGCGTGATTGGCGGTGAAGTAAAAATTGGCGAAGGCACAATTGTAAAGTCGCACGTGGTCATTGAAGGCGACACTACAATTGGCAAAAACAACGTAATTTTTCCTTTTTCAACAATTGGTGTGGTGCCGCAAGACCTGAAATTTAAAGGCGAAAAAGCCAAAGTTGTAATTGGCGACAACAACACAATTCGCGAGCACGTGACAATTCACCTAGGCACGCAAGACGGCGCAATGCTTACCAAAATTGGCAACAACTGTTTGCTAATGGTTGGTGTGCACATTGCCCACGATTGTGTGGTGGGCGATCACGTGATTTTGGCCAACAATGCAACACTTGCCGGCCACGTTGAAGTGGGCGACCACGTTGTGGTGGGAGGTCTTTCAGCCATTCACCAATTTGCCAGAATTGGTGCTGGAGCCATGATTGGCGGCATGTCGGGAGTTGAAGGTGACGTGATTCCAAATGGTTTGGTAATGGGCGAGCGTGCGTCTTTAGCTGGTTTAAACCTTGTGGGAATGAAACGCCGTAATATTTCTCGCGACGACATTCACGCTTTACGCAACTTTTTTAAGCAGCTTTTTTCGGACAATAAAATTGAATTTTGCACGCGCGTGCAAAATCTTGCAAAAACCTTCGAAAGCCCCGTGGTTCAAGAGGTGGCGGCATTTGTAAAATCAGAGACAAATCGCTCTTTTTGTCAGCCAAAAAATGGCACAATTTCGAGGGAATAATTAATGCGTGAAATCTGCCTAGATACCGAAACCACTGGTCTCGACCCCAAAGATGGCCACAAAATTATTGAGATCGCCTGTGTTGAAATGGTCAATAAGGTGCGTACTGGGCAGGTTTTTCACACCTACATCAACCCTAGGCGCGAGGTGCCACAAGAGGCATTTCGCATTCACGGAATTTCTACCGAATCGCTACAAGACAAACCAATTTTTGACCACGTTGCAAAAAAGTTTTTAGATTTCATTGAGGGTGGCAAGCTGGTGATTCACAACGCTTCGTTTGATTTAAAATTTTTAAATTACGAGCTGCGTGCTGTTGGGCTAGATCCTCTAGATCCAAGCGAAGTCATTGATTCTCTAGCTTTGGCGCGCAAAAAATTCCCGGGCTCTCCAGCATCCCTCGACGCACTTTGCAAAAGATTCAACATTGATATTTCTCACCGCACTAAGCACGGAGCACTTCTAGATACCGAATTACTTTGTGACGTTTACGTTGAATTAATGGGTGGTGCGCAGTCGGGCTTGGCTTTTGATGGGGCAAAAAAAGAAGAAAAAACTGTTGCAGAAGTTGTTGAGTTGGTAGCAAAAAAAACTCTACCAAAGCGCGACTTTCCTGTGTCGGAAGCCGAATTAGAAAAACACAAAGAATTTATTACGAAAAATTTTAAGACGAATTTTTGGTATTAAAATTTAGCTCGAGTGCGCGAATAACCACCCCAACCCCTCCTTGAAAAGGGAGAAAATAGCCTAAACGGCTATTTTCGGCATCAGCCACGCTCGTACTGAAAGCCCCTCCTTTTCAAGGAGGGGTTGGGGTGGTTATTCGCACACTCAATCTCTCAAATTAAAATCAACCACCCCACAAACCCATTCTAAAAAATGCCAAAACCCCCAGCATTTTTCTCCAAAATATTTAACTTCGAACAAGACGACCTCTGGCTCTGGGCTCCAGTATTTTTCAGCTTTGGCGCCGCTTTTTACCTTTTGTTTGAAGAAAATTTCTTAGCAAATTTTTCTGCTCTCGTTGTTTTATTTTTTACCTCAGCTGCTTTTTATTTTTTCAACCGCCACTCCTACCGATCCTTGGTATTTCTAGCATGCACCCTGTTTTTGTTGGGCGGTTTTTACACCAATTTTTACCAAAAAACTTTTCTCTCACACACAAAAATCACCGGCAAAGTCTACGTCGATTTAGTTGGAAAAGTTGAGTCAGTAAAAAAATTTCACAATCCACAAAATGGTGTTGAAGGTGCTAATTTAGTGATCTCACACCCCACAATGTATAAGGCGAAATTTGCCGAAAAAAAAGTTGTAAAAAAACCAAAGAAGAAAAAAGCCAAGAAGAAAAAAGCTAAAAAAAATAAGAAAAAATCTGCCAAAGTCACCACAGAGACAGAAATAACCGGCGACCAAGCGGCGTTAGTTCAAGAAGAAATCGTTAAGCCAAAAAAAGCACGCAAACCACGCGCCAAAAAACCCAAAAAGAAAAAGCTAAAAAAGAAGAGAAAAATCAGCGAAAAAACCATTCAAAAAAAATTCGTAAATCTCACAGATTACCAAGAAATTGACCGCGAATTTTTAGATTATTCTAAAAATTACCAAAACGTAAAATGGCTGCAAATCAAAGGGCAAGAACGCTTCCCGCAGCCGCCACAAAAAATTTCAATCAACCTAATTAAAAATTTTGAGCAGCTTGCGGTAAATGACTTAATTGCAATTCGCGCAATGTTGCAGCCGCCAAAAGCAAAAGAATTTTCTGATGATTTTGATTTTGCTTTGGATGCTAATTTTAAAAAAATCGGCGCTTTCGGCTTTGCTTTAGGTGAGGCACAAATTTTAAAGAAAGCAGATGTTTCTAGTGTTGATTCGTGGTTTTTAAATTTGCGCGAAAAAATTCGTGGCAAAATTTTGCAAACAGTCTCGGGAGATTCTGCCGCAATTATTTTGGCATTTTTAATTGGTGACCAAAACCAAATTTCGTCAGATTTAATGGCTAAAATTCGCAATTCTGGCTTGGCGCATTTGCTGTCGATTTCTGGTTTTCACTTGTCGCTTGCAAGCGCTATTTGCTTCGTTGCAACGCGCTTTATTTTGTCGCGCAGTGAATATTTAACTTTGCGATTTGACCTAAAAAAAATCGCCGCAATTGCCGCAATTTTTGGTACTTATTTTTACCTAAAAATTGCCGCCTCGCCAATCCCCGCACAGCGAGCATTTTTAATGGTGTTGTTGGTTTTAATTGCCTTGTTTGTCGGTGAAAAAATCAACTCGCGCCGTGCAATAATGGCAGCTGTTTTGGCCTTAATTTTGTTTAACCCTTACGCGGTTTTTAACGTTAGTTTTCAACTTTCTTTTGCAGCAATTTTGGTGCTGGGAGTTTTCTACGAGACAAGAAAATCCAACCAAAATCCAAATTTTTTACGCCGCTTTTTTGGCTATTTTTTAGACATTATTTTACTGTCAGTTTTGCTGCAAATTGCCACCGCACCGTTTTTAATGCACAGCTTTCAAAACGTGACTGTGCTTGGTTTTGTGGCAAATATTTTGGCAATTCCACTCACCAGTTTTTTGGTAATGCCGCTTGGTTTTTTGGCACTTTTTTTAATTCCATTTGGTTTAGAAAAATTTGCTTTGCTTGCAATGGAGCACGGAATTTTTCTGCTTGAAAAAATTGTAATTTTTGTTGCTGACTTAAATTATTCACACCTCGCAAGCCCTACGCTTTCAAGCTTTGGTGTGGGGGTTGCGGTGATTGGCTTGCTGTTAATTTGTTTAACAAAAAGCAATTTGCGTTTTGTGGGAGTGGCGGTTTTTGCGCTGTCTTTTGCGACAATTTTTTTGAACAAAAAACCCGACATTTTATTTGACGGCAGTCAAAAGTTTTTCGCCATTTACGACAAAAATGGTTTGGTTTTTTCAAAAGATCTAAAGCCTTCAAAGAAGCGCCAGCTCTGGATGGATAAGATGGGTGAGGATGAGTTTAAATCTCTAAATTCTTGCGACGAAACCAAATGTTTAATTGAGAAAAACAAAAGAATTTTAGTGCTAACCGCGCGCAATAAAATTTCTGAAATTTGCAAAAATGATTTTGACGTGATTGTCAATTTAACCGCTAAATACAGCCTTCCAGACTGCATCGCTGATGAAAAAATCAAAATCGACAATTCTGATTTTTACCAAAAAGGTGGGCATTTTTTTTATTTTGAGGGTGGCGAACTTGTGATTAAAACTACTTCTTAAAAACCAAAAACTTCACACCAACAAAATTCACAAAAGTGACGAGAATAATCGTAATAATGTTGGCGATTTCGGGGATTATTCCAAACGAGCCAACAAAAATTCTTAGCAAAAGACTAGTCAGCGCTAGTGAAAAAAGGTAAAGCGAAAGGTAGGCAGTAAAGTGATTTGAGCCTTGAAAACCAAAGGTCCAGCGTCTGTTGCAATAGTAGTTAAAAATAATGCTGGGGATAAATCCGCAAATATTTGCCAGTAAGTAGTGCACATCAAAAAGGCGCAAAGCCACCAAAAAAGTGCTGTAGCTAATTACGGTTGAACCCGTGCCAACTAGTAGAAAAAGTAAAACTTGTTTTGAGAGATTTTGCTGCGCGATCCAATTTTTTATTTTTAAAAAATGAATCATTGGCTGATGAGGAGGGAAGAAGAAAAGATGGTGACCCCAACGGGATTCGAACCCGTATTCCCACCGTGAAAGGGTGGTGTCCTAACCGTTAGACGATGGGGCCAAAGAAGTAAGTTTGTTTAGTCTGACCTAACTAAAAAACGAGCGGCGCAACTTATTGGCGGGTTTTGAAATTGCAAGACGGGATTTGCCTGAAACTTCTTTCAAGTTTTTAAAGTTTTTGAAGTTTTTAAAGATTTCTTTTCTTCAGTGCTCAAGCGCCTCTCAACCTTTTTTACATCGAGTGAAGCGGGCAAATTTTCAGGTGTAATGCCGCGTTCAAGCAAAGTTGCGCGTACTGCTTTGTTGTTGGTGACGTGCTCGTTTGAAATTTTTGACTCACTTTTCATTTTATGTTGGCGAGCGTTGAAAATAGTGATTTCGCTCGCGAAGTCTTTGGCTTTTAAAATGATGGTTGGCGCGTAGTCGGCTAATGGTTTTGCGTTTGGAATATTCCAAACTTCCTTCATTTCTTGAGTGGTTTTGCCAAACAAAGCGTGGTCACCTTTGCTTCTAATTAAGGCAAAGTTTTTGTCGCTGCCAGTTTGTTCAAAAATAACTTTAGAAAGCTCTTTCTCGGTTTCGCTTAGCTTTTTGCGGGCCAAGACGCGTTCGGCATCTAAAAGGCGTTGTTCAATTAATTCGGCGCGGCGGGTTTGAATTGCGAAGTAGGTTTGAGCGAAGGCAATTTCTGGTTTTGTTGGGTCGCCATTTTGGGCGATTAGGTAGCAGGCGTAACGAGTAAGAATAATGTCCAAAACTTCGCGTTGTCCGCTCGAGCCAAGATCGACCATTTTCCCGATATCGGCAAAATGGTCTGGGATCTCTTGTTTAGAGACTTGGCAGGCAATTTTTGCTTTTGAGATAATGTTAAAAAAATTGTCCCATTTGGCGTAGCCCAACAATTTTTGCAAATCGCGAGCTAGCCAAAATTCAACGCCAGTTTCGGTTTTTTTGGCGAAAGATTCAAAGTCAGAAGTTAGGGCTGCAACAGTTTCAGTTTTCATTTTGGTGGTGGTTTTGGTTAGTAATTTGTGTGTGTTTTGTTTGGCCTTACTGGCAGGCCAAACATTCGTCGTACTTACTTTCTTCAGGCTTAGCCTCGGTTGGTGCAACTACTGCAACTTTTTCAAAAAGCTCGTGGCTGACAGTTTTGTTTGAAACTTTGTCCGCACGTTGCACCGATGTTGAGCGGCAGTAGTAAAGGCTTTTTAGGCCTTTTTGCCAAGCTCTAAAATGCACTTCGTTTAATTCTTTTTTCGACACGTCGCCAGGTAAAAACACGTTTAAGCTTTGGGCTTGGCAAATGTAATCTTGGCGTTCGGCAGAAAGGTCGATCATCCATCTTTGGTCAATTTCTTGAGCGGTTTTAAAGACCATTTTTTCGTGCTCGTCTAAGAAATCTAAATGCTGCACCGAGCCTTCAGTGATGGTGATTGTTGACCATACGTCTTCAGTGTTTTTGCCTTTGCTTTCGAGCAATTTTACCAAGTTTTTATTTCTCACGCTAAAAGACCCAGTAAGAGTTTTTTGTGTAAAAGCATTTGCCGCAAAAGGCTCAATTCCCGGTGAAGAGTTGTTGGCAATAATTGAAATTGAAGCGGTTGGTGCGATTGCCATTTTGTTAGAAAATCTCTCTTCAACACCAGCTTCTAGAGCATCCAAACAAGCGCCTCTTTCTTTGGCTAAAAGTTTTGAAGCGGCGTCGACTCCAAGCTTAATTTGTTGAAAAATTTTCTTGTTCCAAACTTTACTCATTGCTGATTCAAGCGGCACGTTTTTGCTTTGTAAAAATGAGTGAAAGCCCATTACACCTAGACCAACACTGCGTTCGCGCGTGGCAGAATATTTGGCTTTGTACATTGTGTCAGGTGCCTTGTCGATAAAATCTTGCAACACATTGTCGAGAAAACGCATTACGTCTTCAATAATTTGTGGGTTGTCTTTCCATTCGTCGTAAAATTCTAAGTTGAATGAAGACAAGCAGCAAACGGCTGTGCGGTCTTTTCCTAAGTGGTCAATGCCGGTTGGAAGAGTAATTTCGCTGCACAGGTTTGAAGTTTTAACTTTAAGCCCAAGTTTTTTGTGATGCTCGGGGATGGCTTTGTTTACTGCGTCGATAAACAAAATGTAAGGCTCACCAGTTTCAACGCGAGTGGTTAAAAGTTTAATCCACAAAGCGCGCGCTTTTACAACTTCAAGAGTATTGCCGGTGTGCGGGCTTTTTAATTCAAAGTCGCCGTCTTTTTCGACCGCGCGCATAAACTCGTCGGTCACTGCAATTCCGTGGTGCAAGTTAAGCGAGCGACGATTTGGATCACCGCCATTTGGACGACGTAAATCAATAAATTCTTCAATTTCTGGGTGGTTAATTGGCAAATAAACTGCCGCTGAGCCGCGTCTGAGGCTGCCTTGCGAAATTGCCAAAGTTTGCGAATCCATTACCTTGATGAATGGAATAATGCCCGAAGTTTTGCCATTGCCTTTGACGGTTTCGCCAATTGAACGCAAATTTCCCCAATAGCTGCCAATGCCGCCACCTTTTGAAGCGAGCCAAACATTTTCATTCCACAAGCTAACAATGCCGGCTAGTGAGTCTGACGATTCGTTTAAGAAGCAAGAAATAGGAAGGCCGCGATCAGTGCCACCATTGCTTAAAACTGGGGTTGCAGGCATGAACCACAAGTTTGAAATGTAGTTGTAAAGGCGCTCAGCGTGAGCTTGGTCGTCGGCGTAATAAGCGGCAACGCGGGCGAATAAATCTTGTGGAGTTTCACCAGGAATTAAGTAGCGGTCTTTCAAAACGGCTTTGCCGAAATTGCTGAGTTTGTCGTCTTTTTTGGGATCGATTTTTACGGTGATTTTTTTCTTTTGAGCTTCGCTTTTGACAGAAGATTTTGACACAGGTTTTTTAGACATCGGTTAAGAAATTTGATTTTGTTTGGAAGTGAGGCTGTGCTTGGTTTTGCACTACATCTAGTGGCATTTCTGCCAAAATTGCACAATATCTTGTGTTGGCAGGCGTTTTATTTTTGGCAAAATTAATTGTCTAGGGAGATGTTTTTTTGGGATGAAAATGAGATCGAGTGCTGAGAATAATTAGCTCCAAGCAATTCCAAAATTCCCTTAGCCTTACTAAAAATCTCCGCCAACTCCGCTTTTTCATCTGATTCAAAAGTAATTCCACCCCCAACCTGAAACTCAAATTTATCACCACTCAAAACCAAAGTGCGAATCACCACCGAAGAATTAACCTCATCTTTGGAAAAAACCCCAACGGCGCCGCTGTAAACCCCACGATCAAGTTTTTCTAACTTTGCCGCCGCTTCAATTGCTTTAATTTTTGGTGCACCAGTCATTGACCCCGCCGGAAAACAAGCTTTCAGCGCGTCAATTGCGTCAAAATTTTCAGCAAGTTTGCCGTGAATTTCAGACGAAAGATGAAAGATGTTTTTGTAAGCGCTAATTGAGAAAAGTTTTTTCACCACAACGCTTCCAGCCACACACACTCTAGCTAAATCGTTTCTCACCAAATCAACAATCATTAAATTTTCAGCGCGTTCTTTGGCGCTGTTTTTTAGGTAAGATTTATTTTTTTTATCTTGTTTTAAATCGCTGCTACGCGGCGCGGTGCCTTTGATTGGGCGTGATAAAATTTTGCCATTTTTTATTTTTAAAAATAATTCGGGGCTTGAAGAAATGACGTAATTCTCACCAAGTTTTAAAAATGCTGAATAGTTGGCGGGGCTTAATTTTGTAAGGTGGTGAAAGAGTTGAAAATTTTCTTTTTGCGAAAATTTGTTGGCAAATTTTCCGAAAAATTTTCGTGTGAGATTGGTTTGATAAAAATCGCCTTGAGCGATTTGAGCTTTGATTTTGCTGATTGCAGCGAGGTAAGAATCGTTGGAAAAATTTGAGTCAAAACTCAAAATCTTCGGTGCGTCAAGATCGACAGCGTGGCACGAAGGGATCCACCTCGTCACGATTTCCAAATATTTTTTGTCAGTAAAGCTCGCTACCAGCGCTTGTTTTTCGTGAGAAAAATTGAGCACCAAACCAAAATTCACCAACCAAATTTTTGGCAAATTCACAAAAGATTTTTCGGTTTTACTAAAACTTTCAAACTGTCCGCCAACCTCGTAGGCAAAATATCCAAACCACTTTTTGTCACTGCTTTTTAAAATTTTTTCTGCTTCAAAAAAATCGTCACACAAAATTGTTTCAAGCGGAAAAAGTGCAATTTGCGACGTTGAATTTTTGACTAAATCGGCAAGTCCCGAATAAAGCAGAGCCCAGCTTTCGCCTTGATAATTATCGGCAATTTTTTGCGCAAAATCTAGCGGCTCTTGCCAGTTTAATTTTAACTTTGGCATTCTTTTTCTACGTCTTGTTGCAGCAGTTTTTTAAATTCGTTGCCAAAGTTTTTTTGCAATTTGCGACCCAAAAATTCGTCAACTGGCAAAACTAAAAATGACGAATTGGTGAGAAAAATTTCGTCAGCTTTTTTTAGTGCAGCAGCTGTTGCTTCAGTTTCAAAAATTTTTACCGGTGAGATTTTTAACAATTTTTTGCGTACAGTGCCAAGCAGCGCCCCGCAAGATTTTGACGCTGTAAAAACTTTGCCATTTTTCACCCAAAAAATATTTGCCGACGAAGTTTCTGCGATAAATTTTTTGTCAGAAAGCATGACGCAGTCGAATAATTTTTTTTCAGTCGCTTCAATTTTGGTGAGGATGTAGGGCAGCGAATTTGTTGTTTTGGCGAAGGCTTTTGGTGCGGTAATTTTTGAAATTCCGAGTGTGATTTTTTTTGGTAATTCGCGCGCTGCAAAAGTTTGTGCAACGATTAAAGCTTTTGATTCGTAAGTTGGAAGATATCCTGCACTGCCAATTCCGCGGCTAATTAAAATTTTTAAAATGCCATTTTCGATTTTGTTTTTGGCAATTAATTGCAGCGCCTCTTTCTCTAAATTTTTAATTTCTGCTGAAAATTTTAAAGCCTTTAAACCGGCTTCAATTCTGTCTTCGTGAGCTTTGTAGTCGTAAATTTTGCCGTTAAAAATTTTGCAAGTTTCAAAAATTCCGTCACCAAAAAGAAAGCCGCGCTCGTCAATTGAAAACTGCGCTTGTTTTTCTGCCACCAGTTGGTGATTTTTGAGAATTAATTTTTGCATTTAATTTTTAATTTTTTTCCAACCCGTGAAATTCTTCAAATTCATTCTGAAGTGGGGATTTTTTTTCTCAATCTGGATCGCGATTTTCGCCACTTTAGCGCTGTTTTACTACTTTAAAGATTTGCCAAGTTTAAGCGATTTAGAAGCGCAAAATGGCAAACAAATTGTGCAAATTAATTACGCAAATGAGGCGCGAATTACCAATCGCGGCGAAATTTACAGCAGCGAAGTTAGTTATTACGAATTGCCGCAACACTTGATTAACGCGGTTGTGGCCACCGAAGATCGCAGATTTTTTAATCACCACGGCGTTGATTTATTTGGCATTTTGCGCGCTTCTTACGTCAATCACAGCGCGGGTAGAATTGTGCAGGGCGGCAGCACAATTACGCAGCAACTGGCTAAACTACTTTTTTTAGACCCCGAGCGCACTGTTAAAAGAAAGATTCAAGAGATCCTTCTGGCTGTTCAGCTGGAGCGCAATTTTACCAAAGAGCAAATTTTAACTTTTTATCTAAACCGCGCTTATTTTGGCTCGGGCAGCTACGGCGTTGGCAATGCGGCAAAGCATTATTTTGGCAAAGATGTTTCGCGTTTGAGCCTTAACGAAGCCGCGCTGCTCGCAGGTGTGCTTAAAGCGCCGTCAAAACTTTCACCAAAAAATAATCGCGAACTTGCCGAAGATCGCGCCAGTATTGTGATTAAAAATATGATTGATGCGGGGTTTTTAGATCAGAAAAGTTTGAAGCAGCTCGACCAAGATCCGTCCTACAAAATAGACCATTCGCAGAAACTTTATTTTGCCGATTTTGTTTTTGATTCGGTGGGCGATTTTTTGCCGGAAAGCGCTAGTTCAGAAAATTTGCTAAAAATTACCAGCACGCTGGATGAGGAAATTCAAGAAAAGTTAGAAAATATTTCAGACAAATTTGTTGAAAAAAATTCTAAAAAATTAGGCAAATCACAAATTGCCGTGGTGGTGATGAATAAGGGTGGTGCGGTGCTTGCAATGTCGGGTGGTACTGATTACCAGCAAAGTCAATTTAACCGCGCTGTCACCGCAAAAAGACAGGCGGGGTCAGCTTTTAAAACATTTGTCTATTTGGCGGCTTTTGAAAGTGGCATGAATGTTGACGATGTGCTTGAAGACAAAAAAACCAATGTTGGCACGTGGCTGCCAGAAAATTATGAGAATCGCTATTTGGGCGAGGTGACGCTGCGTCAGGCTTTTGCTAATTCGCTAAATTCAATTGCGGTGCAATTGGGGCGTAAAGCTGGCGGTGGTGCGGTTGCAGAGATGGCGAGTGCTTGTGGTATTGTTTCGAAAATTGACAAAAATGACCCCACAATTGCGCTTGGCACAACTGAAGTGAGCTTGCTTGAGCTTACGGGGGCTTACGCCACAATTGCAAATGATGGCGCGCCGGTAATTCCTTACGCAATTTTAGAGGTTAAAAATGCGGCGGATGAAAGTTTGTACAAGCGTGAATCTTCTGGTTTTGACGCGGTTATTTCGGCTGAGTCGCAGCAAAAAATAAAAGAAGTTCTACGCGCCGTTGTTGAGGAAGGCACTGGCAAAAACGCTAATGTGGCAAAAAATATTTACGGCAAAACCGGCACCAGCCAAAACTTTCGCGATGCTTGGTTTGTGGGCTTTAGCGACGATTACGTGATTGGAGTTTGGATTGGAAATGACGACAATTCAGCCACAAATAAAATTACTGGCGGATCTTTGCCGGCCATTTTGTTTGCTGAAGTGATTGAAAATATTTGAGAAAAAGAAGGGGAGGAGATTTTTCAAAATGGTAGGCCTGGGTGGACTTGAACCACCGACCTCGCACTTATCAGGCGCGCACTCTAACCAACTGAGCTACAGACCCATTTTGAAATTTTTTTTCTAGCAGGTTTTGGAAGGCGCGGCAACTTAGGAGGGCTTTGAGAAAAGTCAAATATTCGTTTGGACAATTAGCATTAGGTCCCCGAGCAAAGGACGAAGTCCGTCGTCGAGGGGCCCGAAGCGAGATCTTGTGTTCCGACCCCTCGACGACGGACTTCGTCCTTTGCTCGGGGACCTATAAAGAATAGGTGTCTGTAAGAAAAATAAAAAAATTAATTAGTAAATTGCTCACGAATAATTCTTTCTTCAAGCGAGTGATTTGGGTCGAAGAGAATTTTAAATTGCACGTTGCGCTCTTCAAAAATTATCACTTCTTTCACATTTTTAACCTCTTTCGAATCAGCTGTAGCGCTAACTGGGCGTGATTCAAAATTTAAAACCTCGAGTCTGATTTTACTGTTTGCAGGCAGCAAAGCGCCACTCCAATTGCGTGGTCTAAATGGGCTAATTGGGGTGAGGGCTAAAATTTCTGAGCCAAATGGAATAATTGGTCCTCCGGCTGAAAGGTTGTAGGCGGTGCTTCCGGCTGGGGTTGCAACTAAAATTCCGTCAGCGGCAAGGCAACTGATTCTTTCGCGACCGTTAATTTCAATTTTTATTTTTGCTGCTTGGCTTGATTGACGAAGAAGTGCTACTTCATTGATTGCGATGTGGCTGTGAGTTTGATTGTTGGCATCAACTACCTCCATTCTTAAAGGATAAAGCGTTGATTCTTGGGCTTTTGCGAGAGTTTCTAAAAAATTTTCTTCATTTGGTGAATTCATCAAAAATCCTACGGTGCCACAATTAACGCCGTAAATTGGCATTTTTCCGGCGTATTCGTGAAGTAAGTGAAGCATTAAACCATCACCGCCGATTGCTACAACAAGGTCAATTTCGGTGACGTTTTTTTGATCGCTGGTGAGGTCAATGAAGCCATATTTTGCAACGAGCGCGTCTTTTTTAGCGATGGCTGCAAGATTTTTTTTAGCGGCGATTACGGCGATTCTTTTAGTCATTTTTTTTATGTTTTGTTTTCGAACTAGCGTGACAACTCATAAAGCGCAATCGCAGCGGCAACTGACGCGTTTAAGCTTTCAACTTCTTGGTCAATTTCAATGCGAGTTAGTAGATCGCAATTTTTTTTAACAAGGTCGCGAATGCCGTCTCCTTCTGATCCAACAACTAGAGCGATGTTTTTGTATTCTTTAATTTTGGCAATTGGAACGGTTCCTTCTCCCGCCAAACCAACACACCAATAGCCAATTTTTTTAAGCTTTTCAAATAGGTTGCTGAAATTGGTTACCACAAACAAATCAGCCATTTCAATGGTTCCAGCCGATGATTTTACAATTGTGGCATTTTCTTTTGGAGAATTGTGTTCGCAAAAAATAATGCGAGTGACGCCAAAACTAAGGGCGCTTCGAATAATTGCGCCAATATTGTGAGGGTCAGAAATTTGGTCGAGGAGAATTAAAGTTGGCAGCTTCTCGTCTTTTTGGGTAATTTTTTCTAGCTCAGCCAAAAGATCATTTTGTGTTTTAGTTGGCAGGCGCGAGCAGCGCACGGCAAGGCCTTGATGCACTTGGTTTTTACCAAATAATGCTTCAATTTTTTCGTTGTCGGTAATTTTAACGAAAGATGAAAGGTGCGCGAGAGAATTTTTTTGTAAGAATTTTTCCAACTCAGAAATTGAATTTTGAGTGGCTAAAATTTCAAAAATTTTACGACGTTTTTTTTGTAGAATTGTGAAGGTGGGGTGCTTGCCGCAGAGCCACAGCTCTGAGTCTGGAAGGCGAGGGGCTTGTGATGAAAAGCCGCCTCGCGCATTGTTTGTTGGTCTATTTTTTTGTATTTTTTGATTTTGAGTCTTTCTGTTTTTTTGATGCATCTTTTTTGGTTTTTGTAGATTTTTCTTCAGTCTTTTCTTTTGTTTTTTCTTCAGCTTTTTCCTCAACTTTCTCTTCGGTTTTTTCTTCAGCTGCAACTTCTTCAACAGCTTCTGGAGCCGCTACGGCATTAGCCTTTTCATCAACTGCTGCTTCTGGTGCGGCGCTTTCTGGAGCTTTTGGTTCTTGCAATTTGATTAAAATTTTAATCTTAGCGTCTTTGGTAATTTTTGAGTTAATTTCGTTTAAAGCTTCTTGCGAAAGTTGCTCACGAAT
The DNA here is from genome assembly GCA_017999675.1 of Rickettsiales bacterium. Taxonomy (GTDB): domain Bacteria; phylum Pseudomonadota; class Alphaproteobacteria; order Rickettsiales; family UBA1997; genus UBA2645. The sequence continues at coordinate 197,417 of JAGNLL010000002.1, forward strand.
ATTTTCTTTTACCGCGTCAAAATCTAGGGCTTTAGCTTCGCGAACGTCAGACATTTTAATTAAATGCCAGCCGAATTTAGTTTGAATTGGCTGAGAAACTTGATCCTTTTTTAAGGTGACAAGCACGTCAGAAATTTCTTTAAACATGTTGCCTTCAACAATGAATCCAAGGTTGCCGCCATTGGCTGCGCTTTCTTGGTCAATTGAATATTTTTTAGCTAAATCGGCAAATTTTGGTGCTTTTTTAGCACTTAATTCTTTGGCAATTTTGTTAGCTTCTTCTTTGGTTTTGGTGACGATGTGGGCAAGTGAATATTCTTTTTTGCCTTCAAGTTCGGCGCTTAGTTCAGCGTATTTTTCTCTAACTTTTTCGTCGCTGACTTTTTCTTTTAATACAGAATTTACATAAGCTTGACGGATCATTCTGTCTTTTGCTTGAGCGATTTGAATTTTTAACTCAGCGCTTTTTGCAGCTTTTGATTTTGCAGCTTCTTTTGTTAATTCGCGGTCTAGGTAAATTTCTTTAGCTAAAATTTCGATTACTTCTTTTGGCAAAGATGAAGCATCTGGAACCTTTGTTTCAGATGCTTGGCCGCCAAAATTTTGGCCATCAAAAACGCTGCGAAGTTTAGAATCGATTTCAGATTTGTAGATTTTTTGATTGTTAACTGTGGCAACAACTACGTCAGATTTTCCTTTAAAAAGGTAAGCTGAAATACCAAAAAGCGCCGCAGCTACAACGGCTACAACGGCAAAAATTTTGACAAAATTTTTCTTTCTAGAGTGATGACGTTTCATATTTTTAAACTGGAAATTACAAAGTTAGGAAAAAGTTGGTGCTGCTTGCAAAAGTTTTCGAGCTTGGTGTGGTCTGCGTTCTGGCGGTAGTTGATGCCAAGGATGTTTGAAAGAATGCCACCAGTAATTAAAAGGCTGTCGATTTTGAAGTCATTTGCACCTTTAATGTCGGTTTCCATTCCGTCGCCAATCATTAGCATTTCGTCATTTTTAGGATCGTTAAAAATTTCGCAAACGATTTTATAAACTGATGAAAAAGGTTTTCCGTAGTAAACTACTTTACCGCCCAAGGCTTTGTATTCTTTGGCAAGCGCCCCTGCGCAAATCATTTCGCGGCCGTCTTGTTTAACCACGATCATGTCGGGATTAACGCAAATTAAAGTTAAGTTATTTGCTTTTGCGGCGAGAGCTTGTGGCATTTTTTCAGCTAAAACTGAATTGTCTCCGTCAAAGCCAGTAGTGATTGCAAAGTGTGCTTGCGCGGCGTCATCAACTCTCGTGTAGTTTAGGCCATCGAGCAAATCGATGTCTTTTTTAGGGCCAATGTAGAAATAATTTTTGCCAAAATCTTTAAAGTCGGCTTCTTGATTTTTTTGCAAATCGCGAAATGCCGCCTCCCCCGACGACATTATAAAATCGTAAAGATTTGAAGTGACGCCAAATTTTTCAAGCATTGCCGCAACTTTGCTGGCGCGTCTAGGCGCGTTGGAAAGAAAGCAGATTTTTTTGCCTTGGTTGCGTAGGTAAGTGATTGCTTCAATGGCGCCTGGGTAAGCGGTGGTGCCGTCGTGAACTACGCCCCAAACGTCAAAAATAAAGTAATTGTAGTGGTTGGAAATTTCTTCGATGGAGTTGATAAATTTCATTTTAAACTAGCCTTCAATCATTGATTTTGTTGCCTTCAACACGCCGTCGAAAGAGCCTCTTTTATATTTCATTTTTACTACGTCGCCGAGTCTAATTTTTTCGGCTTGTTTTTCGTCATCAAGCACAACCCAAGCAGATTTTGGGTCGATTAAGTTTGAAACCGAGCCAGCACCAATAATGCGGTGTTCAACTTCGCTTTCGTTGGTAATGGCATTTTCAATTTCATATTGGCCTGTCACTTCAAATTTATCGTCTTGTTTAAGGCCGTCGTTAGAGCCGAGAGAAATTTTGAAAATAACTTTTTTGTCCAAAGTGCGTTTTTCTAAAATGTAGCCTTTTTTGGCGAGGGCGTTTTTGAGGTCGATTGAAATATTGCTTACAGCATCTTCCCCAGCCTTACGCACCAAGCCATCGTCGCGATCTGCCCCTTTTACTTGTTTGCCACCAATTTGTAGTCCGCCAAGATTTAAGCCACCGTCTTGCTGCACATTTTCTGAGCGTGTTTTGCGGCCAGAAAATTCAATTGCTTGTACAACTGTAAGTGACGGCAATTCGTAAATTTTTAAATTTCCAGCAACGTCTGAGCTGTAGGTATATTTTGGTGGAATTGAAATAACCTGACCGTTTTTTGGATTAATAAAAGTGCTGCCGCTCGAATATTTGCTGTTGAAAGCGGCGTTAGAAATTGAGCCAGAAATGGCGTATTCAGCAATTTTTGGGCCTTTGTAAGATCCGGTTTTGTTCATTTCGGCAAGAGCGATTTCTTTTTGTAACTTAGCGCCGGCTTTGCGATCAACTAGCTCAGCGAGACGATTTTGCGCCAAAATATTTTCAACATTATTGGCGATTGAATTGCCTAGTTGGGTTTGAGTGGCAATTTGGTTTTCATTTTCATCGAAGGCAAAAACTACGATTTTTGGCGGCTTGTTTTCGAGGTTTTCTTTTGTTGGCATGAACTCAGTTTTGGTGAGAAACTGTTTTTGATATTGGTCGAAGTTTTTGATTGTGGTTGAGCAAGAGGCGGTGAGAAGAATCAGGGCTAGGTGCTTTAGTTTCATTGTTTGAGGTGCGTTGTTTTTAAAATGACCGATCTCGCTTCGGGCCCCTCGACGACGGCCTTTCAGGCCTTTGCTCGGGGACTTACTGAGTTTATAGGTCCCCGAGCAAAGGCCTGAAAGGCCGTCGTCGAGGGGCCCGAAGCGAGATCTAAATTCAGTCAGTAATTCCAATAATTTTCAGAATTCCGTCGGCAGAAATTTTTTCAGCAAGTGTCGAAAGTGCCGCTGCTTCAGATTCTTTTTCGCTAATGCTAGAGCTTCCCGTCACTTCAATTTCGTTGCTTGCCACAACTTTTCCTTCGGCAATATTTTCGAAATCAATTTGTAATTTGGTTAAAAAAGCTTCGTAAATTTTATTGGATCTGCTGCTTGATCTAACGCGGATTACAACTTGGTTGGCGTTAGACTCGTCGCGGCTTGGCGACACTTTTAGTTTTTCTTTATTAAGCGCGCTGCGAATAATTTTGGCGATTTGTTGGGGAGAATTTATTTCAAAATAAAACTCAACTTTGTCGGAAAGTTTTTCGAGTTGATTCGAAAAATCAGCAAGGCGATTTAGTTTTGATTTTAAATCAATATTTTCTCCAGAGCCTGCAACGATGCGGCTTTTAAGCTCAAGTTCTTTACCTAAATCTAAAATTTTTAACAAAGAATTGCGGCGTTGAATGGTGTTTTTGCCGGCAGAATTTTTGTCTAAATCAGAAATTTTCTTTTCTACAAATTCGATGCGCTCTCTTTGCTCACGCAAAAAAGAATCGCGTGGAATTTCAACTTCGGTAAAAATTTGCACACCAACTTTTTGGCTGCGCGAAACTTTAAAACCAGTGAAGCTGATCTTTTCGATATTTTGGCGCACTTTTTGGCGCATTTCTTCATTAACACCCGATCTGTCTTCTTCGCGAGTTAGGGTTGATTCGGCAGAAAGGCTAACCATCAAGCGCGAGGCGGCATCGGCCAAAGCGTATTTTGTGGATTCTTCAAGAGTGTGACCCACAGAAATTCCGTAAAGATTTTCGGCATTATTTTGTTTTGGTGTGACGTACCAAGAAGGTGTTTCGCTGCTGCTTTGGGTGTTTGAAGCGCAAGAGGCGAGGGCGAGAAGCGCTAAAATTAAAAACTTATTCATCGAGCTCTTGCAGATTTTTTTGTGCGTTGCTGTCGCTGGCATTGATGCGAGATGAAGCGGCGCTGGCTTTAGCGGATTTTTCTAATTCTTTTTGGGCGAAAGATTGGCAAGAGGTGAGAAGAACTAGGGTGAGAATTGTTAGGAGTTTTTTGGTCATTGGTTGGTTTTGTTGTTAGTTGGATTGTTTGGAATAACCACCCCAACCCCTCCTTCAAAAGGAGGGGCTTTAGTTCAGCACTCGGAGGTGAGCACTCCCCTCCTTTTGAAGGAGGGGTTGGGGGTGGTTATTCGCAAGATCGATTTCTAGTTAGCAGACTCAGCTTTAACCTTAGCGTCTCTTTCTTTTTCTAACTCATCAAACAACTCTTTAGTTGCTGCTTGAGTTTTGTTAATGTTCTCGCGACCCAAGGCAGACTTAGCTGCGCGTGCGGCGAAAGTTTTTTCGCTAGATTCTAAAAACTTGCTGTAATCTTCGTTTTTCAAAACCATTTGAATGTAAAGTGAACCGTCGGTGCCTTTGTACATGTTGACTCTTTTAACACCAGAAAGTGGCAAGTTTTTTACCACGTCTTTTGTTGCTTGAGCGAAAAATTCTTCAACATCGTCATTGCCGTTTACTTGAGCTGATCTCAAAGAATTTTTAGTAATGCGGCTAATTTCAGATTGAATTGTTGCGGCAATATTTGCTTTGGCGTCAAGCTCAGCTTTTGGAATTTGAAATTGGATGCCGCCTTTTGAAGGGCTTGCAATACCAACGCCACCAACACCGTCTTTTACTGATGGGTCAATTACCCAAGTTGGCAAATTAGACAATTCGTTGCCGGCATTAATGTTTGGAGTTGCGGTTTTTTTTGCACAGGCAACAGAAAGGCAAAGTGTTGCAACTAGGGCTGTGGTAAGAAATTTATTTTTCATATTTTGTGATTTTTAAGGTGAGGAAAGATCCCTTTAAGGGGTTGCCAAGAACTATTTTTGTGAGGTCTAAAATAGCAATATTTTTAAAGGCTTTCTTTGCTGTAAATAAGCAGTGTGCCAATGGCCAGACAGATAATGGAAATTACCCAAGTGGAGGCAAAAATTGGAATTAACGCCGAAGAACCAAGAGAGTTAATGATGCTAGACGTGATGTAAAAAATTAAGCCAACCACAATGCCCAGAAAAATCAGCACAACGGTGTTGCGATTGCGCACGTGATTGAGGCCAAAATAGCAGGCAATAAAAACCATCGCCAAAAACAACAGTGGCTTGCTTAAAAGTGAGTGAAAATAAACTTTAAATTTAGTGGGGTTAAAGCCTGCGGCTTGAAGGTCGGCAATTAAAGAAGGCAGTTCAAAAATTGAAAATAACTGCACGTTTTGAAAGTTGGTGACAACTTTCTGAATCACAAAATCAGCCTCAAGACTGGTTGAAATTTTTAGGTTTTTTAAATTTTTATTAATGTTGCTTTCGTCGTTAATTGTCACGTCGTCAAGCAGCCAATAGTCGTCTTTTAGCAGCATTTCTTCGGCGTCGATTTTTTTGTAAAATTGGCCGTCTTTGTTGAAAAACCAGACGGTCACTTTTTTGAATTCCATGTTTTCTTTGAAGACTTTTGCGGCTTTAATAATCAGCTCTTCGCTTGGTGCGTCGATATTGCTTTGTTTAATCCACAACCCGTTTGCCGGTGCCACCACTTCTCTTGAATCGTTGCGGGTGTATTTGCCTTCTAAAACGTTAAATTTTTTGCTCATTTGAATTGTTAGTGAACCAATTGCAGTCACCCAAAAAATGCCAAGTAGTAGTGCGGTAATCGCCATTGGGCGCAATAATTGCCACAGCGAAAAACCACTCATTCTAATAATTGTAATTTCGCTTTTTGACGAGAGTAAAAAGAAAGTAATAATTGCCGCAATCAGCACCAGAGAAGAGATTACGTCATTTAAAAAATTAGGAATTTGCAGCAAAGCCATGAAGGCAACGGTGTAAAATGGGGCTTGCGAATCTCTAACTCTTTCAAGTAAATCGAGCAAGTTGATGAAAAAAATCAGCACCGAAAAACCAAAGGCAATTTGGCCAAAACGCATCAAAAAACTTTTGGCGATGTAAAGGTTAATAAGCCGAAAATTTTTCATGATTTTTTATTGGTTAAAAACTTTAGGCAAACCGCAATAAACAAGGCGATGTTGAGGTATAAAAGTGGAATGCATCCGGCGGATGAGGCGATTAAATCGTAAATTGTAAGGGTGCTAATCAAAAACAAAACTGCGCCAAAAGCCGCAATTAAAACATTGCGCGTGTTGCCGTTGCGATTGAATTGCCCGTGTAAAATTGCCGACAAGGCAATTAGCGAAAAAATTATTGGAAAAAGCGGAAAGGTAATTCTTTCGTGAAGTTCGGCGCGAAATTTTTCTAACAAAATGTAATCGGTGTCAGCTTCGGGTTCGAGAAGGTCTGTAAAAAAACGTTCTTTTGCGTTCCAGCGCGGTAGTTTGGCATTTTGTTTGTCTTCGGTGAGGTTAAAGACGTAGTCGTCAAAGTTGAGAATTTCAGATTTGCTGTCAAAGCGATTAAATTTTTGCACCGTGCCATCTTCCATGTAAAGCAAGGCGCTGCTGTCTTTAACAACAATATTTCCTTTTTTTGCGGTGATCGTCACGGAATATTTTTTTGAGCGTTCGTCGTTTAACAAAATGCCAAAAAGATTATTATTTTTGTCGCGGTCGCGTGCGTAAATTGTAAGGTTGTTGAGGGTTTCAAAAGTTTGCGGACTAAATGCTAGGCTGGCGTAGTTATTCTTAAAATCGTAGCGCAAGAGGCGCATTTGTTGGTTGGAATAAGGCATTAAATAAAACGAATTCAAAAAACAAAACATCGAACAAAGCACTGCAAAACCAGCAACGGGGCGACAAATTTGCAATTTTGTTAGCCCTGAGTTTTTTAAAATTGTAATTTCGTTGTTGGTGAGCATGCGATTGTAGGTCATCAAAATCGCAGCAAAAAGTGACACCGGCACAATAAACAAAAGCAGCCAAGGCAAAATCAGCAAAAAGAGGTAGAGAAATTGGCTGATTTTAATGCCATTTTCGGTGACGTATTTAATCAAACTAATGGCGCGACTAAACCAGATTAGGCAAATTAAAATCGAGATAAAGCCAAGAAAAGCAGCGACAGTTTTTGTGAAAAGGTAGCGTGAATAAAGGTGCAAGGGAATTAAGAATTGGGAATTAAAATTTGTTAGAATTAACTCTTTTGTGAGATAAAAAACTTAATTTCTAAAACTCTAATCAGCATGTCAAAAATAAAAATTACGCTTAACGGCGAAGAAAAAATTTTAGAAAAAAAAATCAGCGTGGCTCAGCTAATTGCAGATTTAGAGCTAGATGTAAAAAAAATTGCCGTTGAGAAAGATTTAGAAATTGTAAACGCCAACCAGTTTGCAGAAATAATTCTCGACGAGGGTAGTAGCGTCGAGATTGTTCATTTTATTGGTGGCGGCTAGTCGCGAAAATTAATAAATTGTAGTGGGGTGTCGTAATTAGTGCCGCGAAGTAGCGCCATTGCTTCTTGCAAATCGTCACGTTTTTTACCGTCAACGCGCACTTCGTCACCTTTGATTGAAGCCTGAACTTTCATTTTTGAGTCTTTAAATTGCTTCACAATTTTTTTAGCAACTTCTTGATCAATGCCGTTTTTTAGTTTGATTTCTTGTCTAAAAGTATTTCCCCCAGCCTTTTCTTCTTTTTGAATGTCGAGCGCACGCGGGTCAATGTTGCGTCTCACGCAAAACACTTTCAAAGAATCGCAAATTTGCCCCAATTTATACTCGCTGTCGGCGGCAAGATTGATCAAATTGTCTTTAATTTTTAGCTCTACCGAAAATGGCGAGCCTTTAAAATCGTAGCGATTGGTCAATTCACGCAAAGTTGAATTCACCACATTGTCAATTTCTTGAATGTCGATTTTTGAAACGATGTCGAAGCTAGGCATGATTTCTCCTGTAAGTTTAGTTGTTTAAAGCTTGGTTGAGGTCGGTGATCAAATCATCAACATGCTCAAGGCCAATTGACAGCCTGCACATTGATTCGGTAATGCCGATTTTTTCTTGTTCTTCGCGCGCAATACTCGAGTGAGTAGTGGTTGCAGGGTGGGTGATTAAAGTTTTTGAATCACCAAAATTATTTGAAATATCAATTAGTTTTAGGCGATTCATAAAAGCAAATGCCTCATCTTTGCCGCCTTTGATTTCTAGCGCCAAAACCGTGCCGCCGTTTTTCATTTGCTTACGCGCAATTTCAAACTGGGCGTGCGACTTCAGCGTTGGAAACAAAACTTTTTTAATTTTTGGATGGTTTTCCAAAAACTCAGCAATTTTTTGCGCATTGGCGCAGTGGCGCTCCATTCTTAGCGAAAAAGTTTCAAGCGATTTTAAAGCAATCCACGCGTTAAACGGACTAAGCGCTGGTCCGGTGTGGCGATGAAACGGCAGTAAAACTTCTTTAATAAAATGCTGACTACCAACAACGCATCCGCCCAGCGTGCGACCTTGTCCGTCAATGTGTTTGGTGGTTGAATAAACCACAGAATCAGCGCCAAGTTCGAGCGGTTTTTGGGTAAAAGACGAAACAAAAATATTGTCTACAATCAAGTGCGCGCCGTGTTTTTTGCAAAGGTCGGCAACGAATTTAATGTCGATAATTTCTAAATTTGGATTGGCCGGCGTTTCAATAAAAACCACTTTGGTGTTTTTCTTAAAAGCTTTGCGCCACTCGTCTTCGTTGACTCCGTCAACTAGAGTCACCTCAATTCCGTAATTTGGCAAAACCTTGTTGGCAATGTAAAAGCACGAGCCAAACAAAACGCGCGAAGCAATAAAATGATCCCCCGCTTTGATCTGACACATGATTGTAGCAAAAACCGCCGCCATGCCTGAGCCCATGACGCAGGCGGCTTCTGAGCCTTCAAGCAGCGCCATTTTTTCTTCCAGCATTTTTAGGCTTGGGTTTACGTAGCGTGAGTAAACGTAGCCCGGATCAACGCCGTTGAAACGGCTTTCAGCAACTTCTGCTGAGTTGTAGCAAAAACCTGAGTTTAAAAAAATTGCTTCCGACGTTTCGCCAAAGTTAGAGCGAATCGTGCCGCCGCGCACTGCTTGGGTGTCGGGGTGAAAGTTTTTGAAATCGATGTTTTTGTTTTTGTAATTCATTTGAGGGTGGGGAGATTTTTTTTGTCAGAAGAATTTTTGAGGTGAGTTTTGTACTGGTGGTTCCTTTAGAGTCAATTTGTGGAAGGATGCACAAGCTCAGCATGACTTTAAGCGCAGGACGGGATTTGTAATCCCGTCCTCACGTTCATTTCAAATTTACAAGTGAGGAAATGAAGGTGTGGACTGGGTTGCAAACCCAGTCCAGCTTGGGTTTTTAAAGCCAAAAAAAGCCAAAAACCCCAAACCTACTTTCAATTTTGACACGCTCAACTCTCAAAACCATTGATTATACTGACTCGGCAAAAAAAGGTAATTCCTGCCACCGTGGCAGGAATTCAAAAATCTTGCAAAAAAACCAACAACTTATTTCGCCAACTCACGCAAGGCAACGTAGTCAATTTTTCCAGTGCCAAGCAGCGGCAATTTTTCTAAAAAAATAATTTCTTTTGGCACTGCAAGTTCGCTAATTCCATTCTCTCTAAAATAAGTAAAAATATCTTGGCGAGTCAAAGTGGAAGAGGTTGTAGTCAGCACCAACTGCTCACCTTTTTTAACGTCAGGAATTGCAATTACGGCGTGCGCTGCGCTGGGCAAAAACTTACTCAAATTAATTTCAACTGCGGTAAGCGAAACCATTTCGCCAATCAACACGCGAAGCCAATTGAAAACGATTAGCCTTAATATTTTTGCTACTTAAAGCCACGCCTTTTGGAAGGTCTTCAGAGCCTGAGGTGAAAAGTACCGCGCAAGGTTCACTCGAGTGAGAAATCGGCAAATTTCTGCGCGCAAATTTTGCTGCAAAAAAAGCGTTTAGTTTTTTTAAAAATTAATTTTTTGGACAATTTCTTCGAGGTAGAAAATTTGAATCCCCTCCTTTTCAAGAAAATCGTACTAAGCCCCTCCTTTTTGAAGGAGGGGCTGGGGTGGTTATTTGCAAGGTATTAAAGTAAATTTAGATCTCAGAAGTGCAGCAAAAAATTACCCCTTGCGAATTTTTCGAATCACAAAAAACACAGCAATATTAGCAATTCCAACCAGTAAGAAAATTTGTAAAAGGTTGAAATTGAGCGCAAATAAAATCGCGGCAAAAACGCTGGCAAGCACCATAAACAAAGCATTTAACACGTTATTCGCCGCAATGATTCGCGACAAATATTTTTCGTCAGATCGGTGCTGCATGATGGCGTAAAGTGGTACAATGTATATACCAGAAGAAATGGCGATTGTTAGTAATCCCAAGATTACAAAATAATTCGCAAAGCCACCGACAAAAAATTCTTTTAAGCTAATTAATTCGAGAGGTGTTGCGTAAAAATAGCTAGCGACGCAAAAAATAATAATGCCAAGCGAAATGCCAATTGAGCCATAAGGCACAAGGCGTGAGTCGATTTTGCCTTTAAGCAATTTGTTGCAAAATATTGAACCAATGCCAATGCCAATCGAAAAAATTGCCAAGAAAAGTGTGACGATAAATTCGTCGCCATTGATGAAATTTTTAGTGTAGATTGGAAATTGCGACAAGAAGGTGACGCCTACAAACCAAAACCACGAGATGCCAATAATTGAGCGCCAAACCGATTTTTCTTTTTTGGCGTAGGCAACAATTTTTAGAGTTTGGGCAAAGATGTTGAAGCTGATTTTTAACTTTGAATCAGGCGCTTTTGACTTAGGAATGAAGCGGCTTGCCAGCGCACCAATCATTGCAAAAAACACCACAGCAATTGAGATAATTTTAATGCCATTTTCTGACAAAATCACAATGGCGCCAAAAATTGTGCCAAGCAAAATTGCTAAAAATGTGCCGCCTTCAATCAGTGCATTTCCGCTGATTAGTTCATTGTCTTTGAGATGCTCGGGAAGCAGGCTATATTTGAGTGGGCCGAAGAAAGTTGAGTGAACTCCCATTAAAAAAAGCAGCGTTAAAAGCAGGTAAATATTTTCAAAATAAAATCCAAAAAAACAAAAAATCATAATCGCAATTTCAGCGATTTTGATGATTTGAATTAGCTGCGATTTTTCAAATTTATCTGCCACTTGTCCGGCCAGTGCAGAAAAAAGAAAGAAGGGTAAAATAAACAAACCAGATGCCAGTGTGACCATGATCGGAGCACTAATATCAAGCTTTTCGGCCATTTGGTAGGTAAACCAAATTAAGAAGGCATTTTTAAAAACATTGTCGTTAAAGGCGCCGAAAAACTGGGTGATGAAAAGTGGTAGAAATTTTTTGGATTTGAGTAGGTGAGACTGATTTTTCATTTTGGTAAAATGTTGTTTTATTTCTGAATTGAGATCCTGAAACAAGTTCAGGATGACGGATTGTAGGCGAACGATCCCAGCCACCATCAAGTCATCCTGAACTTGTTTCAGGATCTTGTTCGAGAGCAATTGCTAATTCTTTATCTTCAGCTTCTCCAACATTTGATCGGTGTCGCTACGCAATAATTCAACCTTCACCTCAGTGGTTCCTTGCCCTTTAAACTCCAGCAAAGTTGCCGCTTTTTCTGACACATCAATCACACGATTTTTTGCAAAAGGTCCGCGGTCGTTAACGCGTACCACCACACTTTTATTGTTGCGCAAGTTGGTGACGCGAACAAGAGATGGTAGTGGCAAAGTTGGGTGCGCCGCAGTCATGCTGCCCATGTTGTAGGTTTCGCCATTGGCGGTGGCCTTGCCGTGAAAATCGTCGCCGTACCACGAGGCGGTGCCGATTTCTTCAAAATCTTCGTAATTTTGCGGAATGTAATTTACGCCAAAAATTTGGTAGGGATTGCCGATTTTGAAAATGCCGGTGTATTTGCCGTCGTCATCGACAAAATTTTCGGTGTCGGCGGTGACTAATTTTAGGTCTTCACTAATTTCTGGAGCTTCTTCTGATTTTTTAAAAACGAAGCTAGGGTTTTTGGGAATGCCTGCCTGCATTGACTCTGAAGGCTTAACGTAATCTGAATATTTACTAGCAATTCGGGTGTTTGGATTTTCTTTTTTCTTGCTGTGATGTCGTTTAGTTGTTTTGGTGGTTTGACCAGAGCAGCTTGAAATTAGTGCTAAAGTTAAAACCGCTAAGCAAATTTTTTTCATTTACGATTTCGAAGTTGTTGATAGGAAAGCGGCGTGAACAGGTGCTTCAAAGCCTGCTTGATGATTTTTTTTAAAGGCAAATTCTTCTTGTGCGGTTGGTGCAAATTCATTTTTTGTAATCAAAAAAATTCCGTATTCGGCAAAAAAGTTTGCCAAAAAATTGCAGCCAAAAAAGCCCAAAAGCTTGTGCTTAGAGGTTAGAAAAGTTTTTTTCTTAATTGAAAAACCGAGATCGTGGCAAAGTTTTTCAAAATCTTTAATCGAACAAAAGTGAATGTTTGGCGTGTCAAACCATTGAAAAGGAATGGCTTTGTTAACTGGCATTGAGCCTTTAAGAAAAAGGTGCAGGCGGTTTCTAAAATGCGCAAAATTTGGTAAAGACACAACCGCAAACTCGGCAATGCGTAACATTTCTTCCAGAATTTCTTTGGGTTTTTGTGTGGCCTGAATTGTTTGGCTTAAAATGGCAAAATCAAAATTGCGATCGGGGTAAAAAGTAAGATCATTTTCGGCATCGCCCTGAATTGCCGAAATGCCGCGAGTAAGCGCCAAACTAACTTGCGCCTGCGAAATTTCTAACCCGCGCGCGTCAACATTTTTGGTTTTTTTGAGGAACTCCAAAAGTTCGCCGTCGCCGCAGCCAATGTCTAAAACCTTAGAATTAGGTTTAATGAGCTGGGCGATAATTTCTAAATCGTAGCGGATCTGGTGTTTGACAATGTTTTGGGTGATTGAGGTCATGTGACTTAGGCGAAGATTGGTTAACTTAAAGGTCGGTTAATTCGAGCCTAAAATTCTAAAAAAACCAACCCTAAACCAACTTCATCAATTTCAAGAATTTTTCTAACGCTGCGCATTCAACAATTTTTTCGTGGTTAAAAGATTAACAAAACTCTTCAACAAAGCTTGCGGCACCTTGCCTTTTTTCATCAAAATTCCGTAGGTCATTTTTGGAAAATAATTTGTTAGTGGTCTTCCAACTAATTCTCCCGCCTCTTCATCTTCCAAAATAATACTCGAAATAATCGCAACGCCAATATTGGCCTTCACAAATTTTTTCAAAATTTCCCAATCCGACATCTCAAATTCAAAGCTAGTTTGTAGGCCGTGAGCTTTAATTATTTCTTCAAAAGCCGGCAGCGTGATTAGTTTTGGATCAATTCGCACCAACTCAAATTTTGAAACATCTTTGAGAGTTAAGTTTTTCTTTCTGGCGAGCGGATGGTCTTTTTGCGTCAGCAAAATTGGCTGATATTTTACAATTGGAATAAATTCTAAATCATCTGGAACCTCGCCATCATTCATCGGATAGATCACCATGTCGATCTCATCATTGGTAAGTCGCTCAATAGATTCGGCCTTGGATAAATTTCTAATTTTAAATTTTGTAGCTGGGTGGGCGTCTTTAAATTTCTTAAGAAACTTTGGCAGAATGTAAGAAATACACACGTGATTGCTGGCTAAATCGATGGTGTGAGTATTTTTATTGCGCACGTTATTGATGAAACTTTCGAACAATTCATCAAGCCCGCAAATGTAATGCGCCGACTGCGCGTAAAGAGTTTTCGCCGCCGCAGTAAGCGTAATTTTTTGCTTCTCACGAATAAAAAGCTTCACCCCCAAATCACGCTCAAGCGACTGAATTTGCAAAGTGACCGCAGCCTGCGTAAGCCCCATTTTCTTCGCTGCTTTTGAAATGCTTTTTGTTTGAACGGTGTAGTAGAAACCTTTGAGCTGCTGGATGCGGTTGCGTTTGTAGTAGAATTGTTTGGGTAGCATATGAGTTGTTGTTATGATGTTATAAGTTTGACAAAACTCATTTCGAACTTCACGAACATCACAAAGCAATTTTCTTGTGGTGAGATTTTTATTTTTTTTGTTGATGAACCATTTTTGGAAAAAAAATCACAACCTCTTTTTGCGACCATCTTTTTATCTTTTGCGCTGCAAAAACTTCTTAAAAAACTTAAACTTATTTAGCCCTTCTTCACCATCCCTCAAAATATGCGCCGTCTTAATCCACAAGACAACTCCACCCAAAATAATCACCGCAATATTTTTGAAAATCATCGGAACATTTCCAATCATCAGCCCAAAAATTAACCAAAAAATCACACCGATAATTGAGAAAAAATACATCCAAAACGAGATGCCTTTGGTGTCTTTAGTTTTAATGGTTTTGATTGCTTGAGGAACATAACCAAGCATTGTGAAGAAGGCGGCGATTGAGGCGATTATGTCGGGGTTTGTCATCACTTAGAAAAATAATAAAATTATCGGCCCTTGGATTTTGAAGCGCCTCCCTCTGTAGGAAGTGATAAATTCCATTGTCTTTGATTTTCTTCTGTTGCCGAGAAAACAGTGGCACTTGCTAAAAAACCGTCTGGCAACGTTCCTTGTTTTAGGGCGTTAATAATATTTGGCCCATCTGCTGTATGTACGCTTGTACAAATAAAATCACCATGAAATTTATGATGCACGTAGGCAGGAAACTTCAGTGTGGACATAGCATTAGGAGGAAATTCTAAACGCACTTCACAATCTTTTCTTTCATCTGGATTTTCACTAATCCCACAAAAGTTTAATGTCACGCCAGCTTCTTTGCCGATGGTAAGAATCTCTAATCTTCTGTCTCCAGGGTGGTAGTGCGATTCTGTAGTATTGTCTACGCCATACTTCCTTCTCTCAAAATTCATGTAGGTGCCGCTACTGATATTATGCTCCGTTGGCTTATCTATCACTAATGTCATTTCTTCATGAAATCTTTGCTTTCTGTGATCGCTAAAAATTCTTTCCTGCATTTTTATAAGAAGCAGCCTGGCAATATCTTCGTGCAATTCCAACTCCACATCTACAGAGCACCTGCTCTCAATTTCTTTTCTATCATACTCCTTCACCTCAATAGTATTTGACGTAGCGATGGCAAAAGATTCAGAAGGATTTTGCGCCTCTACCAAAAATGGCACATGATTTTTTACATCTAAAACCCCCAAAGATCTTTTTGGTATAGCTAAGCTATATTTTAATAAATCTTTGGGCTTTATAGAAGCTGATGGAGCAACTCCGCAGTCTCCATAACGCACAACCATGTCGTCACTAGAAGTTACAATTAATTGCCCAAAACGATCTTGTTTTCTTAGCTCAACATCCATTGCTCTGGTTTGTAAAACAGGTGTTTTTTTCAAATCTATAACTCTGGCTCTATTTGAATTTTGGGATTCTACAACCATTGCACTAGAAAATTTTTGAGCAGCGCTTCTAGCGGTGTCGTCACTCATCTCCATAATCTTGGTATATTTAACAGATTCTTCCCCAACACTTCCCGTGGAAATAGCTCTGGCATATATTTCAAATGCACCTGGCCGAAAACTATTTAAAGAACGCTGAAGTATTGGATTAGCCGCTTTGGCAAGAGTTAGGTACTTACTCATTTAGAAAAATAAAACTTGTTTTGCCAAGATTGGCTGGTGGAAATTTGAATTAGAAGATGATCTGTTTTGAGAGTATCAACTTGAATTAATAAGAGGCTAAAAAAACTTTCAACAAACCCATCCTAATTAATAAAAGCAATCATGCAGCTTATAACTTGTTTTTATGATCTCATTAAAATCATTGATTATAACTAATTTGCTCTTTTTTACATCTCCACTTCATCTGCCGAAACAATTTTTTATCAAATTATTTTCGGCGTATGTACACAATTCATCTTCCAAAGAATCAGCAAAATTTTCTCTCTGATTTTATTTCGGAAAAAATTTTTAAGGCGTGGAATTTTTCTTTTAAAAAGAAGATTGCTCCCAAATTTTCTGTTGAGGCGCAAAGTGTTTTTCAGGGTAATTTGGAAAATAAGGAACACTTCTCCAACACCGAATTCCTCACCGCCATCGTCCACGAATTAAAAACTCCGCTCTCTGCTATTCAAAGCTTTGCCGATGTTCTGTTGGAGGAAATTTCAAATCCTTCATCGCAGAAAGATTGTTTAAGTTGTGTTGCGGAAATTAAGCAGGCGGCGGCTGAGATGAATGAGTTGATCCATGATATTCTTGATGTGGCGCAGGTTGCGTCGGGAAATTTTTCGGTGGATTTGTCGCAAAAAATTGATTTGCGCGATGCAGTGAAAAGGGCGGTGCGACTAAATTATGATTACGCTTTGAGGCGCAATGTGAGTTTGAAATTTGAAGTTTCTGACGATGTAAAAGCTGTGAAGTTGGATGCTAAAAGGATGAAGCAGGTTTTAACAAATCTCATTTCTAACGCTGTGAAATATAGCCCCGCGCACAAAGAGGTGAAAATAATTTGTAAAAATAATTATGAATTTTTCGAAATTTCAGTAATCGATCAAGGTTTTGGAATGAGTGCGGCGCAAATCGAAGCTGCGTTTGAAAAATATCAAACAATTCAAAACCCAAACTCGGGGAGTGTTGATTCGTTTGGGTTGGGATTACCAATCACCAAACAATTAGTTGAACTACAAAACGGTGTAATCGAAGTAATTTCTGAAGTTGGCAAAGGCACCGAATTTAAAATAAAATTTCCGCTGCAATTGATGTAAACAAGTCACCACCACCCGCAAACCCACTGGCGTTTGTATTCAAGAAAATCCCCGAGGCGCCAACGTCTTGGGGATTTTTTTTGGGAGGATTAAAACTTTAATCGGTTAGCTTTGAAAGCACTGGATTGCCGCGCTACGCTCGCAATGACGGTGGATAGAGCACTCCCCCCACCGTCATTGCGAGCGTAGCGCGGCAATCCAGTGCTTCGTGACTAAGTGCCAACTTTACTGATTAATAAACCCACGAATCGTGTTTTTAAGAGCTTCGCTTTCTAGCAAAAATGAATCGTGGCCGGCGTTGCTTTCGATTGTGATGCTGCTCACGTTAACGCCGCAGGCGATTAATCCTTGGGTTAGTTTTTTCGATTCTGATGGGGGAAAAAGCCAGTCGTCAGAAAATGAAATTATGCAAACTTTGCCGTTTTTATTTTTTGCGAAATCCAAAAATGCGTTGCTGAGTTTGCCGCCGAAATCATTTTCTAAATCAAAATAGCCAACTGCCTTTGTGACGTAGAGGTAAGAGTTAGGGTCGAAGCGCTCAATGAAGCTGCTGCCTTGGTGGTGTAGGTAGCTTTCAACTTTAAATTCGCGGTCAAAACTGAAAGAAAAACTTTCTTTGTCTTGCAGATTGCGGCCGAATTTTTTTTGCAGAGCGTTTTCAGAAAGATAGGTGATGTGTGAAATCATTCGTGCAACGGCAAGTCCCGCAGATGGATATTTTTTTTGCTCTAAATATTTGCCTTCGCACCAGTCTGGATCAGCCATAATCGCCTGTCTGCCGGTGGCGTGAAAGGCAATATTTTGTGGGCCGTGGCGGTAAGAAGTGGCGAGTGGCACAACTAAATTTACTTTTTCAGGGTAGAGCACCGGCCAAGCTAAAACCTGCATTCCGCCGGTTGAGCCGCCAATTACGGCGTGCAATTTTTTGATGCCGAAATGTTCAATTAATAAATTTTGACTGTTGACAGTGTCGTAAATTGTGACGATGGGAAACTCGATGCCGTAAGGCTTGCCAGTGTTTGGGTTAATTTCTTTTGGCCCCCAAGAACCCATGCAGCTGCCTAAAATATTGGCGCAAATTACGAAAAATTTATTGGTGTCGATTGGCTTGTTTTCGCCAACCATAAAATTCCACCAGCCGTCTTTTCCAGTCACTGGATTTGTGGATGCTACGTATTGATCGCCCGACAAAGCGTGGCAAATTAAAATGGCGTTAGACTTGTCTGCATTCAACGTGCCGTAGGTTTGGTAGGCTAGGGGAAAATTTTTAATTTCGCTGCCGTTAGAAAGTTTTAGCGGTTTGTCTTGTGCTAAAAAAACAATCTCACCAACTTCAAACTCATTGTAATTAGGGCCGAAACTTGACTTCACTTTCATTCTTTTTAAATCGATTTTTAATTAAATTCCTTCCGCTTTTTCTAAATTTTCATGACTCAAAATCAACAGAATAAAACTTGCGAAGCCTCGTTGTTGGCTTTACGGCAAGATATTGACAAAATTGATGATCAAATAATTTCTTTGCTCAAAGCCAGAATGGAAGTGGTGACAAAAGTTGGTGAGCTTAAAAAAAATTCGCAGGAAAAATTTTTCATCCGCTCAAATCGTGAGGCGGACATGATTAAAAATTTAGTCGAAAAGTCGAAAGGCGTTTTGTCTGCTGAAACAATTATTGGCATTTGGCGCAAAATTATTACCGCTGCCAACATGCACGAACAGCCACTGCGCATTGCAATTCATAATCCGCGCGACGTTGTTGATTACGCTTATTTGGTGAAAGAATATTACAACGATTCAGTGCCAACGCATAATTTTGACAGCGTGAATAATGTGGTTTTGGCGTTAGAAAAAAACGAAGCGCAAATTGCAGTTTTTGCTTTGCCGAAAAATGATTTTGATGCGAAGGTTGAAGATGCGGCGGAAAATTGGTGGATCGCTTTGGCCAATAATCGCAACGGTTTGAAGGTGTTTGCTAAAATTCCATTTGCGGAATTTTTAGATGAAAAAAAGCAAAATGACCAAATTGAGTTAGTTGCGGTTGCGGCAAAAAATCCGGAGAAATCGGCTGACGATAATAGTTTGTTTTATGTTGAAGTGTCGCGCGAAATCTCGAAAGCGCAGGTTTTAGCGGCTTTAAAAGAGCAGGGGCTTGTAGCGAAAATTCTAAAATCGGTGAAGTTGCACCAAGTTGATGGAATGGTTTTTTACCTAATTGAAGTTGGTGGTTTTTGGCTTGAAGAAGATGAGGTGGTGAAAAATTTCTCGAAGTCGAAAGCCAAGGCTTACGTTAAGGTTTTGGGGCATTATGCGCGGGGGGTTTGTCGGTAGAAGTTAGTTTTGGATTTTGCGAATAACCACCCCAACCCCTCCTTTTCAAGGAGGGGTTGGGGTGGTTATTCGCGCACTCGGACTTTTTTAACCACCTCAGTTGACAAAGAAGATTCCACAACCACAATGCCCGCCCTTCTCTTTCGCAGTTCCCTTTTAAAAAAGTCAGTTTTTTAGAAATTCTTGTCACGGCAATTAGCCTCACGGTTAATCCTGCAGAACCAATGGGAATCGCAATTTTAAAGCACAAAAAATCATGTCAAAAAGACTAAATGCTAAGAAAAAAATTAGCAGAAAATTAGGCGGAAGCCTTTGGGGTCAAGCTAAAGATCCTTACCTAAAACGTAATTTTAAACCTGGTCAACACGGCGCTGCTTCTGGCAGAGGTCGCGTTAGTGACTACGGTACTCAGCTTCGCGCTAAACAAAGATTAAAATTCTACTACGGCAACATTTCTGAAAGACAATTTTTCAACACTTTCACCTTGGCTTCAAAAGCTAAAGGGGATGTTTCTGAAAACTTCATTGGCTTGCTTGAAAGCAGATTAGACGCAGTTGTTTACCGTGCTAATTTTGTTCCAACAGTTTTTGCTGCTAGACAATTT
Organism: Rickettsiales bacterium; assembly: GCA_017999675.1. Lineage (GTDB taxonomy): Bacteria > Pseudomonadota > Alphaproteobacteria > Rickettsiales > UBA1997 > UBA2645. The sequence goes on from JAGNLL010000002.1 coordinate 217,010, forward strand.
GTGAACCACAAACACGTTTCAGTAAATGGTAAAACTGTTAATATTCCTTCTTACAGAGTTAAGATTGGCGATGTTGTACAAGTTCGTGAAAAGTCGCGCACTCTTGCGATTGTAATTGAATCTTTAGACAAAATGGAGCGCGACGTGCCTTCATATTTGCAATTAGATAAAGGCGCTTTCTCAGTTAAAATTCTTGCTAAAGCAGCATTTGCTGAAGTTCCTTACGCTGTAGAAATGCAGCCACATTTGATTACAGAGTTTTACTCTCGTTAATCTTTTGGAGTAATTGGTTAGAAAAAAAGGGGCCTGTGAAGAAATTCACAGGCCCCTTTTTTTGTATTGGTCTCTTGCAACTGGATTGCCGCGCTGCGCTCGCAATGACGATGCGAAACGCACATACTTTCAACATCGTCATTGCGAGCGTAGCGCGGCAATCCAGTTGCGAATTCTAAAGTTTCGCAGCAAGCCTACAAAACTCTTCAATCGTCAAATTTTCTGGTCGCAAATCTGGCTTTATTCCAACCTCTTTTAAAACTTCCTCTGGGTTTTCAAAAACGCTTTTTAATCCCGATTTTATCATCTTGCGGCGCTGGTTAAATGCAGCGGCAACAACTCTTCCCAATTTTTCAAAATCAACATCGGCTAGTGGTTTTTCGCGCGGAATAATTTCAACAATAGCTGAAGTCACTTTTGGTGGCGGCGTAAAAACCGAAGGACTCACCTTAAAAACCATTTTGGTTTCGCACAAAAAATTAACCATTACGGCGAGCCTTCCGTAGTGGTTGGTATTTGGTTTGGCGGTGATGCGATCGACCACTTCTTTTTGAAGCATCAAGTGCATCGAAGAAATTTTTGGCGCGATTTTTAGCCATTTAAAAAGCAAAACTGTGCCGATGTTGTAGGGTAGGTTGGCGATTATTTTAAATTTTTTGTCGCTGGTAAAAAGAGTGGTTTCGTCAATTTCAAGCGCGTCGCCTTCGATAATTTTAAAGTGGTCGCCGTAGAAATTTTTAAGCTCGGCGAGTGCCTCTAAACATCTTTGGTCTTTTTCAATTGAGATTAGTTTTTTTACACCCAAATCAAGTATTGAACGGGTTAAGCTGCCGGGTCCGGGTCCTATTTCTAACACTTCAAACTCGCTTAAATCACCCGCAGCGCGCACGATTTTGTCGGTGAAATTTTTGTCTAAAATAAAGTTTTGCCCGAGAGATTTCTTGGCATCGAGGCCGTATTTTTTTATGAGATCGGATGTGGAGGGGAGGGTCATTAATTTGTGCTAGGAGGTGGGAGAGAGTGTTGGAAGTGTGGCTGGACTGGGTTTGCAACCCAGTCCAAATGTTCATTTCAAAAAGAAATGAACGGTGTGGACGGGATTACAAATCCCGTCCAGCGAATGATTTAGAGAATTAAAGCGCTTTTTCAGCTTCAACAAATGAAAGACCCAAAGCGTCAGCAACGGCTTTGTAAGTCACTTTGCCGTCAATTACGTTCAAGCCGTTTCTCAAGTGAACATCGTCAGACAATGCTTTTTTGTAGCCTTTGCCAGCAATTGCCAAAGAGAAAGGCAGGGTCGAATTTTCCAAAGCTTGAGTTGAAGTTCTAGCAACCGCACCTGGCATGTTGGTCACACAATAGTGTACAACACCATCTGTTACGTAAGTTGGGTTAGAGTGTGAAGTTGGTTTTGAAGTTTCAAAACAACCACCTTGGTCGATTGAAATATCAACCATTACCGAACCTTTTTTCATTTTTTTCACAGTTGCAGCAGAGATCAATTTTGGAGCTGCAGCACCTGGAATTAGAACCGCGCCAACTACTACATCAGAATCAACCGCATTTTTTTCGATGTTTTCTAGTGAAGCGTAAAGCACTTCTGCAGAGTTACCGAAAATATCGCACAAGTAGCGAATTCTTGGCAAAGATTTGTCGAGAATTACAACTTCAGCACCCATGCCAATTGCAACTTTTGCTGCGTTGGTGCCTGAAACACCACCACCCAAAATTGTCACTTTACCGCGAGCAACGCCTGGTACGCCACCAAGAAGAACACCGCGACCACCCTGAGCTTTTTCTAAAGCTTTAGCGCCGGCTTGAATTGAAAGTTTTCCGGCAACTTCAGACATTGGAGCAAGAAGTGGAAGTGAGCGATCAGCAGCACTTACAGTTTCAAATGCAATGGCGATACAGCCAGATTTGATCAACATTTCAGTTAAATGAGGCTCAGCAGCTAGGTGCAAATAAGAGAAAATAATTTGGCCGCTGCGAATCATTTTACATTCAGATTCTTGCGGTTCTTTAACTTTTAAAATCATTTCAGCTTTGCCGTAAACGTCAGCGGCAGTAGCGGCAATTGTGGCGCCTGCCTCAACATATTGCTCATCAGAAAAATCAATTGCGGCACCGGCGTCTTTTTGTACCAAAACTTGGTGGCCAGCATTTACTAATTCGCGAACGCCAGATGGGGTTGCGCCAACGCGATATTCATGGTCTTTAATTTCTTTCGGGATGCCAATAAGCATGGGTAACTCCTGTTTTAAATTTATATTTTGGAAATGTTGGAAACTTTGATGATATTGCTTTCTTGCGAGGTCAAACTTGAGTGTAATTCATATTCAAATTGAAAAGATTTTTTGGCAAGTTCGATTTCGGCAGGCAAATTTTTGCCTTTCAAAAACAAGCAGTAGCCGTCTTTTTTTAAGAATTTTTGGGTGTAGTCAAGAAGCTGATCAAGTGGCGCCAATGCTCGCGAAACAACGCAATCAAATTCTAATTTTGCAAGCTCTTCAAGCTTTGATTGGTGAACAAAAATGCGGTTTTTTGAAAATAGTTTAGCGCGGCGTAAAAATTCTGATTTGCGGAACGATTTTTCAATTAAGTGAATTTCGCGTAAGCCCAAAATTGAAAGTACAATTCCGGGAAATCCCGCACCAGTGCCGAAGTCAGCGAATTTTACGTTTTTATTTGGAATAAATTTTAAAAGCTGTGCGCTGTCTAAAATGTGGCGTTCCCAAAGATTTTCGATGGTTGATTTACCGATAAAATTGAAGTTGTCGTTTTCGGCTAGAAGCAATAAAACAAAGTCTTCAAGGCTTTTTATTTGAAGGTCTGTTAATTCTGAAAATTTTTGAATTTCTTTAAAAGCGGCGGCTTTTTTGATTTCGAGTTGCATGGAGATTTGCTGAAGGGGATGGAAGGAAGTAAGCTTGTTTGTGATTAAAAATCTTTCCCTGAATTTTGAAACTAAAAACTTGACGCTGGCGACTCGCAAAACTAAAAATTTTTGCAGCATTTTTTCTTACACATCCCTCCCAAACAATCTCAAAAAAACATGAAAATCACTTCAAAGGTTAAAAATATTCTTGCCTGCTACGAAAGCGACAATGCTGGTACCAAGGCTAATCTAGCACGCATTTTAATGCAGGGAAAACTTGGTGGCACCGGTAAAATGGTGATCCTTCCAGTTGACCAAGGTTTTGAACATGGTCCTGACAGAAGTTTTGCTGTAAATCCTGATGCTTATGACCCGCACTACCACTTTCAATTGGCAATCGATGCTGGCTTAAACGCTTACGCAGCGCCACTTGGCATGATTGAAGCAGGGGCTGATACTTTTGCAGGCGCCATTCCAACAATTTTAAAAGTTAACTCTTCAAACTCTTTGCATAATGGTGGAACCGCTCCACACCAAGCTACAACAGCTTCGGTAAAAGATGCTTTGCGTTTGGGTTGCTCAGCAATTGGTTTTACAATTTACCCAGGATCTGACGCTGCTTTCGACATGTTTGAAGAAATTCGCGAAATGTCTGAAGAAGCTAAATCTTACGGATTGGCTACAGTTATTTGGTCTTATCCTCGCGGCGGCGACCTTTCAAAAATCGGTGAAACTGCAATGGATATTTGTGCTTACGCAGCGCACATGGCAGCACTTCTTGGTGCTCACATCATTAAAGTGAAACCACCAACTCAAGCGCTTGAAAATCTTGAAGCGATCAAGGTTTACGAAAAAATGAAAATTCCTGTAAACACAATGGAAGAGCGCATCAGACACGTGATGAAAACTACATTTAACAACAGAAGAATTGTGGTGTTCTCAGGTGGAAATGCCAAAACTGATCAAGATCTTTACAGCGAAATTCGTGAAATTTACAAAGGTGGCGCAAACGGCTCAATTATTGGCCGCAACACCTTCCAACGTCCAAGAGAAGAAGCACTAAAAATGTTGGAAAACATCATCCAAATCTACCAAGGAAAGTTCTAATTCCTGTCGGAAAATACTATTTATAAAATAGCGCAAAGCACCTTCAAATGAAGGAGGCTTTGCGCTAAAAAAATATCTAAATGAAAAAATATAAATACCGCGCTTTCTCCCTCGTTGAAGTTTCTGTAGTAATTCTTGTAATCGGCATCTTTGTAGCATCAGTCTTCGTAGCCGATAAAATGATCTCCAAATTCCGTTTAAAAACCGCTGAAGCCTTAACTAGATCTTCACCAATCAACAGCATCACCCAAAATGCTTTGTGGTTAGAAACCAGCTTAGAAAGCAGCTTCGCAAGCTCGAGCATGAACACTGGAGATGCTATTGAATCGTGGAATGACCAAAAAAACACCGCAAATAAAGTGGCCGTCACCGCAGTTGGAA
>JAGNLL010000022.1 GCA_017999675.1 Rickettsiales bacterium
TTGGTGCGCAGCTAATGCAGCAAAAATTGCTAAATATTTTCACTTTCACCTTTTTAGCAATTTTCTGCACCACGCTTTTTCAAGTTGCCACGTCGCAGCCCGCAAGCTCGCAAAGCCAATATTTTCGCGTTAAATCGCACTTACAATTTAACAAAAATTTCTCCGGAAAAGCCTCGGTAATTGACGGCGACTCAATTAGAGTTGGCGGCAACGAAGTGCGCCTTTTCGGCCTCGACGCCCCAGAATACAAACAAAACTGCTTTGACGAAAAAAACCAAGAATACTCTTGCGGCCTGATGAGCCGTGCTTTCTTGGTGGCTCTCGCTCAAAAAAAAGAAGTAAAATGTGTTTACGCCGAAAAAGACAAATACGACCGCTTTCTTAGCAAATGCTTTGTCGGCGAAATTTCAATTAACGAAGAGCTGGTAAAAAACGGAATGGCGGTGATCTACAACTTCACCGAATCTGACGAAAAAATGGACGCACTTGAAGCGACAGCCAAAAAACAAAAACTCGGAATCTGGCGCGGAGCATTTCAACTGCCCAAAGAATATCGAAAATCCCATCCAAGAAATTAATTTACATTTACAATGAAACCACGAATTGACCAAGTCGCTTTATTAAGCGCAGCACTTACCCAACAAGCTGCAGGAGCTCCTTATTCTTACCCAGATGGTCCTGGGAGAATAATTATTTCTTACGAATCTCCCCTAATAAAAATCCTCGAACAAATTTCTCAGCTTGAAGAAATTGATCCAAAAATTTCCCCTCTCATTGAAAATGTAATTAGGGCAACTGATGGCGACTATAAATTTCCAGAAACTCTCAACTTAATTTGCACTAAACTGGGAGAGGCTCAACCAGATTACGAGATAATTTTACAGAACCTTCAGCCGCATCCCGAAGGTTATGACTCAAGAATTGATTGGTTGATTGACAAGGTTGAAAAAATTTCTTCGGTGGAAAAGGCAGAAAAATTAATCGAATATTTATCTAATTATCATTACCGTGGTCAGGAGGGAATTGCGACTGTAATTAACAAATCTACTGGCAAAATAAATGGCCTAGAGCGCTTCTTAGACAGGGTTCACGATGACAAAGCACTCGTTGCCATTTTAAGTGGAATGGATGGATTGGTGAGTGATGAAGGGGTTGCCAAAAATATTCTCCACAGTGCCGTGTGGAAAAACAATTCCGAACTCGTCGCACTTCTTGCGAGCAAATCCAGCGTTACCATTGATTACGATTCTGGGGTGATTCCAGCAATTGATCATGGAAATCTTGAGGTATTAAACGAATTACTTACTCGCGGTGCAAATCCGAATTTAATTGGAAAAAATAGTGAAGGCAATTCAGGGCATGCTCTAGTGCAAGTGTCGTACAGCGACTGCAAAAGCGAGATTAAGCCAGCCTTATTTGACACTCTTCTTGCTTACGGCGCAAAATTATCTCTTCTAGAGAGTCGGGACCAACTTTGGATCACTCGAATGCTGCAAGAAAAATCTAACTACGAAGAGATAGAAAAAGCCTTGCGGGATGGCTACGAAGAATCAGAAAAATATTTACCAAAAATATTCCAACCAATATTGCAATTAGCCTTCGAAAAAGATGATCCCAAGCTAATTAAAATGCTGAGTGATCGTGGTTTGGGTTTTAACTCTAAGATGCCGTATTCTTGGTTTGGATACACAAACAGCGGTGAAAGTGAAACTTATCCACTAGTCCTCGCCATCAAGGGCAAACCAAAAATCAGCGCACTTCTTGCAAAAAATAAAATTAGCGTCGGAGATCATCCAATCATAGCTGAAGCAGTTTTAGCAAATAATAATTTGGCGCTAAAAGCACTGTGCGAGAATGGGTACAATCTTAATCAAACCAGAAAAAAAACTCGTGAAAATGATTTTCACGCAGAAAAGCACCCGCTAATTCTTGCCCTATTTAATAAGAATGCCGAAGCCGTTAAAATACTAATGCAGCACATGACGGCGGAAGAGCTTTCCAGTCCAGATATAAAAATATTACCAAACTTGATTGATAGCGGATTAGAAAAAACAGCCAAAGAACAACTCTTTTTATTCGCCGTAAAATCTCGCGGAGCAAATCCATTAATTACTGACCGCACCGGCAAAAACGCCCTACACCACGCTGCACAGATGGGAGACAAAGAATTTTTTGATTCGTTGATTGCTCGCGGACTCAGCCCCGATTCTCTTTACGACAAGAGGGGAAATAATGCTTATTATCAGGCATTGTACCACAGGAATGATGAAGCTTTAGAAGTTCCTGACGACTACTTTCCTTTTGATCTCGATGTTTTTGACGATCTTTTAGAGTTTGTTAAATCCAAAACCAACGCCGGAGTAAACGACCTTCATTACGCAGAATTACACGGCGAGTACGCCGCAAAATTTTCCTGCTTATTTGACGACGTAGAGCAATTGCAATCTTACATTACAAGACACCTGCACAACCCTCAATTTGGCTATCACTTCCACGACTTAACTCTCTTCACCATTCCTCAAGAAAAAAATTGGAACAAAGAAGCTTGGCGCAACCTTGCCATGGAGCACGGCCCAGAGCTTACCAAATATCTTTTTTTAGCCAAAAGAATTGAGGCAAAACTCGGCCGCCCGCCACAAAATTTTGAAGAAATAAAACTCCAAGCCAAAAACATAAAATATCCACGAGCTTCTGAGTTTCCTGAAATGGCTGAAGTATTTTCCGACAACACCATTCCTGAACATGTTTTTAACAGAGTTTTAGAAAGCTACAGAACAAAACCAGCAGATCACATTCCTGAAATTTTGATTGAAGGTTCAAGCTTTGGAGATGACTTTGGAGCTGACCGCTTCTACATGAAAAAATTAGCCCCAACTGATTTAAGGGGTTTTATTTTAGGCAATAAAACCGCCTGTTGCCAATATGTTGGAGCTGAGGGAAATGACTGTGCTGAGCACGGAATGACTTCACCCTTTGGCGGATTTTACGTAGTCTTTAAAAGAGAAAAAGAAGGTCGCGTTGACAACTTAAAAAACTGGCTTGAAAAACTTGAAACATCAGAATCGGAAGTAGAGTTTTTAAAATCTTTTTCCGACAAAGCCGCGCGCACGAAGTATCAAAAAACAATCGAAGAAATAAAAAAAGAACTGTCAACATCAACCATATTTCAGCCTCCATTTGAGCAGATAAAACAGGTTTTAAGAAAAGATTTTTTAAAAGAACTTGAAGGAGAAATTGTTGCTCAAAGCTGGGTTTGGATCAGTAAAAATGGCAATCTTGTTTTGGATTCTTGGGAGAGATTGCGCGAAGAAGACGATGTTTTGCTCAAGCCTTTTTTACACAAACTCTCTGAAAAAATTCTGACAGAAAACGAGGGAATCAAAAAAATACTAATCGGCAGTGGCGGCTACACACCAGAAAATTTTGCTTTGAGTAAAGTTGAAAGTCCTGAAATGCCAATGGATTACGAAGCTTACAGAGACTCTCGCGAGCAGTTTTTAATCGCCGAAAAAGAAGCGACAAAACCAATAAAATTTAATGACGCCATTTTTATTGGAGAAGAAAGAATGCGGGAGCTCAAAAATAATTTTGACGAAAAACTAAGCCCAAAAAATTTCGCAGAACTAAGATCTGTTCAACAACTTGTAAAAGAGCGTCACCAAGAAAAGTTAAAATCTGGCAACGAAGGCGGCAGATAAAAATAGCACTTTTTCTAAATCAAAATTAAAATTTGGCTCAACCTCTTTTTCAAAAAATTTCTTTAAAAAAATGAAAAAACTACAAGCCGCAATCATTGGCGCGTCTGGCTACACTGGCGCTGAACTTATTAGAATTTTGCTTAATCACAAAAAAGTAGAAATCGCTGCGCTCGTTGCAAACAGCAATGCGGGGCAAAAAATTGAGCAGCTTTATCCGCATTTGGTGCACTACAATTTGCCTGATTTAAAGAGAGTTGATGAAATTGATTTTACTAAAATTGACGTGGTTTTTGGCTGCTTGCCACACACAACTTCGCAAGAAACTTTTAAGAAACTTTTGACTGACCCAAAAAACTCACACCTAAAAATTATTGATCTTTCTGCCGATTTTAGACTTGAAGATCCACTCAATTACCAAACTTGGTACGACCACGAGCACATTGCAAAAGACTTACAGCCCCAAGCAGTTTACGGGCTTTCTGAAATTCACAGAAACAAAATTAAAAAATCGAATTTAATCGCCTGCCCTGGTTGCTACCCAACCTCGGCCTTACTACCGCTAATTCCGCTTTTGGAAAACAACCTAATTGAAAAGCACGACATTATTATTGATTCGCACTCTGGCACCACGGGTGCTGGCAGATCGGTGAAACAAGGCAATTTATTTTGCGAAGTTAACGAGTCGGTTAGAGCTTACTCTGTTGGGCATCACCGGCACATGGGCGAAATTGAGCAAGAGCTTTCAAAAGCTGCAAATGACGCAATTCAAATTGATTTTACGCCACATCTTTTGCCGATTAATCGCGGAATTATTTCGACAATTTACGCCAAAATTAATCCAAAATTTTCGCTTTCAGACATTCAAAATTGCCTGCAAACCAAATACGAGAATGAACCTTTTGTAAATGTAATTGAGGGTGAACCAAATATTAAAGACGTGGTTGGCACAAACTTTTGCCTAATTTCCGCCAAAAAAGCGCGCACTGCAAACAAGGTAATTATTGTTTCGGTAATCGACAATTTGTGCAAAGGTGCTTCAGGCCAAGCCGTACAAAACATGAATATTGTTTTTGGTTTTGACGAAAAAGAAGGCCTCGAAATGGCACCGCTTTTTCCGTAGACACTTTTTTAGGATTTCGAAACCTCAAAACCCCTGATTTTACTGGGCAAAAGCCAATTTTCTACTCGGTGTAGAAAATTTAAAACCATTCAAAAATGCCAACAATTTTCGCCCCAATCACATCTTCAATTCGCGCCGGAATTTCGGTGATTCGCGTTTCGGGTTCTCAAACAATTGAGTGCCTCAAAATTCTCGGATTTCGGGGTGAGCCAACGCACCAAAAAATTTCCTTCCAAAAAATTCGCGACCCCAAAACTTCTGAAATAATCGACGAGGTTTTGGTTTCGTTTTTTAAATCGCCGCAAAGTTTTACCGGCGAAGATGTTGCAGAAATTAGCATTCACGCCTCACCTTTTGTGGCGCGTAAAGTTTTTGAAATTTTGTCGAGCATTGAAAATGTTCGCGCGGCCGAGGCTGGCGAATTTTCAAAACGCGCTTTTTTAAACGGCAAACTTGATTTAGTTCAGGCCGAAGCAATTCCCGATTTAATCGCTGCCGAAACTGCGGCACAGCACAAGCAAGCACTTCGTCAACTTGAAGGAAAGTTGGGTGAAATTTACGAAGATTGGCGTTTTCGTTTAATTGAAAATTCGGCAATGTTGGAAGCGGCAATTGATTTTCCGGACGAAGATTTGCCAAAAAATATTACTGACAGAGTTGAAGCTGAAGTTGCAAAACTAGCCGCCGAAATCGCCTCACATTTAAACGACAATAAAATTGGCCAAAAAATTAAGGACGGCTTGAGTCTTGCAATTATTGGCGCACCAAATGTTGGTAAATCTAGCTTGATTAATTTTTTAGCACAAAGCGAAGTGGCAATTGTTTCAGAAATTGCTGGAACGACGCGAGATGTTGTTGAAACGCATTTGGCAATTGCAGGTGTTGCGGTAAAAATTTCTGACACGGCGGGATTACGCGAAACAGAAGACAAAATCGAAGCCGAAGGAATTCGCCGCGCTTTGAAAAAAGCTAGTGAAGCGGATATTAAAATATTTTTGGTGGATGCTGCCAACCCAATTTTGCGCAGCGATTTGATTGACGAAAACACGATTGTGGTGGTGAATAAAATTGACCTTAATCCAAACCGTCGGTTGAGCGGAGTCGAAACCAACGGAAGGTTCCTGCTTCAAATAGCGAGGCAGGAACCTTCCGTTGGTTTCGACTCCGCTCAACCGACGGTGACGGGGGTGACGGTGGTGGAAATTTCTTTGGCTAATAATGCCAACACTTCCGAACTTCTAAAAAAACTCGAAGAAAAAATTCTCGAATTAATCCCAACCCAAAACTCACCACTAATCACCCAAGAGCGCTACCGCGCCTCTTTGCAAGGCGCCGTCTCAAATTTAGAAAATTTTAACTTACAAAAAAATATCGAACTCGCCGCCGAAGACCTGCGCATGACGGCGCGCGAGATTGGCAAAATTACCGGCAAGGTCGACATTGAAAATATTTTGGACGTAATTTTTTCGCGTTTTTGTATTGGAAAATAATCGCGGCGACTTTAGAAAATCGCGCTTTCTTACCCCCCAAATTTTTTCCTTAAAAATTGACTTTCATCAGCCTTCCTTCGGTTGGCACTTTAACACTTGATGTTGGAAATTTTCTTGCTGGCAACCCCACACTAGTTCACGAGGTTGCGGGGCA
>JAGNLL010000003.1 GCA_017999675.1 Rickettsiales bacterium
CAGTAATCATGTTTTTTACATAGTCAGCGTGGCCTGGGCAGTCTACGTGAGCGTAGTGTCTAGCAGCAGTTTCGTATTCTACGTGAGCGGTGTTGATTGTAATACCGCGCTCTTTTTCTTCTGGAGCGGCGTCAATTTGGTCGTAGCCTCTTTTTTCAGCTAGACCGCTTTTTGAAAGGTAAGTTGTGATCGCAGCGGTAAGAGTTGTTTTACCGTGATCAACGTGACCGATGGTTCCGATGTTGACGTGCGGTTTGTTGCGTTTGAAGGCTTGTTTAGACATAAAATGATTATTGCGAAGTTAATAAAATCCTTCGAGGCAGAGTTATCAAGCCCGAAGTCTGTTGGTTTGGAAGCTTTTAAAATTTTGGGGAAGGCGGCAAACTACGAAAGGCTAAATAAAAAGCAAAGGGAAATTCTGGTAAAATTTGAGCATTTTTTTCGCGACTAAATTTGGTTTTTTTCAAGTTTTTATTTACGTGATTTTTTCAAAGAAATTGCGGGTTTTGGGTTTGGTGGATTTTCATGTGATGTTTTTTGGGCTTGGGGTCTTTAGGAATTTTTGCGATGTTCCTTTCAAGCAAGTGGCGCCTGCTTAAAAGAATTTATCTGATTCTGGTAAAATCAGACGAAAAGCATGGTTTTGATCTGAAAAAACATTACAACCGACTGCCGGTTGATGTGAAAACAAATATTTCTACCCTAGATTGTACAAAAAACCAAAAATCTTCCAATAAAAAACCGACCCACAATTTCTTGTGAGTCGGTTAATTTTAGCTTAAGTAAAAGACGATTAAAGCTGTGCTCTTACTGCTTTTGTAGCATCAACCATTTGTTGCAAAGCTAATTTGGTTTCTGGCCAATCGCGAGTTTTTAAACCGCAATCAGGGTTCACCCAAATTTGCTCAGGTTTTAATACATCCAAAGCTTTTTTCAAAAGGCTTTCCATTTCTTCTTTTTTAGGAACGCGAGGGCTGTGAATGTCGTAAACGCCTGGTCCAATTTCATTTGGATATTTGAAGTTTACGAAAGCATTCAGCAAATCCATTTGTGAACGAGAAGTTTCAATTGAAATCACATCCGCATCCATGTCAGCAATTGCTGCAATGATGTCGTTAAACTCAGAATAGCACATGTGAGTGTGAATTTGAGTGCGATCTTCAACGCCAGAAGCGCTGATTCTAAAGGCTTCAACAGCCCATTTCAAATATTCACTCCATTTGCCACGACGAATTGGTAAGCCTTCGCGAAGAGCGGCTTCGTCAATTTGCACAATTTTAATTCCGGCTTTTTCCAAATCAGAAACTTCATCACGAATTGCAAAAGCAATCTGTAGAGCCGTGTCTTTTCTAGGTTGATCGTCGCGCACAAACGACCATTGCAAAATGGTAATTGGCCCGGTCAACATGCCTTTCATGATTTTTTTTGTCTGACTTTGTGCATACTTTGCCCATTCAACAGTCATTGGAGTTGGGCGAGAAACGTCACCGAAAATTACCGGAGGTTTAACGCAGCGGCTTCCGTAGCTTTGCACCCAGCCATTTTTGGTGAAGAAAAATCCTTTCAACTGCTCGCCGAAATATTCCACCATGTCGTTTCTTTCAAACTCACCGTGAACCAAAACGTCAAGACCGATTTCTTCTTGGAAACGAATAGTGCGCGTAGTTTCTTCTTGTAAGAATTTTTCGTAAACTTCGGCAGAAATATTTCCGGCTTTGAAATCAGCGCGGAATTTTCTTACTTCTTTTGTTTGCGGAAAAGAACCAATCGTAGTGGTTGGAAGCAATGGTAGATTGATGTGATCTAATTGAATTCTTTTGCGAGTAGCAAAATTACTTTTGCGATTCATCAAAGATTCATCAATTGCAGCAACTCTTTGTTTCACAACATTGTCGTGAATTCTTGCTGAAGATTTGCGTGCTGCAAGTGCAGCTTTATTGGCTGAAATTGCACCAGCATCGTCTTTTGCAATTGCAGAAATTTCAGTCAATTTTTGCGTGGCAAAAGACAGCCAAGATTTCAACTCAACGTCAAGAACAGTTTCGTTCGCAAGATCAACCGGAGTGTGAATTAGCGAGCAAGAAGGCGCTACAATCACGCGGCTTTCACCTAATTTTTCGACGGCTTTTTTAACCAAAGAAACCGAATTTTCCAAATTGTTGATCCAAATATTGCGACCATCAACAAGGCCAAGAGACAAAGACTGATCTGCTTTAACAAGACCAAGAACTTCGCCAAATTGTTCAGAAGCGCGAACTAAATCAACGTGAACCGACGCAGTGCCAAGATCAAAAGCAAGCGCTGCATTTTCGCCCAAATTGTCAAAATAAGTGGCCAAGTGAAGCTTGATTGAACCAGCTGATTGCTTGAGCTGAGAGTAAGCTTTAACGTAAGCCTTAACCGCATCGCCAGACAAATCAGTCACCAAAAATGGCTCGTCAATTTGCACGTCTTTAACGCCAATTTCTTGTAATTTTTTGAAAAGCTCTAAGTAAGCGCCAAGCAAATTATCAAGCAAAGCAAGCTTGTCTGAACCGTCAACCGACTTGCCCAAAAGCAAGAAGCTTACTGGTCCCAAGATCACTGGACGAGTTTCAATGCCCAAATTTTTAGCCTCTGAGTATTCGTCAAAAATTTTAGTCGAAGAAAGTTTGAACTGCTGACCTTTTTTAAATTCAGCAACAATGTAGTGGTAGTTAGTGTCAAACCACTTGGTCATTTCCATTGCGGTCACGTCAATGCCGCCTTGTTGCGCACCGCGAGCCATTGCAAAGTAAAGATCTAAATCAACATTACCGCCTTTGAAATTGAAGCGCTCAGGAACAGCGCCAAATAAGGCTTGGGTGTCAAGGATGTGATCGTAAAATGAAAAGTCGTTTGAAGGAATAAAAGCAATGCCGGCAGCTTTTTGAGTTTGCCAGTTTTTCGCTCTAATTTCGGCAGCAGATTTTTGTAAATCAGCGGCAGATGAAGTTTTTTTCCAATAGCTTTCGACAGCTTTTTTAAGCTCGCGATTAGCACCAATTCTTGGGAAACCCAAGCTTGCAGTTTTTAACATGATTTTGTTTTGATTAAGATTTGCGCAAGGCTTTGCAGACAAAAAATGGCAGGCTTGCCGAGCTTTAACAGCTAATAAAAGGTGGGAGAAGAGCGGGTTAGATGGGCAAAAATATTTTCCACAAAATTGTAAAGCAAGGCGCGATTTGCCAACTTGTTTTTCTGTAAGGCCAAACCTAGTTTGCCAAAAAATTTTCCAACAAAAAACAAAAATCATGACAACTCACAAAACCGACCTGGTCATTATTGGCGCGGGTCCTGCTGGCTTATTTTCAGTGTTTGAAGCGGGAATGTTAAAAATAAAATCACACGTAATCGACACCCTCGAAGTGATTGGCGGCCAATGCTCGGCGCTTTATCCAGAAAAACCAATTTACGACATTCCGGCTCACCCAAAAGTTTTGGCTAGCGAATTAATCGAGCTTCTCGAAGCACAAGCAGAGCCATTTGATCCCACCTACCATTTAAATCAGCGCGTTGAAAAAATTGTTAAAAACGACGACAAAACTTTCACAATCGAAACCTCAAAAAACACTAAAATTAACTGCAAAGCAATTGTAATTGCTGCGGGTTGTGGCGCCTTTGGTCCCAACCGTCCGCCGCTTGATGGCATTGAAGAATTTGAAGGAAAATCAGTGTTTTACGCGGTGCGTTCAAAAGCTGAATTTGCCGGTAAAAATGTGGTGATTGCAGGCGGCGGCGATTCTGCAGTTGATTGGGCAATTAGCCTTGCCGAAATTGCCAAAAAAGTTTTCGTAATTCACCGCCGCGACAAATTTCGCTGTGCTCCCGAAAGCGCCGACAAAATGAAAAAATTAGCCGACGAAGGAAAAATCGAACTAGTAATTCCATTTCAACTAGACGGCCTAAAAGGCCAAAACGGCAAGCTCGAAGCTGTGTTAGTAAAAGACTTCGACGGCAACGTAAAAGAAATCGAAGCCGACTTTTTGCTACCATTCTTCGGCCTCGCAATGGAGCTCGGACCCATAGCCGACTGGGGCCTAAACCTACACAAAAACCACATCACGGTTGAAGCTTCAACAATGCAAACCTCTGAAGCCGGCATTTACGCCATCGGCGACATCGCCACCTACCAAAACAAACTAAAACTAATTCTAACCGGTTTCGCCGAAGCCGCCACAGCAGCCCACGACATGCGCAAAATCGTGCATCCAGACCAAGTATTCCACTTCGAATACTCAACCTCAAAAGGCGTTTCTTAGATGTTTTCAAAACTCGAATTTCTAATCGCTTGGCGCTACCTCAAATCGAAACGCAAAGAAGGTTTCATCTCGGTAATCGCGATTTTTTCATTTGTTGGAATCATGATTGGCGTAGCTACGTTGATTGTGGTGATGTCGGTGATGAATGGCTTTAGGCACGAGTTGGTGAATCGGATTTTGGGCATTAATTCGCATTTAACTGTTTACAGCCACGCGCATCAAATTGCTGATTACGAAAAACTTCTTGAAGAAATTCAAAAAATTGACGGGGTGAAATTTGCAAGTCCCCTAGTTGAAAGTCAGACGATGTTTTCGGTGCCGGGCAAGAACTCGGGCGGCATGGTGAAGGGTGTGAAACTTTCTGATTTAAAAAATAAAACACTAATTGCCGACAATATCACGGCCGGAAATATTGAAAATTTAGCTAATAAAAATGCTGTAATTATTGGCTCTGCCGTTGCTCAAAGCATGAATTTGAAAATGGGCGATTCGTTAAAAATTATTTCAGCCGAAACTTCTGAAACCATTATTGGCGCGATTCCGCGCATTAAAACTTACGAAGTTGCTGGGGTGTTTGAGAGTGGTCTTTACGAATACGATTCAACTACGGTGTTCGCCAATTTTGAAATGTCGCAAATTCATTTTCGTTTTCCCGACGCAGTTTCAGCGATTGAAATTTTTGCAAATGATCCAACCAAAATCGAAGAAATAAAATTGCAGCTTTTCGAAATTTTAGCCAATCATCCAAACCTCTACGCAACCGACTGGCAGCAGGCCAATGCAAGCTTCATCGACGCTTTAAAAGTTGAAAGCACGGTAATGTTTTTAATTCTCGCACTAATCATTTTAGTCGCCGCTTTTAACATTATTTCCAGCATGATCATGCTGGTGAATGACAAAAATAAAAACATCGCGCTGCTTCGCACACTCGGAATGAGTAAGGCTGGCGTGATGCGCATCTTTTTAATTTGCGGCTCGTCAATTGGTGTGGTTGGAACTTTTTTGGGGCTGGTAATTGGTGTGCTTTTTTCGGCCAACATCAACTCGATCAAGCGTTTCTTGGAGTCTGCCACCGACACAACTTTGTTTAACCCAACAATTTATTTTCTTTCAAACCTGCCGTCGAAAATTTTTGTTTCAGACGTGGTTGTAATTGTTGGAATGGCGCTGGTTTTGTCTTTTTTAGCAACGCTTTATCCGGCTTACAAAGCGAGCAAATCGAACCCAGCTGAAGTACTTCGCTACGAGTAAAACTGAATTTCCACTCGCGAGTGGAAATTCAGCCAAACCGTCACAAACCCACGCCAGACAAGGCTGCATCGCCAGTTAAAATTTGCTAAAAAAATACCTAAAATGTCAAAATAATTGACCCAGTTGTTGCTCTATTTTCTAAATCTTGGTGGGCTTTTTTTACGTCTTTGAAGGCGTAGCTGGTGATTTGTGGTTTTAAAATTCCTTTTTCGGCAGCGGCAAAAACTTCGGCAGCTGATAAAGCGAGTTCAATTTGATTGGCCTTGTACAGCGCCATTGTTGGGCGGGTGAGGTAGAGTGAATTTGTCACTAGGCGATTTAAATCTAGCTTTTCGCTGTTGCCAGAAGACTCACCAAACGTCACGCACATTCCCATTGGCCACAGGCAGTCGAGCGATTTTTCTAGAGTGTCTTTGCCTACAGAATCGTAAACTAAGCCTACTCCGCCGTGGTCGGTGATTTTGGCGATTTCTTCAACAAAATTTTGTTTTTTGTAATTAATTACGTGGTCGCAGCCAGCAGTTTTGGCGGCGGGAATTTTCTCGTCACTGCCAACAGTTCCAAAAACTTCTAATCCTAAATGCTTTGCCCATTGGCACAGCAATTGACCAAGGCCACCAGCAACGGCGTGAATTAAAATTTTCTTGGCGCGTTTGGCAATGTAAACGCGGTGTAGTAGGGCGTGCGCCGTTAAGCCTTTAAACAAAATTGCGGCAACTGTTGCATCTGAAAGACTTGCCGGTGGCACAACCAAATGGCGTTGATTAATCACGCGCTTTTCAGCGTAAGCGCCAATGCCACCCGTAGCGTAGGCAACGCGTTCGCCAACTTTAAAATTGGTCACAGCTGACCCAACTGCTTCAATTATTCCAACGCCTTCCATGCCAAGAATGGCGGGCATTTCAGAGATTTTGTATTGGGCGCGGCGAAAAGAAACGTCGAAAAAATTTACGCCAACGGCTGTGTGTCTAATTAAAACTTCTTCTTTTTTTGGTTTTGGTTCTTCGATTTTTTCAATTTTAAATTGACCAGCGTCACCGGTTTTGTGCAGAAGAATGGCTTGCATTTTTTTGGAGTGTTTTAAGGTTGAAAGTGAGTCTGATTCCAAACAACCCTTACCCCAAATGCAACATCAAAATCTCTTCGTTTTCGACATTGAAACAATTCCCGATTTAAACGCGGCAAAAAATTTGTTAGGGCTGCAAAGCGGCTCTGATGCTGAGTTGCGCCAAGCATTAACAAAATATCATTTAGATTTAACTGACGGAAAAAATTCTTTTCTGCGTCAGCCATTTCACAAAATAATTACGATTAGTTTCTTAGAGGCCGAAATCGTTCGCGATTTTAATGGCTGCGAATTTTACAAAATAATCGACATCCGTTCGGGCGGCGATTTAGCTGCAACCGAGGCTGATTTGGTGAAAGGATTTTTCTCACATTTGAAAAAAAACCTGTCGCGTTTGGTAAGTTTTAACGGCAAAAATTTTGACATGCCGGTGCTAAAATATGCGGCAATGAAGCATGAAGTTGAAGCGGCGTGGCTTTACAAAACTGGTGACAAATGGAACAACTACAATCAGCGCTACAGCCTTGACTGGCACTGCGATTTGGCGGAGGCGTTTTCTGATTTTGGTGCCTCGGCAAAAGTGAAAATGAACGAGCTTTGTGCGGCTTTTGGCTTGCCCGGTAAAATTGGGGTGGATGGCTCGATGGTGACCGATTTTTTTGATCAGGGACGCTTACAAGAAATTCGCGATTATTGCGAGACTGATGTGCTTAATACCTATTTGCTCTATTTGGTTTACCAGCATCACAACGGCACGATTACCAAAGAATCGTTTGTAAAATGCAGAGAAAATTTGGCGGAATTTTTAGAAAAAAAATCGAAAGAAAAACCGCATTTTGCGGAGTTTTTGGGGGAGTGGCGGAAGTAGGTTTCTTCTGGATTGCCGCGCTGCGCTCTCTAATGACGGAGAAATCCTAGCCAACATCGTCATCGCGAGCGCAGCGTGGCGATCCAGCTCTCACAATATTGAATCGTAAAGATCAACCCATCCCGGATTTGATTTTTCGATTAATCTAAGCTTATTCACTCGTGAGCCAGATTTAATTTTTTTCTCGTAAGAAATTGCCTCGATCATTTCTTCAAACAGCTCAAAATAAACCAAAATACTGCAATCGTATTTGGTGGTAAAACCTTTGAGAAGTTTGTGTTTGTGCTGGTAGATTCTTTGAATGAGGTTGGAGGTGACGCCGATGTAGAGAGTGCCATTTCTTTTGTTGGTGACAATGTAAACGGCGGGTTGTTTTGGGGGGTGCATTTTAGTTTGGTGTTTGTTGTGGTTTTTTCTGGATCGCCACGCTGCGCTCGCGATGACGACTGCACTCGCTCCGTCATTGCGAGCGTAGCGTGGCAATCCAGTAGTGCAAAAGACGAATTATTTATTTTTTGCCTCAAGCGCCCAAACCAAAATCGCCTTCTGCGCGTGTAGGCGATTTTCCGCCTCATCAAACACCACCGACTGTTTAGAATCAATCACCCCAGCTGTCACTTCAAAGCCGCGGTAAGCCGGTAGACAATGGGTAAAAATTGCCGATTTTTTTGCTAACTTCATTAGCCCAGCATTCACCTGATAAGGCGACAAATCATTAATTTTTTTCTGCTTAATTGCGTCGTTTTTTTCAGCCTCGTCACCCATTGAAAACCAAGTGTCGGTAATCAAAACATCGGCATCTTTCGCCGCTTTTTTAGCGTCAGAAAAATAAGAAATTTTTGCCCCAGCTTTCACCGCTTTTTTGATTTCGGCATTGCAAAAATCGAATTCTTTTGGCGTGGCAATTGCCAATTCAAAACCAAAAGCTTTCGCAGCGTGAATGTAAGAATTTAACACGTTGTTGGCATCTCCAAACCACGCTAATTTTTTGCCCGCAATTTTTCCCAAATGCTCTTCAATTGTTAGCAAACTGGCAATGATTTGGCAGGGGTGAGAAAAATCGGAAAGGGCGTTAATTACAGGCACTGACGCATGTTTAGCCAAATCTAAAATTGTTTGGTGCGAGTTTGAGCGAATCATTATTGCGTCAACAAAACGCGACAAAACTTTGGCGGTGTCTTCAACCGATTCGCCTTTGCCAAGCTGCATGTCGTTTTTGTTCATTACAACGGCGTGGCCACCAAGTTGGTTAATGCCAACTTCAAATGACACGCGAGTGCGAGTTGAAGTTTTTTCAAAAATCATCGCCAAGTTTTTGTGAGGCAGCAATTTTGCTTGTTTTGCAAGGTTCTTTTCTTTCTTCAATTTTTTGGCAAGCGCGAGAATTTTAATTAATTCCTTGGCTTCTATTTTATCTAAATCGATGAAGTGTTTTGTCATTTTAGCTGTGACCAAAAATGTTTTGAAAAATTTGGGAAAGTCGGCGAAGGTACGAAGCAGCTTCCATTTGTCAAGAATCGCAATTCCTCTAATCACAATGTCTCAAAAAATCTTTATTTCTAGTGGCGGAACCGGCGGCCACATTATTCCGGCGCGCTGTTTGGCGCAGCAGCTTGCGGCTGACGGCGTGGAAGTTTTGTTTTTGGGAGACGAAAAATATCGCGGCTACATCAAGGCCAGCGACCAATTTAAATCGAAAATAATCAGCTCGTCGCAAATTAAAAAATCGCCGATTTTTTTGGTGAAAGCGGCGCTAAAAATCGCGCTCGGAATTTTGCAATCTTTGCATCTTTTTTTAACCCAAAAACCAAAATGCATTTTTGCTTTTGGTGGTTATTCAACCTTTCCACTGCTGATTGCAGCAATTGTGACGAAAACCGACATTATTTTGCACGAGCAAAATGCTCACCTTGGAAAAGTGAACAGAATTTTTGCCAAATACGCCAAAAAAATTGCACTTTCTTTTCACGAAACATCAGGCATTTCGGCGGCTGATTTGCACAAAACTATTTTTGTTGGCAATCCGGTGCGCGACGAAATTTTAGATCTGCACAAACTGGCCTACAGCCTTCCAGTGCAAGAAGTTGCAGAGCTTAGAAAAGACAATAAAATGGGCTACGATTTGCTGTTGGCTTCAGATTTTTACCAAGAAGAAAAAGCAAAAAATCTTTTCAAAATTTTAGTAATTGGTGGTTCGGGTGGCGCAAAAATTTTTAGCGAAATTTTGCCCAAAGCTTTTTTCAATTTGAGTGAAAATTTTAAAGAGCAAATTCAGGTGACGCAGCAATGTCGTAAAGAATTAATGCGCGAAACTTTTGATACTTACCGTTCGTTTAACGTGAACATTGTGATTGATTCATTTTTTGAAAACATGCCTGAGTTAATCAAGGAATCGCACCTTGTAATTGCTCGTTCGGGCTCGTCTTCAATTTTTGAATTTTGCGCCGCAAAAAAGCCGATGATTTTGGTGCCATTTGCTTTGGCCGCAGATAATCACCAAGAAAAAAATGCTAAATATTTAGAAAAAAACGGTGCGGCAATTGTGGTAAGTGAAGCCGAATTTACGATTAACAAAGTTAATGAATTGCTGAAGAATCTAATTGAGAGTGGAGCCACCTTAAAAAAAATGTCAGAAAATGCTGGTGAATTGGCGGTTTGTGACGCAACAAAAAATCTGGCGAATTTAGCAAAATGAGTGAATTAGAACAAAATCAACAAATTGAAGAAGTAGCGCCAGCGCAGTCTGTAGGCCAATTTTTGCGCGAAAAAAGACAGGAGGCAAAAATTGAAATCGCCGCTGCTTGTGCTTATTTAAAAGTTAAATCTTTCGACATTGAGGCGCTTGAAGAAGACAATTTGGAGTGTGTGACAAAGCACATTTACATTTTGGGATTGATCCGCTCTTACGCAAAATTTTTAAAAATTGCGCCGCAAGAAATTGAAGAAAAAATCAAATTATTGTCGGTTAAATCAAACACCGACAACAAGAACCACATGCTGATAAATATTGGCGAAGATCCAAAAGTTAGCCCAAACAAAGACAGTGTTTTTAACTTTTTGCTGATTTCAATTCTGTTATTTTTGGTGCTGCTTTCGCTCTACAATGCCTTTGAAAGCAATGAGGGCTTAATTACCAACGAAACCTTGGTTCGCGAATTAGAAAAAATTGATTCTTTAAATGAGCGAAACTGAAAAAAAACTTACAGAAAAATTTGTTGAAATAAAAAATAGCATCATCAAGTCAGAGCTTGTGCGCGTTGGCTCGCTGGTGTTTTTTGGTTTGGGATTGCTGCTGTTTTTGCTGCCGTTTTTTTTCAATAATTCGGCGCTGAAATTTCAAATTACTCAGCAAGCTAGCAAAATTTTAAACGCTGATTTTGCAGTTTTGGGTGACGTAGAAGTTGCGTTTTTGCCCTCGCCTACAATCACTTTAAATGAAGTTTTGCTGCGTAATTACCGCGTAAAATCTGGCGAAGATTTGCCTGAAGAAGTTTACAATATTTACGCCAAAAAAACCGCAATAAAAATGTCGGTTTTTAATTCTTCGATTAAAAAAATAATCTTTTCTGACGCGGTAATGCAGTCTTACAAAGACAGTGTTGACGCGGCTGTGCACAGTGATAAATTTAATGAAATAGTAGCAGAACTTACAAAAAATCCGCCAGAAAATGAAGCAAAATCAAGCTCGGGAATTAGCGCAAAATTATTTTCTGTTGCAGGTGCAGAATTTTCGACCAACAAAACTCCGCGCATTGTTGCAAAAAATAGTCAGGCAATTTTTTACGATTCATTTGGCAAAAAAAATGAAGTAGCCGCAGTTAATGCTGAAGCGAAATTTGGCGAGAAAAAAGTTTTTGCTGCGGGCAGTTTTGTTTCTGAAAATATTGTCAGTAATTTTAAGCTTAATGCCAAGTTTGGCTCTAGCTCAACAAAGCCAGATTCGTTTTTAGAGCTTAGCTCAGCAGCTGCAGAAATTCGCGTTAGCGGCAATTTTAGCGCCGAAAATTTAGGGCTTTTCGCCAGCGATTTTAGCGGAAAATTAGACGCAAATATTGCCGATTTTAAAGCTTTTTACAAAAGCTACATTGGCGGAAATAGTGCAGTTGCCGACAAGCTTAGAGCTGGATCAGGGTCAATTAAAATAAGCGCCGACATTGCAAGTAAGGCAAAAGAAATTTCGATTGAAAATGTTGTGATTAACTCGGGCGTAATTGGTGGCAAAGGCGAAGTTGATTTAGATTTTACCACAAAAATTCCAGCAATTGATGTGAGGCTAGAGTTAGAAAATCTCGATCTAAACGCATTGTTGTCGGACGAATCTTCGGCTCATTTTGCAAGCGACACTACGCTAAAAAATTCGGACGATGCGGCTAACGAAACCGCCGAAACTTTGCCACAAATTGTTGACCCAAATGCTGAGCACCCAAAGTCAGAATTAATTGAAAGCGAGCCGCAAAAACTCGATTTAAACTTGGTTAAAAAAATTAGAAATTTTGATCTCGATGCCGAAATAACAATTGCCAATATTGAGTTTTTGCAAGGCCAAGTCAAAGACGCTAATATTTATTTAACAATCTCGCACGACGGCGAGGTTATTGTGTCGCCAATGATTTTTACGGTTCCAGGTGAAGGTGTTTTTAGAGTGAGTGGCATTTTAGATAACAGCGGCGCTGCACCAAAATTTGTCGGCAAATTTGACGCTAGTGGCAAAAGTTTAGAAGAGACTTTTCGTTGGCTAAAAATTGAGTCGCAAAATTTGAAATTTGGCAATCTCAAAAAATACCAAATTTATTCAGATATTTTGTTGGTGCCAAACATTACCAAGCTCAACAATTTTTACCTCAATTTAAACAGCGACAACAGCGAGTTTTTGGGCGAAATTACAATCGACAATGCCGACAAAACGCCAAATATTAAAAGCCGTTTTCGCGGCAATAATTTTAACGTGGACGACTATTTTTTTACCTCAAATCGCAACGCTTATTTTTCGCCTGGCTTGCTCGTTAGAAAACTTTTGTGGCTTAACGACATTGTCTCAACCGCAGAGTTTGATTTGAGTTTTGACAAGCTAATTTACAGCGGCGAAGAGTTTTTAGATCAGTCGGTAAAATTAAAATTTGGTCGCGGCTACATTCAAATTGACGACCTAAAATTAACTTCTCAAAAAACCGATTTAAGCGCCAGCATGCTGGTAGATATTAGCGAAAAAAACCCGCAATTTAACCTCAATGTTGTGGCAAATAATTTTCACTACGAAGCCAAGATTGATCCTGAAAAAGTCACTTCTCAAAAATTTAAAACACAAAACTCAATTGATCAGTTTTTTGACCTGCCTTCGCTTGAAGGATTTAACGGTCAAATTGACGCAAAATTTGTGAGTCTTGAGCTTGATGGAGTGCCGCTAGAAAATGTAAAATTTGGCGGAAATTTAAGAGATGGCAGCATCAAAAACGCCAGACTAACCAGCAAAATTTACGGCGGCGATTTTGACTACCAAGGCTTGATTGGCATTGGTTTGAACAAAGTTTTGAGCGGCAATATTACTTTCAAAAATGTTTCTCTAAAAGAATTTTTGTTTGAAAGTTTTGGCGTGAAAAACGTTGACGGCTTGGCAAATTTTGCGGCAAATATTACGGCTTCGGCGGCAACAAAAGACGAGTTTAAAAAATCTCTAAGCAGCGAAATTAAATTTAACATTAATGCCCCAAGCGTTGAAGGATATGGCTTGGAAGACTTGGTTAAAAAAATGTTTGCCCCGCAAAAAAATGCACTAGAGCTGCGCGGGCCAGAGAAAATTTTGCTAAATCCGCAAGGCCTAACTTTGTTTAAAAAAGCGGGCGGTTCGATTAAATTTAGTGACGGTGTTGGCAAAGTTAGTGTTAGCACTTCGGCAGTTGCAATTAATGGCGTGCTTACGGGCGCAATCGATTTGCCAAATAACAGCACCAATCTTTTGTTTAACACAATTTTTCTAACCGGCACCAGGCAAAAACAAACGCCAATTAATATCGCCACCAACATTAGCGGATCGCTTGACGCTCTAGGTCAAAACACCAACATGGATCAAGTGCGTCAATATTTAAGCCTTGGAAAAGCGCCAATAACTAACGACTTGGCGGCACCAACGCAGTTAAAATCGCAAATCGTTCAACCAACATCTATCCAGTAAATGACAACTTCTGTTGCAAAAATTTTGCAGAAAAAAAATCACGAAAAAATTATTTGCCTCACCGCTTACACTTTTCCAATGGCAAAAATTTTGGACAATTTTTGTGACGTGATTTTGGTGGGTGATTCGCTTGGAATGGCTGTTTACGGCTTTCAAGACACGGTGGACGTCACACTTGAAATGATGATTAATCACGGCAAAGCGGTGATGCGGGCAGCGAAAAAAACTTTTGTGGTGGTTGATTTGCCTTTTGGAACTTACGAAAAATCGAAAGAGCAAGCTTTAGAATCGGCACAAAAAGTAATTGCGCAAACGGGGTGTCACGCCATTAAAATTGAGACTTCACGCGATTTGGTTGAAACGGTAAAATTTCTTGCCGACAACAAAATTAACGTAATGGCTCACGTCGGACTTTTGCCACAAAGCGTGCGCAAAATTGGCGGCTACAAATATCAAGGACGCGAAGAAAAAGCGGCGGCAGAAATTTTAGAAACTTCAAAATTGCTTGAAGAGGCTGGGGCTTTTTCTTTGGTGATTGAAGCGGTGCCAGAAAAATTGGCGGCAGAAATTTCGCAGGCATTAAAAATTCCTACAATTGGAATTGGCGCTTCAGCTGAGTGCGACGGGCAGGTTTTGGTAATTGACGATTTGCTTGGATTAAACCAAGAATTTAAACCGCGATTTGTGAAATATTACGCGGATCTTGCTGGTGAAATTTCGCGTGCGGTTGCGAGTTTTTCAGCTGACGTAAAATCAAAAAAATTTCCGGCGAAAGAAAATTTGGTTTAGAGGTGATTTTTGAATTCCTGCCACAGTGGCAGGAATTACTCTTTTTTCGCGACCCTTTAAAATCAGGGCTCCACAGAGTTTGGCGTGTAAAAAATCGAAGTAGCTTTTAAATTTCTTGCGAAATTGCCTCAGCTGCGCTGCTTGCGGGGGGTTTTTAATTGACAGTTGGTTTTCGATTCTTACCTTGCGCGGCCTCGAATTTTTTTGCTTTTGACCAAGAAACTTCCCCCCTCCCTTTTTTTTCAAAAAAACTTTTAAAAATACCAAATGACTAGCTTCAGAAACGTTGCCATTATTGCTCACGTTGACCATGGCAAAACTACATTAATCGATGCCATGTTGCATCAAAGCGGCACTTTTCGCGCTAACCAACAAGTTGAAACTCGCGTAATGGATTCTAACGACCTCGAAAAAGAGCGTGGAATTACCATTCTTGCGAAGTGCACTTCGATCATGTGGAAAGACCAAAAAATTAACGTAATCGACACTCCCGGCCACGCCGATTTTGGTGGTGAAGTTGAACGTGTACTTTCAATGGCAGACAGCGTGGTGATTTTGGTCGACTCAGCTGAAGGTGTAATGCCGCAAACTAAATTCGTACTTTCAAAAGCTTTGGCTTTGGGTTTACGTCCGATGGTTTTGATTAACAAAATTGACCGCGGCGATGCTCGTCCTGATGAAGTTTTAAACGAAATTTTTGACCTTTTCGTTTCGCTAAATGCCACTGAACAACAACTTGATTTTCCAGTGCTTTACGCTGTGGGCCGTGATGGTTGGTGCGTTGCTGACATGGAAAAAGACGAACGCAAAGATTTGTCGCCACTTTTTGATTTGATTTTGTCTCACGTAAATCCGCCAAAATTTGACGAAAACGCTCCATTCAAAATGCTTGCCACTTTGCTTGACCGCAGCCCTTACTTCGGCCGCATGTTGACTGGTCGTATTTACTCTGGAAAAGCGAAAAACTTGATGAGCTTCAAAGCAATTAACCTTAAAGGTGAAGTTGTTGAACAAGGTCGCCTAACCAAGCTACACGTGTTTCGCGGTGTTGATAAAATTCCTGTTGAAGAAGCACAAGCAGGCGACATCGTTTCAATTGCAGGTTTAGAAAAAGCCTCAGTTGCCGACACTCTTTGCGAGATTTCAGTTTCTGAACCGATCAAATCAACACCAATCGATCCGCCTACAATGGCAATTACAATTGGTGTAAATGATTCACCTCTTGCCGGACAAGAAGGCACCAAAGTGACTTCACGCATGATTCGCGACCGTTTGTTTTCTGAAGCAGAAACTAACGTAGCAATCAAAGTTAAAGAATCTGACGCCAAAGACGCTTTTGAAGTTGGTGGACGCGGAGAATTACAACTTGGTGTGTTGATTGAAAACATGCGTCGTGAAGGCTTTGAGCTTTCAGTTTCTAGACCGCGCGTACTTTTCAAAAAAGAAGCTAACGGCGATATTTTAGAGCCAATTGAAGAAGTTGTAGTTGACGTTGATGAAGCTTTCAGCGGTGTTGTAGTTGAAAAACTTTCTTCACGTAAAGGCGAAATGATCGAAATGAAACCATCTTCTGGTGGCAAAACTCGTTTGGTATTTTACGTGCCTTCACGTGGTTTAATCGGCTACCAAAGCGAATTCTTAACCGACACTAAAGGTTCTGGCGTGTTGAACAGAATCTTCCACAACTACGTGCCTTACAAAGGTGAAATTGCCTTCAAGAAAAACGGTGCATTAATTTCAACTGAAGCCGGTGAAGCTGTTGCCTACGCGCTTTGGAACTTGCAAGATCGCGGTACAATGTTCATCAAACCTCAGCAAAAAGTTTACTCAGGAATGGTGATTGGCGAAAATTCAAAACAAGGCGATTTGGAAATTAACGTTTTGAAAGGAAAACAACTAACCAACGTGCGTGCCTCTGGAACTGACGAAGCAATTCGCTTAGTGCCGCCAAGAGAGCTTACTTTGGAAGACATGATTACCTACGTTGGTGAAGATGAATTGGTTGAAGTAACGCCAAAATCTCTACGCTTACGTAAAAAACTTTTAGATTCTAACGACCGCAAACGTATGGGCCGTAGCAAAGAAGCTAAATTTGATTTTGTCACAGAATAACTGCTCTAAGAAACCTCGCGGATTTTTTTCATCCGCGAGGTTTTAAAATGCCTCACCTCTTTTTTCTTCCCCTCCTCATGCGCCCATCAAACAGAACTCCCAACCAAATCCGCGAAGTTTCAATTACCACCAACGTTAACAAATACGCTGAAGGTTCTTGCCTGGTAAAGTTCGGCGACACTCACGTTTTGTGCACCGCATCAATTGACGAAAAAGTTCCGCCATTTTTACGCGGCAAAAACCAAGGTTGGGTGACTGCAGAATACAACATGTTGGCGCGCTCAACTCACAGCCGCAACAGTCGCGATCCAATGAAGCCAAATGGTCGTTCAATTGAAATTCAGCGCCTAATCGGCCGCTCACTGCGTTCAGTAATTGACGTAAAAAAATTGGGCGAACGCCAAATCATCATCGATTGCGACGTGATCCAAGCCGACGGCGGCACGCGCTGCGCTGCAATCACCGGTGGTTACGTGGCTTTGGCAATTGCGGTGAACAAAATAATGAGCCAAGGCTTGCTCAAGCAAAACCCACTAATTGGCTCGGTTTGCGCGCTTTCTTGCGGAATTTTTCAAGGTGAAGTTGTGGCAGATTTAGACTACGCCGAAGACAGCAAATGTGACGTCGACACCAATTTTGTAATCAACCAAGATTTCAACTTAATCGAAGTGCAAGGCACTGCAGAACAAGGCGCAATGAGCTTTGAGCAAATTTCTAAAATGTACGAATTAGCCAAAAACGCCGCAAAAGAAATTTTCGAAATTCAGAAAAAAGCAATCGAGAGCTAGTGATAAACCTCGCGGCGGTGGGCGATTTTAATCAAAGTGATGACCAGCCTTTTGCCATCTTTGTTGCACAAAAGCCGATAATCTCCAACACGAAATTTATAAAATTCTGACAATTCTCCGGTCAGTGGAATTAGGTATTGATCGGGTTTAATCAGAAGTTTTTCTTCGATTGCTTTGTCGATTCTTTTTCTGATTTCTGGTGTGAGTTTTGAGAAGTCCTTGTCGGCTCTTTTGGTGAATTCAATTTGCCACATTAGAGTTTGTATTTCTTTTTGATTTTGTCGTAGGGAATAGCTTTTTGTTTAGACTTCTTAAACTTTTCGTAAGCCTCTTTGGCGTCTTGATAATCTTGGGCATCTTCAAGTTTTTCTCTTAAAAACTCTTCTAACGCCTTCTTGATAAAAAAGCTTTTAGAGCGATCTTCAGCCGCGCAAATTATGGCCAAACCTTGATCTAGGTGAAATGGAATTTGTGCTGAAATTGTGACAACTTTGTCAGACATAAAATTTATAATTTGTTAATAGTTATTAAGTTTTAATAACTTAAAAAACTTTTCACCAGTTTCAATAAAAAATAAATCTGTGACCAAAATTAAAAAAAATCTCACTCATTTTACAAAAGACCAACTAATCGACGAGCTTGCAGCACTTGGTGAAAAGCCATTTCGTGCTAAGCAAATTTGGAATTGGATTTTTGCGCGTGGCGTAAAAACTTTTGACGAAATGAGCAATGTTTCAAAAGAAATGCGCGAAGTTTTAGCGCAAAATTTTTCGCTAAATCGCCCCGAAATTTCGAAAGATATTTTATCAAATGACGGCACCAGAAAATGGTTGGTGCGCTTTTCAGATTGCAAAGAAGTTGAAGTGGTTTTTATTCCCGAAGAAACCCGCGGCACCCTGTGCATCTCGTCGCAAGTGGGTTGCACGCTTGCTTGTAAATTTTGTCACACCGGCACGCAAATGTTGGTGCGCAATTTAGAATTTCACGAAATCGTCGCGCAAATTTTAATCGCCAAAGATCACCTTGCTGACTGGGACAAAAACAATCGCAAACTCACCAACATAGTATTCATGGGCATGGGCGAGCCATTTTTTAATTACGAAAATGTCGCCAAAGCGGTGAAAGTTTTAAATGACTCTGAAGGTTTAGATTTTTCAAATCGCAAAATAACCATTTCAACTTCGGGCTTAGTTCCAGAAATTTTACGCTGCGCTGACGAGCTAAAAACCAATTTAGCAATTTCGCTGCACGCTACAAACGACAAGCTTCGCACCGATATCATGGCTATTAATAAAAAATATCCGCTCAAAGATTTGCTTGCTGCTTGCAAGACTTACAACACCAAAAATCCCAACCAAAAAATCACTTTTGAATACGTAATGTTGAAAGGTGTAAATGACCAAGATTTGCACGCGCGTGAGTTGGTAAATTTAATCAACCGCTCAAACGTAAATGTAAAAATAAATCTAATTCCATTCAACCCGTGGGATGGCTGTGAATATGGTCGCACCGACATTGAGCAGATTTTAAAATTTCAACAAATTTTAAAAAACAGCGGCGTGATTTCGCCAATCAGAAAAACCCGCGGCGAAGATGTTTTAGCGGCTTGCGGGCAGTTAAAATCTGAGTCGGAAAGGGAGAGAAAAAATAAAATTGAGTAAGAAATAGTAAATTTCTTGAAAGATTGTTCGGCTTCTAACAAGGTTTGAAAAATATTTCTCCCTCACTGAATCATCTAGATTGTGCATGAAAACAAACTTCAAAAACCCCAAAGCCTTTTCGTTAATCGAAATTTCAATCGTAATTTTGATTATTGGAATTCTCGTTGCTGGCGTCACTCAATCGTCGCGCTTAATTGCCAAATCAAAATTACAAACAGCGCAAACTTTAACAAAAAGCTCGCCGGTAGCTGGAGTGAGGGGATTATTATTTTGGTTTGAGCCAACTCTTGATGAAAGCTTCATATCATCTGAAACAAATGACCAAACTGTAATCACTCAATGGAACGACATTAACCCACAAAACACTGTAAAATATAACGCGACAGCGGGACAAAAAACCAATAGTGCTCTGGTTTCTTACAATATGGCGCCGGGCGGGACATCGGGAAATACAAGTGGCCCCACTTACATTGTTAACGGTATTAATAATCTTCCAACTTTGCGTTTTACCAATAACGCATCTACATCCTATCGCTATTTGGTTGGGGACATAAATGCCAAGAATTTACCAAAAGGAGCTATGGTCTGGTTTCTTGTGATAAAATATCGCAGCGGAACTGGTGAGATTTTATCTAGAATTTGTCCAGATACTTCAGGGGCGCCGATGAATCCTTGTTCTCCTGGTTCTGTGAGTTTGGGCAATCCTTTATTCGGTATGCAGGTTGTTGGAGGGGCGTTAGCAGCATTCTTAAGATCAGACCTCGGGAGCTTCCCCAGTATTTCGCCGAGTCATGCTTATAGCCCTGGCTACACGATGACGGCTAATAATAGCTACATCATTACTTTTGAAAGGAAATATGGCAGCGCTTTTACAGTTTATGTAAATGGTTCCTCGTCTTACAGTGGCAATGCTATCAAAGCTGATAATGGTGATCCGATTACTTTGGATCCATTTAAACTTGGCCGCAACAATATTAACGATACTGATAATTTAGACGCAGATGTTTCCGAATTTATTTTCTTTGGAGATAACGTGAACAAAGTTAATCGTGAAGCAATCGAAGACTATCTTGGCAAGAAATATGGCATTGCGGTTAGTCACAATTAGTTTTTAAGAAAACAAATCTCCAACTTTCTTAAAAAAACTTTCCGATTTTGGATTGCTGGCTTTTCCCACCATTAATTTATCAAGCTTCATCAGCAAATCGCGCTCTTCATTTGAAAGCTTCACCGGCGTTTCAATGTTAATTTTCACAAACATGTCGCCGCGTCTGCCGCCCGAATTAATCACACTCATGCCGCGAGATTTTAAGCGGAATTGATCGCCATTTTGCGCGCCTTCAGGAATTTTTAATGAAGCTTTTGTGCCATCAATTGTAGGAATTTCAATTGCGCCGCCAAGTGCTGCGGTGGTGAATTTTAGCGGAATTTCAAAGTGAATATCGTCGCCTTTGCGAGTGAAGAATTGGTGTTTTTTGATTGAGATGTAAACGTATAAATCTCCCGACGGACCACCGCGCTGACCGGCTTCGCCTTCGCCGCTTAAACGAATTCTGTTTCCTTCTTCAACACCGGCCGGAATTTTTACCGACAAAGTTTTGTCTTTATTCACACGACCTTCGCCGCGGCAAGTTTTGCATGGATTTTTAATTACTTGGCCAACACCACCGCAAGTGGTGCAAGTGCGTTCCACAATGAAAAATCCTTGTTGCGCGCGAATTTTTCCGCTGCCTTTACATGTTTGACAATCTGCTGCTTTTTCGCCGCCTTGTGCGCCGCTGCCTTTGCAAGGCTCGCAAGCTGTAGGAATGGTGAATGAAATTTTTTCAGCGGTACCACGAAAAGCTTCTTCAAGAGAGATATCTAAATTGTAGCGAATGTCTGAGCCACGTTGTGCGGCGCTACGTTTTTTAGTTTGCTGACGACCGCCCATGTCGCCGAAAATGTCGGAGAAATTGCTGAAAATATCGTTGAAGTCGAAGCCATCCATGCCGCCACTGCCGCCACCAAATCCGCCGCGGCCACCTTGTGCGCCTTCGTGACCAAATTGATCGTAGCCTGATCTTTTTTGATCGTCTTTTAAAACTTCGTAGGCCTCGGTTGCCTCTTTAAATTTAGCCTCAGCCTCTTTGTTGCCGGGGTTGCGATCTGGGTGATGTTGCATCGCTAATTTGCGGTAGGCTTTTTTGATTTCATCAGCCGATGCGCTTTTGCCAACGCCAAGAATTTCGTAGTAGTCTCTTTTGCTCATTTTTAGTGAATTTTTGTGAAAGGAATGCGGCTTAGATAATTTTAGAAATCGCTTTTACAAGCTGCCGTTTTTTAACCATTTAACTAGTTTTTCAAAAGCATCAGCGCGGTGTGAAATTTGATCTTTTTCTTGCGGCGACATTTCGCCAAAAGTTTTATCCAAACCATCTTTAATAAAAATTGGATCATAGCCAAAGCCTTTATTACCGCGAGGTGGGAAGGTTAAATTGCCATCAACCCTGCCTTCAAAAGAAATTTCAAAATTTGTTTTCGGATCAAAAATTGACAAATTGCAGATAAAAAAAGCGCGTAAATTTTTTGGAGAATTTTTTTCAATCTCTGCAGAAATTTTTGTAAAAGCAGAATCAAAATCATCTTTGCCTTCAGCGTTTTTTGCAAAGCGTGCCGAGTAAATTCCCGGTGCTCCATTCATGGCCGCAACGCATAATCCTGAATCGTCAGCAAGTGCGGTTAAACCAGTTTCTTTGGCGTAATATTTGGCTTTTAACAAAGAGTTTGCGGCAAAAGTTGTGCCGGTTTCTTCGGGCTCTGCAATGTTAAATTGAAAGGTTGGAACTGACTCGATGTTGATGTGATTTAGAAGTGAAGCGATCTCGGCAAATTTCCCTTTATTGTTGGTGGCAATTAACAGCTTTTTAGGGAGAGAAAACATTTGGGCATCTTTAAAAAACAAAAAACGCCGCAAACATTTTTTGATGTTTGCGGCGTTTTTTTAATAAACTTAAGCAGCGGCTTCTTCAGCAGCTGGAGCTTCAGCGGCAGGTGCCTCAGCTGCTGCTTTTTCAGCAGCAATTGCAGCAGCGGCGGCTTCTTCGGCTGCATCAGCAGCTTCTTTTTCTTTAGCTAATTTTTCTAAAGCTTTTTTCTTCAAGTTAGTGCCTTTGGCTTTTGCTTTGAAGTCTGGAGCATATTTTTCAGCGCCTTTAACACCAAGGGCTATTAAAAATTTAGCAACTTTTTCTGTTGGTTGCGCACCAACTGAAAGCCAATATTCGGCACGTTCTTTATCAACAGTGACGCGGTTTTCTTTGTCGTCTGTAAGTAGTGGGTTGTAAGTGCCGATCTTTTCAAGAAATTTAGAATCTCTAGGAGAAGTAACGTTAGTAATAAGAATGCGATAGAAAGGAACGTGAGTTCTTCCGCCGCGAGAAAGACGAATTTTTAACATTTTTTTGTTTTGTTTTTACTTAAATGACACTTAGCCGACTTTGAGGAGCGCGGCAAAGTAGGGACCGAAAGTTTTTATGCAACTGCTTTTTCAAGCAAGTTCAGCGCTGCATTTGTTCAAAGTTCTAGAAGCTCTGGCAATTGGATTGGTTAGATAAAAATCGAACTCTTTTGCGAGCAACTTTTCGCCAGAAATTTCTCCTTTTATTTCACCAGATTTTACCCAAGTGGCTTTAGAAATTTTGTCTAATTGCGGCAGTGATTTTCTGATTTCAGCAAGATTGCTAAAGCCCAAATCAACACCAAGTTTTTGCGCTAATTCTAAAATAATTTTCCAATCTTCTTTAGCCAAACCAACCGCAAAAGCCGCGTGAGACGTGCTTTGGGCGCGGCCTTCTAAGTTGATGTAAATTGCATCTTTTTCGCTGTAAGCAGTGGCTGGTAAAATTACGTCAGCAACGTGCGCACCACGATCGCCGTGGGTTCCGATGTAAACTACGAAAGATTTTTCTAATTTTGCAAAATCTAAATCATCGTCAACTGAGTGCAAAATCACTAGTTTGATTTCGGTTTTTTCAGCTTTGTTTAGAATTTCTTCAACATTACTAGAACCAACAAAACCAAGCTCTAAACCATTAATTAGGCCAGTTGATTTTGACAAAAAGTTGAAGCCGTTCCAGTCGCTTTGAATTAGGTTAAATTTTTCGGCAATTTTTTTGGCGTAAGACAAAATTACCTCGCCGTCAGCGCGAGATAACATGTCGTGGCCTAAGATCAGCATTGGTTTTTCAGCTTTTTGTAAAACTTCACAAAACTCTGATTTACCGTCTAAAATGTTTTTTAGAGTTTCGGCGTCGTCGCCCAAATGCTTGTGGCTGTAGGTCAAATCTAGGTTGCTGCCAATTGAGGCGATTTTTAATTTTTTAGAAAGTGATCTTTTTTTAAGGCGCGAATTCAAGATTGGAGCGTCTTTGCGAGGATTTGCTCCAATTAACAAGCAAGCATCTGCCGCATCAATCCCAGCAATTGTGCTGTTGAAAAGGTAAGAGGCGCGATCCGACACTCCAAGTTTTTCGCCTTTCAAGCGGCAGTCGAAATTTTTAACGCCTAATGTTTCGACTAATTTTTTTAGAGCAAAAATTTCTTCAGCAGCAGAAAGTTGCCCTGTTAAAGCCGCGATTTCTGTGGCTTGTAGGCTTTTTATTTTAGCAGCAACTTCATTTAATGCTTCGTCAAAACTAACTTCAACAAGCTTTCCGTCACGCTTGGCGTAAGGTTTATCGAGGCGTTGGTATCTTAGGCCGTCGTAGCAAAAACGGGTTTTGTCAGAAATCCATTCTTCGTTAATTTCTTCGTTCAAACGAGGTAAAATGCGCATTACTTCAACACCGCGTGAATCGATGCGGATGTTACTGCCAACGGCGTCCATCACATCAATTGTTTCGGTTTTTCTTAATTCCCAACTTCTAGCTTTAAAGGCGTAAGGCTTAGAGGTTAGAGCTCCAACTGGGCAAAGGTCGATGATGTTTCCCGATAATTCTGACTTAATTGATTGCTCAAGATAAGTGGTGATTTCCATGGTTTCGCCACGTCCCGAAGCACCCATTTCGGTGGTGCCGGCAACGTCTTCTAAAAAGCGCACGCAGCGTGTGCAGTGAATGCAGCGTGTCATTTGAGTTTTAACCAACGGGCCCATGTTTTTGTCTTTTACTGAGCGCTTGTGCTCGTGGTAATTGCTTTTGCCTGAGCCATATTGAAAGGCTTGGTCTTGCAAATCGCACTCGCCTGCTTGGTCGCAAATTGGGCAATCAAGCGGGTGATTTGCTAGTAAAAATTCCATTACACCTTCGCGGGCTTTTTTCACCATTGGGGTGTCGGTGTGAATTTTCATGCCTTCAGTTGCGGGCATGGCGCAAGAAGCCACAGGTTTTGGTGGCATGCCTTCAACTTCAACTAAACACATGCGGCAATTTCCGGCGATGGCTAATCTTTCGTGGTAGCAAAAACGGGGAATTTCGACATCGGCTATTTCGCAAGCTTGAATGATTGTGATTCCGTCTGGGATTTGTGTTTCTTTACCGTTGATTGTGACTGTAGGCATGGGAGGGGAAGAGAAGAAATAAACTTACAAAACAAAAAAAGCGCATCTGACTTTTTAAAAAAAATCAGATGCGCTAAAATTTTTTAACTAAAATGGAATTTCATCGTCATGTTCTTCAACTGAAACGTCGTTGTTGCTTGGTCTCGAAGAAGAGCTTGGAGCAGAGTAAGAATCAGAAGCGCCGCCTTGACGATCTCTTGAATCAAGAATTTGCAAAGTTGAGTTGAAATTTTGCAACACGATTTCAGTTGTGTATTTTTCAATACCTTGCGCGTCAGTCCATTTTCTGGTTTGAAGTGAACCTTCAATGTAAAGTTTGGTGCCTTTTTTTACGTAGTTTTTTACAATTCCAACAAGACCTGGTGAAAAAATTGCTAGGCGGTGCCATTCAGTTTTTTCTTTTTTTTCGCCGGTGTTTTTGTCTTTCCAGCTGTCGGAAGTTGCAATTGAAAAGCTGGCAATTTCACGACCATCTTGAGTTGAGCGAATTTCTGGATCTTGGCCGACATTACCAACCAAAATAACTTTGTTAATTGACATGGGTTAACCTCTTAAAATGTTGATTTGTTTTGGAGAGAAAAGGAGAGAGCGGTGGTGCAAAAATCGTGGCGCAATTTAGAAACGAGGTAAGCAAGACTCAAGAATAAATTTTTAAAAAAATTAATCGACACAAGCCACAAGAAAATGCCGCTTTCGCGAACTCTCGCCTTTACTTTTTTTCATGTAAAAATAACTTCAAAAAAATTCAAATTTCCCCTCAAATTTCCCTCAATTAATGCGTCTTACAACCGTTAAACCTGCAAAAGAAAAAGTCACCAAGGGTGAAGTTTCGGCGGCGCATTTTATTCCCTACAAATGTCACTGGAATTCTGACACAATTTTAACTCACAAAGAAGAGTTAATTCGTGTAATAAAAATCAAAGGATTTGCCTTTGAAACCGCTGATGACGCTGACATTGATCTTAAAAAGAATGCCAGAAACAACCTGCTAAAGGGCATGGCTTCGGGCAATTTTTCGCTTTATTTTCACACAATTCGCCGCAAAGAAAAAGGTTTTCCTGACGGCGAGATGCCAGACAAATTCTCGGCTCGCGTTAATAGCGAATGGGAAAAAAAGCACTCAGGCACCAGAAGTTTTATTAACGAGCATTACTTCACAATCATTCGCGGATCAGACACCTCCGGCGCTGCCGTGCTTGAGCACATGGCAAAAAAGTTGCAACATCGCGCCGACAAAACTGCGTGGGAAAACTACATGCGCGAGGCTTTCGATGAGTTAGACGAAATGACCGAGCGCATTTTAAACGGCTACGGCAACTACGGCCCAAGGGTTTTGGGGCTTAATGAAAGTGAAGATGGTGTCACCTCTGAAATTCTCGAATTTTTATCGCGCCTTGTAAATTGCGGCTACTCGCAACCAATGACCATTCCGCTTGGCTCAATTGCGCACCACTTGCCGGTGAGCCGCCTTTATTTTGGCAATAAATCGCTTGAAGTGCATCACCCAGCTGGCGTGAAATATGCGGGTATTGTTGCCATTAAAGAATACCGCCCCTCAACGCATGCTGGTGTTTTTGACGGCTTCATGCAAATGCCGTTTGAGCTGATTATTAGCCAATCATTTTCGTTTATTAATCGCATGGTGGCGATTAGTTCGATGCAGTTGCAACAACGTCGATTAGTTCAATCTGAAGACGTGGCGGTTTCGCAAATTCAAGAAATTGACTCGGCACTTGATTCGGCAATGAGCGGTGAATTCGCTTTTGGCAGCCACCACATGTCGGTTTTGTGCATTGAAGAATCGCCAAAAGCATTGGAAAGCGCCTTGTCACAAGCAGTTGTAGAACTTTCAAATGCCGGTATTACTGGTGCTCGCGAAAAGATGAATCTCGAGCCAGCCTATTGGGCACAACTTCCCGGCAATGCCGAATTTATGGCGCGCCGCAGCACCGTAAACACTCTAAACATTGCCGCTTTTGCGTCGTTTCACAATTACCCGTCGGGCAAAAGAAAGAAAAACCATTGGGGTGACGCAGTGACTGTGCTTAACACCGTTTCGGGCACGCCGTATTTTTTCAGTTTTCACGTGCGCGACGTTGGCCACAGCATGATTATTGGGCCTACGGGCGCTGGTAAAACCGTGCTTCTAAACTTTTTATGTGCGCAGGCGCAAAAATTTAACTGCCGTTTATTTTTCTTCGACAAAGACCGCGGTGCTGAAATTTTCATCCGCGCCATTCGCGGTCGCTACATGATTCCAGACGCCGCAAAAACTTCGGGCTTCAATCCATTTCAACTTGAAGACACGGCAGAAAATCGTTCGTTTTTAATCGATTTCATGAAAGCCCTTGTAATGGTTGGCGACACGCCACTTCCGGCTCACGAAATTGAACGCATTAACGAAGCGGTGAAGGGAAATTACAAATTACCAAAAGAGCAAAGACGCATTCGCAACATCGCGCCATTTATGGGTTTGGGCGGTCCCGGAACTTTGGCTGGTAGGCTTGCGATGTGGCACAGTGGCGGTTCGCACGCCAAGCTTTTTGACAATGAAGACGACGTAATCGACTTTACCTCAGCGCGGTCTTTTGGCATTGAGATGGGCCATATTTTGCAAGACAAATACAGTATTGGGCCGGTGCTGCTTTATTTATTTCACCGTATCCAAAGTTCACTCGACGGCTCGCCAACAATGATCGTTTTGGACGAAGCTTGGGCTTTGATTGGCAACCCAGTTTTCGCGCCAAAAATTAAAGATTGGCTCAAGGTTTTAAGAAAGCTCAACACCTTCGTAGTGTTTGCAACTCAGTCGGTAGAAGATGCCGCGAAAAGCAGCATTTCAGACACTTTGGTGCAACAAACTTCAACGCAAATTTTCTTGCCAAATTTAAAGGCAACCTCGCTTTACCGCGAAGTATTTATGCTCAGCGAGCGCGAATTTACTTTGGTTAAAACTACAGATCCTTCGACCAGATTTTTCTTAGTTAAACAAGATAATGACGGCGTAATTGCGCGTATCGATTTGGGTGGAATGGATGACGTAATTCGCGTGCTTTCAGCGCGTATCGACACCGTAATTTTGATGGATGAAATTATCGACGAAGTTGGCGAAGACCCAGACGACTGGTTGCCAATTTATTACGAACGCAGCCGCCCTAAATAATTTTTTTAAAAACCACAAATTTGGTCAGTTTTTTTCAGCAAACATTTTTAAAGAGAATCTCGCGTTTGTTGATGGTCGCGGCTGTTTTTTGTTTGGTTTTTGTTGGCTCAATACAAAATTCTTATTCTAGCAACGATGTTGGAATTGGTAGAATACGCTCTTGCGGCTCTAACGGGGCTCCTAGTGGTATTGAGTTTTTTACCGCAAATGCCCAAAAACCAGTACCAGATCCCGGAAACGACCTCGACATTGTACTGTCAAATTCGGTGTGTTTGATCTTTTTCTCAGAAGTTTACGTAGCGATAAAAGCTACGATACTTGCGATGCATAAGGCCTGCGAAATAGGTGGATCTGTCAGCCCTTATCCATCGCCATTAAAAGATTCTTGGTATATCGCCAGAGCGTCAGTTAAAGCTGTAGGAAACCCAAAATGCGCAGGAGCAGTGGCCGCCTCGGTTGCCGCATATAGTGGCATGGCAATATATCTAGAAAGACTGTATGCAAACGCCAGCGACACTTACAACAGCACGGAGGTTTGTGGAGCCCAATGGATGGCGGCGAATCCAAGAACATTCGACATAAGCTCGCCAAACAAAAAACAGCAGGTCAAAGATGCTGTTGAGACTTACATTAGAAAGGGAGAGGTAGAAAAACTAAACATCGAAGACCCGGCAAACGTCACTTATCGCGAGTGGTATTATGGCGGAGAGGAGGTGACGGACAATCCGCAAGGAGGTCACGAACCTTGCTACGATGTCACTCAGCCCAAAGTTAATGGCAGCTATCCAGCTCAAAAATATTACATGCGCGGTTTACTTGCCGGCAATTTCAACTGCAAAAAATATGATTTACTGCCCGGAAATCTCGATCCGTTAACTAACGCGCCAATCACCGAAGACAGAGTGCTTGAGCTGCAACAAGCTTATAAATGCTGCCAAAATAGAAGTGCTAACTACATCTGCCTAAAAACAGTGAATACCAAAGTTTTCTGCAAAGCCGGCACGTTATGCAGCACTTGCACAAATGATGCTTTGTGTATGACTCACGGCGGCCTAAGTACAAACACCGTCTTTTCTACAAAAGCACTTGATAACGGCGCCCTAGTATGCGCTGAAACATACAGCTTATGTCCTTACAATTTCAGCATTGGCGGCGGAACAGAATATTGCGATTACTATCAAGACGGCATATGGGAAGATGGGCACTGGGACATGATAACAAAAGAAGATGTTGCTGCGGGCAACTGCTCCTCAAAAAGCGAAATCAGAAATTCAGATTGTTCTTACAACAA
Organism: Rickettsiales bacterium; assembly: GCA_017999675.1. Classification (GTDB taxonomy): domain Bacteria; phylum Pseudomonadota; class Alphaproteobacteria; order Rickettsiales; family UBA1997; genus UBA2645. The sequence continues at coordinate 28,978 of JAGNLL010000003.1, forward strand.
TAAAGCAAATAAGTGTCGCAACTATTGCCAATATTTAACTCATTGCACCACGACTAGTCTTCAGGATTATCACTACACCAACAACCTAGGCTCACCTTACTTTTCAGACGCCTGCATAAATTTTGTTGGCGACTCTCAAAACCACACCGCCTTTGGCGGCGGCTTTGTTTTAAATAGCCAGAAACACTTCTCCGCACCAATTGCTCAATGCGTAAGAGAAACCATGGAGAACCTTTTTCAGAATGTTGCGGGTCACAGCAGATGCGCTGGCGAAAATGAATATCCAGACCCAAATGGCAACTGCCCAAGCGGAAATTACGCAGAAATAGCCGGCCCAGACTTTCCTTACAAAAAAGGTAGTCAGGTTAAAGAGGTTTCTTTTTTTAGCCTTGTTCAAAGCAAATTAAAAGCTGCGGTAAAGATGGCTCTTACGCTATCAATCGTGTTTTACGGCATGAATATTTTAATTGGAAAAGCCGACATTCGAGAAAAGAAAGATATCTTGATGTATTTATTAAAAATTGGCTTGGTGCTTTATTTTGCGACGGGCGATGCATGGCAATCGATGTTTTTTAAAGGAGTTTACGGAGCCTCATCCGAATTCTCCCAAATGGTTTTCAAAATTGATGCTGACGCATCAGAAAATAGAAGAGACGGCTGCCAGTTTGGCATGATTACAAATTCAGAAGGTGTCGAGGTTTCTTCTGGCCGCCTATATCCATCAGGCAAAGAATATCTCGCTTTATGGGACACTCTAGATTGCAAAATGATGCGCTATTTAGGCTATGGGCCAGAAGTGAAAGTGGCTAACATCGCCTCTTTGATGTTAGCATCTTTCCTAAGTAGCTATCTGGGAGGAGCCGCAATTTACTTCTCTGTTGCAATAATGTTTTTTGGATTCTGCTTTTTAGCTTTAACCCTTAGGGCTCTTCACATCTTCTTAGCTTCTTCGATGGCTCTAATAATTATGGTTTTTGTTTCTCCAATCGTAATACCAATGGTGCTGTTTGCCAAAACCAAAAGTATCTTTGAGGGCTGGGTCAAAGAGATAATAGGATACTGCTTGCAACCAATGATACTTTTTGCTTACGTCGCCTTCTTCATTACAATAATGGACAAAGTTATGATCGGCAGCGCCACCTTTTCTGGACAAGCGCCGTCCAAAGCAATTAGCTGCTCCAAGGTTTGCAAAGATTCCAACGGCACAATAAAGCCTTACAAAGCAGATAACTCGATAGATGACTGCAACGACAAGGGCGATAAAATTCTCAATCCCATGAATGACAGTGTTGCTTGCCTAATAAATCTTGACGATTTTGGCAAAATGCCCGGCTTAGAAATGTTTGGACTAACAGTGCCAATTTTAATGAACATTTTTTCCGACAATGTTCAACTGAAAATTTTAACCATTCTAAAGGGCGCAATAGTGATGTTTTTGCTGTATAAATTTATGGATCTAATTCCAGAGATGGCCTCGAAATTGGTTGGCGGATCAAAGCTAGGTGGTGGAGATTCAAACGCTTTCAAAATGATGACCCAAGTCGCCGGCACCGTAAACGCACTTGCTAAACGCGGCGTTGGTGCAGCAAAAAGAGCGGGCGAAAAAGGATTAGAAAAAGCTGGTTCATTAGCTTCTAAAGCCAAAAGCGCCGCTCGCTCAGCAGGCAGCCAAGGAAAATCTGTAAGTGGTCCTGAAGGTGAAGGTGGCAGTAAAGATGGAGGCGATCACGAATCCAATTCCAAAAGAGATGGAGCGGATAGCTCAGAAAATTCTTCTGGAGGCGACTCATCAAAAAATTCCAAATCTGAATAAGGCGCATAGTTTGACAATTAGCATCTTGCCATTTTAATGCGCGCCCGCAAAAAACTTACTAAATTCCTCAAATTGCTATCGTAGCTCAGGGGTAGAGCACTTCATTGGTAATGAAGAGGTCGGTGGTTCGATTCCACTCGATAGCACCAGTTCACCAAATTACATGAGATTAATTCCGGCTTTAATCACCTTCTTTGTCCTCATGTTTTCTCAAAATATTCACGCAAAAAACAAAACTATCGCCATTGTTGCAACGGGCGGAACCATCGTTGGAGCCGGCGAATCATCTGTCGACTCAAAATACTCCTCATCTAAAATTGGCATTAAGCAGCTAATTAAAACCATCCCCAATCTCGATAAATTAGCTAATGTTGAAGCTGAGCAACTAATGCAAATTGGCAGCCAAGATTTGACTAATTTAGCTCTGTTAGAAATTTCAAAAAGAGTTAACGAGTTACTTGCAAAATCTTCAATTGATGGCGTTGTTATAACTCACGGCACCGACACTTTGGAAGAAACCGCCTATTTTTTAAACCTCACCCTCAAAAGTAAAAAACCAATAGTGCTAGTTGGCGCAATGCGCCCTTCCACATCTTTAAGCGCCGATGGATCTCTTAATATTTACAATGCAGTTGCCCTTGCGGCCTCAGAATCCGCTTACAATAAAGGTGTTTTAGTGTTAATGAATGACGAAATATTTTCTGCGCGCGACGTCACAAAAACCAACACAACCAACGTCGCATCATTTAAATCAAGTAGCTCTGGAGCCATTGGCTACGTCAATTACGGCAAAACAGAAATTTACTATTCGCCCTTAAGAGCCCACACCACAAAAACAATTTTCAACGTTAAAAAATTAAACGATTTGCCAAAGGTAGAAATTTTCTACACCTACATAAATCAAGACCCCAGAGTGATTGATCACTTTATTTTAAACGGCGCTAAAGCTCTAATTGTTGCAGGCGTTGGAGATGGCAATGCGAACAAAGAAACGTTAAAAAAATTAGCCGATGCCGCAAAAAAAGGCGTGATAATCGTTAGAAGCTCAAGAGTTGGCTCTGGCGCAGTAATTGCAAATTCTGAGATTAATGACGATGAGCTTGGATTTATTACCGCCGACAATCTAAACCCCCAAAAAGCCCGAATTATAACCATGTTAGCCCTAACCAAAACATCAAACATCAAAGAAATTCGCGAGATGTTTTTAAAATATTAATTACAAAATTCTGATGCAGACCTTTCTGCTAATTTTTCACCACGAACTAATCATTTATTCAAAAAATTTAGGCAAAATTCTCGCCAATTTTTTATTCTTCTTAATCTCCGTCGCAATTTTTCTACTACTCGCGCAAAACCAAGAAAATCAAGGCTCTGCAGCTTTTTACTCAATTTCAATAATCTGGTTTTCTGCACTTTCCTGCCTAATTTTTTCTGCCGCCGAATTTTTAAAAAAAGATTTTGACGACGGCACAATCGAACAAATTTTAACCTCGTGTGACAATTTTGAAATTTTTGCACTCGCCAAAATGTTGGCTAATTGGTTGGTTTGCGCTTTACCAATTTTGATTTCTGTTTTGCCAATTAGCAGCGTGATTGGCCTCGATGCCGCAACTTCTACAAATTTTTTAATCTTAATTTTTTTAGCAACTCTGGCCATCAACTTCATCTGCACCTTCTGCGGCAGCCTTTCTATTTTAGGAAATTCTGCGCCAATGATTGGTGTAATTGCTTTGCCTTTGGTTATTCCAATTTTGCTTTTAGCTTACAGCGGCTTAGACTCTGAAACATCTGCCAGCTTTAAAATTCTCGCTGGACTTTGCGTTTTTATCGGCAGCATTTCAGTTTTTGCTACTGCAAAAATTGTGAAAATTGCCGCCGAGTAAAAACAGATTCAGACTAACTTCCTGGGTAGGCGAATATTACAATACCAGGACCACCAGCGCCAGAATCAGAAGGATATGATGTATCACAAGTTCCGCATAAAGTACTACCGCCGCCGCCACCACCTCTTTTGCCAGCGCCTGGAGATGTATAACTACTATATCTACTTGTACCACCATTTCCTCCACTGCCTGTAGGAGTATTAATGTCGGGATTTCCTCCGCCAACACCACCACTGTGAGAACCGGTAGGTGAAGTGTAAGAAGCAGCACCACCGCCGCCGCCACCACCATAATCTAGAGAAACTCCACTGATAGAAGAAGTTGTGCCATTAGCACCTCTTCCACCATTGTTTCCTGAAGCTGCAAAGCCTGTGTTTGCTGTTGATCCACCACCACCACCACCGCCGCCGCTAGTACTACCACTATTACCACCACTCTGTGTACCAGTACCAGCTACATATGCGTAGGCTGTTGGTGCTGGATTGTAATATTTTCCTCCCATGGAACCTCCTGATGGACCAGTAGGGTTATGCGGACTACCAACACTAAGACTAATTGGATAACCACCACCACCGCCACCACCAGCAGCTGTGGTAGATGCTACCAAACGATTACCGTTGGCAGCAGTTGCAGATGATGTTGTTGTGAAGGCAACAACCGTATCAACACCTCTATTACCATTAGTAACCCTGGTAGTTTGTGCTGCACCACCGGCTCCAACTGTTACCGAAATTACATCGCCACTAGAAATAAATTTACCCGATAGCGTAACAACTTGACCGCCGCCGCCACCACCACCGCCATCAGTAGCCCTTTTTCCGCCACTTCCACCACCACCAACAAATAAAGCAGAAAGTGAGCTGGTAGAGCCAGCAGTACAAGTTAATGTATCACTGCTGGTAAATGTATGCACAACATTTCCACCAGCACAGTTATTTACCAAAGTTCCGGTAGGAGCGTTACTACAAGTTTTTGTTCCGCCGGCGCATGTGAGTGGTGGTACACAGGCACCACTAACGTAAGTGTAACCCGAGGCACAAGTATCGCACGCGCCACTTACAACACTAAATGAGTTTCCTGCAGCGCAGGTGTAGGTTATTGAATCTGAGGTGTTAAAATTATTTGCAGAATCGTTGCAGGCTAGAGTTTGGCTGCTGCCTTGGTTTACCTGAGTGCCAACAGTAATTCCGGGGATTGAATTAATGGTGCATTTTTGCAGGCAAGTTGCTCCAGATCTGTAATATCCTGAGATGCAGCTTGGGCAACCAGCGCCTCCTGCGTATCCAGCAGCAGCGTTACAAACACATGCCGAGCCAGTTAGATTTGGATTTCCATTGTCGCAAGTGTAACCGCGAAATAGAGACGAGTCGTATCCATTGGCATTACAATAAGCATTACCTGCAGCTGCGTGAGAGACTGAAGCTGGCGTAGAAATTCCAACATCGGCAGTGCTTAGTGCACAAGGTATCGCCGAAACACATCCACCCATTCCATCGGGAATGTAATTATTAGCCGAATCGCAAGTGTTGCATCCTGTGCCGGTATAGCCAGTAGCGCAGGTACAAGTTCCAGAAGTAATGTTTGGAGTGCCGTTGATGCAAGTGTAGTTAAGTTGCGCAGAAGTGTTGTAGTGAGTTGCATCGCAATTAACCGTAGTTGGGCTTGCCGCTGGGGCTACGCTTCTTGAGGTTAGACCCGTTGCAACAAGGGTACATCTAGCCAAAGACAAATCGCATCCACCATCAGTGACAGCACCATTGGTGCAGCTTGGCGTTGAATCACGATTAATTTTGCGCGACCATTTTTTACCGATGTAATCTTCAACCGCCTTTCTGTCTTCGTTGCGAAGAGGCTTAGTGAAAATTGCAATTTCACCAATTTCTCCCGTGTAGCCTTTACCAATTTCAAGCGAGGTAATACCAGATAATTTAGCTGTGTTGGTTGGATCTTGAGCGGCGAGAACTCCGTTAATGTAGGTTTTTTTACCCTGAACTGAGTCTGAGATAAAGGTAAAAAGTCTCGGCTTATCACTTGAATCAGCGTAAGCGCTAACTGTTGAATCTTGAGTAGTGTAAGCGTTACTACCTTGCTTGTGAATTACTGTAGCATCGTTGCTATAGCCAAGAAGAAGGTTGTCGTTTGGGTTGGTAGATGGAGATCCAATAAAATAATTATCCGGGGCGCTACTTTGTCTTTTTTCCAAAACAACAATTGTGTAATCAGTGTTATTTAAGAAGCTGGCGTCAGCAATTCGTAGGTGATTGTCTGTTGGGACTTTAGAAAACTTTACGGCGTGAATGTAATTAATTGTGTTTGAGTAAGTTGGACCGCTTCCAACCACAGAAACCGTCACCTTGTTTGATGAGGACTTTTGATCGTTCCACGCAGTAATTGCGTCACCGTCTTTTTGTTGGTTGTCAGCAAAGCTGGTATCTAAACTACTTTCTAGCCACAGAGCAGTTTCAGCAATTCCGTGAATTGGCGCCGATTTGCTTAAGGCTTGCGCGGTTTGGATGCGTGATTTTTTGATTAAGGAAAGAGCAGCGAAAGAACCAGCAATGAAAATGCCGATGATTATAATTACAACCGACAGCTCAATTAAAGAAAAAGCGCGTGATTTTTTCTTGGGAGCTCTTTGAAAGAAATTATAAAATTTGATCAAAATCACCCCAAAAAAAATTAATGAATTTATTCGTTCACAAACTCTATCACCACCTGGCCAATTCCAACGGTTTCACCTTCTTTGAATTTGATTTTACCAATTTTGATGTCGTGATCGGTACGAATTGAGTTTTCCATTTTCATCGCTTCAATCAATACCAGCTCTTGTCCTGCCTTAACTTCGTCACCTTCTTGCACTTTGAAGCGCACGATTTTTCCGGTGATTGGTGAGGTTAAATTTACTGGTTTTGGATTTTTAACAATTTTTGGCATGAATTTTGAAAGCTCGGCAATGCGCGGAGAGTAAACGCTAACGAACGCATCAAAGCCTGAATATTGCATTAAGTAGCTGCCAGTATTGTTGTTTTCGCGAATTTTAACCCCAACTTCAGCGCCGTTAATTTTAGCGCGGAAAAGCTTTTCGCCATTGTTCCACGAAGTGGTGATTTCAATTTCTTTGTGGTCGCATTCTAGCTTTAAAAATTCTTGTGATCTTTCTAGCAAGTTAACGAGGTAGGCCTTGTTGTCGATCATCACTACCCAACGATCAGAAACTTGCTTTTCGCGGTTGCGCAATTGGCCTGTCATGTGGCCGTTTCTTTCGTAGTTTTTTAAGAAGATGTGCATGGCGCTAGAAATAAAAACCTCTTCAGCGCGCGAGTCTAATTCGCTACCCGAAAAGCCTTCTGGGAACTCTTCTTTGATGAAACTAGTGGTAAGATTTCCGCTCGCAAAACGCTCACTTTTCATGATGGTTTCAAGGAAGCTGATATTGTGCGAAACGCCGCCAATTGCAAAGCTGCCAAGTGCGGCTTGCATGTGTTTAATGGCTTCTGCTCTGTCTTTGCCGTAAGAGCAAAGTTTTGCGATCATGGCGTCGTAAAACATGCTCACTTCGCCGCCCTCATAAACACCGGTATCAACACGAACATTTTCGCTAGCTTCTGGCTCGATGTAGAGGTTGATGCGGCCAGATGAAGGTAAAAATCCACGAGCAGGATCTTCGGCGTAAATACGCGATTCCATTGCCCAGCCGTTGAGTTTTACGTCCTCTTGTTTGAATGGAAGTTTTTCGCCCAAAGCAATTTTGATCATCAATTCAACAATGTCTAAACCAGTGATTAGCTCGGTGACAGGGTGCTCAACTTGCAGACGAGTATTCATTTCAAGGAAATAAAAATTCTTATTTTTATCCATGATGTACTCGATGGTACCAGCTGAGAAATAGCCCACTTTTTTTGCCAACGCTTTTGACTGCTCGTACATTTTGTTGCGCGTCACTTCGTCCATAAAAGGGCTTGGCGCTTCTTCAATTACTTTTTGGTTGTTGCGTTGAATTGAGCACTCTCTTTCACCTAAGCACACAGTGTTTCCTTGCTTGTCGGCGATTACTTGAATTTCGATGTGACGTGGATTTTCAATAAATTTTTCAATAAAAATACGGTCATCCGAAAAGCTGTTGCGCGCTTCGTTTGAAGCAGAAAGGAAGGCCTCAGCAACGTCTTCTTTGTTCCACACAATTCTCATGCCTTTTCCACCACCACCGGCAGATGCTTTAACCATTACTGGAAAGCCAATTTGTTCGGCAATATTTGCAGCTTCAGCACCATCTTTAACAATTCCCATGTGACCCGGAACCGTGCTAACACCTGCGTCAATCGCTAATTTTTTTGACTCAATTTTGTCACCCATCATTTCAATTGAGTAAACCGAAGGGCCCACAAAAATTACTCCAGCTTTTTCTAGAGAGTTGGCAAAAGCACGATTTTCTGACAAAAATCCGTAGCCAGGATGCACCATTGTTGCGCCAGTTTTTTTTACCGCGGCTAAAATTTTATCGACGTTCAAATAACTTTGCGAAGACGGCGAATGGCCAATATTTACGGCTTCATCAGCCATTTGCACGAATAGCGAGTTGGTGTCGGCATCAGAATAAACAGCAACAGTTTTAATACCTAATTTGCGGCAAGATTTAATAATGCGGCAAGCGATTTCGCCACGATTGGCGATCAGTAATTTATGCATGATTTTATTGATATTTGTGAGATTTGCTTTGGTATGAAGGAGGCGGCGGACGCTAAAAACTAAGATCAAAAAATCAAATTAAAAAACCCCTCGATGCCTCTTTCGAATTACATAAAACTCACGCGCCTTAACCAACCAACCGGAATTTGGCTGTTATTTTTGCCATGCCTTTTTGGCATTTTTTTGGCGCTCAAAAAATTACCAAATTTTGAAACTATTGAGGCCGCAAGAATCATTTTATTATTTTTAGCAGGCTCAATCGTAATGCGCTCTGCCGGCTGTGTAATTAACGATTTAATCGATCAAAAATTTGATGAGAAAGTTGAGCGCACCAAAAATCGACCGCTCGCCGCAAAAAAAATCTCACGTCGCGCTGCCTTGATTTTGCTGGGTGTTTTGCTGTTTTTGGGTTTTTTAATTTTGCTACAATTTAACACCCGCACAATTTTAAGCGGATTTGCCGCGCTAGCGCTGGTTGCAAGCTATCCACTGATGAAGCGCATCACCCATTATCCGCAAGTTTTTTTGGGCCTTACTTTTAATTTTGGCGTTTTAATGGCCAGCCTCGCACTGCTTGAAAACATTGGCATTGGCGCCGTAATTCTTTATTTTGCCTGCATCATTTGGACGGTGATTTACGACACAATTTACGCTTACCAAGACATTGATGACGACTTAAAAATTGGCGTAAAATCTACCGCAATAAAGTTTAAGCAAAATCCAAAAAAGATTTTAACCGCACTAAATTTTGCTTTATTTGCAGCCTTGACCCTCTTGGGCTGGAAAGAAAATTTTGAGTCAGGATTTTTTCTAGCAGCTCTCACAGCCGACCTGTTTTTAAATCACAAAATCAAAGCTTGCGATTTCACCAATTCGCAAAATTGCCTAAAAGTTTTTAAGACAAATATTTGGGTCGGATTTCTGATTTTAACCGCAATTATTTTAGGCTAATGAAAGTTGGACTACTCGGCGGCAGCTTTAATCCACCTCATCAAGGGCATCTTCACATTAGCAATTTGGCGGTGAAAAAACTGGGATTAAATCAAGTTTGGTGGATTCCAACAGCGCACAATCCACTAAAAGATAAATCGATTTACGACACTTACGAAAATCGCGTTGAAAAATGCCAAATTTTAACCGCAAAAAATCCGAGAATTTACGTCAAAAAATTTGACGAAATTTACACCGAAATTTTGCTAAAAAAACTCAAAGCTCGCTACAAAAATATCGAATTTTTTTGGCTAATGGGCGCAGATAATTTAGAAAAATTTCATCAGTGGGAGGGCTTTAAAAAGCTGGTTCATCAGGTACCTTTGATGATTTTCTCACGCGAAAAAAACTTAAGGAAAGTTAAAAAAACCAAAGCGTGGAAATTTATTTTACCTTCAAATTACAAAGTTTTTTTTAGCAAAAATTTGGATATTTCTTCGACAGAAATCAGAGCTAAAAACCGAGTGTGCGAATAACCACCCCAACCCCTCCTTGAAAAGGGAGAAAATAGCCTAAACGGCTATTTTCGGCATCAGCCAAACTCGCACTTAAAGCCCCTCCTTTTCAAGGAGGGGTTGGGGGTGGTTATTCGCACACTCAAAATTATAAATAAACAATGACACCCAACTACATAATCGATACCCACTGCCACCTAGACCTCATTGAAAAACAAGGCTCAAACATCGAAGAAGTAATCGAAAACTCCCTGCAAAATAACGTCAAAATTCTGCAAACAATTTGCACGCGCATCACCGAAATCGACAAAATTTTGCACTACACCAAGCTTCACGATTTTATTTACGCCTCGGTTGGAATTCACCCCTGCAACGTTGCCGACCAGCCTAAAACCAGCGCCGACGAGATTTTAAAACTTTGTCAAACTCACAAAAAAATTATTGGAATTGGCGAAACTGGGCTCGATTATTATCACGACACTTCGTCAATTGATCTGCAAAAAATCAGCTTTTTAGAGCACATTAAAGCCTCGCAAGAAAATGATTTGCCGGTAATTATTCACAGCAGAAACGCCGATTTCGACATGATGGAAATTTTACAAAGTGAGCAAAAAAACAAAAACTTCCCCGCGCTTTTGCACTGTTTTTCTAGCTCAAAAGAATTGTCGAAAAAGGCTTTGGATTTGGGAATTTACATTTCGATTGCCGGCATCGTCACTTTTAAAAATGCTACCGAGCTACAAGAAATCGTAAAATTCTTGCCACTCGAATCTTTGCTAGTTGAAACCGATTCACCTTATTTGGCACCAATGCCGCATCGCGGAAAAACTAATCAACCTGCCTTTACTCGTCACGTGGTAGAATTTATTGCTGAGTTAAAAGGCCTAACCGCTGACGAAGTTGCCAGACAAACTTCTGATAATTTTTTCAAAATCTTTAAACGAGCCCAAAGGTTATGAAAAATAATTTTATGGAAGCCGCTTTAGCTCAGGCTCGTTTAGCTTTTGAAAAAGACGAAGTTCCGGTTGGCTCAATCATAGTTGAAGACGGAAAAATCATTTCTAGCACCCACAATTGCAATTTAACTCAAAAAGATCCAACCGCCCACGCCGAAATTTTAACCCTACGCAAAGCGGCTGAAATTAAAGGCACTTCCAGACTCGATAATTGCGACCTTTATGTGACGCTCGAGCCTTGCGCCATGTGCGCTGCGGCTATTTCTTTAGCCAGAATTCGCCGAGTTTACTACGCAGCCTCAGATAAAAAATTTGGTGCCATTGAAAATGGAGTTAGGTTTTTTTCCAGCTCATCTTGTCACCATAAACCAGAGGTTTACTCGGGAATTTCAGAAGAAGAATCGAAGAAATTGCTGCAAGATTTTTTTAAGTCGAAGAGATAGTTTTTCACGTGGAACAATTTTGTTTGACAGAAACTAATCCATTTTTAAGTTGCACCCTACCTCAATTTTTTCACAAAAAACTTAAAAAATCATGACTCACCATCAAAAACGCGCCAAGGTTTTTTCAATCGTAAACCAAAAAGGTGGCGTTGGTAAAACAACCACAGCTGTCAATCTCGCCGCCGCTTTTGCACTAATGAAAAAGAAGGTTCTTTTTATTGATATGGACCCACAAGGAAATGCCAGCACTGGATTTGGCATTGCCCAAGCGCAGAGACAAAAAACAATTTACGAGATCTTAATTGGTGAGTGCCACATTAAAGATTCTACCGTTCCAACCAGAATCAAAAACCTCAGCATTATTACCTCAACCGTCGATTTATCAGCCTGCGAAGTTGAGTTAGTCGAGGTAAATAAAAGAGAATTTTTACTACGCCGTGCCCTTAAAGAGGTGATTCACGATTACGATTATATTTTTATCGACTGCCCACCATCTTTAGGGCTTTTAACAATCAACGCCTTAACCGCTTCGGACTCAATTTTAATTCCAATGCAATGTGAATTTTTTTCGCTCGAAGGCTTAAGTCACCTACTAACCACTCTCGATTTAGTAAAAGAAAACTTAAATCACGAACTAACAATTGGCGGCATTATTTTAACCATGCGCGACCGCAGAAATAAGCTAACCGAACAAGTTGAAATTGACGTTCGCGACTTTTTAAAAGACAAAGTTTTTGAACATGGAATTCCTAGAAACGTGAAGCTCTCGGAAGCTCCATCACATGGACTACCTGGAATAATTTACGACGCAAAATGCTTGGGCTCGCAGGCCTACATCAAGTTAGCAAAAGAAATCTTACAGAAAGAAAACTCTCATTAATTACAAAATCAACTCGAGGCAAAAATGACAGAAAATCATCCAGAAAAAAAACTAGGTCGCGGCTTGTCAGCATTGCTTGGCGAAAGTCATGCGAAGAAAGACAGCTTAATTTCAACGCCAGATTTTAAAGCGGTTGAATCAATCGATATCAGCAAAATCAATGCTGGTGTTTATCAGCCACGCAAAAATTTTGACTCAGCTGAGTTGCAAGAACTCGCCAACTCAATCAAAGAAAATGGCCTGATTCAACCAATTATTTTGCGTAAAATTGGCAATGAAGATCATTACGAAATCATCGCGGGAGAGCGCAGATTTCGCGCCACTATTTTAGCGGGTCTCTCAAAAATTTCGGCGATTGTCAAAAAGATTAATAATCACGAAGCACTTGAGCTTGCGATCATTGAAAATATCCAAAGAACCGATCTTTCTTTAATTGAAGAAGCTGATGGTTACCAAAAATTGATTGAAGAATTTTCTTACTCTCAAGACCAAATCGCCAAAAGAGTTGGCAAAAGTCGTAGTCACGTTGCCAATCTTTTGCGACTTTTGGGATTGCCAACATCTGTGCGTGAAATGCTGGATAAAAAATTAATTTCAATGGGCCATGCGCGCGCCATTATTAATTCGAATAATCCTGAAAAATTAGCCAAGAAAATTATCGATGAGGCTTTAACGGTTCGTCACGCTGAAGATTTGGTGCGCGATGAAAGAGTGGAGAAAGTAAAAAGCACGCCACTTTTGGTTAGAACTGAGTCACGGATTAAATTTATAAATAGCGAACATTTGACGATTTTAGAAAATAAACTTTCTGAACTTAGCGGCATGGAAGCTAAAATTTCTTACAACTCTTTTAAAAATAACGGCCGAATTTCAATCAAGTTTGGCGACTTTGAAAAAGTTCAACAACTAATCGAAAAATTGGAGAAAAGTTTCACATGAAATTATTAGCACATTCCTACATTTCTGAAATCGACAATTACATTCCCGGAAAAGCCAAAATCGGCAGCAAAAAAGCCATCAAACTTTCGTCAAACGAAAATGCTTTAGGCTCAAGCCCAAAAGCAATCGATGCTTACGAGAAACATGCCGCTGAAGTTGTGCGCTACGCCGATGGAGCCTGCACTGCACTTCGCGAAGCAATCGCAGCTAAAAACAAAATCTCTGCCGAGCAGATTGTTTGCGGCGCTGGTTCTGACGAAATTTTAGCTTTTCTAACTTCAGCTTTTGCCGGAGTTGGCGACGAGGTAATTTACAGCGAATATGGGTTTTTGATGTATCCAATTTCTGCCAAACGCGTTGGCGCAAAAGCGGTAAAAGTTAAAGAAAAAAACCTTAGAACTGATGTTGATGCAATTCTTGCTGCGATCACGCCAAAGACCAAAATCATTTTTATTGCCAACCCAAACAACCCAACCGGCTCTTACGTTACTGAGGCAGAAGTAAGAAAATTAATTAACGGCACACCAAGAAATGTGCTGATTGTTTTAGATCACGCCTACGAAGAATTTGTTGAAGAGTCAGATTATCCAAATGCCATCGCCTTGGTGAATGAATTTGAAAATGTCGTTGCAACTCGCACTTTCTCAAAAATTTACGGCCTTGCCAGCTTGCGCATTGGTTGGTGCTATTCTTCAAGCTACATTGCTCAAGTTTTAAACAAAATTCGCGGGCCATTTAACGTTGGCGGACCAGCGCAATTTGCAGCTGTTGCAGCTTTACAAGATGATGATTTTTTTGTCTCATCTAAAGCTCACAACAAAAAATGGCTTAAGTTTTTCTTTGCAGAAATTGCCAAAATTGCTGCTGTTAAAGCTCACCCATCAATTGCCAATTTTATTTTGTTAGATTTTGGCAGCCTTGAAAATTGCCAAAAAGCCAACGCCAAACTTTTAGAAAATGGCTTTATTTTGCGTGAAATGGCGGGATACGGACTTCCAAATTGTTTACGTTTAACGATTGGAACCGAGGCCGAAAATTTAGAAGTTTTAGAAATTTTAAAGGCACTTTAATGAATTTTAACAATTTGAGCACCAGCGATTGGCAAAGTTTTAGCTACTTGGCAATAATTTTGGTGGTGATGTTGAGCAGTTTATTTTCGCGCGGCATGGCTTTTGGTAAAATTTTTAAATATTTGGCAATCTGGTCAGCTGTTGGGTTGGTTTTTGTGGCGCTTTACTCTTATCGCTTTGAATTTGCCGATTTTAAAACTCGAATTGCTGGCGAAATAAATCCAACTTCGGTTCGTGTTAGCGATTCTGGAGAGTTAGAAATTAACCTTGCCCAAGACGGCCATTTTTATATCGACGTTACAATCAACAACATGCCCGTTCGGTTCATGATTGATACTGGTGCAAGTGATATTGTGATGAGCTTAAAAGAAGCAAAAAGACTTGGAATTGACCTAAAAAAACTAACCTTCAACAAACCCTACCAAACTGCCAACGGCACATCTTGGGGAGCCAGCGTCACACTTGAAAAAGTAGAAGTTGGAAATGCTGTTTTTCACGATGTTTCAGCCTCAATAAACAACGCCGACATGGGAACTTCGCTTTTAGGGATGAGCTTTTTGCGTAAGTTTAAGAAATATGAATTTTATCGTAATCGGTTGGTTTTGACGATTTAGGAAAGTCTGCCGCTTAAAATCGTATTCATGCTGAGCTTGTGTGAGGCATGATTCAAGTCTCGGGCTAGAATCATGCCTCACACAAGCTCAGCATGAATACGATTTTTACCTCTTAAGACTTATCTACCTCTTCAACTGGAACATCTTGTTGTTGTAAATACAAAGCAGGCTATCTGCCAAACGCAGGGTGAATTGTCTGGTGGTGACTGGCACAACCACAAAGTTGTCGCGAATGATGTAGCTTAAAGCCTGTTCATTGCCGCTGGCATCAACCGAGTTAATTGTTGGAATCACAAGGTTGTCATTGGCAAATTGAAAGTAGGTTTCCTTGCCATTGTCGTAAACTTTTAGCGGCACGATATTGTCAGATTTGCCCGCCAAGCTGTAATCAAAATTCAAATTAGCTTCATCTGGATTGCGCGCAATAAGACCCGGAACAGCTTCGGTGACGTCTGCAAGTGGCGTTGGTGTTTTAGCAATAAATCTTTCTTGAATTGGTGTTGGCGCTTTTTTTGGCGCAACATTTGGCACTGCTAATTGCGGCGGAATTGGCAAAGGTTGGCCAATTTGTGGGTAGAAAAATCTGATGGTATAAACCAAATCTTCGTCGGCTTTGCCGTTAAATTCGTCTGAACGAATATCGAAGTGGTAGGTTCTTTTGTTGGTGATGATGGTCATGTTGGTGTGAGCGGCAATTTCAAGTGGTCTGATAAATAATCTTTTTCCCGCAGGTGTTAGGCGCCAGGCGAAAGCTTCGCCAATTGAAATCATTTCGATTTCTTCATCTTCAGAAAACTCAATAAATGACTGATAATTGTAGTAAAATTTTAGCTCATAAACTTCGTTTGGATTGTAAACTAAAGTTCTAATGCGCGAGTCAGTGGTGATTGGCGTTTGTGCAAAAGCCGCAGCAGAAAAAAATGACACGCAAACAAAAGCCAACAAAAAGTGGGCTTTAGCAATGTTTTTTAGCGCGCCGATTAAGTTCATTATTTTTGGTAAATTTAGTTATTAAATAACTCGTCTGCGATTAGGTATTTATTAACCTGAAAGCCTAGTGGATTGATCAACCTTTCTTCCATGCTTAGGCCCATGTTGGGAGAAAAGTAAAAACCAAGCGTAATAACTTTGTCTTTGGTTTGAGGCTTGTAATCGTCTTCTGAAGTTTGTTGTTCGGTAATGCGAATTTGTGCTGTGTTTTGGTCGGTAAATTGAATGGTTTTAATGCGCACTTCAATTTGCGATTTAATGCCCAACTCTCTGGCATTAATACGATTACGAAAATCAGAATAGATCGCCGCTGAAGAAAGTAGCCTAACTTTATCAACATCCATTTTGTAGGTTTTTGGATCGTAGCCACTCGCCGCGTGCACAAATTGATTGATGAAATATTTACGAATCATCTGATCACCCGTGAAGGTTTCAGATGTCAATTGATCGACCACTGTTGCAATGCCGGTTTTTTGTTCAACCTCAATTACGTAAGGCTCAAGCGACTTTGAAGACATTATGTTTTTTACAAAGATCACCGCAATTGCCACCGAAAACATCGAAACCAGTGTAAACAGCAAAAGAATATTGCGCTGAACTACAACAATTTGATAACGATTTGAGTACCAATTTTTGACCCTGAGTTTGGTTTTTTTATTCTGCTCTTGCATGCTTGAAAATAAAGGCTGGGGGCGGTTTTGAAAAAGTCTTTTCTAGGTAATTTTTTTGAAGGTAAGGAAGCTTGATTAATATTTCAAGCCGTCTTAATTCGCGCGCCTCTTCTTTATTTTTTACCTCTCAAAAAAACGCAAAAAATGTCCTTTCTCGAGCAAAAAAAACTCACGATTTCAGAAAAATTAGAGCAGCTAAATTGGCTGTTAATTTCATTAATTGTCGTCTTGGCTTTTATTGGTTTTTTAATGCTTTACTCCGCTGGTGGCGGCAGTTTTAGACCTTGGCTTATCAAACAACTTGGCTTCTTTTGCATCTTTTTTCCTTTGATGATTTTCATCGCAATTACCGACATCAAAATTTGGTTTAAAGCCTCTTACATTTTTTACGCCGGCGCTCTCACGCTGCTCATTATTGTTGATATTATGGGCCACAACGCCATGGGTGCAACGCGTTGGTTTCGTATTGGACCAATCACAATTCAGCCTTCTGAGATTATGAAAGTGTGCACAGTTTTTGCACTCGCCCGCTACTTCTACAGCATTGATGCTGAAGAGATTGGCAAGATTCGCTTCACCATCATTCCACTCGCATTAATTGCGGTGCCTGCATGTTTTATTTTTTACCAACCCGATCTTGGAACCGGCTCAATTTTAGTAATGGCTGGCGTTTCAATTTTATTTTTAGCCGGCGTCAAAATGTGGAAATTCGTTTCGGTTGGCGTTGCCGGATTAATCGCCATTCCATTCGCTTGGAGCTTCTTGCTTTACGATTATCAGAAACAACGCGTGCTAACTTTTTTAAACCCCAACAACGACCCGCTGGGTAGCGGCTACAACATCATTCAATCAAAAATCGCCATTGGTTCGGGCGGGCTTTTTGGCAAAGGCTATTTAAACGGCACGCAAGGCCAGCTCAACTTTTTACCCGAAAAACAAACAGATTTTATTTTCACAATGCTCTCGGAAGAGCTCGGATTTTTGGGCAGTTTTTTCACCATCGCAGTTTATTGCAGCATCATCGCCCTTGGTATTTCAATTGCTAACAACACTAAACATCAATATGGCCGCTTACTGGTGATGGGTGTGATTAACATCTTTTTCATTCACATGTTCATTAATATGGGAATGGGAATGGGCTTGATTCCAGTGGTTGGGGCGCCATTACCTTTTGTTTCTTACGGGGGAACAATTATGGCTTCGATGATGATTGGGTTTGGGTTGGTACTGAATGTAGATTTGCATAAGAATGCGGATCTTAAATTGAACTAAGTTGCCCGCGAATAACCACCCCCAACCCCTCCTTCAAAAGGAGGGGCTTTAGCACCGAGCTTGTTTTTCACCAATCACTTTCAAAAAAATCGTACCAAGCCCCTCCTTTTGAAGGAGGGGTTGGGGTGGTTATTCCCCAGACTCGTCATTTTCGTCATACTCCTCAAGCAACTGCATCTCCGCCGATTTTTTCCCTTCAATTCCAAGCTCAGCAATATTTCTAACCGCCGCAAAAACCCCGCGATTTAGAGTTTTAGTCATTTTGTTGTGCATCCCCGACGCCTTATTTAGCGCCTTTCCAAGCTCCTTCGATTCTTTAAAAATCACCGCCACATTATCCAACAATCGACGCACCTCCACCTTCAAATTTTCAATATTTTTCTCCTGCTTCACGCGATCAATCACCACTCTTGCTTGCGACAAAAAGTTAATAAGCCCAATGGGTGAAGCCACAACCACACCAGCCTCAAGCGCCCTTTGCTCAAAATTAGGATCAGTCTCGCGAACAATTTCCATCATCTTTTCAGTCTGCAAAAACATGATAATCATAATGCGGTAATCGCTGGAATTTTTGCTGCGCATTTCTTCAAACAAAAACTTGGCGTAATCCTTGCGCTTCAAGCTTTCGAGATGCTTTCTAAAAGCCTCTTTAATCTTGCCTAAAATAACTTTTTCTTGCTCAAAATCACCCGCTTGGCGCGCACTTTCTAAATCTAAAAAATGCGGCGACGACTTGCTGTCGATGATTGAAATTTGATCATTAGGAAAAAACAAAACCGCGTCCGGCCTTTTAGCTTCATGCTCTGACGCATTAGTGACACCAGAAAAATGCGACTGCAAAATGTAATCACCAACTGAATTCAAATCGGCTTTTTCTTTAAGTCCCGAAGTCTTCAAAATATTTTCTAACGTAATTTCTGCAGTTCTGCCAGCCGCTCCCGGACTAAGCAACGCCTGCCTTGTCAGGCTAATCATTTCAGAAGATTTTTTCACATCGTCATTTAACGACACCATTTTTGCCGTCACATTTTCAAAATTTTTAAACAGATTTTCTGTCACTTTTTTGATATTTTCTTGCTGCTGCAAACTGATTTGATTTTGCTGTTCGTGATTTTTTTTCATCAAGTCGCTCGAGAGCTGCAAAAGCATGGCTTCTTTATCTTTGCTCCATTCTTGTTTTTGTTTTTCTAGCTGATTTTGCTCTTGTTTTAGCAGCTCATTTTTCTTCTCAAATTCAAGATTTTTTTGCTGCAAATTTTCAATTTTTTCTTCTGATTTTTTCTTTTCTTCACGCAAAAAATTTGCCTCATTTTGTGCCGCTTTTAACTTGGCAAAAACATAAAAAAATGCACTGGCACAAATGCCGATGATGATTGTAAATACTAACGCTATTGCCATTGTAATTTGTAAATTGATTACTACTTTTTTTTGCTCTCTCACACCTCTTTAATCACGCTGATTTCAATCATGACACAACAAGAAATTCAACCGCAAGTTTTTCACGCTTTGCCTTTGCGCGACGTGGTAATTTTTCCGCGCATGACTACAACAATTTTGGTTGGTCGCGAAAAATCTTTAAACGGCGTTGAAGAGTCGAGAAAGCTTAATTTGCCAATATTTGCCGTCACTCAAACCAATCCAGATCTCGATGCTTTTGACAAAAAAAATCTCTACCAAACCGGCACAATTTGCCAAATAGTTGAATCAATTCGCACCCAAGACGGCACCCTGAAAGTCATACTTCAAGGCCTAACTCGCGCTAAATTAAAAGACGTAATTCTGGGTGATAAATTTTTTGCCTGCGCAGTTGAAATTTTGCCCGAACAAAAACTTGTCACTGACAACAAAGAGCTTCTCGGCCTAATCAAAGCCTGTATCGACGCCTTCACCCAATATGCCGAATTTAACAAACGCATCACGCCAGAAATTTTAACAACCCTAACAAAAATTCGCCTACCCCACGAAATTGCTTATTCAATTGCCACCTTCATCACCAGCAGCGTCAAAAACAAACAAGATATTTTAGAAGAAAACGACCTAATAAAAAAACTTTTCAAAGTTTTAGAAATCCTAAAAGGCGAGATCGAAATTGGCGAAACCGAGGCGCGCATTAACAAGTCAATTCAAGACAAATTCACCAAACACCAAAAAGAATTTTACCTCAACGAGCAGATCAAAAATATTAAAAAAGAACTCGGCCAAGACGAAGAAAGCGAGACCAAAGAAATCAAAGAAAAACTAGCCAAATTAAAGCTTTCAGCCGACGTCAAAAAGAAATGCGATTCTGAGCTAGCAAAGCTTGAAAAAATGAACCCTTACTCTTCTGAGTCGGGTGTTGTGCGCAACTATTTAGACTGGATTTGTTCACTGCCTTGGAACACAGAAACTAAGTCGAAAAACAGCATCGACAAATCACTGAAAATTTTAGATCAACACCATTACGGCTTAGAAAAAATTAAAGAACGCATCATCGAATTTATCGCGGTGCAGATGAAAACCAAAGATTCAAAAGGCCCAATTTTATGCTTGGTTGGCGCACCCGGAGTTGGCAAAACTTCACTCGCCAAATCAATTGCCGAGGCCTTGGGTCGCAAATATGTAAAAGTTTCTTTAGGTGGCGTGCGCGACGAATCTGAAATTCGCGGACATCGCAGAACCTACATTGGCTCAATGCCAGGGCGCATTATTCAATCAATGCGCAAGGTGCAAACCAACAATCCTTTAATGCTGCTTGATGAAATTGACAAAATGGCGCACGACTTTCGTGGCGACCCAGCTTCTGCACTTTTAGAAGTTTTAGACCCCGAACAAAACTCAGCCTTTTCTGACCATTATTTAGAGGTTGATTACGACTTGTCGAAAGTGATGTTTGTGGCAACTGCAAATAGCCTAAACACAATTCCGGTGCCGCTTCGTGACCGCATGGAAATTATCAAACTTTCTGGCTACACCGAAAATGAAAAACTGCACATTGCCAAAGAACACCTAATTAGTAAGCAGCGCAAAGAAAATGGTCTAAGCAAAGACGAATTTAAAATTGACGACGAGGCCATTTTAACCCTGATTCGCCGCTACACTTTTGAAGCGGGAGTGCGCAATTTAAGCCGCGAAATTTCTAATTTGGCGCGCAAGGCAACCAAAGAAATCGTCACTAAAAAAACCAAGTCGCTGCACATTACCAACAAAAATTTAGCCAAATATGCCGGTGTTGAAAAACGCCATTTCGGCATGGCAAAAGAGCATGATGCTATTGGTGTGGTGACAGGTCTTGCATATACAGAGTATGGCGGTGATTTGCTTGATATTGAGGTGTTAAAATTTGAAGGAGCCGGCAAAATTCAAGCAACCGGAACACTTGGCGAGGTGATGAAAGAATCGGCACACATTGCTTTAAGCTACGCCAGATCTGTGGCGAAAGACTTCAAAATTGATTCAAAAAAATTCAATAAATTCGATTTTCACATTCACGTGCCAGAAGGGGCAACGCCAAAGGACGGCCCATCAGCCGGCGTAGCTCTTGCCGTGGCGCTAGTTTCTGTTTTAACCGACAAGCCAATTAAAAAAGACATTGCCATGACGGGCGAAATTACACTCACCGGCAAAGTGCTAGAAATTGGCGGCTTGAAAGAAAAACTTTTGGCAGCACTTCGCGGCGGAATCAAAACCGTGCTAATTCCCCAAGCCAATAAAAAAGACCTACAAGACATGCCAAAAGAGGTTTTGAACAGCTTAACAATTAAACCGATTTCACGAATTGAAGAAGCTTTTGCAGAGTGTTTGGTGAAGGCAAAAGTTAAAAATAAAAAATAGAAGCCACCATCTCAGCGCAGGACTGGGTTTGCAACCCAGTCCTAAAGTTCATGTCCTAACTAAAACTTTTAATAAACCTAAGGACGGGATTACAAATCCCGTCCTGCGCCGGTGAAGGCAAAAATAAAAAATAAAATGCCCCAAGAAAAACAAATCCACATCATCGCCGGCCCTAACGGCGCCGGCAAAAGTTCGCACGCTCGCGTCACACTTTTGCCAAATTTTTTGAGCAGTAATGCGTTTATTAACGCTGACGAAATTGCCAAAATGCTTTCTCCAGAAGATCCTGAAAAATCAGCGATGGAGGCCGGAAGACTCATGCTAAAAAGAATGGAGTTTCTTTTAAATGAAGGCTCTGATTTCGCCCTCGAGACAACTCTATCCGCAAAGACTTACATTAAATTCATACGCGACGCACAGAACAAAGGCTACAAGGTGAATTTAATTTTTTTAAAATTAGAAAATTCCAACCTCGCACACGAAAGAGTCTTGACTAGAGTAAGTAAGGGCGGACATAATATCGAGCCCGAAGTAATTCACCGCAGATTCAAACGAGGTCTCGACAATTTAAAAGATTACCTAAACATTGTCGACACCGCCACCATCTATGAATCAAGCGGCTTGGAGCTGATCGAAATCGCCAATAAAAGTGAAAATAAATTAACCGTCATCAATCAAAATTTGTGGAACACAATTTATGCGTAGCGAAGAAATTCTAAAAAAAACCGCAGAAGGGATGAAAGAGGGCAATAAAATTCTGATTCAAGAATTGATCCGCGACCTTGAGGAAAAAGGCATCTCTCCCGTCATTACAATTGATGGAAAAATTCAGAAGTTAAAATTAATCGACGAAAGTGAGTTAGAAGATTTTGAAGAAGAATTATCAAAATCAAAACTACAAAAATGCGACTTTTGTTTACTAGAAGAAGACACTACAAAAGCCCTACCAAACACTACTTACCCCATCAGTGGCAATGTGATTTTAATTCACAAAAAATCTGCAAAACTAAAAAAATACAAATCTTCTCACTGGGTTGCTGACTTTCATCACGATCTTCAAAGCAACTTCTTTTCAAATTAATCCCCCATGCAAAACAACAAAAACATCCTAATCGCCACCATCCTTTCTGCCATGATTTTGCTGGGCTGGACTTGGCTTTACGAAGCGCCAAGAATGGAGAGAATTGAAGCGCAAAAAAAAGCAGCAGCTGCACAGAAACCTCAAGCTGAAACAGTGAAAAGCGTCGAAGCTCAGGGTGCGATTCCAACAGCCACAATTGAAACAAAACCAGCCGAAACAATTTTAGCACCAAAAAATCGCAGCGAAATTTTGGCCCAAAGCCAAGCCTCTCGCGTAGCAATTAAAAGCGACAGCTTGCACGGCTCAATCTCGCTTAAAGGCGCGCGCTTTGACGATTTAACCTTGGCCAAATATTTCGTCACTTCTGAAAAAAAGGACGAAGTAATTCTTTTTGCCCCTTCAGAAAGCAAAGAAAGATATTTTGCTGATTTTGGCTGGATCAGCTCAAACTCTGGCCTTGCACTGCCAACTCCCGACACCATTTGGAAAAGCAGCGCCAACGAACTAACCCCAAAAACACCCGTCACACTTTCGTGGAAAAATGCTCAAAATGTTGATTTTTTAATCACCATTGAGCTTGACGAAAACTACATGTTTAGCGTCACCCAAGCAGTTAAGAATAATTCAAAAACCGAAATTTCGGTTGCAAGTTACGGCCGCGTAAATCGTGTTTTAAATGGCCAACAAAAACCAAACTTCATCTTGCATGAAGGCGCTATTGGCGTGTTTGACGACATTTTGCAGGAAGAAACTTACAAAGATTTAATCGAAGATAAGCGCAAAGATTATTCGTCGCAAAAAGGCGGATGGCTTGGCATTACCGACAAATACTGGCTCGCGTCAATTTTGCCTGACAAAACTTTAAAATTTAACGCCAATTTCAGTCACAATTTTTCCAACCAAAACAGCTTTTTTAATTCTGAATTTATCGGCCAAGAATTTAAAATTGCCTCAGGCGAAACTTTAAAATTTGACCACCATCTTTTCGCCGGAGCCAAGAAAGTTAGGCTTCTAGACCAATATGCTAAAGATTACGACGCCACACTTTTTGATCGCGCCATTGATTTTGGTTGGTTTTACTTCCTCACCAAACCGTTCTTTTTTATCGTTGAATATTTGTCGAACTTGCTGGGCAATTTTGGTTTAGCAATTTTGGCAATGACGGTTTTGGTCAAGCTGGCATTGTTTCCAATGGCTAATAAATCTTACGCCGCAATTGGCAAAATTAAGCAATTGCAGCCAAAAATCATGGCTCTGCGCGAAAGATTAAAAGACGACAAAATCGCCATGAATCGCGAGATGATGGAACTTTACAAAAGAGAAAAAGTTAATCCGGCTTCAGGTTGTTTGCCAATTTTGATCCAAATTCCAATTTTCTTCTCGCTCTACAAAGTGCTTTTCGTCACGCTAGACATGCGCCAAGCGCCATTCTACGGCTGGATTCACGATTTGTCAGCGCCAGATCCAACTTCAATTTTTAACTTGTTTGGCCTTTTACCTTTTGGCGTAAGCAGCACCTTCACCATCGGCATCTGGCCAATTTTGATGGGCCTTACAATGATCCTTCAACAAAAACTAAGCCCTACAACAGGAGACCCAGTTCAAGCAAAAGTGCTAAAATGGATGCCTTACGTTTTAACTTTTGTTTTAGCGGCATTTCCCGCCGGGCTTTTGATTTACTGGACTTGGAGCAACACCTTGTCGGTTCTACAGCAGTGGGTGATTACGCGTAAGTTGGATAAAGCAGTAAAATAGTTTACAGGTCCCCGAGCAAAGCGAAGCGTCGTCGAGGGGCCCGAAGTGAGATCTATCTTCGGGCCCCTCGACGACGCTTCGCTTTGCTCGGGGACCTTTAGAATAAGGAAGGATGGCCGAGTGGCTTAAGGCGCACGCTTGGAAAGCGTGTTATGGGTAATACTATACGAGAGTTCGAATCTCTCTCCTTCCGCCATCCGCTTACGCTTCGCTACAGCGCGATTAGATAAAGCGAATTAAAAACCAGCCCCACCGCCCACTAATTAGTCAGCAGCGGCTTTAGCGCATCTTCAAAATCTTTTTTCGTAATCGCGCGGTCATAAACAATAACCTCGCCAACCAGCTTACCGTCTTTGTCAATCACGTAGCTCGTTGGCAAAAATTCCACTTCCGGAAAGTCATTTTTAGTCACGTCGCTTGACAGCAAATTTACATATTTTTTAGCAGTCGTCACTTCCAAAACTTTTTTGCGATCTTTAGCGCGATCGGTGCTAACACCAATAATTTCAAGGCCTTGCGCTTGGTAGTCTTTGTAAATTTCATCCAAAATCGGTAGCTCACGGCGGCAATCAATGCACCAAGTTGCCCAAAAATTTACGATCAAAATTTGCCCGCGTTTTTCTTTGAGGTCGAAGTTTTTTCCGTCTAGAGTTTTGCCAATTAGCGTTGGATTTGCTGCTTCAGCAAAATTAAAAACCAAAAAAAACAGCGCCAAAAATAGTTGAAAAAACTTCATTTAAAAATCTCCCAAAAATTCTTGAACCAGCGTCAATGCTGAAATCATCGCGGTGTCGGCGCGTAAAATTCTGGGTCCCAAAGAAATTGCAAAAAGGTTTTTTAAGGAACGCATTTTGGCAAATTCTTCTTTCGAAAAACCGCCTTCAGGGCCAATTAAAATTACGATTTCTTTTTCTTGTTTACCGATTTTTTGCAAAACCTCACTTGCCTTAGAAGCCTCTCCTGACTCGTCGCAGAGAATTAAAATTTTCTCAGCTGTTTTTTCGTCACTCAAAAATTTATCCAATTTTTTTATTTCTAAAACTTGCGGAAAATCATTTCTTTCGCACTGCTCACAAGCCTCTTTCACATTGGCCTTGAAGCGCTCTGTGTTAATTTTATCCACAATTGTGTGCTGGGTTAAAATAGGCTGAAAGCCTGCAACGCCCAGCTCGGTAGCTTTTGCTGCAACAAAATCAATTCGCACATTTTTTACCGGCGCGAAGGCTAAAGTAATATTTGGCACCTTGCTTAGGTCAGAAATTTTTCTGGTAATTTCGGCACTTAAAAATCTTTTTTCGATTTGAATAATATCTGCCACAAACTCACCATCCGCTCCATTAAACAACAAAAGATGGTCGCCAATTTTTTGACGCATTACTTTGGTTAAATAATCAAAATCGCCGTCAGAAATTTTTATTTTTGCACCGATTTGCAAATTTTTTTCTTCAACAAAAAGCCTAATTTTTTTCATAAGTTGATTTAAATTCCAAACCCCACAAACTGGCGAAAAATCCTTAATTCTCACGCATCCATGAACTTTCTAATTTTTTTCCTAATTTTAGTTGTTGCCCTAACTTTTGCGCTAAACCGCAATATTAAAGGCCTGCGCAGTGAAGCGCAAAAACAAAGTGGCAAAAAAATGCGCTTTGCCTCACTGCCAATTCACTACATTTACTGCTTCGTTTTGTGGTCAGTTATTTTTGCCACCACAATCATTCTCACCTCATTTTCCAACTTCACAAAATATTTTTTGCTCGCCGCTTTTTTAACCGGCAATTTTTTCTTAATTCGCTTTTTCTACACCAAAAATTTCAACTCAAAAAAACACATTGAAAAAGCCGGAACCCTTGTGCTGTCAATCACAGCAGGCATTGGCATTTTAATCACCGTAATCATTACCGCCTCAATTTTATTTGAATCGCTGCGCTTTTTCGAAATGATTAACCCTTTCGATTTTCTTTTTGGAACCACGTGGAACCCACAAACCGCAACCACCAGTGAACAATCAGTTGGTCAAAGCGCGTTTGGAATTGTACCAGTTTTTCTTGGCACTTTGCTAATCACTTTAATTGCAATGGCCGTTGCCGTGCCAGTAGGGATAATGGCCGCGGTCTATTTGTGCCTCTACGCCAAATCAAAAACACGCGACTATTTAAAACCAATTTTAGAAATTTTAGCGGGCGTGCCAACCGTTGTGTACGGCTACTTCGCGGTCATTACCGTGGCGCCATTTTTTAAAACCGCGTTTGCTTCAATTGGCCTAAATATTGCCTCTGAAAGCGCTCTCGCCGCTGGATTTGTAATGGGCGTAATGATTATTCCTTTCGTTTTGTCACTCACCGACGACGCATTAAACACCGTGCCGCAAGCCTTAAAAGACGGCGCTTTAGCGCTGGGCAGCACCAAGTCTGAAATGATTAAAAAAGTAGTTTTACCTTCAGCAATGCCCTCAATTGTTGGCGCAATAATTTTAGCCGTGTCACGCGCCATTGGCGAAACAATGATTGTTGTAATGGCCGCCGGCCTCGTCGCCAAACTCACTTTTAACCCGCTAGATTCAGTGACCACCGCCACCGCTCAAATCGTCACCTTACTTGTTGGCGACCAAGAATTTAACAGCCCCAAAACCCTAGCCGCCTTCGCACTGGCCCTAACATTGTTTGTCTTCACCTTCATCTTTAACATTGTGGCTCTAGTGGTGATTAAAAATTACAAAAAGAAATACGGCTAAAAATGAAAAAATCTAAAATCAAAAATCTAAAAAAAAGGCACACTTCCGAAACACGGTTTAGGCTGTTTGGCAAGGCTGCAATTGGGTTTTCTTTGCTGTTTTTGGTAATGCTGTTTGGAATGATTGTGGCCAAAAGCAGTGGCGCGTTTTTGCGCACCGAAATTGCGCTGAATCTTGATTTAAGCGCCGAGACAGATTTAGAAAAACTTGATTACCGCCAAGCGATTAAAAATGGTTTGAAGGCTCAGTTTCCTGACGCTGTGAGCGTTTCAGAAATTAACTCGCTTTACCAAATTTTAAGCAAAGTGGCGAATTTAGATTTGAAAAAGCAGCTTGAAAAAAACCCAGAATTACTCGGAAAAACTTCGCTTTTTTGGCTTAGCGCTTCGTCAAAATCTGACATGTTTTTTAAGCACAAAAATAATTCTTCGCTCAACGAAAAGCAGGTTGCTTGGCTTGAAAGCTTGGTTGAAAAAAACCAAATCCGCACCGTTTTAAACTGGAAATTTTTTGAATTTGCCGACTCGCGCGAGCCAGAAATTGCCGGCATTGGCGCTGGTTTAAGCGGCTCAATTTTAGTAATGTTAATTTTCTTAAGCTTCGCCTTTCCAATTGGCGTAATGTGTGCTTTTTATTTGGAAGAATTCGCCGCCAAAAATCGCCTCACCGACATTATTGAAATCAGCATTAACAACCTTGCCGCCATTCCTTCAATTATTTACGGGTTGCTTGGCCTTACCGTTTATTTGCAATTTATGAACCTGCCGCGCTCCTCTAGTTTAGTGGGTGGAATGACTCTTTTCATGTTGGTGCTGCCGGTAATTATTATTGCCACGCGCAACACAATTCGTTCAATTCCAAGCTCAATTCGCGACGGTGCGGCGGCGCTTGGCGCGTCTAAAATGCAAATCACTTTGCACCACCTTTTGCCGCTTTCGATTCCGGGAATAATGACGGGCACAATTTTGGCAATTTCGCGCGCCCTTGGCGAAACCGCGCCACTCTTGATGATTGGAATGATCGCCTTCATTGCCGACGTGCCGCAAAATTTTACCGACCCAACAACGGTGCTGCCGGTGCAAATTTATTTGTGGTCAGATTCGCCAGAAATGGGCTTTGCCGAAAAAACCGCCGCCGCAATTTTGGTACTTTTGGGCTTCTTAATTTTGTTTAATTTGGTTGCCGTAATTCTGCGCAAAAAGTTTGAAAGAAAATGGTAGTGGCAAATTTCTAAAGCCCTGATTTTGCTGGTTAAAAGTTAATTTTGCGCACAGTGCGCACAATTCAAAAACTCACCAAAGAATGACAAAAATTGTCGCAATTTTAAACGTCACGCCCGACTCATTTTCTGACGGCGGAAAATTTAATTCTCTTGAAAGCGCCGTTGCCCAAGTTGCAAAAATGATTGAAGAGGGCGCTGACGTAATTGACATTGGTGCTGAATCAACCCGCCCGCAAGCCACACCAATTGGCCCGCAAGAAGAATGGCGCCGCTTAGAAAAAGTTCTCCCAGCGGTAATTGCCGAAGTAAAAAAATCTCCCAAAAAAATCAAAACCAGCATTGATTCTTACCACTTTGAAACCCTCGTCAAAGCTTGGGAAATGGGCGTTGACGTCGTTAACGACGTGACAGGTTTAAGCGACGAAAGAATTGTAAATTTCATTGCCGAAAAAAATGTTGAAACGGTTTTAATGCACAATGCGGCCGTGCCTGCGGTTGAAGGCTGCGTGGTTAACCGCAACATTAATTTAATTGGCGAAATGCTTGCTTGGGGTGAGAGAAAAATCGCCGAACTCGAGAAAAAAAACGTCAAAAAATCGCAGCTAATTTTCGACGTTGGCATTGGTTTTGGCAAAGACGCTTTGCAGTCGATTCGCGTTTTAAAAAACATCGGCGAGTTCAGAAAACTAGACCTTCCTCTTTATGTTGGCCACTCGAAAAAAAGCTTTCTAGACGAAGTAAAAATTGCAGGAGACCGCGCTGAAAAAACTTTGGTTGTGTCAAAATATTTAATCAAAAAAAACGTCGATTTTTTACGCATTCACGACGTTGCAGCTCACAAAAAGATTCTTGTAAATAATTAGACACTAACGCCGGACCGAGCGCTGGAAGACAGCCGCTGGACTGGGTTTGTAACCCAGTCCACAGGTTCATTTCCTTGCCTTAAATTTTAAATGAACGTGAGGGCGGGGTTACAAACCCCGCCCTGCGCTTACTAGAAATCGCTCCAAACAGAGTTTAACGCCCCAAAAACTTCCGAATCAAAACCGGGCTCAAAATCAACGTTGCAATCGTCGAGCTAACAATTCCACCAATCACCGTAATTGCGATTGGTTGTTGCACCTCAGCGCCAATTCCGTGGCCAAAGGCCATTGGTAAAAAGCCGAGGCTTGCAACTACCGCTGTCATTAAAATTGGGCGAAATCTTGAAAGGCACGCGGCTTTGATGTCAGCCATTTCGTCGAGGCTGTTAATTAAAATAATCGAGTTGAGCAGGCTAATTCCAATCAAGGCAATGAAGCCAATGTAAACCGAAATGGTGATTGGAATTTGGCACAAAAACAAAAGCACAATGCCGCCGCTAAGCGCGAAAGGCACCGACGAAAACACCACCAAAGCCTTTTGGTAACTGCCAAACATTTTATAGAGAATGAAGAAAATCAAAAAAATGATTAGCGGAATAATGGTGAAAATTTGTTTTTTGGCGCTTTGCAGATTTTCAAATCTGCCGCCCCACACAAGCTTGTAGCCTGTTGGCAAAATTTTATTTTGCTTAATTTGGTCTTCAGATTTTTTAATAAAATTGGCGTAGTCGGTGTTGTTTAGGTAGATTGAAAGGCCTGAATATCTTTTGCCAAAAATGCGCGGAATTGAGCTAATGTCTTCACTTTCAGAAACCTTGGCAACCTGCGACAGCGCAAAGTTGCCGCCATCTGCCAGACCAACCGGAATGTCACGAATTGAATCTAGCTGGTCGCGATTTTGCTCGCTTAAATGCAGCACAATCGAAATTGGAAATTCGGTGGCGTAAAATTTGCCCACCTCAACACCCGCCATTGCGTTGGCTAGGTCGTCATTGACGTCAGAAATTTTAATTTGGTGTTTGGCAATTTCTTGGTAATTGGGCGCCACGTCAACAAAGAAGCCTTTGTGGATCGAGTTAATAAAATCTTCCTCAACCTCTTTGGCGCCGCTTTTTTCTTGCAACAGCACCTTAATTTTTTTGGTCAGATCCATTAAAACATTCAAATCTTCGCCAAAAATGCGCAGCGACAAATCGGCTCTGCTGCCTTCTAACATCTCGTTAAAACGCATTTCAATTGGTTGAGTGCGCGTGATTTGGCAAGTGTCGCAGGCTTGGCTTTTTAGCTTGTCAAAAAGTCGGTTTGAAATTTCGCGGGCACTGCTTTTGTAGTCTTGTTTTAAAATTACAAAGATGTCGCCAGCGCTTTGTGGCATTGGGTCTAAACCAGATTGTGCCGTGCCAATTCGCGAAAAAACTTTGTCGATTTCTTTTTCGTCTTTAATTGATTTTTCCAAATTTTTGGCCAATTCAACAGTTTTTGAAAGGCTGGTGCCGTCAGGTGTGACAAGGGTGTAAACAATGTCGCCCTCGTTTAAGTTTGGCAAAAAATCAGACGAAATAAAGCAAAGCAGCGTCAGCGAAAAAGCAAAAAATGCCACGCAGCTTAAAATTATTTTTCGGCCATTTTGCAGCGCCCAGTCAAGCTTGGTGGCGTAGGCTTTGGTGATTTTTTCAAAGAAATTATTTTGTTTGTGAGCAACTTCGCCGACGAAAAAATAAGACAAAACTGGCATTAAAACGAAGGCGGTAAAAAGGCTGGCAAGCATTGCAATGATTACCGCAACAGCCATTGGGCGGAAGGTTTTTCCTTCAATTCCCGAAAACATTAAAATTGGCACGTAAACCAAAATTATGATGGCGATACCCACAAATATTGGCTTGGCGACTTGTGCTGAAAGTTTGGCGATTAAGCTAACCTTCTCTTCTTTGCTTTTTACAACGCACATTTTGGTGACAAAAAACTCAACCAACACCACCGAAGAATCTACCAACAGCCCAAAATCAAGGGCTCCCAAGCTCATCAAATTTGCCGAAATGCCAAAGACATTCATGCAAATGCTCAAAATGAAAATGCAAAATAACAGGCTGGAAGCAACCACCAAGCCAATGCGCACATTGCCCAAAACCAAACACAAAACACCAACCACCAGCAAAATTCCTTCTGCCAAATTGCGCATTACGGTTTTGATTGTGGAGTTAATTAGAAACTGGCGGTCGTAGAGAATTTCAATTTTTGTGTCGCCTGATTGCTGATTAA
Source organism: Rickettsiales bacterium (assembly GCA_017999675.1). Taxonomy (GTDB): domain Bacteria; phylum Pseudomonadota; class Alphaproteobacteria; order Rickettsiales; family UBA1997; genus UBA2645. The sequence goes on from JAGNLL010000003.1 coordinate 60,361, forward strand.
ATTTGGCAATTTCGGCTTTTACTTTGGTTAAAACTTCTTGCGCATTTTCGCCTGATTGCAGCATTACCGTGCCAAGCACAGCTTCTTCTCCACTGTAAGTTGCAGCACCCAATCTTTGCGAATGTTCTTGCTTCACTTCAACAATGCGGCGCAGAGGCAAAGCATTGCCGCTGTAATCAATTTTTACCGGCACATCCATTACGTCTTCAAAGTTTTTTAGCCCTGAAAAAGTACGCACAATTTTTTGCTGATTGTCTTTTTCAATGTAGCCGCCGCCAGAATTTTCGCCAATGGTGCGAATTTGCTCAATTAGCTTGCGCTCGGTCATGCCGTAGCTGGTGATTTTTTTGGGGTCGATGTTTAGGTGTAGCTGGCGTTCGAAGCCGCCGATGGTGTCTACCTCGGCAACGCCGCTAACTTTTTTTAACTCGCGAGCAATTTGAAATTCTTGCGCGGTGCGCAGTTCCATTAAGTTGTTTACGCCAGAATTGCTGTAAACGCGGTAGACAATAATTTCGCCAATGCCGGTGGTTAGCGGTGCAATCACTGGTTTAATGCTTGGTGGCAATTGGTCGCCAAGCGCTGAAATTCTTTGCAAAACTTGGTTGCGCGCAAAGTGAATGTCGGTTTCGTCTTTAAAAATTAACGTAATTTGCGACAGGCCAAATTTTGAAAGTGAACGCATTTCAACAAGGCCGGGAACGCCGTAGAGCTCGGCTTCAATGGGGTAGGTGACAGATTTTTCGACTTTAGTTGGATCCATCCCAAAGGTTTTGGTGTTTACAACCACCTGCTTGTTGGTGATGTCGGGGATGGCGTCGATTGCAATTTTGTTGAAAGAATAAAATCCAAATAAGGCAATGAAGCCAAAGAGGACAAGCACGTAGAAACGTAGCTCGAGGATTTTTTTAAAAAACTTCTCTAAATTATTGCTCATTTTTTGGCAGAATAAAGGTTCCGATTTTTGTCATTAAACTTGCGTAAGAGGCCGCCAGATCAACTTGGGTGTCGAGGATGGTGTCGATTATTTGATATTCTTGCGAGTCGAGTTCGATGTAAGTGATGAAATCTAAAATGCCTTTTTTGAATTCGTTATTGGCGGCATTCAAGCGCGCCACGGTTTTGTCGATTTCTGCAACTGGAAAATTTTTAGCAATTTTTAGCGAAGTTTCAAATTCGTTAATGTCGTTGGCCACTTCTTTTGCCAACTGATTTTTTTGAAATTCAAACTCAAATTCTTGCGCTTTTATTTTTGACTCAGCGCCAGAAATTTTTTCTTGATTGCGGTTAAAAAGTGGCACTGAAAGTGACAGGCCAATGCCGTTTGCATCACGGCCATTTGAGGCTTGAGAGGCAACTTCTTTGGTTGCTGAAATACTTAGATCTGGCATTTTTTCTAACTTGGCAAAAGACAATTCAGAGCGATATTTTTGCAGCAAAAATTTTTGCTCTTTTAGGCGCAGATTATTTTCAAGCGCGGCTTCAATAAAAAACTTTTTTCCTTGGTAATTTTTTTCTTCAAGCCATGCAACCGTAATGTGCGGCTCGCTTTCTAAATTTAAATAAACATTGGCTTTGTTCCAAGTTTGAAAAAGTTGATTACGAAATCGCATTAAATCGCGCTCGATTAATTTGATTTTGTCTTTGGTGATGCGGCCTTGCGAAATTTGGGTTGGCGAGCTTAGCACAATGCGGCTTAAATATTTATCCACCAATGAAAGTCGCGCCAAACGCTTTTGCGCCAACTCAATTTTTTGCTGCAAAGCGTAATATTGGTAAAGCAAAGAGAAGGTTTCGGCCTTAACAAAAAGTGCTAAATTATTACGCTGATTTTCAAGAATTCTGTACTGCGAATCTTCAACATCAAACTTGCTTTGCAGCTTGCCGTAGAAAGGAATCGCCTGACTTACGCTGTAATTTTTTTGGTTAGAATTTTGACCAAAATTAACTGTCGGATTGTCCCAATATTTTTGCTGATTAGCGAGACGCTTTTGCGCAATTGCTAAAAATTCTGCCGCTTTAATTGAGCTGTTTTGCTCGGCAATTTGTAGCAATTCTTCAATTTTGTAATCTTTGGCAAAGGCACTGTTTGCAAGGCTTGCGGCAATTAATAAAGCGAGAAAAAACTTGGTCATTTTACAAATTCTAAAAAAGTGAAGTGGTGAAAAAATTAGTCTCTTGTAATCGCGAAAGCGACTCCTAAATGACCACAATCATTTCAAGTTTATTATTTATCTCGAGGCCTTGGATCATTTGATTGCAAGGTCTCGTTTCTTTTCTAACTCTAACAACAAACTAAATTTATGAGCAATAAAGTAATCGGCATTGACCTTGGAACCACCAACTCTTGCGTTTCGATCATGGAAGGCGGCGTGGCCAAAGTAATTGAAAACTCTGAAGGTGTGCGCACAACCCCTTCAATCATTGGCTTCTTGGCTAATGGCGAAAAAACTGTTGGCGCGGCTGCAAAAAGACAAGCTGTGACTAACCCACAAAATACCATCTTTGGCATTAAAAGATTAATCGGCCGCAGAAATGACGACCCAACTACTGCAAAAGACAAAGAGCTAGTTCCTTTCAAAATTGTGCCGTCAGCAAATGGCGACGCATGGGTTGAAGTTAAAGGCGAAAAATATTCTCCAAGCCAAATTTCGGCCTTCACTTTGATGAAAATGAAAGAAACCGCCGAAAGCTATTTGGGCGAAAAAGTTGACAAAGCTGTAATCACTGTTCCCGCTTACTTCAACGACTCACAACGCCAAGCAACTAAAGACGCCGGAAAGATTGCTGGCCTCGACGTTCTTCGCATTATTAACGAACCAACAGCAGCAGCTCTTGCCTACGGCTTTGACAAAAAAGGCAACCAAACAATTGCGGTGTACGATTTGGGTGGTGGTACTTTCGACGTTTCAATTCTTGAAATTGGCGACGGTGTTTTCGAAGTAAAATCAACCAACGGCGACACTTTCTTGGGTGGTGAAGATTTCGACATGCGCATTTTAAAATTCTTAACTGACGAATTCAAAAAAGAGCAAGGTGTTGATTTGAGCAAAGATCCAATGGCTCTACAACGTTTGAAAGAAGCTGCGGAAAAAGCAAAAATTGAGCTTTCTTCACTTTCTGAAACTGAAATCAACTTGCCTTACATCACTGCTGACGCTACTGGCCCTAAGCACTTAAACGTTAAACTTTCTCGCGCCAAACTTGAGCAGCTAGTTGACGACCTAATTCAACGCACCATCAAACCTTGCGAAAACGCTTTGCAAGATGCGGGCCTTAAAGCTTCTGACATTCACGAAGTGATCTTGGTTGGTGGTATGAGCCGTATGCCAAAAGTGATTGAAGCGGTGAAAAAACTTTTTGGTAAAGAACCAAATAAATCAGTAAATCCTGACGAAGTTGTGGCAATTGGCGCGGCAATTCAAGGCGCTGTGCTACAAGGTGACGTGAAAGACATTGTGCTTTTAGATGTCACTCCTTTGTCACTTGGTATTGAAACTGCGGGCGGTGTTTTCACTCGTTTGATTGATCGCAACACCACAATTCCAACTAACAAAAGTCAGGTATTTTCAACTGCTGCGGACAATCAAACTGCCGTGACAATTAAAGTTTTCCAAGGCGAGCGCGACATTGCGGTGCACAATAAATTGTTGGGAGAATTTAACCTTGAAGGCATTGCGCCAGCGCCACGTGGGTTGCCGCAAATTGAAGTTATTTTCGACATTGACTCAAACGGTGTGGTTAAAGTTTCGGCAAAAGACAAAGCAACTAACAAAGAACAGCAAATCAGAATTCAATCTTCTGGTGGTTTGAGTGACGCTGAAATTCAAAAAATGGTGAAAGACGCTGAAGACAATGCTGAAGCCGACAAAGCCAGAAAAGAATTTGTTGAAGCTAAGAACCACGCTGATTCTGCCGTTTACGAAACTGAAAAATCTTTGAAAGAACATGGCGACAAAGTTGACGGCGAAACTAAATCGGCAATTGAAGCTGAAGTGCAAAAAGTGAAAGACTTGTCAGCTAAAGCTGATGCAAGTGCTGCTGAATTAAAAGCTGCCACTGACGCTTTAATGCAAGCTTCAATGAAGTTGGGTGAGGCGATTTACAAAGCTTCGCAAGCAACCCAAGGTGCTGCAGGTGGGGCTGAAAATGCTTCAGCTGAAAATCACAACCACGACGCCGGATCTTCTTCAGAAAAAGTAATGGATGCGGAATATGAAGAAGTGAAAGACGAGAAGAAAGATTCTTAAAGAACCTATTCATCCTTGGTCGCAATACGCGACCGAGGATGAATAGTGAATAAAAAATTCTTGTTCCTTAAAGAACCAAAAAATATTTTTCGCGACCAAGATCTTCACTAAGATCACCAAAAATAATAACCCAAAACCCACACCAACATGTTAGCCTCACACAAATCGAAATCATGAACCGACTTAAAAAAGTTGGTTTCACGCAAGAGCAAGCCGAAGTTCATGCTCAGATTGTCACTGAAATCAATGAAAGCGGATTAGCAACTAAGCAAGATGTCAAAGATTTATCTCAAAATACCGAATCAGAATTTGCCTTACTCAGAAAAGACCTCGAACTTTTTAGAGCTGAAAATAAGAAAGATTTAGAAACTTTAAAATTCGATTTAACCGCTCGCATAACGGTAATCTTCACCTCCGCACTCGCGGCTTTAACAGCAATACAAAAGTTTTTGCTTTAAACTATTCGCGCACCAGCGCTTTCAACTGCTTCAAATTTTTTTCAATTCGCTTCACCGCGCCGTCAATTTCTTGGTGAATTTTTGGGTCGATTGCCGCCACTTTTATTTTGGCAAAATTTAGCAGCTTGGCCTTAGGGTTAATGGCCACGCCAGTTTCAATTTCAACCTCTTCGCTGATAAAATCTTCAAACTCAAAATTAGTTTTTTTCGCCGGCATCTAGGTGAATCTCTTTTTATATTCTAAAGCAAAATGCTTGATGATTACGCCACAAATTGCGGTGAGAGGCACTGCAATTAAAACCCCAACAAAACCAAATAAAGCACCAAAAATAAACAGGCCAAAGATCAGCCACACCGGATGTAAACCAATTTTTTCACCGATTAATTTTGGCGTTAAAAAGTTTGATTCGAGAATTTGCCCAAAGATAAAAACTACCGAAATTGCAGTAATGTGACCACCGTCAAAACCCCATTGAAATAGCGCCACAGCAACTGCTGCAGTCACACCAGAAAGCATTCCAACGTAGGGAATGAAAGAGAAGAGTCCGGTTAAAAATCCGATTAAAAATCCAAAATTAAGGCCGGTGAAACTAAGCAAACTTGAGTAAATAATTCCTAAAATTAGGCAAACATTAAACTGACCGCGAACGTATCCAGACAAGGTTTTGTCGATGTCAGCGGCGATTTTTTTAACTGAAGACGAAACCGTGCGCGGCAAATAATTGTTAATTTTTGCAACCAGCAAATCCCAATCTTTTAGCAAGTAAAAAACCAAAATCGGCGTGATAAAAACCAGTGACAAAATATTGATTAAAAACACTGACGAGCTCAGCGCGTTGTTGAAAATATTTTGCGACAGATCGACAAATTTTGTGGTCACTTGTTCGTTAGCAATTAGATGCGAAAAGTCGGTGTCGAGCTTGAATCCGGCCTTGTTTAGACTTGCGGCAATTTTTGGGTAAAAGTCGTTTACCAAAATTTGGAAATATCCCGGCAACGCCTCAAGCAAAGAGAGAAATTGGGTGTAAATTATTGGCAGCAAAAGCGAACACAAAGCAACTAAGATTACGAGAAATAATCCCAAAATAATTGAAGTGGCGGCAAGTCGCGACAACTTGCATTTGGTGCAAAAACGATCAACCAACGGGTCAAGAAAATAGGCAATTATTAGTGATAAAATAAACGGCGTTAGCACCGACTTTACCAAATAAATCAGCCAAAAAAGCGCAGCGAAAATTGTTAAAATTGAGAGAACTTTGTCTTTGGTTTTCATGACTGACGCGCTTTTGTTTAAAAAATTACGTAAAAATTTTCCGATTTTTTAGTCAGCGAAATTCCGGCACTCAAAAAAGACTCCGCAATATCAATTTCGCTATTTGGATAATTAACCGAAATTATCGCTCTGTCACTTGCCAGCGACTCAATGTTTACCTGTGTGACCAAACCACTATTTTCAATTTTATTTTTCATCGCCAACCAATTATTCAAACTCGTCACCGGAATTTGAATGCGCACAATATTTGCTTTTAGCGCCCTGTTTTCAGAAAGTTTTGGTGAGTTCAAATAGTCAATCACCTTGTCTGCAACCTTTTCTACCAAGGCTTCTTGCCCTAAACGATCAACATTAATAAAGCTCAATTTAAACTGCTTTTTTTGCATTTTGCGAATGTAGCTAACGCTAATATTCACCTTATTTTCAATTTCGTCGAAGGTGAAAAATAAACTGTAAGTTGCAGCGCTATTGTAGCGCAACATCAATGGCTCTAGCTCTGCGTAACCTGCAAGCACCACATTGTCACGACCCAAAAGTGACAAATTATTTAAATCGGCTTCGGGCAAAATAAATTTTTTGCCGAGATTTTTTTTGGCTAAAGTTTTTGCAACCGCCGCTTTCCAATCGTTATTTTCTTCCCAAAAAATTGGCTGTTTTTTAACAATTTTTACCGGAATTAATAAATAAGATTCTTCCACTTTAGCCAGTTTTTCAGCACCTTCGGCCGGTTTTTTTTGCGCCAAAATGTGGTCGACAAAATCTTTGGCAAATAAAATGTTAAAAGTTGCTGAGTAAGTGCTGCCAGCAACTTTTTCGCCGTCGGTTTGCTCTGAGCGCACCATTTCGGAAATTTCGTCGTTTGTCACGTTGTCGGCCACGTTAATGGCAAGGTCTAGGCGGGTTAACAAAATTAAAAAAGCGTCGCGTCTGGCGGTTGCAACCGCTAAGTTTCTGGCGTCGCTTGGAGATTTGCCCGACACACTCACCGCAACATTTTCAACTGAATAAATATTGGTGTCGGCGGCAAAAGAAAAACTAGCCAAGCACAAAAAAACGCTGAAAAAAAGTAAAAAAATTCTCGACATTTGGAATTAAACAAAAAGGATTGAACATCTCGTGGAGCCACGTTTATCAAGCTTTGCGCCCCCTTCTTAAATCGCAAGAAAAATGTCCCTAAATTACAAACAAGCTGGCGTCGATATCGACGCTGGAAACGAATTAGTTAATCGTATTAAACCATTTGCAAAAGCAACTTCGCGCATTGGATCTGCCTCCGATTTAGGCGGCTTTGGCGCGTTGTTCGATTTAAAAAAATGCAACTTCCGCGACCCCGTTTTGGTTTCATCAACTGACGGCGTTGGCACAAAATTGAAAGTTGCAATCGAGGTTGGCAAACACGACACCATCGGAATTGACCTAGTTGCAATGTCGGTAAACGACCTTGTGGTTCAAGGCGCCGAGCCACTTTTCTTTTTAGATTATTTTGCTTGTTCAAAACTTGAAGTTGAAGTTGCAACGCAAGTGATCAAGGGAATTGCCGACGGCTGTAAGCTTGCGGGCTGTGCTTTAATTGGCGGCGAAACTGCTGAAATGCCTGGGATGTATTCTGCTGGCGACTACGACTTGGCTGGCTTTGCCGTTGGCGCTGTTGAGCGCGACGAAATTTTGCCAAGAGCAACAAATGCGGGCGACGTTTTAATTGGCCTTAAATCAAGCGGCGTTCACTCGAATGGATATTCTTTGGCACGCTTCATTCTTTCGCAAAATTCAGTAAAATTTTCTGACAAATTTTCTGACGAAAAAACTGTTGGTGAAGCTTTGCTAACCCCAACAAAAATTTACGTAAAATCTTGTTTGGCCGCACTTAAAACCGGCAAAGTTAAAGCCTTATCGCACATTACTGGTGGCGGGTTGACAGAAAATCTTCCACGCGTTTTGTCGAAAAATGTCACGCCAAAAATTGATTACAAATCTTGGAACCGTCCTGCCATTTTCGATTATTTGCAAAAGCTTGGAAATGTTGCGGATGAAGAAATGCACAGAACTTTCAACTGCGGCATTGGCATGGTTTTGGTAGTTGCAAAAGGTGATGAAGCAGAAGTTAAAAATGTTTTGGAACAGGCTGGGGAAGAGGTTTTTGTGATTGGAGAGTTGGTTTAACTAATTTTTTCAACACAAGATCTCGTTTGCGAATAACCACCCCAACCCCTCCTTCAAAAGGAGGGGCTTACCTCCGAGCTTGTTTTTAGCCCGTTATTTTCAAAAAAATCATACTAAAACCCCTCCTTTTGAAGGAGGGGTTGGGGTGGTTATTCACACACTCCAAACTCTCAAATTAAACTCCTACTCCCGTGATCAATCGCAACTCTTCAATCCACTTACAAGACTTTCCAAATTTATCTTTTTTACCCGACGAAACCGCCCTCGTCGCCGACATGGATCTCGTACGCAACCTGTGCTCCGTTGCCCTGTCGATCCGCGACAATAAAAACCTACGTGTTCGCCTACCCCTCGCAAAACTCACAGTATTTGGCAAAAACGCCGCGCGCATTTTGCCTTTTTCAGAAATTATCGCCGAAGAAGTTAACGTAAAATCAATCGAAATTAAGGAAGAAATTTCCGAGCTCGCCGAGCTGAAACTTCAAATAAATTTCAAAAAAATCGGCGCCAAATTTGGCTCAAAAATTAAAGAAATTACAGGCGCTGCAAAAAGCGGTGAGTGGAAAAAACTTTCTGAAAAAGAAATCGAAATCGCCGGCGTAGTTTTAGAAGGCGATGATTTTGAAATTAAACTTGCGACAAAAAACAACGACGAAAAAAAATTTGCCATCGCAGCACTTCCAACCAATGATTACCTAGTTCAACTCGACATCGAAGTGACTAAGGAATTAGAAGACGAAGGCATCGCGCGCGACATCATTCGCGCCGTACAACAAAATAGAAAAGACGCAGATTTAAATATTTCTGACCACATTTCGCTAAAAATTTTCTCGCCAAATTCACACATTCTCGAAGTGGCGCGCAGCTTTGAAAAATACATTTCAGAGCAAGTTTTAGCTCGAGAAATAATTTGTGTTTCTGACGCCGCCGCAACAAAAGAAGAAACTGATTTCTCTTTTGAAAACCAGCTTGAAGGTAACTCAATTTCCGTAGGAATTATCAAATAAAAAAACCCTTTAGATGAAAAATTTTTTTAGAAAGTCCGCCAAAATCGGTATGGAATCAACCCCTTCAAACCCAGAGCCCGATAGAGAAAATTCAACACCGTGGGAAAACAACAACAGCGCTCAATTACAAAATGAGACTACACCCTCCGCAAGATCTCTCACACAAGTCACCACAACCAGACCAAGATCTAATGCAATTTGCGAAGACAGAGAAAAATAAATCTAATCTTCCTGCGACATCTTCTTAGCCTGATCATCAGCCGTCAGCGCATCAATAAACTCATCAATTCCACCTAGCATAATCTCGTCAATTCTGTAGCTAGTCAGATTGATTCTGTGATCTGTCACGCGGCTTTGTGGAAAGTTGTAGGTTCTAATTCGCTCTGATCTGTCGCCGCTTCCAACTTGCTCTTTACGGCTTGCAGAACGCTCTTTATCAGCACGATCACGCTCAGCTTCGTAAAGCCTTGAGCGCAAAACTTTCATCGCTTTTTCGCGGTTTTTAATTTGCGATTTTTCATCTTGCATTGAAACCGTCACGCCAGTTGGAACGTGCACGATTCTAACCGCCGAGTCAGTTGTGTTAACCGATTGTCCACCCGGACCACTTGAGCGAAACACATCAATTCGCAAATCTTTTTCTTCAATTTTAATGTCAATTTCTTCGGCTTCTGGAAGCACCGCAACTGTTGCAGCTGAAGTGTGCACGCGACCTTGCGATTCTGTTTCAGGAACACGTTGCACGCGGTGAACGCCCGATTCATATTTCAAACGCGCAAACACATTGCGCCCAATAATTGTTGCCGAAGCATCTTTGTAGCCACCAAGTCCGGTGTCCGAAATTGAGAGAATTTCAAACTTCCATTTTCTTCTCTCAGCATATTTTTGATACATTGCAAAAAGCTTGTAAGCAAACAGCGCCGCCTCTTCACCGCCAGTTCCGGCGCGCACTTCGAGAATGGCGTTTTTTTCATCTGCCGCATCTTTTGGCAAAAGCGCAATTTTCATTTGCTGCTCAAGATCAGGAATTTTTTTACTCAAATCAAACTTCTCTTGTTCCAACATGTTGCGCATGTCTTGGTCGGTTGTCAGTGGCAAAATTTCGTCAATATCTGCCGCCTCTTTTTGCGCCTGACGATACTCCGCAATCAACGCCACCACAGGAGCCATGTCTGAATGTTCTTTTGAAACTTTAGCAAAATTTTGACCCAAACTAGCAGGATCAAGCAACTTTTTTTCAAGCTCAGCAAACTTGGCCACAATGCCATTTAGCTTTGGTGTGAAGGACATTTAATTTTGAAATTGATTATTTTGGGAATGTTCTAGAAGCTGTCTGAAAGCTTTCAAATCAAGGATTGGCAGCAAATTACAAAACGGTAAATCAAAACACAATGGATTCAAAAAATTTCTACGTCACATCCCCTATTTATTACGTAAACGACGTTCCGCACATTGGCCACGCTTACACTTCCGTTGCTTGCGACGTGGTTGCTCGCTTCAAAAGATTGTCAAATTTTGACGTTTATTTTTTAACCGGCACCGACGAGCACGGGCAAAAAGTTGAAAAATCGGCTTTGGCGCGCGGCAAAAATCCGCAAGAATTTTGTGACGAAGTTTCGCTAAAATTTCGTGAATTAGCGCAAACGCTACAGCTTTCGAATGACGATTTTATTCGCACTACGCAGGAGCGTCACAAAATTTCTGCACAAAAATTTTGGGAAATATTGGAGGCCAACGGCGCAATTTACAAAGGCACTTACGAAGGCTGGTACGCCGTGCGCGACGAGGCTTTTTACGGCGAAGACGAGTTAGTAAATGGCAAAGCACCAACCGGTGCTGACGTTGAATGGCACAAAGAAGAAAGTTATTTTTTCAAACTTTCGGCCTTCCAAGACAAATTGCTGATGCTCTACGAAGCCGCGCCAGACTTCATTCGCCCACAATCGCGCTACAATGAAGTTGTGTCATTTGTAAAAGGCGGCCTCAAAGATTTGTCGATTTCGCGCACCTCATTTTCTTGGGGCGTTAAAGTTCCAGGTTCTGACAAACACGTAATGTACGTCTGGCTCGACGCTCTTGCCAACTACATTTCAGCACTCGGATTTCCCGACCAAAACAGCGAGCTTTTTCAAAAATTTTGGCACAATACCAGCGAGTCACCTTTGCACATTGTTGGCAAAGACATTGTGCGTTTTCACGCTGTTTACTGGCCTGCATTTTTAATGGCGGCGAATTTAAATATTCCTCATTCAATCTACGCCCACGGCTGGTGGACTAACGAGGGACAAAAAATTTCTAAATCTGTTGGCAACGTAATTTCGCCTCTCAGCGAGTTAGAATGGCTTGAATCTTTTGGCCTTTCGTCTGATGCCGCAATTGATTACTTCCGCTACTTTTTGCTACGCGAAGTGCCATTTGGAAATGACGGCGACTATTCACGCGTAAGCTTCGTCACCCGCGTCAATGCTGAATTGGCAAACAATATTGGCAATTTAGCGCAGCGTTCACTTTCAATGATTTTTAAAAATTCTGATGCGCAAACCGTTGATTTTAGCGGCTACGCGGAAGCTGCTGATTTGCTAAAAAGCGCTTACGATTTGAAAGAAAAGTTAGAGCAAAAAATGTCGAACTTTGCTTTTGACCAAGCAATTGGCGAAATTTTAGCCCACGCCTCAAAGTGCAACGAATGGTTCAACGTCAAGGCTCCGTGGAATTTGAAAAAGGAAAATAAAATTGAAGAAATGAATTTGGTTCTAAGCGTAATTGCCGAAAATCTGCGCGTAATTGCAATTGCCCTGCAACCATTTTGCATTAATTTAGCGCCAAAAATTTTGGATATTTTGCAAATTGCAAATGAGGCGCGAGGGCTTGATTTTATTAGTGCCGCGCATTCACTAAAAGCCGGTCACAAAATTAACGAACCAAAGGCGGTGTTTCCAAGATTAGAAAATAAAACCAATTAAATTTTATGAAAAAACTTCAACTAGCTCTCGCCACACTTCTTCTTGCAACCAGCTGCGGCTTAGTTCCGCACCACCCTCCACACACAATTACTTTTCGTGGTAGCGCTGAAATAAAAGCAGTTCCAGATCTAGCGACCTTCAACTTCACCATTCGCGAAGAAGACAAAGACGCGACGTCCGCTCAACAAAAAATGGCCAAAAAAACCAACGCCGCGCTAGATTTACTAACCAAAAAAGGCGTCGCCAAAAAAGACATTCAAACCGGAAACTACAACACCAACCCAAAATACGAATACCAAGCCGGATCTTGCCAAAAAGGCATTTGCCAGCCCTCTAAACAAGTTTTAACTGGGTTTGAGGCCTCACAAACAATTTCGCTAAAATTGCGCGACCTTGCAAAAGCTAGCCAAATTTTAACCGATCTTGCCGCACTTAAAATTTCTGAAATAAATGGCCCAAATTTTAGCGTTGAAAACACCGACAAACTAAAATCAGAAGCTCAGGCGCTCGCAATTGCCAAAGCCAAAGAGCAGGCCGCAACAACTGCCAAAAACCTAGGTGTCACTTTAAAAAAGATTGTGAATTTTGCTGAAGAGGGGCAGGGGTTTCAGCCACGGATGGTGTTTGCTAAATCGGCAATGGCTTTTGATTCGGGTGCGCGCGTGGCGCCGCAATTAGAGGCGGGTGAAGACAAAATTACTTCTGCAGTTTTGGTCACTTACGAGATTGAGTAGACTGATTCTTGTGATTTTTTCTGAACAACATTCATTCGCTCTTCCAGCCTTTTTGTAATTTCTTGCACCTCTTCTTCACTCACATCTTTTGCCACAAAAATTGGCGTTTCGTCGCAAGCAAAACACAGGGTTGAAAAAGGCAGCGGCACCACAAATTGGTCCCAAGTTTTCAACTTTCTAAAGCGCGACGACGAGTAAGAAATTGGCAAAATTCCAGCCCCTGTAATGCGGGCAATATTTACAACTTCACCGTTAATTTTTTGTGAAGGCCCGCGTGGTCCATCTGGCGTAATTGCCAAAACATTACCCTTTTTTAAGCCCACTAAAAGTTTTTTAAAACTTCCCACATCAATGCCGCGCGAGGCTTTGCGGCCGTCGCGGGTAGATCCTAAAATTGGCACTGCGCCAAATTTTTGCATTATTTTGCTAATAAATTGCCCGTCGCCGTGACGTGAAGCCAACGAAATAATGCCACGATTTGGGTTAAGCTGCTTCGACCTTTGCACAAAAAATGGAATCAACATCAAGCGATTGTGCCAAGCCGCCGCAATCAACGGCACCTCATTTTTCGCCGCACTGAACAGAGCTTGTTCATTCACAAAAATTTTGCGACTGGTGTAAAAAACCAATTTCATGTAACCAATAAAAACCAAACAGATCAGCTCTTGAAAAACACCGCTGTAAGTGATGCGTCGCAGCAATTGTTTGATTTTTGTTTTGACGTCGTACCACTCAAAACCAGTTTCGACGCCAAAAATTTTCTTTTTTTCTGTCATTAAATTTTCTGTCCGGTGCCTGCCCAATCTTTCACAAAAGTTTCTAAACCTTGAGTGGTTAGTGGGTGAGAAATTAATTGTTTTAAAACTTTTGCTGGAATTGTCGCAACGTCCGCACCCATTCTAGCAGCGGCTGTGATGTGGATTGGGTTTCTGATTGAAGCCACCAAAACTTCGGTTTTAAATTCTGGGTAGTTAGCGTAAATGTCGCAGATTTCTTCAATTAGCATCATTCCGTCTTGGCCAATGTCGTCAAGTCTGCCAACGAATGGTGACACAAAAGTTGCGCCAGCTTTTGCAGCTAAAATTGCTTGAGCGGCAGAAAAGCAAAGGGTCACGTTAGTTTGCACGCCTTTGTCTGAAAAATATTTGCAGGCTTTAAGTCCGTCCAGTGTCATTGGCAATTTGATGCAAACGTTTTTGGCAATTTTGCTTAAAATTTCGCCTTCACGAACCATGTTGTCGTAGTCAGTTGCGGCAACTTCGGCGCTCACTGGGCCTGTCACAATTTTGCAAATTTCAGCAATTACTTCTTTAAAATCGCGACCAGATTTAGCGATTAAACTTGGGTTAGTAGTCACGCCATCAAGCAGCCCGTAAGCCGCGATTTCTTTGATTTCAGAGATTTCAGCAGAGTCGATGAAGAATTTCATAAAGTTGTTTTGTTTGAAGTTTTAAGGGGGGAAAATACTGACGCGCAAACTAGCTTCACGCAAACCTCTTTTCAACCTCTTAATGTCAAAAATATTCGCCCAAGTTTTGTTGCCCTTGGCGCTTGACGAACCCTTTAGCTATTTGGCTGAAGAGCCAGTCGAGTGCGGTGACGTCGTGCGCGTAGAATTTGGTCGCAAAGAAATTTGGGGAGTGGTTGTTGGCACGTCAAAAACACCGCCAGAAAAAATTTCTGAGAACAAAATTAAAAAAATTTTAGAAATAAATTCGCGCCTAAAACTTAGCGAAAATCAGCTAAAATTTATTGAGACGATTGCGAGCTACAACCTTGGTAGTCGCGGCTTGGTGCTGCGTGCCTTTATTGGAATTTTAAATTCTGACAAGGTCAAAAAAATTCCTGAAGGCTTGGTACAAAAAGTTGAGCCAGAAAATTTTCACTTAAAAAAACTGCTGCCAAAACAACAGGAAGTCTTTGACGAGTTACGCGACAAAACGCCGCCAGTAAGCCTTCTAGACGGTGTGACTGGTTCGGGCAAAACCGAAATTTACTTTGCGTTAATTGCAAAAATTTTAGCCGAAAAACCAAGCTCACAAATTTTAATTCTGCTGCCAGAAATCGCTCTAACCAGCCAATTGCTACTACGCTTCGAGGAACAATTTAAATTTCCTCCAGCACTTTGGCACTCAAAAATTTCTAAAAAAGACAAGCGTGAAATTTTCTACGGCGTCACGCAAGGCTCAGTTCGCGTCTTAATTGGCGCGCGCTCAGCGCTTTTACTACCTTTCAAAAATCTGCAATTAATTGTTGTCGACGAAGAACACGACACCTCTTTTAAACAAGAAGACGTCTTCAACTTTCACGCCCGCGACATGTGCGTTGTGAAGGCGAAGTTAGAAAATTTTCCGGTGATTTTATCTTCCGCAACACCAGCGGTTGAAACTTACGCCAACGCGGTTTTGGGCAAATACCACCACTTCATTTTAGAGCAAAGATTTGGTCAAAAAAACGACATTGAATTGGTCGATTTGCGTCGCGAAAAAATGCAATCAAACGAATTTTTGTCGCAAAAATTACGCAGCGAAATGGCGTTAAATTTGGCAAAAAATAAACAGACTTTGCTTTTTTTAAATCGCCGCGGATACGCGCCAGTCACGCTTTGCAAAACTTGCGGCAAAAAATACCAATGCGGAGATTGCGACTTTCATTTGGTGCTGCACAAGTCGAAACAAAAACTAATTTGCCACCATTGCGGCCACCAAGAAAAATCACTTTTAGAGTGCAAATTTTGTGGCGAGAAAGACGCGTTAATTTCGGTTGGGGTGGGCGTTGAAAAAGTTGAAGAAGAGGTGCGTCGCATTTTTCCAACAGCGCGAATTGCCCTTGTCACCAGCGACAACGTGACCAGTTTTGACGAGGTCGACAAGCTGGTAAAACAAATTTTAAATCGCGAAATCGACGTAATTATTGGCACACAAATGATTGCCAAAGGTCACGATTTTCCCGACCTGAATTTGGTTGGGATCATTGACGCTGACGCAATGCTTTACAGCTCTGAGCTGCGAGCGCTAGAAAAAACCTACCAAATTTTAACGCAAGTAATTGGGCGCGCCGGCAGACGTGACGAATGCGGAAAAATTGTGATTCAAACTTTCAATCCACAAAATTTTATTTTCGAAAAAATCGTCAAAAGTGACAAAAAAAACTTTTACGAATTTGAAATTAAAAACCGCGAAACCATGGAATTGCCTCCATTTTCAAGGCTTGCCAAGTTTGAGATTAGTTCGTTTTCAGAAGGAGAGGCGAAAAATTTTGCGAAAAAATTAATTAGTCATTTTCCGGTGAGTGACAAAATTGAGCTCTTCGGCCCAGCGCCAGCGCCTTTGCAGCGTTTAAAAAATCGTCACCACTTTTTGGTGAACTTAAAAACTTCGAAAAAAACCAACTTGCAAAAGTTAATTTCTGACGTGATTAGCACACTAGAAGTGCCAAAATCTGTTCGCATTAGAATCGACGTCGACCCAGTGAATTAGGGGCTAAAGAGCAGGAAAATCAAATTTTCACACCCCGTGACACTTGGCCCACTGTTTGACTAACAACTTGACCAACATGTTGGTCAAGTTTGTGACCAACAAAATTCATTTTACAAAATTTGACCGAGCTAGCGGCGCAAAAAAAGGCGGCCAATTTTTTAAAAACTGACCGCCTTTTAAGAAATTTAGTAGCTTGGACTACGCAAACATTTTGGCAAAATTTCTTCTTTTGCGCTTTTTCCAAAAACCACGGTGGTAAGCGTCAGATGCCAAAAGAGGCACAACTGAAGTAGCTTCAGCAAAAACCATTTGTTCAAAAGTTGTGTCAACTTTGCCCCAAGAGCAGGCTTCTTTTAGAGTTGAAGAAGAGCAAGCGCCGTCGCGAGAATCGGCCACAGTGATTTGCACGGCGTATTTGTGCATGTCAGCTTCAATGCCTAAAATTTCGGCGCAAACAACGGTGTCTTGCACGAAATTTTTTGGCACACCACCACCAATCATTAGAAGACCAGTTGTGCCGGCTTTAATTTTGATGTCGGTTAATTCTCTGAAATCAGCAATTGAGTCCATCGTCATGTGCTTTTTTGGGTTTTTAACTTGGTGTAAAACCAAACCAAAACCAGCGGAAGAGTCGGTGAAAGCTGGGCAGAAAATTGGCACATTGTGGTCGTAGGCTAGCTCGATTAGAGATTCTTTTTTCTTAGCGTGCTTTTTCAAATATTTTCCCATTTCCCAGATAAACTCACGAGACGAGTAAGGACGGGATTCTAGAGAGTTGGCAATTTTGTAAATTGTGCCGTCGCAGTTTTGTAAATCTTTTTCATCGATGTAAGTGTCGTAAATTCTGTCGATGTAATTTTTGCGTAAGAATTGGTCATCAATGAATGGCGTGCCTTGGTAATGTTTGAAACCAAGAGCTTCAAAGAAATCCATGTCTACAATTGAGGCGCCTGTCGCAACAATTGCATCAACCATGCCGTATTTAACCATGTCGGCGTAAACTTTCATACAGCCACCAGCAGAGGTTGAACCAGCCAAAGTTAAGATCACTGAGCAATCTTTGTCTTTTTGCATCATGTTGAAAATCTCAGTCGCACGAGCCAAATCACGCGAGGTGAAAGACATGTGATCCATTTGATCAATGATTGGGCGAGCATCAAATGAAGTGATGTCAATATGCTTAACTGGGCGCTTTAAAAGCTCTTTTTTAGTGACCATTTTTTGTAAATAAGTTAGTTGGGGAAAATTTATTCAGCAGCTGTTGCTAGCTCTTCTTGCTCTTCTTCTTCGCGATACATTGAAACCATCGGCTCGTCTGTCACTTCAATTTGAAGATTTTTGTTAAATCCGTTAAATTCGGTTCTAATGCTACGAGAGTAAGCACCAAGCTGACCAATTTCGATGTAGTCACCTTCAGCGATATTTTCTGGCAAGTAGAATGGACCCTTCATTGAATCAAGTGAATCGCAGGTTGGGCCGTAGAATCCGAAAGGAATATTGTTGGAAGAAAGCGCTTCTGAATTTTTAACGCGCAGCGCTTTTGACGGATAAATAAAGCCCGGAAAACCAGCGTCAAATAAGCCACCGTAAGTGCCGTCGTTTAAGTAAAGCATGTTCTTTTTTCTCGCTTCAACACGCACCAAAAGTGAACCAGATTCTGCAACTAAAGCGCGACCCGGTTCGCACCAGATGCGACATTTTTTGTCGAGACCCATTTGGTTAATTGCGTCAAAAATTTCGTCAAAATAGGCGCTTAAATTTGGCGGAGTCATGCCTGGGTAAGAAGAAGGAAAGCCACCGCCAACGTCAATTACGTCTGGTTTAACTTTTGCTTGCTCGAGAAGCTCTTTGGTAATGTTAAGTGCGTTGCGGTATTCTGTAGGCTCCATGCATTGCGAACCAACGTGAAAGCAAATGCCAAATCTTTTTGCTGAAGCTCTAACTTTGCGCAAAAGTGAAACTGATTCAGAAGGCAAAATTCCAAATTTGCCCGACAAATCGATTGCCGCATGCGAATTAGCAATTGCTAGGCGCACGTGCAAACCAAGGTCTTTAGCGCCATTGGTCACTTCAAGAATCTTTTTTAATTCGTCAGATGAATCGAGTGAAAAATCGCGAATGCCGTGGTTAAAATAAGCGTCAAAAATTGCTTCGCGTGATTTTACTGGGTGCATAAAATACATGCTCACCGCGTCACCGAAAAGATCTTTGATTAGTTTAACTTCGGCCATTGAAGCAACGTCAAAATGCTTAACGCCAGCTGCAAACAAGTGTTTTAAAACTGTTGAGTCGGGATTGCTTTTTACCGAATAAAGGATGTCGCTGGCAAATTTTGGAGTCTGAAAATTTTCTAAGAAAAATTTTGCTGCGCGCTTAATTGAATTTGGGCGAATGAAATAAACCGGAATTGACGGCTTTAATTCTGCAACTGTACTTTCAACTGTGGAGATTTTTTTAGCTGATCTTTTGGGAGATTGCTTTGGTCCCTTGGTGGAATTTTGTGCGTTAAACAAATAGTGAATTTTCGAGTTTGAGACTCGACCCTGTTCCAGCTCTTTTCCCATTTCTTTGTCGGGGTTAAAATTAAGTAAAAGAAGATAAAAAGACTTAATTTTTGCTCAAATTTTAACACGTTGCCAAGCCTTGATATTACTGGCTCGGCGCCACTATTTTTGAACGCAATTTTTTTTGAAGAGGGCGCAAGGTAGGAACTGTTTTTTATTTGTAAATAAATAATCCAAATAAAAATTTGTGGGGTAATTAGAGGTGGGTTTTTTTGAGGAAAATTTGGCTAAGATGTTTAGCTCAAAAACTGCAAAATTGCCTGCCTAACAGCAACACCAGCTTCAACTTGCTCAAGGATCAAACTGAATTTTTCATCGTCAGCAAGTGCTGAAGAAATTTCTACGTCGCGATTAATTGGTCCGGGATGAAGCACCAGCACATCAGGCTTGGCGGCTTTTAGTTTTTGGTGAGTTAAGCCAAAAAGTTTAAAATATTCCGACAGGCTTGGAATGTAGCAGCCAAGCATTCTTTCTTGTTGAATGCGCAGCATCATTACAACGTCAACACCTGCAATTCCTTGCTCTAGCGACTCAAAAACCTCAACGCCCCATTTTTCTTTAAGCCAATTTCGGTAGTCGCAAGTGATTAAAGTTGGCGGCGTAATCACGCGAATTTCGCAACCAAATTTTTTTAACAACTTAATGTTAGAGCGCGCCACTCTTGAGTGCAAAACGTCGCCACAAATTGCGATTTTTAAATTTTGCAAAGTTTTTTTGTGCTGCAAAATTACGAATGAATCGAGCAACGCTTGGCTTGGATGCTCATTAGTGCCGTCTCCAGCGTTAATCAGCGAAGCAGAGATGTGCTGCTTTAAAAGCTGGCAAATGCCGCTGCCATTGTGACGAATCGCGACAAAATTTGGATTCATCGCGTTGATTGTTTTGGCAGTGTCGATGATTGATTCGCCTTTTTTTAGAGACGAAAGCGAGATGTCGATATTGACCACCTCAGCGCCCATGCGCTTGGCAGCAATTTCAAATGAAGTGCGAGTGCGGGTAGAATTTTCGAAAAAGAAATTTACGAGAATTTTTCCAGCAAGTTCTTGGCTTTGATTTAGAGATTTTCTAAAGAATTTTTCTGCTGAATTGTGGATTTCATTAACATCCTGGAGACTTAGCTGGTCTATGCTGATGAGATCCTTCATTTATGACTGTGCCTTGATTAGATGTTTAAAAATTTCTTCAAGATCGGGCTGCTTGGTTGAGATGTCTTTGATCTGAATTTTGCTATCAGAAATTGTGTGGAGAATTTTTGCCACCGCAATTTTTTGTGGATCGTAAGTAATCGAGATTTTGTCCGCGGTCAAAAGTTTGGTTTGCAGCTCAGGAAACAACGCCAGCATTTTAGCGCCTTCAGCATCAGCGCAGCTAATAATTAGCTCTTTGCTTGAGAGCACATTCATCAAATTTTCTTTTTTGTCGCAGGCGATTACTTGGCCTTGATTGATAATGGCAATTTCGTCGCAAAGCTCTTCAGCTTCTTCGAGGTAATGCGTAGTCAACAGAATAGTGGTTCCCGCCTGATTTAATTTTTTTACGTAATTCCAAAGTTGGTTGCGCAACTCAACGTCAACGCCTGCGGTTGGCTCATCTAGCACTAAAATTTCTGGATTGTGAACCAAGGCTTTTGCCACAAGAAGTCTGCGGCGCATTCCGCCAGAAAGGCTACGAGGAGTTGACAGTGCTTTGTCTTTCAAACCCAGCGCTTCAATAATTTCGTCGGTACGGCGCTTAGATTTTTCAATTCCGTAATATCCAGCGTAAATTTCTAAGGTTTCGCGAACGTTGAAAAATGGGTCAATTACAAGCTCTTGCGGCACGATGCCAATTTTAAATTTTGCCGCTTGTTGGTTTTGGTCGATGTCGATGCCGCCAATTTTTACCGAGCCAGAAGTTTTGTTGGTAAGGCCCGCAAGAATATTAATGATCGTCGATTTACCCGCACCGTTTGGGCCTAGAAGACCGAAGAACGAACCTTTTTTAATCTGCAAATCAATCGACTTTAGCGCGATTTTCTCCGCCGATTTTTTCGATTTTTTGTAAGTTTTGCTAAGGTTCGAAATTTCAATTGCGAGGCTGGTCATGCTAGATGATCCCTTTTTCTTTCAGCATTTCTTGCAACTCGCCAGACTGCGCCATTTCTTTTACGATGTCGCATCCACCAATGAACTCACCTTTGATGTAAAGCTGTGGAATTGTAGGCCAGTCAGAAAATTCTTTGATGCCTTGCCTAACCTCTGGATCGCGCAAAACGTCAACATCAAGAAAATCTACACCCGCTGTTTTTAAAACATGCGAAACCGCTGCAGAAAAGCCGCATTGCGGAAAATCTTTGGTGCCTTTCATGTAAAGCACTACGTCGTTGGTTGAAACTGTTTCTTGGATTTTTTCTAAAATGTTAGTCATTGGAATTAAAAAATTAATTAAGCTGAGGTCTTAAGCTGCATGGCGTGAAGCACGTCGCCGAGAATTTCTTTTAGAGCATTGTTCACCAATTTATGTTGCTCAACTCTGGTTTTACCAGCAAAAATTTTGTCGGTGATTTTAACGCTGTAGTGATTGTCGTCAGCAACTAAAGCCACCACTTCAATTTGCGCCTCTGGAAAATTTTCATGCAAAAGTTTTTCTAAATCTTTTTGAGCGATTGGCATTTTTTTTAAAAATTTAAATTTTAGCAAAAAAAAGGCGGACCAAACGGCCCGCCTTTTTAATAGCGAATTGCGGTTAAAGACTAACCGAAAAACCCGCGACGTTTTTTTGGAGCAGCGTCTCTGTCACCACGATCATCGCGGTCACGAGGAGGACGACGATCATCGCCACGACGGTCATCACGATCACGAGGACGTCTGTCATCGCGATCACGACTTCCACCACCACGACGGTCGTCACGACCACCGCCAGATTCTCTTTCGTCAATCATTTGCGGTTTGTTTGGCAAGCGATCAGAAATGTCTTCGCCAGTTGCTTGATCAACGCAACGGTAGCTTAATTTTGGACGACCTTTTTTGTCGAAACCAATTACTTTAACTTTAACGATGTCGCCTTCGTTGATTACGTCTTCAACAAAATCAACGCGATATTCAGCAAGTTCAGAAATGTGAATGAAACCATCGCGATTGTTAGAAATGCTAACGAAAGCGCCGGCATCAATAACTTTCACAACTGGACCTTCGTAAATGTCGCCGATTTCTGGTTCAAAAGTGATTTCGTGAATCATAGTAACAGCTTTCTTGATTGAATCAGCGCTGTTAGAAGAAATTTTGATGGTACCGCTATCGTCAACATCAACAACCGCGCCAGATACTGCACAAATTTCTTTGATTACAGCGCCGCGAGAGCCAATTACTTCACGAATTTTTTTCGGGTTAATAGTCAAAACTTCAACTTTAGGAACATTGTCATTTAGCTCAGTTCTAGCTTGCGGAACAGCTTCAACCATTTTGTCTAAAATGTGAAGTCTGCCAGCATTAGCTTGGTTAAGAGCTGCTGTCATGATGTCGGCAGTGATACCGTTGATTTTGATATCCATCTGTAACGAGGTGATACCTTCTCTGGTTCCTGCAACTTTGAAATCCATGTCACCAAGGTGATCTTCGTCACCCAAGATGTCAGAAAGAATAACGTAGTTAGCGCCTTCTTTAATCAATCCCATCGCGATTCCAGAAACTGGAGATTTGATTGGAACACCAGCATCCATCAAAGCGAGTGAGGTGCCGCAAACTGTTGCCATTGAAGACGAACCGTTTGATTCAGTGATTTCAGAAACCACGCGAGTTGCGTAAGAGAAGCTTTCAACCGATGGGAATACTGGGTTAATCGCACGCCAAGCCAATTTGCCGTGGCCAATTTCGCGACGTCCAGGTGGTTTCAACTGACCAGTTTCACCAACCGAGTAAGGAGGGAAATTGTAGTGCAGCATGAAATTTTCTTTCGACATGCCTGGGTCTAAGTTTTCGATCATTTGCTCGTCTCTGCTTGAGCCAAGAGTTGCAACAACCAAAGCTTGAGTTTCGCCACGAGTGAAAAGTGCAGAGCCGTGAACTTGTGGCAATAAGCCAGTTTCGATTGCAATTTGTCTAACTTGATCAGTTTTACGTCCATCAATTCTAATACCGTTTTTCAAAACGTCGTTGCGCACGATTTCTTGAGAAAGGATTTTGAAAAGCGATTTAACTTTGTTGCCAGTGACGCCGGCTTCTTCGTTAACAAACTTAGCTTTAACATCAGTGTTGATTTGATCTAAATCAGCAACACGAGCTTGTTTGTCTTGTTTTTTGTAGGCGTTGATTAAGCGATCAGCGATGAAATCGTTGATTTCATTTTTAAGAGCTGAGTGATCTTCTTGCTTAACTTCGATTTTCTTTTTACCAGCTTCTGCTTTTAGCTCTTCAATCATTTTAATGACTGGTTGGAAAGCTTTGTGACCGAAGTCTAAAGCTGCCAACATTTCAGTTTCGGTAAGTTCTTTTGCTTCAGATTCGATCATCAAAACTGAGCTTTCGGTTCCCGCAACTACAAGATCCAAACGGCTTTGTTTAAGTTCTTCAGCATTTGGGTTTAGAACAAATTCACCGTTAATGTAACCAACACGAGCGCCGCCAACTGGCTCAGTTAAAGGAGCTTCAGAAATTGCCAAAGCAGCAGAAGCGGCAATCAAGGCCACAACGTCTGGAGTGCAAGTTGGATCGTAAGAAAGAACGGTACAAATCACGTTAACTTCGTTGTAGAAGTTAGCTGGGAAAAGTGGTCTGATCGGGCGATCGATCAAACGAGAAG
The DNA here is from genome assembly GCA_017999675.1 of Rickettsiales bacterium. Classification (GTDB taxonomy): domain Bacteria; phylum Pseudomonadota; class Alphaproteobacteria; order Rickettsiales; family UBA1997; genus UBA2645. Next base: position 84,025 of record JAGNLL010000003.1, read on the forward strand.
TTAGAGTAGCAGCGTCTGACGGCTTAGCTTCACGCTTAAAAAATCCACCTGGGATTTTTCCAGCAGCGTAGAATTTTTCTAGGTAGTGAACAGTTAGTGGGAAGAAATCTGCATTTTCAGCAGCTTTGCTTGCAACGGTTACTGCACAAAGAATTGTAGTATTGCCGTATTTTGCGAGGATAGATCCGCTAGCTTGGCGAGCGATTTTACCGGTTTCAAGAGATAAGGTTTTGCCGTTCCAGACAATTTCTTTTTTTACAACATTAAACATATTTTCAGCTTTTTATTAGGGGGATTAGCGACGAAAAAATCGTGCTTATTTTCTTAATTCTAATTTTTTGATTAGAGCTTCGTAGCGTGCAGAAGATTCAGATTTTAGGTAGTTAAGCAATCTTCTTCTTTTACCAACCAAGATCAAAAGGCCTCTTTTTGAAGAGAAATCTTTTCTGTGGATTTTCAAGTGCTCAGTAAGGCTCAAAATCTGTTGGGTAATGATTGCGCACTGAACTTCGGTAGAACCGGTATCGTTTTTGTTTTGAGCAAAATCAGCAACAACTTGTTTCTTTGTTTTGGTAGTAAGAGACATTTTTTTAAAATGATTAAAATTAAACCTAAGCCTTAGAAAACAGCTTAAGCGAGACTTCAGGGAAAATTGATTCGGGCCAGATTAGTGTAAAAGAGAACTTTAGTTTAGATCATCCAACTTGACATCCTGCACCAATAGCAGCGAGCCATCCGAAAAACGGCCGCCATAAGTATTGAAGCGTTTTAAGGCGTCAAGTGAAATTCTTTTTTCGTAAAGAAATTTGCCAACCCGCAAGCGCGTAAGCTTTGAAACGTAGCCATAAACTCCAATTTTCTTACTGATATCGCGCGCGAGAGAGCGAATGTAAGTGCCCTTAGAACACTCAACTTCAAGCTCGGCGAACTCTGAGCAATTTGAAAGGAATTTTAGTGAAAAAATTTCAACATCACGTGGAGGCATTTCAAAAACAACATCTTTGCGGGCTAAGTCGTAAGCACGCTGACCGTTAATTTTAATTGCCGAAAATCGTGACGGCGTTTGTTTTATTTTGCCGATAAAAAATGGTAGGGCAGAAATTATTTGGGCATTAGTTGGTCGCGCCAAACTGGTTTCGATCACTTTGCCTTCAACATCGTCAGTGTCGCGAAACTCACCCCAAGTGATGCGAAATAAATATTTTTTACGCGTATTCATCAAAGCTTCACTGGTCTTGGTCGCTTTGTTTAAGGCAATTGGCAGAATTCCAGAAGCAAATGGATCAAGCGTACCGCCGTGACCAACTTTTTTGGCACCTGTAATACGCTTCACAATTGCAACTGCTCGCGCCGAAGAAATGCCAAGCGGCTTATCAATATTAAGCCAAAGATCGGCAAATTTTAAGTTGGGTTGCATGAAAAATCTCGAAGGAGAGGAAGAAGCGCCAACTAAGCAACGTTGGCGCCAGAGATAATGTCGATTAGCTCTTTAGTAATATTTGATTGTCTGGTGCGGTTGTAAACCAAGGTTAGACCCTTGATCATTTTGCCGGCATTGTTGCTTGCAGCTTCCATTGCGGCCATTCTAGCACCTTGCTCTGAGGCGCTGTTTTCTAGAAGTTCGTTGTAAATTTGCATTGCCAAATTTTTCGGCAAAAGTTCGCTCAAAACCGCTTCTTCACTTGGCTCGTAATGCAAAGGCGATTCAGAATTTACTTCACCTTTTACAACGATTTGCGCCGGAATTAATTGCTTCAAAATTTGCTCTTGAGCAATTGCAGATTTGAATTTGCTGTAAATCACTTCGCAAACATCGAACTGGTTTTGAGCGAATAATTCGGTGAATTTTTCTGCCAATTCTTGCGCAGATTTGTAATCGACGATTCCTCTAAAAATTCCAAAAGAATGATCGATAATTTTATCGCCATAGGCTGACCTAAGCTGCTCATAGGCTTTTCTACCAACGCAGTAAATTTTCACTTCACGACCTTGCGCAATCAAATGATTAATGTGCATTTTGGTCATTTTTACCGTAGCACTGTTTAATCCGCCGCAAAGACCACGATCAGAAGAGAACACCACCAGCAAGTGCGTGTGACTTTTTCCTTTGCCGGTCAAAAGTGGAAATTTTTCGTTTAAATTTCCACGCACAGCCACGTTTGAAGCTAGGCTTTCAATCATTTCTTGAATTTTTTCCGCGTAAGGACGCGAAGCTTCAACCAATTGTTTAGCTTTTTTCAAACGCGACGCCGCCACCATTTTCATGGCTTTGGTCATTTTTTGCGTCGATTTAACCGATTTAATTCTGGTTTTGAGAGTCTTTAAATTCGCCATGAAAAATTTTAGCTTTTGTCGTGATGCAATTTATCAGAAAGACCTGCGTGATCCAAATTTGTAGAAGGCGCATGGTTTAAGAAGATTTGCAAAAACTCTTCAATTGCAGCTTTTAATGCCGCTTCATTGCCGTCAGAAATTTTTTGTTCTTGTTTGATTGAAGCCAAAATTTCTGGGTGAGAATTGTGCAATTTGCGTAAAAATTCTTTTTCAAATTTTACAACTTCTTTCGCTGGAACTTTGTCTAAGTAGCCTTTAACACCAACGTAAATTGATGCAACTTGCTCTTCAAAGCCCATTGGAGAATATTGATTTTGCTTCAACAATTCAGTCAATTTGCGACCACGATCAAGCAACTTTTGTGTTGCGGCATCTAAGTCTGAACCAAATTGCGCGAAAGCTTCAAGCTCACGGAACTGCGCCAAGTCTAACTTGATGGTTCCGGCAACTTGCTTCATTGCTTTAGTTTGAGCAGCAGAACCTACACGAGATACCGACAAACCAACGTTTACCGCTGGTTTAATACCTTTGTAGAAAAGCTCAGTTTCTAAGAAAATTTGTCCGTCGGTAATCGAAATTACGTTAGTTGGAATGTAAGCAGAAACGTCGCCAGCTTGAGTTTCAATGATTGGAAGCGCAGTCAAAGACCCACCGCCCATTGCGTCTGACATTTTAGCGGCGCGCTCAAGCAAGCGCGAGTGAACGTAGAAAACGTCTCCAGGGTAAGCTTCGCGTCCTGGTGGGCGGCGAAGTAGAAGTGACATCTCACGGTAAGAAACCGCGTGTTTACTTAAATCATCATAAGCCACCAAAGCGTGCATGCCGTTGTCGCGGAAATATTCGCCAATTGTGCAACCAGTGTAAGGTGCAAAAAATTGTAGAGCCGCCGCTTCTGAAGCAGTTGCAGAAACCACAACTGAATATTTCATTGCACCAGCATCTTCCAAAGTTTTAACAATTTGCGCTACAGTTGAGCGCTTTTGGCCAATTGCTACGTAGATACAGTAAAGTTTTTTCTTCTCGTCACCTTCTTCGTGAGCTTTGGCTTGGTTGATGAAGGTATCCAAAACAATTGCGGTTTTACCAGTTTGGCGGTCGCCAATAATCAATTCGCGCTGTCCGCGTCCAATTGGAATCAAGCTGTCGATTGCTTTAATACCAGTTTGCATTGGCTCAGTCACCGATTGACGCTCGATAATTCCCGGAGCTTTAATTTCTACGCGGCGCATTTCAACATTTTGCAAAGCACCTTTGCCGTCAATTGGGTTTCCTAAAGCGTCAACAACACGGCCCAACAAACCTTTGCCAACTGGAACTTCAACAATTTTACCAGTTCTTTTTACGTTTGAGCCTTCTTTAACAGTTTGTGCGTCACCAAAAATTACAATCCCAACATTGTCGCTTTCAAGGTTGAGCGCCATGCCTTTAACGCCAGATTCAAACTCAACAAGTTCACCCGCTTGAACATTATCCAAACCGTAAACTTTAGCGATTCCGTCGCCAACTTTAATTACTTCGCCGATCTCTTTAAGATCTGCAGAGCTTCTGAAGTTTTCGATGCTTTTTTGTAGAATATTTGAAAATTCTTCGACTTTAAATTCCATGACCTGAAGGGATTATTTATTATTAAAATGAAAATTAATTAGCGGCCGCGAGGCACTCTTTGCCTATTGCTGCAAGCTTATTTTGTAAACTAGCGTCAATAATTTCTGAACCGATTTTAACTTGAAAACCACCTAAAATCGACTCTTTAACCAGCTCTCTAACCGAAACCGTTTTGGTTGGATATTTTTTTGCAACCAAGGCCTTAATTTTTTCGAGCTGCGCCTTGTCTGCTTTAACGGCAGTGATTACCTCAACTTCTAAAATATTTTTTTGCACTTTTACAATGCGCGAAAATTCTTCGTAAATTTCTGGAAATAAATTGAGTCTTCTGTTGCGCACGATCGAAGCGAAGAAGTTTGAAGTTAAAGGGCCAAGGCCAAACTTTTCCGTCACTTCTTGAATAATTTTTACCAAGTCATCTTTAGCAATTACTGGGTTTTTTAACTCGTGCGCAAAGCTGGTGCTAAAATTTTGTTTAAACACCTCTAACTCTGCAGAAACCTTGTCGATAATATTGCTTTTTTTGGCCGCAACAAACAAAGCCTTAGCGTAATTTTTCGCAATGACAGAAACTCTTGGCATTTGGATTTTTTTTAAAGATTGAGTCTGAATTTGATCTTAGAAGAAAGGCATCTCAGCTTAGAGGCGCGGCAAGGTATGTGGGCAAAAATAAAATGCAACTTGCGAATGTTAAAGATTCACCAAATCGGCATTTTCAAAATGCTCGCGCAACCGATTTGGATCAACCGATTTTGCGTCAAGTTTTGCACTGGCAATGTGAAACAAAGCGTCGCCCTTATTTACCAAAGGCAGCAACGTCATTCCAACAATCACGCCATTTTCGTGAGCTTTGACCAAAGTTTTGTGATCACCAAATGGGTTAGAAATTTCGCCAATCACGTCGCCTTTTTTAACCATTTTTCCCAACTTTTGGCGCGGCATGTGAATGCCGCTTTTTGGCGCTCTAAGCCACGAACTTGAGCGCGCCACAAAAACTTCTTTCTTGGTTTTTTTTGGCTGCAGCAACTTAATCATGCCGATCTCGTGCATTACATTTAAAATGCCATTCACACCAACTTTAATGCCCTCTTCGTCAAAGCGCAGGGCCTCACCAGCTTCAAATAAAATCATTGGAATTTTCGCCCGCGCCACCGCTTCGCGCAGCGAGCCGTCACGAAAATTTGAACCAATCACAACCGGCGCACCAAAGGCTTTTGCAAGCTCAAGGGTAAAAGGATCAGAAATATCAGCGCGAATTTGTGGGTAGTTGGTGCGGTGAAAAGCGCCCGTGTGCAAATCAATGCCAAAGTCCGATTTCAGTGCAATTTCCTGCATAAATTTGTAGGCAAGTTGCGAGGCGAGTGAACCGTTTTTAATTCCCGGAAAGCAACGATTCAAATCGCGACGATCTGGCAAATAGCGCGTTCGGTCGTTAAAGCCAAAAATATTTACAATCGGAATTACAATTAACGTGCCGCAAATATTTTTTAACGCTTTTGACGCCAACAAGCGCCTCACAATTTCAATGCCGTTAATTTCGTCGCCGTGAATTGCTGACGAAATAAAAAATGTCGGCCCGTCTTTCTTGCCCCGAATTACTTCCACCGGCATTTTCACGTCGGTAAAATCGTAAATGCTGCCCATGTCAATGTTAATGCGCAGCGTTTGGCCGCGCTTAATTTCAACGCCGTCGATTGTAAATTTTGGGTCAGCTTTTTTGATCATTTTTTCTTATTTAAAAATGCGTAAGACAAAATTTTGTAGCACAATTTTGCCGAAAGAAAATCGCAAGAATGCAGCGCTTTTACGGGAGCCAATTCCACCACATCCGCACCAACAATATTGGCAATTTTGCTCGCTTCACGAATAATGTCGAGCGCGTCTTCCCACATTACACCACCCGGTTCTGGCGTGCCAGTTGCTTGCATTAAACTCGAATCAAAACCATCCAAATCAAAAGTTAAAAACACTGGGCGGCCTTTAAGCGGCGCCACAATTTTTTTGGCGTCCCAGCTTCTGCGATCCTTACCAAAATGCATGTGAATGCGGTGACGATTGGCTTCTAAAAACGGAATTTCGCTGGCCGAAATATTGCGAATGCCACAAGAAATTAACGTTGAAATCGGATGATCCATCACGCGACGAAGCGCCGCGGCGTGCGAATAATGTTCCCCTCCAAAACCGTCACGCAAATCGGCGTGCGCGTCAAAATGCAAAATTGCTAGGTCGGGATATTTTTTCACAAAAGGGCGAATCGAGCCCGCGGTGATTGAATGCTCACCACCAAGAATTAACGGAAATTTTCCCGCATCCAAAATTGTTTCAGTAATTTTTTCGAGCTGATTCAAAGATTTTGGAACTGAGCTGTAGTCAATTTTTGGCGCCGCCATTGTTGCCACGCCGTATTGCCTAAAAGGCTCGCACCAAAATTCTTCGTCAAAAAGCTCAACTTGTTGCGACGCGTTAATGATTGCTTTCGGTCCGTTTTTTGTACCACCACCGTAGCTCACTGATTTTTCCAAACCAAATGGCACAACCACAACTTTCGCGTCTTCCGGCGATTTTAAATATTTGTCTTCAACCCCCAAAAATCCGTTTTTTTGCGCCACTAATTTTAGGCTAGAAAACACCGATTTTGCTGAAGATTTTTTTGCCGTTGAAATTTTTTTCACCGCCACAGTTTTTGTTTTTTTCATTTTAATTTTTTACTTGAATAGGTCCCCGAGCAAAGGACGAAGTCCGTCGAAAGAGGGGCCCGAAGCGAGTACTTTCTTCGGGCCCCTCTTTCGACGGACTTCGTCCTTTGCTCGGGGACCTATTTGATTTAAGATTCCAAAATATTCACGTGCCCCATTTTTCTTCCTGCAGCAATTTTTTCTTTGCCGTAAAGATGAACCTTGGCGCGTTTATTTTGGTAAAATTCTGTCAAATTTTCTACTTCGCTGCCAATTAAATTTTTCATTTTACCTTGCGAGTGAAACTCGGTTGAGCCAAGTGGCAAGCCAGTAATCGCGCGGATCATTTGCTCAAATTGTGAGGTCACAGCCGCATCCATTGAAAAATGTCCCGAGTTGTGCGGCCTTGGAGCTAGCTCGTTTACCAGCAATTCGTCGCCGATTACAAAAAATTCCACGGCTAAAACTCCAACTAAATCTAGCTTCTCAACAATTTTTTTTGCCACGTCTTGCGCCTTGATTTTTAAGGCCTGCGACACCTTGGCCGGAAAAATACTTTCGTCCAAAATACCATTTTTGTGAATGTTGGTCAGTGGCTCAAAAGCAGCCAACTCGCCATTTTGCGAGCGCGCCACCAACACTGAAATTTCAGAATCAAAGGGACAAAATTTTTCTAAAATTAATTGCTGCGCACTGGCTTGCGCCCAAGATTTTTCAGCGTCCGCAGCATTTTTTAAAACGAACTGCCCCTTACCGTCGTAACCCATTGTGGCAGTTTTTAAAACTGCTTTGCCAAAGTTTTGTAAGTTTTGTTGCAGGCCTTCAAGGCTTGTAATTTCTGCGTAGTCGGTGGTTTTCACACCAATTGAATTGAGGAAATTTTTTTCCAAAAGCCGGTGCTGGGTAATTCGTAAAACTTGTGGATTTGGAAACATTGCAACCTGCGCAGCCAAGAAATCAGCGGCTTCAAAAGGAATATTTTCAAATTCAAAAGTGACCACATCCACCAAGCTGGCAAATTTTTTCAGCGCTTCTTGGTCACTGTAATTGGCAACAATGGTGTCGCGCGTGGCAAAACTTGCGGGAGAATTTTCTTGGTCGGTAAACACAACTGTGCGAAAGCCCATTGCGTGCGCCGCAAAGCAGATCATTCGGCCTAATTGCCCGCCGCCGATTATTCCAATTGTTGAGATTTTTTTCACGAATGTCGCGCCACTGTTTGATTTAAAAAATGAAGCGCGGCAAAGTATTTTTTCGCACCAATTTATTCAAGAAATAATGTCAGAAAAAATCTCTTCTAGATTGCTCGAAATCTTGGTCTGTCCTTTGTGTAAAGGTGACCTAATTTACGACGAAAAAAACAGTGAGCTAATTTGCCACGAATCAAAATTGGCTTACCAAATCAAAGACGGAATTCCCGTAATGTTGGTTGAAGAAGCACGAAAACTGGAGCTCTAATGCCGCAAGTAGCACAAAGATTGAAGAAGGCCAAACGCCTAAAAAAATCGTCACAAAAATGGATTTTGCGACAAATTAACGATCCCTTCGTTGAGCGCGCCAAGCTTGAAGGATGGCGGTCGCGCGCGGCTTTTAAAATTATTGAAGTCGACGAAAAATTTAAAATTTTTAAAAAAGGAAAAATCGTTGTCGATTTGGGCGCCGCACCCGGCGGCTGGTCGCAATACGCTGTGACCAAGGTTGGCGACGGCAATGTGGTGGCGCTTGACTTGCTTGAGATTGACTCAATTCCGGGAGTAAAATTTTTTCAGCAAGATTTTCTTGAACCCGAAGCGCCTGAGAAAATTATTTCTCTGCTAAAAAATATCCCTCACAACAAAAGTGGTAGATGCGACGCGGTGCTCAGCGACATGGCCGCAAACACTACGGGTGACCACACCACCGACCACATGCGAATCATTGGTTTGCTCGAAGAAGCGCTCGATTTAGCCGGAAAAATTTTAAGCGACGGCGGGTGTTTTGTTGGCAAAATTTTCCAAGGCGGCAGTTCGGATGAAATCTTAAAAAGGCTCAGAAAAAACTTTTCTACCGTGCGCTATTTTAAACCCGAATCTTCCAGAAAAGGATCGTCTGAGACCTACTTAGTAGCGACTGGATTCAAATCTGTGCGCGAAGAAAAACTCGCCTAAACAAGATTGTGCACACCGGTGTGCACAATTGGTCAGATTTAGATTTTAACCAATATTTCCACCCGAAATAATTACCAAAATTTTCTGATTTTTTCTTCCGGCCAAAATTTGCTCTGCACCCGCAATTGCAAGGGCTGAGGTTGGTTCGATTTTTTGCTCTAAGATTTCTGAGAGTTTTTTTTGCCAGTTTTCAATTTCATTTTCTGAAATTTCTAGCACTCCCGCCATTTGTTGAATGTGGTCGAAGCAAATCTCTGAGGTCCGAAGAGTTCTGGCGCCGTCAGCAATGGTGTTTGGCGTGTCGTCAAAACCAACAATCTTTTTAGCGCGTAGTGAATTTGCTACATCGTTGCCATTCAAGGGCTCACAGGCAAATACTTGCGCACTTGGCGACAATTTTTGCGCTGCCAAGAAACATCCCGAAACTAATCCACCGCCACCACAAGGCGCAAAAATTGCGTCAACTTCACCAATTTCCAAAAGTGCCTCGAGGGCTGATGTACCTTGGCCGCAAATCACGTCTGCGTCGGCCGATGGGTGAATAAAAAAGTAGCCTTCTTTTTGTTTTTCTTCGGCCATTTTATTTACGTCTGACCTTTTTTCGAGCAGCACAACTTCCGCACCTAAATCGCGCGCCGCTTGTATTTTCAAGGGCGAAGCCTTGGTAATCATGTAAATCAAAGCCTTAATTCCAAACTGCTTACAAGCAAAAGCAATTGCCTGTGCGTGGTTTCCTGAACTTTGTACGACAATTTTTTCAGGAAATTTTCCGTGTTTTTCTTTGTAAGTTAAAATCGCGTTAAACGCGCCGCGAGCCTTGAAAGACTTGGCAATTTGCTGATTTTCCATTTTGAAAAAAACCTGCGCACCCAACTCTTGGTTTAGTTTTTCATTCGAAATTACCGCTGTATTTACAATGTATTTTTTGATGCGTTCGTGCGCTGCAAAAACATTTTGGAATGTTAGCTTACTCATATTTTCTAAAAAGTTGGGAGATGTCTTGGAAGGCTTTAAACTCTAGCGCATTGCCACTTGGATCACAAAAAAACATCGTCGCTTGCTCACCAATTTTTCCTCTAAAACGAATGTAGGGCTCAATCACAAATTTCACGTTGTTAGCCTTCAAACGATCAGCAAAATCGTGCCATTGTTGCCACTCCAACACCACACCAAAATGCGGCACCGGCACACCGTGGCCGTCAACTGGGTTTACAATTGCCTCGTTTTTCTGCGGGTGCAAATGCGTGACAAACTGGTGACCAAAAAAATTCCAATCAATCCAACTGTCGGTCGAACGCCCCTCCTCAAGCCCCAAAAACTCACCGTAAAATTGGCGCGTCTTGGCTAAGTCATTTACCGGCATTGCGAGGTGAAAGGGCTGAAGTTTGTTGGTCATTTTGAAATTGATTTTATTTTTGGGCACAAAAAAAGGCGGCAGCTTTGCAAAGAAAGCTGCCGCCTTTTTCATATTTTAAAACCTATTTAATTTCGAAAATTGCATCCACTTCGACAGAAACACCGAAAGGCAAAGAACCCGATCCAACCGCAGCGCGCGCGTGTTTGCCGGCGTCGCCCAAAGCTTCAACCATTAAATCTGATGCGCCATTGGCAACCACAGGGTGGTCTTTAAAATTGGCGTCGCCATTAACGAAAATTCCAAGTTTTACGCATTTTACCACGCGCTCTAAATCGCCTTCACAGGCCACTTTTAGCTGGGCTAAAATGTTAATTGCGCAAAGACGTGCGGCAATTTTTGCATCTTCCGGAGAAATTTCTGAACCAACTTTTCCAACAAATTGTAGCTTACCGTTTTCTAGCGGAAGTTGTCCTGAAACAAAAACCACATTACCCGACTTTACAAAGCCAACATAGTTGGCAACTGGCACGGCAGGGGTTGGTAGAGTGATTCCAAGTGAGGTTAATTTTGCTTCGATTTTTGACATTTTTTTAAGAAGTTTAAGTTTGAAAAAATTAAAGAGAGTTGATTCCAAGCTTTTTAAGCAAGATCGAATCGCGCTCCATTTCTGGATTCGCGGTAGTTAGCAATTTTTCGCCGTAAAAAATTGAATTAGCCCCAGCCAAGAAACACAAGGCTTGAGTCTGCTCATTCATGTTCTCACGACCAGCCGACAAGCGCACCACCGACTTTGGCATCATGATTCTAGCAACAGCAATGGTGCGGATGAAATCGAATTGATCGAGGTCGGCAACTTTATCCATTGGCGTGCCGGCAACTTTTACCAACATGTTGATTGGCACTGACTCTGGATGCTTCGGCAAATTTGCCAAAATAATTAACATTTTTGCGCGGTCTTCCAATTTTTCGCCCATGCCCACAATACCGCCAGAGCACACATTCAAGCCAGCTTCGCGCACATTTTTTAATGTGTTTAAGCGATCTTCAAAACTTCTGGTGGTGATAATTTCTGAATAAAATTCGGGCGATGAGTCGATGTTGTGATTGTAGTAATCAAGCCCCGCTTCCTTTAGTTTCTTGCTTTGCGAGTCGGTCAACATGCCCAGCGTCATACAAGTTTCGAGGCCGGTTTTTTTAACTTCGTCAATCACGTTGCAAATTTTTTCAACATCGCGGTCGTGTAAATTTCTCCAAGCCGCTCCCATGCAAAACCTTGAGGCACCTGCTTCTTTCGCCGCATTTGCTGCTTCTAAAATTTTTGACATTTCCATCAAAGCCTCTTTTTCGAGGCCAGTGTTGTAGTGCGCTGATTGCGGACAATATTTGCAATTTTCCGGGCAAGAGCCGGTTTTAATGCTTAGAAGCGTGCTGATTTGCACCTTGTTTGGATTGTGAAATTTGCGGTGAATTTCAGCGGCTTTGAAAATCAAATCGTTAAAAGGCAAAGCAAAAAGCGCCAAGATTTCTTCAATTTGAAAATCGTGACGTTCACCAAAATCGTACGAAACGACCAGCGCTTCGCTTGTTTTTATTTCGTTAATTTCTTTCATTATTTTACCAGATGATGAGGCATTTGAAGAGGTCGCCCATTTGATCTGAGGCAATCAAACGGTCAATAGCGGAATTGATTTCTGAAGTTTTTGACGGGTTTTTTGTTAGCAGATTTTTGCGGCGCTCTTCAATGCCAAGGCCGGTTAAAAATTGAGCTTGCGAGATTAGTGAAGAATTTAGGCCGCAATTTTTAACGATTTTTTCTAACGCCAAAAAATCTACCAAAGCAGTAAGATCAGCCTCGCCGACATTTTCTAAAACGTCGCATTTTTGATGATTTTTTAACGCCTGCAGCGTGTTGGCAAATTCATTTTTGATGTAGCCGTAATCGATGTTAATGGCGATGCCGCCTTGTTTTTTTAAAGCGCCGCAAAGCTGCGTCATAAAATTTCGTGCTTCCAAACTATATTCAAAAACCGCGCCGATTGGGGCGAGAGAGGCAATTTCTTTTTCGACAAATTCGTGAGTTTTTTTCTCAAACGGCGCGAGTGTAAATTTTTTGTCAGACACAATTCTTTCGCGCCAACCGATTTCAGTAAGCACAAATTGGTCGATGGGAAAACAATCGAATAGCTCATTGCTTAAGAAAAATATTTCGCGATCACGATTTTTTTGCACAAAATTTTCAAAATTTTCATGCCAAGAAACTGAAAAATCTGCGAGGTTTTTTTGTTGAACATCACGCAAAACTTCGCCGATTTCGATAATGTGAAAAGTTGCACGCTCAAGAAAATCAACGGCTTGCGGGATATTTTTTGCGGCGAGTTTTTTAATCGAACTCAGAATATCAAAAAACAAAGTGCCTTTTCCCGCGCCCATTTCAACAAAGGCAATTAGCGATTTTTTGGTGCTAGCAATTTGCAAAAAATAGGCAGCAAGAAGCTCGCCAAAAACCTGCGAAATTTCTGGCGCAGTGATAAAATCTGAATTTTTTCCGATGGGGTTTTTTGTGCGGTAATAGCCGCTTGCGGGGTTGAATAAAGCTTCAGACATGAAGCGCGAGATTTTCATGGAAACTGTTTGTAATTAATTAGGTCCCCGAGCAAAGCGCGTAAGCGCGTCGTCGAGGGGCCCGAAGCGAGATCCTGTCTTCGGGCCCCTCGACGACGCGCTTACGCGCTTTGCTCGGGGACCTATAAAGAGTTTACGGGCGCCAGTTGAGGAAATTTTTGAGCAATTTCAAACCTGCTTCACCACTTTTTTCAGGGTGAAATTGCGCGCCAAAAATATTGTCTTTGGCAATCGCCACATTCAGCTTTGAGCCATATTCTACCTGCGCTAACACGTTGTGTTCGTTTTGGCAAATGAAGTGGTAAGAATTAGCGAAATAAAAATGTTCGCCGCTTTTGATATCTTTTAAAACTGGGTGCTCTGCTTTCAGAATGATCTCGTTCCAGCCCATGTGCGGAATTTTTAAACCATCTTTTGCGACGATTTTTTCGACTTTGCCGTTAATAAATCCGAGCCCTGGATGTTCACCATTTTCGTAGCCAATTGAGGCCAAAACCTGCATGCCCACGCAAATTCCAAGAAAGGGTTTTTTTTCAACTAAGGCCTGTTTTCTAATTTCTGATGCCAACCCCTCAATTGCGCCAAGGCCAGCCATGCAATCGCCAAAAGCACCAACACCGGGTAAAATTAAATGATGCGCCGATTTGAGGTCGGAGATTTTATTTGAAATAACAATTTCTTCATCGCCGCCAACCATGCGTAGCGCGTTTACAACCGACTCAACATTGCCGGCACCGTAGTCGATAATTACTGTTTTCATGCTGCTAATTTTTTTAGCTTCCGCATTTTGCGGTGAAGTTTTGGGTTTAAAATTGAGTCGTCAAAAGCGCTGATGTCGGCGCCAAAATTTGCGGCAAAACGCAATTTGGCATTGGTTAAATCTGAACCAAAAACCAGCCCAACAAATTCGTAATTTTTCTTTTTTAAATGTTCGCCAAACCAGTAATTGGCGTTGAGAGCGACGATGGAAGCGAGGGCAACTTCGAGCAGAATTTTGTCAAATTCACCAAATAATCCGAGGCCAATATTTAGAGCCAGCAAGACAAAAAATTCTTGCCACATTTTGTGATAAAAAAACCAGAACGGCCCAAATAAAAATGCAAAAAAGGAAAAACCCTCTTTGAGCAAAACTGCATCTGAGATTTTTCCTTCTTTATTTTTTTCAATTAGGGTGGCGTAGAGTTTCATGGCGGGAGAGTAGTTGGGCGAAGGCTTTGAAGCCCCCGCCCTTTAAACTTATTTTAGAGCAGCTTTAGCTTTTTCAACGATTTTAGCGAAAGTTTCTGGCTCTCTGATCGCAAGATCAGAAAGAACTTTACGGTCCAAATCGATTTTAGCGTTTTTCAAACCGCTGATAAATTTTGAATAGATCAAACCATGTTCACGCACTGCTGCGTTGATACGTTGAATCCAAAGAGCACGGAAGTCTCTTTTTTTAACACGACGATCGCGGTAAGCATATTGCAAAGCCTTTTCAACTTTTTCGATCGCAATACGGTAACAATTTTTGGCACGGCCGCGATAGCCTTTTGCCATTTTTAAAACTTTTTTATGTCTAGCGCGCTTAGTGACGCCTCTTTTTACACGACTCATTGGGAACTCCTTTTAAATTTTAATTAGCGGCTGTAAGGCATTTTGAATTTCAAAACGCTAGCTGAATGGCCCTCAGAAAGAACTGCTTGATTACGCAATTTTCTGATACGGCTTTGGCTTTTTCTGCCCAAGTTGTGTCTTTTTCCAGCCTGCTTGTGGAGGATTTTCCCAGTGCCGCTAACCTTGAATCGCTTCTTGGCGCTACTGTTTGTTTTCATTTTTGGCATATCATTTTCTCATTTAAATTAATTAAGCAGATCCAGAGGTAGAAAGCCTTAACCTAAGAATCAGTGGCCACAGACTTTTAAGGGTCGCAACCGTAGAGTGTCAGCAAGACGCTGCAACTCTAAAAGCCTCGCTTTCGTCCTTGCGGACTACAGCGCGGCACACGCCTCTCTACGCTTAGCGTAGAGAGGCGTGTGGGATCAATAGGACTCGAACCTATGACCAAGACGTTATGAGCATCCTGCTCTAACCAACTGAGCTATGATCCCAAAATATTGTCCTTTTTTTGACAAAAGGGCGGCGCAACTTATGGACGAGCTGGCTTTTTGCAAGAAAAATTATTCCTTAGCTTTTGCAACTCCAACAAGAGCCGGACGAATTAAGCGTTCAGCAATTGAATATCCCGCCTGAATAACTTGAACAACGGTTCCTTCTTCAGCATCACTTGGAATTTGCGTTAAAGCCTCGTGAAAATTGTGATTAAATTTTTCATTCAACGGAAAAATTCTTTTGATTTGGTTTTTTTCCAAAACTTTTAACAGCTCTTTTTCAGTCATCGAAATTGCGTCGGCGTAATTTTTAATTGCCGCAACTTTTTCAATTTCTTCTTTTGGCGCGTTAGCACTTGCCAAAAAGAAATTTTCTACAACCACAACTAAATCACTCGCGAAGCCAGAAATGGCAAACTTCGACGATTTTTCAATTTCATCGCGCGATCTTCTGCGCACGTTTTCAACTTCGGCCAAAGCGCGCAAAATTTTGTCATTTGCCTCAACTAATTTTTGCTCGAGCTCGGCAATTTTTGTCTCTGGAGTTTCTTGATTTTCTACTTGTTGTTCTTGGGCTGGGGTTTCTTGAGCGTTATTATTTTCTGACATTTTTCTCCTAAATTTTTTTGAGTGAAGCGCGCAAGATATGAGCCTCTAAACAAGTTTCAATGGGGTTGCTTTAAAATTTTGGTCTTCTTAAGTTGCGCCGAAAATTCCCCCCTTAAAATAAATCTCCCAAAGCATGTCAGACAGAATCCTCGACCAAGCTAATTACTTGGTGCCAATGGTTGTTGAACAAACCGCAAAAGGCGAAAGATCTTTCGATATTTACTCACGACTTTTGAAAGAGCGCATCATCTTTTTGTCGGGTCCTGTAAACGACCAAGTGTCGTCTTTGATTGTTGCACAATTGCTTTTTTTAGAATCAGAAGATCCAAAAAAAGACATTTATTTTTACATCAATTCACCAGGTGGCATTGTGACCTCGGGCCTTGCCATGTATGACACCATGCAGTATATACGCCCCGATGTTGCAACTCTTTGTATTGGCCAAGCTGCGTCAATGGGTTCACTGCTTTTAACTGCTGGTGCGCCGGGCAAAAGATTTTGCCTACCAAACTCGCGCATCATGATTCACCAACCTTCTGGCGGTTATCAGGGGCAGGCAACTGACATTGAAATTCACGCGCAAGAAACCATGAGTTTGAAAAAAAGATTAAACGAAATTTACGTTAAGCACACCGGACAAAAACTTGCCGTCATTGAAAAATCAATGGAGCGCGACAATTTTATGTCGCCAGAAAAAGCTAAAGAATTTGGCTTAATCGACGAAGTAATTCAAAGAAGACCTGACGCAGAGCAAAAATAATTTTTTAAATTTATGGCTAAAAAACACAGCGACGAAAAAGATCTTTCTTGTTCATTTTGCGGCAAAAATCAAAGCGAAGTAAAAAAGCTAGTTGCCGGACCAACCGCCTTAATTTGCAACGAATGTATTGGCGTTGGCATGGATATTTTGCGCGAAGAGCAAAAAAAATCTCCGCTACATAAAAGCGACGGCAGCAAACCAACTCCAAAAGACATCATCAAAATTTTGGATGAATATGTGGTTGGACAAAAACATGCCAAAAAAGTTTTGTCGGTTGCAGTTTACAATCACTACAAACGTATTGATTCAATTGCTTCGTCAACCCCTGAAAGCGTTGAGCTGAGCAAGTCTAACATTTTAATGATTGGGCCAACTGGCTGCGGCAAAACTTTACTTGCGCAAACTTTAGCAAAAGTTCTCGACGTGCCATTTACAATGGCTGATGCCACTTCACTAACCGAAGCAGGCTACGTTGGTGACGACGTTGAAAATATTATCTCACGCCTTTTGCAATCAGCAAATTACGACATCGAAAAAACTCAGCGCGGCATAATTTACATTGACGAAATCGATAAAATTGCTCGCAAATCTGAAGACAACACGCGCCGCGATATTTCTGGCGAAGGTGTGCAGCAAGGTTTGTTAAAAATTATTGAAGGCACGGTTGCTTCAGTGCCAACTCAACCAGGCAGAAAAACTACGCAGCAAGAATATGTGCAAGTTGACACGCGCAATATTTTGTTCATTTGCGCTGGCGCCTTTTCTGGTCTTGAAAAAATTATTAATGCGCGCGGCAAAGGCTCTAGCATTGGCTTTGGCGCTGATGTTAGATCGAAAGACGACAATGCTCGCAAAGATATTTTCAACAATGTTGAAGCTGACGATTTAATTAAATTTGGATTGATTCCAGAAATTGTTGGAAGACTTCCAGTTGTTGCACCTCTTGAAGGCCTAACCGAAGAAGATTTGGTGCGAGTTTTATCTGAACCAAAAAACTCAATCGTTAAGCAATATAAAAAACTTTTTGAGTTAGATAAAATTGAACTGAATTTTGAAGACGATGCTTTGAAAGAAATTTCTAGAAAAGCCATTGAGTGCAAAACCGGTGCCCGTGGTCTTCGCGCCATTGCAGAAAATATTTTGTTGGACGTGATGTTTGAAGCGCCGTCTGAAAAAAATATTAAAACTGCAACGGTGACGAAAGAGGTTTTGACTGAAGGTAAGCCTTTGAAAATCGCTTATTTAAGTGAGAAAGAAATTGCTGAGAGAGAAGATAAAAAGATGATTTCGGTTGTGCCGCAGAAAGAGGCGGTTGCTTAGGGTATTTGATTAAAAGATGAATTGCTCTTGCGAATAACCACCCCAACCCCTCCTTGAAAAGGAGGGGCTTACTACCGAGGTTGTTTTTATTAAATCAATTTCAAAAAAATCATACTAAAGCCCCTCCTTTTGAAGGAGGGGTTGGGGTGGTTATTCGCATAATCTTACTTAAATCACCTCACCACCACAATCTCCAACGCATGCATTCCCCACGCAAACTCATCTTTTAAAACCGCATTAACTTTTCGATGTGCATTCACCACACTTAAACCCCTCAACTCCTCCGCTTCAATTCTAACCGCAAAATGCGTTTCACCGCTTCCATCATCTCCCGCGTGCCCCGCGTGCAAATGTGAATTATTTTTCACCTCTAAAAATTTTGGCTGAAAAGTTTTTTTCAACTTCTCTTCAATCCTTTGCTTCATGTTAAAAAAACTGTTAATAAATTGTTAAAAACTCTGCACTTCTTCACCGATCGATTCTTTATTAAAAACTTATTAAAAGTTTTAACATTTTTTCCACAGATTTCACTGCTGTTAAAAAGTTTTTTTCTTAAAAATCTTACCTGTTAATAACTTTTATAAATCCTTTATTTTCAAGGTTTTATAAAGTTTTTATCTGTTAATAAAATTGTTAAAAATTTTTAATCAAATAATTCACAGCCCTAATAAAATTAACTAATCTCTTCAATGAATAAATTAATTAATACCCTTCTCAAAAAAGAAAAAAATTCCAATCCACCAATTTGGATAATGAGACAAGCCGGAAGATATTTACCAGAATACCGCGAAGTACGCTCAAATGTAAAAAATTTCTTAGAACTTTGCTACACACCAAAGTTGGCTTCAGAGGTGACTCTTCAACCAATACGTAGATTTGGTTTTGATGCAGCAATTATTTTTTCAGACATTTTGGTAATTCCAGATGCGCTTGGTGTGAAAGTTGAGTTTGTAAAAAACGAAGGACCAAAATTACAAAAAATTTCAGGCAGCGCTGATTTAAAATCTCTCAAAACAAATAATATCGTAAGCCATTTGCAGCCGGTTTTTGAAGCTTTGTCACTTACAAAATCAAAGCTTGATGCAAACACTGCTTTAATTGGTTTTTCTGGCTCTCCGTGGACGCTAGCTTGCTACATGATTGAAGGTGGTGGATCGAAAAATTTTGAAGAAACTCGCAAAACCGCAATTCATGACGAAAAGTTTTTTGCCGAATTAATCGAAATTTTAACGCAAAGCATTGTCGTTTATTTGTCGCAGCAAATCAAAGCTGGAGCGGATGTAGTGAAGTTGTTTGATTCTTGGGCTGGAGTTTTGCCACCAACTCAATTGAGAAAATGGGTGATTGAACCAACTAAAAAAATTGTTGCCGAGCTTAAAAAATTACATCCAGAAACACCGGTAATTTGCTTTCCGCGTGGCATTGGAATGATGTATGAAGAATTTGCGCGCGAGGTTGGATCGCAAGGTTTGGCGCTAGATCAAAATTTAGAAAAAAACTGGGTGAAAAAGAATCTACAAGAAAATTTAGGACAAGTTGTTCAGGGAAATTTGGATAATATTTTGCTGGCTTGCGGTTCGAAAAGTGAAATCGAAAAAGAGGTTTTGCAGATTTTAGAAAGTTTTGGAGATCATCCTTTTATCTTCAATCTTGGGCACGGAATTATCCCTCAAACGCCAATTGAAAATGTTGAGCTGGTGATGAAGTTAATAAGAAAATAAATAACTAAAATTTATTTCTGAACTTCCTCAAAAACCGTCATCCAAACTGACGCAATTGCCTGTGCGGCAATACCTTCTTCGCGTCCTAAAAATCCAAGTTTTTCAGTTGTTGTTGCTTTAACATTCACGCGGTTTTTTGTAATTCCTAAAACCCTTGCCAATTCTTCTTCCATCTGCTTTTTAAACTTAGAAATTTTTGGTTTTTCGCAAATTATTGTGATGTCTAAATTCAAAATCGTCGCACCTTTTTTTACCAATAAATGCTTAATAATTTTTAGCATGTCGCGCGAATCGATATTTTTCCACTTCACG
Organism: Rickettsiales bacterium; assembly: GCA_017999675.1. GTDB lineage: Bacteria > Pseudomonadota > Alphaproteobacteria > Rickettsiales > UBA1997 > UBA2645. The sequence continues at coordinate 103,574 of JAGNLL010000003.1, forward strand.
TCAGATGGTGGAAAATGTTCACCGATGTCACCTTCGCCAATAGCACCTAAAAGTGCGTCAATTGCGGCGTGAATGCCAACGTCGCCGTCAGAGTGAGCGGAGACTTTTTTGTTAAACTCAACATCTATTCCGCAAATTCTGATAAAATTATTTTCATCTTTTTCGCGCTCACGAAAAGCGTGAACATCAAAACCAGTGCCGCAGCGATTTTCTTCTTTTACATTTTGCACCAGCATTGAAACCATGCGGCAAGCGCGCTCGTAATCTTCGCCGGTAGTGATTTTAAAATTATTTTGAGACCCCGGAACAATCGCCACCGGAATTCCGGCATATTCATTTAGCGCAGAATCGTCGGTAAAATTTAAATCTTTAAAGGCGGTGTGAGATTCTAAAATATCTTTGTAAAGAAAGCCCTGCGGGGTTTGCGCGCGCCACAAATTTTCGCGCTCAAGTGTCCATTCAATTTTTCCGTCAGAATATTTTTTTAGCGTGTCTTCAACCGCAACGGCAGGAATTACTGCTGGGTGAGTTTCTAATTTTTCTAAAATGCCATTAATCACGCGCTTAGAAACAAAAGGGCGCACGCCATCGTGAATTAAAACTTTACTCGGATTGTAATCGCGCAAAGCCTCTAAACCAAAGCGAATTGAGGCTTGGCGAGTGTCGCCACCAAAAACAGGATTTAACAAATCAAGACCAGCGGCCGCTTCTTCGTAAAGCTCAACGTCGTCTGGATGAATCACGCAAATCACGTCAGTAATTTTTGGATGATTCAAAAATGCTAAAATCGAATGACGCAAAAGCGGCACGCCGGCGAGCGACAAATATTGCTTAGGAATTCCCTCGCCGCTATTGAAACGATTTCCACGCCCACAGGCGGTGATTAGTGCGACGATTTTTGGCATGAGATGGAATTTTTCTAATTTGAGTGAGATTTATTTTTTGCAATTCTGTCTTCCATCTCGCCACGGAAATTTTTGATCAAACCCTGCACCGGCCAAGCTGCAGCATCACCCAAAGCGCAAATGGTGTGGCCTTCGATTTGTTTGGTTAGGTTGTAAAGTTGATCAATTTCTTTCACTTCGGCTTTGCCTTCAACCATGCGATCCATAATGCGCATTAGCCAGCCAGTGCCTTCGCGGCATGGCGTGCATTGTCCGCAAGATTCGTGTTTGTAAAAATGTGAAAGTCTTGCGATTGCAGCGATAACGTCAGTTGATTTATCCATCACGATAACACCAGCAGTACCAAGGCCTGAGCCCGCTGCTTTTAATGAATCAAAATCCATCAACACAGTGTCGCAAACATCTTTTTTCAGCATTGGCACTGACGATCCACCAGGAATTACAGCCAAGAGATTATCCCAGCCGCCGCGCACGCCGCCGGCATGTTTTTCGATTAATTCTTTTAGAGGAATTCCCATTTCTTCTTCAACGTTGCACGGCTTGTTGACGTGACCAGAAATACAAAAAACTTTTGTGCCGGTATTTTTTTCGCGGCCCAAACCTGCGAACCACGCAGCTCCGCGACGTAAAATTTCTGGAACAACTGCGATTGATTCAACGTTGTTGATTACAGTTGGGCAGCCGTAAAGGCCGATAAGTGCCGGAAATGGTGGCTTCAAACGAGGTTGACCTTTGTTGCCTTCTAAACTTTCAAGCAAAGCAGTTTCTTCGCCGCAAATGTAAGCGCCGGCTCCGCGGTGCACAAAAATGTCCAAATCCCAGCCAGAATTGCAGGCGTTTTTTCCGATTAATTTTGCGTCGTAAGCTTCGTCAATTGCACGCTGCAACGCGACAGCCTCGTTGTAATATTCGCCACGAACGTAGATGTAGCAAGTGTTGGCGTTAATTGCACGCGAAGCAAGTAAACAACCCTCTAAAAGTTTGTGAGGATCATTGCGCAAAATGTCGCGATCTTTGCAAGTGCCTGGCTCAGATTCGTCAGCGTTGATCACCAAATAATGCGGCTTGCCTTCTTTGGGGTCAGATTTTTTTGGTACAAATGACCATTTCATTCCGGTAGGAAAACCAGCGCCACCGCGGCCGCGCAGCACAGAATCTTTAACTTGCTGAATCAACCATTCAGAGCCTTGATCAAGAAAATTTTTGGTTTGCGACCAGTCGCCTCTTTTTTTTGCAGCGTCTAAATTTGCAGATTGAAAACCGTAAAGATTGGTAAAAATTTTATCCGATTCTTTGAGCATTTTTTTTGGAAAAATTGTGTGTGAAATGAGGGGCGCGGCAAATCGTAAATTTGCTTTTAGTAAAATCAAGAAAGCAGCCTTGTGGGCAAAAAAATTGCACAACTTTTTTTTACAAAAACTTTTTTGCAGACTAAAGATTGATTAAAAAACTTGCGCAAATAAAAACTTTTTCGATCTCATTTCTTGATAAAATCCCTCCAAAATTTAACACAAAATTCCGTGCCTAATTTCCAAAATCTCTTGAAAAAATTTTTGGTGCTGTCGCTGCTTTCAATGCAGTTTTCTTGCTACCAAGGCAGGTTAGATCCTTTTGACACGCAAAATGGGCTGACTCGTGGCGAGATTAAAGACAGCTTGATGAAAGCTCCAAAGAGAAAGGGTGAAAAAAACCAAGGCGCTGAAAAAAACGAAGCGCCAATTCCAACGGTTTCAAAACTAATTATGACGCCACCGCCCCCAGTAATTGGTGGCAGCAAAACGCTTTCTTTTTCGGTGACCGATCAGGTGCCTTTGAAAGATGTTTTAATTGAGCTTGGCCGCGTTGCACAAATTGATGTCGATCTTGATCCCGGCATTTCTGGTGGCGTAATTATTAACGCTAAAAATCGTCCTTTTAAAGAAGTGATTGATCGCATTGCAACTCTTGGGGGCCTTCGCTACAGCTATCAAAACGGCGTTTTGCGTTTTGAGCGCGACACGCCTTACATGAAAAATTACTTCGTTGACTATTTAATTGACGGCCAGCTTTGGAGTGACGTTGAAACCAACATTAATGCTATTTTAGCTAACTCAACTCCAGCTGCCGCATCTTCTGAAGAAGGCGCTGCCGCTCCGGCGGGTGCTTCGTCAATTTCGTCAAATAAATCTGCGGGAATTCTTTCGGTTTTTGCAACCGGCAAAGAGCACGAAAGTATCGAGGGCTATTTGGCAGATGTTGAGCAAGCAGCCTCAGCACAGGTTTTGATTGAGGCTAAGGTTGTTGAGGTTTCTTTGAGTGAAGAATACAAAACCGGCATTGATTGGTCTACGGTTGGCAGCAAAAATAGCTTCTCGGCCTCAAATGGCTTTACTGCAGGTGGTGGAATTACCTACATAGCAAGCGAGTTATTTAACTCTGATCTTGCTGCCTCGGTTAGTGCGCTTGAAACCTTTGGCACCACGCGAACAATCTCTAGTCCGCGCATTCACGCCATTAACAACCAGAAGGCCTCTCTAAACTTTGGTGACAAGTTGGTTTATTTTAAAATTGATTCAAACCAAAGCACAACCTCTGCAACAACTGGGGAGCCATTGACTAGCAGCAATATTACTACCACCAAGCAGGAAGAAAATGTCGGCGTGCAGCTAGATATTACGCCGTCAATTAACGTGCGCACCGGGCAAATTGTAATGAGCGTGAAGCCACAATTGTCGGTTCACAGCTCTGACGTGCAAGATCCTGGTGTTGAAGCAGCAAACTTGGTGCCGGTAATTAACACTAGAACCATTAGCACCATTGCCAAAATTAAAAGCGGCAATGTTTTGGTCATTGGTGGTTTAATGAAGGACACCACAACCAACTCTGATTCAGGCGTGCCGTTTTTAAATCGTATTCCGGTTTTGGGTTGGTTCTTCAAATCAGTTTCAAAAAGCACCACCCTTGTTGAAACCGTAATTTTAATTAAGGCAACAATCATCAAGTCTGGAGTCTCTTCGGTTGGCAAAGTTGATCGCGACTTCCAGCAAAAATTTGACACCAACCGTCGCCGCTTTTTTGGCACTGAGCAATAAATCATGAAATCAATTCTAAAATACATCCTTCTGGCCGGTATTAGAGATCGTCTCTATATCGGCCTTTTTGTTACTTTGGCGGCGTCTTTTTCGCTGTCGATTTTTCTTGGCTCCACCTCTTTCGTTGAAGCGCAGCAAACAACTGCAGCCTACATTGCAGGCTCCTCTCGCGCCATTCTTGCCATTGGCATGATCCTTTTCGTTTGCCTCAGCGTTGCGCGCGCATTCGAAAACAAAGAAGTCGAATTCATCATTTCAAAATCAATCTCGCGCGAGCAGTTTATTTTAAGCTACGTAATCGGCTTTTTCGTTGCGGCATTTTTAATTTTTATTCCACTCGTCACTGCAATTTTAATCGTCACCAAAGCCAATAAATTTGGCCTGCTAATTTGGTCGGCAACTTTGCTTTCTGAGCTAATGATCATCATTTCTTTTTCGCTGCTGGCCTCGCTAATTTTAAAAAATTCTTTCTCGGCAATCATGGCTTCGTTTGGCTTCTACATTATCTCGCGTCTGATGGGGGTTTTCGTTTTGGCAATCAACTTGCCGCAAGACATTGCGCAAGCCAAAAACCAAGCTTTGGGCGTTAGTTTAAAATTTCTCTCTGCACTTTTTCCACGCCTCGATCTTTTCACTCAAAGCGATTGGCTTTCTTACGGCGTTAGCGATTCAAGCAACCTAAAAATCATTCTAATCCAATCGCTAATCTACATTCCGCTCATGATTTTCATGGCTTTTCACGATTTCAAAAAGAAGCAATTCTAGCATGAAGGCTCGCCTCTTTTTTCATCTTTATTCGCACAAAATTTTCTTTTGGCTTTTTGTCGCTACCTTCGCGTGCCAACTTTTTTTCTGGAAACAAACCGAGCATCTAAAGCCCCGTTTTGACATTGTGCCGCCTGCTCCAAATCAATATTTAGTCTCTGCTCTTTCACTGGGCGACAAAGAATTTTTATTCCGCATTTTAGCCACGCGCCTGCAAAATTCGGGCGACGTTTTTGCCGGATTTTTGTCGCTAAAAGATTACGATTACGCCCGCGTGCACCAATGGATGACAACACTCGACACCCTCAACGCCAAATCAAATTTTGTCCCCGCGATTGCCGCTTACTACTATTCGCAAACCCAAAGAGCCGAAGACGTGCACCACGTGGTAGACTATCTCGAAGAGCATTCAAAAAAAGACATCGACGCCAATTGGTGGTGGCTTTTTCAAGCAACTTACATCGCCAAAAAAAACATGGGCGACATGAATCGCGCCCTCGAAATTGCCTACCTGCTTAGCAAAAATAATTCGCCCACCGCGCCATTTTGGACCAAACAACTGCCGGCATTTTTGCACGAAGAAATGGGCGACGGCTGCATGGCTTTTGCGGTGATTGAAAGCCTCATCAAAGAAAGCGAAAGCGGTGCGCGCCAAATCAAACCCGAAGAGCTAAACTTCATGCGCCACTTCATTAATGACCGCTTGGCAAAATTGAAAAAACAAAAATTTGATCCGCGCCAATGCAGCAAAAAATTCTAAAAAAAGAGCTCGCCAAAATCGTTGCAAATGCCCTGCAAGAAGACTGCGCTTTTAACGACGTCACCTCCGATTTAACCATCGCAAAAAACAGTCTTGTAGCCTTTGAAATTAAGGCGCGCGAAGAAATCATTTTTTGTGGCAAAGACATAGTCTCAGAAGTTTTTTTGCAGTTAAAAAAATCGCCAAAATTTAAAAATTCGAAACTCGATTTAAAAATTTTAGCAAAAGATGGCGCTCGCATCAGCCCAGCAAAATCAATCGCTCGCGGTCAAGGCGACGCCAAATTAATTTTTGCCGCCGAAAGAGTTATTCTAAATTTAATTCAGCATTTAAGCGGTGTGGCAACGCTTACGCAAAAATTTGCGCAAGAACTGGCTAACAAAAAAATCAAAATTTTAGACACGCGAAAAACTCTACCGGGCCTGCGCGCCCTAGAAAAATATGCGGTTGTGGCTGGTGGCGGCAAAAACCACCGCTTCAACTTAAGCGACATGATTTTGATTAAAGACAATCACATTGCCGCAGCGGGTAGCGTTGCAAATGCAATTGAAGCGGCAAAAAGCGGCGCCAAAAAATTAAAAATCGAAGTTGAGTGCGACACGCCAGACCAAGTTGCCGAGGCAGTAAAATCAGGGCCTCACATCATCATGCTCGACAACATGAAAATTTCTGAAATCAAAAAATCGATTAAACTAATCAACAAAAAAGCGCAGATTGAAATTTCTGGCGGGGTGAATTTGCAAAATATTAAAAAATATTCGGCACTAGAAATTGATTTTATTTCAGTTGGATCTCTCACGCATTCTGCTCGCGCCGTCGACATTGGGTTGGACATTATTTAAAAAAGATATTCTCCAGCGTGGAGAATATGTTAAACCCACCAGCCCTTGGGCCTGAAGGCTCTGCAAAAATCTCGAAAAATAAAAAGCCACAAAATGCCAAGAAATCACACCGCTTTTTCCTTCCTTTTACACTCGATTAAGCCCTTCAAATTTTACGTTGGCTTGCATCTTTTTGTGGTGCTTTACAACGCAATTGATCTTTCGCTTTGGCCCTATTTGACAAAAAATTTAGTCGACACTTTGTCGAATGCTCCGCGTGAACAAGTGATTTCGCAAGTTTGGCCAGCGGCGCTGCTGTTGATTATTTTTACAATTTTGCCCGGATTAATTTGGCGACTTTCTGATTTTTCTTGGATGAATTTGACGCCATTAATGAAGAGAAAAATCACGGTCGAAACAATGGATTACGCCACGCAACACAGCACAATTTTTTTTCAAAATAATTTTTCTGGCTCTCTCGCTCACAAAGTGCGCGACCTTGCGGGCTGCACTCCGCAGATGCTTGCGAAAATTCTCTACAGTTTTTTAAACGTAATTTTAAGCCTCGCAATTGCCTTTGGCGCACTGTTTTTTGTGCACAAAGTTTTTGCTTTTGCGCTAATTATTTGGGCGGCAATTTTTATTTTAATGGCTCTAAAAGCCGCAAAAATTGTTGACCCACTTTCAGTTGCCGCCGCCGACCAACAAACCAAAAACATGGGCAACTTGGTCGATGTTTTAAGCAACATTGCCAACGTGCGTCTGTTCAATGGCAGGGGATTTGAAACCAGCAAAATCAAGGCTTTGCAAGATGATTACACCAAGCTTTCGAAGCGTAGAAATATTTTTCTAATCAAATTTTACATTGTTCACGCACTCACTTTTGCAGCCTATTTTATTTTTTGCATTGTAGCTCTAATCAAGCTTTACGCTGAGGGTTTGGTGACGCTTGGCGACTTCTTAATGCTCTTTACAATCAACAACTGGATCATCCATTTAATGTGGATGGCGGCGAGTGAAATGAACGTGTTTTTGGAAGATGTCGGCACCATTAATCAAGCTTTGTCGATTGTTAACCAGCCCTTGCAGATTAAGGACGCAGAGCCTGCTCAAAACTTAAGCGTGAAGCGCGGCGAAATCACTTTTGACAATGTTTCATTTTCTTACCAAAAAAATTCTGAGCCGCTTTTTTTCAACAAAAATCTAACAATTTTAGCCGGACAAAAAGTTGGATTAGTTGGCCATTCTGGAGGAGGTAAAACCACTTTTGTAAATTTAATTTTACGCTTTTTTGACGTGAATTCCGGCCGCATTTTAATTGACCAACAAGACATCTCAAAGGTGACGCAAGAGTCACTCCGCACCGCAATTGGCATGATTCCGCAAGACCCTTCACTTTTTCATCGCAGCTTAAAAGAAAATATTTCTTACGGAATTTCTGCAGAAAATTTCGAAGAAATAATCGCCGCTGCAAAAAAAGCGCACGCCCACAATTTTATTGAAGCGCTGCCCGAAAAATACGATTCAGTTGTTGGCGAGCGTGGCGTGAAGCTTTCGGGCGGGCAGCGCCAACGCATTGCAATCGCGCGCGCTTTTTTAAAAAACGCGCCGATTTTAATTTTGGATGAAGCAACCAGCCAGCTCGATTCAATCACCGAAAATTTAATTCAAGATGCGCTGCAAAACTTAATGCAAAACAAAACCACAATCGTCATCGCGCACCGTCTGTCAACGCTGGCGCACATGGATCGCATTTTAGTTTTTGATTTGGGAAAAATAATCGAAGACGGCTCGCATCAAGAGTTGCTTGCTTTAAACGGCACTTACAAAAAACTTTGGGACGCGCAAGTTGGCGGCTTTTTAATTGAAAATTTTGACGAAAAAAATGACTAAAATTACCCAAGCTTTTATTTTTGCGGCAGGTCGCGGCGAGCGCATGAGGCCTCTTACCGACTCGATGCCTAAGCCTTTGGTTAAAGTTAACGGCAAGGCGATTATTGATTACGCGATTGAGAAGTTGGACAAAATTTCGGCGATTGAAAAAATAATCATTAACGGATTTTACCTGGCCGACCAGCTTGAGGCACACATTAAAAATTTGAATAATCCCAAAATTATTTTTTCGCGCGAAGTTGAAAAAGTTGAAACTGGCGGTGGGCTTGTATTCGCGGGGGATAAAATCAATTCAGACGAGCCGCTTTTAACGATTAATGGCGACGTTTTGTGGCAAGATGCGGCGGGTGTTTCTGACATTGAGTTGATTTGCAGCCGGTGGCAAAAAAGCGATTGCGACATTCTTTTGGGGCTTAAAAAAACCGAAGATTATTTAGGCTACGAAGGTAATAAACACGGTGGTGGAGACTTTAACGTTGAAGGCAAAAATTTGCTGCGTTTTTTCGACCAAAAAATGACTCACGCTTTTGTTGGCCTACAAATTATTAACCCAAAAATTTTGCAAAACGCGCCAGAAAAATCTTTTTCAATGTCGCATTTTTACAAAGAAGCGGTTGGCGCAAATGGCTTAATGCAAAGGGTTAGCGGTGTTGAACTGGCGGGAAAATATTTTCACATTGGCACGGTGGATGCGGTGAAAATGACGGAGGAAAATCTGGTTAAATAGAAGCCCCGAGTGCGCTGACTGGACCCCGTCATTCGACGGGGTGACAACTTGGGGTGGCGTGAGTGGTGGTGCTTAATTCAATCTCGATGGACATCCCCAATCTCGATTGTCACCCCGTCGAATGACGGGGTCCAGTCAGCGCACTCGGGGCCCCTAATGCAAATTTAAAATTCATGAAAATCGTTTCTTGGAACATCAACTCACTGCGACTGCGTTTGTCGCTTTTAAAAAAATTTGTCGCCGAAAACGCGCCAGACGTGGTTTGTCTGCAAGAAATAAAAGTGCAGGATGCAGATTTTCCGCTGCTTGAAGTAAAATCTTTAGGCTTCGAATTCGTCGAATTTTTCGGTGAAAAATCTTACAACGGTGTGGCGATTTTGTCGAAATTTCCGCTGACAAAAATTGAAAAAATCGACGTGCTAAGCTACGGCCACAAACGCCACATTTCAGCCGCCCTTCAAACCAAAGTTGGTGAAGTTTTTTTGCACAATTTTTACGTGCCGGCGGGCGGCGATATTCCTGACGTGAGCTTGAATGACAAATTTGACCACAAGCTGAAATTTGTTGATTGGATGAGTGATTATTTTGCGCCGCAAAAAGACAAAAAAATCATTATTCTTGGTGACATGAATATTGCGCCATTAGAGCACGACGTTTGGTCGCACAAGCAGCTACTAAAAATTGTGTCGCACACGCCAATCGAAGTGGAAAAAATGACGCGTCTGCAACAAACACTAAACTGGATTGACACCCACCGCCACTTCGTTGACGAGTCGCAAAAACTTTACAGCTGGTGGAGCTACCGCGCCAAAGACCCGCTTGGTGCTAACAAAGGCCGCAGACTCGACCACATTTGGGCAACGCCAAATTTGAAAAACCAAATTAAATCGATGAAAATTTACAAAGATTTTCGCTCTGAAACTCAGCCTTCAGATCACGTGCCAATCGAAACTGTTTTTGATTTTTCATGAAAAAAATTCTCGTAAATTCAAAAGAAGAAATGGCGGCTTTGGCTGCTGAAATAGCGATCTCAGCGCAAGCGGGAAGCGTGATTGGCTTGAAGGGAACTTTGGGCGCGGGCAAAAGTTTTTTCGCTAAACATTTTGTTAATGCCTTGAGCGAAAAGCCGGTCGAGGTTTTGAGCCCGACTTTCAATTTGGTTTATTCTTACGAGACTAAAAAAGGTGAAGTTTTTCACTTTGATTTGTACCGGCTAAAAAGTGAGGAAGAGCTTGAGAATATTGGGTTTTTTGATGCTTTGAAAAGTGGAATTTGTTTGATTGAGTGGCCGGAGATTGCGGCGGATTTTTTGAAGAGAAATTATTTGGAGATTGAGATTAGGGCTGTTGTGGGTGCTGGGGAGGAGGCGCGGGAGGTTTTGGTTTTTTAACGTAGATCGAGTGTGCGAATAACCACCCCAACCCCTCCTTCAAAAGGAGGGGTTGGGGTGGTTATTCTCGAAAATCGATCTAAATATTGCCCCTACTGCTTCACCACCTGCTTAATAAATTTCTGAAAATCATCCGCCTTCTCAAAGTTTTTGTACACTGAGGCAAACCTTACAAACGCCACCTTGTCTAGCTTCTCCAGCGCCGTCATCACCAGCTCGCCAATCTTCGACGAAGCAATCTCCGTTTCATTTTCCATCTCCAGCTGACGCACAATATTGTTCACCAATTTCTCAACTTGCAGCTCAGCCACCGGTCTTTTTCTCACCGCCATTTCCACCGATTTTTTCAACTTTTCTGGATCAAAAATTTTCTTCTCACCATTTTTTTTAATCACCAAAATCTCACGCAGTTGCACGCGTTCAAAGGTTGTAAAACGTGAGTCGCAAGCAGTGCAGTAGCGGCGGCGTTTTACTGACTCGCCGTCGTCTGAAATGCGGCTGTCTTTAACTTGAGTTTCAATATTTGCACAAAATGGGCAGCGCATAAAAAAATTAAATTTTGCTAGCAAAATTTAGCTAGAGGTTGAGTTGCTGCGCGCGACGTGAAGTCGCGCATTCGCAACGAAATTTATTTTGGAAGAGTAGTCTCCGTTAAAGCCGCTTTAATGAAGCCTTCGAGCTCTCCATCTAAAACGGCTTGGATGTTTCCTGTTTCGTAATCAGTGCGCAAATCTTTCACCATTTGGTAGGGATGCAGCACGTAAGAGCGAATTTGGTGGCCCCAGCTATTGTCGGTTTTTTCGCTTTCGCTTTTGGCCAAAACTTCTTTTTGTTTTTTCATTTCAAGGTCGAAGAGGCGCGATTTTAGCATCTTCATGCATTCGGCGCGATTTCTGATTTGCGAGCGGTCGTTTTGGCATTGCACGACAATGTTGGTTGGCAGGTGAGTCATTCTAACTGCCGAATCGGTGGTGTTTACAGATTGCCCGCCGGGGCCGCTTGAGCGAAAAACGTCAATGCGCAAATCTTTTTCCTGCAAATCAATTTCAATGGTGTCGTCAATTTCGGGGTAAACCCAAACTGAGGTAAAACTGGTTTGGCGTTTGTCGTTGGCGTTAAATGGCGAAATGCGAACCAGCCTGTGCACGCCTGATTCCATCTTCATCCAACCGTAGGCGAAGTGGCCCGAAATTTTTAGAGTTGCCGAGCGAATTCCCGCCTCGTCGCCCTCAAGCAAATTGATTATTTCAACCTTAAATTTTTTCGATGTGGCGAAGCGTTCGTACATGCGAAGAAGCATTGAGCCAAAATCGCAAGAGTCGGTTCCACCCGCACCCGCGTTGATGTCGAGGAAACAGTTGTTGCTGTCAACTTCGCCAGAAAATAGGCATTCAACTTCAAAAGTGTCGGCGGTTTTTTTCAAAACTCGTAGGGTTTTTTCAATGTCTGAAATAAGCTGCGCATCGCCTTCTAGCTTGGCTAAATCGAAATATTCGCGATTGTCTTTTAAGCCATTTTCAATCGCTAAAAAGGCGTTGAGGTTTCTTTCTAAATCAGATTTTTCTTTGAGAATTTTTTGGGCGGAAACTTGGTTATTCCACAATTCTGGGTCTTGCGACTGCTGGTTTAGATCAACTAGTTTTTCTTGCAGAATTTCTGGTTCAAAGACACCTCTTAATCAATGCCAGAGAGGTCGCGATCTGGCTGATCAAATTTTCAATTTCGGCGCTCATGAGATAAAATATTGATGTTTTGGGGAGGCAAATTTAGGGTCCAGAGACTCTTCCTTCCTTTAAAATTTTTTCTACAAAAACATGACAGATTCAGCAAAAAAGTTTGACCTTTGCGTTATTGGCGCGGGTCCAGGTGGTTACGTTGCGGCAATTCGCGCGGCGCAATTGGGTTTAAAAGTTGGAATCGTTGAAGCCAATCACTTGGGAGGCATCTGCTTAAACTGGGGCTGCATTCCAACTAAGGCGCTTTTGAAGTCGGCTGAAGTTCACCATCTTTTGCACAATTTGGATCAGTTCGGGTTCAGCGCTAAAGAAGTGAAATTTGATTTTGCAAAAATTATTGAACGCTCGCGCGGCGTATCAAAAAAGCTCAGCGGCGGCATTGCTGGCTTGATGAAAAAAAATAAAATTGAAGTGATTGACGGCTTCGCAAAATTTTTAGATGCTAAAAAAATCTCAGTTGAAAAAGACGGCAAAGTTGTGGCGCAAGTTGAAGCTACTTATTTCATCGTTGCTACCGGCGCTAGAGCACGTGTGATTCCAGGTATGGAACCTGATGTTGAAAATATTTGGACCTACCGCGAAGCCATGACACCAAAGGCTTTACCAAAATCTTTGTTGGTTGTTGGATCTGGTGCGATTGGTGTGGAGTTCGCTTCATTCTACAAAAACATGGGCTCAGAAGTGACAATCATCGAAATGGCTGAAAATATTTTGCCGGTTGAAGATGAAGAAATTTCAAAATTGGCGCGTAAGTCTTTTGAAAAACAAGGCATTAAAATTGTCACGTCTGCAGCGCTAAAATCTTTGAAAAAAGGCAAAGGCTCTGTGACTGCAACGGTTGAAGTTGCTGGAAAAGTTGAAGAGCTAACAGCTGAAAAAGTGATAATGGCTGTGGGAATTGTCGCCAATGTTGAAAATTTGGGACTCGAAAAAACCAAAGTAAAACTCGACAAAGGTCGCATCATCGCTAACGGATATTTGGAAACTTCTGAACCAAATATTTTTGCCATTGGCGACGTTGTTGGAGCGCCTTGGTTGGCTCACAAAGCTTCACACGAAGGCACAATCGCGGCAGAAAAAATTGCCAGCAAATTGAACAAATTTGACGCGAAAAAAGTGCATCCAATCAAAGTTGAAAACATTCCGGGCTGTACTTACTCAATGCCGCAAATCGCTTCAGTTGGTTTGACCGAGAAAAAAGCAATCGCTGCTGGCAAAAAAATTAAAGTTGGCAGATTTCCTTACATGGCCAACGGCAAAGCTATTGCTGCGGGCGAAACTGAAGGTTTGATTAAAGTTATTTTTGACGAAAAAACCGGCGAACTTTTAGGCGCGCATTTGATCGGCGCCGAAGTGACTGAAATGATTCAAGGATATGTCATTGCTAAACAAGCTGAGCTCACCGAAGAAGATTTAATGCACACAATTTTTGCTCATCCGACAATGTCAGAAATGATGCACGAAGCCGTGCTAGACGCTTACGGAAAGGTCATCCATTTTTAATTTGACAAGTAAGAATTCGTTCATATTTTGCCGCCGCCTTTCAGCTGCTAAAGTTGATTATTAGCCTTTTAAAAGGGCGAAATAAAAGATTTGCAGTCACCCGAAAGAAACTGGTCAGAAATGGCCAGATCCATCAAAACCATTTGGTTCAAAAAAATGAAAAAACTATCTCTTATCATCGCTGCAGTTTCTCTTTTCGCTACTGCTGCTCAAGCTCAATCAGTTAAAGCTGCTGCTCCAGTAGCTGCTCCTGCTGCTAAAGCTGAAGTTAAAGCTGCTGCTCCTGTAGCTTCTAAAGCTGAAGTTAAAACTGATGCTGCTGCTCCAGTTGCTGCTGAAGTTAAAGCTCCAGTAAAAAAAGCTAAAAAAGCTAAAGCTAAAAAAGCTGAAGTTAAAGCTGAAGCTGCTGCTCCAGTTGCTGCTGAAGTTAAAGCTCCAGCTGCTGCTAAAGCTGAAGTTAAAGCTGCTGCTCCAGTAGCTGCTGCTAAAGTTGAAGCTCCTGCTAAAAAGTAATTAACTTTTTAACTAAGTTTAAAAAACCGGATCAACCAAAAGGTTGGTCCGGTTTTTTTTGTTTCAAATTTTTTTAAGATTTCGACTTGCCTCTAAACATCTAGCGAGCTCTTACTTTTCTCTCATGATCACAAAATCCACTAAATCAGCTAGCAGAGCGGCTTTGTCGCCAAAGATTTTTAGGTGACCTAGTGCTTGCTCACGCAAAAGTTCTAGCTGTTTTGTGGCTTGCTCCATGCCAATTACATCAACGATGCTGGCATTTTCTTGGGGTTTTTTGTGGATGGCTTCATCGATTCCAACCTTGCCAATATCAACTCCAACATGGTCGAGAATGTCGTCTTTAATTTGAAAGGCTAATCCTAGGTCGTGAGCAAAATAGCGCAGAGCGTGACGTTGGTTGATTCCGGCGTGGCCCAGAATTGCGCCAATTTCGGCGGAAGCCATAAAAAGTTCGCCGGTTTTTAGGCGGTGTAATTTTGCCAATTCTTCTTTGCTAATTTTGCGATTGGCATTTTCTAAATCGATCATTTGCCCGCCAGCCATGCCTTTAAAGCCGGCAGATTGTGCCACAACTTTAATTAATTCGCAGCGGGTTGAGGCTTCTTTGGCGGTTTCGGGAGTGGCTAAAATTTCGAAGGCGTAAGTTAGTAAAGAGTCGCCCGCTAGAATTGCCGTGGCCTCGGTGAATTGTTTGTGACAGGTTAAAATGCCGCGACGCATGTCGTCATTATCCATTGCTGGCAGGTCGTCGTGAATCAAAGAGTAAACGTGAATAAATTCCATCGCCGTTGCGGCGTTCAAAGATTCGATTGGTGAAACACCAAAAATTTGTGCTGAAGCAATCACCAAAAATGGGCGAATTCTTTTGCCGTCAGAAAGCGTGCTGTAGCGCATTGCTTCAACTAACTTAGAATCGGTAAAATCGTGAGGTAGTAAGTCGCTCATGCGTTTTTGAACGAGAACTGAGCAGGCGAAGAGCGATTCTTTGAGAGATTTGCTGAGCATGAAAAGAATTATTAAATAAAAACAAAGTCCCTACCCAAACCGTCGGTTGAGCGGAGTCGAAACCATCGGAAGGTTCCTGCTTAAGAAATTAACAAGATCATTTTTGCCAACTCTGCGGAAAGAACCTTCCGATGGTTTCGACTCCGCTCAACCGACGGTTTGGTTCCGCGGGAGTTAATGACCCTATGCAGGACTGGGTTTGTAACCCAGTCCTGCAGTAGGTAGGTGCTTTGTTGGAGTTACTTCAAAATCTTGGCTAAATATTTTCCCGTCACCGATTTTTTATTTTTCGCCACTTCTTCCGGAGTGCCTTCGGCAACGATGTAGCCGCCTTTTTCTCCTCCGCATGGACCAATGTCGATAATGTGATCGGCGGTTTTTAAAACATCCAAATTGTGTTCAATCACTAAAATTGAATTACCGGCGTCAACCAAGGTGTGCAGAACTTTCAGAAGCTTGTTAATATCTTCAAAGTGCAAACCTGTGGTTGGTTCGTCAAGTATATACAATGTATCGCCCGTAGCTTTTCTGCTTAATTCTTTTGCCAATTTAATACGCTGAGCTTCACCACCAGAAAGCGTTGTGGCGCTTTGTCCAATGCGCATGTAGCCCAAACCAACGTCGCACAAAGATTTAAATTTTTCGTAAATGTGCGGCATTGTCGAAAAGAACTCAGCGGCATCGTCAGCAGTCATTTCTAAAATATCAGAAATCGATTTGCCTTTGTATTTCACTTCCAAAGTTTCGCGGTTGTAGCGCTTGCCGTGGCAAGTGTCGCAACGCACGTAAACGTCGGGTAAAAAGTGCATTTCGATTTTGATTAAACCGTCGCCTTGGCAAGTTTCGCAGCGTCCACCTTTTACGTTAAATGAAAATCTGCCAACTTTGTAGCCGCGCGATTTTGACTCGGGCAAGTTGGTAAAAAATTCACGAATAAAAGTGAAAGCGCCAACGTAGGTACAAGGGTTAGAGCGAGGCGTACGGCCGATGGGCGATTGATCAATTTCAATAATTTTATCAATGAAATGCGTGCCCATTAGCGCTTCAAAAGGCCCCGGAACAACTTTTGATTTGTTTAAAAGTTTATTTAAAGCCGGATAAAGCGTTTTGATAATAAGGCTCGACTTGCCGCCACCAGAGATGCCAGACACCGCAGCAAAAATTTTCAAAGGCAAATTCAGCGTGACATTTTTCAAGTTGTTGATCGTGGCACCTTTCAGGGTGATCATTTTTTTGGGATCAATTTTGCGGCGTTTTTTTGGAATTTCGATTTGCTTTTTGCCGCTTAAATATTGGCCCGTGATGCTGTTTGGATCGTTGATTACGTCTTTTGGAAGTCCCGCAGAAATAATTTCACCGCCGTGAATTCCGGCGCCCGGACCAACGTCGATCAAATATTGCGCCTCACGCATCATCTCTTCGTCATGCTCAACAACGATCACTGAATTTCCTAAATCGCGCAGATTTTTTAGCGTGGTAATAAGTTTGTCGTTATCTGATTGATGCAGACCAATAGAGGGCTCGTCGAGTACATACATCACGCCAGAAAGGCCTGAGCCAATTTGTGAAGCAAGGCGAATTCTTTGCGCTTCGCCGCCCGACAAAGTGCCGGCTTGGCGATTAATGGTTAAATATTCTAAACCAACATTACGCAAAAAGCCTAAGCGGCGCGTGATTTCTTTAAGCAAGCGCTCAGAAATTTGTTGCTGCATTGAAGTTAGTTTTTTCGGCAAGGCGTCAAACCATTCGACAGATTTTTCTACCGACATTTTGCTAA
The DNA here is from genome assembly GCA_017999675.1 of Rickettsiales bacterium. Classification (GTDB taxonomy): domain Bacteria; phylum Pseudomonadota; class Alphaproteobacteria; order Rickettsiales; family UBA1997; genus UBA2645. The sequence goes on from JAGNLL010000003.1 coordinate 120,443, forward strand.
CTTCGCCAACATGCAGCCCGTCAATTTTTACCGACAAAGCCTCTTCGTTCAGGCGATGGCCGTGGCAAGATTCGCAAGTTTTTAGTGTTTGAAATTTTGACAAATCGTCGCGCATCGACTCGCTTTCGCTTTCTAAATATCTTTTTTTCAAAGAATTCATCACGCCTTCGAAAGTCTTTTTAACCTTGATGGCTTTGAGTCCGTCTTCAATTTTAATTTCAACTTCTTCGCCGTTAGTGCCGTAGAAAATTATTTTTTTAACTTCGTCAGAAAGTTGTTTGAAAGGTGTGTCTAAGCTAAAATCGTAGTGAAGTGCCATTGCTTGCAAAACCTGCTGGTAGAAGCGTTCTTGCACGCCTTGCCACACTACGATTGCGCCGTTACGCAGGCTTAAATTTTCGTCTTCAACAACTAAATCTTCGCTAAAATAAAGTTCGGTGCCAAGCCCGTCGCAATGTTTGCAGGCGCCAAATGGAGAGTTAAAAGAGAAAAGGCGCGGCTCGATTTCAGAAATTGTAAAGCCAGAAACTGGGCAAGAAAATTTTTCGCTAAATACCAACATGTCGCCAGTTTTGTGAGTGCATTTTGCGCCTTCAGGAAGGCTTACAATTTCAACGTGAAGCAAACCTTCAGAAAGTTTTAAAGCGGTTTCAACCGAGTCGGCAAGCCTGTTGCCAAGATCTTCGGTGATTACCACGCGATCAACAATAATTTCGATGTCGTGTTTTTTGTTTTTGTCGAGAGAGGGTAAAATTTCGTTTAAGTCGTGAACTTTTCCGTCAACTTTAATGCGTTGAAAGCCTTGTTTGCGGGCGTTCATCATCTCTTTGCGATATTCGCCTTTTTGTCCGCGAACGATTGGTGCTAACAAATAAATGCGCGATTTTTTTGGTAGATCCAAAATTTTATCAACCATCACCGAAGCAGACTGGCTTTCAATTGGCTTGCCGGTTTCTGGTGAATAAGGCACGCCAATGCGGGCAAATAAAAGGCGGTAGTGATCGTAAATTTCCGTCACGGTTCCAACAGTTGAGCGCGGATTGCGAGAAGTAGTTTTTTGGTCGATTGCAATGGAAGGAGAAAGGCCGGTGATTGACTCAACATCGGGCTTATCTTGCATGTCTAAAAATTGGCGGGCGTAAGAAGAAAGGCTTTCAATGAAGCGGCGCTGCCCTTCGGCGTAAATGGTGTCGAACACCAAAGAAGACTTGCCCGAACCACTTAAACCCGTGACGACCACAAGTTGGTTTTTGGGAATTTCGATGCTGACATTTTTTAAATTATGCTCTTTAGCACCAACGACTTTGATGAATTTTTCTTCCATGAATTGGGGGGAAATTTTAAAAATTAAAAACGCGAGGGCCGATTGTTAATTCATTGGTTCTTAATTCTGAAGCAGAAAAAAAGCCCGCCACGGTTTTTGCCGTGACGGGCGATTGTGAAAAGAAGGATATCGCTTGGATAAACTTTCTCATCTGGTTTTGAAGAAAAGATTACGTATCTCTAGGTCAATTAGACAACCATTGATAACGTAACTAACACAATAAGCGGAATGAAAATCATGGTTAGTTGCGATTTTAATGGTTAAAGACGAGAGGCCTATCACAAAGCGGACTCGCTTTAGCGCGTAATCCGCCAAGCAAAGACTTCTAAACACTAACAAAAAATCTAATTAAGACTCTTTGCCACCTCATCTCTCACTTTTTTAAGTTCTAAATCAGTGAGCGGGATGAGACCTTTTTGCAGCAAATATCCATCGTTGCCGATGGTGTTTTTGCTGATAATTTCTTGGATAAATTCTGCCATTCCGTCAATTAAATTTAGGTGCTCTTTTTTGAAATAAATGAAAAGCGGGCGAGAAACTGAGTAGCTGCCCGAAACAATATTATCAAAGCTTGGCGCCACATTGTTAATTATTGCTGGCTGAATTGTGTGGTGATTTTCTTCTAAAAAAGAAAAGCCAAAAATGCCCAAAGCATCGGGGTCATTTTTTAATTTTTGCACAATCAAATTATCGTTTTCGCCGGCTTCGATAAATTTTTCGTCGCTACGAATCATGTGGCATTTTTTCTTGCGAATTTTTGCGTCAGGAAAAGCGGCGATAAATTCAGGCAAATCTTTGCAGGCATCTTCCATTACTAGCTCAACAAAGGCGTCGCGTGTTCCCGAAGTTGTTGGTGGGCCGTAAATGGCAATGTTAATTTTTGGCAGAGAAGCGTCGATGTCGCTCCATTTTTGGTAAGGATTGGCAACTAATTCCGCCCCATTTTTTGCCGGCACTTTTTCAGCCAAAGCCAAGAAAACTTGTTTTTTGGTGAGAGAATATTTTTTGCCCGCAACCGAGTTGGCAAGTACGATGCCATCGTAGCCAATTTTAATTTCGACAACTTCTTTAACGCCATTTTCGGCGCATTTTTTTAACTCGCTTACTTCAATTTTTCGCGAAGCGTTGGAAAAATCAGGATAGTTAAAACCAACACCCGAGCAAAACAGCTTAAAGCCGCCGCCAGTGCCGGTTGATTCAATGATTGGAGTTTTAAATTTTGTGTCGCGACCAAAAGTTTCGGCAATTACCGCGGTAAACGGATAAACAGTTGAAGAGCCAACAACTTGAAGGTGATTTCTTTTTTGCGCCTCAAGCGAGAAGGCAAAAACTGTAGATGAGATAAGAGATAGCGAGGTGACGAGAGATAAAAATCGCAACATAACCGTTTGAATTTGTTATTAATCTGACCTGAACGGATAAGTCGCTGTAGAAGCGGCGCGCATGTTTGGAATTTTTTTTTAGAAGTCAAATTGTTTGGTTATTTTATGTGATAGGTCCCCGAGCAAAGCGAAGCGTCGAAAGAGGGGCCCGAAGAAAGTACTCGCTTCGGGCCCCTCTTTCGGCGCTTCGCTTTGCTCGGGGACCTATAAAGTGTGGTGCTGGGGCATTAAAAGTTGAATTCAAAAACACCGCGAAATAGCTTGCGGCCACAAACCTTCCCACAATTTTCTCTCTCAAAAATTAATGCAAAAAAACAGCGCAAAAACAGCTTTGGTCGTGGCCGCTTTTTTGGCGTTTTTTTGCTGTGCGTTTAACGCTTTTGCTAAAGAAAATAACGTTGTGGTGCAAGGAAATGAGCGGGTTGATGCCGATACGATTATTTCTTATTTAGATGTTGATGGCTTAACAAAAAAATCACCAAAAGCGCTGCAAAATTCACTAAAAAAACTTTACGAATCTGACTTATTTCTAGAATCAAAAATTTCTTACCAAGGCAAAAAAGTTTTGGTTGAAGTCAAAGAAAACCCGATTGTTTCTGAAGTAAAATTTGTCGGAAATAAAAAGATGGAAGACGACGCATTGCAAAGCGAAGTGTCACTAAAAAAACGCGCAATTTTTACTAAAGCAAAATTGCAGGCAGACCTTAAGCGCATTGGCGAGATCTACCTTAAAAGTGGCCGCTTTTTAACCAAAATTGAACCAAAAATTATTCAAAAAGATCAAAACCGCATCGAGCTAATTTTTGATATTTTTGAAGGGCCAAAAGCCAAAATTGGCGACCTTTATTTTGTGGGAAACAACGCCTTTTCTGACGCCGATTTAATCGAAGAAATTTCAACCAGACAAACCAAATGGTGGAAATTTTTATCCTCTGCCGACACCTACGACGCCGACCGCATTGAATTTGACAAAGAAAAACTACGCCGCTTTTACGGCTCAAAAGGCTATGCCGACTTTGCGGCAATTTCGTCAATCGCGCAAATTGCGCCAACAAAAGACAAATTTTTTATCTCGTTTTTGTTAGAAGAAGGCATCAAGTACAACGTGGGCGAAGTCAATATTGTCAACCATATCGACAAGTTTGACGAGAAAATTTTGCACAAAGAAATTTTGATCAAAAATGGCAAAGTTTACAACTCAGAGCTAATCGAAAAAACCGTCGATAAAATGACCGAAGTGATGTCAGAAAAATCTTACGCTTTCGCGCAAATTGAGCCGGTTTTAAAGCGCAATCGCGACCAAAAAATTATCGACATCGATTTTGTAATCAGCGAAACACCGCGTATATACATTGAGCAAATTGTCATTAGCGGCAACACGCGCACGCTTGACGAAGTGATTCGCCGCGAGCTTAGATTTCGCGAGGGCGACGCCTACAACATTAACAAAATAAATCGCTCAAAACAGCGTTTAGAAAATTTGGGATTTTTTGAAAAAGTTGAATTCAACACCAAGCGCATTGGCGAAGGCGACAAGATCGATTTAGAAATTAGCGTTAAAGAAAAAAAGACCGGTGAGCTCAACTTAGGCATTGGCTATTCTACCGTAAACAGAGTGACCGCAAATGCCGGTATCAAAGAGCGCAACCTATTTGGCACGGGACAAGAAGTTGGTATTAATGTGCAAAAATCCTTCGCCAATTTTAGCGGCGAAATCAACTACACTAAGCCATACTTCATGGACCGCGAAATCGATGTGGGTTTTGACATTTTTCAATATCAAATGAACAAGCGAAACACGCTAATTTACGACCAAAATTCTTCGGGAATTACCGTGCGTGGCGACTATTTATTAACCGAGTTTTTGTCGCACCGCATACATTACTCTTTAAGTCAGCAATCGATCACCAATATTGACGAAAGCGCCTCGGTTGGTATTAAAAATTTGGAAGGCGATTTTTTAAATTCAGCAATTGGCCACAGCCTAACTTACGACAAAAGAGATAACCGTATGAACCCAAGACAAGGCTACTACATTTCGCTTAGCCAAGAATTATCAGGGCTTGGCGGCGACATTAACACCATTAAGCACGAAGGCTCTTCGGGCTATTACATTCCGGTAATTAACGACGACTTCACGCTAAAATTTTTAGCTCGTGGCGGCACCATTAAAAGCACGGGTGGCGAAGGCGTGCGCAGCAACTACGGTTTCTTTTTGGGTGGCAATAATTTTCGCGGCTTCAATTTTGCGGGCATCGGACCCCGCGCCGTCACTAACGGTAGCGCCAAAGGTGGAAGTGCCATTGGTGGTAAAATTTACTACGTAGGCACAGCAGAGTTGCGCTTTCCGCTGGGGCTGCCAAAAGAACTTGGCATTAATGGTATTCTCTTCAGTGACAACGGAACCGTCAAAGGCGTTGACCAAATTAGCAAACAAAACACCGAAGTTGCAGATTCGGGCTCACTTCGTTCGTCTTACGGTCTCAGTATCGCGTGGGCCTCACCAATGGGCCCAATTCGCTTAGATTTTGCCAAAGTTGTGAAGCGCGAACTTTACGATCAAACGCAAAACTTTAGGTTTAGTTTTGGCACGAGTTTTTAAAAAAAAATTCCGCGATCAAAGCGTGATAAAAATTAAAAAAAGGAAAAAACCATGATCAGAATTTTCCAGCTTCCAGAGTATTCTCAGGAAAAAGTTTTCTCCCTAAAAGATGCAGAGACTCTCGGCAACGCCGTGTGGATTGACCTACAAAATCCAACAATCGCCGAAATAAAAGAGGTTGAAGAATTTTACAAAATCACTTTTCCAACTCGCCAACAACAAGAAGAAATTGAGGCCAGCTCGCGCTACTTAGAAAATTCTGGAATCATTAAAATCAACTCAACCTTCATCAGTTTGGCGCCACAAGGCGGAAGGTTGGAGGAAAGCGAAGTGTCGTTTATCGTCACCGACAAAATGCTGTTCAGCCTGCGCTATTCTGAAAGCAAAGTGATTGTTGAGACCATCAAAAAAATAAAACAATTTCCGGCGATTTTTGCCAACCCAACAAAAATTTTCATCGCCATTCTTGAAGCGCGGGTTGATTTTGACGCCGATTTGATTGAGTCGGTTTCAAAATACACCGCCGAAATTAGCAGAAAAATTAACTACAATCAAAATCTCGACGAGAAGATGATTTTGAAAATTAACGAATGCCAAGAGTTAACAATGAGCCTGCGCGAAGCCTTGTTTGACAAGCAGCGCGTGATTTCTTTGCTACATCGAAACGAAGACCTAATGGTCGAAAACTACAACAGACTGCGCATCATTATTAAAGACATTAACTCGCTAATCGAGCACGCCAATTTCAATTTCACGCGCCTAGAATATCTACAAAACAGCTTTTTGGGTTTGATTAATATTGAGCAAAACAAGGTGATTAAAATCTTCGCCGTAGCGTCACTAATTTTTATGCCGCCAACTTTGATCGCGAGTATTTACGGAATGAACTTTGCCAAAATGCCCGAGTTAGAATGGTCGCTTGGATACCCAATGGCACTAGCTCTGATGGCGGTTGCGTCGGTGGTGACGATTTGGTTGTTTAAGAGGAAGAAATGGTTGTAGGGGTTTTATTAAAAGGAACAGATAATCGAGGTTTGAAGAATGCCTAATGGTTCAAGTAAAAAGAAAGATGTTCGCACTCTAAATCCGGCGCAATCGGCTTCAAGTCTGCATACTCCTGGGAGAGTTGATCTAACCCCATCAAGATCGGCACCAATAATAAAAGGTACGCCCGCTAGAACGCCCTTGCCAGCAATTCCTGAGCAGAAATCGGCAGAGCTAGAAATCAAAATAGAATTAAATAAATACGCTAAAGCCTACGAAATTGAAGATGAAGATAGGTCGATTTCAGGAACTCGAGCAAATGAAGTTGACTCAAATAGTCAATTTACAACAGGAAAGGTTTCGGGGTTTGAAGCGTTGTTACAAAATTTTGTAAGACGTTCGCAAATTGAAGTGGTTGAGGTGATTAAAGAAGGGGTTCGGGTTAAGTATCAATACACAAGTTCGGCAAAAAGAGCTCAAGACGTTACCCTTGCGGAATTCTTAAAAAAGGGATTCAAAGAGTCAGATGCTTATGGCGCAACAATCGGAGATTGTGTAAAAAGAGGCAAAAACCAAGATTTATCACAAGCCGAGCTACAAAAATTTGCAAAACTGTGGCGAGAATTTTTAGCAGAAATGAGTAATGCCAATATAGTTCTTACCTCTCAAACAAAAGAGGTTTTGCAAGATTCACTACAAGAATTATTCAAATTTCAAATCAACAAGGCCCCAGATTTTCCGAGTATTCCAATTGTTGGACCGGATGCAAGGAGTGAGATAAGGACATTAGTAAAAAAAGGATCTGCGGCAACTCCTAAAACAGGAACTCGTTATGATGCGTCAGAGAGGGTGCGTAAATTTTTAGACACCCCAGGGGAATCTAGAAGCGAAGGTTCCAATATGGCTTTAGAAAACCTAAGAATTGCGATAGATCAGCGAGAACGACCTACTGAACTTGCCCCCGTCTCAAAAACGAGATCTGGTAGTGCGCCCATAAGTGATGAAGTTGGGTCAAAGATTGATGAATTTCTTTTCATGTGCGGCGTTGAAGAGTTCACCGATAAAATTCCAAAACTCTCTGAAGCAAGCCAAAAAGAAATCGTACAAAAACTTTCTTACCTTTTAGAAATTGATCGAATTCAAATTGAAAACAAAGGTCGCCTAAACTACGCCCAGAAGCATCCTTCGCTAGAAAGGTTTGAGTCGAAATTTTTTAGTGAAGAAGATTTTAAGACAAAAATTTTAACGCAGAAAGACCCGGAAACGGGCGCAATAAGCTCCACCTTTCTTTCGGCAGATCAGTTTCAAATTATCAAAGATTTTGAAGAGATGCTTTTGGAGATTGCTAATCCTCCACTCGCTTCACAAAGAAAGCGCCGCAAGCCGTTGGCTATGCTTGACACGGGGCAAGGCAAAACTTTTATCGCTGAGTTGATTAAGAAATATGAGGCTGAAATTGAGGCTGCAAAGTTACGTGAATCTGATGCTGCAGAAAATCTCAAACAACTGGCTAAAAATTTTAAAGAAATAGTTCAGGTCAATTTAGCCAATAAGCATGTTTTGGATGTGGTTGAGAAAGATTCTTCAGGCAAAATCTACCTAATCGACGAAGATTTTTTCATCGACGACATCTCCCAAAAATTAAAATCATTAGTTGATGCGGGTGCCAAGGTGATGCGTTTTGGTGCAAGTCAAAACCCGCTATTGCAAAAGGCAAATGAGGTTCGCCAAGAGTTAAAAAAACTTGCTGGAAGTGGTGAGCAAGATTTAAAAATTGCTGGGTCTAAAAGAAACCGCGAAAACATTCTTGAAAGAAGAGGGGCTGTAAAAGAAAGGCTGAAAGATGCTGCATTTACAAAAGCAGAAGGTTTTGATCTTACAAGTTGGCAAACATTGCCTTGGAAAACTGGCGACAAACCGCAGCGGTCAAAAATAACCCAATATCTTATTCCGGGCCTGAGTTTTGAAGAAGCGGAATCTGCAAAACTTCAAGCATTTGCAGATTCTTCTGTGGTTGATGTTGCTGTAATTAATTTTGTCAAAGACGACAAACATGCCTGCTTGGTTTGTGAAAAAGAGAGTGGAAGTTTTTCGTTTCAAAAATATTGGCTGCAAGGAAATGAGGTTGCTGAGGGTGAATTTAAAAGCCTAAAAGACTTTACGGTATTTTCTGCAGCACTCGCTGGTAAATCAGAGAAAAAAATCGCCACAATCTACGCCGGCGATCCAGAATTTATTGTTGGTGGCGACTACGGTGCAGTTAGTGTTTTGAAAAAAACTTTAGGAACAGAAGGCGAAGAAGGGTTCTATCTTGGCGATTCACAAGAAATTATTTTAACCAAGAAAGAGCAGGCAAACGCTGATCGTTTAAAGCAGATGAGAAGCAGAAGTAGGCAAACTAATCCAGGGCTGGACGCGCCAACAACTGTTTATGCTACATCAGCAGTTGCTAGGTCGACAGAAGAACTTTTAGAAGTTTCTGAAAAACAAACTAACGAAAAGGATCTAAAAGAGCTTTCAGAGAAGTTTAAGCTGAAGTTGCGTGGTGATTTAAAGTTAGGGTCAGACGCAGAAATTCCTGCATTTCCAACAGGCCCAGAATCGCAAGAATACAAAAACCTAATTTCAGGCAGATATTTCGCCAAATTTGAAAAGGAAAAATTCGTAATAAGCCCAATAGAAGGCGAGCTAGATCCGAAAGCCTTGGCGCTAACTAGAGATTTAAGAAATTACTTATTTCTTAAAGAAATATTGAATGAAGATTTCTCGGTTAATGAAGGGAAATTAACAAAGCAGATCGAGTCGCATCAAGAGGCGCTAGTTCAGTTGCAGGGGCTTGGAGTTCAATTTGAAAAAGATTTTCGCGCAGAAATGGTCGAAAGCTTGTCGGGGCTTTTAGATAATTACAAAGCTGACCCGTCTTTGCTTTTAAACGTGCCAAATTTTTTGACCTTAGATGGGGAAGAAATTAAAGCGGTAAAGCAAGTAGAGAAGAATTTGGCATCTCAGAGCGCGGCTGCATTGGCTAGAGAAAAAAAAGCTGCCGAAGAGTCGGAAAATGCAAGGTTAAAACGAGAGTTGCTTGCGCAGGCTGCAAAAAATGCAGAATTGGCAGCATCGTTAAAAGCTGCCGAAGCGCGCGCGAAAAAAGCTGAAGATTCGGTGGTGGCGGCTAATAAAAAAGTGACCTCTAGCGAGGAGGAAATAGCGAAAATAAATAAGGAGTTAGAGGCGGCAAAAGCAGCTGGAAAAAACGTGGATGAATTGCAGGCTAAGTTAAAAACGGCAGAAGAGGCAAAAGCTGCGGCAGAGAAAGAAAAGGCAGAAGTAGAAAAAAAACTTGAGGAACTGAAGCCAGGATGCGGAGTTTTGATTTCAGAAGATACATTAAGGGAGGAAATAAAGCGTTTAAAAGAAGATTTACAAAAGTCGCAGCAAGCAGCAGCGCAAGTAAAAGATGATGATTCTGCAGCTTCTACTTTGTCGACAAATCGGTCGCAACTGGAGGAAGAATTAGCGGAGGCTCAAAAAAAATTGGCGGTACAAACGCAAGTTGCCGAAGATCTTAAAAAGCAGCTGAAAGAAATTCCGTCACTTCAGCAGAAACTAAGCAGCGCAGAGAAAAAAGCTCAGGCACTGGAAAAAACTTTAGAGTCTGCTTCAAAAGAAAGGCCAATCTCTTGGGTTGGGCTTGAAGACAAAGCCCAATTTGAGGCTGTAAAATTTGTAGAGAAGGATAAAGAAAAAATAAAGTTGTGCCCAAGTGCCCAGGTAAAAAATCCGGTGGCAATGGCGCTTGTTAATCCGACAAAAGCTAAACAAGAAGAGCGTGGTCAAAAATTTAGATATTTGACAGAGGTTTACGAAAATCCCAAAGAAGTTAAAGAAGCCATTGAGGCAATTTTTATCAAATATTCTGCGGCAGCTGGATTGTCGTTAGAAGACGCAGTTGACGTGGTTCGCAAAGCCAAAGAGGCAAAATTTGATGGTCTTGGTGAGTACGCAAATTCTCTCAAAGAAAGAGACGAGAAAATGTACAGAAATATCAGAAAGTTCTCCGCCTATTTTCAAAAAAACGCCGAGCTGTGCGGCATTTATTCGGGCGAAGAACAAGACAAAATGAGAGCAGACAAATTGGTTGGGCTTAGAGCCATATTTGTTTCAGAAGATATTTTGGCTGAATTAAGCGGGCCTTCTAAAAAAATGAATGGAGAAGAAGCTGAAGCGAAGTGGCAAGATAAGTTTGATAGCGCCAGAGAAAAGCTTGAGAAAAATTGTAGTATCCAACAAGGCTAAAGCCTGATTTTTTTGTCACCCCGTCGAATGATGGGGTGACAAGAGGGAGGGCGTGAGGCTTAGATTTTGCGCAAGCGATTCATGTAAATCGTCGCTCCAACGGCGTCGGTATTTTCAATTTTGTACCTGCCACCGCGCGCGATTGGGTAGGTGAAGTCGCCGCAGAAAACGTCAAAATAAATTTCATTGTGGTACGAGGCGCTGTGGTCGCCAAATAGGTCGAAGCGGGTTTTGATGTTGCCGAATTTTTCTTTTAAAAACTGTGAAATTTTTTGCGCCTTAGCAAGTTCTGCCACAATTTTTGGCGCCTTAATTTGAGTCGAAATTTCTTGAATTAGTTTTTCTAAATCATCGTTTGAAGTGGCTATTTTGCTGATTATTTCAGAGTTTTTGCCGGTGAGTAATTTTATCGCCGACAAGTTTTTTGTCATTACTGCGTCCAACAATTCGTCGCTTTTTTCTACACCAATTTCAGCCAAGAAAATTTCGAAAAAATTTGGCAAAGAAAATTCGATTAACAAATTTTTCATGCTCAGTTTTTCAAGCGCGGTGATTAAAATTTCGATTATTTCTAAATTAGATTTTTCTTTGTCGCAGCCGATGATCTCAACTCCTACTTGGGTTTGTTGACGGTCGGCGTAAAGATTTTCGCTTTTAGCGCAAAGCACGTCGCCAACGTAGCAAAGTTTTAGTGGCAGGTTTTCTTGCTTTAAACGCGTTGCCAAAAGTCGCGAAATTTGCAGGGTGATGTCGTTTCTAAAAATTAAATTTCGTCCCGAAATTACGTCAGTGGCGCGGAAGGAATTTTTGGTTTCGCTGTTTAAAAAGTTGTCTTCAAATTCAACCAAAGGTGTTTTGATCAAGCGGTATCCAGCCTTTAAAAACAAGGCGAGAGCTAGGTTAATGTTCTCGTGACTTTTTTCAGCCTCGTCAAAAAGTAGGTCGTAAAATCCAACGGGTAGAAGTTTTTTTTGCGTCATTTTTTTTAAGTAAATTCTGAATTTATTTTTAGTTGCGTCGGCTTTGTACGACGTGTTTTTTTTAGTATTGTTTTTGTTGGTAAATGGATTGCCGCGCTGCGCTCGCAATGACGGAAGAAAGTAGGACGAACTTACGTTTTTCATCCAGCCTTCCGTCATTGCGATTGTGGTAGGCGATCTTCTTCCCTTCATCCGTCATTGCGAGCGTAGCGCGGCAATCCATCTCGCAAAATGAGCAATCTAGAAAATCTAAAATTGTCATTTTCACCCAAAAAACACACTTAATTTTCAAATATTCCGCTTAAGCGGAATATTCACATTTTTTCTATTTTAGAAACTCTTCCAACGCCAACATATCTTGCCACGCAACCTTCTTTTTAGAGGGTTGGCGCATTAGGTAAGACGGGTGAAAAATTGTAAAAGTTTTGATTTTTTTCGACAAAAATTTTGGTGAAAAATCCATAAATCTTCCGCGAATTTGTGTGACCGGATCTTTGATTCCTAAAACCGCTGTCATTGAAGTTGCGCCAACCAAAACCAAAACTTCGGGGCCAACAAGCTCAATGTGGCGCTCAACAAATGGGCGGCAAATTGCTAGCTCTTCGTCAGTTGGGCGGCGGTTTCCTGGTGGGCGCCAGAACAGCACGTTGGTGACGTAAAAGCTTTCTGCGCGCGTCATGTTAATGGCGCGAAACATGTCGTCTAAAACTTTTCCTGAATCGCCACAAAACGGAATTCCTTGTAAATCTTCGTGATTACCGGGCGCTTCGCCAATGACCATTACTTTTGAATTTGGATTGCCGTCACAAAAAACCGTGTTGGTTGCCATTTTTTTCAAATTGCAGCCTTCAAAATTTTCTACCGCTTTGCGCAGCTCTGGCAGTGTTTTTGCAGCTGCGGCGGCCTTGGTGGCAAGTGCGACAATTTCGTTTAACGACTTAAATTTTTTGTCGTCAAAAGCGGGTTCGATTACTGCAGGTAGTTGCGATTTTTTAGCCAAAATTGACAGTGCCTCGTTAGTTGAAGTTTGCGGTTTAACAAAGTTATTTGCAGTTGCTGGTTTTGCGGCTACAGCAACTTTTTTTTGCGGATCTTTTTCTAAAAAATGGTTTTGTGGTTTTTCAGAAATTACCTCAAGCAACTCATTGTCGAGGTAGAATTGCAGAGCTTCTGTAATGTTAGAGTTTAATTTCAAGTGCCGTCCTCATTAGTTGGTGTGAATTACAAACGGCGCGGTTAAAACCCGCCTTCTCGTTTAAAAAAATATTTAAAAAAATGGAAAAATTCGAATTTGAAGTGACTGAAAACGAAGACGGGATTCGTCTCGACAAATTTTTAACCATTAAATTTGCGGCAGTAAAACCAGAAATTAATCGTACCAAAATTCAACATCTTCTAGAAATGGATTTGGTCTTGGACGAGAAAAATCAAGCCTGCAAGGCCCCTTCACAAAAAACCAAGCTAGGCCAAAAATTCTTTGTTTCAACCATTGATCCAAAGCCGTCGCATTTGCTGGCCAAAGAAATTGCCTTCGAAATTATTTTTGAAGATGACGATTTGTTGGTGATTAACAAACCGGCTGGCCTCACGGTTCACCCCGGCACCGGCAACCAAGAAGACACTTTGGTTAACGGTTTGCTCTTTAGTCACAAAGATCGTTTGTCGTCGGTGAGTGGCGAATTTCGCCCAGGCATTGTGCACCGCTTAGACAAGGACACATCTGGTTTAATGCTGGTTGCCAAAAATGATTTTACGCACCAAGTGCTCAGCCAAAAATTGCGCGACCGTGACATTAAAAGAAACTACTACGCCTTCATCTACGGCTGCATCACGCCTGCACGCGGCATGATTAACAAAAATATTGTGCGCTCGCGAGCTAACCGTTTGAAAATGGCAATTTCGCGCACCTTGGGCCGCATGGCAATTACCAATTACGAAACTGTTGAAACTTTTTTAGACAGCTACACCAGCCTTGTAGAATGCAAGTTGCAGACTGGTCGCACGCACCAAATTCGCGTGCATCTTGAATCAATTAAACACTCATTAATTGGCGACCAACTTTACAATTCTTGTAAAAAAACTGCCTCGGTAAATTTTTCGGCGGAAGCAAAAAACTTCATTCAAAATTTTCCCAGACAAGCGCTGCACTCTTACAAAATCAGCTTCATGCATCCGCGTAGCAACGAAGAAATGACTTTTGAAATTGACCTGCCGGATGACCTAAAAAAGTTAAAAAATTACCTGATCAATGGATAAAAAAATTGTAATAATTTCAGGCCCAACCGCTTCAGGAAAATCGGATTTGGCCTTGAAATTGGCGGATGCAAAGGACATTGCAATTATTAACGCCGACTCGCTGCAAATTTATGAAGGCTTGCCAATTCTGTCTTCGCAGGCAAGTGAGGCAGAAAAAAATTTAGTACCGCATTTTCTTTATTCGCATTTTAAGCCCAGTGAAACTTCGTCGGTAGCAATTTGGCTTAAACTTGTGAAGCCAGTTGTCGAGCAGCTTTGGAGCCAAAATAAATTGCCGGTAATTGTTGGTGGCAGCGGAATGTACATTTCAAAATTAGTTGAAGGCATTTCAGAAATTCCTGAAATTGACGAAGAAATTAGAATTGGCGCGCGGCAACTTTTTGATGAAATTGGCGCGGCAGAATTTCAACAAAAACTAATTGAATTAGGCGAAAATCAAATTTTCGACAAGCAGCGCATGACAAGGGCTTACGAGGTTTTAAAACAGACAGGAAAATCGATTTCGTGGTGGCAAGAAAGACCAATGAAAAAGATTTTTGAAGAGGCGAATTTTGTTCACGTTAATTTAAATCCTAACCGCGAAGAGCTTTACAAAAATTGTAATTCGCGTTTTGTAAAAATGCTAAAAAGCGGTGCGTTTGAAGAGGTGAAAAGCCTTGTTAATCAAGGCGTTGAAGATGATTGGCAAATTACCAAAACTTTGGGATTTTTAGAGATTCGCGATTTTTTAGAGCAAAGAATTTCGCAAGAAAAAATGGTTGAGTTGGCAACGCAGAAAACCAGAAATTATGCGAAGCGGCAGCTGACTTGGTTCCGCCATCAATTGCCGCAGAAGCAAGTTTTTGCTGATTCTGTGGAGGCCTTGAAGTTCTTAAGATCCTAACAACTGGATTGCCGCGCTGCGCTCGCAATGACGGAGTGTGGTGGGCGATTTCCTCTCTACACCGCGTCATTGCGAGCGCAGCGCGGCAATCCAGTCCACGACCCAAAACAAAAGAAAATGAAATTCACCGACACCGGCCTAATCATCAGTCAAAAAAAATACGGCGAAAATTCACTAATCGTGAAGGTTTTTTCGCGCGAGCACGGTATTTACAGCGCCTTCGTGAAGTCAGTAAAATCAAGCAAAGACAAGGCAATTTTTCAAATTGGTAATTTAATTTCTTTCGAATTTCGCGCCCGCGTAGAAGAAAGTTTGGGACACCTTGCTGCCGTTGATTTAGCAAAATCTTACTGCTCAAAAATAATGTTTGATAACTTCAAACTAACCTGCGCCAACTCAATATTTTCAATAATCGATCACTGTTTTTTAGAGCGCGAAAGCCACGAAAAACTTTTTGAAAAGCTGCTAATTTTTTTACAAAAACTAGTCGATGAAGACGAGCCAGAAAACTTTTTACCCGACTACGTAAAACTCGAATTAAAAATTTTAAAAACCTTAGGCTACGGCATTGATCTATCTTCCTGCGCCGCCACTGAATCAACCGAAAACCTCAGCTACGTCTCCCCAAAATCAGCAAGAGCCGTAAGCCTTGAAGCCGGCAAGCCTTACCAAAATAAATTACTAAAATTGCCAAATTTTTTAACAGATGCCGCCAGCGAAATCGCCGAAACCGACCTGCGCGACGGCCTGCGTTTAAGCGGTTATTTTTTAGAAAAATTTTTGTTTGAAGAAAAAAAAGAAAAGCTGGGCGTGAGAAATAAACTGGAGAAAAACTTTAACTAAGGAGCTTACTTGTATGCCAAACCTGACATCATTCACACCACTTACTCCAGAAAAACTCACAGAAATAATCGCGCGTATTCCACCAGATCTTTATTTTGTTGCCAGCAAAGCTGCGCAGGTGTTGTCTCGCGACTTGGTTGACGCTTTTAGAAGCGCCGAGAACAAAGCAGAATTCATCAACTTACACCACCAAGAAATTTCAAAGTCTCTAAAAGATTGCGGCTTGATGGGACATCGCTCTCAAAAAGATGGTGAAGAATTTATCATTGGTGCTGAAGGCACGGCGCTGGTTGCGGCCTACATGGCAGGTAAAGAAAACAACGCTGCGGCGCATCCAGTGCAGGTGGTAAAAAATATTAATCTTGAAACGCGAGATGGCTCTTCGCAAAAACATGCCAACATTTTTTTAGAACAAGGTGGCGTGCATGATGGCTTGAGAGAGGCTCTGGTTGCTGATTTGAGAGGTGCAGGTGATGCAGATTTTAGCAAAAGCTACGTTGTTGAAACTTTTGGCACCACTGGTGGCAGCCATTTTGTGGCGGTGACGATTCACAAAAAAGCGGGTGAGGTTGATCCGGTAGTTCATTTGTTTGATGGCTCTCCACCCTTGGCGCGCAACGGTTTAGAGGCGGCAGAAAATAATATTGCCAACGGTTGGTGCTCACAACTTATTGTTAACGCTACGGTGAAAAAATCTTTTGAAGATTGTGGTTTGGTTTTGCGTGACGAGAAATTTTTTAATAACACAGAGCCTTTGCAATCTGGACACCTGGTGCTTTGCGCAACCTTTGCCTGTGAGAAGGCTTACGAATTTGCGAGGATGGGACGAGAGGAGCACCTTAGATTGCTGCAAGAAAAATATGTTTATTCAAGCCCTTACGGCGGCAAAACTGAAATGCTAATCACGCTAGACGAAAAAGGTTACATTCCCGAACCGCAATTTGGGTTGCCGGCGCAAGATGTTGCGATGTCTAGTTTTGTAGAAACGGCACTTTTGCCGCGCGTTGATGAGTTAAAGGCTGGCACTCACTTACGAAAAGATGGCTCAAGCGAAAGTCACTTTGACAGAATTGTGAGAAATCAAATTGGCGGCGAAAAGGGCGGCAATCTAATTATTGTAAAAAAAGCTCTGCGGCAAAAAGCGGGGCATTTATTTGAAATTGTGACAAGCGATGAGTTTTTGGCCAAAGGCACAGACGCGGCTTTGCCAAGGCCGCTACCCGAGGTGCGAGGAAATCCATATTGTCCCGGAAACTCTAGTACAGAAGAAAGTGAGGCGCTACCTGATGTTTTTAAAAAATTTCTGTCACCAAGACCGGGCAGCGTAAATCGCTCAAGTTTTGACCAGAAAGGAAATTGTGAAATTTTTGTTTATTTGGGTGATACGGCTGCAAATAAGTTAGTAAAATTTATGACTGACAATGACGTGCCGGTGCGGTCGCGCAGAATAGATTTTGCAAATAATGTTGTTGGTGCCGATCCAGAATTTAGCAAAATTCGTGAAATTGTTGTAAGCGTGCCGCAAGAAAGGTTTGAAGATTTGTCGAAAAAAATGGTTGAGCGTGGCTCGCTTTACGAGTTTCCGAATCATCCATTTGCCCCACCAAAACAGACTGAGCCGTTGGCGGTTTTGAGTTTGAGGGGCACTGAAGGAAGGGGTGTGGTTTAGCCACTCGGATAAAAAAAGCCCCGCCATTTAAAAAAATGACGGGGCTTTTTTAATGATTGCGAGAGAAAAGATTACTCGGCTAACACCAATAGTTTCTCAGCAGATTGCTCAGCAAATCCGCTAACAACATCAAAACTTTGAATCACGTTTTGTTTGTCGTCGTAAACCACAACTTGTCCGGCTTTTAAATTCACAATCACGGCTTCGTGACCATGCATAACACCCATGTCGCCTTCCACAGATGGAACAACGGCCATGTGACAAGCGCCCTTAAAAAGAACGCCTGTTGGAGAGATGATTTCTAAATTCAAATTGGCCATGACTATTTAGATTCTTTCAAAAGTTTTTCGCCTTTAGCGATTGCTTCTTCGATGCCACCAACCATGTAGAATGCAGCTTCAGGAAGGTGATCATATTTGCCTGAAACGATTTCTTTAAAGCTGTTGATGGTATCTTTCAAAGCCACCCATTTTCCAGGCGCCCCAGTGAAAACTTCGGCAACGTGGAAAGGTTGTGACAAGAAACGTTGAATTTTTCTGGCACGTGCAACGGTAAGCTTATCTTCTTCTGAAAGCTCATCCATACCAAGAATCGCGATGATGTCTTGCAGTGATTTGTAAGCTTGAAGAATTTTTTGAACTTCACGTGCGATGTCGTAGTGCTCTTGGCCAACGATACGCGGATCAAGGATGCGTGAGGTTGAGTCAAGTGGATCAACCGCTGGATAAATACCAATCTCAGCGATTTGACGTGAAAGAACCGTTGTAGCATCCAAATGCGCAAATGAAGTTGCAGGAGCTGGATCAGTCAAATCGTCTGCAGGCACGTAGATGGCTTGAACTGAAGTGATTGAACCGTTTTTGGTTGAAGTGATTCTTTCTTGCATAGCACCCATTTCGGTCGCAAGAGTTGGTTGGTAGCCTACAGCTGAAGGGATACGACCCAACAAGGCAGAAACCTCAGAACCGGCTTGCGTGAAACGGAAAATGTTGTCGACGAAGAAAAGCACGTCGCGGCCTTCTTTGTCACGGAAATATTCAGCTTGAGTAAGACCAGTTAAAGCCACACGAGCACGGGCTCCAGGTGGTTCGTTCATTTGTCCGTAAACAAGTGCTACTTTAGAATTTTTTAGGTTGTTGATGTCGATAACGCCTGAATCCATCATTTCGTGGTAAAGGTCGTTTCCTTCGCGGGTTCTTTCACCAACCCCTGCAAACACTGAATAACCAGAGTGAGCTTTAGCAACGTTGTTGATCAACTCCATGATCAAAACTGTTTTACCAACACCGGCGCCGCCGAACAAACCGATTTTACCACCTTTTGAGTAAGGAGCCAAAAGATCGATAACTTTAATGCCAGTCACCAAAATTTCGGTTTCAGTTGCTTGCTCAGAAAGCTCTGGGGCTTTGGCGTGGATTGGAGAAAGTTCTTTAGTTTCGATTGGGCCTTTTTCGTCAATCGGTTCACCGATTACGTTCATGATGCGACCCAAAGTGCCTTCGCCAACTGGAACAGAGATTGCTCTGCCAGTGTCGATAACTTCAGCGCCGCGAGCTAGGCCTTCTGTAGAGTCCATCGCGATTGCGCGCACTGTTTTTTCGCCAATGTGAAGTGCAACTTCGAGCACCAATTTTTTGCCGTTATTTTGGCATTCAAGAGCGTTGTAGATCGCTGGCATTTCGCCATTTTCAAATTCCACGTCAACAACAGCAGAAATGACCTGCGTGATTTTTCCTGTATTTTTCATTTTTTGTAAAAGTTTTGGAAGGGATGTAGGGCTATGTAAGAAGGGCGCGCAATCTAAAAATCGAAAAACAAAGTGCAAGTGAGAAATCGTTTAAAAAATAAGAGTGACAAAAGCGGAGTCTGATCAAGAATAACCAAGTCCGTTTTTTACAGAGCCTCTGTGGGCAAGGTCTGGTGGGTTTAACATATTCTCCACGCGGGAGAATATCTTTTTTAAAAAATTCTAAAACCAATGCTTCAAATCATCGAAAAAGATTACCAAAAAATCTTAAAAGAAGTTCAAAACTCAATCAAACTGGCGCAAGGCAAAATCATCCGCAACAAAGTGGAGATGGCTTGGCAGATTGGCAGAATAATCGAAACTAGTTTGCCCAAAAATCAGAAAGAAAAATATGGCCAAGAGATAATCAAAAAACTGCAACGAGATATTTTGATTGACGCCAGAGTGCTTTACAAAATGCAAAGTTTGTACAAAGCCTACCCAAAGCTTCCCAAAGATGACGCGCGCTTAAACTGGAGCCACTATCGCGTTTTAAGCAGCATCAAAAAAGCTGACGAAAGAAAAGTTTTAGAAGATTTAACTAAAGAAAATTCGTGGAATGCCGCAGAGCTGCAAGAAGAGGTGACCAAGCGCAACAGCTTGCCTGCCAGCCAACCCAAGAGTGTTAAAAAAAATGTCGCAAAAAAAATTCAGCCCTCACGCGGCAGAGTTTTTACCTACAAGATTGTTGAGATTGAGGGATCTAACAAAAAGTTTTTTGACTGCGGTTTTAAAGTTTATCGCGAAGCAAAAGAGCGCTTGCCGCATGAAGCTGAGATAGTGCTGGTTAGCGACAAAAATGAAAAATATTTAGTAAAAAAATCTAACGTGGCTGCACCCCAGGTTTATACCTACAAGGCCTATTTGAAGCGCGTGGTTGATGGCGACACGCTTCATGCCAATATCGATTTAGGCTTTGGAATTTTTCACGAAGAGATTTTGCGTTTGGCCAAAATCAACTGCGCCGAAAGCAAAAGTGGCGATGGGCAAAAAGCAAAAGCAGCGCTAGAAAAAATATTTAGCGAGGTGCCATTTTTTATCGTTAAAAGCATCAAGACCGACATTTTTAATCGCTACGTTGCCGACATTTTTTTACCAAAAAATAACAACGAAACCGATCTGCAAGAAGTTGCTGACTTTGGCATCTACTTAAATCAACTTTTACTCGACCGTGGCTTGGCAGAAGTGTTTTAAAGCGGCGATTACTATACATCCCTAACTTAAACTTTAGAGCAATCTATGAGCAGAAATACTAGCAACACCCAGCGGTCAGATGAATTCTTAACAGGCTTGCAGGCTTGGGTTGATGAAGCTCCTGAGGGAGAAAGAATATCGAGAGCTGAAGCAATGATGCGGATTGTTGAGGCGAAGGAGAATAGCCCAGGTTGGCTCTCATTAAAATCGCTTGGATTATCGTCACTTCCGAAGGAGATTTGGAATCTTACTGATTTGAAGATATTACATCTTAACAACAACCAACTAAGCACTCTCCCTGCAGGGATTGGGAATCTTACTGATTTGAAGCACTTATATCTTAACAATAACCAACTAACCGCCATCTCTGAACAGATTGGGAATCTTACTGCTTTGGAGTCGTTATATCTTGAAGGCAATAAACTAAACAGCATCCCATATTCTATAATAGAAACAAGAGCAGCAAGATCATTAATCATCCTCGAAGAGAACCTAATCTCCGCCGATGAAGTACTACGGCTAAAAACATTAGCTAATCAAAACAATGTTGTACTAGGTATCCGCAATCAACTCTCGGCCGCGGGGCAACAAGCCACAACCAACGAAATCTTCTCCAGAGCTTCATTTGAAGAAGAAAAAGAGCCGCAAACATCTATGAGCAGAAATACTAACAACGCCCAACGGCCAGATGAATTTTTAGCGGGCTTGCAAGCTTGGGTTGATGAAGCTCCTGAGGGAGAAAGAGATTCGAGAATTGACGCAATGAGGCGGATTGTTGCCGTGAATAACAGTGGCGGAGATTCTCTCTCATTAGAAGATCTTGAATTATCGTCACTTCCAAAGGAGATTTGGAATCTTACTGCTTTGAAGGTTTTAAATCTTGCTGGCAACGAACTAAACACCATCCCTGCAGAGATTGGGAATCTTACTGCTTTGGAGGTTTTAGATCTTTTCGCCAACGAACTAAACACCATCCCTCCACAGATTGGGGGTCTTACTGCTTTGAGGGAGTTACGTCTTGAAGCGAATCAACTAAACACCGTCCCTCCACAGATTGAAAATCTTACTGCTTTGACGTATTTAGATCTTTCTGGCAACCAACTAAACACCATCCCTGCAGAGATTGGGGGTCTTATTGCTTTGGAGGTTTTATGTCTTTATGACAACCAACTAAACACCATCCCTCCACAGATTGGGGGTCTTACTGCTTTGAGGGAGTTAAATCTTGCTGGCAACCAACTAAACACCATCCCTCCACAGATTGGAAATCTTCCTGCTTTGGAGGTTTTATATCTTTTCAGCAACCAACTAACCACAATCCCAGAGTATCTATTAACGAGAGAAGTACCAGAAGAAGGATTCACCATCGACCTCAGAGGCAATCCAATCGAACTCGATGAAGCAAACAGGTTAGGTTTATTGGCTCGTAATCACGACGTAACTTTAGATTTCGATATGTTCTTAGATTCTGATACGCGCTTATATTTAGGTGTGCCACCAGACGCAGAGCGACAAGACACAATATCCGCAATCACCGACGAAATCCTCTCCAGAGCTTCATTTGGGGTAGAGAGAGAAGAGCTGCGATCATTTCTCGAATCTACCAGCTCAAATTTTCAAATGTTTCTCGCCGAATGCCCGCGCACCCAAGGATGGAGATCTCGCCGAGAAGAAATGACCGGATGTCTTTTTGAAATCGTTAAAAAAATGAATCAAAGCGAAGCGGTAAAAACAAAATGCGAAAGTCTAGCGGAAACTGCGTTTGGAACTTGCGGCGACAGGGTTGCTTTAGCATTTGTGCAAATGCAACTATCGCTGAATTTGCCGAACAAAAAGTTGGAAGAAATGAGCGTGCGGGAAGTTTACGATTACGCCAAACAAGAAAGTGTGATCAAATTTTTATCCGAAAAATCAGAGGCTAAAGTTGAGCATCTTAAAGATGAGGGAATACGTTGTGACGAGATTGAAACACATTTGGCTTATTTGCAGATTGGTCCAGATCTTGGATTGGATTTGAAGGCTAATGGCATGCTTTACCAAAGATGTTCACACGTGACTCCAGCAGAGTTGGAAGCGACTAAAGCAGAGTTTCTAGCCTTAGATCGCGAGCGCCTAATAGCTGAGCATATTTATGAAGATGGGCAGCTGAGACTGCATCCTGTTGTTCAGGGAATAATAGCCGACGTTGCTGACAAAGTCGGGGGTTTTGGGGAAGAAAAAAAAGGAGAAAGCGATGAAAAGTATGTGAGAAGAATGAACACTTTACAAGCGCTAGTTGCACGGACTGCGATCTCAAGAATTCAGGAAGTGATTGCTGCCGAAACAAGATCTGCTGGTGAACAAAGTGCGCCAGAAGGCTTTGTTGACAGATTGCGCAGCACAGTTGCAGCTACTGCCGCACCTAGCGGCTCTATCGCATCATCTGATGCAACCGGACCATTAGCCGAAGCTACTACCCGAGGAACTGGTAGATCTTGAATTGAAGCACAGCGCTCTTTCAATGCCTGATAGATCGCGGCGAGAATCGATTAAAAGTAATCCGTTATCGGCAAAAATTTTGGTCACATCTTTTTGCTGACCAAAGCCGATTTCTAGGATTATTTTGCCGTCTTTTTTGAGAAAGTTTTTGGCTGAAGCGGCGATTTTTTTGTAGAGATCTAGACCGTCTGCACCGCCGTCAAGTGCGGTGCGCGGTTCGTGGTTTTTTACTTCGGGCTCGAGAGTTTCGATTTCTTGCGATGGGATGTAGGGAGGGTTTGAGATGATTAAGTCGAATTTTTCATTTGGATTTAGCGCCGAAAAAAGATCGGATTTTTTTAGGTTTAGGCGATTTTGAACTTGATGAGTTTCGGCATTTTTTTGACAAATTTTTAGCGCTTCTTCGCTGATATCTACACCGATTGCATCAGCCATTTGAAAGGCTTTAAGCAGGGTTATTACTAAACATCCCGAGCCAACTCCGATCTCTAAAATTTTTAGTTTTTGGTTTTTGTCGGGAAGTTTTTTTAAAACTAATTCGATCAAACTTTCTGAATCTGGCCGCGGGTCTAAAACATCTTTGCTGACAAAAAAATCTTCGCCGAAAAACTCTCTTTTATTGATGAGATGCGAAACCGGCTCGCGCGCGGCGCGGCGCTTAATCAAATCAAAAAAAACTTTTTGCTGCGCTTCGTTAAGTTCGCGATCAGGGTTAAAAATGATCTGCTCTTTAGAAACTAAAAGGGCGTGAGAGAGTAAGATTAGAGAATCTAACTTACTGCTACTCACGCCCTTTGAATCTAACTCCAGCCTTGCTTGCGCCAGTGCGCTGGAGATTTTCATTGATTAGAATTTTCCAAGAATTTCGCGTACTGAAGTTTCGTTGATTAAGAATTCGAGATTTTTTTCTCTTCTTAAATCGAACTCAGCGATTTCGCCGGTGCTAACTGGATTTTTTGCAGCTACTTCTTTGGTCACTGCAGCCAATCCGCTTGAGAATTTTTTCAAGAAATTTTGGTAAGCATCTTCGCTTAAAGTGCCGTTTCCTGCTAAGTCAACTGATTGCACTTCGGTTGTTGCAACAGGAGCTTTTTGCTCGGTCATTTTAGCTAAGTGCAACACCAACTGATTGATCAGGTTGTCGATTTTTTCTACTTTGATTGCTAGCGAACCAGACGGCATGTTGTCGTCTGAAAGCATTTCAACTTTGTCGCTGGTAATGTTGATTTTGTAGAGTGGGTTAGAAAATTCTAAGCTAGTGATTTTGATCGATTTGTTGTGTTGAACCGGAATTTCTTGAATTTGAGTTGGGTCAGTTGGGATTTGCGCTTTTTGCTCGTCCTTGTTTGGCATTAGAGAATATTCGATTTCCACCGAGAAGTTGCTTTTAACCAAGTTGTTGTCGGTTGCAGCGGCGGCAAGTGTTTCTGCCGGATTAGCTGCGGCAGCGGCTGGATCAACTGGAGCAACAACTGCAGCTGGGTCAACCACAGCAGCAACTGCTGGAGCAGCTACAGCAGGAGCCACAGCAGCGGCTGCATCTGCAACAACTGGTGCAGCTGCATGATCAACCGCCGCAACTGCGGCTGGATCAGCTGCAACGGCGCTTCCTAAAACAATTTCTCCGGTTTTTAGGCCTTCAGTAATTTTTTTCTCGAAAACATTTTTGTAAATATCGACCGCATCAAAACCTTCGATGTCTTTGATGTTAGCGCTAAATTTGGTTGTAAGGGCATCGTCAGCTCCAAGTACAGATTCAACCGTGATTGTTGAGCTGCTTGCAGCGTAAATGGTGTTTTTTTCGGCATCTAAAATTCTGTAGCCAAAATCTTGGTAGCTAAATTTTGCAAGTCTGCCATCTGCGATTGAGGCTTTGATTTCAGGCTCTTTGCTGAACTCAACAGTTGCAGTATTATTGTCAGAATCTTGCAAAGTGACAGGTTCTGGCAAAGTAATAACGAAGTCAGATGAGAAAACTCCGGCTTTAGCTTCTAAGTGTTTTACGATTGTTTGGCGATTGCTTAGCAAAGACCCTGGAACGCTAAATTTAAGATCTTTGATGGTCACTTTTTGTGCCAAAGGAAAGCCCGAAACAGCCACTTCGCCAACAGAAACGTAGTTGCTATTTTGTCCAACAAAAGACTCTACCTGCTTGTGAAGTTGGCCAGCTTTGAAAAACCAAAAAACGCTGTAAACCACAGAAACTACAACGAGAAGAATGACAAATTTTACTAATGTTTTGCTCATAAAAATAAGTTTGGTTTTGGTTTAAGTTTTAAATTGATACGTTACGAGTTTCGTCAGGAACCACTAAAGTTAAGCCGTCTAGCTCTTGAGTCATAATAATTTGGCAACCAAGTCTAGAGGTTGGGGTTAGTCCAAAAGCTAAATCAAGCATGTCTTCTTCATCTTCACTTGGTTCTTCAAGCTTGTCGTAAAAGTTTTTATCAACAACAACGTGACAAGTTGAGCAAGCGAGAGAGCCTTCGCAAGCGCCTTCTAAGTTGATGTCATTTTTGTGAGCAGCTTCAAGAACTGTGGTGCCTAAAGGAACTTCGAATTCTTTTTTTTCGCCTTTAACAATAAAAATAATTTTAGCGGTTTGCGACATTGATTTTGTAGGATTGGGGGATGATAAGAAATTGTAAAAAAAGTTTATAAAAACAGGATTTTAGAAATAAAGTTTTTTGAAAAACCTTTTCTTTAAAAAAAATTACGCTTCAAAAATGACAAAAATTGCACTCTATCAACCAGACATCGCTGGCAATGTTGGCACCATAATTCGCACTTGTGTTTGTTTTGATGCAGAGCTGCACATCATTGAGCCATGCGGCTTTCCGCTTGATATGCAACGTGTGAAAAAATCGGCACTCGATTACATTCATCATGCCAAAATTTTTCGTCACGCCAGTTTTGAAGATTTTTTTGCAGCAGAAATTTTAGCAAAAAATCAGCGCTTAATTTTAGCATCCACCAAAGCGAGTGACGATTATCGAAAATTTATTTTTGCAGAAAATGACGTTTTAATGTTCGGCCGCGAAAGCGCCGGAGTGCCTGATGAAGTGTTTGCAAAAGCTCACCACCGAATTTTCATTCCAATGAAAAATCAAATGCGCTCACTGAATGTGGCGATTTCTTGCGGCATTATTTTGGCACGATCAGTTGCTTGAGGCATTTGCCAACGGCCTAACCCCAAGAAGTGGTGCGATGTTTTTAATCACTCTTCCTGCAACGGGAGCTGCAACCATCCCGCCAGTATTAAAGCTGTAATTTGGTCGATCGAAAATTACGTAAACTAAATATTTTGGCTGCGACATTGGAAAGACTGCAACGAATGACGCCATGGTTTGGCGCTCGTTGTAGCCTCCCGATTCGGCGCGGTTTGCGGTGCCAGTTTTGCCGCCAACTTCGTAGCCTTCAACATTGGCGAATTTCCCCGTGCCCTCTACCGCAACGTTGCGCAGCATTTTGCGCATTGTGTCGGAGGTTGATTTTTTGATTACTTCTTTGCCGCTTGGCTGCTCGTTTAATTTTAAAAATGACGGATTGTACAGGGTGCCACCATTAGCAATCGCAGAAACCGCCGAGGCTAAATGCAGTGGTGTGATGGCAATTCCGTGTCCGTAAGAAATTGTAAAAAGGCTGATTTGGCTCCAATTGCGCGGATAAATTGGCTTGCCTAATCCGGGAAATTCGGTTTTTAACTTTTTGAGTAAGCCAAATTTTTCCATAAAT
Source organism: Rickettsiales bacterium (assembly GCA_017999675.1). Taxonomy (GTDB): domain Bacteria; phylum Pseudomonadota; class Alphaproteobacteria; order Rickettsiales; family UBA1997; genus UBA2645. The sequence continues at coordinate 146,855 of JAGNLL010000003.1, forward strand.
TCTTTTTGATTTTCGATGCCGATTTTCTCAGCAATTTTCACTGTTCCGATGTTTGAAGAGTGATCAAAAATTTCTGCAACTGTCATTTCTGGTTTGTCGGGGTGATCATCTTTAATCGTGAAGCGGCCATATTTTATCGGGTCGCGCACGTTGTAAACATCGGTTAATTTTACTAAATCTTTTTCAACCGCGATGGTGTTGGTGAAAACTTTAAACACTGAACCAAGCTCGTAAACGCCATTGGTGACGCGGTTGAAACGCTCATCAGCGGCGGCTTCATGCTGCATGTTTGGGTCAAATTCTGGCAGCGAAGAAAGCGCTAAAACCTCACCGGTATTTACATCCATGACCACGCCAGCTGCGGCTTGCGCATGATATTCAGCAATGCCATTTACCAGCTCGTCGTGTAAAATATCTTGCACGCGCACGTCGAGCGCCAAGTGCAAATCTTCACCTTGCAATAACTTGCGATCATATTGCATCTCCATGCCCGCCAAGCCTTTGCGGTCTAAGTCAACGTAACCAACAAAGTGACTGGCGATTGATTTTTGCGGATAAACGCGAATGCGATCATCTTCAAAAAGCAGCCCCGCCATTTGCATATTTTGCACGCGGTCAACTTGGGTTGGGGTCAGATTGCGCCTGATTAAAATCCACTGCTTGCTGTTTTTGCCGTCAGAGATTTTTTTTAAAATTTCGGCGTAAGAAAGATCAGAAAAAATATCAGCAAGACCATGCGCGATTGCTTGCGGATTTTTTACTAAAACGCTGCTGACGTAGAGTGATTTGGTTTTTAAATCTGTGGCAACAAGAACATCATTTCGATCGTAAATATTGGCGCGACGCCCGGCCAGACGAGGGTCGTAAATGCCGCTGATTTTTACTTTGTCACCAAAAGCAACGATGAAAACCATGCGAATAATAATCACCAGAAACGCCGCTAAAATGCAGAAGTAGATAAAGGCGAGTCTGGATTTTTTTATTTCGATGTTGCTCATCTGATTTTGCTAAAATGGCGCCAGCTCTAGTTTTGAGAGCTGACGCCATTAATTTTACAACTTAACTTCTTCAATCAATTTCTTCACCGCTTCAACCGAACGATTGAACATTGTGAGTTCTTGCATGTTCAATTTGATCTCAACAATTTTTTCGACACCGTTTTTACCAATAACCGCTGGAACGCCGATATACATGTCTTTAACACCATATTCGCCGTTTAAATTTGCCGCAACTGGCAGAACTTTTTTCTTATCAAAAAGATAGCTTTCAGCCATTAAAATTGCTGACGAAGCTGGTGCGTAAAATGCTGAACCAGTGCCTAAAAGTTTTACAATTTCAGCGCCGCCGTCGCGAGTGCGTTGCACGATTTCTTCAATTTTAGTTTTGGTTGTCCAACCCATTTCAATCAAGTCTGGCACGGGAATTCCGGCAACTGAAGAGTAGCGAATTAGTGGCACCATGGTGTCGCCATGCCCTCCCAAAACGAAAGAATTTACATCTTCAACTGACACACCAAATTCTTGCGCTAAGAAAAGTGACATTCTTGCCGAGTCAAGCACACCAGCCATTCCCACAACTTTATTTGCTGGAAGGCCTGAAACTTTTTGCATTACATAAACCATCGCATCGAGTGGATTGGTGATGACGATTACAAAAGCATCAGGTGCGTGTTTTTTAATTCCTTCAGCAACTGATTTGATGATTGAAGTGTTGGTTGCCATTAAGTCGTCGCGGCTCATTCCAGGTTTTCTGGCAATACCTGCGGTGACGATTACAACATCGGCGCCTTCGATGTCAGAGTAGTCAGAAGTGCCGGTAATTTTCGCATCAAAATCTTCAACCACAGAAGATTGTTCTAGATCTAAAGCCTTGCCTTGCGCAACGCCGGCATTCACATCTAAAATAACGATGTCGCCAAGATTTTTTAATCCGGCTAAATGCGCTAAAGTGCCGCCAATATTGCCTGCGCCAACTAAGGCGATCTTATTTCTTTTTTTCATAAAATTTAAATTGAGGTTAAAAGATGAGTAATTTCGTCAAAAATTTCCTGCTGATTTTTTGTGCCGTCGATCAACTTAATTCGCGGATTTTGCTTCGCTAGTTGCAAAAATCCTGTGCGCACTTTTTGGTGAAAATCGAGTCCTAATTTTTCGTAGCGATTATTGTCTGCTCTGTTTTGAATGCGCGCAAATGCTACTTCCACAGGCACGTCGATTAAAAAAGTAATGTCGGGTGCAAAATCGCCAATTGTCATTTTTTTAACATCGTCAATCAGCTTTTCATCAAGCCCAAAAGCACTGCCTTGGTAGGCGTAAGTTGAGTCAAAAAAACGATCTGAAATTACAATTTTTTCTTGCGCCAAACTTGGCTTAATTAGCTTTTCAACATGCTCTAAACGCGCCGCAAAATTTAAAAATAATTCGGTTTTTGCTTCTAACTTTTCAATTTTTTCATCAATTAAAATTTCGCGAATACGCTCACTAGCAAAGGTTCCGCCGGGTTCGCGCGTTAGAAGGGTTGGAATATTTTTTGCTAAAAAAAACTCGTGCAATTTCTTGGTTTGCGTTGATTTTCCCGAGCCTTCAATTCCTTCAAAAGTAATAAATTTCGCTCTCATTTTATGAAAAATCCTAAAAATATTTTAATTACGGGTGCTGGAAGTGGAATCGGCCGCGCCCTTGCTATTGCTTACTCTGCGCCGGATGTGAATTTATTTTTATGCGGCAGAAATTTGGAAAAATTGCAAACCACAAAAATTCTGTGCGAGGAATTAAAAGCAAACGTTCTTTTAGAAATTGCCGATGTTTGCGACGAGCTTGCGATGAAAAATTGGATCGAAAAAATTGAAGCAATCCACGAGTTAGATTTGGTCATTGCCAATGCCGGAATTTCTGCCGGAACTGCCGGTGGATTGGAATCATTTACTCAAATTAAGAAAATTTTTTCGACTAATTTGGACGGCGTTTTAAACGTGATCCATCCGGTAATTGAAAAAATGAAAGTCAGAAGAAAAGGCCAAATCGCTTTGGTTTCATCACTTGCCGGATTTCGTGGCCTGCCAAGTTCGCCAGCTTATTCTGCAAGTAAATCTGCGGTTCGCGTTTACGGCGAAGGGCTTCGCGGCAATTTAGCAAAAATTGGAATTGAAGTGAATTTAATTTGCCCTGGCTACATCAAAACACCGATGACTGATGTTAACGAATTTCCAATGCCGTTTTTGATGGGCGTTGAAGAGTGCGCTAAAGTTGTAAAAAATGGGTTGGCAAAAAATAAATCACGCATCGCTTTTCCTTTTCCACTTTATTTTGTGGTGTGGTTGGCAACGTTGCTTTCGACAAAAATTACTGATCCGATTTTTGCGAAACTCCCGGGGAAGAAGGGGTTGTAAATTTTAATACGATTTTGCGAATAACCACCCCAACCCCTCCTTCAAAAGGAGGGGCTTTTCCACCGAGTTTGTTTTTATTAAATCACTTTCAAAAAAATCGTACTAAAGCCCCTCCTTTTGAAGGAGGGGTTGGGGTGGTTATTCGCAAACTCAGGTCTTCAGTCTACACAAACAATACCCAACAAAAAAAGGGAGCCTTCTTTTGGAAGGACTCCCTTTTTTAAATAACCAATTTCTAACTTATTACTTTTTAGCTGCTGGTTTTTTCTCTTCAGCTTTTGCTGCTGGAGCTGCTGCACCCGCTGCTGGAGCTGCACCTGCTGCTGGAGTTTCTTCTTCAGATTTACCACGACCAACAACTGAAGCGATTAAGAAATTGCCTTTTTTAGCCAATTTCACGCCAGCTGGAAGAACCAAATTTTCAGCTCTAACTTTGTAGCCCAAGTGAAGTCCGGCGCCGTCGATTTCGATTTTTTCTGGAATGGTTACGCCTTTTTCACAAACAACAGAAACTTTGCGAAGCACAGTGTTTAAGAAGCCGCCTTTTTTTAGGCCTGGAGATTTGTCTAGGTTGGTGAAAACCAATTTAGGTTGAGCGCGAACAGCTTTAACTTTGTCGCAATCTAAGAAATCAACGTGAACAGGGCGATCAGAAACTGGATCAAGTTCAACTTTGTGAGCGATTACTTTTAATTTTTTACCGCCAAGTTCAAGTTCAACAAGTGCAGTCAAAACATTGCCTTTGAAATATTCGTGTTCGAATTCTTTAACGTCTAAGCTAAGGTTAACATTGCCATCTTGAGCGTAGATAACAGCCGGAATGCGGCCTTCTCTTTTGATTTTTCTAGATGCAGAAGTACCAAGTTTCTCTCTTTTTTCTGCTTTAAAAACTACAGACATGTCGCTCCTAAAAGTTTGTTTATTTTGTTAAAAAGTTGTGAAGATCATCATCATTTGCGAGCCTTGCGAAGGGGGCCTAAAACAAAAGAGCGCGGCAAGATATTTAGTGATCTCGAAAGATCAAGTTTTACTTTGAGGCCAGCTTGCCAAGCTCTTTTAGAACTTCTTCAACATGGCCATTCACTTTTACCGAAGTCCAAATGCGCGCGATTTTGCCCATTTTGTCGATTAAAAAAGTGCTGCGATTAATGCCCATGTATTTTTTGCCAAACATCGATTTTTCTTTGATAACGCCATATTGGGTGCAGATTGCGGCGTTTTCGTCAAGTAGCAAATTGAAGGCTAAATTATATTTTTCGATGAATTTGCAGTGATCTTTAGCGCTGTCTTTTGAAACGCCCAAAACAATGCAATCGAGCTTTTCAAATTCTGTAATTTTTTTGGTAAAATCTTGCGCCTCAATGGTGCAGCCCGGTGTGTCGTCTTTTGGATAAAAATATAAAACAACATTTTTACCCTTAAGCTCCGAAAGCTCTATTTCAGAGCCTTCGTCGCTTTGTGCGGCAAATAGTGGGGCCGCTTGGCCAATTTCTAATTTCATTATTTTTTAGCTGCTGGTTTTCTTTTTTTAACTGGCTTGGCAACTTCTTCAACGGTGCCTGATTTAACTTGTGAGATCACGTCGTTAAATTGCGATTGGCTGCAAAGTCCAAGCAACACAACGTCGCGCGGCTTAATGCCTTTCATGTTCCAGTGAGAACGGTTTCTGATTGAATCGATCATTTTGTCGGTGGTTCCAACCAACTTTTTAATTTGGCCGTTAGTGATTTCTGGGTAATATTTTAACAAGTAAGAAATGCCGTCTGGCTTGTCTTGGCGACGTGCAATTGGCGTGTATTTTGAAGCTTTTTCAGCTGATTTAACGCGAGATCCGGCAGTGATATTAATCACCAATCTGCTTTCAGGATTTTTTTCGCATCTAGCAACTTCTTCGCGGGTTAATTGACCAGAAAAAAATGGGTTTTGTCCGATTATTCCCGAAGCTACATCGCCATCAGCAATTCCTTGAATTTCAAGTTCGTGCAAACCGCAAAAACTGGCGATTTGAGCAAATGTAAGCGAAGTATTTTCAACCAACCAAACAGCGGTTGCTTTGCGCATTAAGGGTAATTCTTGAATCATTTTGTAAGGAAAATTGGGGTTGGAATAGACCTGTCTCGAAGTGGCGCGCACTTTAATTCATCGACGATTTTAAAAGCAAGAAGCTCAGACAAACTCTTTAATTTTTTCGCAAGCTTTAACCAAGCCCATCGCCTTGTTAATGCATTCTTGATATTCCGATTTTGGATCAGAATCAAAAACCACACCGGCACCTGCTTGCAGATAAATTTTTTCGTCTTTGATTAAAGCCGAGCGCAAAGTGATGCAGGTTTCCATGTCACCGTTGCTGGCAAAATAGCCAACGCATCCGGCGTAGAAACTGCGTTTTACTTTTTCGATTTCTTCGATGATTTCCATGGCGCGAATTTTTGGGGCGCCGCTGACGGTGCCGGCAGGGAATCCCGAAATTAGGGCGTCTAGTGCATCAAGATCGTCGCGTAAAATTCCTTCAACATTCGAAGAAATGTGCATCACGTGCGAATAATTTTCGATCACCATTTTTTCGGTGACGACAACCGAACCTTCTTTCGAAACGCGTCCGGCGTCGTGGCGACCCAAATCGATCAACATCAAATGTTCGGCTATTTCTTTTTCGTCGTTTAAAAGTTCGGCAGCAATTTTTTTGTCTTCTTCTAAATTTTTACCTCTTTTGCGCGTGCCGGCGAGCGGTCTAACCGTCACTTTGCCGCCTTTTAGCGACACCATAATTTCGGGGCTTGAGCCACTTAAAACAAAATCATCTAACTTCAAATAAAACAAAAATGGCGAAGGATTTACAGCGCGAAGTGCGCGATAAAACGCAAACTCAGGAATGCTTTTGTCGAAATTTGAGGTGAATCTTTGTGAAGGCAAAACCTGAAAAATATCGCCGTCGGTAATGTATTTTTTTGAATGCTCAACCGCGTCGCAATATTCTTTCTCAGTGCAATTTGAGGCAAAATTAAAATCAGTTTTAGCCGCAACTGGCGCAAATTCGTAAGGCTCCATCAAAATTTCTTCAGCCTTCTCAATTCTTGCCACAACATCTTCATATTTTTGCTGAGAAAAAACCGGCGCGCAAATTAAAGCGCAGTCAAAAAGATTGTCGAAAACTACAATAATTTGCGGGCGAATAAAAATGCTGTCGGGAATTTTTAGCTCATCTTTTAGGTCGCGATTAGAAATTTTTTCCATCAAGCGCACCATGTCGTAGCCCATGTAACCAAAAATTCCGGCGCTCATGGCGGGAAGCGCACCCGCGCCGTAGTTTAAACCACTCCAATCGATGTGAGATTTTTTTATTAATTGGCGCAAATTGCCCAAAACGTCACCAGTTTCTTGCGAAAAATTTTGCGGATTTTTAGCAAAATCAGCATTGATAAAAGATTTTTCACCAACGCATTTCCACATCAAATCTGGCATAAATCCAAGCAGCGAAAAACGGCCCTTATTGTTGCCGTTTTCTGCCGATTCAAATAAAAAATGATGATTAGGAAAATGCTTAGAAACCTTGAGAGACGCCAGCACGGGCGTGATAATATCGGCAGAAATTTTCTTAAACAAAACCGTCGCGCCAGATTTTGCTAGCGCTTGGTCGAACTCGTTTTTTGAAAAATTAAAGCTCATTATTTTGCCGCTTCTTCTTTTTGACCGACAAGCTTGTCATTTACCTTTACCGGATTTTTGCTCAGCAAGTAAGTGTTAAATTCTTGCAAAATTTCAGTTTTAAAAGCTTCTTCAGCTTGCTTTCTGTTTGCTTCAAACTGCGCTGAGGCAACTGACGATTTTTTAATGTCGCGCACCACGCCAATCACAAAGTCTTGCTCAGAAGCCGGTTGCGCGTTGGTTGCTTGATTCAACTTTGCGGCAAACAATTCTTCCAAAAATTTATTTTGGTAAGGCACTTGGCGACCTTGAAAATTTGCGTAAATCACGCGTGGAAATTCGCGATTTTTTTCTAACTTCAATTGATATTTTTTAGCAATTTCTGTTGCTGAATTTGGATTGGCTTTAATTTCGTCACCAATCTTTTTAGCCAATAAATGCAAGGCTTGCGACTGCTTCTTTTTGTTTAAATCTGCAGTCACTTGCGCTTTTACTTCTTCTAATTTTTGGTCGTGCGCAACTTCAATTTCTTCAACTTTTAAAGCGTAGAAACCTGAATTTTTGGTAGCGTAGAAAATTTTAGAAGCCTGTCCTTTTGGTGCCGCAAAGGCGTTTACAGCAAAATTTTCTAGAGCGGCAACTTCGTCATTTTGGTTAATTGTGACGGGGCCTAAAACTTTCAAATTGAATTTTTTCGCAACTTCTTCAAGCGAGTTTGAAGTTAAAAGTGCGTCGTCAATTTCAGAAGTTTTAGCTTGTAAAACCTTGTCTTCTCTGCCTTGCAGCATTTGTTTTTTGATGCTGTCTTTTAACTCGGCAAAAGACATTGGTTGTGATTTTTTAATTTCATCCACCACAAAAATGTGAAAGCCAAGCGGGCTTTTCAAAATTTCGCTGCACTCATTCAAAGCCAATTTAAAAGTTGGAGCGGCAAGTTCTGGAATTAAATCTTTTTCAAAAGCGGCAAGTTTAAGCGCTTTTAAATCTTTCTTTTGGGTTTCTTTTGCAAGCTTGGCAAATTCGTCTTTAAGCTTTGATTTGTCTGCTTTTGCGGCCTCATTTAATTTGTCAGAAAATTCTTTTGCTGCCTTCTCTTCGTCAAACAAAATGTGGTAAAAAACTCGGCGTTCTGGGGTTAAATAATTTTGCTTATTTTTTTCGTACTCAGCCAAAACTTCGGCGTCAGAAATTGTAAAATCTTTGGCAAAATTGCTTTTTGAAAACTGCACGTACGAAACTTTGCGCGTTTCAGGGGCTGCGTAATTTTGCTTATTTTCGTCAAAGAATTTTGTCAGTTCTTCGTCGGTTGGCTTTGCTGCTGCGCTAACATTTTTTGCTGAAATTGTAATTACATCAGCAACGCGTTTTTCTTGTCTAAAATTTTCAATTTCAACCGCTTGTGCCACATTGATTGGAGCCACCATTGGTATGGTCTGGATGATCATTGCAGCGACAACATCGTTGCCAATTTCATTGATGTATTTTTCTTCGTTAAAACCGTTTTTTGCTAAGAATTTTTTGAAAACTTCGTGATCAAATTTGCCTTCTTTATTTTTGAAACTTGGGTCTTGCGCCACTGCTTTTAGAATGATGTCTCGACTTGCCGAAACACCAAATTCATCACGCAATTTTTCAATCATGAGACGGTTAACCATGCGGCCCAAAACGGCAGATTTAAATTGCTCTGATTCTAAATATTTCATCGCTTCAGGACTTTTGTTTGAAGCCATGATTATTTCGCGATCGTTCTTTAATGCTTGGTTAAAAGCACCTTGGCCAACAGTTGTTTTGCCAACTTTTAAAACCCAAGAATTTGGATTGCCCAAAAGAAAGCCACTAATGCCAAAAAGCACAAAACTTAGTGCCACAAAAGCCAAAATAATTTTGAAAAAGAAATTACCGGCGAGCTTACGAAATAGTTGCATGTGAGGGGGATTGTTTTTTTAGAGGAACTGAAAATTTGTGAGGCGATTTTCTAAAGATGGGTGATTGATAAATCAATTCTTTTGGCCCGCCTTGCGCCAAAGTTTTTCTTGAGAAAAAACTTTGTCCAAAAACAATGCCCGCCCCCTTCCTTCAAAGAAAATCAAACAATGTTAATCGTACAAAAATTTGGTGGCACTTCAGTTGGTGACATCGCGCGCATTAAAAATGTTGCGAAAAAAATTAAGTCAGAACTCGACAAAAAAAATAAAGTGATCGTGGTGGTTTCAGCCATGTCTGGCGTGACCAATCAGTTGGTTGATTATTGCAACCAAGTGTCGCCATTAACCTCAAACGAAAGCCTTACCGAATACGATTCAATTGTTGCAACTGGCGAGCAAGTGACTTGCGGATTATTGGCACTCGAATTGCAATCAATTGGCTACAAAGCCAGGTCTTTCTTGGGCTGGCAAGTGCCAATTAAAACTGACGAAGTGCCAAGCAAAGCACGCATTGAAGAAATTGACGGCGAGGCTTTGTTAAAATCTTTAGAAGAATTTGACGTAATTGTAATTGCCGGTTTTCAAGGCATTAACCAAAAATCAAATCGCGTTGCAACCTTGGGGCGCGGCGGTTCAGACACTTCTGCCGTTGCAATTGCTGCAGCCGTAAAAGCCGATTTGTGCGACATTTACACCGACGTTAACGGCGTTTACACAACTGATCCGCGCATTACCGACAAAGCGCGCAAGCTACACAAAGTGACTTACGAAGAAATGTTAGAAATGGCCTACAGCGGCTCAAAAGTTTTACAAACCCGCTCAGTTGCAATGGCCATGGCGCACAATGTGCGAGTTAGAGTTTTATCAACCTTCGAAGAAACCACCGAAAATTCGGGAACAATTTTAGTAAATAACAACGAGGAAATCATGGAAAGACGCGTAATCACCGGAATCAGCTACAGCAAAAATGATGTTAGAATTACCCTAACCAAAATGCCTGATTGCCCCGGCATTTCAGCTGCACTTTTTGGATCTCTTGCTAGCAAAGAAGTTAACGTGGATATGATCGTGCAAAATATCAGCCCAGACGGAAAATTAAACGACGTCACTTTCACTGTCGGCAAAGAAGAATTAGAGCGCGCTAAAATGGCAATTGAGTCGGTGAAGGAAACGCTCAAATATGCTGAAATAAAAATTGACGACAACATCGCCAAAATTTCAGTGATTGGCGTTGGCATGATTAGCCACTCTGGCGTTGCCCACACAATGTTTAAAACCCTTGCTGAGAAAGGCATCAACGTGCTTTTGATTTCGACTTCAGAAATCAAAATTTCGGTTTTGATCGCGAAGGAATATGGCGAGCTAGCAGTGCGCGTGTTGCACGATGCTTACGGGATGGAGAAGAAATAAAAAGAAGTGGGCAAGATTTACGAATCTTGCCCACTACGTTTTGTTTTTTTAAGAAACGTCTGCCGTCGAAATCTTCACCAAATTATCTCCGCATCGAAGCACTAAATTTCCTTCTTCATCAAAATCTTCAAATACACCGCGCAGCTCTTTGCCAGCTAGCTTTACAGTGATTTCTTTTTTTAGGCGGAAGGCATTTTCTAACCAAGCTTTGCGCACAAAGCTAAAACCAAAATTGCACCAGCTTTGGTAGAGTTTTTCAAACTCGTCTAAGAAATTTTTTAGTAAATTTTCTGGTAAAATTTCTACACCAAAATCTTTTAGGGCAGCTGCTGGAAAAATTGTGTTATCTGGTTTTGAGGCAATGTTTACGCCGATTCCCAAGATTACAAATTCGCAATTTTCGCCAGAAATTTTGCTTTCAAGAAGTAGGCCAGAAACTTTTTTTTCGTTAATTAGCAAATCATTTGGCCACTTCACTTCAACTTTGCTTGTAGTCATGCGAGCAACAACCGCTTGCATCGCCACGATTGCCACAAAAGAAATTTGCGAAACTTTTACTGCAGAAATTTTTGGGCACAGCACTAACGAAAAATATAAATTGCCTGCAGGAGAGCTCCAGACGCGGCTTTGTCGCCCACGTCCATTTGTTTGCTTGTCAGCTAAAATAATTTCATTCTCAAAAATTTGTCGCGAATTTGCCAAATCAAATGCTTTTGAATTTGTGCTTTCGAGTTCGTCAAATTGGTGAATTGTAAAATTTTTGTGCGTGAAATTTTTCATTTAAAAAAGCTTTGCCACCTCAACAATAAAGCCATTGCGCGCCGTGCGTTTAGAATTTGCAACTTGGTAGCCGGCAAACAAAGTTAGGTCATTCTCAAAATTGTAGCTGAGAGCCGAAGCAAAAATTCCGAGCGCATTTTTTTTGCCTGAGTACCAATCACCCACGTAGCTAAGTTTGTTGGTAATTTTTTGTTCAAAGCCCAACATTAGCGCCGTCACCTCGTAATCAAAAATTTGTTTGTTACCGCGGCTAGCTCCAATTGTTAGGCGGGTTTGGCTTTGTGGAATTGTGAAATTTGCAGCGGCGTAAGTCCAATTTCCCGCGCCATTTCCCTGCAGCGAAATTGCCGCTGCTGAACCAAAAATTAGTTTTGGTTGGTAGGCTTTTATTTCGTCAATTTCTAGCGGCAGCGCGGTTTTAAAACCGAGTGCGAGAGTGTCGTTGTTGTAAGAAAGATTGCCCAAATTGAAGTAGGTGGCAGTAAGCTCGGTGTTATTGCCAATGCCCGCAGTTAAGTAGTTAGTCACATTCACAAATTGCCCTTTTTCTTTGGTGCGAAATTGCGATTCGTGCTGTGCAAAAATGCGCTTTTTTGGCGCCACGTCGGCAGAGGGAACATTTAAAATTGTCATCTGCGCCAAGGCAAAATGGGGTGGTAGAAAAATTAAAAATGCGAAAAGGAAAATTTTTTTCATTTGATTAACTGCAAATTTTTTGCCACATCTTCAGCACATTTCAGTAGCAATTGTTGGTAGGTAGAATTGTCGTCGTCGTGGTCATCTTGTGCTTTTTCTTCACAGGCTTTTTTGCAAGATTTACTAACTTCGCAAATGGTTGGGGATGGTTCTGGATCTTGGGCTAAAGCAAAGTTTGTTACCAAGAAACCGACGGCCAAAAAAGTAAAAAATATTTTCATGTTGGCTACTTTTCTAGCAACCTCAAATAGGCGTCAAACCTAAATAGTTTGTTGCGCTTTTGCTTGGTTTCGAGTTTTAAAATTTCGAGTTTGAGTAATTTTTGGGTGATTGAATTGGCAGTGTTGTAGCTGATGTTTAGTGAGTTTTGTAGTTCTGTCACACTGATTACCGGAAATTGAAATATGGCCTCTAATACTTGATTTGCCTGACTTTCTGGCAGGCCAAAATTTTTTGAGGCAATGATTTTTTTGCTTAGTTGTTTTTCTAGTTTTTCAATGTCTTTGGCTTTTTTGCGGGCATCATCTGCGCTTTCTTTGATGGCTTTGAGGTAGAAAGAAATCCAGCCTTCGAAGTCGCCTTTAAACCTTGCAGCATCAAGCTTTTGATAATATTTGGCGTGATGTTTTTTGAAGTAAGTTGAAGGATAAAGAATGGGCGCACCTATTACTTTTTCTTGGAGTAGCATTAGCACAATTAATAACCTGCCAATGCGACCATTACCGTCTAAAAAAGGGTGGATGGTTTCAAATTGAACATGCGTCAAGCCAGCTTTTATCAAGGTTGGTAGCGAGTTGTCGTTGTTAATAAATTTTTCTAAATCGGCCATTAATTCGGCAATTTTATTTGCTGGTGGCGGGGTTAGTTTGCCAACTTTTACGGGCTGTTTGCGGTAACTTCCGGGACTAGCTTTTTGTCCTTCGCCGCCACTCATCAAAACTTTGTGAGCGGCTAAAATTACTCGCGAGACGATTGGCAAACCTTTGTTTTGAACTAGATCTAGCGCGGTTTCTAGGGCTTTGGTGTAGTTTAAAACTAATTGAGTTTGTTTGCTGTTTTTTGACTCACTTGCAGCGGCAGAAATTTCGCTGGTAAATACATCGGCAATTGTGGTGTTGATGCCTTCAATTGCTGAAGAAAGCAGGGCTTCTTTTAGGCAGTAGGCTTTGATGAATCTTTCGATGCTTGGTAATCGTTCAGACATTTCATTTAACTGACCTAAAGACTGCATGGCTTGGCCATAACTCTCAATTAGGCTTGGGCTAAAGTTAAAAGAAGGATTGCGAGGAGGAAGTGGGTCTGGGATAAAAAATTCTAAGGCGCCGAGTTTTTGGTAATGGCCGGTGATGCGCTCTGGCGCTGGGTTTTCTGTCATTTTTGGATTGCTTGAATAATGAAATAAGGCGGTGTTTTATTGTCAGTATTTCAGTTTGGAAGGTTTTTTTGAAATAAGGGGCAGTTTTTTAGCGCTTATTTCAAAAATAATTTTCTTGGAGTGTTCGCTGCAAAACGACCATTTTTGCCAAAGCTGCTTTCATTTTTGACACGCTCAACTCTGCAAACCCTTGATTTTACTGAAAGCCCGAAAAAAGGTAATTTCCTCCACCGTGGAGGAAATTCAAATTTCTAGTGATCTTTCCAACCAACTCTCTTCAAGAAAAACTCGTAAGAATCTTCAAAGGTGAAGGTTTTGTTGTCGTCGAAAATGATTAGTTTGTTGGCGATTTGGCGCAAGAAATGTTCGTCGTGCGTCACCACAATCAGTGCACCGGGAAAGCTTTTAATCGCTTCTAGCAAGGCGTCGCACGATTCCATGTCCAAGTGGTTTGTAGGCTCGTCGAGCAAAAGTAAATTCACGCCTTTGAGCAAAATTTTACCCAACATCACGCGCGATTTTTCACCACCTGAGAGCACCGAAATTCTTTTGTTAGCCAAATCATTGTTGAACATCATGTTGCTGCACACTTGGCGCACGCGGCTTACCGGCAATTTTTCGTCAGTTTTTTGCAGCTCTTCGTAAACTGTGCGAGTTGGGTCAAGGCGGTCAATGTTCATTTGGCCGAAATAACCGATTTCGGTTTTTCCGTTGGTTTTGACATCGCCTTTGAGCGGCGCCAAATCTTGCGTGATCAGCTTAAGCAAAGTTGATTTACCTTTACCGTTTTTACCAATAATGCAGATTTTTTCGCCGTCGGCAACTTTGAAAGACAGGTTCTGAATCAGCAGATTTTCTGGTGTGTATCCAAAAGCCAAACCCTCGGCTTCAACCATGTTTTCTTTGCTGGCGTAAGGGTTGTGAGTGAATTCAAAATCAAGCGTTGAAACGTGAGCTAGTTTTTCTTTTACGTCTTGCTTCTCCAACATTTTCACCCGCGATTGCGCACGCGCAGCCATGCTGGCTTTGGCGCCGAAGCGGTCGATCCATTCTTGAGTTTTTTGTCTTTGTTTGTCTTCGTTGATTCTGGTTTTTTCGTAAATTTCTTCTTCAGCGGCAATTTTTTCGCGCACGCCTTGAGTGTTGCCCGGAACTTTTTTGAAGGCGTTTCTGTGAATTACCAAAGTGTGCGTAATCACGTCATCCATGAATCCACGGTCGTGGGTGATTAGAATTAGCTCGCCTTCCCATTCTTGTAAAAATTCTTTCAGCCAGCGGATTGAGTGAATGTCGAGGTAGTTGGTTGGCTCGTCGAGCAACAACATTTGCGGTTCAACCAAAAGCAATTTCGCCAAGTTTAATTTTACTTGGTAGCCGCCGGAGAAATTTTTTGGATCTTTCTCGAGGTCTTCAGGAGTAAAGCCCAAACCGTACAAAATGTTTTCGCCTTTCCAGCCTTCGTGCTCGCGATCTTCTGGCAAAACTGAGCAAATTTCTTCCAAAACCGTGTTGTGGGTAAAGTGAATGTGCTGCTCTAAGTGACCAATTCTGTAGCCGCGCGGGATTTCAACTAGACCAGAATCTGGCTCAAGTTTTTTGAGAATTAATTTTAGGAATGTCGATTTGCCACTACCGTTGCGTCCAATCAGACCAACCTTCTCACGGCCGTTAATGATGAAGCTGGCTTCAGAAAAAACTTCGTTGCCTGAAAATGAAATGGATAAATCTTTGACTCTAATCACGTGACTTTGGGGACTTAAAATTGGGGAGAAAATGCGCCTAGAAAAGGGCCGCGCAAACTAGGCGCGCGAAGTCAAAGCACAAGCGAGAATATTTTTAAAGCGCGTAACAAAAAACCCGCCACTCCTTTGTTTTGCAAAAGAACGGCGGGTTTAAAAGTTAGAAAAATTTAATTACGACAACTCCAGCGCCACCAGCGCCACCTGTTTGGTTAGAACCTTCGCCAGAAGCACCGCCGCCGCCACCACCGTAGCGACCAGCGCCACCAGATCCTCCCCACCAACCACCGCCACCGCCACCACAACCAAAACCTGTGGCTGCAGTACCGTGCATGCCATTGGCTGGAGCGTTTTGATCACTTGCGCCAACACCGCCACTTGTAGTTGGATAGCCGCCAACAGCAGAAAGAACTGCAAATAACCCACTAACATCAGCACTTAAAGCTCCATTTCCGCCGTAGCCATCTACCGGAATATTTCCGGCAGATCCGTTAACTCCACCAATTGCAGCACCGGCTGAGCCGCCAATATCGCCAGATTTACCAACTGTGCCACCACCATTAGAACCGCCATCGCCACCACTGAAGTCACCTCCAACTGAGGATGTAGTGTTATTGTATCTACCGCCACCACCGCCACCGCCAGTGATCGTCACGCCTTGATATGTCACAGTAGTGCTTCCGCCAGAAGAGCCGTTATTACCGCCAACACCTCCAGCACCCGATGCTCCAAGTGAGTAAGAAATTGTACTGCCCGGAGATATGCCTGACCAAGTTTTGTAAGCAACGCCGCCCGCAGCACCGCCACCAGCACTTCTATTGCCAGTTGTGCCGCCACCGCCACCGCCAGCACCGATCGCCCATATTTTGGCTTGAGTAGTTAAAACAGGCGGAATTGTGTAAGATGTGCCTGAGGTTAGTACTACGTAAGAAATAGAGCTAACACAAGAACCAGAGCTTGTAAAAGCGCCGATATTTGAGCAGGTGTAATTTACGCTTCCAGTATAGCCAGATTCGTTGCAGGAGATGCTGCCGCTAGTTCCATAAGCAACAGCTGTCACTGATGTTCCAGAAATTGAGAAACTACAAACATTGGAGCTGCCGCCACTAGTTGCAGAGATGTCGTAGCGAATAACAACAGCGCCACCGCCACCATTGCCGCCAGTATTGCTGCCAGTTGTGTAAATGCTTGAGCCACCACCACCACCACCGTAAAGACCATTTCCTCCATTGCCACCGTACCAACCAGCACCACCACCACTGCAACCAAAGCCGGTTGCAGTGGTGCCGTGCCTAATATTGGTACCACCAGCGCTGCCACCAGCGGCGCCACCTGCAGTCACAGCGTAGTCAGCGCTTGCAAGGGCTGTGAATAATTCGCTCACATTGGCGCTGTTAACTCCGGCTCCACCAACATTGCCATTAGTTAGGCCACTAACTCCACCTATTGCCCCACCAGAGGTAGCGCCAACTCCACTTCTGCCAGTTGTGCTTACGCGACCCGGGGCTGAGCCTCCGTTAGAGCCGCCATCGCCACCGCTAAAGGTTCCGCCAGATACAGTTGCGGCATTTTCAAGGCGACCACCTTGACCGCCACCGCCAGTAATTGTCACTCCAGAGTAAGTTGCTGTGGTGTCGCCGCCGTTAGTGCCATCAACTCCTGCACCACCAGTGCCTGCTGCGCCAATTGAATAGGCAATTGCGCCTCCAGAAGTGACCGACCAAGTTTTGTAAGCAACGCCTCCCGCTCCGCCGCCACTGCCGACAGAATCATTAACGGTTCCATTTGAACCGCCTCCACCACCACCGGCGCCAATTGCCCAAACTTTAACTTGAGATGTATTGGCTGGTATCGCGTGAGAAGAGCCAGAAGTTAGTACAAAATATTGCACAGATGGTTGTGGAACACAAACGCCAACAGTGTTTAGCACACCTCCGGCGGCACAGCTGTAATTAACAGCACCAGTATATGTGGCATCGCAAGTAAAGGTTCCGCTATCGCCTATGTTAACTGTTGTGGGAGTGCTCACCCCAGTAATGGCAACACTACAATTGGCTGCACTAGCAACGCAGGAACTTCCCGACAAAACATAGCCATCAGCACAATCACAGCTTGAGCCAGTGCTTAAAGAGCCGCCAGAGCAAGTGTAAGAAATTGTGCCGCCATTAAAATTAGTTCCATCGCAAGTTAGTGATCCACTGCCGACGCCTACAGGAGTTGTGCTCGTCACGCCAGTGACAGAAACTGCGCAAGTTACTCCACCACCACCGCCACCAACATCGCAACCAGATGTAGTCACCACTCCACCAAGACAATCTGCCGCAGAATTTCTCACCAATTTGACGTTAAACTTTTGTGCCACATAATCTTCAACTGACTTGATTTCATCTGCCTCCAAGGCTCTGGTAAAAATAGCTAATTCGCCAACCTGACCAGAATAACCTTTACCAAAACTTAGGGTTGAGATGTTTGAAAGTGCACTTGTATTGGCTTCATCTTGGCCAGCTAAAATGCCGTTAATGTAGAGTTTTTTGCCCGCAGTTGAGCTGTGAGTAAAAGTCAAAATTCTTGGAGTATCCGAAGAAGTGTAGCTGCCTAGTGTTTGATAAGAACTTGAAGAACCTTGGCTGTGAATAATTTGGCCATCGGCATTGTAGCCAAGTAAAATACTTTGGTTGGTTGTAGCGCTTGCGCTGTCGCCGAGAAAATAATTGCCGCCCCCAGAGGCTTCACGTTTTTCTAAAATGGTAATTGTGTAGTCGGTGTTGTTTAAAAAACTGCCGTCGAAGGTGAAGTATCCAGCGCCCGCAAACCTCACCGCGTGAATGCGATTAATGGTGTTTGAATAAGTTGGACCACCGTCGGCGGCTTGTAGAAACACTTTGTTGGTGGTGTTTCTTTGTTCGTACCAAGTGGTTAGAGATGAAGTGTCGCGGCTTTCAACAGCGTTGAAGCTGTTGTCTAGACTGGTTTCAAGCCACAGGGCGTTGTCTTTAATGCTGTAAATGGGGGCTGAACGGGTGAGGGTTTGAGCGGCGGTGATTCTAAACTTGGTGAAGAAGGTGCTAGAGACAAAAATGCCGGCGATGAAAATGCCAACGATTATTAGAACGACAGCAACTTCCATTAGGGAGAAGGCGTGTTTTTGAGGCTTCATTTTTTTTGAGAGAAAAAGTTGATTGATCGAGAGTCGCCCAAAAAGAAAAACGACCATCTAAAAATCAAGCCCTTCAAGCCCTGATGTCTTGTTTTGAATCACAGGAAATATCCCAAAATTCGCCGTGATCTTTTGTTAATCACCTGACGAATTCTGGGGAAAATTTCTGAACTGATTCCTTCTTTTTCTAATTTTTCTTGCAAGGCGGCGGCGGCTTTCGGCAGCTTTGTGGCAAATGATTTTAGCTCTTTATTTAAGTTGGTTTGTGCCGTTTTAGTATTTCCTACAATGCTGTGCCAATGCTCTAAATATAAGCGATCTGGATCGTAAATTTTATCAATTTTCATCGCCATATTGTGCTCCATTTTAGAAGTTCCGAGATATTCGTAAGCTTCTGCCGACAGTAGGTCGTAGAGTGGGGCAAGACGTGTTTTTTCGCCCTCATGCAAAAAAGAAAAGTTTTTGCCGTGAGCATCAGAATTTCCGATTAAATAATTGAAAATCACCGCTTGCAAAAAGCGGGTTTGATCTCGCGCAATAAAAGAGCTGTTTTTTTCGATTAACTTCAGGCAATCCAAAATTCCTGGCCCCCCATCTTTGCCCTGATATTTTGACTCTGGCGGCAGCCCCAAAGCTTGGCAAAAATCTTCTTGGTGAATGCGAATGGTTTTGCCTTCAAATTTGGTGCGATCATAGCGGCGAACCAGCAAATATGGGCGATCTTGAATCTTTCTTAAAAACACCTCAGCAACTTCTAGCCCAACTTTGCCCGCTAATTTCATGCAAAAAAATTCATTTTCAGAGCTGTCTGCAAGTCCAAGAATTGGCGGTTTCAAAATGTGTGTACTCGGCTTTTCTTTGACTAATTGTGGCAAAGATTTCTTTTTTTCGTCAAAAAAAACAGCCTGTTTGCTTTGAGCGCCAGCCAAAGAAATTCTAACACTTCCACCCTCAACAATCATGGGGTTTGTGTAGATTTTGCCCAAAATTTCATAAAGCCTATCTGCACTTAAAGGCTCAACAGAACCTTCGTCGTAGCTTGGTGGTTTTTTGCCTTTGTGCAAAATTTCAATTGACCCAGCACAATCGCGACCAACTTCAGCAAGTAGAGCAAATACATTTTCTGGCGACAATTTCAATTTTTTGGCAAGAATGTCGCGCTGCATTTCGTCTGGTAAAAGACCCGAGAAAAAACTTTTTGTTGGCTTATTGCCAAAAGGCTCGTTTCGAAGTGGAAGTGATGCCGAGATTGGTGCTGGGCTTGCAGATTTTAAATATTTTTCATCGTAAGTAAAAGACAGCGCTCCGCCGCCGCTAGAGTTTTGCTCGAGAACTCCAGCAAAAATTTTGTTTAAATAAACGTCGAGTTTTTTGGTGGTCATTGTGGTTATTGGGTAGTTAGTTTGATGTTGAGCATTTGCCCTACTTTTAACGCCTTGTCGAAAGAACAGGTTGGTTTGCCTTTTTCTAAATCACGAACGAATCGCAATCCAACTTGTGCAACCGAGGCTAATTGAGCTTGGGTAAGTTTTTGCTCGCACCTAGCCTTATAAATAAGGTCTCCGAGGTCTTTTGCTGAATTGATTTTAAACATACTATCTCCAAATAAATAATCCCGATCGGGATGAAAATGAATGTTTTGTTAAGTTTTACAACTAAAATATAGCAAATGATCCCGATCGGGAAGTAAAAAGTATGTATTTAATACATATTAGATATTCATAATCTTCTGATTCAACTGCGCCATAGAGACAATATTTAAAGGGCTCTAGATAAGAGCAGGTCACTATTTTAAAACGCAAAAAAGAGCTAGGCAATGCCCCTAACTCTCAGTCGAATAATTTGGCGCTTCTGAAGTGATTGAAATTGAGTGTGGGTGGCTTTCGCGTAGGCCCGAGTTGGTGATTCTCACGAAGTTGCAGTTCTTGCGCATTTCTTCGATTGTGCCGTTTCCGGTGTAGCCCATTGACGATTTTAAGCCGCCAATTAGCTGGTGAAGAACATCTGAAACTGGGCCTTTGTAAGCAACACGTCCTTCAACGCCTTCGGGCACTAATTTCATTTTGTCTGAAACATCTTGTTGGAAATAACGATCTGCCGAGCCACGAGCCATTGCGCCGAGTGAGCCCATGCCGCGATAAACTTTGTAAGAGCGGCCTTTAAACAACACAATTTCACCTGGGGTTTCTTCGGTGCCAGCGAGCAATCCGCCAAGCATTACGCAGCTTGCGCCAGCCGCGATGGCTTTTGCTAAGTCACCAGAAAATCTGATGCCGCCGTCTGAAATTACTGGAATTTTTGCTTTGTCGCAAAACTCAACAACGTCCAAAATGGCTGATAATTGTGGCACGCCAACTCCTGCAATCATGCGCGTGGTGCAAATTGAGCCCGGTCCAATACCAACTTTTACAGCGTCGGCACCTGCGTCCACCAAGGCTTTGGCGGCATCAGCGGTAGCAATATTTCCGGCCATAAATTGTTGGTTTGGGTAAGCTTTTTTCAGCTCGCGAACTGTTTCAATCACGCCAGCAGAGTGTCCGTGCGCGGTGTCGATCACCACAATGTCAACGCCCGCTTCAATTAAACTTTCGGCGCGCTTAATGCCATCGCGACCAACTCCAGTTGCTGCTGCAACTAAAAGGCGACCTTCTTCGTCTTTTGAAGCGTGGGGGAATTGTTTGGTTTTTTCTAAGTCTTTTCCGGTCATCAAGCCAACGCAATTGCCGCTGGCGTCAGTAATAATAATGCGCTCGATCTTGTTTTTGTGTAGCAAGGCTTTGGCGTCAGACTTACTGATATTTGGACGCGCAGTGATTAATCCCTCAGTGGTCATTAACTCTTTGATTGGCTGTTTTTTGTCAGCAGCAAAACGCACGTCGCGATTTGTCAACACGCCCAAAAGTTTAGCGCTGCCGCTTTTTACCACCGGAATTCCCGAAATTCCGTAATTATTCATCAAAGCTAAAGCCTCGCCCAAAGTGGCGTCTGGCGCGATTGTGACGGGATTTAAAACCATGCCCGATTCAAACCTTTTTACTCTTCTAATTTCGTCGGCTTGGTCTTTGATTGAAAGATTTTTGTGAATACAGCCAATGCCGCCAGACTGCGCCATTGCAATGGCTAAGCGGCCTTCAGTCACCGTATCCATCGCTGAAGAAATGATTGGAATATTAAGTGAAATTTGTTTGGTAATTTTGGTTTTGGTGTTGGCGTCTGCCGGCAAAATATTTGAAAAGGCAGGCTTTAAAAGCACGTCATCAAAGGTTAGGGAAGGTGCAACGGTTTCGATAATTTTACGATTTTTTGGCATAAACTTCTGATGGATTGTAGATGAGAAAGGGCTGGCAAATTAGTGCCTGCCTTGCGAAAAATAAAAGACATTTGTTAACCCAAAATTATTTTTATTTTATGATTTCTCAAATCGAAAAACTTTGCGCGGAACAAAAAATAAAACTCACCGAAAATCGCCGCATCGTTGCCCGTGTAATCTCTGAAAGCCACGACCACCCAGATGTTGAAGAAGTTTATCGCCGCGCCGCAAAAATTAGCCCAAAAATTGGCATCGCCACAGTTTATCGCGCTGTAAAAATGTTTGAAGAATCGGGCGTAATCGCCAAACACGACTTTGGCGGCAAAGGCCGCGCCCGCTACGAAACCCTAGAAGGCGACGACCACCACGACCACCTAATCGACATCACCACCGACGAAGTTCACGAATTTTTCGACGAAGAATTAGAAAACCTAAAAACCGCCTTAGCCCGCAAAAAAGGTTTTGAGCTAATCGGCCACAGGCTTGAACTTTATTGCAGACCTTTGAAGAAAAAATAATGACCGACCTAATCAAAAAAATTTCTAGCCCGCAGCTTGAGTTTGAAGGCGTTGTCAATTTGGAGAAGTTTGTAAAAACTTTTGCTGACCTCTACCGCATTGAGCTTTTTAAAGATGGCCTAGATTTAATTTTGACTAAGCTTGAAGAAAAGCAGCTCAAGTTTGAAGTCAGAATTATCAAGGGTTGGGACACCAACTTGGGATGTTTTTTAACTGAGAAAAAAAGTTTTTACGACCAAACTTTAGGCAAGGTTATACAGCGCCGTACCCCAAAAATTATTTTACGCAACCTGTCGCACAACCTGATGGCGCACGAGATGGCGCATGCTCTTGAATTTGAAAGTGGGCTAAATTTGGGTGAAGATTTTCGCAAATGCATTGGCTTTGACATGAAAAATCGCGACCCCGAAATTTTAACCCTAAAAGGCGAGGTCAAGCGCCTGATGGTTGACGCACTTAAAAGCTACAAACCTGAACAATTTATTTCTGAACTTTTCGCGCGTTATTTTGAATTGCTGAGCATTTCGCGCAATGTTTGTGCCACTGGAAGCTTTGCTACATCTGACGTGATGGGGTTTTTTGAAAATACCACCAACTTCATTGAACAGGTTTTTAATCCACAAATTCGTGCACAAATTAATCCCCGAATTGCTGCGGCAACCAGCGAATTATCTAAGCAAATTAAACTTGAAGCACCGCAGCAAAAATTTCAGGAAAGGGTTGAATCAGTGCAAAGAAAATCAGCAGGATCTTGGACCAAAGGCACCAAATCAAACGCCATGTGGCAAGCGGGTTGGAATAAAGCACAAGAGCTAGAGGACAAAAAATAAAATGGCAGTTTACACAAAAATTACTCAAGCAGAAATCGCGCAGCATTTGCAGAAATATCAATTGGGACAATTGATTGGTCTTAAGGAAATTATTGAAGGAATTGATAACTCAAACTTCATTTTAGAAACCACTCAGGGCAAATTTATCTTCACAATTTTTGAGTCGCGAATCGATAAAAATGATTTGCCGTTTTTCGTAAATTTTAAATTACATTTGGCGCAGAAAGGCATTTTATGTCCGCGCCCGATCCTTGATAATAGCGGGTCTTCAACAGTTGAAATTAAGGGCAAAGAATCGGCAATTGTCACTTTTTTAAGCGGTGCAAATCTTAAAGCTCGTGAAGATGGATATTACGACAATATCACGCCAAATCACTGTTTTGAAGTTGGAAAAACTTTAGCAAAGCTACACGAAGCGGCAAAAGATTTTTCAATGTCGCGCCCAAATGAATTAGGGGCTAATGGTTGGAACCCGCTGTTCTCTAAGTTTCGCGGCCTAGCGGCTGATTACGAAAAAAACTTAGATGCAGAAATTTCTGAAATTTTAAATTTTCTAAAAAACTCGTGGCGCTTTGATTTGCGTAGCGCTGCATGTCATCTCGACTTATTTCCCGACAATGTTTTTTTTGATGCAAACGCCAAATTTAGCGGCGTAATTGATTTTTACTTTGCTGCAACCGAAGCCCTAGTCTACGACTTCGCCATCATTGTAAATGCTTGGTGCTTTGATGAAAAAAATAATTTTAGCGAAGAGAAATTTTCAGAAATGTTGCGTGGCTACGAAGAGGTTAGAAAATTTTCTGATGAAGAAAAAAACTTTCTAAAAATCGCTTTAGTTGGAGCGGCGATGCGCTTTTTATTGACGCGCCTTAACGACATGCTCTTCACGCCAAAAACCGCTTTGGTAAAAATTAAAAATCCGCAAGAATATTTGGCCAAATTGCGCTTTTTTTACAGCAAATTATGAGCATTAAATTTCATTTTTTTGGCAAAGATTGTTTAATTGACCGAGCCCTTGCAAACCGCGCCGATCTTGAGCTTGGCCTTGTTAAAAAAAATATTTCCGCCGCGTATATTTTAATGCTAAATCAAGTTCACGGCAAAGAAGTTGTAGTAATTGACTCAGCAGAAAAAATTTACGGAACACAAGGTTTGCCCAAGGCAGACGCTATTGTGACCAATTTAACCAACGTTGTTTTAGGCCTTTTTACCGCCGATTGCGCACCAATTTTATTTTTTGACGAAGAAAAAAAAATAATTGCCGCCGCTCACGCCGGATGGCGCGGAGCCAGACTTGGCGTGGTTGAATCAACAATTGCCGCCATGAGAAAATTGGGCGCAACAAATATCAAAGCCAAAATCGGCCCAATGATTGCGCAAAAATCTTACGAAGTTTCGCAAGATTTCTTCGACGATTTTTTGAGTGAAGATTTGGCAAATAAAAGTTTTTTTTTAAACGGCGCAAAGCCAGACAAACACTTGTTTAATCTACCTTCTTACATCGCAAAAAAACTGCGCTCTAGCGGGGTAGAAAAAATTGAAATTTCAGAAATTGATACTTACGAAAGTGAAGAAGAATTTTTTAGCTTCAGAAGAAGTGGACATCGCGGGGAAAGTGACTGCGGAAGGAATGTTTCAATAATCGCGCTGTAGCGAAGCGAAAGCGGATATGGTGCCTGAAGCCGGAATCGAACCAGCGACACAAGGATTTTCAGTCCTTTGCTCTACCAACTGAGCTATTCAGGCACTTGTAGACTTTTCTTTTTTGAGAAGGTGGCGCAACCTAAGAACGGGCTTTTATTTTGCAAGCTCGCCTAAAAATCTAAATCAAATTTTATGGAAAATCTCACAGACTACTCCAATTACATCAACGCCGCATACATTGTCACAGCCTTTGTGCTTTGTGGCTTGATGGCATTTGTTGTAATAAAATTTTTTAAAGCAAAATGAAAAATCAGCGCAAGAAAAAGCGGATAATTTTTGTAAGCTCGGTCTTCGCAATTTCAGCCTTGGCGCTGTTTTTTGTGATTACAAATTTTCGCGACAACATGGTTTTTTTCTACGCGCCTAGCGAGTTGCTGCAGCCAGAAATTTTAGAAAAAACTAAAAATCGCCAAATTCGCGTTGGCGGATTGGTTGCCGAAAATAGTGTAAAAAAAATTGATGCACTGACCACTGAATTTGTAGTCACCGACATGGCGCAAGAGTTGAAGATTCACTACGTTGGAATATTGCCAGATTTGTTTAGAGAAAAGCAGGGCGTGGTTGCAAAAGGCAAATTTGATGTGGAGAAAAATCAGTTTTTCTCAAAAGAATTGTTGGTTAAGCATGATGAGAATTACATGCCGCCTGAGGTGGCGAAATCGCTGAAGAAATAACTAAAAAGAAATAACTAAAATAGGTCCCCGAGCAAAGCTTAAGCGTCGTCGAGGGGCCCGAAGCGAGTACTTTCTTCGGGCCCCTCGACGACGCTTAAGCTTTGCTCGGGGACCTATTTTAGTTAAATTACAGCTCCGCGCTTCTCTTCTCAATTACCTCTTCCAGCTTAGCGTTAAATTCTTGCTTCGAAAGGCCCGGATCAATTGGGTCCAAAAACTCTAAAATAATTTTTCCCGATTTTTTTACGCCTTTTTTAGGCCAAAATTTGCCCGCATTTAAAGCCGCCGGCACAACTTTTACACCACAAGCCAAATACAAAGCTGTCACACCAGCTTGGTAAGGATATTCACTACTTGGAGCCCCAACTGGCACGCGCGTGCCTTGTGGAAAAAGAACAACGCTTTGATTGTTGGCCAAATATTTTTTGGTTTGCTTGATTAAGTCTTTTAAAGCACTCATGCCGCCATCGCGATCAACGGTAATGCCACTCATCACGCGCAAATACCAACCGTAAAAAGGCACCTTCAAAAGCTCTTTTTTAAAAGCGTAAACGGGGTGATGAAACACCAAATGCATCACGATTGTTTCCCACATTGATTGATGCTTGCAGGCCACAATACAAGCCTCTTTGGGCAATTTTTCTAAGCCGACAAATTCGTAATCAATTTTACAAAGTTTTTTTAGCACCAAAACAATTCCCACCGCCCAAACTTTGGCGCCGTGATCGGCGAGTTTGGTATTTTTAAAAATCAGTGCCGGAAGATAAATAATTGGAATAACCGCACTCCAAAGAACGATGAACAACGAAAACAAAAGTGATCGGATGAGATTCATGTCTGGAGGGATTGGATGGAAGGAGGGAAATGGTGCCGAATGTCGGATTTGAACTGACGACCTACTGTTTACAAGACAGTTGCTCTACCACTGAGCTAATTCGGCTTTTTGAAAAGAGGCGGCGCAAGCTATTTTTGCGAAGTAAAACTTACAAGAAATTTTTCTAAAAAATCCAATTTCCCATCAACACTACTGGGTCGATTTTTTTGTCGAATAGCAAACACAAAAAGGCTGACATGCAAATTGCAGGGCCGAAGGGGAAGGTTTCGTCGTGTTTTATTTTTTGCCAGAGTGAGCCAAAAATTACTCCTAAAAATCCGCTAAGCATCATGAAGGCTAAAAAGTTTTGGGTGCCGAGCATGAAACCGGTGACGAAGAAAAATTTTAAATCATCCACGCCAATTGCCTCGAGTGTGGTGGTGAAGTAAAAAAATGCTAACAGCGCCAAACCAAAGCCTAAGTAAATGAAAGCTGCTTTGGCGTGAGCAAAAACTGCAGCATTGCCACCTTGCGAAACTACTAAAATTGCTGCCAAAACAGTTAAAAAATATTGCGAAGAGTCGGGAATGAAATATTGCTCAAGGTCAATGATGCACATCAAAATCAGAGTGCTTGCGATGAAAAAATAGAGAATAGTTTTTAGATTAATTTGCTGCCCCAACACAAAATAAATTGTCAAAAAACTGAGTAAAAAACTTAGCTCAATTAGCGGGTAGCGCGCCGAAATTTTAACGTGACATTTGCCGCATTTGCCGCGCTGAAACAGCCAAGAAAAAATTGGAATTAAATTAAACGGAGTAAGCGCCACGCCGCAATTGGTGCACTTTGAGCGCGTGAACACGATGGGTTCTTTGTTGGCAATGCGGTAGCTTAAAAGGCTGGTGAAGCTGCCAAAAATTAGCGAAGAAATTGCGACTAAGATTAATTGAAGTTGTGGGTCAATTAGTGAAAGAATTTGCATGCTTGGGGTTGTTAAATTGCTAATTTGAAAGTGCGAAATAGATTCGCCGCGACCAATCAAATCAACAACATCTTTTTTACAAAATGAGCTTTTTCTTAAAAGTTTTTCTCAGCTTTGTTGTGATTTTTGTCAGTGTTTCTTGCAGTCAG
The DNA here is from genome assembly GCA_017999675.1 of Rickettsiales bacterium. Classification (GTDB taxonomy): domain Bacteria; phylum Pseudomonadota; class Alphaproteobacteria; order Rickettsiales; family UBA1997; genus UBA2645. Next base: position 173,951 of record JAGNLL010000003.1, read on the forward strand.
AAACCAGCGCAAATCAGCAATCGTAGCAAAAATATTTACAACAAAAATAACAGTGCAGCCACTGCTACAAAATATCGTGAGACCAGTGTTTCTCAATCACGAGCGCCGCTAAAAAATAACCAAATTGAAGTTGTTTCTGGTGACACAATTTTTGGCATTTCTAAAAAAACCGGTGTGCCTTTGCGCGATTTGATTAAGCAAAATAATCTAACCCCACCTTACAACCTAGAGGTTGGAGATCGTCTCTCAATTCCATCTGCCAACTACCACGAAGTGAAACAGGGCGAAACGCTTTACGCAATTTCGCGCACTTACAACATGAAAATTAATCAGTTAATTGAAATTAACGAATTGAAAGAGCCTTACAGCGTAAAAGCTGGAGATCGTATTAAAATTTCGAAAGAAAATAAAGAACAGCAGCCAAGCCGCAATTTAAAACCAAGTCAAAAACCAGCGGAAGCGGAGCAAAAAGTTGGTGTTGTCGACAAAGTTTTAGACAAATTTAACAAATTTTCTTGGCCACTTCGCGGTACAATAATTTCTAAATTTGGCCCTAAAAGCGGTGGGCTTTACAATGACGGGATTAACATCAAAGCCAAAGAAGGCGCCGAGGTTAAAGCCTCTGAAGACGGCATTGTAGCCTATGTTGGCAATGAGCTGAAAGGCTACGGAAATTTGGTGATTGTAAAACATTCGGGCGGATGGATTACGGCTTACGCGCATTTGTCAAAAGCAAGTGTCACGCGCGGTGCAAAAGTTAAGAAGGGACAAAAAATTGGTGCGGTTGGCGCAACCGGAAATGTCACCTCTCCACAACTTTACTTTGGCTTGCGCAAAGGGCGCGATGCGGTTAATCCACTTAATTATTTGAAGTAATGTCGTTTTTTAAAATTTTTTCTAAATCGAAAATTACCGACCAGCTAAAAAATAGTTCGAGCAAAATTTCGACAGCAATTTCGCAGATTTTTACTCACAAAAAGTTGGATGCGCAAACCCTGGAAGAGCTTGAAGAGACGCTAATTGCCAGCGATATGGGAAGTGAGGTGGCAGCAAAAATAATTGCCAATTTGAAGGCGCAAAAATTTGAAAAAAATATTGACGAATTTGAGATTAAAAATTTTCTCAAAAGCCAAATAGAAGAAATTTTAAAACCTTGCCAAAAGTCTCTAGCACTCGACGAATTGCAAAAACCCCAAGTAATAATTTTTAACGGTGTGAATGGTGCTGGCAAAACCACGACGATTGGCAAAGTTGCGCAAAACCTAAAAAACCAAAATAAAAAAATTCTCATCGCGGCGTGTGATACCTTCAGAGCAGCGGCTTCACAGCAGCTAGAAGTCTGGGCAAAACGCGTTGGCTGCGAAATTATTTTGCCGCAAAAAGAAGGCGAAGATCCGGCGGCAATTGCTTATCGTGCGCTAGAATTTGCGCGTAAAAATAATTTTGACGCGCTGTTAATCGACACGGCGGGGCGCTTACAAAACAAACAAAATTTAATGGATGAGCTAAAAAAAATTAGCTCGGTTTTGAAAAAAATTGACGCCAGTGCGCCGCATGAAAATTTGCTAATTCTAGATGCCACAACCGGCCAAAATGCAAAATCGCAGTTAGAAATTTTTAACCAAATTGTTGGAATTACGGGAATTGTGATTACCAAATTGGACGGTTCAGCGAAGGGTGGGATTGTGGTGGCGCTGGCGCAAAAATTTGCCAAACCAATTTACGCAATTGGCGTTGGTGAAAAGGTGGAAGATTTGCAAGAGTTTGATGCTGAAGCTTTTGCCAGAAATTTGGTGGGTTTGAAGCTTTAAAAAAGTTGACTTCAATTGCTCACCACCTAGAAAGCCGCGCTCCTTTTTTTGGTAAATCTTCCTCTTAAAGAAATATTGGGACGTCGCCAAGCGGTAAGGCAGCGGTTTTTGATACCGCCATCCGTAGGTTCGAATCCTGCCGTCCCAACCACCCCCCCTTCCTTTCTTCAAAACCCACTTCCCAATTTAATTAACACAATCAATGAACAACTACGACAACAACGACCGCGGCTACGATAATCGCAACGACAGAGACGACCGCAGAGAAAACCGCGGCGGCGGAAATGGTGGAGACGAAGGCAAAACGCAGCTTTTTTTCGCTAAAGGTAGAAACGACGGCATGACCCAAGAAGCCTTGATTGAGTTTATCTCGTCACGTGCACAAATTGACGACACCGTAATTAGCAGCATTAAAATTTTAGACGCTTTTTCATTTTTTGTGGTGCCACAAGAAGACGCCGAAATTATTTTAGATTTTTTCCAAGAAGAAGCTGGCGAAGGACGCCCTGTGGTTTCAAAAGCCAAAAGAAAAACTGAAAATCGCGACAGAGATTTTGGTCGTAGAGATGATCGCAGAGACGACCGCAGAGGCGGCTTTGGCGGTAATGGTGGTGGATACAGAAATGATGACCGCGGTGGACGTAGAGACGACCGCAGAGGTGGTGATTCTTACGGAAATAGTTTTGGTGGTAATGATCGTAGACCTAGGAATTACTAGGTTTCTCGTCACTTCAAAAATTTAAAAAAAGCCCCGTTGGTTTTAAAAACTGGCGGGGCTTTTTTGTTAAAAGAAAGTTTGTTCCTCGTGAATAACCACCCCCAACCCCTCCTTGAAAAGGAGGGGAGTGCACACCTCCGAGATCAGACTAAAGCCCCTCCTTTTCAAGGAGGGGTTGGGGGTGGTTATTCGCACAATCTTACTAATTTACTGCCCCAAAACCCCCAAAAACACCTTCCCATATTTTTTAATCTTCGCTTCACCAACCCCAGTAATTCCAGCCAGCGCCTCCACATTTTTCGGCCGCAGCTTAATCATCTCAAACAGCGTTTTATCGTGAAACACAACGTAAGGTGGAACGTTCTGCGACATCGCAATTTCCATTCTTTTAGCTTTCAGTTTAGCGAGTAATTGGTGCTCTTCTTCAGTTTCTAATCCTAAAGAAATTTTAGATTTTGGCGCCGCTTTTGCCGCCTTAACTTTTCCAACATGTTTACGCATTTGCAGGGTGCCTTTTTCTTGCAAAAACTTTCTGCCAGTATCGGTAATCTGTAAGCCCCCGTGCCCCGCAATATCAACCTTCAAGAAATTCATCGCCACTAACTGACGAAAAATACTCTGCCATTCCACCTTAGAAAATTCTGTGCCAATGCCAAAAACACTCAGCTGATCGTGGCGAAAATTTTGAATACGCGTGTCCTGCGCACCCGCCAGAACATCAATTAAATAGCCAACGCCAAATCTTTGTCCGGTGCGATAAACGCAAGAAATTGCTTTTTGTGCGGCGATGGTTGCATCAAAGGTTTCGGGCTTGTTGGCACAAGTGTCGCAATTGCCGCAAGGTGCGGAAGTTTCGCCAAAATAATCGAGCAAAACTTGTCTGCGGCATCCCGATGCTTCGCAAAGACCAAGCAGAGAATTTAACTTTTGGCGCTCGATTCTTTTTTGATTATCTGGCGCGTTTGATTCTTCAATAAAGTTGCGTTGTGCGGCAATGTCGGAGAGCCCGTAAGACATCCAAGCGCTAGCCGGCAAGCCATCGCGGCCGGCTCGGCCAGTTTCTTGGTAATAGGCTTCAATATTTTTTGGCACGTTTAAATGCGCCACAAAACGTACGTCTGGTTTGTCAATTCCCATGCCAAAGGCAATGGTCGCAACCATGATTACGCCATCTTCGAGTAGAAATTTTTCGAGATTTTTTTGCCGCTTTTTTGCATCCATTCCAGCGTGGTAGGCAAGTGCGTTAAAACCTTCTTCTTTCAACCAAGCCGCGGCTTCGTCAACATTTTTGCGCGACAGGCAATAAACAATTCCGCTGTCGTTTTTGTGATTTTCGTTAATGAAATCGAGCAATTGTTTTTTGCTATTTTGGCGCGGCGTTATTGTGTAATTAATGTTGGGGCGATCAAAGCTGGCGGTGAAAACTCGGTCGTTTTCGAGGCCTAATTTTTCTAAAATATCTTTGCGGGTTGGAACGTCGGCAGTTGCGGTGAGAGCAATTCGCGGCACGTTGGGAAATCTATTTTTTAACACCGCAAGATCGGTGTAAACTGGGCGAAAATCGTGCCCCCATTGCGAAACACAGTGGGCTTCGTCAATGGCAAAAAGTGAAATTTTTAGCGTGGTTAAAAATTCAAAAAATTCTTCCATCAGCAAGCGTTCGGGTGCTACGTAAAGCAAATCGAGCTGGCCGTCGCGCAGTAATTTCTTTACTTCCCAAACATCGGAAGAATCCATGCCAGAATTAATCGCAGCCGCAGCAACACCAGCTTGTTGCAAGGCGCCAACTTGGTCTTGCATCAGCGCAATTAGCGGAGACACAACAATTGCCACACCTTCTAAACAAAGGGCTGGAACTTGGTAGCACAGCGATTTGCCGCCACCCGTTGGCATCATTACAAAACAGCTTTTGCCAGCAATTACGTGGTTAACAATTTCTTCTTGGTTGCCGCGAAAGGCGTCGTAGCCGAAAATGTTTTTGAGAATTTGGCGTGGTGATTTTTTAGGCATTTTAATCTTTCAGATTTTTTGGTATATACAAAAACCGTTGGTCAATTTTATAAAATAAATAGTAAAAATTCGGAGTTTTTTTCTGCTTTTAGTTCAAGCAATTTTTCATTTTCAATTGCTGCGGCGTCCCCATTTTCAAGACTTGCGCCATTTGCCAAAATTTTTCCGGCAATCATTTGAATCCAAATTTTTTGTTCGGGTTTTATTTCTAAATCAAACTCTTTTTCTTGAGGAAATTTTCCTAAAAAAATCTCAGCATCTTGATTAATTTGAATTGAACCATCACGCCCAGATCCAGAAACCACAAGGGTTAAATCGCTGGCATCAGCAAAAGATTTTTGATCGTAGCGCGGCGAAATTTGTTTAACTTTTGGTAAAATCCAAATTTGCAAAAGGTGAGTTTCGCGATCTTTTTCGTGATTAAATTCAGAGTGAAAAACTCCAGTTCCCGCACTCATTATTTGTACTTCACCGGCAGAAATTGTTGAGGCATTTCCCATCGAATCTTCATGTGCGAGAGCGCCTGAAATTACGTAGGTGATAATTTCCATGTTGTCGTGCGGATGCTTGCCAAAGCCGGCGCCAGCGGCAATTTTATCTTCGTTAATCACGCGCAAATTTCCAAAATGCATGTGGTTGCGGTCAAAATAGCCAGCAAAAGAAAAGCTGTGGTAAGATGTAAGCCAGCCATGATTGGCAAAGCCGCGCTCATTTGATTTTCGGATGGTAAGCATAGGTTTTGTGTTTAGTTTTAAAGGCGAGTTGCAACCTAATTTAATCAAAATTCAAAATGAAAACTCTAATCGTACAATATCTGCCAACCGGCGCCAATTCTGCTACCAAAAAGGTTTTAGATTTATTTTTAAACGAAACAAAAAACCAAGAAATCGAAGTGGTAAATTTGCTTGAAGAGCCAATGCCAATTTTTGACGAAGCCTCAATTCAAGCTTACTACAAACGTAATTACGGCGGACAAAAACTCGATGCTTTAGAGGCTCAATTGCTTGAGCAAAATGATCATTTAGCGGCGCAATTAAAGTCGGCTGATGTTTTGGTAATGGCCTATCCAATGCATAATTTTGGCATGCCAGCAGCTGTAAAGGCATGGCTTGATGCGGTTGTGTTGAAGGGTGAAACTTTTGATTACGGCAAAAAAATGATGGCAGGAAAAAAGGTGTTAACCATCTTCACATCTGGCGGTATATACTCTGAAAATACTTTTAATTTTGATTATCCAAACTGGAACGGGCTGATGTTAACTGCCAAAGCTAACTTTACTTTTATGGGTTTTGATGAAGCTGAATTTGTTGGTGCGTCACTGCGCGATGAGGCCACACGAGGTGAAAGACTTGCCGATGCGAAGAAGAAGCTACAAGAAATTGTGAAGAAGTGGTATTAAAATAAAGTAGGTCGCTTGGGATCAAGCGACCTACTAATTGAATTAACGATCGCCGCTGCCACCTTTTTTGATGCTAGATTTTACGCTTGATCTTTGAACGCCAGCTGCAGCTGTAGAAATTGCTACGCCTTTATTGCCGCCTTTGCCGCCTCTGGTGTTGAAAGGGTCAGAAACGAAAGGAGAAAGTTTTTTGATTGGTTTAAATTCTTTTACTTCTGGGGTTTTTGCTGATTTTTCAGTCATTGTTTTTCCTTATTTTAGTTAATGGTTGTGCGCGATTTTGAAGTGCAAACTCAAATTGATCAATCTTTTTAAACGTACTCTCCCGCCGCTTTGCCGCTGGCCCAAGCCCATTGAAAATTAAAGCCGCCAAGCCAGCCCGTCACGTCTAAAACTTCGCCAATAAAAAATAAGTTTGGCACAGATTTTGCTTCAAAACTTTTGGAAGAAATTTGGTCGCAATTTACTCCGCCCAAAGTCACTTCAGCTTTGGCAAAGCCTTCGGTGCCGCTTGGGATAAGCTCCCATGCATTTACTAAATTGGCAATTTCTTTGAGTTTTTGATTAGAAAGGTCAGCTAAATTTCCACTGTGACCACTTTTTTCGGCTAAAAAATTAGCCAAACTTTTTGGTAAAAATTGTGCTAAAAAATTGTGAACTTCTTGTTTTGGTTTTGATTTTTTCTCTTCGCAAATTCTTGCAAAAACATCAATTTCTGGGACGAGGTTTATTGTGATTTTTTCACCTTTTTTCCAGTAAGAAGAAATCTGTAGAATCGCTGGGCCGCTGAGTCCGCGATGGGTAAAAAGAATTGCCTCACGAAAATTTATTTTGCCGCAAGAAACAATCGAATCGACCGCAACGCCAGAAAGATTTTTTGTCTCATCCAAAAGTTTTTCATCCAAAGTAAATGGCACAAGGGCAGGGGTTGGTTGCACAACTTTTAAACCAAATTGTCTTGCCACGTCATAGCCAAAGCCAGTTGCACCCATTTTTGGAATTGACGGGCCGCCCGTTGCAATTACCAGTGACTGGCATTTTACCAATTCATTTTCGACTTTAAGAGTGAAGAAATTTTCTGTTTTTTTTATTTCACTGGCTTTGCTTGCAACCCTTATTTCAACTGATCCCGAAGCACATTCTTGCAACAACATTTCAACAATTTGTTTTGAAGAAACATCGCAAAAAAGTTGCCCTAAAGTTTTTTCGTGGAAAGCAATTTGGTGTTTTTTTACTAAATTAACGAAGTCGTGTTGCGTGAAGCGCTGCAAGGCTGAAACGCAAAAATGTGGATTGTTTGAAATGAAGTTTTTTGGTGAGGTGTGGAGGTTGGTAAAGTTGCATCTTCCACCACCCGAAATGCGAATTTTTTCGCCAACTGATTTTGCGTGGTCAATTAACAAAACACTACGACCACGCTGCCCTGCTGTTGCGGCGCACATAAGCCCTGCGGCTCCGGCGCCAATAATTACAACGTCAAAAAATTTGTCAGACAAATTTAGCTCTTAAAAACTTGCTTGAAAATGTGGTCCACGTTTTTGGTGTGGTAGGAAATGTCGAAAATTTCTTCGAGTTTTTTGTCGCTTAATTTTGACGAAACTTCTGTGTCTTTTTTGAGCAATTCTAAGAAGCTGTTCGACTCTCCCGCCCAGATCTTCATTGCATTGGTTTGCACAATTTTGTAAGCGTCTTCGCGCGAAATTTTTGCTTCTTCAATCAAAGTTAAAAGCACGCGTTGCGAGAAAACTAGGCCGCCTAGTTTGTCCAAATTTTTCTGCATGTTGTCTTGGTGAATCACCAAATTTTCTACCAAACCAACTAAGCGATTAAGCGCAAAATCTAGAGTGATTGTAGCGTCTGGCCCAATCATGCGCTCAACTGAAGAATGCGAAATGTCGCGTTCGTGCCAGCTGGCAACATTTTCTAAAGCAGGCACCACGGCGCTTCTAACCATGCGAGCAAGGCCGGTAAGATTTTCACTTAAAACCGGATTTCTTTTGTGTGGCATTGCCGAACTGCCTTTTTGGCCTTTCGAGAAAAATTCTTCGGCTTCTAAAACTTCAGTGCGTTGCAAATGTCTGATTTCAATTGCGAGATTTTCAATTGAAGAGGCGATTACACCAAGTGTGGCAAAGAACGCCGCGTGGCGATCTCTTGGAATAATTTGGCTAGAAACTGACTCTTCTTCCAAGCCCATTTTCTCTGCGACATATTTTTGCACAAATGGATCAACATTGGCGAAAGTTCCAACCGCTCCAGAGATTGCACAAACCGCGATTTCTTTTTTAGCAGTTTTTAAGCGTGCTAAGTTTCTTTCAAACTCAGCGTAAAAGCGTGCAAGTTTTAAACCGAAGGTGACAGGCTCAGCGTGAATGCCGTGTGAGCGTCCAACGCAAACTGTGTTTTTGTGCTCGAAAGCGCGTTTTTTAATTGCTGCAAGCAGGCGTTCTAAATCAGAAATTAAAATGTCAGAAGCTTGCGAAAGTTGCGCTGAAAGGCAGGTATCAAGCACGTCTGAGCTGGTCATGCCAAGGTGAATGAAGCGCGAATTTTCGCCAACAAGCTCAGCTAAATGTGTAAGAAATGCGATTACGTCGTGTTTTGTCACAGATTCAATTTCATCAACGCGCGCAGCGTCAAATTTTCCGCCAGCTTTTTCAAAATTTTGACGAATACGAGTTGAAGAGCCCGCATCGGCAACGCCAAGTTTTTCTAGGGCTTCGAGAGCGTAAATTTCGATGTCGAACCAAATATTGTATTTGTTTTCTTGTGACCAAATTTTGACCATTTCTGGGCGGGAGTAGCGAGGGACCATGGTTTTGAGTGATTAAATTTTACAAAATAAATTTCGAAAGATCGGTTTTGCCAGAAGTTAAATCGCCCAAATGTGCGCTGACATATTTGCTGTCGATTTTAACCGTATTGCCGTTTTTCATTTCGGTGGCTTCAAAGCTGATTTCTTCGAGAATTTTTTCGAGCAAAGTGTGAAGTCTTCTAGCGCCGATATTTTCAACTTCGCCATTCACTTTGAAAGCAACTTTTGCAATTTCGGCAATGCCGTCTTTGGTGAAATTTAGCTTCACATTTTCAACGCCAATTAGCGCCACATATTGCTTAATTAAACTAGCTTCGGGCTCGCATAAAATACGAACTAGATCTTCTTCGGTGAGTGGTTGCAACTGCACGCGAATTGGAAAGCGGCCTTGTAATTCAGGCAATAAATCGGACGGCTTAGTTGCGTGAAAAGCGCCAGAGGCAATGAACAAAATGTGGTCAGTTTTTACGGTGCCATATTTTGTTGAAACTGCGGTGCCTTCAACCAAAGGCAATAAATCGCGTTGCACACCTTCGCGCGAAACATCTGAGCCTGAGCCTTTAACGCCGTTACGCGCGCAGATTTTGTCGATTTCGTCAATGAAAACAATGCCGTCATTTTCAACAGATTTTAGGGCTTTTTTTATTATTTTGTCTTCGTCGATCATTTTGTCGCATTCTTCTTCGATCAGCGATTTTAGAGCGTCTTCAACGCTTAATTTAACTTTTCTGGTTTTGTCGCCATTAACGGCGCGGCCCAAAATTTCGCTTAAGTTAATCATGCCAACTTGACCACCGGGAACGTCGAAGCTGGTGCTTACGGCAGAAGGAGTGTCGAGCAAATCAATTTCAATTTCGCGCTCGTTGATTGCGCCGCTTTCAAGCATTTTCAAAAACTTTTCGCGCGTGCCTTCTTCAGCGGCTTCTCCAACCAAAGTAGTTAAAACTTTTTCTTTGGCGGTGCTTTCAGCCTTTTTTTCGACTTCTTTTTTTAACTCGCTGTGCACTGTTTTTACAGCAACATCCATTAAGTCGCGCACAATAGAATCAACGTCGCGGCCTACATAGCCCACTTCGGTAAATTTGGTGGCTTCAACTTTAATGAAAGGTGCGTTGGCAAGTTTAGCTAAGCGGCGCGCGATTTCGGTTTTGCCCACGCCCGTTGGTCCAACCATTAAAATATTTTTTGGTACAATTTCTTCGCGCAATGGTGACTCAACAAACTTGCGGCGGTAGCGGTTGCGCAAGGCAATTGCTACAGATTTTTTAGCGTCTTTTTGGCCAACGATGTAGCGGTTTAATTCGTCAACAATTTGTGTTGGGGTAAAGCCCATTGTTGAAATTTGAGGCGCAGATTTTTTAGGAGTTTTTGTCATTTGTATTTGGTCGATTGGAAGGAGTTTTTGAGCCGTTGTAGGTAGCGATGTTTAGCAAAAATACTAGTAGCAGAATTACGAGACTGGTTAAAAAAATTGTCAGAAAAATTTTCATAAATGCTGCAAAACTTCAACGATCGAATCTTGAATATCATTGATACCGTAGCCCTTTTCGCTGCTGGTGATAATTATTTGCGGGTGTGCTGCCGGCCAAGTTAAAATTTCTTTTGAAATTATTTTTTCAGCTTGGGCAGTTTTTTCGCGATTTAATTTGTCGGCTTTTGTCAAAATAATTTGAAACGAAACCGCCACGGCATTGAGCATGTTGATCATGTCGCGATCGGCGTCTTTTAGGCCTTTGATTGGATCAATTAGCAAATAAAGTCGCTTCAAATTTGGGCGCTTCATTAAATATTCGAGCGCAGTTTTTTGCCAATGTTCAGAGTGCTTGGCACTAGCTTTAGCAAAGCCGTATCCCGGCATGTCAACTAACACAAAACCTTCAGAAAAACTTTGCGTAAAACCGTCGGCAACTTTGAAAAAATTTAACTGACGCGTTCTGCCGGGAGTGGTTGAAACAATGGCAATTTTCTTGCCAATAATCGCGTTAATCAAACTTGATTTACCAACATTTGACGCGCCAATAAAGGCAATTTCAGGATGTGAGCTGGCATCAATTTGTGCGTAAGTATGCGCTCCAAAAAGAAAGTCGCATTTGCCGTTAAAGATTTTTTTAGGGTCGAGTTTTTTCATTTTTTAAATAAATCTGAATGGGTGCCGGTTCTCTCGAAGAGAATTTCGGTTTTTAAAGTTCTGTAGATCAGAAGCCAATCTGGTTCTAGGTGACATTCTCTGCAGCCTTCGAAATTGCCTTGCAGTTTGTGGTCTTTGTATTTTTCAGGTAAAATTTCTCCGCGTAATAAAAAACTGGCGGCTTCTTGAAGTTTGCTTGGGTTTTTACCTCTTTTTGTCATTAGCTTTAAATCTTTTTTGAAGCTTTTAGAGGTTCTCGATGTTAGGTGAAACACGGGTTTGTGGGTGTTGAAGTTATTTTTTAGATTTTTTGGTTTTTTTGTCAGGAGCTAATAAATAAGCCATCATTTCGTCAGCACTATTAAAAGACTTCAACTTGTCGTGATTTTTAATCGAATCTTCAATCACAGCAATTGTTTTGGCATTCATTTTGTTTTTTGAAACCCGATCTTTTTTTGCAGTTTTTTCTTCGCCAAAACGCATCTCAATGGTTTCAATAATAAAATCTTTGATGCTCAAATCGCTCAGAGTGGCATGAGCTTTGATCATGCGGTGCATGCTTGAAGGAAGGTCGATTGTGAGTCTAGTGTTTGAAATTTCTGTTTGAGTTTGTGCCATTTTTTGTCTCATTAATTAAGTTTTTAAAGAAATGTGTTTTTCAGTATTTCTTTATTTACTCACAAAATCAATTTCTTTTTTTCCAAAAACTCAATCATCTTCGCAGCCACGTCAATTCCGGTGGCGCCTTCGATGCCTTCTAATCCGGGAGAAGAATTTACCTCGAGAATTTTTGGGCCAGAATTTGAGCGAACCATGTCAACACCCGCAACTTCTAGGCCGATTATTTTGGTGGCTTTAATTGCTAGTTCGCGCTCTTCAGGGGTCACTTCAATGGCGCGTGCGGTGGCGCCTAGGTGAATGTTGGCGCGGAATTCGCCTTCTTGGGCAATACGTTCAATTGAGGCTACAACTTGGTCGCCAATTACAAAGCAGCGAATGTCTTGGCCCTTCGATTCTTTAATGTAGTGCTGCACTAAAATGTCGGCTTTTAGGCTGCGAAAGGCGTTGATTACGCTTTCGGCAGCTTTGTTGCTTTCGGCTAAAACCACGCCAACGCCTTTGGTGCCTTCAAGCAATTTAACCACTAGTGGCGCGCTTTCGACAAGGCGAATTAAATCTTTAGTGTCGTAAGACGAATTGGCAAAACTGGTTAGGGGCACGTTTAGACCATGTTGCGACATAATTTGCAGAGTGTGCAATTTGTCGCGCGATTTGGTAATGGCATCAGATGTGTTGAGGCAGTTGATTCCCATCACTTCAAATTGGCGCGTAATTGCTGAGCCGTAAAAGGTCATTGAAGGTTTTAGGCGCGGAATTACGTAGTCGACATTTTCTAATTTTTTGCCTTCTTCGTGAAAAACTTCGCAGGCATTTGGCGCCACTTTAATGTAGCATTCGCCAACATTGACAAACTCAATTTCGTGTCCGCGTTTTTTTGCCGCCTCAACAATGCGTTTGTTTGAATAGAGGTTGGGGTTTGAGGCGAGTAGAATTATTTTCATATTTTTCGTAAGTCAGCGCAGGGTTTGGTTGATTTGTAAAGTTGCAAGGCCTCGCCTTTTTTGAGCGCACCTTGCAGAAAAGATTTTGAGGGATCAACTAGCATTTTTGCCAACTTAATAGCCTCGCGGCCCAAAAGCATGCGATAGGCCATGGTGTCGCGATTGGCAAGGGTTAGCTCGATTTTGATTTTGGTTTTGCCGATGCGTAAATCTGATTTAATGACAAATCTTTTTTCTTTTTTGCCGCTAGAATCTGAAACCATTCTTTGGTCAATAACCCGCGCCACACAGGTGCGGAAAAGCTTTTTGTTTTTTTGCAAAGGGTGGATGTCGAACTTTACGTATTCAACATTTTCAATGTAAAAACTTTCAATGTTGAAGGCGTGAAGCGACGAGGTTTTGGCCCCCGTGTCGATCTTGCCCTTAATTGCTGGCAAGCTTAGGCAGTCAAGGCCAAACCACTCTTTCCAGCCGATGGCTTCTTTAGTTATTTGCATTTGAAGCGGCGATCAAATTTGTGACAATTTCAAGGTCTTCTTTGGTGTCGACAGAAAGCGGATGAGCTTCAACAACTTTAACAAAAATTGTCATTTCATTTTCTAAAGCGCGCAATTGCTCAAGGCTTTCGCGTTGCTCTAGTGTTGATGGCGTGAGTTTTACAAATTTTTCTAAAGCTGATTTCTTGTAGGCGTAAATGCCAATGTGGTGGTAAAAATCTGCGTCAGTTGTTTTGGAAAATGGAATAGGGCAGCGTGAGAAATAGAGAGCCTTTCCAAGGTTTTTTTCTTTGAAGGAAATGGCAATTTTTACAACGTTGGGATTAGTAATTTCTGCGTCGTTTTTAATTTTTGAAGCAACTGTGGCAATGTCGCAATCATGCTGCAAAGCCGCGTCGGCTGCGGCGCGAATTACTTGCGGATCAATGTTTGGTAGGTCGCCTTGTAAATTTACAATCACGTCAAAATCTTTGCCGAAGCTTTTGTAGGCGGCGTAAATTCGGTCGGTTCCAGAAGGTAAATTGGGGTCGGTAATTACAAATTTAGCGCCAATTTTTTTTGCCTCTGCCGCAATTTCTTCGCCGTCGCAGGCAATTAAAACATCGCCTAGATCTGCAGCCAGAGCCTGTTCGTAAACTCTTTGAATCATGCTTTTGCCGCAAATATCTGCCAAAGGTTTGTTTGGCAAGCGGGTGGATGCAAGGCGTACGGGAATGATTGTTAGAACTTTATTTTTCATTTTTAGTGCAGTTTTTACAGGTTGTAAGATTTTGAGCGTGCACGCTCAAAATCTCTGGAAATTGCTGGGGTTGTAAGGTTAGTGAGGTTTTTTTGGTAAATTCTGGGGTTAGTTTTTTTAACTAGGTCCCCGAGCAAAGGACGAAGTCCGTCGAAAGAGGGGCCCGAAGCGAGATCTGTCTTCGGGCCCCTCGACGACGGACTTCGTCCTTTGTTCGGGGACCTATTAAGAATTTATAAATTTGTTACAAACCCTTCGCGAGCTAGATAAATAGCGCCTCGCAAGATTTCTACAAATTTGTTGCTTTTTTAAGGAACGAGCTTTTAATGCGCCGCTCCTCAATTTCTGAGGCGTTCCCACAAAAGATGAAAACAAATTATTTGTTTGGCGAAAAGAACTTATTTTTTTCCAATTCAAATGAGCACGTAGCTCAGTCGGTAGAGCACCTGACTTTTAATTAGGTGGTCGTTGGTTCGATTCCAACCGTGCTCACCATCCGCTTTCGCCTTTGGCTACAGCGCGATTGGTGTTTTAGATTTAATAAAAAAGCCGGGCTTCCTTTTTGGGAGTCCGGCTTTTTTATTTGGGGCTCGAGTGTGTTAATAACCACCCCAACCCCTCCTTCAAAAGGAGGGGTTTAGTACGATTTTTTTTGTAAGTTAAGAACTTAAAGCAACCTCGGTGGAAAGCCCCTCCTTTTGAAGGAGGGGTTGGGGTGGTTATTCTTAAAAATCTTACTTTTATTTTTTCTCCTTGGCTCTCGTCACCAAAGATCTTTTGCCATTCGATTGCTTTTGGAAGGTGTTTAGAACTTTTTCAGCGTCTTCAAAAGGCACGGCGAAAAATGAAAAATCGTCGAACATTTTCACGTCGTCAATGCGACGTTGATCAACGCCAGAGGCGCGTTGGATGAACTCAACCAAACCTCTTGGATCCATGTTGTCGTTGCGACCTTTGGCAATGAAAAGGCGCGCAGTGCCTTTGCGGTCAACGTAACCGCGGCGTTGGTCACCGATTGGTCTTTGGCCATTGGCGCCGCGATCATCTGAGTAGTAGTCTTTGTTTTTGGCGTATTCGTTGATTTCGCTGTAGCTTTTTTCGTTAAGCTCTTCTTTGAAGGCCAATTTTAACAAAGCAGAAATCGCGATTTTTGGATCAGCAGTTTCAGCCAAAATTTCGTCAGCAATCACGCCAAGATCGGTGAAATTTCCGGCAGAAATAATTTCAAGAAGCGAGGCTTTGATGCGCTGTTTCTTGCTTTCAACCACGTCTGCAACATTTGGAACTTTTTGCTTAGTGATTGTCATGTTCGACATTTTTTGAATCGAAACCAACTTACGATATTCAGAAGGTGTGATCAAAGTAATCGCGATACCTTTTTTGCCGGCGCGGCCAGTACGGCCAATTCTGTGCACGTAGCTTTCAGGGTCTTGCGGCAAAGCGTAGTTGATTACGTGAGTAAGGTTGTCGATGTCGATACCGCGTGCGGCAACGTCGGTTGCAACTAAAACTGTTAATTGTTTAGCGCGAAATTTTTGCAAAACTTTTTCGCGTTGACCTTGCGACAAATCGCCGTGAATCGCTTCAGCTCTGCATCCGCGGTTGGTTAGTTTGTGTGAAATTTCGTCAGCATCAAGTTTGGTGCGACAAAAAACTAAGCCGTAAAAACTTTCTTCAACGTCGATAATTCTGAAAAGCGCTTCGAATTTGTCAGATTGCGGAACTTCAAAATAAATTTGCTGAATGTTGGCTTTTGAAAGATTGTCGGTGGCAGCTGCAATTACTTCGTAATCATTCATGTAATTTTTAGCTAAGCGCTCGATGTGGGCAGGCATTGTTGCAGAAAACAACACGGTTCTGCGTTGTTTTGGCGCCGCTTTTAAAATGGCTTCAATGTCTTCAACGAAGCCCATGTTTAGCATTTCGTCGGCTTCGTCGAGCACCACGTAAGACACTTTTGAAATGTCTAAAGTTTTGCGTTCTAAGTGATCTATGATGCGCCCCGGCGTGCCCACAACAATATCAACACCACGTTGCAAGCGCGCAATTTGGCGTTCAATTGGCTGACCACCGTAAACGGCAATGATTCGAGTTTTTTGTTCTTCAGCAAATGAGCTCATTTCTTCAGCAACTTGAATCGCCAATTCGCGAGTTGGTGCCAAAATAATTGCCTGAACTTTTTTAGAATCAGGAACGATATTTTCGATAATTGGAATGCCGAAAGCCGCGGTTTTACCGGTGCCGGTTTGGGCTTTGCCGATCAAATCTTTTTTGTTAGCGAGTAAGAATGGAATTGTTTTTGCTTGAATTGGCGTTGGTTCTTCAAAACCTTTTTTGCGTAAAGAGTTCAACATCATTTCAGAAAGACCAAGGTCTCTGAATTTAACTAGAGTAGACATGTTTTTGTTTTTTTAAGTTTGGGAGAAGACCCCTTTTTGGTGAAGAAAAAGTCTCATCGAGGCAGGATTTACGGGCACTCTAGGCAGGTGGTTTTCAATGTCAAATTTCTCTTTTTTTGAGTGAGAGTTATTTGCTAATTCGGTAGAGAATATGTTGTGACAGTGGGTGGTCTAGAGCCAATTTTGGATGTGCAAAGTCTCCAGCAAGATCGCGCTTCATTTTTAGCTTCTCCATCACGGCAATTGAACGCAAATTTTGGGGTACGGTGAAGGCGACAATTTCTTTTAAGTCAAAGTTCTTAAAACCAATTTCAAGCGCTGCCTTTGCGGCTTCCGTGGCATATCCTTTGCCCCAATGTTGCGAGGCAAGTCGCCAGCCGATTTCAACACAAGGCGTAAAGTGGCTTTCAAAATCAGGAACATTCAGGCCAACAAATCCAATCACCTCACCAGTTTCTCTTAGGGTCGCCGCCCACAAACCAAAACCATGTTTGGCAAAATGCGCATTGGCGTGAGAAATAAAATCTTGGCAGTCTTCTAGGCTCAAAGGCCCGCGTAAAAATTCGATTACTTTGGCATCTTGATTAATTGCCGCAAACGCTGCCGCATCTTCTTTTCGCCACAATCTTAAAATTAGTCTGTCGGTGATGATTTGCACAAATTTTAATCTTTGATTAATCCAACAAAATTCTCTTTCGTCACAACTTTTTTGCCGGTTTGTTTTTCTAAATTTTTTCGGGCATTGCCGGCAATTGTGCCACCTTTTCGTGCGGAAACTTTATTTTCACCAAAGCCGTGCGCATTAGTGTTTCTGGCAATTTCAGTGGTTGCGGCCTCACCGAGCATTGAAAAAATTAATTCCAAATCATTCATATTATCGCGCAGATTCTCACGTTTTAAGCCTTTAAAATCTTTGTGCTGATTGGGTGTAAGGCCAAAAGTCGCTTTCGAAATTTCGGCGGTGAGAATTGAAAATTCGCTAGATTCTTTAACACCGCGTTTTTTCCATTCGCCGGTTAATTCTTCGCGCACCTGAATGCCGCGCATTCTTTTTTCGATCCAAGAATCTGGATAGCCTTTGGCTTTGTAAATTTCGCGAGTGCGTTTTTGGGCGAGTTCGGGGTTTTCGATTTCTTGAATGCGCTCAAATCCAACTTGAGCTAGCCACATTTTGAATGGCTCAGCTTTTGGTGAGGGAATTGATTGAATGATGCGCAGCATGGTTTGGGTGTTGGCGCAATCTGTTGCGTAAAATTTATTGTCGGCTGCTTGAAATTTCAGCTGTACGATTTTTTCGTACAGCTCAATAAATCCCTCTTTTTCCGCTAAACTCTTCTTCAAATCGGCCCAATATCTTTTCGGAATTGAGCTTTCAGTCAAAGCCCCAACAACATCAATTATCGAAAAATACCAGTCATCTTGGTGAAAAATTCTGCGGATTTTTTTGCTTTCAAAATTGAGAGAGGTGGCGACTGGAGGAAGAGAGTTTGTCATAAAGTGGTGTGGTTAATTGTTGGTTTGGTGAGGTTTTTTAGTAAGCTATTTTTTGATATTTTTTTGTCAATTTTTAGTGCCAACCGCTTGCGCAATATTTTTAAATCCATCAGCGGCAAGTTTTTTGCTGAGATCTTTTTTAATTTTTTCAACTAAGCCAAAGCCCTCGTAAATAAAGGCTGAATAGATTTGCACCAAAGAGGCGCCGCATTTGATTTTTTCGTAGGCGTCGTCTGCGGATGTAATTCCACCAACGCCAATTAGAGGAATTTTTCCGTTGGTGAATTTGTAGAAATTTCTTAAGCCTTCGGTTGATTTTTCAAAAAGAGGACGGCCGCTTAAGCCACCAGTTTCAGCACTGTGCAGGCTTTTCAAATTTGCAAAACGCTCAATTGTGGTGTTAGAAATAATGATGCCATCAACGGAATTTTTGAGTGCAGTGGCGGCGATTTTTTCTTGCTCAATTGGCGAAAGATCTGGTGCAACTTTTAGCAAAATTGGTGTGTTTTTTTTGTGTAAAATTTTGAGTTCGTTTTTCTTTTTTGTGATCTCGCTCAAAAATAAATCGAGGTGATTCTCGTCTTGCAAATCGCGCAAATTTTTAGTGTTGGGAGACGAAATATTTACCGTGATGTAAGTGGCTTGTTGGTAAAATTTTTCAAGTAGTGGCAAGTAGTCCAAAAGCGCGTTTTCAGTGTCTTTATTTTTGCCAATATTAATGCCAAAAGGTACCTGAATTTTTGGTAAAATTGTCTCGATATTTTTAGCAAAAACATCCGCGCCAAAATTGTTAAATCCAAGGCGATTAATAATGGCGCGATCTTCTGTGAGGCGAAACATTCTAGGTGCTGGATTTCCACTTTGTGCAAGTGGCGTGACTGTGCCGCATTCAACAAAACCAAAGCCAAATTTTTCTAAAGTGAGGGCAACTTCAGCGTTTTTGTCAAAGCCTGCAGCCATGCCGATGGGGTTAGTAAAATCAATATCCCACAACCTATTGTGCAAATTTTCGTAATGGCGATTTAGGCAAAAAAGCGTCGCGGTTCTTGGGCAAAATTTTAGAAAATTTATTGCGGCGTTGTGTGCTTTTTCGGCTTCAAGAGTAAAAATTAATGGTCGTAAAATTTTGTAAAAACTCATGCTTGATTCTCAGTTTTTTTAGTGCCCAAAAGCAGCAAACTCGTGCTTATGGCAACGATGATTAAAATTACGTCGGAAGATCTTTTGAGCAAAAAATTGTCAGATAATTTGTCTTTTAGGCGCGCTCTTTTGCGGTCATTCATTTCAAGTTCAACGTAGGTTTTGTCTGACCAGCCATCTTCAAATTTTTTTCCTAAATAAAATTTTTTAACCGCAATGTGCACGGGGTGAGACGGCAGCAGCATTGGGTTTTGCAAGATTTCATTTTGTTTAGTTGTTTGCTCGTCGGTGATAATTTTAGAAATTTGTGGCAAGCTTTTTGCAATTGAAAAAAGCGCGACAAAAACAGTGACAACAATTACGCAAACTGCTGGAATAAAAAATATCCAAAGGCGTGAGCGCTTGGTTTTAGAGGTTTCAGGTGCTGCGAGGTAAATTGGATTGTAGTTTGAAACCAAAAACAAAATCACCATTGAGAAGATGATTAATGCCAAAACAATTTCTTTAAACGAGTTGTAGTTAGAAATTGAAATGCTGAAAAAAAGCACCGCGGCGAGGTGCGAAATAATCAGGCTGGTGACAATGGTGGTGCGGGTTTTGATCGTGAATAAAATCAAGAAGTTAATCGCGATGAAAGCAAGAAGTGTGAGAAATTTTGCGTCGATTAGCATTTAATTTAATCTCTTAACAACTCATTCACCGAAGTTTTTGAGCGAGTTTTTTCGTCAACTTTCTTCACAATCACTGCAGCGTAAAGCGAAACATTTTTGTCGCCTTTGGTTGAAGCGATGTTTCCCGGAACTACAACTGAGTAAGCCGGAACGCGGCCGTAAAAAATTTCACCGGTTTCGCGATCAATAATTTTTGTTGAAGCGCCGATGTAAACTCCCATCGAAATTACCGAGCCTTTTTCAACAATTACACCTTCGGCAATTTCAGAGCGTGCGCCGATGAAGCAGTCATCTTCAATGATTACTGGGTTGGCTTGTAATGGCTCTAAAACCCCGCCAATTCCAGCGCCGCCAGAGATGTGACAGTTTTTTCCAATTTGTGCGCAAGAGCCAACAGTGGCCCAAGTGTCGATCATTGTGCCTTCGTCAACATAGGCACCGAGGTTTACGAAAGATGGAAGTAAAACTACGTTTTTTGCAATGAAAGATGAGTAGCGCACA
Source organism: Rickettsiales bacterium (assembly GCA_017999675.1). Taxonomy (GTDB): domain Bacteria; phylum Pseudomonadota; class Alphaproteobacteria; order Rickettsiales; family UBA1997; genus UBA2645. Next base: position 193,835 of record JAGNLL010000003.1, read on the forward strand.
ACCGCTCCTGGAACGGCGCGAAATCCAGCTTTGCGGAAGTCTTCTTCAGACCATTTAGCAAATTTTAGCGGAACTTTGTCGAAATAAGTTGAGGCGTCGCCGCTTAAGTTTTGCGATTTGCTTAAGAAATTATCGTTCAAACGAAATGACAGCAAAATGGCTTTTTTGATCCATTGATTTACTTGCCAAACGCCGTCCTTTTTTTCGCAAATTCTAATTTGACCAGCATCGAGTGCAGCTAGAGTTTGATTGACCGCGTCGCGCACCTCGCCTTGGGTGCTTAAATTAATTTCAGCTCTTTTTTCAAAAGCGTTTTCAATGATTTGAGAGATGTTGTTTGTCATGATTTTGAGGTTGTTTTTAAGAGTTCCACTCTAGCGAATCGTAAGACTCGCAAGACGTGCATTTAGCGCTCCATTTTGAACTTAAATGGAAGCAAGAGTTGCAAAGATAATGGTCGTCTTTGCTTAGCATTTCTGATTTGATCAGATTTTTTTTGCATTCTAGATCGTTTCCTAAGCCTTTTTCAGCAAAGGCTAAAAGCTTGTAAGCGCGGTAAGTTTTTTCTTGGAGAAGTGAGAGATTTAAATAATCTTTAGCTTGTTGAAAGGCTCCAGCTCTAAATGCCACAACACCAACTGCAAGTTTGCCTAAGGCTGATTCGCTATTTAGTGTGGCTAGCTTTTTCATCGCTTTAATGCGCGATTTGGCAGAGGATTTGCGGTTAATTAAATCAAAAATTTCAGCAAAAATTAAGTGTGGATTGGTGCGCCACAGGCTTTTGATTTTCCAACTAACTTTGAAAGTGAAGCCCAATTTTAACCAAGATTTTAGCTGAATTTCTTGTGCCGGTAAAAAATTATTTTCAGCTTTTAGCGCGATGTTGGCGTGCTTAATTGCCAGTAAAAACTTTTTTTGTTGATAGGCCTCAAAGGCTAGAGCGGTGTTGATTACGGCGGTGTCGCGTTTTTGCAATTCGTCTTTGAATTGTTCCGATCCGTATTCAGAAATTAGGGCTTTGGCGTCTTGCCACAACCCACGTTTTTTGTAGAGTGCAAATAGTGCGGTGGCGGTTTCAAAGCTGTCGCGTTTTAGTGATAAAATTTGTTTGGCGTAGGCAATTGTGGTGACTTCGTCTTCGCTTTTTAGAGCCAATTTAAACTTTGATTTTAGCACTAAGATTTTGGCAGGTTTGTTGTGTTCGCCAAATTTAGAAAATAGCTCGGAGGCCTTGTCAAAAGCCTCTTCTTGAAAGGCGATTTTGCCTAAGAAAAAATTATTTAAAGACGGATTTTTAATTAATTTGGCGAATTTTTTTTGTAATTCGTGAGCAGATTTTTTGTCGCCAATTTCGAGCGCTAACATCAAATTTGTCATTACATCGAAAGCTTGGTGATGTCTGGCGACCACCTTTTCTAAGCGTTTTGCGTAGCTGCGACCAAAAAATATTTTTAAAAAATTAGGAAATTTAAAAGCTAAAATTCGCGCCAACAAATAAGAGAAAGCAAAGATCATTAAGGCGCAAAAAACCGCGAGCAAAACGGCAGTTAAAATGTCGGTGCTAGCTTCGTAGCCAAGCCAATTTACAACTACTGAGCCATTGTGATCAAGCAGCCACACAACTGGTGCGGTGATGACAAAAGCAATGAATAAAAACCACAGAATTGAAAACATATTTTAGGTGAGGCTTTTTAGATAAGTTAAAATTTCTTGGTCAATTTTTTGCACTTCGATGGCCACGCTTAAATCATCCAAAAAATCGGCAATAATGTCGTGATAAGATTGATTGAGTGAAAGCAGCAAATTCATGGCTTCTTGGTAATTTTCTTCTTTAAGAGATTTTTCGATTTCAACAATGCTTGAGTCGATTTCGCCGTTATTTTTTCCGTCAATTCTTCTGATAATTACAAGCTTAGAAATATTGCGACGAATTTTAGAAATTAGGCTGGGATTAGGATTATTATTTTTAGTGACGATTAGATCTGGAACTAGGCTGGCAAAGGACTTTGAAAGTTTTTCTTGGTTAGAAAATTCAGGTAAAGCGCCTTTTAATCTTTCAACTTTGCTTGGTAAATTTTCGTCGAGAGCAGCGAGAGTTTCAAAATTTTTTAAAGAGTTGGTGTAGTTTTTTTCGGCAAAAATTTCTTGGCGTAATTCAACGTAAGTTAAAATCATTTTGCCGATTCTTTCGCGATTTTTATGTTTGGTGAGTTCGTCTTGAACCGTTTGTAGGCGGGTGTTTAGGTCAGTTATTTGGGCCTGATTTTTTAGTAGTAAGTGGTAGATAAACTCAGCGCCTTTTTCGCGCAGTTCGTTAACATTCATCTCAGCTAAATTTTCGTCTTTTGTGGCGTCGTGGCTGCCAGATAAATCAAAAATATCGCTTTCAACATTGTCAAATTTTTGCGCTTCGTGTTGGGCGAGAATTTTTTTGGCAAGGCTTGATTTCCAATAGTTAAAGCCAATGTAGCCAAAGAAAACTAGGGCCAAAGTTAAAACAAATTTTGTCAAAAAATTATTCTTTTTTTTGCTTGGAGTTGCCGCAGAAACTTCAGTCATAAAATTTTTTTAAAGTTGGAAAATCGCTAAAAGTTGAGGAGTTGGTGAAGCCAAATTTTTTTACGCAGGCAAGAATTTTATCGCTCAAACACAATATTTGCGAGGTCGCAAAATATTCAAGCAGATTGTGCTTTGCAGCCAGTTTGCAAAAAGTTTGAGCTGAGTTTTGTGAGAAAAGTAAAACTTGGTCGAAAGATTGTTCCTGTGAAATTTGTAAAAATTCTGGTGAGAAATTTTCTGCTGGAAAAGTTTCGTAAGCTAAAATTTTTTCGACGTTTTTAAGTTCTTTACTAAAATCTAAAGTGACCACGGAGCCGTGAAAATAGAGGATTTTTTCGTGTTTTTCTCGAGCGATTAAATTTTTGAGAGACTCAGCTGAGTTTCGAGGGGATGTGACGATGTTGGTAAAATTGGCGTCGATTAATTTTTGTGCGGTTTTCTTTCCGACAGAAAAAATTTTGATATTTTTGTTAAATCCAAAATCAATTACGGCGTCACAAGCATTGGCGCTAGTGATAATTACGGCAGAAGTTTTGGCGTCAGCTTTTTGGTTAATTGCAATTTTTTTTACAGAAAAAAGTGGCTCGATAAATGTGTTAAATTCGTCTTTTTCAAGAAGAGTTGCTAACTCGTATGAGTCCTTGTGCGGCCTAGTTAAAAGGATGTTTTTCATTTAAGTTATTGCCAAGTTAAAATCGAAATTTATTGTGCGCCGCCTCTCGATTTGCGACACCAAGACAATTTCAATTTCAAATCAAACTTACAAATGAATATCCACGAATATCAGGCAAAAAGCCTGCTTAAAAAATTTGGCGTTGCTGTGCCTGAAGGTCACCCTGCATTTTCAGTGCCTGAAGCTGTTGAAGCTGCAAAATCTTTGGAAGCTGCTGGCAATAAAGTTTTTGTTGTAAAAGCTCAAATCCACGCCGGTGGCCGCGGTAAAGCGGGTGGTGTTAAAGTTGTTAAGTCAGTTGAAGAAGTTAAAGAAAAAGCTGGCCAAATTTTAGGAATGACTTTGGTCACCCCACAAACAGGCCCTGAAGGTAAGCTTGTTAAAAGACTTTACATCGAAGCTGGTTCGAACATTAAAAAAGAATATTATTTGTCTGCGGTTGTTGATCGCAAAAACAAAGCAATCGTTTTCATGGCCTCAACCGAAGGTGGCATGGAAATCGAAGAAGTTGCTGAGCATAGCCCAGAAAAAATCATCTCAGTTAAAGTTGACGTCGCTTGTGGAATTCAAGGTTGTCACGCTCGCAAACTTGGTTTTGCTTTGGGCTTTAAAGGTGATGTTTTGAAAAAATTTACAAAAGTGGTTTTTGCACTTTATAAAGCTTTCAACGAAACCGACGCTTCACAAATCGAAATCAATCCTTTGGTTGAAACTGTCGAAGGCGAAATTGTTGTTTTGGATGCAAAAATTAATTTCGACGACAATGCCCTTCACCGTCATGACGACATCAAATCACTGCGTGATTTAGACGAAGAAGAGCCACTCGAAATTGAAGCTTCAAAATATGACCTAAGCTACATCAAAATGGATGGCAAAATTGGCTGTATGGTTAATGGCGCTGGTCTTGCAATGGCTACAATGGATATCATTCAACTTTACGGTTCATCTCCGGCTAACTTCCTTGACGTTGGTGGCGGTGCTACTCGCGAAAAAGTGACTGCGGCTTTCAAAATCATTCTTTCTGACCCAAGCGTAAAAGGTATTTTGGTGAATATCTTCGGCGGCATTATGCGCTGCGATATTATCGCTAACGGTATTCTTGAGGCGGCAAAAGAAGTTAATTTGAGCGTGCCTTTGGTTGTTCGTTTAGAGGGTACCAACGTTGAATTGGGCAAAAAAATTATTGCCGAATCTGGCCTTGCCGTAATTTCAGCTGACGACTTGTCAGACGCCGCTGAAAAAATTGTTAAAGCAGTAAAAGCTGCCGAAATTTTAAACTAAATTTAAAAAAAGAATGTCAGTTTTAGTTAACAAAAATACCAAAGTAATTTGCCAAGGATTCACTGGAGCCCAAGGTACTTTTCACTCTGAACAAGCAATCGCTTACGGAACAAAAATGGTTGGTGGTGTTACACCAGGCAAAGGTGGTACTAACCACTTGGCTTTGCCAGTGTTTGACACTGTTTATGACGCCAGAAGAAAAACTGATGCCAACGCTTCGGTAATTTACGTTCCACCTCCATTCGCTGCTGACGCCATTTTAGAAGCAATCGATGCCGAAATTGAGTTGATCATTTGCATCACTGAAGGCATTCCTGTTCTTGACATGGTTAAAGTTAAAAAAGCTTTATGCGGTTCAAAATCAAGATTGGTCGGGCCAAACTGCCCAGGCGTTATTACTCCAGATGAATGCAAAATTGGTATCATGCCAGGACACATTCACAAAAGAGGTTCTGTTGGAATCGTTTCTCGTTCAGGCACCCTAACTTATGAAGCAGTTCACCAAACAACTAGAGTTGGCTTGGGTCAAAGCACCTGCATCGGAATTGGTGGCGACCCTGTTAACGGCACTAACTTTATCGACTGCTTAGACATGTTTTTGTCTGATCCTGAAACTCAATCAATGATCATGATTGGCGAAATCGGCGGAACTGACGAAGAAGAAGCTGCAGAGTTTTTAAGACTTGAAGCTAAGAAAGGTCGCAGCAAACCAACTGTTGGATTCATCGCGGGACGCACTGCTCCAGAAGGACGCAGAATGGGTCACGCCGGTGCAATTATTTCTGGTGGAAAAGGTGGCGCTCAAGGAAAAATCGACGCCATGAAAGAAGCCGGAGTTGTTGTAGCTGATAGTCCAGCAGCACTTGGTAAAACCATGTTAGAATTACTAAAAAAATAACCCCTTAACAACCACAAAATAAAAACTTATGAGCGACCGTAAAAAAGCGTTAGACGCAGCATTAGCCCAAATCGACAAAGAATTCGGTAAGGGTTCAGCAATGAAATTTGGTTCTAGACCTGTCACCGATATTGAAGTGATTCCAAGCGGATCACTTTCTCTCGACATCGCGCTTGGCGTTGGCGGATATCCACGCGGCAGAATTGTTGAAATCTACGGACCAGAATCTTCGGGAAAAACCACTCTAACTCTGCACGCAATTGCCGAAGCTCAGAGAGCAGGTCTATCCTGCGCTTTCGTTGACGTTGAGCATGCTTTTGACCCAGCTTACGCCAAAAATTTAGGTATTGATTTGGAAGAGATGATCATTTCTCAACCAGATACTGGCGAAGCTGCGCTTGAAATTGTTGACACCCTAGTTCGCTCGGGAGCGGTTGATCTTGTTGTTGTCGATTCAGTTGCAGCACTGGTTCCGCAAGTTGAGCTAGAAGGTGGCATGGGCGACAATCAAATGGGCTTGCAAGCTAGATTAATGAGCAAAGCTTTAAGAAAACTAACTGCCACTGTTTCTAAAACCAACTCAACCATCATTTTCATCAATCAAATCAGAATGAAAATCGGTGTGATGTTTGGTTCTCCAGAAACAACATCTGGCGGCAACTCACTAAAATTTTACGCTTCAGTGCGCCTTGATATTCGCAGAGGCACTGCAATTAAAGACCAAGAAGAAGTTCTTGGAAACGAAACCAAAGTTAAAGTTGTAAAAAACAAAGTTGCTCCACCTTTTAAAACAGCTGAGTTTGAAATTATTTACGGCGAAGGCGTTTCTCGTTTAGGCGAAGTTATTGATTTGGCGGTGAAACACGACGTTCTTGAGAAATCAGGTTCTTGGTATGCTTTCAAAGGTGCTAAAATTGGACAAGGTAAGGAAAACACAAAAACTTACCTAAAAGAAAATCCAAAAGTTGCTGACGAATTAGAAAATTTAGTTCGTGAAAAACTTGGCGTTGCTAAAAGAAAAAAGTCTGCTGTAAAAGAAGAAGCTGCTGAAAAAAAGCGCAAAGCTGACATAGCTTCAGACAAATAAATAAAATAAATTTTAGAAAAGTTCGGAGATCTTTTTGCCGAACTTTTTTATTTTAATATGCACTCGTAGCTCAATTGGGTTCGAGTGTTAAGAAAACAGCCTAAATGGCTGTTTTTAGCGAGAACGGGCGAAGGCTACGCCGCTCGCCCCGGCGCGAGTTGTCTTCGAATCAAACTTGTTTGATGAGAAAAGCGACGAAGCGTTATTAGTTTAATATGCACTCGTAGCTCAATTGGATAGAGCATCTGACTACGAATCAGAAGGTTGTGAGTTCGAATCTCGCCGAGTGCACCAACTATCATTTTAAGAGATCCTTCAAATCGTTTAGGGATCTGCGTCCCCCCTCTCACAAACCAACTCACAGCCATGAAAATCAAATCAATATTTCTAGTCGCAATCTTCTCGCTTTTTGCCTCAGCATCATTTGCAAAAAGCCCAACAACCAAAGCCGCAGCGCCAGAAAAAAAAGACGCAGTTGAGCAAATCGACTCAATGCAAATTCAACCAACAGATTTCCAAAAATTATTCGAAGAAGCCGACAAGGTTTTTAAACTAGCCAAAGCTTGGAAAAAAATTAAATGCGAACCAAAAACCGGCTTCATCTGCACCAAAAGAGAGTGCATAAAAAAAGATCCCCCAACTTCACTAGTTTTAGATAAAAAAGAAGAAACCATCACCCGCTGCGACAAAGCTGGAAACTGCGAAACCATTGAAGCCGAATTCAAACAAACTGGCGTTTTCTTCAACATTCAAAGCGAAGGCCCAGTTGGCACTTTAATCAGAGTTTTTGGCGACAGCCGCTACAAAGAAATTACCACCGTTGGGCTTGATGCCTACATCGCCAATGGTGAATGTGTTGTGATTGCTGAGTAAGATTTTTTAAAAAACGACCAATAAAAAACCCTCCCAACAAATTTAGTTGGGAGGGTTTTTTTTATTAGTAATGCGGGTCTTTTACAAACTCGAAACCAACATCCAAATCGCTTTTTCGTGCACTGTTGTTCTGCCAATAAAAAGATCGGCACTTGCTTCATCTCCCTCTTCTTGAGCGGCTTTGGTTGCGGCTTTTAGGCCTTCCACCACAATTTCGTGGCCCAAGATTAAATCTTTAATCATCGCGTCACTTTTTAAATTTTTGTCGCCGTTTTTAATTTTGCTTAGTTTTTGAAAATGCTCAAAAGTGGCGTCAATCTTTACTCCAAAGGTGCGCAGTCTTTCGGCAATTTCGTCAATCGCGACAGATAATTCGTCATATTGTGCGCCGAATAACTCGTGCAGTGGTTTAAAATTTGGTCCAACCACGTTCCAGTGATAATTCTGCAGTTTCAATGATAGCGTGTATGAATTGGCTAAAGTTTGTTCTAAATGTTCGGCAGTTTTGTGATTTTTCATAAAATTATTTTTCATTTTGAATTACTAAAACTTGCGCTGCTGAGTTTACGACGGCAGCGATCTTCGCGGTCATTTGTACATGTGTTTTTAACAGACCATGTTTTAGCAGCTGATTTGTGTGGGCGTCAATGCACATTCCACATCCGTTCACAATCGAGACTGCGAGAGAGAAAATTTCGAAATCAACCTTCTCAATTCCGTGATCTAAAATGCCACGCATTCTAAGCCCCGCAGGCATTTGCGAATATTCTTTGTCGGCGCTGATGTGTAAGAATCGGTAGTAGATGTTGTTCATTGCCATTAGGGCGGTAGCGGTTTTAACGGCTTTTTGTTCAAGTTCTGACAAAATATTTTGTGACTCGTTTTGCAAAACTTTGATTAAGCTTGGTTCTTTCGCCGCGTAGGCTGAGGCAAGTGCGGCGCCGAAAATTTGCTTTTGGGTGAGGGTTGAGTTTTCGGGTGAGAGCAGGGTTTGTAGGTTTATTTTTACGTCACGGGCGTAGTCGGGTAGTGATGTTAAGAGGGTTTCTAGATTTTGCATGTTTGGTCCTTTTTTTAAAAATTAAAATTGATTCTCGCGAATAACCACCCCAACCCCTCCTTGAAAAGGGGGGGCTTAGTCTGAGATCGGGGGTGAGCGCTCCCCTCCTTTTTCAAGGAGGGGTTGGGGGTGGTTATTCACAAACTCGGTCTTTCGCTGGTTAAACCTTAATCACCTCATCCCCCTTCTTCCAATTGCACGGGCAAAGTTCGTCGGTTTGTAAGGCGTCTAAAACTCTCAACACCTCGCTCGGATTTCTACCAACGTTCAAATCAGTCACGTAAACAAAGCGAATCGCGCCTTCAGGATCAACAATGTAAGTCGCTCTTTGCGCCACGCCTTCGTCTTTATCCAAAATTCCAAGCGCTTGCGAAAGGTCGCGTTTCACGTCGGCAAACATTGGAAAAGGTAAGTTTTTCAACTCGTCCTTCTGATTTCTCCACGCCAAGTGCACAAACTCCGAATCAGTGCTGGCGCCAATTAGCTGAGCATCGCGGTCTTTGAATTGTTCGTTTAACTTTCCGAATTCAGCAATTTCGGTTGGACAAACGAAGGTGAAGTCTTTCGGCCAAAAAAACATTACCAGCCATTTGCCTTTGTAGGTTTGGTTGCTGATGTCGATGAAGGCGTCGTGCACGTCGTTGGTGACAACGGCTTTGCCGCTGAATTGCGGAAATTGGTCTTTGATTCCTAACATTTTTTTCTCCTTTTAATTTTTGACTTTGACTACCCAGCCAAAATCTTGGTTGCGAAATGTAGGAATGGTTTTTAATAAGCAAAATTGATTGATTTTATTAACCTAATAACTTTTGCCTATGAACTTGCGAGACCTAAAATATTTGTTGGCAGTGGCCAAAGAGCAGCATTTTGCGCGGGCCGCGGAGAAATCTTTTGTCAGTCAGCCGGCTCTGAGCACCCAAATTAAAAAGTTAGAAGACGAGCTCGGCGTGCAAATTTTTGAGCGCTCACAAAAAAACTTTTTAGTGACAAAAGTTGGCAAAGAAATTGTTGCCAAGGCCGAAATAATTTTGCGCGAAGCGGAAGAATTAAAAAATATTGCCAAAAATTCGAAAGACCCTTTCAGCGGCGAGTTCAGAATTGGCGCCTTTCCAACGTTGGCTTCTTATTTTTTTCCGAAGGTGGTTGGCAAAATTTGCAAAAAATTTTCCAAACTAAAATTGCTGCTTGTTGAAGACAAAACCGAAGTGCTTTTACAAAAATTACAAAGCGGCGAAATTGACGCGGCATTTGTGGCGTTGCCAATTTTTAACGAATCTTTTGCGAGTTTAAAAATTTTTGAAGAGCCATTTTTGCTAGCTGTGCCAAGGGGTCACGTTTTGGCAAAGAAGAAAAAAATTCAGGCAAAAGAGCTGCGAGGACAAAAATTAATGTTGCTTGAAGAGGGTCACTGCCTGCGTAATCAGGCGCTTGAAGTGTGTTCAACAATTGGTGCTTTTGAGCAGCAAGATTTTAAGGCGAGTAGTTTGGAAACGCTGCGACAAATGGTGGCTGTAGGCGCGGGAATCACTTTAATGCCAAAAATTGCGGCGCAAAAAGACGACAAAATTGTTTACGTAGAAATTGTAAATGCCCCCAAACGCACGATTGGCCTAGTTTGGCGCAAAAGTTTGACGCGAGTTGAGTTGGTAAAAGAGATTGGAAAAATTGCCAAAGAGTGAAGAATTTGAATTGTGCGCACTGTGCGCACAATTGGCTTTTGCCCAGTAAAATCAAGGCCTCAGAGATTTTGAAATCCAAAAAATCTGAGACCTTTTTTGTTACCAGAATTTAATTACCACGACGCCTGATCCACCATTTCCGCCAGTATTACTGCCAGTTGTGTAGATGCTTGAACCACCAGCACCGCCACCGTAAAGACCGTTTCCTCCATTGCCGCCGTACCAACCAGCGCCGCCACCACTGCAACCAAAGCCGGTTGCGTTTCCGCCGTGTCTGACATTTGCTGGGCTAGCACTGCCGCCAGCGGCGCCACCTGCGGTCACAGCGTAGCCAGCGCTTGCAAGGGTTGTAAATAATTCGCTCACATTGGCGCTGTTAACTCCGGCGCCACCAACGTTGCCATTAGTTAAGCCGCTAACTCCACCTATTGCGCCGCCAGAGGTAGCGCCAACTCCACTTCTGCCAGTTGTGCTTACGCGACCCGGGGCTGAGCCTCCGTTAGAGCCGCCATCGCCACCGCTAAAGGTTCCGCCAGATACAGTTGCGGCATTTTCAAGGCGACCACCTTGACCGCCACCGCCAGTAATTGTCACTCCAGAGTAAGTTGCTGTGGTGTCGCCGCCGTTAGTGCCGTCAACTCCTGCGCCGCCAGTGCCTGCTGCGCCAATTGAATAGGCAATTGCGCCTCCAGAAGTGACAGACCAAGTTTTGTAAGCAACGCCCCCAGCTCCGCCGCCACTGCCGACAGAATCGTTAACAGTTCCATTTGAACCACCGCCACCACCACCAGCGCCAATTGCCCAAACTTTAGCTTGGGTAAAGCCAGTCGGAATATTGTAAGACGAGCCCGAAGTTAAAACTGCGTAAGGCACGACTGGCGCAGTGCACAAACCAGTCACGCTTAGAGTGCCGCTTGAAGGACAGCTGTAGCTAACCGATCCGCTGTAGCCAGAAGTGTTGCAAGACAAAGTACCGCTTGTTCCAACATTTACTGTTGTTGGGGTTGTGACTCCTAAAACCGAAACGCCGCAGGTTGTTGGCGGGCCGTCCAAATATTTAACAATTACCACGCCGCTGCCACCAACGCCGCCGCCAGCAGTTGAAGAACCGTTTGAGCCAGCGCCACCGCCGCCGCCGCCCAAACCGTTAGTACCGTCAAAACCATTTGCAGTGTTGCTAGTGCCAGCACCGCCACCACCATTACCACCGCTTCCAGCTGCGCCACTGCTGTATCCAGCGCCACCGCCACCGCCGCCGTAGTAAACTGAGCTACCGCTCATTGAGCTGGCAACGCCAACTCCACCATTTGCTCCGGCTGGTCTTGATTGACCAGCGCCACCAGCGCCACCGCCACCACCGCCGCCGTAAGAAGAATGGCTGTCACCACCTTTGTAGCCAGCGCCGCCAGTTCCGGTGCTGCCAACCGAGGTGCCGTCAGGGTAAGCCGCGCCGCCGCCAGTGTAGCCAGTTCCCGCTAAAGCATTGTTAAAGCCACCGCTTCTGCCGCGCGCACCGCTGCCGCCCAAGGCTTGAATAGTTGTGCTGCCACTAGCAATTGAAGAGGTTGCCCCAGTGCTGCCACTGGAAGTTGAGTTGGGCACTCTGTTGTAGCCTCTTGCTCCGCCAGCACCCACAGTGATTGTTGCTGAGCTGCTTATTGCCAAGGTTGATTCAACAACTTGGCCACCGCCACCGCCGCCACCAACGTCAGAACTTCCGCCGCCGCCTCCTCCCACAACTAAAACTTGGGCAGTGCCACCAGTTGAGCAGGTTATGGTTCCCGAAGAGGTGAATTTGTGAATTTTGTAGCCACCAACCGTGGTGACAGTGCCACCTGTGCAAGACATCGTCGCAGCATCTGTACAAACCCCACCCGAAAGAGAGTAACCGTTAGCTGTGTCGCAGGCGCAAGCAGCCGCGGTTAATGTGCCGTCACTGCAAGAATAAGCTGAGGTGCCGGTGTAGCCAGTTGCGGTGCAGTTGAGGGTGCCGGTAGCTTCGTGATCAACTGAGGTTGGAGAGGTGACGCCAGCAACTGAACTTGTGCTGCAAGCAACACCAGCTCTAGCGCCGCCACTGCCGTCAGAAACGAAGCCTGTGGCAAAACTGCTGCAACCAGATCCGGTAAATCCTGTGGCGCAGGCGCAAGAAGAAGCAGGGGTTAAAATTCCACCAGCGCAGGTGTAAGAAATTGTTTCTCCGCTGTAGTGAGTGCTGTCGCAAGTTAGAGTGCCGCTTCCAGAAGCAACTGGAGTTGTGCTTGAAACGCCAGTCACAGCAACGTCGCAAGTGGATGAAACGCCACCCGCAGATTCGCAGCCGCTTAATGTCACCACTTGACCAAGGCAATCTGCTCCTGAGGTTTTAACAAGTTTGGTGTTAAATTTTTGCGCAAGATACTTTTCAACCGAGCTGATTTCGTCGGCCTCTAAAGCTCTGGTAAAAATTGCCAATTCGCCAATTTGACCAGAGTAGCCTTTGCCTAAACTTAAAGTTGAAAGGCCAGTTAGTGGCTCAACGTTAGTTTCGTCTTGAGCTGCTAAAACCCCGTTAATGTAAGTTTTTTTGCCCGCAGTAGCGCTGTGAGTGAAGGTAAAAATTCTTGGATTGTCTGACGAAGCAGAATAGTCGCTAACAAGCGCGGCGTAAGCGCTGGTGCCGCCTTGGCTGTGAGTGATTTGTCCGTCGGCGCTGTAGCCTAAAAGTAGATTTTGGTTGGTTGTTGCAACTGAACTGTCACCAAAGAAGTAGTTGCCGCCACCAGAGGCTTCTCTTTTTTCTAAGACGGTAATTGTGTAGTCGGTGTTGTTTAAAAAACTGCCGTCGAAGGTGAGGTAGCCTGTACCCGCAAACTTAACCGCGTGAATACGATTGATGGTGTTGGAATAAGTTGGGCCACCGTCTGCGGCTTGTAGAAACACTTTGTTAGTGGTGTTTCTTTGCTCGTACCAAGTGGTTAGAGATGAAGTGTCGCGGCTTTCAACAGCGTTGAAGCTGTTTTCTAAGCTGGTTTCAAGCCACAGAGCGTTGTCTTTAATGTCGTAAAGGGGAGAAGAACGGGTGAGGGTTTGAGCGGCGGTGATTCTAAACTTGGTGAAGAAGGTGCTAGAGACAAAAATGCCGGCGATGAAAATGCCAACGATTATTAGAACGACAGCAACTTCCATTAGGGAGAAGGCGTGTTTTTGATTTTTCATTTTTTTAGAGAGAAGTTGGTTGGACGGAAAGTTGGCAGTCAGAGAAAATGCTCTAAAGACAGAAGGCAAGCGTCTTGAGGCGGGTTGTCTTATTTTGGTTCAGCGACAGGAGCGGCTTTGTTTAAGCCCTGAATTTCCATCATTACGTCTTTGGCAATTGGAGCGGCGGCGCCCGATCCGCTGCCACCGTGTTCAACCACAACGGCAATGGCGTATTTTGGGTCGTGGGCTGGTACAAAGCCGGTGAAAATTGCGTGATTGGCGTTGGCGGCGTTTTCGGCGGCCGACATTTCTTTTTCTCTTTTCGAAATTACTTGCGAAGTGCCGGTTTTGCCCGCCATTTCAAAACCTTTGGCTTCAATTCTTTTACCGTAAGCGGTGCCGCCGGGTTCATTAACCACGCGGCGCATGCCTTCTTGCACAAATTTAACGTGGGCTTCTTTGGCGATTGGTGTGCTTTTTAGGGCGTCAAATTGTTCAAAAATATTGTGGTTGCGCACCAAATAAGGCTTGATTGGCACGCCGCCATTGGCAATGCGTGATGTCACAACTGCTAGCTGCAGTGGCGTTGCTAAAACTGAACCTTGGCCAATTGCGGTGTTTAGGGTGTCGCCGCCCATCCAACCTTCGTTGAAAACTTTTCTTTTCCATTCATCAGATGGCACATTGCCGCTTTTGCTGCCGTGCAAGCTGATGTCCATTTTTTCGCCGTAGCCAAATTTGCGCGCCATTTCGGTGAATTTTTCGTGACCAATTTCGTTGGCTAAAGTGAAGAAATAGGTGTTGCACGAATGCATGATTCCACCCATTAAATCTAGGGTGCCGTGGCCGCCTTCTTTCCAACAGTGAAAGGCTCTTTTGCCGTATTGGTAGGCGCCGTTGCAGTGAACTTTTCTGGCTGGATTAAAACCAGCTTCAAGTCCGGCGAGCGCCACCATTAATTTAAAAACTGAACCCGGAGGGTAGGTTGCTGAAATTGGTTTGTTGCTTAGAGGTTTGCGCGGGTCGTCGAAAAGTTCCCTCCAATATTGGCGCGAGACACCTTCAACAAAGTTGTTGGGGTCAAAAGTTGGGCTCGAGGCGTAGGCTAAAATTTCGCCGGTTTTAACATTCATTACCACGGTTGAGGCGACGACGTCTTTGATTCTTTCGGTGACAAATTTTTGTAGGCCAAAATCAATCGTGGTGTGTAGGCGCGAGCCTTCAGTTGAGGCTCTTGTTGAAAGGGTGCGCAGCGGAATTTCGTGCACATTTACCTCAACATATTTTACGCCATATTTGCCGCGTAGGGCTTCGTCAAAAGATTTTTCAAGGCCAAATTTTCCAACGCGAAAATCGGGATGCATAAAAAGATTTTGCTCTTTTCCTTCAGATTCTTTTTCAGATGGCAGTGACACGTATCCCACTAAATGCGCGGTTTCGGCGGGGTAGGGGTAGCGGCGTCTAATGCCGCTGTCAATTGAAACGCCAGACAATAAATGCGAGTTGGTTTCAATGCGCGCGAGGTCGTCCCAAGCTAAGTTATCCATTAAAGAAATAATGCTGCGACGGCGCGAATTTTTAATTTTGGCGGCGAAAATTTCTTGCTGTTCGGGGCTGAGATCGAGAATTTTTGTGAGGCGGTCGAGTAAGTCTTGCGGGTTGCGGCGGCGTTCGAAGTAAAGAAGCAGGCGGTAGTTTCCTTCGTTTTTGGTCATCTCAAAATCGTTGCGGTCAACGATGGTGCCACGCGGAGCTGGCGAAATCATTGGCTTAATGCTGTTGCTGTCTGACTGAATTGAATATTCTTCGTGCTTCCACAGTTGCAAATAGCTAAGCCGCAGCACCAAGGCGCTTGCCAAAGTTGATTGTGCAGCGCCTAAAATTACGGCGCGACGATTGAAGATTTTGTTTTTACGAATGTCGCGAAGCACTAATTTTCCTCTAATAATTTGCGACTTAAATAGTCGAAAAATTTATGCATTAAGACGTAAAGGCAAGAGCTGAGAACTAGCTGAACTACAGCGTTGGTGATTGAAATAAACTGGCCGCTAAAGATTGACAAAATGAGCCATTTCATTGCTAAAAACAAAAAACAAAAGGCGATGAATTGCTGCCAAACCTGACGAAAATTTTCTTTGATGACCATTTTTTGATTTAAAACTGAGAAAATTTTGACCAGTAAAATGTAGCAAAGTGGTGTGGTGCCAAGTGGGTTGCCATTGAGGGCGTCGTTCCAAATGCCGAGTAAAAAAATGAACCAAATTCCGAAGGTGTTTTTGAAAGCGGCAAAGTAAAAAATCATCATTAAGTCGAGCAGCGGAATAACATGCGAAAGGCCGCCAATTCTGATGTCGGAGACATTTAGAATCACAAACAAAATTGCGATTAGATGCAGCAAAACAACTCGCAAAATTGATTTTTGTTCAAACATTTTTTTAGGGAAATTCTTGGAAAAAAAGCGGCGGGAGAAGTGCGGCGGAAATTATTTGGGGTCTGCTTTTTGTCCAGAAAAAATCAGTTAATTTTTGGGTTCCCTCAAGTGATTGACGAGAACCCAAATAATCAAAGTTAAACTTTTGTAGCTGCATTGGCGCTGTTTGCAGAAGAAACCTGATTTGCAACAATTACTGAATTAGAAATTTGCTGTAAAATGTCGCCAACCGCGCTTGGAGAGTGCGGGATCATGATTGTATTGTTGTGCGAAGAAGCGCCTAAATCTTTGATCGTGTCGAAATATTGAGTCATCAAAATCAAATTCAAAACGTCTTGTTCGGTGGTGTTTGGCAGTGATTCTTTGAAGTCAGAAACTGATTCTTTTAAGCCCTGAATAATTGCTTTGCGTTGGTCGGCCATCCCTTTGCCTTGTAGGGCTTTGCTTTGCGCTTCTGCTTCGGCAGATTTTACTTTTAAAATTCTGTCGGCTTCACCTTTTTCGCTAGCAACAACGCGCATTCTTTGTGCGGCGTTGATTTCGTTCATGGCGATTTTCACTTTAGCGTCAGGGTCGATGTCGGTGACGAGAGTTTTAACGATGCCGTAGCCGAAGTCTGACATTACTTGTTCTAGCTCTTCTTTTACCGCAACTGCGATGTCGTCTTTTTTCTCGAATACGTCGTCTAATTTAATTTTTGGAACTTTGGCGCGCACTACGTCAAAAACGAAAGAAGTGATTTGGCGTGCAGGGTCTTCAAGCTTGTAGAAGGCTTCGTAAACTTTTGCTGGATCAACAAAAAACTGCACTGAAACCAAAACGTGAAGGAACACGTTGTCTTCAGTTTTGGTCTCAACCTTAACGTCAAGCTGGTTGACTCTAAGGCTTAGATTGCCGGCGATTTGGTCAATTAAAGGAACTTTGAAATTTAAACCCGGTTCGGCGATGCGCTGAAATTTTCCAAGTCTTTGAACAATTTTAACGCTTTGTTGATCAACGGTAAAAACGCTGAGAAGTAAAATAACTACGGCCGCACCAAGTAAAAATAACATGAGAGCTCCTTTAATTGACTTTAAATTACAAATCCAAAACCAAACGGCGTGGATCTTCTAACAATTCTTTCACTCTAACCAAGAACGTCACGGCTTCTTTGCCGTCGATAATTCTGTGGTCGTAAGAAAGTGCCAAATACATCATTGGGCGAATTTTAATTTCACCGCCAACAACCATCGGGCGTTCTTGAATTTTATGCATGCCAAGAATTGCTGATTGTGGAGGGTTGATGATTGGAGTAGACATTAATGAACCGTAAACGCCGCCATTTGAAATGGTGAAAGTAGCGCCCGCCAAGTCTGGCAAAGTTAATTTTCCGTCGCGAGCTTTAACGCCAAGTTCAGAAATTCCTTTTTCAACTTGAGCTAAGTTCAAAAGATTAGCATCGCGTAGAACCGGAACTACCAAGCCTTGCGGAGATCCAACCGCAACGCCGATATCGTAGAAATTTTTGTAAACGATGTCGGTGCCGTCAATTTCTGCATTCACCGCAGGAAGCTCTTTTAGCGCGGTCACGCAAGCTTTTACGAAGAATGACATGAAGCCAAGTTTAACGCCGTGTCTTTTTTCGAAAGCATCTTTGTATTCAGAGCGCAAAGCCATTACAGCAGTCATGTCCACTTCGTTGAAAGTGGTTAGAATTGCGGCAGTGTTTTGAGATTCTTTCAAACGCTCTGCAATTTTTTGACGCAATTTTGACATTCTCACGCGTTCAGTTGGTTTTGCACCTGCAACTGCCGGAGCGCTTTGAGCAGGGCTAGAAATCGCTTCTAAAACATCACCTTTTGTCACGCGTCCATCTTTGCCAGAGCCAGAAATTTTTGAAGTGTCGACGTTATTTTCAGCCGCCAATTTTTTTGGAGCAGGAGAAAGGAATTGTGCTGGAGCAGAAGATTGCACTGGAGCTGCAGCAGCTGGAGCAGCTTTAGCAACAACTGCGGCGCCACCGGCCTGCATTAACGCGATTAAATCGCCAACTTTAACGTTGTCGCCTTCTTTAACTTTCAAATCAGAAATCACGCCAGCTGAAGGGGCGTTAACTTCTAAAGTCACTTTGTCGGTTTCTAGCTCAACGATTAATTCGTCAGCTTTTACTGAATCGCCAACTTTTTTGTGAAGCTTTGCAATTGCAGCTTCTGAAACTGATTCGCCAAGAGCGGGAACTTTAATTTCGATGGTCATAAAATTTTTTGTTAGGGGTTGGTAAAAATTATTTTAAAGCTTCTTCAATTAATGCCTTTTGTTCGCGAGCGTGGTACGAGCCGTATCCTGTTGCAGGAGAAGCGCAGGCGATTCTTCCCGCGTATTTTGGACGGCTAGATTTGTGTTTGGTTTCAATCAAAGACTCTTCGATTAAGTCGTCCACAAATTTCCACGCGCCCATATTTTTAGGCTCTTCTTGGCACCAAATAATTTCGGCGTTTTTGTATTTTTTAAGTTCAGCTTTCAACTCTTCTTTTGGAAAAGGGTAAAGTTGTTCTAAACGAACTAGCGCTACGTCGTTGATTTTCTTAGCTTCGCGCGCTTCCAACAATTCGTAATAAACTTTTCCGCTGCACAAAACAACTTTGCGAACTTTGTCGTCAGCTGCGATTTTAGCGGTTTCGCCAATCAAAGGACGGAAAGTTAAATCAGAAAATTCTGCCAAAGTTGAAGTTGCCAACTTATGACGCAGTAGCGATTTTGGCGACATTACAATCAAAGGTTTGCGATCTTTTCCAATTACTTGGCGGCGCAAAGCGTGAAAGAAATTTGCCGGATTTGTAATGTTGCAAACGCGTAAATTTTCGTCAGCGCAAGCTTGCAAGCAACGTTCCAAACGAGCCGAAGAATGTTCTGGGCCTTGGCCTTCAAAACCATGAGGAAGCAGCATTACGAGGCCAGATTTTCTCAACCATTTTACTTCTGATGAAGCAATGAATTGGTCAAAAATAATTTGCGCGCCGTTAGCAAAATCGCCAAATTGCGCTTCCCAAATTGTTAGGCCGTTTGGCATTGAAAGTGAGTAGCCATATTCAAAACCAAGCACGCCGTATTCTGACAAAACTGAGTCGTAAACTTCGTATTTTGCAGTTGGTGCGAAAGGAGAGAAAATGTTGTAGCGCTTGCCAGTGTTGGCATCGTGCAACATTGAGTGACGGTGTGAGAAAGTGCCGCGACCAGAATCTTGTCCGGTAATTCTAACCGGAGTGCCTTCAGCAAGAAGTGAAGCAAAAGCCAAAGCTTCGCCGCAGCCCCAATCGATATCTTTGCCCGATTCAACCGCGTGTTTTCTGGCTTCAAGTTGGCGAGTGATTTTTGGATTAGCCGCAAAATCAGCTGGAACTTGCGTGGTTTTTGCGATTAATTCTTTGAGATTTTTTTGTGTCACAGCTGTTTTTGCAACTGAAGTGTCACCGTGTTTGATCTTACTCCAGTCAGCTTTTAGCCAATCTGCATCTTTTGGTTTGTAGCTATCAGCTTTGTCAAATTCAGCAGAAAGCATGGCGTCAAAATCAGCAGATAATTTTTGGTAATCAGCGTCAGAAATTGTGTTTTCGGCGATTAATTTTTGTGAGTAAATTTTTTCCAAACTTGGGTGATCTTTAAGTTTGGTGTACATTACTGGTTGAGTGTAAAGCGGCTCGTCACCTTCGTTGTGGCCGTATTTACGGTAGCACACAACGTCAATTACTACGTCTTTTTTGAATTGTTGGCGGTAGCGCATTGCAAGGTCAGAAACTTTTACAACTGCTTCAACATCGTCGCCATTTACGTGAAAAATTGGTGCGTCGATTGCTTTTGCTAAGTCTGAAGAATAGGTGGTGCAGCGTGAATCTGATGGATTTGCGGTAAAACCAATTTGGTTATTCACAATCAAATGCATTACGCCACCGGTGTTGTAGCCAGACACGCCATTCATCATTAAGCTTTCAGCAACTGAACCTTGGCCTGCGAAAGCCGCATCACCGTGAATTAAAAGCGCCATTGCTTGATCGCCAGAAGCGTCACCGTAAAGCGCTTGTTTAGCGCGGATTCTACCTGCCGCAACCACGTTTACCGCTTCAAGGTGCGAAGGGTTAAAAGCCAAAGAAAGGTCAATTTTTTTGCCGGCAATTTCACGAGTTGAAGCGTAGCCCATGTGATATTTTACGTCGCCTGATTTAGTCACGCCTTCTGGCATGCCCGGTGTTCCTTTAAACTCGGCAATCAACTGGTGGTAAGGTTTGCCCATCACGCCAGTTAAAGTGTTCAAACGGCCGCGATGCGCCATGCCGATGACAATTTTTTTAACACCAGCTTTTGCAGCAACATCAATAATTTTTTCAACTGAGGCAATTGAAGCATCTCCACCTTCAACCGAAAATCTTTTGGCTCCGGGAAAGCGTTTGTGTAAAAATTGTTCAAAGCCTCCGGTTCTGATAATTTCTTTTAGAACTTTGATTTTTTCTTCTTTTGAAATGTCAGAAAGCAGCGTGTTTTCTGTTTCGCGGGCGAGCCATGCTTTTTGCTCAGGGTCGCGAATATATTCAAATTCAGCGCCAACTTTGTTGGTGTAAACGTAGCTTAAATATTCAATTGCTTGCGAAATTTTGATTTTTTGACCTTGAAATTCGACTTCTCTTTCTAAATCAGCGGCGTCAATTCCGTGACCTGCTGGGTCAATTTCTGCAACATATTGTGGGGCAGTTAAACCAATTGGATCAAGGTTTGCAGCTAGGTGGCCAAATCTTTTGTAAGCTGTGGCAAGATTAGCAATGCGAATATTTAAATCTTTGCCACTGGTTGCAACTGGAGCAGCTTTTCCATCTTTTTTTGGCGCTTCTTTTTTAGTGTTTGAAGAAATGTCAAACTCTTCAGCATTTACAACCTTAAGGTTGCGTGGGGCCCAGCTTGGTCCTTTGTAATCGCTTAAAATTGATTTAATTTCATCAGTATTAGCGGTGAAAAATTCAGCCCAAGAAGCGTCAACTGAAGCTGGGTTCTTTAAAAAGTTTTGATAAAGTTCGTTGATAAAAACTACGTTCGCGCTGAAAAAAGGCGAAGATTGCAGAAGTTCTTTTGACATGATTTTGAAATTTTTTTTAAATCAATATGGGTCGGGGGGCGGGCAGGCTAAAAGTGGGGCAAGTTAATTGCAAGTCGGTGGTGTAAATAAAATCGAGTTCGCGAATAACCACCCCAACCCCTCCTTGAAAAAGGAGGGGCTTACCACCGAGCAAGGTCTAAAGCCCCTCCTTTTGAAGGAGGGGTTGGGGTGGTTATTCGCAAAATCTTACTAAATAAAAAACATGAAAACCTTAATAATCATCAATGAACCCTTTGCCGAAATGGCTTTGGGTCGCAACACCAGCCTTGCCTACATTCTTTCTTGTGTAGTGCTCAAGCATGAGGTTTATATTTTTAACCTAAAAAATTCGCTGCCAAAAAAATCAGCACAAGTGTTTGACTTAACCAGCAATAAAGACCTTTGCGAGGCGTTGGTTAAAAATTATCAAAAGGCAAATCGCGAGGTTGTGACTTGCGTTGCGGCTAAAAATTTAGAAAAGCTCCTCAACCTTGACGTGCAAAAAGTGGCCGAATTTTTGCCAAAAAAAATCACGCTAAAATCTTTAAAATTAAGTGAAGTTGATTTCGTAGTGCAGCGCCTAGAGCCAATGAAAGCACCATTTCCGCCCGTTGGCAAAAAAGACGTTAACGATGTTTTAAAAGAGCTAAAAAAACTTTTCCCCAAACATGTTTTTAACTGCCCAATAAATCTCGGTGACAAAGAATTGCCGCAAGAAATTAACAAAATTTTAAAAGAAAAAATTGCCACCCCAACGGCAGAATTTGAACTTGCGGGTAAGGGCTTTTTGGCGGCTCTAAAAGGGATGACTAAAGAATATCAAGGTATTTACAACAGCAAGGGTGCAAAGCTGGTGTTTAAACCAAAAAACTCCGCACAATCTTTGGGAGTTTTTGCGCTAGAATTTACAAAAAACGGTCTCGATTTAGCGGCGATTAAAAAACAAAAAATCTTCGACTTGCGCGCCACGCAAAATCACCAAATAAAAAATAATTTAGACGAAAAAGAGCTGACAAAAATAATCGAAATTTTGTGCTGCGTGCAAAATTCTAAAACCAACAAAACCTTGTCAGAGTTGAGTTCGGCACAAATTTTAAAAACCGCCAAAGCCCTCTACAACGACAAAGTTTTGGTGCAGCCTTTTTTGCAAGGCGTGGCGCTTGGCGACATCAGAGTAAATTTTGCTAAAAATGAAAAAGGCGATTTTTACGTGGCAGGGCAAACTTTTCGCAAAAGTCTGCAAAAAGAAGATAAAAACTTCACCACCGCTTTTTCCACTGGTGGAGCGGCTCCGCAGCCAATTGAACTTTTACAAAAAGCCGAAATCAAAAATTTATTTTTAAAAAACGCCGCAATTCTAAAAATTTTAAACGGCAAATTACGCAAAAAATATCGCGACGTAATTGAGCTTGGCGCCGATTTTATTTTGGTTGGAGACGGCAAAAATATTTTTTTAGGCGAAATCAACCACCATTGCCAAGGCTTAGTACCACTAAGCGAGGCAATGGCAAGGGCAGTTAATAAAAATGCGTTTTACGAAGGTGGGTTTTTCTTAACCAAGGCTGCTTTGCAAGATTTGGTAAAGTTATCTGCTGGTTGCCAAAGCTAATTGGGATAAGAAATAATAACTATACCTTTCATTCCATCACCTGAAGTATTTAGCAATCCACTACCACCGCCACCACCGCCGCCGTAGCAAGTTGCATTTGTCGCAGAAGATGTTCCTCCCCATGCTCCGTTGCCGCCGCAGCTACTTCCGCCTGAACCTATAGTAATGGTGCTTGGACCGCCACCGCCACCGCCACCGCCATAAATAACTGATGAGCCGCTAACGCCAGACGAAAATCCAGCGGCACCAGATCCAGATGCGCTTTCTGTAGCATCGCCTCCGACGGCTTCGCTACTTCCACCACCACCAGCGGCAGTGTTAGAGGAGGCGCCACGACCATTTCCACCCGCTAAAGTTCCTGTGCCACCAGTTTGAGAAATTGCACTACCGCTGGCGGTACTCTTTCCTAGGCCGCCACCGCCACCGCCACCGCCAACGCTTGGGGTTACTGCGGCTGATCCGTTGTAATAACCGCCACCGCCACCACCAGATGCGGTAAGGCTAATGCCATTTCCTGAAATGCCAGAGCTGCTACCAGCGGCGCGATTGGTTGTTCCGCCGCCTCCTACGGTGATTGAAAAGTTGCCAGAAATAGTCACGCTATTGTTCAAAGATTGTAAAACTTTGCCACCACCACCACCACCACCACAAGCGCCAGCTATACCATCGCCACCAGAGCCACCGCCGCCGACAACAAGAATATCTAAATCGTTAGTAGTACTACCAGAGGTGCAGGTAAGGCCTACTGTTCCAATGGTTGTAAAGGTGTGAATCTTTCTGGATCCTACAACCGTGCCGCCGGTGCAAGATAGTTTTGGTTGGCAGGTTCCAGTTCCAGAGTTGTAAGAATATCCAGAAGCGCAGGTGTCGCAAGAAGTGCCACCCGTAAGAGCGATTGTGCCATTAAGGCAAGAGTAGGTGACTGAGTCGTTAAAGTTAGCGCCGGTGCAGGTTTTTGTTGCGCTATTGGTGGCATTAACCGCTGCATCTGTAGTTAAAATGCCGGTGGTGGCATTGCCGCCACTCCACGCGCATTGTGGTTGGCAGGCGCTGTTTACGAAGGTGTTGGTTCCGGAGCAAGTGTCGCAAGCGGTCCCTGGAATAACGGAGATAGTGCCGCTGATGCAGGTGTAGTTAATGAAGTCTGCAGTATTAAAGTTAGTGGCATTGCAGAATTGCTGAGTTGAGGTTGCGGCATAATTAACGACCGTTGAAGTGGTAATTCCAACCGTAACATTGCCGGCAGAGAAGGTGCATTGTGGGTGCGCTAGACAAGAGTCTACAGAGAAGTAATGGCTACTGATACAAGTGTTGCAAGCTCCAGACTCAACGCTTATAACCCCACTGGCGCAGGTGTAATAAATTGAGTCGGCAGTATTAAAATTAGCAGCATTGCAGAATAGCTGAGTTGGGGTTGATGTGGAGCTAACATTGGTTGAAGTGGTAATTCCAGTTTGAATATTGCCGGCGCTGAAGGTGCAACCTGGATCCATGCTCTTCGCCTCTCCCGTGGCATTGTCATCTTCTAGCGTAGAAGCCTTAGCATCGAGTAAAAAATTGCGTTTATCTTTGTAAAAAACGATGTCGTCAAAAACCGTGCTGC
>JAGNLL010000007.1 GCA_017999675.1 Rickettsiales bacterium
AAAGCAATTGAAATACCAAGTAAAAATAGTTTTTTGGTCTTCACGTTTTTTAACAAATTTTAAGTTGGGAATTTTGAAGAGAGTTTTTTTAGACTGACCATTCTTAATTCTAAATTCATAAATTTTTTCATGAAAATTATCTTCATGGGCACGCCGCAATTTTCTTGCCCAACTTTGACAAAACTAATTGCCGACCCAGATTTTGAAATTGTCGCAGTTTACACCCGCGAACCTCAAATTGCTGGTCGCGGCCACAAATTAACTAACTCACCAATTCACGAATTAGCTCTGCAGCACGGCTTAAAAGTTGTCACGCCAAAAACTTTAAGAAGCGCTGAAGCGCAAAAAGAATTTGCCGATTTTCATGCCGACGCCGCTGTGGTTGTGGCTTACGGCTTGCTTTTGCCGCAAGAAATTCTCGACGCACCAAAATTTGGCTGCCTAAATATTCACCCCTCACTTTTGCCAAAATGGCGTGGAGCTGCTCCAATTCAGCGCCCAATCATGGAAGGTGACGCAGAAACCGGCATTACAATTATTAAAATGGACAAGGGTTTGGACAGTGGCGACATGATTTGCCAAGAAAAATTCGCACTTGATGGTAGCGAAACCTACAAGAATTTAGCCGAAAAATTGTCGCAAATGGGAGTAGATATTTTGCTAAAAACTTTAAAAAATTTACGCGACAATAAGGTGCTTTTAACCAAGCAAGACAGCTCTTTGATGACCTACGCTAAAAAAATTGAAAAAGCCGAATGTGAAATCGATTGGACAAAATCGGCACGCGAAATTCAAAGAAAAATTCGCGCATTAAACGGCTCACTAGAAGCTTTTTTTATGCACAAAGACGAGAAAATAAAAATTTTTGCTGCCGAAATTCTGGATGAAAATTCTAGCGAAAATGAGGCGGGAAAGATTTTGGATGAAAGGCTGTCGATTCAATGCGGCAAGGGCGTTATCAAACCTCTAATTTTACAACGTCCGGGTAAAAAACCGATGGCTTTAAGTGAATTTTTACTTGGCTTTAAGCTTTAAATAAAAAGCTATTTTTGCGTCAAGTTTTTGTACAACTTTTGCAAAGCCACCACCTCTCCTTCTGGATGATTCCAAACATAAGAAATTACCGAAACAAAATCTGCGCCAGCCTTAACTAAAGAATAGCAATTTTCATCACTGATTCCGCCAATTGCTACGATTGGTAAATTCATTATTTCAGCGCACCAAGTAAGAATTTCTGGGGTTGGATTGCCGCGAGATTTTTTGGTTTTGCTCTCAAAAAATGCACCAAAAGAAAGATAGTCAGCGCCCTGCTCTGCAGCCTCCATTGCCAAATGCCTTGAGTCATAGCAACTAGCACCAATTACGAAATTTTGCGGAGATTTTTTACGCACCAGCGCAATTGAACCATCTTCAACACCAAGGTGAACACCGTCAGCTTCAACATCGGCGGCTATTTCGTAAGAGTCGTTGAGTAAAAAAAGGCAGTTATTTGCGTGGCAGATTTTTTTTAATTCGTGGGAGATTTTTTTGATTTCTGCGGCTTCGTAGTTTTTCAAACGAAGCTGAAAGACTGGAACTAGCGAGGTTTTTAAAGCGTTTTCGAGGCGCGAGGAGAATGATTTTAAATCGATTTGCGGGGGAGAAATAAGGTAGATTTGAGACATTTGTTTTTTTTTGTAAAAAGGAGAGAGGCGCGTAAAAATGGATTACCGCGGCACCAGTAATCCATTTTAAAAAACTTACTTCTTACGTCTAAAAAACGCCGGAACATTTAAAATATCGTCTTCAACCTTATCGCTGCCAACACCAGATTCTTCTTCATCAAAAATAGTAGCGCTAAAAAACTCACGACGCTTTTTTTCAACATCAGCAGACTTCTCTGGCGCGCGAGTTTTTAACTTTTGTGGCACAGGCTTTACCACTTCAATTTCTTCGACTTCTTCTTGTTCTTGCTCAACTTCTTTAGTTTCAAATTTATCTTCATCTCTCACTTTTGACGACGAATTCATGAAACTAAACAAACTAAAACCACTACTTTCTTTTTTAGCTGCTGGCTTTTTAGCGCTTGGCTTTGCTTGCTTTTCAACAGTCACCGATTTTCTGATTTCAATTTTTTCTTCGATAATTTCTTCCTCATCGAACTCTTCTTCGTGAAGTTTTTCTTCTAACTCTTTACCAAAAAAGCTCACTTGAGCAAAGCCATTTTCGTCAACAATGTTGTGCTTTTTTTCGTGAGATTCTTTGCCGTAGGAGTGGTTTTCTTCTTTGGCGTAAGATTTTTTTGGAGTGAAATTAACGTCGCTAATTTCTTCAACTTCTTCTTCGTCAATTTTTGTTGAAACACCTGGATCAAAAAAGCTTTTTTCGGCTTTGTGTTTTGCGTTACCAGTTTCTGACAAGTTAACTTTGAACCTGCTTGGCTCGTTAGTTTCTGGGGCTTTTAAGGCCTCACGTCTAAATTCGTCAGCGTCAATTCCGGTTGCGACAACTGAGATTCTGATTTTGCCTTTCATATTTTCGTTGAAGGCGGATCCAAAAATAATGTTGGCACTTGAATCAACTTCTTTCTTAATTGCATTCACCGCCATATCAGCTTCAAATAGCGTCATGTCTGGGCCGCCAGTCATGTTAACTAGCACGCCTTTTGCACCTTTAATTGAAATATCGTCAAGAAGTGGATTTGAAATAGCAGCTTCGCAAGCAGCAATAGCGCGGTTTTCACCAGTTGCCTCACCTGTTCCCATCATCGCTTTACCCATTTTAGTCATGATGGTTCTGATGTCAGCAAAGTCCAAATTAACTAGACCAGGCATGGTGATAAGATCAGTAATTCCGCGAACACCGGCGTGCAAAACGTCGTCAGCCATTTTAAAAGCTGATTCAAAAGTTGTGTGCTCGTTAGCAATTCTAAAAAGATTTTGATTTGGAATTACGATTAAGGTGTCGACATATTTTTTTAATTCTTCAATGCCAGCTTCCGCGGTTTCCATGCGATATTTTCCTTCAAAGTGAAAAGGTTTCGTCACAACACCAACTGTTAAAATATCACGTTCGCGCGCAAGTTTGGCAATTACTGGAGCAGCGCCAGTTCCGGTTCCACCACCCATTCCGGCAGCGATAAAAATCATGTTATTGCCTTCAAGAAGTCTTTCGATTTCTTCAATATTTTCTTCGGCAGCAGCGCGCCCGCGATCAGGAAAAGAGCCAGCTCCCAAACCTTTTGTGGTTTTTACACCAAGCTGAATTTTATGCTCAGCTAGTGAGTTTTGCAGAGCCTGTGCGTCAGTATTTGCCGCAACAAATTCAACTCCTTCAAGGTTAGAACGAATCATATTATTCACCGCGTTTCCGCCAGCGCCACCAGCACCAAAAATTGTAATACGAGGCTTCAAAAGATCTGGCTGAGGAATATCAAGTTTTAAAGACATAGATTTAGTTTTTCTTGGTTTAGTCATAAAAAATTGGAAAGAAAATTTCGTGTTTTTGTTCTGAATTTTAGATCTTCAAGCTGTCATTCGTCACAGCATTTTTATGTGTCACTAAAGTTGTTTTTACAATTTCGTCTTCAAGATCAATTACAATTGAGCCCTTCTCCTTACTAGCTAAAAGCTCGATGAAGTTAAAAACATTTTTTGCAAAAAGTTTACTAGCATCTCCAGCAATTCGGCTTGGAAAATTTTCGTGACCAATAATTTTTACACCACCAATTTCAATAATTTTTCCCATTTCGGTCAAAGCACAATTGCCGCCATTTACCGCCGCTAAATCAACAATAATCGCGCCCGCTTTCATTGATTTTACCATTTCTTCTGAAATTAAAATCGGCGCTTTTTTTCCTGGAATGAGCGCGGTGGCAATTACAACATCTTGATTTTTGATAGTGTCTTTTAGCAATTGCTCTTGGAGTTTTTTATATTCGTCACTCATTTCTTTGGCGTAAACTCCGTCGTTTTTTTCGTCAGTTTTTACTTCAATAAATTTTGCTCCCAAGCTTTGCACTTGCTCTTTTGCAGCAGCGCGCACGTCAAAAGCCGAAACTATTGCGCCTAATCTTTTTGCCGTTGCTATCGCCTGCAAGCCCGCAACTCCAGCGCCTAAAATTAAAAACTTCGCTGCAGAAATCGTGCCAGCCGCTGTCATCATCATTGGCACTGCTTTTGGCATTTCGTAGGCAGCTTCAATCACCGAAATGTATCCAGCCAAATTGCTTTGTGACGAAAGAGTATCCATCGATTGCGCACGTGTACTACGTGGCAAAAGCTCTAGTGCAAAAGCCGAAACATTTTTCTGCGCCAGTTCGGCGATTTTTTCTTTGTAAAAATATGGATTTAGTAATGCAGCAAAAACCACGCCAGACTTGGCTTTAGAAAAATCGATGTCAGATCTTTGTACCGAAATGATTACGTCAACTTCAGGTAAAATTTGCGAAATATCTGCAACAATTTTTGCACCAACTTTTTCAAAATCGGCATCAGAAATAGAAGATTTTTCACCCGCTTTTGATTCAACAAGAATTTCAATTCCTAATTTTTGATACTTTGAAACTAGCTCAGGAGTAAGGGCCACACGATTTTCGTTTTTGTGACTTTCTTTTAAAACTAGGAGTTTCATGGGGGATTTAAAAAGTTGGGAGTTTGTATTTCCGCTTTCACTTCGCTAAAGCGCGGCTACTAGTCCATAGTGGGCTAGCTGCGCTGTAGCGAAGCGAAAGCGAGTGGTACGGTCGAGAAGATTTGAACTTCCACGGGTTTTACCCCACAACGACCTCAACGTTGCGCGTATACCAATTCCGCCACGACCGCATATTTTTTCTTAACTCACTAGAGGTTTTAACCTATTCAAAGCCACGATAAACACAGATAAATCGTGGTTTGGATTGGTTTTTAGATCTGAAGTAAAATTGTCAAAACGCTCAACTAAAAAGTCGACAGTTTTAATCCAATTTTCTACAGAATTTTCTTCGCAAAGAGTTTTATCTTCGCAACTAAAATCAACAACCTGTTTAGCAATTTTCATTTGGTAAGAATAAAGATCTTCGAGAATTGTTTTGCTCGAAAGTTTTTGCCAATGATCGTTGAAAGTTAGATTTGAAACCTTGCTGCGCAGCCATTTGAGAGAAAATCTGGTGCCAACAGCAAAGTAAATTTTAGCAATTGTTTTGAGATCAAAATTTGACGCGGCAGAAATTTCTGCAATGTCAAAAGCTGATGCAACTGGATCCATCGCCGCAATTTTTGCAGCTAGTTTGCGATCAACATTATTTAGGCAATAACGCTCAATTTTTCTTTCAAAAGAATCGCGAGACGCTTGCGCTAGAACTTGCGACAACACAGCAGAAAGCTCGTCGGCAATTTTTCTAAAGCGTGTAACCGTCGTTAAAACATTACCTTTAGATTGATTGCGCAACAGCCACATTACCGATCTTTCAAGTAATTTATTCGCACTCAAAAACATTTGCGTTTGAATGTGAGCGGCAATTTTTCCGTCAAGTTTTTCAACTTCTTCCCACACTTCTCTCAGTCTAAATGAATCACAGGCGATGATGAAACTTCTTACAACATCAGCAACGCTAAAACCGCTATCTTGGCAGATTTGGTTGATGAACGTAATGCCAATTCTATTAACAACAAAATTGGTAATTTGCGTTGCGATAATTTCGTTTCTTAGTTGGTGATTGGTGATTTCATCAGCAAATTTTTTCTGCAACAAAGTTGGAAAATAAGAAAATAATTCAGTCTCAAAATATTTATCTTTAACCAAGCTTGAAGATAAAATTTGGTTGTAAATATCCATTTTAGAATAAGCCAACATCACGCAAAGCTCTGGGCGAGTAAGACCAATTTTATCAACCTGTCTTTTGTCGATTTCTTTTTTCGAAGGCAAAAATTCTATTTTGCGATTTAGGAAACCGCTTTTTTCAAGCTTGTCTAAAAATTGCGCTTGCTCACCAAGAGCCGAAAGACCTTGCGATTTGGCAATTGAAATTGCCTGAGTTTGCAGGCGATTGTCGCTTAAAACTAACTCTGAAACCTCGTCAGTCATTGCTGCAAGAACTTTATTTCTTTCTTCTAAAGTAATTTTTTTCTCACGCATTGCAGCGGTAAGCGCAATTTTAATATTTACCTCGTGATCTGAGCAATCAACACCAGCCGAGTTGTCCATTGCATCGGTGTTGATACAGCCACCATTTAGAGCATATTCGATACGGCCTTTTTGTGTGAAGCCAAGATTTCCACCCTCGCCCACAACTTTGCAGCGAAGCTCACTGCCATTAATGCGAAGCTCGTCGTTGGCACGATCTCCAACTTCTTGGTTTGACTCGTCAGACGCTTTTACGTAAGTGCCAATGCCACCATTCCACAATAGATCAACTGGGGCTTTTAAAATTGCCCTAATCAAATCTGTTGGTGTTAACTCATCTTCTTCAATTGACAAAACAGCTTTGATTTCTGCAGAAATTTTAATTGATTTTGCACTTCTTTCAAAGATGCCGCCACCTTTTGAAATTAAAGATTTGTCGTAATCCATCCAGCTTGAGCGAGGCAGATTAAACATGCGTTCGCGCTCTACAAAAGATTTTGCCGCGTTAGGATTTGGATCGAAGAAAATATGCATGTGGTTAAAAGCAGCCACCAATTTGATGTGCTTTGAAAGCAACATGCCGTTTCCAAAAACGTCTCCGGCTAAATCGCCAATTCCAACGCAGGTGAAATCTTGACTTTGAGTATCAACGCCCATTTCGCGGAAGTGACGCATGACCGAAACCCAGCCGCCTTTTGCGGTAATTCCCATTTTTTTATGGTCGTAGCCAACTGAACCACCAGAGGCAAAGGCATCTCCAAGCCAAAAATTATATTCGGCAGAAATTGCGTTAGCGATGTCAGAGAAAGTTGCGGTACCTTTGTCGGCAGCAACAACCAAATAAGGATCAGACGCATCATGCATTACAACTCTTTGTGGATGCTCAATTTTATTATTAACCACGTTGTCAGTGATGTCTAAAAGGCCGCGCAAGAAAGTTTGGTAGCACTCGATACCTTCTTTTTGAATTTCGTCACGACCTAGACCAGTCATGTCGCGCTTCAAAACGAAGCCACCTTTTGAGCCAACCGGAACAATCACGGCATTTTTGGTGGTTTGAGCTTTTACCAAGCCAAGAACTTCGGTTCTAAAATCTTCACCGCGATCAGACCAACGAAGGCCGCCGCGCGCAACTTTGCCGCCGCGCAAGTGAATTGCTTCAACACGCGCCGAATAAACAAAAATTTCAGCGTAAGGCAGTGGCAATGGAAGCTCAGGAACTTTTTTGCAGTCTAGCTTGAATGAAACGTAGCCTTTGAAGCCGCCGTCTTTTGAAATTTGGTAATAGTTGGTGCGGATTGTGGCAGTGATTACTCCTAAAAATCTTCTCACGATGGCGTCGTCAGTGATGTCTTTTACTTTGCTTAAGCCTTCAGTGATTTGGGCAGAGATTTTTTCAATTTTCTTTTGTCTTTCTGGTAAAGAAATTTTTAGCGACGGATCAAATTTGGTCTCAAACATTTCAACCAAAAGCTTGGTCAGATCGGCATATTTTACCAAAACTTCTGCGATGTGAGCTTGGCTGTAGCGGAAGCCTGTTTGGTAAAGATATTTTGTGTAAGCACGAAGTATGTACACTTGCTTCCAATGCAAATCTGCCGTGACTACAAGCTTGTTTAAAAAGCCAACTTGCATCACGTTTTTCCAAATCAAAGAAACCGTTTCTTCGAAGTTAGCTTTAATTTGTTCAGAAAATTTGTGGCCTTGCTTGCTCAAATTTAAGTGAAAGTAGTGAATCCAAACCTTTTGTTTTGATCTATTTTTAGCATCTTCTTCAATGCCTACAACGTAGGTGTGCTCTTGAATTACGTTAAAACCAAAACTCTCAAGAGTTGGCATTATTTCAGAGAGGATAATCTCTTTTTCAGGAGAATAGATTTTAAGCTCAGCAACATCTGCAGCTAAAAGCTCAGAAGATTTGTAAAGATCAAACAAGGCAGATTTTGACTGCAAACAATCTTCAATTCGCGAAATATCAATTGCGGCGCGCTTTGGATCAAAACGAGTTGTGTAGCTAAGCGAGAAGGCATTTTTATATTTAGCAAAAAGTGAAAGTTGTTTTTCGCTACCAAATTTTTCCGCAACAGCCTCAGCCAAATCGTCGCTCCAAACGCGAGTCATTTTACAAATTTCTCTTTCTGCCGCAAGTTCGCTAACATTAGGAATTCCTTTGTTGGTGCGCACAATTACGTGAAATCTAATTAGGTTAGCTTCGGTAATTTGCACAAAAGAATCAGCAACTTCGCCTTGGTAAATTTCTGACAAATATTCTTTTATTTTTTCGCGCAATTCGGAATTGCTACGGTCGCGTGGTGTAAAAATTAGACAACTAACGAAGCGATTAAATTTATCTTTGCGTGCAAAGAAGCGAACTGCCGAACGACCACAAATTGCCACAATTCCCGTAGCATTTTTAAGTAAATCTTTGGCGCTAATTTGAAAAAGTTCGTCGCGCGGGTAAGACTCCAAAACAGAAAGTAGTTCTTTGTAATTATGGCTGCCTTTCGCGTATCCTGAATCTGCAATTACCTTGGCAACTTTGCCGCGAACAAGAGGAATTGAGCTGATGCTTTCGTGATAAGTTGACGAGGTAAAAAGACCTACAAATCTAAATTCTCCAACCACTTTTCCGTCGGCAGAAATTTTTTGAACGCGAATTCTTTCGGCGTTAGTATTTCTGTGAATTTTTGAGCGATAACGCGATTTTAAAACTTCAATTACGTAAGGATTTGCAATTGAATCGCACACTTCTTCAAAAGATGAATTCAAAACTTCTGGTCTAAATTCGTCATGTTTTGAGCGAAAAATTCCAAAACCTTCTTGTGCAGCTTCTAAGCGATATTCGCCTTTTTTAACTTCTCTAATATTAAATTCTTTGGCGCCAAGAAGGATGAAATTTCCACCACCAACCCAAGAAAGAAATTCTTTAATTTCGACAACTTCTTTGCTGGTTTTTTTAGCGTTATCGATTTGCTTTGAGGCTTTATTTGTTAGCTCAACCATCTCTTTCCAGTCTTCGACTACCAAGCCAACAGTTTCAAAAATTTTGCTGATTTTATCGCTTAACATTTTGACGTCAGACTCTGAAGTAATTTTGCCCAAATGAAGCTGAATTACAGACTCTTGCTTAGAGTTTTTGTCGGCAGAAATATTTTCTAATTTGCCATTTTTACCGCGAGATACTGAGTAAATTGGGTGAATAATATTTTTAATTTTAATGCCAAGTTTATCGAGGCAAGACACCACCGAATCAACCAAAAATGGCATGTCGTCGTTAACGATGTCGATAAAAGTGTAAGAAGATTCAAAGCCATCTTTTTTTACACTCGGGTTGTGAATTTTAATTTTAACTTCACCCGCTTTTCTTGTTAGAAAAGAATCAAAGCTAACGACTGCAGCATTGTATAAATCTTCCGCCGAGTAACCGATAAAATCATGGGCGGTATTTTCTGAATAAAAATCTTTTACAAAACTTGTAAATACTTGCTTATCAAAGCCTTCTGGCTGTTTTTTCTTTTTTGAAAAATCAATTACTTGCTCAATAATTTTTTGCATTTTTTTTATAAATTTTAGATTTGTTGCCAAAAAATAAAGGCCCTGCGCTTGTGGCGCACGGCCTTTGTTTAAATTTTATTTTTTAATCAAAATTCCCACCATTTGCATGCCTTCTAACCTTGGATTTACCTCAGGCTTAGCAAATTCTTCGGTGTCGCGCAAAATATCTGCCATCATTTTTTCAGCCAAATCACGGTGAGTAATTTCGCGGCCTTTCATTCTGATGCTAACTTTTACTTTGTTTCCTTTTTCAATGAACTCTTTGGTGTGTCTAATTTTTGTGTCGTAATCACCTTTGCCAATATTGATTGTCATCTTGATTTCTTTGACCTCGACCACTTTTTGCTTCTTTTTGGCGTCTGCGGTTTTTTTCTGAATTTCGTATTTCATCTTGCCAAAATTAGCAATTTTACACACTGGCGGAGCAGCGTTTGGCGACACTTCAACCAAGTCTAAATTGACTTCTTGGGCCATTCTAATGCCTTCAGCAACCGTGGTCACTCCAAACATATTTCCTTCGTGATCAATTAGCCTGATTTCTTTGGCTTTAATTTGGTCGTTAATTTTGAAGGGATTATTAGAAGTTGGCTGTTGTTGCGGTTTTGCTGGTCTCACAGATGTTTTAAAAATTATTAAAGGGGGAAGAAAGGGCAACCTAAAAGCCGCCCCACTAAATTTCAACTTATGAAATTTTTGTGATGCTTGGGAATAAAAAATTTATTAATTTCAATAAAATCAAAACGCAGATCACAATTTTGAAATTTTAAATTTTTCGAAATAAAAAACTGCGCCGCCATTTGAATGCGATTAATTTGATGTGGATGTAAAACCTCTTCGATTAAAAATTTTGAACTTCTGGCCTTCACCTCAACCGCAACAATTACATCTGATTTTTTTGCTACGATGTCAATTTCGCCAAACCTTGTTTTGTAGCGCCATTTTAAGATTTGATAGCCCTTTAAAATGAGTAAAAAAATGGCAATTTTTTCTGCTAAAATTCCAAATTGATAAGTGCGTTTTTTTACCACCACAAATCTTTGCCCATGTATTTTTTAACGTAAGACTTGCTGAAAGTTCCGTAGAATTCTTCCCTTACAAGACATTTAAGAGAATCTTCTGGCGCTACTTTTTCAATTTTGAGCGACCTTTTGTCTCTAAGCCTAATCACAGTGTAATTTTCATTAGAACGGTCAGTTTTTTTAGTGAGAGCTGCTTTTTTAATCGCCAAAACAACTTCGTCTTTGCGCGCAAATCTGACCATTACTCTTAACCCTGTAGGGCAAATAATTTCAGAATTATAAATTGGCACTTTTCCGCCACATGAAGTGACAGCAGAAAAAGCCAAAAAAATTGCTAAAAATTTACTGAGGTTTGATTTGCCCAACATTGCTAAAAATTGATTTAAAAAACCCAACTTTGTGACTATCCACCGCGGTATAATCGGCGGTAAATTGCAGGTTATTTTCTTCGTTATTTAGGTTGAGTTTTTTTAACTCTCTTACCGTGTCTGATTTAAAGCGAATAACTAAAATATTTCTCTCAACAATTTTTGGCTTAAAAAACAAAAATCTTTTCAAATCTTCTGAAAAATAAATCCAAGTTTCGTCCTGATCTAAATCAGAAACTAAGGTTGGAGATCCCATCATTTTCAAAACTCTTTCTTTCGTAGTGACCCCTTCTTGCAGCATTTCATGATCTGAAAATTCAAACATAAAGCCATGCTTATCAACCCTTGAAACGCAAGAGGTAGCAGCGATTAAAAGAAAAATACTTGCGAGAAATAATCTCATTTTTTTGAAGTGAATTTTAAAATTTTGCAGAGGGAAATTTGGCGTTGCTTTTATTTAGAGCCTTCCTATTTTTCGCCGCGACTTTTGTAAGTCTCCTTCCTCGAGAATCAAATCAAAAAAACAAACCGTTTTTCTAATCAAACTAATTTCACAAGGCATTTACTATGGCAGTTCCTAAGAAGAAAACATCTCGTTCAAAAAGCCGCATGAGAAAAGGCAGCAACGGTTCTTTCAAAGCTGATTTTCCAAATGTTTTAACCGACAAAACTACCGGCGAATTCAAGCTTGCCCACCACATTTCATCTGACGGCTACTACAAAGGCAGAAAAGTTATCGCTGACAAGAAAAAATCTTCTCAAGAAGCTTAGTTAAAAGTGACTAAAAAATTCACAGTAGCACTAGACTGCATGGGCGGCGATCGAGCTCCGCAGATTGTGATTGAGGGTGCCGATTTAATCGCCTCTACAAACCAAGATATTCATTTCTTGTTGTTTGGCGATTCTAAAAAAATCACCCCAATTCTTCACAGCTGCAGATATCTCAAAGGCCGCTACACCTTAACTCACACTGACGAATTCATTTCATCAGACGAAAAACCCTCTGTTGCTTTACGCAAAGGCACCAACTCTAGCATGCGTTTAGCGATTAACGCCGTAAAAGATGGTAGCGCTGACGTCATCGTTTCAGCCGGCAATACCGGCGCCTTAATGGCAATTGCAAAAATTGTTTTGCGCCCACTTCCTTCAATTGACCGTCCGGCAATTGTCACCTCAATTCCAAATCAAAAGAAAAAAGGCACTGTAATGCTCGACATGGGTGCCAACATTGAATGTGGTGCAGATGTTTTATTTCAATTCGCCGTAATGGGCCACGCTTTTGCCCGCAATGTTTTAAAAATTGAAAACCCAACAATCGGAGTTTTAAACGTTGGCTCTGAAGACGCCAAAGGCCACGAAGAAGTTCGCAACGTCGCCGCAATGTTAAAAGCCAGCACACTAAACGATTGCTTTCACGGCTACGTCGAAGGCGACGACATTACCAAAGGCACCGTTGACGTTGTAGTCACAGATGGTTTCACCGGCAACATCACCCTAAAAGCAATTGAAGGCACCGTAAAGCTAATGTCAGCCTTCATTAAAGAAGCCTTAAGCAGTTCAATCTGGTCAAAACTTGGCTACCTCTTAGCAAGCTCTGCAATTACAAAATCTAGCAAACAAATGGATCCGCGCATGCACAATGGTGCAATGCTTGTGGGCTTAAACGGCGTTGTGGTTAAAAGCCACGGCAGCACTGATCGCGTTGGTTTTGCCAATGCAATTAAAGTGGCCATCTCGCTTGTTGAAAACAAAATTAACGAACAAATCACGCAAGAATTAAAATCAGCCGTAGCAACAATTGAGGCTGCAACCGCCACTCAAGAAGAGGCCAAATAATGACATCCATCCGTAGCAAGATCAGCGCCACCGGTTCGCACCTTCCAAAAAAAATCGTCACAAATGCCGAGCTAGCCAAAAGCGTCGACACCTCAGACGCTTGGATTGTTGACCGCACTGGCATTAAACAAAGACACATTGCAGAACCTAACGAATTCACCTCTGACCTCGCAGCCAATGCAGCTCTAAAAGCAATCGCTCAAGCCAAAATCAACCCCGACGAAATCGAATTAATCATTTTAGCCACCACAACTCCAGACCTTACCTTTCCTGCAACCGCAACAACTGTTCAAGCAAAAATCGGCGCCAAAAATGCCTTTGCTTTTGACCTTCAAGCAGTTTGCTCAGGCTTTGTTTTTGCACTCGCCACCGCAGACAATTTCATAAAATCTGGCCAAGTAAAAAATGCTTTAGTAATTGGCGCCGACACCTTGTCGCGCATTGTTGATTGGTCTGACCGCAACACCTGCGTACTTTTCGGCGACGGTGCTGGAGCAGTTTTGTTGCAAGCAACCTCAGAAGAAAATCGCGGAATTATTGCAACTGACCTTCACTCTGACGGCACGTTAAACGACATTCTCAAAACCACCGGCGGTGTAGCTTCAAACCAAAAATCTGGCTTCATTGAAATGTCGGGCAAAGAAGTTTTTAAACACGCTGTCGAAAAAATGTCGAAGTCAGTTTTGTCAGTTTTAAGCAAAGCAAACCTCACTACAAAAGACATTGATTTACTGGTGCCACACCAAGCCAACGCCCGTATTTTAAACGCTGTTGCCACTCGCTTAGAACTTCCAGAATCAAAAGTAATAATCACCGTAGAAAACCAAGCCAACACCTCTGCAGCCTCAATTCCACTAGCTTTAGACTTCGCCAACTCGCAAAACAAAATTAAAAAAGGCGACTTAGTTGTGCTTGAAGCATTGGGTGGCGGCCTCACTTGGGGCTCAATTGTTTTGCGCTGGTAAGGCAAAAAATAAACTCCGCAGCAACTCCTATATTCTTTTCAAAAAGTCCAAAAAACTTTTTACTTTTAAAACCCCACTACCTACAAACCCGCCCCACCGCTTTAAACCCAAGTCCTTAACAACATTACCTAACTCACCTTGTCATTCGTAAAATCAACTCGCCTCGCTTTAAAATATGTGCGCAGATTCGTTGCCGGATTTGCCTCAGTTCCAACTTTTGCTCTTGGCCGAGCTAAAAATTTTCCATTTGCTCAAGACCGTTTCGCGCTTGAACAAGATAAATACGAAGTGATTTCAGATAGCGAGTTAGCAACTTTTAAACAAAAACAAAATGAGAGAAAATAGACACAACAATTCTTACGCAGACAGAGACCACGACCACTCTTCACCAAGCCACGACCTAATCAAAAAAGAGCAAGATTATCGCCACAAATGGCAAGATAAATTCATCAAATCAAACACCTTCACCTTTCGTTTAGGGCAAGTGTTTGGCTTGGTTTACAACCTAGCTGTGCTTTACGTTGTATATACTTTGATTCAAGATGGTGAAAAAACTTTAGCCCTAAAAATTTTCGCCGCCAACCTTGCCTTGATTGCTTTTGCAATTTTGGTGACTGGTGTTGAAAGAAAAGTTTTAAGCAGAAAACCAGCCAGAAAAGGCAGAGATGGTAAAAACTTTAAACCTCGTGGCGGCAGAAATGACCGCCCTCGCGACGATCGTAGATAAAATTTTTGCGATCCTTTGTGAAGCAAATAAAAAAGCCGATGTTTTTAAAAACATCGGCTTTTTTTGTATCCGTCATTACGAGCAAAACGACTAAACTAATTCGTGCAAGGATTAATCGTGCCAGATTGCCAAGCACCAAAGGCGCCGCATCTTCTTGTTGGCTTGCTTACGGTAGAAGTGAAGCCACTTGCACAAGATTGAGTCGGGCTAACTATCTGATTATAAGATGATTTAGGCCAAGTGCAGGTTCCGGTGTCGCAATTATCTGTCAGCGTATCTTCCTGAGGACAAGAAACCAAAGACAAAGCATTAAAATCTATCAACGCTATGTTTTTATTTTTGTAAAATAACACATCGTCAAATACGTCACTATTTGCAGCGGCAGAAACAAAATGAGTGCCCAAAGTCACAACCGCTCCAGCTATAGATCCATAATTTTTTTGTTCGTCTGCATCTGTAGATGCGGCATTTTGCGTTGCAGCATTATTGTTAAAAGCGCCAAATTTATTGGCACCGTGGCTGATAATTACAAACATTGCGTCAAGTGCATTATCTATGTTAGATCCGCCCAAACTCTCTCTTACCACAAGATTTCCAACCGACGATGCAGCACCAAATCCAGTGGTATCGCTGGTACTAGTAAGAGCCTTAACGACAACGTAAGTAAATTTATTTCCAAAACCATCCTCAGCCATTTCGGTGTTAAGACCCAAAGTTTGCGCCGGAATTGCACCGTAAACAACTGTGCCACCAGCATTAGCGTAAACACCTGACAAAGTGCAATCCCCCGCAGATCCAGACGTACCATAAGTTGGGGCACTTGATTTTATTGCAGTCAGCGATGCTGGGCAAGGCAGCGCTTTTGTATTGATCAGATAATTGCCCATCGCTTTGTAAATTTCGTTCATGCGATCGCGCGTCACTTTGTATTTGGCGTTATTCATGGCGGTGACGGAGGCACTCATTGAGCCGGCGATCAAGATTGAAATGATTAAAATCACGATTGAAAGTTCGAGCAAACTGAAAGCTTTTTTGAAATTTTTTTTCATTAATTTTTTATTTAATTACGAGGCGTGACAAGGAGTTGAAGGGTCAGAATCCCAAACCCCAAAAGCGCCACATCTTTTTAACGGTTTAGCGTTTTTAACTTTATAATTTGGTGGCCCAACTGGACAATCTTCATTAGCGGCAGAGATCTGGCTGTATCTAGTTTGTGGCCAAGTGAAACTTGTTGGAGTTCCGTAATCAATGGTTTGATTGCCATCAGATGCTCTACAAACTATTAAATCCAACGCATCAAAATCGAGCACTAACTCGTCTCTGGTTTTAAAAATAAGCATGTCGTCAAACACATCACTCACTGCTGAGCTAGCAAAAAAAACTTTACCTGAAGTGCCACCACTATCGCTATAATTTGACAATTCATCTGCATCAGTTGGAGCGGCACTTGCCACAGATGAATTTTTGCTGTAAGCGCCAAGTTTATTAACCCCGCTACTCACCAACACAAACACTGCGTTGCTAGTTGCGAGCTGCGTTAGACCGCTATCTATTCTGTCATTTACAGTAATTATATTTGTCGCTGTAGCTCTGCCAAAGCCAACAACATCACTGATTGTCACATCTGGATTAGTAAACGCCTTTGCAACAACATAGGTAAATTTGCTGCCAAAACCATCTTCAGCAAAATCTGCACTAAGTCCCAAAGCTTGAACTGGCACAGCACCCGCGACTAAAGCCCCAGTATCTCTACTAAGTGTTCCACTGCAAGTTCCGGGGGTTGGAGTTTCTTGACCGTAGGTTGTTTCGCTAGATCTTACAGCAGTAATTAACGCCGGACAAGGCAGGCTTTTATTTTTAACCAAATAAGACCCCAAGGCTTTATAAACCGTGCCCATGCGCTCTCTTGTCAGCTGAATTTTAGCGTTATTAGTTGAGCTAGTTAAAAACGACAAACCGCCAGAAATCATAATCGCAACAATCGTGATCACGATCGAAAGCTCGAGCAAACTGTAGGCTGTTTTTTTATCAGAAATTAATTTCACTTTTTTAAAAATTCATTTTGACAATTCCAAAGCCGTTTCTATCTTCCGCGGCCTTCGTTTTTGGGGATATAGCTCAGTTGGTAGAGCACCTGCTTTGCAAGCAGGGGGTCAGCGGTTCGAACCCGCTTATCTCCACCAAATCCTCCGCTTTTTTGTTTTAAATTAAGCGGAGGATTTCCTTCCTCCCTCCGCCCTTCTCACTTCACTAAAATTACACAACAAACGCTTTTAGATCTTCAGAGTTTTGGATTGAGCGCGATTTCATATTTGCACAAGTTCTTCCAACCAAACCGGCTAAAACTTTTCCAGAACCAATCTCAATAATTTCTTCAACACCTTGCGATTCCATAAATAGCATGGTTTCGCGCCATCTCACCGAACCAGTAATTTGCTGCGCCAGTAAGTTGCGAATTTCATTTGGCTCAGTCACTAAATTTGCCGTCACATTTGCCACCACCGGAATTAGCGGCGATTTAATTTCGGCTTTTGCCAGTGCAATTTTCATTTCATTTTGCGCATCAAGCATCAAAGCAGAGTGAAAGGCACCACTCACCGGCAAAGCAATGGCGCGCTTCGCGCCTTTGGCTTTAGCAATTTCCAAAGCGCGGTCAATTGCCACTTTTGAACCAGAAATTACTACCTGCCCCACTGAATTATCGTTAGCAACTTGGCACACATCACCTTGCGCCGCTTCGCGTGCAATTTCGTGAGCCACTTCAATTTCAACACCCAAAATTGCCGCCATGGCGCCTTGAGTTTTTTCGCCACATTTAGCCATTTCGCGTCCGCGAACTTGCAAAAGTTTGGCGGTTTCTTCCAAGCTAATCGCCTTTGCGGCGCATAATGCCGAATATTCACCCAAAGAGTGACCCGCTACAAACGAGCAAATATCTGCAATTTTTTTGCCAAATTCTTTTTCTAAAACTGTGGTCAGCGCAATTGAAACGGCCATTAAAGCTGGTTGGGTATTTTCAGTTTTGGTAAGCTCTTCGCTTGGGCCTTCAAACATTATTTTAGATAGATTTACGCCCAAAATTTCGTCAGTTTTTTGAAAAACTTCACGCGCTGAAGCAAAATTTTCGAATAAGTCACGACCCATTCCAACCACTTGCGAACCTTGACCGGGGAAGACTAAAGCTGTTTTCATAAATTTTAGTTTGAATATTTTTTAAGAATTTTTTTCACGTCTTCGCAAATCGCGCCGTTCTTCATGGCAAAGGCGATGTTTGCTTCGAGATATCCCAAAACATTACCGCAATCAAAACGCACTTCGTCGATTGTTTTGTAGTAAAAAGGATGTGTTTTGCACATGGCTTTCATGGCGTCGGTTAGTTGAATTTCGCCGCCCGAGCCAACTTCAAATTTTGACAAATATTCAAAAATTTCGGGCTGCAAAATATAGCGACCAGTAATTGCTAAATTTGATGGAGCCACGTCTGGCTTAGGTTTTTCAACCATGTCGGTGATTTTTTCAGCACCTTCGTTTTTAATGATGCCATATTTTGAAGTGTCTTGCAGGTCAACCTCACCTACCGCCACAACTGACGAAACCTCTTCTTTGCTTTGATAAAGATCGATCATTTCGCCTAAAAAATTTCGTTTGCGGCCAGCACTTTGCATCATCATTTCATCCGCCAAAATCACGACAAAAGCCTCGTCTTTAGCAATAAAATTTCTGGCGCACCAAATGGCGTGACCCAAGCCCAGTGGTTTTTGTTGGCGCACAAAAGCCATTTGTCCAGCTTCTGGCAGCCATCCCATTACTTGGCCTAACTCTTGTGATTTATTTTTTTCATCAAGCTTCGATTCTAACTCGTAAGCGTGATCAAAATGGTTGTTGATGGCGTTTTTATTGCGGCCGGTAACAAAAATAAATTTTTCAATTCCGGCATCTCTCGCCTCTTCAAATGCATATTGAATGATCGGCTTGTTGGCAATTGGCAGCATTTCTTTTGGCATCGATTTTGTTGCCGGCAAAAAGCGCGTGCCTAAGCCGCCAACTGGAAAAACTGCGGTTTTAACTTTTCTCATCTTCACTACCAGCCTCGTTTAAAAGTTTTAATTTACGGTAAATTGTCGAGCGCCCAATTTCTAACTGCTTAGCCACTTCAGACATGTTGCCATTGTGGATATCAACAATTCTGCGGATCACTTCTTCTTCGATAATTTCCATGGTTTTGCATTTGCCTTCATCGTCAAAAATATCAACCAACTCGCAATTAACGTCAGAATTTTTTTTGATCACCGCTTTGGCTTTGGTGATGCTGTTATTTTCTTTGTTTAAAAGTTGTGGAAAATCTTCGGGCTTTAACACCTCGTTGTCGCACAAAACAACGGCACGAAAAATTGAGTTTTTTAACTGACGTACGTTGTCTTCCCAGTCGTAATTATAGAGCAAATAAAGAGCGTCGTTGGTGATTGATTTGATTTTTTTATTTTCGTTAACGCTGAAATCGCGGCAAAAATTTTCGGCAAGCATTTTAATGTCTTCTTCGCCGCGCTCTTTCAAAGAAGGCACCAAGATTGGAAATGCCGCGATGCGATATTGCAAATCTTCACGAAATTTTTTTGCTAAAACTAATTTTTTCAAATCGCGTGTGGTTGACGAGATCACGCGAACATTGAGTTTGATTGGCTCTTTACCTGCCAAAGCCACCTCGCCATCTTGCATAAAACGCAAAAGTTTTACCTGCAAATCTGGGCGCAATAAATCAATTTTTTCAAAAAAGATGGTGCCGTTATTGGCCTCGCGCAGCTTGCCAATATTTTTTATTTCGCCGTCAGCAACTGGTTTGTCTGAGCCGATCAGATCTTCTTCGTTTCTGATTAAGTCGCATTCTACAGTAATAAATGGCTTGCCTGATCTAAGGCTTGAACCATGAATGGCGCGTGCTAGCAGCTCTTTTCCGGTGCCAGCTAGGCCTTCAATTAAAATTGGAATTGATGAGTTAACGACTTTTTTTGCCAAATTGATCGAAGCCAAAAGCGGTGCGCTTTGCCCGACAATATCAGAAAAGGCCACTTTGTCTTTTCCTTTACGCACTAGGTGCGACACCTGATATTTTAAATTTTTCTTCTCAATGGCGTTGTTAATTGAAGCTGTCACGCGAGCAAAAATGTCTTTTTCACCCTTCACAATGTAGTCGATAGCGCAGTAGTTAATTGCAGTGACGACCAAGTTAACATCTTGGCTGGCGGTTAAAACAA
Source organism: Rickettsiales bacterium (assembly GCA_017999675.1). Taxonomy (GTDB): domain Bacteria; phylum Pseudomonadota; class Alphaproteobacteria; order Rickettsiales; family UBA1997; genus UBA2645. The sequence continues at coordinate 19,804 of JAGNLL010000007.1, forward strand.
TCACCTGCAAGTCGCCTTTAATTGGCGCAATTTGTTTTAAAACCGTAAGGCCGTCAAGGTCTGGCATTGAAAGATCTAGCAACATCACGTCAACATCGTGGCATGAAATTCCTTTCACCACTTTTTTGTTCATAAAAAAATCAACCACCTCCATGCCGCTTGTCATAATCAAAGGATTATGGCCCAAACCTTGGATAAATTTTCCTAAAACCTTACATTGCGTAGGTTCGTCATCAACGATCAAAATGTTGCGCGTGTTCATGTTTTTGCCTTAATTGTTATTTTTTTCTTTGAGTTTTTTTTCTTGCAGAAGCTGGATGATTTTAGCGGCGGTTTCTTCAACCGATCTTTTTGTCACGTCAATTATCGGGCAATTGAGCTTGGCAAATAATTTGCGAGACTCAGCTACCTCGCCTTTTATTGCCTCTAAATCGATGTAATCAGTGGTAGTTTCTTGGCCCAGCGAAGTTAGGCGCGTCTGCCTTATTTGCACCAATTTTTCTGGGTTAATTGTGAGCCCAACGATCAAAGGTTTTTGCAAATCGTAAACGGTTTGCGGAATTGTTGAAATCGAAACAAAAGGAATATTTGCCGTCTTGTGCCCGCGACAAGAAAGATAAACCGACGTTGGCGATTTTGAAGTGCGCGACACGCCAATTATCACAATGTCGGCGTCGTATAAATCCCAAGCAGATTGACCATCGTCGTGAGTAAGCGTGTAACTAATTGCCTCAACTCGCGAAAAATATTCGCTGTCTAGCAGGTGCTGGCGCCCAACAGTGTGGCTAATATGCATGCCCAAATAATTCGAAAACTCGCCAATAATGTGCGACAAGACCGGAATGCACGGCACCTTCATTTCGTAGCATTTGCGCTTGAGTTGCTCGATTAATTCGTCGTTTAAAATTGTGTACATCACAATGCCCGGATCTTTGGCAATTGACTCCATGGCGCGCTCTAGCTGCACTTGAGTGCGCACTAACGGCCAAATAAAATCGTTAGATTCAACCCCTTCAAATTGCGACAAAACGGCGCGCGCAACCGAGCCCAAAGTTTCACCAGTTGAGTCAGAAATTAGGTGAATATTGATGATTTTTTTTGTCATTTTTTAGCGATTTTTTTGCGATGGAACGGTGATGTCAGCATTTACAATCACCGTAATTCTAGTGCCTTGTGGAATACGAATTACTGGGCTCACGTTAATCGTGTTGCCAATAACTTGCCCCACCGTGTCGATGATGGTTTTACTTACGTCGTAAAGTGCTTGGTTAGTGGCGCTTCCCGTAGTGGTTGTGGTACCTTGAGTTGGGTTGGTTGTTGTAGTTGTTGCGGCATTGTTGGTCAAAAGTTTTTGCGCCGCCGCCACACCGCCAACCGCCAAAATGCTTGTTAACATTGAGCTGGCAATGATTGAGCCATATTTGCTGTCAACCTCACCGGGAATTCCCGAGCGACCAAATTGGTCAGACGCATTAAAGCTAATCGACAAATCAACGCCGTCAGGCCTGATCAAACGCGACCACGAAATTTCAACGCGACCTTGGCCTTGATTAACCTTGCTAGAGTAAGAGCCAAAAAGCCTTGAACCACGCGGAATTAAAACTTCGTTGCCAGCCTCGCCATAAACATCGCGACTAACCACAGCGCGAACCGAGCCGGGAATTTCGGTGTTGATCGCCGTTTCTAACACTGCAGTAAGAAGCTTACCTTGAGCAATTGTGTGCAAACGATCTCTGATATAGGTTGCAGTCACGCCAGCTTTAGTGTCTTCAAGCCCTTCAATTGGGTCTTCGTTAAGATTAACAATGTTGTTGTCATAGCCCACACCGCGCGCTGGCGTGCCTTGAGCCGTGCCGCCAAAAACAATAATTGGAGCGTAGCGCGGGTTTGCTTCTTTTGGTTTTTCTACTGCTGGAGCTTGATTTTGTGCCGCAATTGGATCTGCCGGTTTTTGATTTGGCGAGGCCGGCGCAACTGGATCTGCCGGCGCAATAACAACCGGCTCTGCCGGAATTAAATCTTGCGGAATTGAGTCTTGCGGCAAGTCAGGCAAGCTTGGCGCTTCAGGAACTGCCGGCTTTTCTACAATCGCTAAATCTTCTTTTTTTTCTTTAACTTCTTCAAGCGCGAAGGGCGATTTTCCGTCTTCACTTTGCGCAACTGCGGCTGGCTTTGGCGGTGCAACTTCAACTAATTTTTCTTGCTTAGAATCGCCCTTAAAAAACAAAAAATACAAAACCACCGTAATCAAAATTGAAGATGCGGCGATGATGGCAACTTTACTTTTTTTTGCGGCCGCAATCGAGGGACCACCAGACTCTACATCAGCGTCATCTTCTTCAATCTCCTGCTCTGGCTGTTTTGTGAATTTTGATTTCATTTCGATGTTGTTAGATTTTTAAACCATTGGCTAAAGACCAAATCCTATTTCTTAAATCAATTTTATTTTAGCAAAAAACTTTCTGATTTCTTCAAACACTTCTTCTTTTTCTGGTCCCGTCACAATCACGTGATTTGAAAATTCTAACTGAGAAAAAAACTTTTGCGGCGACTTAATTGTGTCGTAAATAATTTTGCCACTCACGGGATTAACCACCGGATCTTTCGTAGCCTGAATAATCAAAGCATTAGTTGAAATACCTGCCAGATTTTTTTCACACTCAGCCATCAAATCACTAAGCTGTTCAACGCCTTTCAAATAATTGCGACTATAATTGATGTGCGGATTTTCTGGCACGTCGTCAACATATTCAAAATGACCTTTGTCGATGTGCAGCTTGTCTAGCATTTCGTTCCACATGTTAATGCCCGGCACCATTCTGGCTTTTAAATCGAGCAATTTTAGCGCCGCGTTAATCGACACAACTCCGACCAATTTTTTTGCCACCTGATTTTTTCTTGAGCACGAAACCAAACCCAAAAGCCCACCAGTTGAAAAACCCACAATCACAATTTTTGCGCAAATATTTTGTAGCGCCGCATAACCGCGCTGCATGCTGGTATACCAATCTTCCCACGTAGTGTCTTTTAAATTTATTGGCGAGGTACCGTGGCCTTTTAGCCTTGTGCCATAAACCTTAAAACCAAAGCCATTTAAAAATTGTGCCAGCTCGGCAATTTCTTGCGGTGCTGCTTTGTAGCCATGCGAAACCAACACTCCAACGCCGCGAACTTGCGACGAAACTTTAGCGCGCGATTCAAGAAAAAACGGCGCTCCAACCGACCTGTCTTTAGAAAATTTTTCGTCAAAATAAATTTGGTAATCCGACTCAAAAATTTCTAAATCACGTTTGTAAATTTCGTCAAAAACTTTTTGGCGCAATTCTTCGTCGTCAATTTTGACGCTTCTTTTTACAATTGTTGAGGCGGTATCAAGCAGCGAAAATTCGTTGGCAACCACTTGTAGAGAGTTTTCCAGTCTGATCTCATGAAAGTCGTACTCTTTTTTTAGCAGGTCTTTTTTGATTTTAATTTTGCCACCCAAAACTTCTTCGATGATGCCTTGTTTTTTTGCCAACTCAAACACGCCGTCAAAATCGTGGTGCGGTTCATCAAGAAAAATTTTCATCAAATTTTCTTCATATACGCTGTGATTTAGGCGATATTTTCCGCATCTGGCAATCATCACGCCCGAAAAATAAACCACTCTTTTTAGGCGACCAATTTCAATTTCTTCTTCTTCAAAATTACCCAAAGCGGCAGAAAAAAGATGGTCCAAATTGATCTGAATGTCAGAGTAAATTTTTGCCATAAACTCGTTGGTAAGGCGCGATTTGAAGTAGCGCAAAATCATGTTGGTCTTGGTTTCGTCAGCAATAATTGGCAGCTGATTAATCACGCCGCGCGCTGATTTTATGTAATCGCCAACATTTATCGGATCACCAAAACTGACGTTAATGTCAGCACCAAGCAGCAAATTTCCTTCAATTTCTAACTCTTCTGCAACCTGCTTGGGAATACGTTTTACAAGGCGCGCGGCTAGTTGCTGAATTTTATTTTTACCAGGACGTAGCGGATAGTAGGTAATGTTTAACGGCACAATCTGAGTGTCGATTTCTTTAAAATAATTTTGGTAAGAAACGCCAAAAGTTTCTTCTAATTCTTTAAGCTCTTCGATTTTGCCTTGCTCAAAAGCGTCAACAATGTCGCTGCGATAAATTTGCGACTTCAGCGCCAAAACCGCCGAACCAGTGCGCACAGGCCCCACGCGACTTGGAGTGTAATTTATAAAACCACTTCTTTCTTCAATTGCCTTGCTTTTAAGCATGCTGCCTTCGGGATAAATCATCCAATCGTAATCACCCGTGATGAGGTCTTTTAAAATGACGTTGTCGCGATTTTTATGCTTGGTTGAGATGGTGCCGGTTGATTCTAAAAATCTGCCCAAAGCGCCGTGAAAAAGGCCCGAATCGGCTAAACATCTAACTTGGCGACCGGTGTATTTGTAAATTAAGTAGGGAACAAAAAAAGTTTCTGAGCGAGTAAAATGGTTGGCCACAAAAAGCACCGGACGCTTTGGAAGCTTTTCAATACCACTGACTGAAAAGTTTGAGCCAAGGAGTTTTTCTAAAATCCGCATGGCTATAGCAGCGTAACCGAAGGTTTTGGAGGACATTTAGGGTAGTTGGATTTTTTTTAGGATTGTTGTTTTGAAAATAGAGATCGAGCGTGTGAATAACCACCCCCAACCCCTCCTTCAAAAGGAGGGGCTTCACACCGAGTGAGGACTAAAGCCCCTCCTTTTGAAGGAGGGGTTGGGGGTGGTTATTCACGCACTCGATCTAGCAACTTTTAAGAAAACTTCTTCTCAAAAACCGCTTCGTTAATTTTTCTCAACTCGCGAATTTCAACTTCACCGCCCGCAACACGAATTTTGTCTTTAGCAGTTTCGCCAATTTTTGTCACCACCACACCTTTTTTCTCAGCTTTTTTCTTAAATTCAGAAACCATAACCGAGTCAATTGCCACAAGGTAGCGCGACTGATCTTCGCCAAATAAAATTTCGTTAACATCACCAGCAATTGCGCCTGCATCAACATCGCAGCCAATTTTGTCAGAGCTCATTTCAAACAAAGCAACCAAAATTCCGCCATCCGAAATATCGTGGCAGGCGTTGATTTGCGAGCTTTCGATCAACTCACGAATAAATTCAGAATTTTTCTTTTCTTCTAAAAGGTCGACCAATGGCGGATTTTTTTGCGCCGGATTTTTCAAAATTTCGCGCTCAAAAAGTGAGCAGCCAATGTGCCCTGCACTTTTGCCAACAACAAAAATTTCGTCGCCCACAGCTTTAAATTTTGCGTCACATCTTTTTTGAAAATCTTTAAGCAAACCAACACCACCAATTGCAGGAGTTGGCTGAATTGCCTTGCCGTCAGTTTCGTTGTAAAGCGACACGTTGCCTGAAACCACGGGGTAATCCAAAACTTTACAAGCCTCGGTAATGCCCTTAATTGCGCGCACAATTTGACCCATAATTTCGGGCTTTTGCGGATTGCCAAAATTTAAACAGTTGGTGATTGCAAGTGGCTTGCCGCCAACTGCCGAAATGTTGCGGTAAGTTTCTGCAACCGCTTGTTTTGCGCCTTCAAAGGCATCGGCTTCAACGTAGCGCGGGGTGCAATCTGTGCTCATGGCCAGCGCTTTCTGCGTGCCGTGAACGCGCACAATTGCGGCATCTCCACGCGTGTAAAGAGTGTCGTTCATCACTTGTGAATCGTACTGCTCGTAAATCCATTTTTTTGAGGCAAGGTCAGGAACTTGCAAAAGCGTTTTTAAGTTTTCTAAAATTTGGCTAGTCATTTTTTTTTGAAATTTATTGCTGGCAGGCCTTGAGAACTACCTCAACACGACCCTCCCAGAACTCTTGAATCACAACGTTTGGGGAGTGATTTTTTAAAATTTCCCACTTTAGATCACAAGGAAATTCATTTACGTAAAGTGCGGTCGAAAAATGCTCAGAAACCAAGTCGTTCAACTCACCAAAAAACGAGTCTTTGTAAACAAAAATGTTGGGCAAATTTGCGTTAGAATTTTTAAACAAAACTGGACGGTGAAACTGCGACATACCTTCTGCATTGACGCCATATTGTGCAGCAGTTCGCGCAAATTTTGGCGTTAAATCATAGTTCACGTTTTGCGCATTTGAGCCCATGATGTCTGAAATATCGCCGCGAATTTTTTCGTCTTCTTTGTTTGAAAAATTTTGGCGCAAATGCGGCGTAATTTTTAGGCGCTTGGCAATTTCAACGTAAGCATAATGCCCGCCGCGCTTGTTCCAGTGCGTGTCGGTTTGATGGTAGAGAATTTCGTTTTTTTTAGCTTCAAGCAAGAGAGGTCGTAAATCTAGCACCGGAAAATCTGGGTATTTTTTTGTTAGCGCTGTCAAAAATTTGTCAATTCTGTGTGGACCTTTTGGCTTGATGTAGTCTGGCAAAAACTCTGGATAAATCGTGCTTTTGTCGGCGGCGATCACCAACAAATAGTCGATGTTTTTAGCGCGCATTTGGCGCCAATTTTTGGCAAAAGCTTCAACGCCGCGCTCAACTAATTCGTTGGAAATTTCGGCCCTTCCCGCCGCATCTAAAAGCGAGTTATGGTTGTCAAAATATAGCCAGCCGTCTTTACCAATAACAGCGCGCGCGTCGGGAGACTCGTCAAAAAGCTTGTCCATCAAGTGACTATTTGCGGAGATAAAAGTTTTTCTAAAGCCGTAATTGTCGTTAAAAAATTTTTCAAAATTTTGCGGCAATTTTTTTGCCTCTTCAAAATTTTGTGGTAGCGATGGCGCCGCAGCAGGCAAACGCTTCTCAAACAAATCTTTCACCGGCGAAAAGTGAAAAACATTGTCGAGCACCGGTAGCAAAAGAATTGCGAGGAATGCGAAAATTAAAAATTTGTTTCTCTTCATTTAAAACTGAAAATAAATAAACGGGTTGTGCGTTGCGGCTGAAAGCCTCAACAAGCTTAGCACTAAAACCAAAATTAAAAATACGTCGAGGGCAGCGGCGAAAATTTTGTTTTTTTGTAGCGCCCCGCCAACGTTTTTTAAAAGCGGCGAAAAGCCTAAAATTGCTAGCGCCGCCGACATCCAAACAAAGTGCGACTTGGCCAAACGTGCCACTTCAGCCCCACCCCACGAAATTTCTGAAGCACTAAACATGGTGCTTAAAAAGCCGGTGGCGTGAGTTAAATCGGGGCTTCTAAAAAATACCCAAGCAAGCATCACCACAAAAATTGTGTAAAAATGCTGCGCGATTTTTGGTAAAAATTTTAAAAAAGCGGCGCCAATTTTTACACGTTCAAACACCAAAAAAGCCCCGTGGATCATGCCCCAAATCACAAAATTCCAACTAGCGCCGTGCCACAATCCGCACAGAAAAAAAACTAAAAATAAGTTAAAATATTGGCGGGCAAGCGACACGCGGTTTCCCCCGAGCGGAATGTAAACATAGTCGCGAAACCAAGCAGAGAGCGACATGTGCCACCTTCTCCAAAATTCTTTGATCGAGCGCGCGATGTAGGGATAGTTGAAATTTTCGGGAAACTTAAAGCCGAAGACCCGCGCCAAGCCTATCGCCATGTCGCAGTAGCCAGAAAAATCGAAGTAAATTTGTAAGGTGTAAGCAGCAAGCCCAGCCCAAGCAATTGCTGGGTTTAGGTCAGAAATTTGCGAGGCAAAAACGGCGTCGGCAAATTCGCCAAGTGGGTTGGCGATGATCACTTTTTTTCCCAGTCCGATGATGAAGCGGCGAATCCCCGCAGCTGCTGCAAACCAAGTGTGGCGGCGTTGCCCGAGATATTTTTCAATTGCGTTGTAGCGCACAATTGGACCGGCGATTAGTTGCGGAAAGAAGGAGATGTAGAGTGCGAGGTCAAAAATATTTCGCTGCGCGCGGCATTTTTTGCGGTAGATGTCGACTAGGTAAGAGATGGCGTGAAAGGTGAAAAACGAGATGCCGATGGGTAGGTGAATTTTTTTGTTTTCGATTTGCAGCGAAAAAATTTGGTTCAAATTTTCGACCAAAAAGTTGGCGTATTTAAAGTAGCCAAGCAGTGCAAGGTTGGTGGCAACGGCAAGAAAAATGGTCAAATTTTTTGATTTTTTTTCTAGCGCCAAACCAAAAAAATAGTTCGCCGTAATTGAAAGCAAAAGCAGCCACAAGTAGTGCAGCTCGCCCCACGAGTAGAAAATTAGGCTTAAAATTAGCAGCACCGAGTTGCGCAAGTTTTTTGTCGCCAGTTTTTTTGGTACGGCGAAGTAAAGTAAAAGCGCTAGCGGCAAGAAGGCGAAGAGGAAGAGGTTTGAGCTGAAGACCATGTTTTTTGTTTTTTGATTTACTTGAGTAAGTTGGTGGCGCGAGATGGATTGCCGCGCTTCGCTCGCAATGACGGATGATGTTGGTAGAACGAGATCTTCCTCCAACATCCGTCATTGCGAGCGAAGCTGAGGCAATCCACTTACACAAACGAGTTATTTTTTAAACTCCCCTTCCCACTTACTCACCGCCACACAAGCCGTGGCATTGCCCACCAAGTTAGTAATGGCGCGCGCTTCTGACATGAAGCGGTCGATTCCTAAAATTAGCGCTAGGCCGGCGAGCGGAATTGTGTGCACCACCGACAAGGTTGCCGCCAAGGTGACAAAGCCACTGCCCGTCACGCCAGCCGCCCCTTTTGAGGTGAAGAGCAAAATTAAAATTACGCTTAAAAGTTGGGTTGAGGTGAGTTCGATGTTGAAGGCTTGAGCGATAAAAATAATCGCCATGGTGAAGTAAATGCAAGTGCCGTCTAAGTTAAAGGAATAGCCGCTTGGCACCACTAAGCCGACGATGGATTTAGGGCAACCGAAGGCTTCCATTTTGGTCATTAATCCAGGTAAAGCCGACTCAGAGGATGAAGTGCCAAGCACCAAAAATATTTCGTCTTTAATGTGGCGTATAAGCTTGAAAATGTTGGAGCCGCAAATTTTTAGCACCCCACCTAAAACCAAAATTACAAACAAAATGCAGGTTAAATAAAACGCGCCCATCAGCTTGGCGAGAGGCGCCAGCGCTTCAACGCCGTACTTACCAACAGTGAAACTCATGGCGCCAAAAGCACCCAAAGGCGCCAGCTTCATCAAGTAGGAAAGAATCTTAAAAAGAATTTCAGAGATTTCGTGGATACCTGAAATCACAAGCTTGGCACGCTCTTTTACCGCCGACAAAGCAAAGCCAAAAAGAATTGCCACCAGCAAAATCGGCAAAATTTCGCCCGAAACAAAAGCCTGAAAAATTGTGGTTGGAATGACGTTGAGCAAAAAATCGACAAAGCTTGAGTGGGGTTTTACGTAAGAGGCAACCGCCGCCGCATCAAGCGTTGCAGCGTCAATATTCATGCCGCTTCCCGGCTTTAGAAAATGGGCAACTGCAAGGCCAATTACCAGCGCCACCGTGGTTAAAATTTCGAAATACACCAAAGTTTTTAAACCCACCTTCCCCACTTTTTTTAGATCAGCGCCGCCGACAATTCCCAAAACAATTGTGCAAAAAATTACCGGCGGCACGCACATTTTGATCAGCTTGATAAAGCCATCCCCCAAAGGCTTCATGGCTTGCGCCGCTTCTGGAAAAAACAAACCAAAGATGATCGCCAAAATTACAGCGAAAAGCACTTGTATGTACAAAGAATGACGTAGTTTGTTTAGCATTTTTTTTAAATTTTACGTTCTGAAAAATTCTGTACTAGCGGCACCACTCCATTTGACGAAAGAGTCGCAATTGAAGGCACTGGCGGCGCAACAGATGCGGCAGAAATTATTTTTGTAAGCACCTCTTTTCTTACAGAAATATCTGCAATCAAAGCAGCAGCCACCCTACCTTCGTTATTTTTAATTTGAGCATCAGCGCCGCAATCAAGCAGCAGCATGGCAATTTCTTTGTTGCCAGTTTTGCAGGCATAGTGCAACGCCGTGTCTCCGCTTTTACTGCAAGAATTTAAAATTTTGTCGTGCGGGTAATTTTCTAAAAGAAATTTGGTAATTTTAAAATTTCTGGCAACAACCGCGCGATGAAGCGAGTTGTAGCTAGCAATTCCGGTTTCATCTTCGGCTCTTGCGCCTTTTTTTAGTAAAAATTCTGCCAACTCAACATGGTCTCCTTCGTAAGAACAAACCCGAGCAAGCGGCGTCATATTTCCGCTACCGCGAAGGTTAACATCTAGACCATTTTTAACTAAATTTTTTACCAGACTCATCACCACTTCTGCTGAATTTTCTCGATTCGCTACCATCGCAATGGCGTGGTGAATCAGGGAGTCACCTAAGTCATCTTTTTTGTCTAAACTTTTGCTAGATTCACTGAAAGTAATCTGAGCGCCAAGGGTTTTAGCCACATAATTCAAATCTTTTACGCTAGATGCTTCCCACTCTGGATCAAAGTCTGGATCATCTTGGTTTTCTTCAAGCGCCTGTTTCGCAAGTTCTGCTAATTCTAAATCTTTTCTTTGTTCATCGGCAATTCTCCTTTCTTCTTCTAACCTTGCTAACTCCACCCTTTCTCTTTGACGATTCTGAAACTCTGCCAAATCTGCCGCAGCTTTGCGTTGGTTTATTTCCGCTTCGTCAAATTCTCTTTTTTCATCTTCTGCGTTTTTCATCCTATTTCTTTCGCGCGACTCTTGCTTTTCTTCATCTGTCACGTTGGGTTTAGCAGCTTTTGAGACTTTCATCAAACCAGTCATCTTCTGTGAATAAACACTAGTTGGGGTCTCTTCTTGCACTGGTGCTTTAGTGTTTTTTTCAATTTCAACAATTCCAACATCGGCTGGTTGTGCCAAGGGCGTTTCGACGACTGCTGCTAACTTTACACTCTCCTTGAACAGCTTTTTTTTAGGCTGCTTATGCTTCGAAGTCACAGTTCCGTCATACAGAGTGCGAGCCAACTTAGGGTGATAATTTTGTCCAACCTCAAAAGGGGTGTAACCCGCCTGATTTTTCAACGCCTGATCCACACCAGTAGACACTAATTTTTCAACCAAAAAATCATCGCCCCAAAAGTAAGCGTAGTGCAAAGGCGAGTTGCCCAAACTGTCTCTAAAATAAGTTGCGTAATTTTGCTCAGCAAAAAAATGCGCCAAATCAACTCTACCACAAAGACATGCCACCGCAAATGGCGTGTTTTGAAAAGCGTCAAAATGAACCGCTGCCACATCTCTACCCAAAACAATTTGCGCCATCCCCACATCTGCCAAAGGCGAGCTTGCAACTACGTGAAGCGCAGAAGCACCTTCGCTGCTAATTGCCGCTGATCTTAGTTGTGGAAATTCTTGCAACAGCAACGCCACAGAGGCGTGATCATTGCAAGAAATTGCACGAAATAAATCGCGCGATTTTGCCGCCAAAATTTCGTGTCGATTTAAACCAGTGTCTTTTCTCATGATTTTAAAATTTTTTAAACTTGCGCCGCCAAGCCTTTGTCGAGCAGAAGTTGGTTTAGAAAAATTCCGCTGTCGGCAACTTTTTGTGCGTCAGTTTCGTTGGAATTTTCAGGCAAAAAAACGTCGCAAACATAGCGGCCGTAAACATCGACGGCGCTGGTTTTTACAACTAAAAACGGCGTGGTTTTTAAAATGTTTTTTAGTGCAGCGGTGCTTTTTGCACCCTCCACAGTTTCAAGCTCTGGCGCGTCGATGCCCCGCAGGCGCAGCTTTTCGCGGTGAAAGGTTTTAAAGCCCAAGTCTAAAATTACGTAAAGCGTGTCGCCGTCAACCACGCGGTCGAGCCGCGCTTTGTAGGTGTGTAGTTTTTGTGTTGGGGTTGTCGATTTTTTTAAAACATAGTTTCTGCTTTCTTTCACAGTTTCAATCACCGCTACGTCTCCCGCCGGCAAGGCTTCTTCGACGTCGCGAAAAATGTCAAAACCGCAGTCAATTTTAAAATTTTCGTCACCTTTAAACTTCACCAAATTGTAAGAAAAAAGTTTGCCGCGGCGTGGAGTAAGTTTTGTTTGCTTCTCTGGCTTAGGCTTAGAGTGGCTTTGCTGTTGAATTTGGGCGATTTTGGTTTTTTTAACTTCGCGCTGAAGTTCGTGAGAATCCCAAGAATTTTCCTGCACAAAACCCTCGAGACGCTTTCTTTCTGAGGCTTTGGAAACTCCGCTTAAAATGCGGTAGTGGCTCCAGTTTAGCTTGCTGTTGTCTTGCGGCAGTTGTGGGTAAGTTTGGTAAAATCGCTGCATTTTGTAAAGGACGCTGCGTGAGATTCCAAGGTCGCCCTCTAACTTTTCAAAAAGATATTTTCCGTAAGAATTTGTTTGCTCATTTTTTGACAAATATTTGTCGACAGACTCGCCAATTTTCCAGGCCATTTCAACTTTTTGTCGGGTGACAATTTCAGCTAGGGTTGTGTGGGTTTTTGTGACGTGGGCTTGCAGCTCGGCGAGAAGTTGTGGGTAATTTTCTAAGACAATTTCTTGAGTTTTTTTGCTGCTCATTTTGCTTATTTTTAAGATTGTGGCCCCAGGGCCACAATCTTTTTTGGTGACGTTTTTTTTGTAGAGAATGTGGCCTGAAGATAACCACCCCAACCCATCCTTCAAAAGGAGGGGCTTAGTACGATCTTTTTAGAAGTGACGGACTAAAAACAAACTCGGTAGTAAGCCCCTCCTTTTCAAGGAGGGGTTGGGGTGGTTATTCCCCCGCCTCAAACCTCTAAACTAAATCCACGGACGGTCATACTCTGGAGCGCTTTCTGACAAAGGCTCTGACGGAATATCGGCGTAAACTTCGCCGTTCATTTTAATCACCACGCGGCCGGTGTTGGTCACGGTTCCAATCACTGCAAAGTCAAGGCCCCACTTGTCGAACACCGCTTTAGCAAAATCTTCGCGCTCAGGTTTGATGATCATCAACATGCGCTCTTGCGACTCGGAGAGCATGATTTCGTAAGGCGTCATGTGCGTCTCGCGTTGTGGCACGTTTTCTAAATTTAGTTCAATTCCGGTGCCGCCTTTGCCCGACATTTCAAAAGAAGACGAGGTTAAACCCGCCGCGCCCATGTCTTGAATCGACAAGATGCAGTCAGACTGCATCAGCTCCATGCAGGCTTCGAGCAACAATTTTTCGGCGAAAGGGTCGCCAACTTGCACGGTAGGACGCTTGTCTTCGTCACCTTCTTTAAATTCGTCAGAGGCCATCACAGCGCCGTTAATGCCGTCGCGGCCGGTTTTTGAACCAACGTAAACTACAGAAGCTCCAACTTGTGAAGCAGCAGAGTAGAAAATTTTGTTAGACTCGGCCAAGCCCACAGTCATGGCGTTGACGATGATGTTGCCGTTGTAGCTTTTGTCGAAAGTCACCTCGCCGCCAACAGTTGGCACGCCCACACAGTTGCCGTAGCCGCCAATTCCGTGCACCACGCCGTTTACCAGTTGTTTGGTTTTAGGGTGATCGATGTCGCCAAAACGCAGCGCGTTAAGGTTGGCAATCGGGCGCGCGCCCATGGTAAACACGTCGCGCAAAATGCCGCCAACACCAGTTGCGGCCCCCTGGTAAGGCTCGATGAAAGACGGGTGGTTGTGGCTTTCCATTTTAAAAACAACCGCTTGACCGTCGCCGATGTCGATGACGCCGGCGTTTTCGCCAGGTCCACAAATCACCCACGGCGCTGTGGTGTGCATGGTTTTCAAATGCTTCTTGGTAGATTTGTAAGAGCAGTGCTCAGACCACATGGCTGAAAAAATGCCAAGCTCGGTGATGGTTGGCGTGCGGCCGAGAATTTCTAAAACTTTTTGGTACTCACCTTCGGTTAGGTTGTGGTCTTTAACGAGTTGTGGAGTGATTTCGATTTGTTTCATTTTTTTTAGTTTTTTAGTTAATTTTTTTAGCTTTCGTCACGTTCGCTGGACGGGATTTGTAATCCCGTCCACACGTTCATTTCCTTACTTGCGGCTTTGCATGAACAGTAGGACGGGGTTACAAACCCCGTCCTGCTCAGATCCTGCTCACACGTCAGCCGACGGTCTTTTTGCCTTACAATTTCTCCGCAATTTCATCAGGAAAAACATAGTTTCCAGTCACCATTTGCACGTCGTCACAATCTTCCAACGCGTCGATCATTTTAACCAATTTTTGTGCTTGTTCTAAGTCGGCTACTTCAACTTGGTTTTTGGCTTTCCAGTCAAATTTTGCTGAAAGTGGGTCGCCTAGTTTTTCGGCTAAGGCTTCGCGCACTGAGTTTAAATTTTCGGGCTTGGTGATCACTACGTGAACTTCTTCTGAAGATTCCACCTCTTCTGCACCTGCCTCTAGCGCGGCTTCAAACATTTGCTCTTCGCTGGCAACTTTGCCGTCAAACTGGATCACGCCAACATGGTCAAACATAAAACCAACCGAGCCAGTTTCGCCCAAGGCGCCACCAGCTTTGGTGAAGGTACTGCGAACTTCACTTGCTGTTCTGTTGCGGTTGTCGGTTAGCGCTTCAACGATGATGGCGATGCCACCGGGGGCGTATCCTTCGTAGCGAATTTCGTCAAAATTTTCGCCGCCAATTTCGCCCGAAGCTTTTTTGATCGCCGCGTCGATGCGGTCTTTTGGCATGTTGTTGGTGCGGGCGTCGATTAGCGCGTTGCGCAAGCGTGGGTTTGAGTTGGGGTCAACATTGCCGCCTTTGGCAGAAACGGTAATTTCGCGTAAAATTTTGGTGAAGCGCTTGGCTTTTTTAGCGTCTTGCGCGCCTTTGCGGTGCTTGATGTTTGCAAACTGAGAGTGGCCGGCCATGTGAGGGGGAAATTTAAAAAGTTAGGAGAGAATTCCACCAAACTTAAACGGCGAAATTTTCTTGGCAAGGCCAGTGGCGTCGTCAATTTCAACAATTGCGGCGCATAAAGTTGCCTCACCTTTTGCCGGTTCCATTTTGGAAAATTTTCGTTTTTGCAAAAACATTTTAAGCGGCACTTCTTGGTCCATGCCAATCACCGAGTCGTAGTCGCCGCACATGCCAGCGTCGGTTTGGTAGGCCGTGCCGCCCTTCATCACGTGGCAGTCTGCGGTTGGAATATGCGTGTGCGAGCCAATCACGGCGCTAACTCGGCCGTCTAAAAACTTGCCCATCGCCATTTTTTCTGAAGTGGCTTCGGCGTGAAAATCAACAAAAATTGCGTCGGCTTCAATGCCCAAACGGTTGTGTTTGAGCAGCTCGTCAACTGCGGCAAACGGGCATTCTACGTGATATTTTGTAAAAACTTGGCCAAGCAAATGGATGACTAAAACTTTTTTTTCAAAAGCGGTGGTAAAAATTCTGGCGCCAACACCGGGGCAAGATTTGGGGAAATTCATCGGGCGCAAAATGCGCTTGGAGTCGTTGATAAAACTGGTGATTTCGTGCTGGTCCCAAATGTGGTCGCCGCCGGTTAAAACGTCGGCGCCGGCGTTTAGCAGTTCTTGGTGGGCGCTGCGATTAACGCCAAAGCCGCCCGAGGCGTTGTCGCAGTTGACGACGGTGAAGTCGATTTTTTCTTCAAGTTTAATTCTGTCTAAGTTGTGCGTGACAATTTTGCGGCCCGATCTGCCAACGATGTCGCCGCAAAAGAGTAGTTTCATTGGCGACCACCACCAGTGCCTGTATTTCCAGCATTTCCAGCTGTGTTGGTGTCTCCCCTTTCTGTTTCTTCGCGCACTTGTGCTGCATGAGATAAATTCTTATCCCTATCTCTTTCCGCCTTTATAATCGCACTCACCCTATCTTCCTCTTTTTTTCTTTGCCTCTCCTCTTCTTTTTCGAGCCTATTTTTATGCACCAACTCTTTTACAACCTGTTCTCCCACCCCAGCAATTGCCGCACATTTTCTAACCTCAACATTTTCCTTTCGAGCAAGTTCTTTAATTTCTTTTGCGTGACTCCTGATCAATCTAGACATTTTCACAAGAGGCTTTTCATTTTCTAAAGCAACCTGCTCAACAGTTTTTTTATTAGCCTCTTTCTCAGTGTCTTTAACGTCAGATTTTAGGGGATTTTTAACCTCTTTAACCTCCTCTTCTTTGTAAGTAGCCTTTTTATCAAACGGACTCAAAACAAACTCCGCCACAGGCTCAACCGCATTATTCCACAAAAATTTAAGCGGGCTAAAAATTGTGTAGCCGTCAAATTTTTTTCCATCGAGTTTTTTCGGAAAGAACCCTCCCGTAAGATAACTCCAAATGCCGCTTAAAGTTGGCGGGATGAAGGTTTTTTCCATTTGTGTTTGAAACCACTCGCCACAAGACACAAAAAAATCTCCAAGTTCTTTTAAAAGCGGTTTTTTCTTTGACATAAATGACTAGTTTTTTGTTTAAAAATTAAGTGGTGAGACAGTGCTTTTGCGGCCCGATCTGCAAACGATGTCGCCGCAAAAGAGTGGTTTCATTAGCGGGCAACACCTTCAGATTTTGCTGGAGCTCTTGTGGGAGCTTGGTCACGATCTTGATCGCCTTCGTCAAACACGCTTTTAGCACCTTCGCGCAGAGTTTCAAAAACACCACTACCCTTAACTTCTGCCATCGCAGCTTCTAGGCCTTGAGGCTTTTCTGCGCCCTCTTGAGCTTTGATTTCTCCGCTTATTTTACCCGACAAATTCTCGGTCATGTCCTTAAAATTAGAGTCTTTTTCACCAAGAGATTTTGAAACATCTGCCCACTGCTTCATCAATTCTTGGTCTTTCGACCCGACAACTAAATCAGAAACCTGCTTAAGCATCTCTGTTTCTTTTTCTACATTTCCATTGGCCTTGCTTTTAATACCCTGAAGAAGTTCGGCAACGGCAGCCTCTTCTTCTGTCAGTGTAGAGCCTTTTTCTTCACCTTTAATTTCAGCTCCTTTGGTGCCTTGTTTTGCAGCTTGAGTTTGCGGAACTTTTTCTACTTGCTCCTCTTTAGAATTGCCATCTTGAGACTCACCTTCTTCTTTTGAGGTGTTTTGAGAAGACTCATTAGCAACTGTGGCACTTCCTTTTTCTTCAGAAGAAAAAAGGTTTTTAAACCATTTTTTAAACATATCCCAAAGACCTGTTGCGCCATCCTTAGCGACTTCTTTGCTGGATTTTTGAAGATCTTTTTCCCCTTCTTTACCAATAACTTCTTGTGTCACCTCCGCAACACTTGCGGTAAATTTTTGAGATTCAGGCGCACCGTCTAAAACTTTACCACTAATATCTTGAACACTTGCTGTAAAATCTGCTTTAGACTTAGACATAAAATATTTTGAAAAAAATTAACTAAAAAAAACTCGCGCGCAAAACACACTTAGCCACCCAAACAGTCAAACAATTTTTGGCAAGAGCGCTTGAATTTAAGAAATGCTTTTTGATCATGCGCCGCCTCTTCTCACATCTTTTTTTCTTAAAAAAATTTCACAAAAAAAACATGGCTAAAACTCTCTACGACAAAATTTGGGACTCGCACTTAGTTTACAACGACGGCGCTTCAAGCGCTATTTACGTAGATCGCCAGCTGATTCACGAAGTAACATCTCCACAAGCCTTTGAAGGCCTTCGCATGACTGGCCGCAAACCGCGCCGCCCTGAAGCACACTTAGCTGTAGCCGACCACAATGTGCCAACCACAACCGCCGACCGCGGCAACGGCACGCGCGGCATTAAAGACGAAACCTCGCGCATTCAAGTTGAAACCCTCGAAAAAAACTGCGCTGAATTTGGCATAAAATATTTTGACCTCGACGACAAAAAACAAGGCGTGGTGCACATCGTTGGCCCAGAACAAGGCCTTACCCAACCCGGCATGGTGATTGTTTGCGGCGACTCGCACACTTCAACTCACGGCGCTTTTGGCGCTTTGGCTTTTGGCATCGGCACTTCTGAAGTTGAACATGTTTTGGCAACGCAAACTTTGATTCAAAGCCCAGCGAAAAACTTTTTAGTTAAAGTTGACGGCAAGCTTGGCAAAGGCGTGACGGCAAAAGACATCACCCTTGCGGTGATTGGCAAAATTGGCACTGCGGGTGCAACTGGTTGCGTCATTGAATATGCGGGTGAAGCGATCAAATCGCTTTCAATGGAAGGCCGCATGACTGTGTGCAACATGTCAATTGAAGCGGGCGCTCGCGCTGGTTTGATTGCGCCAGACGAAACAACTTACGCTTACTTAAAAGGCCGCCCAATGGCGCCAAAAGATTTCGACAAAGCAGTAAAATATTGGCAGGGTTTTGTGTCTGACGAAGGCGCAAAATATGACAAAGAGTTGCACTTAAAAGCTGAAGAAATTGCCCCGCAAGTGACTTGGGGAACCAGCCCAGAAGACGCTTTGCCAATTACCGACAAAGTTCCTTTTCCGGAAAGCTTTGCTGACCAAGGCAAGCAAGAAGCGGTAAAAAGATCACTCGAATACATGGGTTTGGTTGCAGGCACGCCGCTTGATCAAATCAGCATCGACAAGGTTTTTATCGGTTCATGCACCAACGGCAGAATCGAAGATTTTCGCGCCGCTGCTGAAGTTTTAAAAGGCAAAAAAGTTGCGGCAAACATCAAGCTAGCCATGGCTGTACCAGGCTCTGGCTTGGTTAAAGAACAAGCTGAGTTAGAAGGTTTAGACAAAATCTTCACCGCAGCAGGCTTTGAATGGCGCGAACCGGGCTGCTCAATGTGCCTAGCCATGAACGCCGACAAGCTAGAATTTGGCGAACGCTGCGCTTCAACCTCAAACCGCAACTTCGAAGGCCGCCAAGGCCGCGGTGGACGCACTCACCTTTTAAGCCCAGCAATGGCCGCAGCTGCCGCAGTTGCGGGGCATTTGGTTGACGTGAGAAATCTTAACTAAAAAAATCATGGTTCAAAGGGAGTAAAAATAAGCAGAAGACGAAGCCCGTCGGTTGAGCGGAGTCGAAACCAACGGAAGATTCCTGCCTCGCTATTTACGCAGGAACCTTCCGTTGGTTTCGACTCCGCTCAACCGACGGTTTTTTTTGATTAAATTTTTCTGATCAAAATAGAATTAACTTACCAAGTTCATAAAATGTTTTCCTTTCACTTTCATCACGAGCCAACCACCCGCAGCTACGAAAATGGCTCTTCGGGCTTTTCGCCGCTGCCGTTAAAAAAAGTTTCTGACGATCACGAATTTCACTGGACCTTTGGCCTTGTAAAAGATTTTGCCGCAATTTTTTCGGCAATTTTTTTGTCGGCAATTGGCTACGGAATTTTGATGGTGATGATTGCACTCAAACTTGAAGCCAACGTTAAAAACGAGGTTTTAATTTCAGTTTCAACCGCGGTGCAAATTGGTGCGGGTGTAATTTTTTCGCGCTTTTTGCCGTCGATGGGTCGTAAAGCCGGCATGATTAACAGCATTTATTTTGGCTCAATACTTTCGGCCATTTGCTCAATTTTACTCTACTGGTATTTGGGCTACTTTTTTTGGCTGGTGACCGTTTTTTGCATCGGCACCTCGTTTTTTATTTGTGGCGTCACCCGCAACACAATTATGATGGACCTAGCCCCGCCGCAAATTCGCGCCATGGTAATTTCGGTTGGCACCATGTTGGTTGCAATTGGCAATAGCTTGGGGCCGATTGTTTTAAACCTGTTTAAAACCCACGACAGCTTGGCTTCTTTTGTGCTGGCTAGTGGATTTTTCTTAGCCTCAATTGTGCCGCTCGAACGCCTTAGAAAAGTTGACGCCAGTGTGCGCGAAGAAAAAACCATCGGCGTGTGGCGCTACATCAAAAATTCACCAAAAATTATGTTTGCGGCATTTTCGGTGAGCTACGCCATGTCGTCTGCCAGCGCCTTTTTAATTATTTACGGCATCAAGATTGGTATGCTTAAAGACGAGGCGTCGCTGCTTTTGTCGGTACTACTTTTTGGCACGATTTTTTACATTCCAATTGGCTACCTTGCCAATATTTTAAACCGCAGATTCATGATGATCACCTCAGCAACTCTTGCTTTGGTCTGCGCCCACACTTTGTTTATCAACCAAAATCACGACCATATTCCAATTTTACTTTTCTTACTTTTTGGCGCACTTGCCGGCGTAAAATTGCCCGCCATTGTTTTGATTAACGAAAAATACAAAGCCACGCAACGCCTTGCCGTAAACAGCGCCTTTTCACGCTTTAGTATGATTGGCAATATTTTTGGCCTCTTCACTACAGGTGCTTTAATGAAAGTATTTGGACCACATGGCTTGTGGCTTTCACTAATTTTGGTTTTGTCTTTCTTTTTGATTTTTTGCACCGCCAACTACGCCAGAAAAATTTTTCGCGGCGAATTCAAACCCGAATATTTTTCAATTTTTAACAAACATTTAAGCGAGCAAATTCCCGATGCCTAAACGCCCCGTCGTCAAATTGGTTAAAAAAATTTTACTCGGCAGAACAGCCCCAACAGTTGCCTGCGTTACCTTGAACGGCGTGATTGGCATGGGATCAAAATTTTCTGCTGGGCTTAATTTTGAAAATGTTGCACCACTTTTAAACCGTGCTTTTGACATGAAGCCAAAAGCTGTGGCACTTGCCATTAATTCTCCCGGCGGCTCACCGGTGCAGTCTGAGCTAATTTACAACTACATTCGCGAGCTTTCGACAAAAAGAAAAATTCCGGTTTACACCTTCGCGCAAGACGTTGCGGCCTCTGGTGGATATTGGCTGCTTTTAAGTGGTGATGAAATTTACGCCCACAATTCTTCAATCATCGGCTCAATTGGCGTGATTTTTTCGGGCTTTGGCTTTGTCGATTTAATCAACAAAATCGGCGTCACCCGCCGCGTATATACCGAAGGAAAAAACAAAGCGATTCTCGACCCGTTTTTGCCCGAAGAATCTGAAAATATCGAAATTTTAAAAGACGCCCAGCGCGACATTTTTGAAGGCTTTAAAGATTTAGTAAAAGAGCGCCGCGGCGACAAACTAAAGCAATCAGAAGATAATTTATTTACGGGCGCTTTTTGGTCTGGCAAAAAATCTGCCCAGCTTGGATTGGTGGATGGCGTAAGCGACATGCGCAGCAAAATGAAAGAAAAATTTGGACCTAAGGTTGAGCTGGTGCAGGTTATTGCTAAAAAAGGTTTGCTAAAAAGTTTGTTCTCAGAAAAGTTAAGCCTTTCTGACAGCTTACTAAACAAGGTTGAAGAGCGCATGAGCTTCAACAAATTTGGACTTTAATACCAAAATCATAGGTCCCTGAGCAAAGCGCGTAGCGCGTCGTCGAAGGGCCCGAAGACCAGTGTTCCGGCCCTTCGACGACGCGCTACGCGCTTTGCTCAGGGACCTATCAAAAAAAACTTCAAACTAAATTAAACAACAACATGACCTTCTTCAAATCTTCCCTCGAAAATTCCGACTCTGCAATTTTCCACTCAATTCAAAAAGAAACTGACCGCCAAAAATATCAAATCGAATTGATCGCGTCAGAAAATATTGTGAGCAAAGCTGTGCTTGAAGCGCAAGGCTCGATCTTTACCAACAAATACGCCGAAGGCTATCCGCAAAAACGCTACTACGGTGGTTGCGAATTTTCTGACGAAGTTGAACAAGCAGCAATTGACCGCCTGTGCCAACTTTTTGGCGCAAAATTTGCTAACGTGCAGCCTCACTCTGGCGCTAGTGCAAACTTGGCAGTTTACTTGGCAACTCTTCAACCAGGTGACACAATTTTAGGAATGTCTTTGGCTGCAGGTGGACACTTAACCCACGGCGCACAACGTACAATTTCGGGCATGTGGTTTAAATCAGTGCAGTATGGAATCCGTTTGGATGATGGTTTGATCGACTACGATCAAATGGAAGCGCTAGCTCGCGAACATAAACCAAAAGTAATCGTCGCCGGAATTTCTTCTTACCCGCGCATTGTTGATTGGTCACGTTTTAGAAAAGTTGCCGATGAAGTTGGTGCTTTGCTAATGGTTGATATGGCTCACGTTGCGGGATTAGTTGCAGCTGGCATTTACCCATCTCCCGTTGGCGTTGCTGACATCGTCACCTCAACAACTCACAAAACTTTACGCGGACCTCGTGGTGGTGTGATTTTAACCAACAACGAAGAGCTTGCTAAAAAAATTAACTCTGCCGTTTTTCCAGGATTGCAAGGTGGACCATTAATGCACGTAATCGCTGCTAAAGCCGTTGCTTTCGGTGAAGCGCTGCGCCCTGAATTTAAAACTTACGCTAAACAAATTGTCGCCAACGCCAAAGTTTTGGCCGAGGTTTTGATGAAACGTGGTTTAAAAATCACCACTGGCGGAACTGATTGCCACTTGATGGTTGTTGACCTGACACCACTTGAAACTTTAACCGGAAAAGAAGCTGAAAAAGTTTTGGAACGCGCTGGCCTAACCTGCAACAAAAACGCCATTCCAAATGATCCACGTTCTCCTTTTGTCACTTCTGGTCTTCGTTTTGGCACAGCTGCAGGCACTACCCGTGGTTTTAAAGAGAAAGAGTTTGAGAAAATTGGTCAGCTAATTTGCGATGTTTTAGAAGGCTTCACCAAAAATGGTGAAGAAGGAAATCACGCGCTTGAAGCTAAGGTGAAAGCCGAAGTTGCAACGCTTTGCAAAGAGTTTCCGATTTACTAATCTTTTAAAAACAAACTCATGACTGACAAAATCAAACTAGTCACCTCAAAACTTTCTCCTTACGGCCATCGCGTTGAAATGGTTTTGATTGAAAAAAACATCCCCTACGAAAAAGAAGACATCAGTCTGGCCGCAAAGCCAGACTGGTTTGTAAAGGACTCACCTTTGGGCAAAGTGCCTTTGCTTTACGTTGGCGACAAACCACTTTTTGAATCAATCGCCATTTGCGAATATTTAGAAGATGCTTTCCCAGAAAATCCGCTTCACCCAAAAGACGCGTTAGACAAAGCTTGGCACCGCGCTTGGATGGAAGTAAGCACCGGCATTTTATCTAGCACCTTTGGCATGGTTTTTTCGCAAAATCAGCAAGAGTTTGATTTAAAAAAAGTTGAAACCGTTTCGCGCATTGCCGCCATCGACAAACATTTAAAATTTAGCCCTTACTTTGACGGCGAAAAATTTTCTTTAGTTGATGCTTGCATGGCTTCAGCCTTCAAACCGCTGACCTTCATCGACAATAAATTTACTTTAGAAATTTTTGACCTGCACAAAAACGCCGCCACTTACGTTGAAAGTGCCGTTGCCCGCGGATCTTTGCACAAAGCGGTTTCGGCTGATTACGAAGAATTATTTAAAGGCCTTTTAGAAAGAAAAAAATCTCACTTGTTGACGATGAGCTTTAGCTTGTAGAGAGTTAAAAAACTGCAGCGACACAACTAAACCCCGCGCACTTAAAAAGTTCGCGGGGTTTAAATTTTAAAAAAACAAAAACATGAAAATCGCCAACACCAAACTAAAAATTAAACGCCATCACGAACTTAGAGTTGTGCGTGGCCATCCGTGGATTTTTTCTAACGAAATCGAAAATTTCTCTTCGCTAAAAGGCCTTGAAAAAGGCTCACTGGTAATGGTTCAAATCAATAAAGACGACGATTTCGCCCTCGCCTATTTTAACCCGCACAGCTTAATTTCAGCGCGCATTTTAACTCACGATTTAACTCAAGAAATTGACGAAAACTTTTTCATCGAGCGCCTAGTAGAAGCAAAAAATTTGCGCGAAAAATTTTACAACAAACCTTTTTACCGCTTAATTCACTCTGAAGCCGATTTTTTACCGGGCCTTGTAATTGACCGTTTTGGCGATGTTTTTTCTTGCCAAATTTCAACTGCTGGCATGGAAAATCTTTCAACCATTTTAGTTGCAGCACTTGAAAAACTTTTTCCAAAAGCCGTCATCTTTTTTAGAAACGACGTTGATGCCAGAAGGTTTGAAGGCCTAGAGTTAGAAAACAAAACCATCAAAGGCGAAGTAGCCAGCGAAATTGAAATTGAAGAAAACGGCCTAAAATTTTTAATCGATGCCAAGCACGGACAAAAGACCGGCTGGTTTTTTGACCAAAGAGAAAACCGCAAATTTATTGGTGAAATTTCAAAAAACTGCACCGTGCTTGACGCCTTTTGTTATCAAGGTGGATTTGGTTTAAACGCGTTAAAAAACGGCGCAAAATCGGTGACATTTGTTGACTCGTCTGAAGACGCTTTGAAGCAATTAAAAAAGAATTTAGCGCTAAATAATTTGGACGAAAATTCTGAAATTATTTGCGAAAAAGTTTTTGACGTTTTGGAGGATCCGTCTTTTCAAGAAAGAGAATTTGACGTTGTGCTGCTTGATCCACCAGCTTTTATCAAATCGAAAAAAGATTTTTTCACCGGCTTAAAAGGCTACGAAAAATTGGTAAAATTTGGCGCGAAGTTAGTGAAGAAAAACGGTATTTTAATGCTGACCTCTTGCTCGCACAACGCCACTTTAGGTGATTTGTTGGTTGCTGCAAATGATGGATTTCGTAAGGCAAATCGTAAAGCAAAGTTGATTAGAACTTTTGGCGCGGGGTTTGATCACCCGATTAGCCCAGCTTTGAAAGAAAGTGAATATTTGAAATCGGTGACGTTTTTGGTGGAGTAGAAAACAAAACCAAACAAAACCGTCGGTTGAGCGGAGTCGAAACCATCGGAAGGTTCCTGCTGCTGAAGTTCTACGGCAGGAACCTTCCGATGGTTTCGACTCCGCTCAACCGACGGTTTTGTTTTTTAACTAAGACATCTCAAGCATCTTCCGTAAAGGCTTCTCCGCCTTCGCGCGCAACTCTTCACTCATCACCAACTCACCACCAAACCCAGATTTATCGCCATATTTCATCACCAAATAAAGCTTCTCCAGCGTATTCAACTGCATGTGCGGGCAAGTGTTGCAAAGAGTGCAGCCTGCTCTGTCAATAAACGGACAATCGTAAAACTTAGCCGTCGGGTTTTTGATTTGCATTTGGTGAATAATGTGCGGCTCGGTCAAAACGATAAATTCACCGCCCTGATTTTCTTCAGCAAATTTTAAAAGCGACGAAGTTGAGCCAATGTGATGTGCGTGAGAAAGCAATGATTCTGGGCACTCAGGGTGCGCAATCACTTTTGCCTGCGGATGATTTGCCACCAACTTCACCAATTCTTTTTCACTAAATTGCTCGTGAACCATGCAAGAGCCATTCCACAAAATCATTTTGCGGCCGGTGATTTTTTCTAAATAGCGACCGAGATGTTGGTCGGGTGCGAAAATAATTTCTTTATCGGCAGGAATTTGTTCGATGATTTTTTTAGCGTTTGACGAGGTGACGATGATGTCGGACAAAGCCTTGATATCAGCGGAGCAATTGATGTAGGTCACCACCAAAGCGTTTGGATGTTTTTTCTTAAATTCAGCGAATGGAATTGGCTGACACGAATCTTCCAAACTGCATCCGGCTTTCAAATCAGGAATAATAACTTTCTTCGTTGGCGACAAAATTTTCGCCACTTCCGCCATAAATTTTACACCGCAAAACACGATGGTGTCGGCATCGGTTGCCGCAGCCTTGCGCGACAAATCAAGCGAGTCGCCGATAAAATCGGCAATGTCTTGAATCTCTTCATCTTGATAAAAATGCGCCAAAATCACGGCGTTTTGTTCTTTTTTTAAGCGAAGAATTTCTTCTTCTAAATTTGTAGGAATTTCAAACATGATTAAAGTCCAACTATTTCAAAAACTTCTTTTTTAGTTTGAGCGGCAACTTGCTGCGCCTGCTCTCTGCCTTGGTTTAGAACATCACGAATATAAGATTGATCTTGCTTAAAACGTGCTAAATTTTCTTGGATCGGGCGTAATTTTTCGATCAAGCTTTCAGCTAAATCATTTTTAAATTTGCCGTTTCCTGCGGTTTCGTATTCTGCAGCTAAAGCCTCTGTAGTTTTGCCTGAGGCGGCTGAAAAGATATTCAACAAATTGTAAATTTCAGGGCGCGACTCGTCAAAATTAATTGTCGCAAGCGAATCAGTTTTTGCCTTCTTAACTTTTTTCAAAATCACTTCCGCCGAGTCATCCAAATTAATGCGCGACAAATCTGACTCATCCGACTTACTCATTTTTTTAGTGCCGTCTTGCAGCGACATGATGCGCTTCACCGCCTTTAAAATCATCGGCTCAGGAAGTTTGAAATATTCCACACCGTAGCGACGATTAAATGCTCCCGCCAAATCACGAGTTAATTCTAAATGCTGTTTTTGATCTTCCCCAACCGGCACTAAATCAGCGCGGTAAAGCAAAATGTCAGCAGCCATTAGAACTGGGTAGGAGTAGAGGCCGAGGTTTTCATTATCTGCTGATTTTTCTTTAAACTGAGTCATGCGATTCAACCATCCCATCGGCGTAATAGTGCCTAAAACCCAAGCTAATTCTGCATGCTGTGCCACTTCGCTCTGCACAAAAATTGTCGATTTTTTTGGGTCTAAACCGCAGGCCAAATAAACCGCTGCGGCGTCTAAAACATTTTTTTGTAATTCTTTTGGATCTTGCGGCAGCGTGATTGCGTGCAAATTCATCACACCAAAAATGCAGCGGTGAGTTGATTGCAGATCAATCCAGTTGGCGATTGAGCCGAGGTAGTTTCCTAAATGTAAATTTCCTGTAGGTTGAATTCCTGAGAGGACGGTTTTCATTTTTATTTTTGAGAAAGTTGAATTCTTAAGTTGCACCAAAGAGCGCGGCACCTTAATTTTGCGATCTTGTAAGGCAAGTGGATGGTCGCTGGTTTTAACTTGGCAACAGGTTTGAAAATTAGAGGAAAGTCCGGACTCTTGCGAGGAAAAATATCAGTTAATGGCTGACCAGAATTTTGAATAAAATAGAAATTCTGAGGGAAAGTGTCACAGAAAATATACCGCTCCGCTTACGCTTACGCTACAGCGCGACAGGCCAACTTAAACGAAGCTTGCTGCGCTGTAGCGAAGCGAAAGCGAGTAAGGTCGAAACCGCGAGGTAAGAGCTCACGCGCTTGCATGGTAACATGCATTTGGATAAACCCTATTTAGAGCAAGACCAAATAGGAGTGGCAAGTTTCTTCAATGAAACAGATGTCCTCGCCATCGTCACTCGGGTAGGTTGCTTGAGGTTAGCGGCGACGCTAATCCTAGATGAATGACTGTCGTCCGCTTACGCGAAAGCTACAGCGCGATACAAAATCCGGCTTATAGCTTGCCTTACTTACAACTAAAAAAATTTACACATGCTTTCAACCAATCAAATCCGCGCCAAATTTCTCGACTATTTCGCCAAAAACGGCCACGAGATTGTCGCATCTTCACCACTAATTCCGCACAACGACCCTACCCTGATGTTTACCAACGCAGGCATGAATCAGTTTAAAAACTACTTCACCGGCGTTGAAGTTCCAAAATTTAAACGCGCTGTCACTTCGCAAAAATGTGTGCGCGCCGGTGGCAAACACAACGATCTCGATAATGTAGGCTTCACCGCACGTCACCACACTTTTTTTGAAATGTTGGGCAATTTTTCTTTCGGTGATTATTTCAAAGAAGAAGCAATTTTTTTCGCTTGGGAATTTTTAACCCGCGAACTCGCAATCGACAAAAGCAAACTTCTCGTCACGGTTTACCACAATGACGACGTGGCTGCAGATTTGTGGAAAAAAATTGCCGGACTTTCGCAAGAAAAAATCATCCGCATCTCAACCGACGACAACTTTTGGTCAATGGGCGACGTTGGCCCGTGCGGCCCCTGCTCCGAAATTTTTTATGACCACGGTGACAAAATTTTTGGCGGAGTTCCAGGAAGCAAAGACCAAGACGGCGACCGCTACATCGAAATTTGGAATTTGGTTTTCATGCAATTTGAAAAACAGGCTGGGGGCAAAATGATCGAATTACCAAAACCTTGCATCGACACCGGCATGGGTTTGGAGCGCTTAACATCTGTGCTGCAAGGGATGCACGATAATTACGAAACCGACTCTTTTCAAAATTTAATTTCGGGAATTAAAACTTTTACCAACCAATCTTAATTAAAAAAATATGCCTCCTAAAAAAAAGTCTAAATCTTCTTCTGCCCCTGCGGCAGCCCCGTCTCCCGCTCCAGTGAGTAATGGCTACATATTTGAATTTGAGGGTAGAAAAATTATTCCAGTAGAAACCTGCGCCTTCAACACCGTTGATTTTAGAGCAAATCCAAACGCCATTCTTTTTTCAGGAAACCTCACTCAATGCCCAACAGTTGTGATCCGAAAAGACCACGTTGCAACTATGGCCCACTTCTTCCCCAATAACGCTTACGACGAAAGAACTGCCAAGGCTAATTTAGAACTAGCCATTGCCGACTTTAAAGCTGCCAATGGCGGAGAAATGCCAAAAGGCACAAGCTTTCAAGTTTTTGGTGGAGGTGCACACTCGCCAGCAGAGCTTGGAGATAGCGCAAGAGCGATTTTAATTGATACCATGAAAGAGAAAATGCGTCTCGATCTAAAGCCGTATAAAAATTTTAAAGCTGACGAATCTTCAATAACCTACATGCCAACAAATCCAAATATTAAAGAATCTACAGCAGTTTTTGTTGATTCTAGCGGCACAGCCGTCACTCGCAAAATACTAAACACTAGTAGGACTGACATGGAAGTTTATCCGCTATCAGAATTGCCGCCATCAATGCCCATAGAATTACTTGCTGCCTTAAGCGCCGGCATTCATTCAAACCAACTTTACGAAAGATTTGTGGAGCAAAGAGCTAATAAAATTGCTGATGCTGCAGATCGCGGCCCAATGACAATAGAGCATATGAGAGCTGTCACGTCAGATCTTTGTGATAGAAAATTAAGCGCCGAAAGACTTGCTGGCGATCTTCGCGCTTTAACTCTTTAAAAGCGCGTCCGCACCAGCCGCGCGCTGCAGATTTTCAACTTTAGCGATTGATACTTGGCTTAAAGATGTTGGCGGCGCTGGTAGCGGCAAGTTTCTTATTAAATCATCTAGCTTAGATGTGCCGCGGGTCTCACTTGGCAATTTAACTGACTCAGAAATTAAAACCCCTTCCGACTTTTCAACCATTCTCGCCAAACCCTCATTATTTGGATTCGCCGCCAATGCCTGCTTTTTTGCTTCAGGATTTGCGCGATCGAAAAACACAGAAATCAGCGAATTATTGCCGCCCTTAATTGCCGCATCCAAAACAGTTTTACCATTTTCTACGTGGTTAACATCTGCGCCGTAGCTTACCAAAAGCATTGCCATTGTTGATTGGCCGTTTTGTACGGCGAAAAATAACATTGAGTTGATGCTTTTTTCGTCGAGGGGAATTCCCAAAATTTTTTCTAATTCTGAGATTTTTTCTTGTGAAATTTTTTGCTCTTTTTGGCCTTCAGTGGTTTGCGCTTTAGATTTTTCTACCTCTTGCACAACCACATCTTGCGAGGTTTTTTCAGCAAGCTTTTTTGCCTCTTGTTCTTTGTTAAGTTTTGCCGCCTCTGCCCTTAATTGATCACGCAAAGCAAGCATTCCCATTTGGTGAAATTCTAGGGCAATTCCTGCTTCAATAATTTGTTGCTGCACTCTTGCTTGAGCTTCAATTTGTGATTTTTCAGCATCTTCTTGCGCAGTTTTAAAACTTAGTTTTTTTCTCGCCGGCCCTTCTTTTTCTCTTTCTCTTTGGCGCAAATTTTCTTGCTCAACTTCAACTTTTTTTACACCAGCTACCGCCAAATCTTGAGCGCTAATTCTTGCCCCAGCTTGCACAAGCATTTCCAAACCTTTCTTTTTTTCTTCAAGATTTTTACCCGAAACCATCATTGCCGACACAGGGCTTAGGCCATTTTCACCAACTTCATTTATTTTTTTTGCGAGGTTGAATTTTCTTAAAAACTCGTCGGTTTTTTGTCCATCTACCGCTTTGCTCGAGGCGCAGGAAATAATAAAAATTTCGTGAGATAATTTTTCGATTTTTTGTTCGCGCTTTTTGCGAGATTCTTCTTTCTTTTTGCGAGCTTCTTCTTTTTTTACTGGATCTGTTTCATCTTGTTCTGTTTCACCTTGCTCTGCAGAAACTTGCGTTTCCATTTCGTCAATTTCTTTTAAATATTCCCTTAGTTTTATTGGCAGTTTATTCATTGCCAAAGCAGCCTGAAGGCTAATTTGCGCATTAAGAGAAACAAAATCTTCATCCAAAAATTGCGCAGCAAAATCCTTCAGGCTTTGCAATTTTTCTAAAGTTTCGGCGTCAGATTCTTGCTGAGAATCTGGGTTAGATTTTGTCATTTATTAGTTTGATAAAATTATCGATTCCAAAAAGAGCAATGAACGAACCCATGCGCGGGCCTTGGTCGGAGCCTAGTAAAATTTGGTAAAGGGCTAAAAACCAATCACGCATATTTTTCTCGTATCCGTGATTTTTACCAACTTGAAAAACTAAATTTTGCAATAAAGCGCCGTCGTTTTTTTGTTCGTCGGTGGCATTTTGCACTGTTTCGATTAACTCGCGAAGTGCCGCCTTTTCTGCGTCCGTAGCCTCACGATATTTTTTATTTTTCTTGATGAAGTCGTTGTAATAGTTGATCGCGCTACCAACCATTTTTGCTAGAAGCGGCGAATTTTCTTTTGTTAAACCCGCCTGATATTTCGAAATAAAACCCCAAAGCACCGAGTCATTTTCTGGGTTGCAGGCACTCGCCAAATTTAACAAAAGCGAGTAAGTTAAATTAAAATTACTTGTCGGAACTTTTCCCGAGTGAATGTGAAAGGCCGGATTATCAAGCTTCAAGGCCTCATCTTGTTTTTCAAAAGCAGCCACAAAAGTTAAATATTCATCCATCGCTTTTGGAATCACGTCAAAATAAAGACGCTTCGCCGTTTTTGGTTTTTGATACATGAACAGGCTCATCGACTCAGCTGGGGCGTATTTCAACCAGTCTTCAACCGAGATGCCGTTGCCTTTTGATTTAGAAATTTTTTCGCCAGTGTCACTCAAAAACATTTCGTAAGTGAAATTGACCGGAGGCACGCCGCCCAAGATTTCGCACACTCGGCGATAAATTCTTTCGTTAGGTTGGTGGTCTTTTCCGTAAATTTCGTAATCTACCCCAAGGCCAAACCAGCGCGCGCCGAAGTCGATTTTCCACTGCAATTTGCAATTGCCACCTGTCACCAAAATTTCTTTTTCAACACCGTTAGTGTCTAAATAAATTACCGTGCCTTTAGCTTTGTTAATGCCTTTCACGCCTTTGTCGATGACGATGCCCGACTCTGGGTCAATTGGCATAAACGGGCTGTAAGTTTCTTGGCGCTCGGCTCCGAGACTTGGTAGCATTAGATCCATTAGCTCTTCGTATTTTTCGAGCACGCGAAGCATTGTAGAATCGAAGGCGCCCGATTTGTATTTGTCGGTGGCGCTGATGAATTCGTACTCAAATCCAAATGAATCTAAAAAAGCACGCAGGCGCGAATTCATGTTGTGGCCGTAAGACTCGTGCGTGCCGAAAGGATCTGGCACTGACGTAAGCGGACGACCCAAATTAGCGCGCACCATTTCTTGCTGAGGCACGTTGTCTGGCACTTTACGCAGGCCGTCAATGTCGTCAGAAACACAAAACATGCGAGTCGGAATTTGCGGCGCAATGCACGAAAAAGCGTAGCGCACAAAGCAAGTACGAACCACTTCGCCAAATGTTCCGATGTGCGGCAAACCAGATGGCCCGTAGCCAGTTTCAAAAAGTACGTAACCTTTTTCGGGTGTTTTGCCACCAACTTTTTCTAAAATTCTGCGAGCCTCTTCAAACGGCCAAGCTTTTGATTCGATGTAAGATTTTTGTGAAATAGTCATTTTAGTTTTTTAAAAATTTAACCAGGTCGGTTTTTGTGGGTTTAAAATCATTTGCTGCCCAAAATTTTCTAGCCCGCGCAATAGCTTGTCCAGCATCTTTTCCCACAAATCCAAGTGCAAGAACATCTTCGCCGGTAAGTGGAAAATCTGGCAGAATGAAATTTTGTAAAAATTGCAGGTTTTCTTTTGCAGTAGCGATTTTTTCGGAGTCGAAGTTTTTTACTAAGCAAAACAAATAAAAATCACGCACCAAGTTTGTTTCGTCGAAGGCTAAAAGTTGCTTAATGTCAAAAATCTCAAGCCCGCTGGACCCCGTCGTAAAGACGGGGTGGCAATTTAGAGGGCTTGTCACCCCGCCTTCACGACGGGGTCCAGTCAGCGCGGTTTGCACGTAAGTAAAAAACTTTTTTTCCAAATTAGTCGCACAAATTTCGTGAGAAAAAATTTTTAAATCAGTTTCTTTTTGCAAAAAAAGTGCGGCGATTTTTAGGTTTTGTGTGGCCGCAAATTCTAGTTTTTCTTCGAGTTCAAAAAGATGCTCCAAAGCTTTTAAATCAAGTGTGCCGCTAAAAACCTCGTCAGCAATTTTTTCACTTTTTAACACTTGCAAAATCGCAAGCAGATTTTCTTTTTTGTCGCCACAAATCATTTTCAAAATTTCAGCACGCACTCTTTCGCGCGACAGTTTTTTGAGATTTGTTTTTTGTTTTACACAAGCCTTTAAGCCTTCTGCATCAAGCTCTTGCGCGTAGCGACAGCTAAATCTGAAGAAGCGCAAAATGCGCAAAAAATCTTCTTCAATTCGTTGATTGGCGTCGCCAATGAATTTAACTTTTTGGTTTTTTAAGTCAGAAATTCCCTCAAAGTAATCCGTCACCAAGCCAGCGTAGTCAAGGTAAAGCGCGTTAATTGTAAAATCGCGACGCGCGGCGTCTAAAAAATAATCGGCAACAAATTCTGGTTCGCAGTGACGTCCGTCAGTTGCGCCGTCTTTGCGCAAAGTAGTAATTTCAAAGTTTTTGCCATTCACCACAGCCGTCACCGTGCCAAATTTAATGCCGGTTGGAATGGCTTTGATTTTGTTTTTTTGTAGAATTTTTACGATTTCGTCGGGAAGAAATTTTGTGGTAAAGTCAAAATCGTGAACTTCTTTTTTAAGTAACAAGTCGCGTACGGCGCCGCCGACTAGGCGGATTTCGTTGTTAAAAACTTTGAATAAGGTTTGGGCTTCGGGGGGAAGTTTTTTTAGTAGTTCTGGGTGGGAATGGGTTTTTGGGTTCATTAATTTTATTGGTAAAACTTTTAGTTCGAGTTTGCGAATAACCACCCCCAACCCCTCCTTCAAAAGGAGGGGCTTTTAGACCTCACTCGGAGGTGAGCACTCCCCTCCTTTTTGTAGAGAGGGGTTGGGGGTGGTTATTCGCACAAGATTATTTTCAATTTCAAAACCGAGATTTTTTTGCGACCAACAGCCAAGCGGTTTTAGCTTAGCGAATACTGGCCACCGTGGCCAGTATTTGCTTAAATTACAGTTAAAAATAACCCCAACTCGTCAGCTTTTTTAATCACTTCGGCTTTATCTAAAACCAACGTAGAGTTAGCCTGAATCGCAATTCCGCCAATTTTTGACTCAAAGCAATTTTTAATCGTTTCAACGCCAATCGTTGGCATGTCTGCTTTCATGCTCTGTTTGGCTTTTTTCATTTTGAGCAAAACTGCGTTGTTTTTGTATTCAACTTTCAACCCAGCGCACCTCTTAATCATTTCGTCAGTGCCCTCCAACGCTTCAACGGCAATGATTTGCTTTTGCGCAATCACCAAAGATTGCCCGACGTCAAAATTAGAAAATGACTTAATCGCCTTCACACCAAGTGCAATGTCTTCAAGGTTTTCTTTGGTTGGCTGATGCTTGGTAAGCGTTGATTTTTTTGAGATTACGCAGTCTAACAACTCGTCAATTCGCAAAATTTTTAAGCCTTCTTTTTCAAAAAATTTAATCACCGCACGCAAAACTGCGTCGTCACCCAAAATTTTATTAGCCAAAATTTTAGCCAGCAAACCAGCACCTCGCTTGTCTACTTTAAGTGAAGAAAAATTTGGTTTTGTCACACCACCAATAAAAACTAAATTTTTAATTTCATTTTGGTGAATCGCCGCCAAAAATTTTTCAACCTCGCCGTAGCCCACGGTTATTGGGTTAAAAGCTGAGTAATCGATTTCGTATTTTTCACCTTCAAGCAAAAAAACCAAAAATTTGCGGCCTTTTTTTTGGCAATCGGAAATCAACATTTTTGGCAAAGATCCGCGTCCGGCAAAAATTGCCAGTGAGCCTAAATTATCCTGCATGGTTTAAACTAGCGCCTCCATCAATAAATAAAATTTGTCCGGTGACGAAATTATTTTTTAGCAAAAACTCTAACGCGCACAAAATATTTTCAATTTCGCCTTTGGTTTTTAGCGGAATTTTTTTGATTAAATTTTGCGTCTCAATTGAGGGATTTTTTTCGTCCACCGAATTTAAAATAAACCCGGGCGCAATGCCGTTAACTCTAATGTTTGGAGCTAATTCAAGCGACAGCATTTTGGTAAATTCGGCCAAAGCTTTTTTGCTTAAAAGGTAGTAAAAATAATTGGTGTCAAAACGCGCAATATTTTTGTCGATTAGGTTAATTATTTGCGCGTTTTTTGGAGAATTTTTGGCAAATTCTTTGCTTAAAATCAGTGGAGAAATTAGGTGAGTGTTGAGGTTTTCCATCAGCTCGCTGTCAGGTGCCGCAAGAAACTTTGAGCGGTTAAAAATTGAGGCGTTGTTGACCAATAAATTCCAGTTAGGAAATTTTTTTTGCACCGCCGCAGCTAATTTTTTTGCCTCATTTGCATTGGCCAAATCACAAGAAAAAATTTCGCACTCAACTGCAAAATCTTGGCGAATTTTTTTTGCCAAAGCTTCCGCTTCTTTCTTAGAATTTTTGTAGCTAATGGCAATGTCGTAGCCCTTTGCAGCCAGATTTAGCGCAATTTCACGGCCAATTCTTTTAGCAGCTCCGGTAATTAAAGCTGCTCCATTTTTTTTAGCTTTCTTGCTCATTTTGTGCTTGCCTGTGTTCAACAATTTTTTTGTAAAGCGCGCGTAAAACTTCTTCGTTTCCTTGAGTAGTTGCCGCAGAAATTGCAAAAACTTGCGGCTTAGCCACGCCCTGTTTTTTCAAAAATGCTTTTAGTTTTGTCACTTTTTTCTTAACGTCGGCATCTTCTAAAAGGTCAATTTTATTGAGCACAACCACTTCTGGCTTTTCTAAAAGTTCGGGACTGTAGCCTTTAAGTTCTTCGCGAATTACGTGGTAATTTTCGACAACGTCTTCGGCAGATCCGTCAATTAAGTGCAGCAAAACTCCGCAGCGTTCAACGTGTTTTAAGAAGCGATCTCCTAAACCACGACCCTCAGAAGCACCTTTAATTAATCCTGGAATGTCAGCCAAAACAAACTCGTGGCCGTCAACGTAAACCACGCCAAGTTGCGGGCGCAAAGTGGTAAAAGGGTAGTCGGCAATTTTTGGTTTGGCGCGAGTTGTGGCGGCCAAAAAAGTTGATTTTCCGGCGTTGGGCATTCCTAGCAAACCAGAATCTGAAAGAAGTTTTAACTTTAAATTTACCCAAAGCGATTCGCCCGCTTCGCCGTCTTGTGCAAAGGTTGGAGCACGGTTAGTTGAACTTTTAAAATTGGCGTTACCCAAGCCACCACGACCACCCTTAGCAACAACAAATCTCTCGCCGTGGGTTTTTAAATCGTAGAGCAAATATTGTTCGTCTTCAGAAAAAATTTGTGTTCCAACTGGCACTTTCAAAATCATGTCTTCGGCTGAAGGGCCGTGTCTGTTGGCGCCGTGGCCGCGAATTCCGCTTTTGGCAATGAAGTTTTGTTGAAAACGAAAATCGATCAAAGTGTTTAAATCTTTGATCGCTTCAAAAATAATGCTCGCTCCTCTACCGCCGTCGCCGCCATCTGGGCCGCCGTGAGAAATAAATTTTTCGCGTCTAAAGCTTGACGCGCCATTGCCGCCGTTTCCTGCTGTTAAACAAACTTTTGCTTCGTCGATGAATTGCATTAATTGCTCGCTAAAATGAATTTTTCTTCTTCAGAAATTTTGCCACCGGCCTCACGCACCAAAAGCAAAAATGGTTTTAATAAATCGTAATTTTTTTTCTTAAACATTGCCATTTCAAGGCGTGAAGCTGACAGGTAGGCAAGGTCCAAAGTTCTACAGCCGTAAGTGCGCATTGAATATTTTTTGTCGCCCATTTTTTCAGCAAGAGCTGCTTGGTCTTCACTTGCAATCACTTGAGTTTCGCCGCCAGTTCTTTTTGAAACGCGAATGCGGCGATTATTCATGTAAGCGCCAAAACCTTTCTCGCAGTAGTAAGTTTCGCTGCCAAACACTTTGCTAATTGCTACTGAAATTGACTCTCTTTCGCCATTTGCATTTAAGTGCTCTAGGGCAACCGCAACAGTAAAATCAGGGTTTGAGCGAATTAAATTGTCGTAGCCGTCAATTGGAAAAATCACAAAAGAATATTCGGCGTCTTTGCTGCGAATAACATTTTGTCCGTCCGAAAAAATTAGGTTGTAGTCGGGACGAAATTTTGAAAGATCTTCAACCAAAATTTGTCTCACGCGGTTGTAGCAGGCCACCGCAAATTTGCTGGCCGAAGTTGGGTTTGATTGCAAATGCTCCAACTCGTTAAAGTCGCGCGACATGTGCGCTGTAGCTTTTTCAATGGCTTTAATAATGACGTTTAGGTTTGCGCTGTATCTCATTAGTATTTTCTAGTTTGAAAGTTGAGGTTGAGTTCGGGGATTTGCGAAAGGCTTCGCACCGGCTTGGTTGAAAATTCCAGAAAGCTTTCTGCTAAGCCAGACATTTTTACAAGACTGTGAGTGCAAAAGTTTTGGTCGTCGCGTTGTAAAAAGTCAGAGCGGTAATGCGCACCGCGGCTTTCGCGGCGATTTAGCGCTGAAAAATTGGCGGCGAGAGAATTTAGAAAAAGATTTTTTAGTTCGAAGTAGGCAACAAGATCGTCGTTCCAGATTAGGCTTTTGTTGGTGATTTTGTAATTTTTGAAAATTTGGAAAAGTTCGAGGGTTTTGGCGAGACCAATTTTCAAAAGCTCTTCGTCACGAAACACGCCAAGGTTTTTTTCGTTATTTTCTTGGAGTTGGCGTTTGAGGCTAGAAAGATTTGAATCAGATTTTGCACCAAAAATATTTGTTAAATTCTCAACTTTTCCCGCAGCAATTTTTTCTGCCACACCAGCAAATTTTTCGCCAATTTTTGCCGCCGCTTTTTCTCCGGCGATTTTTCCAAACACAATTAAATCGAGCAGCGAATTGCAACCCAAACGATTGGCACCGTGCACTGAAACACAAGCCGCCTCACCAACAGCCATTAATCCTTTCACCTCATTTTCACCATTTAAAACTACGCAATCCAAATTCGTCGGAATGCCACCCATTGAATAATGCGCGGAAGGCGCCACGGGAATTAAATCTTTTTTCACGTCTAAACGCGCGAAATTTTTTACTAGTTCAACAACGCCAGGAAGCTTATTTTTCAACACCTCGTCACTAATGTGACGCAAATCTAAATGGAGAAAATTTTTGTCTTTGCCAAGCCCACGACCTTGGTGAATTTCTGCCGACATTGCTTGCGAAATAACGTCGCGCGACGCCAATTCCATCATTTTTGGCGCGTAGTTTTTCATGAAGCGGTCACCTTGCGAGTTAAGCAAATAGCCGCCCTCACCTCGTGCCGCTTCGGTGATTAAAAATCCAGATCCGTAAATTCCAGTTGGATGAAATTGCACAAATTCCATGTCTTGCAACGCTAAGCCTGCTTCAAAAACTAAGGCCGATCCGTCGCCGCTGCAAATTAGAGACGACGTGGTGTTGTGGTAAATTTGGCTGTAGCCGCCGGTTGCCAGAATGGTGTTTTTGCTTTCGAAAATTACGACTTCGCCCAAATTTAAATCAATCGCCAAGCAGCCATGGCATTGGCTTTGATCATCAATTAACAAATCGCTGACAAAAAATTCTGAGAAAAATTTTACGCCACTTTTTAACGCTTGCTCAAAAAGCGTGTGCAAAATTGTGTGACCGGTTTTGTCTTTAGAATAGCAGGCGCGGTAGGCTAAATCGCCTTGGCCAAAATTGGTGCTTTGTGCGCCGTAAGCACGTTGCGCAATTTTGCCATTTTGGTCACGCGAAAAAACCACACCCATGTGTTCAAGGCTTAAAATGGCGGCTTCGGCGTGCTTACAAAGAAATTCGACGGCGTCGGTGTCGGCCAAATAATCGCCACCTTTTAGTGTGTCGTAAGCGTGCCATTTCCAATTGTCGTCTTGCACATTGCTAAGAGCCGCATTGATTCCACCCTTGGCTGCAACCGTGTGGCTGTTGGTTGGAACGACCTTACTAATTACAGCAATATTTTTTGCGCCAGCATTAATTGCCGAAATTGCCGCCATTAATCCAGCACCGCCCGAGCCAATAATCACAATGTCGAATTGATGTTTTGAGATTTTGAAATCCACTTAAGAAAAATTAATTAAGAATTAGGAATTGGCAGTTTAGAGTTTTTTTTATCGATAATTCAAACATTCATTTACCTTTGATAAAAATCATCTTCTGCGCTTTGGACGAGGCGCAAAATCTTAAAAAATTTTTAGTTAATGTCAGTCATGAAATGCAAGCTTTGCAGCATGATTTTGAAATTATTGCCTGCCTTGATGGCAGCAAAGACGAGTCTTTTAACCTAGTTTCTGATTTTGCCAAATTTCACCCAGTAAAAATTTTGCCACTAAAAAATGAAAGAGGTCTGGGCCTTGCGTTCAAAAGACTTTTTTTAGATGTGATCGAAAATTCTGCAGATGATGATTTGGTAATTTCGCTGGACGCCGACAACACTCACAACCCAGAGCAAATTTTTGAGATGCTTGAACATTTCAAAAAAAATAATCTCGATTTGCTCGTGGCCTCACGTTTTTGTAGCTCTAGCGTAATGGCAGATTTTCCGCTACGTCGACAATTAATCAGCAAATCAATTTCGCTTTTGCTGCAAAATTTATTTTCGGTCAAAAAAATTTCTGGCCAAAAATTGCAAGATTTCACCAGCGGATATCGCATTTACAAAGTTGAAAAATTGAAAAAACTTTTTGCGTTAGAAAAAAATCAATTCATCACCGAGCCAGAATTTACCTATACTTGTGAGCTATTAATAAAATTGGCGCGCATCAATTGTCGCATTGACGAAATTGCAATTTCTTACGATTACGGAAAAAAACTTGGAGTAAGCAAGTTGCGCATCATGAGAAATTTTTGGCGCCTCATTATTCTTCTAGGCAAATTGCTTGGGAGATAAAATCTTGCCAAAATATTTCTTCTTACTTTAAATTCCGCCCATTCATCGAAATAGTTCAACCTTAAATCCCCCAAACAATGACACAAAAAAGAAGAGTTGTCGTCACCGGCATTGGTGCTGTGACGCCTTTATCCTCAACCGCTGAAGGCACTTGGAAAAAACTCATCAATTCGCAATCTGGTCTGGGCAAAATTAGCCTTTTTGACACCACTGACTCTCCTTGCAAAATTGCCGGCGAAGTTTCTTACGGCGCTGAAGGCGGCAATGATCCTGAGCTTTTCTACCTAGACAATTACGTTGATCAAAAAGAACAAAGAAAAATGGACCGCTTCATCCATTTTGCAATTGCCGCCGCAGATCAAGCAGTTGCTGATTCTGGCTGGAAGGCCGAAACCGAAGAACAAAAATATCGCACCGGAATTATGATGGGTTCTGGTATTGGCGGACTTCCGGCAATTCAAAAAACCACCATTCACATGCAAGAAAGAGGGATCAAAAAAATCACTCCCTTCTTCATTCCATCAAGCTTGATCAACTTAGCTTCGGGACAAATTTCAATTAAACACGGCTTCATGGGACCAAACCACGCCGTTGTCACCGCTTGCGCTTCAGGCACTCACGCCATTGGCGATTCTGCTCGCATGATTGAATATGGTGACGTTGATGTGATGATCGCCGGTGGCGCTGAATCAGCAATTTGCGAAGTTGGTGTTGGTGGGTTTGCTGCTTTACGCGCGCTTTCAACTGCTTTTAACGACAATCCAACTGCTGGTTCAAGACCTTGGGATAAAGATCGCGACGGCTTCGTAATGGGTGAAGGTGCTGGTGTTGTGGTTTTGGAAGAATATGAGCACGCCAAAAAACGTGGCGCTAAAATTTACGCTGAAGTTGCGGGCTACGGAATGTCGGGTGATGCTTACCACATTACTGCTCCTGAAAGCACTGGTCGTGGCTCTACTTACGCAATGAAGTTGGCTCTTCAACATGCAGGAATGAACCCTGATGCAATTGACTACATCAACGCTCACGGCACTTCAACTCCGATGGGTGACGAAATTGAAGTTAACTCAATTAAAAAAGTTTTTGGCGATCACGCTTACAAACTTTCAATGTCTTCAACCAAATCAGCTACTGGTCACTTACTTGGTGCCGCTGGTGCGATTGAAGCAATTTTTTCAATTCAAGCGATGCGCGACAATATTGCGCCACCAACTCTAAATTTAGAAAACCCTTCAGAAGGCTGTGACATTGACTTGGTAGCTAAAATTGCCAAGCCAAGAAAAATTGACGTAGTAATGTCAAACTCCTTCGGCTTTGGTGGAACCAACGCCTGCATAGTTTTAAAACGCATCTAATGAAAAAAAGACTTTTCACCATCTGCGCTGGTTTTTCGGTTGCGGTTTTTTGCTACCTGTTTTTGCTGCTTAGCATCATCATGTATTTCAACGCCCCAAACAGCTACCACCGCGAAGATAAACGCTTCATCATTGAAAGCGGCATGACCTTGCGTCAGGTGGTTGAAAAGTTGCACAGCGATAAAATTGTTAAAAACCCCACCGCTTTTCTCTACATCGCCCAACTTATTAAAGGCATCGATCCTAAGGTGCGCTACGGTGAATATTTCTTCGAAAAAAATCTCTCTTACTACAAAATTTTGCACAAAATGACGAAAGGAAACATCTTCTTTCGTAAAGTGACCGTTGCCGAAGGCCTTTCTTCTGACAGCGCCCTTAAAGCAATTAATCGCGCCAATGGCTTAATTGGCCAAACCCCTGAACGCATTAAAGAAGGCAGCATTCTTCCTGAAACCTATTTCTATTCTTACAACGACACCAAAGTTGGCATGATCAAACGCATGCAAGATGCCATGCAAAAAAATCTCGATGAACTTTGGGAAAAACGCGATTTGTCAATTCCAGTAAAAACCAAAGAACAAGCTTTGGTGCTTGCTTCAATTGTTGAAAAAGAAACTGGAATTGCTTCTGAAAGACCAAAAGTTGCTTCGGTTTTTGTTAACCGTTTGCGCAAAGGCATGAAGTTACAGTCAGATCCAACAATTATTTATTCATTCACCTTTGGCGATAAAAGTTTGGAAAGACCAATCAGAGTAAGCGACATTCAAAACAACTCGCCATTTAACACCTACCACATTTTTGGATTACCCCCTGCTCCAATTTGCAATCCCGGCCTTGAATCAATCAAAGCGGTGCTAAACCCAATTCAAACCGACTACATATTTTTCGTTGCCAGCGGCAGCGGCGACCACATTTTTGCCACCACAATTCAAGAGCATAATGCCAATGTTGCTAGATATCGCAGCATTATGAAAAGTAGAGAGCAAGCTGCTCCTGCGGCGGCTGATGCAGCGCCAGCGGCGGTTAATTAAGGGACTTTTTTAATAGGTCCCCGAGCGAAGCGAAGCGCCGTCGAGGGGCCCGAAGCGAGATCTGTCTTCGGGCCACTCGACGGCGCTTCGCTTTGCTCGGGGACCTAATGAAATAATCACTCAAATGAACCACACCAATCTCTCCCAAACAATCCAACTGCAACAAACCGCCTCTAACCCCAAAAATTCCGCTTGGGTTTTTGCATCCGCCGGCTCTGGCAAAACCAAAATTCTCACCGATCGCGTTTTAAGGCTTTTACTTGACGACACGCAACCCAACAAAATTCTCTGCCTCACCTTCACCAAAGTTGCTGCCGCAGAAATGCAGCACCGCATTAACTCAGAATTAGCCAAGTGGATTTTGTGCAGCGACGACGAATTAGTAAAAAAGCTGAGCGATTTAAGCGGCAAAATTCCAACGCAACTTGAGCTAAAAAAAGCCCGCACTTTATTTGTCAAAATTCTCGACGAAGAAGCCAAAATCAAGGTTCAAACCATTCACTCTTTTTGCCAAACTTTAATCAAAATTTTTCCTTTTGAGGCCAAGGTTAGACCAACTTTTGAAGTGCTTGAAGAAAATCAGGAAAAACTTTTACTCAAAGAAGCGCAAAAAGAGGTTTTAAAAAAGGCGCTTGGCAATGCTGAGTTAAAAAATTTGGTGCAAAAAACTAACGCCAAACTTCACGAAGAAAGCTTTTCGCAATTGGTTGCGCAGCTTTTAAATAAAAAGGAACAGCTCAATTCTCTCAAAGAAAATTTCTTCGGAATTGAGAATGTGATTGGTGAGGTTTTTAAAAATTTGGGAGTCGAAAAAGAGATCCTGAAACAAGTTCAGGATGACGAGGGCGGCGGGAAGACTTATGACCACCAGCACCCCCCACGTCATCCTGAACTTGTTTCAGGATCTCTCGGCCTCTTCAACAACTTTCTCGCACAAATTAATCGCGAAAAAAATTTCAACCTAGCCTCAAGCTTAGAAATTGGCAGCTCGTCAAAAAATTCGGAAACCGCAACTAAGATTAGAATTTTTCTCGACGATCCAACTCTAGAAAATTTTGAAACCTATAAATTAGCTTTTTTCACCAAAGAAAATGAGCCGCGTAAAATTTACGGCGAAGCGGCTAAAGATCAGGCCAATCTTAGCTTCATGACCGACTGCCAAAAAATAATTTTAGATTTTTTGGACAAAATAAATTCACTAAAAATTGCCAACGACACCGCTCTTCTTTTGCGTTTGATCGATCACATTCTAGAAAATTACTCATACTTAAAAAAACAAAACTCAGTTTTGGACTACAACGACCTCATCGTTGAAACCAACAGGCTGTTAGCTAATGCCGATTTTTCTGATTGGGTAAAATTAAAAATGGATGGCAGTTTTGATCACATTTTAATCGACGAATCGCAAGACACTAACCACCAGCAATGGAATATTATTAAAGCGCTTAGCGAAGATTTTTTTGTTGGTGAAAGTTCAGCAAATAAAAATCGCAGCATTTTTATTGTGGGTGACGAAAAGCAGTCGATCTACAGTTTTCAAGGCGCCGAGCCAAATATTAGCGCTGAAATTTTTGAGTTTTTTGCCGCAAAACTTGGCAATAATTTGAAGAAGATTGAGCTAAATAATTCTTTCCGCTCTGGCGCAAAAGTTTTGCAAGCGGTTGACCAAGTTTTTGCCGATTCAAAAAGAAAACACGCCATTAGCAAAGTGGCTGAGTTTGCAGAGCACAAGCCGATTCGCGATGCGATTGGCAAGGTTGAAATTTGGCCGCAAATTCAAAAAGAAAAGGAAGAAAAGAAGGAAAAAACCTTTGATTGGCAGATTGATTTTGCGGCAAAAAAAGCCCCGCAAGAAGAAGAGATTTTAGCAGAAATTATTGCACGAAAAATTAAGGCGCGGGTTTTGGATTCTGCAGAGCCCATGAATTACGGCGATTTCATGATTTTGCTGCGCAACCGCACCAACGGTTTTGATCGCGCTTTGGTTAAGTTTTTTCACCAATATCAAATTCCTTTTAGTTCAGTTAGTCGCGTTAAATTTAGCGAAAGTTTGCTGATTCAAGATTTACTCAGTGCTGCAAAATTCGCACTTTTGCCGCAAGATGATTTGAACTTGGCTTGTCTTTTGAAGTCGCCAATTTTTGAAATTTCTGAAGAAGATTTGCTAGAAATTTGCCTGAAGAAAAATGCTAACCAAAGCACGATTTACAAAGCTTTGCAAGATTTACCAAAATTTTCAAAAACCCTAGAAAATCTCGAAGAGTTAATTGAAAAATCACAGGCCCTCACCTGCTTTGAGTTTTTTTATTTTCTGCTGCACCAAAAAAATCATCAGCAAAATTTTATCGCTCACTTCGGCTTAGAAAGCTTGGAAATGCTGGATAAATTCACTTTAAGTGCTTTTGATTTTACACAGAATTTTTCGCCAAATTTACAAAAATTTTTAGAATTTATTGAACGACTTGATCCGCGAATTTCGCTTTCGTCAGATGAAAATAACCGCGTAAGAATTAGCACAATTCACTCGGCGAAAGGTCTTCAAGCGCCTGTAGTAATGGTTCCCGATTGTGCTTACAATTTTAATCAATTGCTTGGAGCTAAAGAAGAAATTTCGTGGGTAGAGTTTGGCGAAAATAAATTTCCTCTGTGGTGCAGAAAAAAAGATGACGAAAACCGCATTTTAAAAACGCACCGCGCGCAAAAATTATCTGAAGCGAAAGATGAATATTTGCGCTTGCTTTATGTAGCAATGACAAGGGCTGAGGATGAGTTGTATGTTGGTGGGTTTGGCGGGTCTGCTGATCCTGAATCTTGGTACGAGGTAGTTAAGAATTCAGTTTCTTGTGCAGAGATTGTGACGAAGGAAGAGTTTTTAAAATCACTTCAGATCAGTAATAATTTCAAGCAAGAGATCCTGAAACAAGTTCAGGATGACGGACTGCGTGATGAGATTCGTGACTACCCACACCCTCTGCGTCATCCT
Source organism: Rickettsiales bacterium (assembly GCA_017999675.1). Classification (GTDB taxonomy): domain Bacteria; phylum Pseudomonadota; class Alphaproteobacteria; order Rickettsiales; family UBA1997; genus UBA2645. Next base: position 64,314 of record JAGNLL010000007.1, read on the forward strand.
GAACTTGTTTCAGGATCTACGCCAAAAACCACACAAAACCAAATCGACAAATCACAAATCAAAGGCCGCCTCATTCACAAAATTTTTGAAATTATTGGTAAAAATTTTGACGAAGAAAAAAGCTGGTTGTTGCAATTGTCCGAAAAAATTATTCAAAAAGAAGAGTTTTTGGATGAGTTAGAAAAAAATAAAATACGCAGCGAAATCTCGTCTTTCTTGGCTTCAGAGCAATTTACAAAACTATTTTTTGGCAAGGTGAAGTGCGAAGTTGAAATTGCCGGAGAAGTTGAAAATAAGAAAATTCTTGGACGAATTGATCTGCTTGTTGAGAAGGAAAATGATATTTTAATTGTCGATTACAAATCTGATGAAGCCTTACCAGACAAAGCTCCTCAACAATATTTATCACAACTTAAAACTTACCAACAACTACTAAAAAACCTTTACCCGCAACACCAAATTAAAATCGCAATTTTTTGGACAGCTTTTTTGAAATTAGAAATTTTCTAAATGCAGCATTTCATCGAAAGTCGGACGACGGCGAATGACGCTGAATTTATCGCCATCAACCAAAACTTCCGGGATCATCGGGCGGCAATTATATTCGTTAGACATTGACGAGCCGTAGGCTCCAGCCGAACAAAATACTAGCAAATCTTCAGATTTTGGCGCAACTAATTCACGAGCATGCGCCAAAATATCGGTACTTTCGCACACCGGACCAGCCAAATCGTAAGTGCCTTTTGCGCCAGTTTTTTTAACTACCGGCATTACTTCGTGGTAAGAGCCATAAAGCCCCGGGCGCATCAAGTCATTCATCGCCGCATCAATTATCACAAAATTTTTCACGTCAGTTTCTTTTAAAAACACAACTTTTGTAGCAAGAATGCCGGCGCTGCCAACCATTGCTCTGCCTGGGGCGATGGTGATTTTCACGTTTAAATCTTTGGTCACTTCTTTGATTAATTTGGCGTAATCATTTAGCAAAAGTGTGGTTTCGTTTTTGTACAAAATGCCAATGCCGCCGCCAAAATCGAGGGCCGAAATTTTGTGACCGTTTTTTCTTAAAGTTAGGCAAAGCTCGCGAAGCTTGGCAAATGCTAGTTTGAAAGGTTCAAGCGAAGTAATTTGTGAGCCGATGTGAGTTGAGATTCCGTAAATTTCTAAACCCGGAAGCTGCGCCGCTTGGGCGTAAATTGCCTCTGCCTTTTCAATATCGACGCCGAATTTGTCACCTTTGCGGCCGGTAGAAATTTTGTCGTGAGTTTTAGCGTCAACATTTGGGTTTACGCGTAAACTGAATTTAGCTTTTTTGCCCAACGCACAAGCCACTTCATTAAGCAAAAACATTTCAGCAATTGATTCGACTGAAAATTCTTCAACACCATTCTTTAAAGCAAATTCCATTTCTTCGCGAGTTTTTCCAACCCCCGCAAAAACAATTTTTTCTGGTGCAACTTTTGCTTTAATTGCACGAAACACCTCACCGGCTGAAACCGCGTCAATTCCGGCTCCAAGCTGGCTTAAAATTGAAACTAAATGAATGTTAAAATTGGCTTTAATGGCGTAACAAATTTTGTAATCAGAAATTTCTGCAGCCGAAAATGCATCAACAAAAGACTGAAAATTTTCGACTAAAGATTTTTTTGAATAGCAGTAAAATGGCGTACCAACTGAAGCAGAGATGTCTGCAATGGAGACACCTTCAACAAAAAGTTGGTCGTGATTTTTTTGATTTTTGTAGGAAAGGTGTTTCATTAATTTTACTCTTCGTAGCTTGAATACATGTAAGAAGTCACCGAATCAAACTCTGCAGCGCAGGAATCTACGCGCTTGTAAGAGGGGCTCACACCAAAACCGCAGCGAGCTTCGCGCACCTCTTTTTCGGTTAAGCCAGTCAATTTTGCCAAACGTTTGTCGGCAAAACCCATGCGTTTTAAATTGAAAAAATCTTCGCGATTTTTTGGCAAACCTTCTTTTCTCACTTTTGCTTCAACCGAAATCACCGCAAAAATTTGTTCTAAAAACCACGGATCGTAGAAGGTAATTTGGTTAATTTCTTCGCAAGAAATGCCTTCGCGCATTGCTTGTGCAATTAGTAAAATTCTGCCCGGAGTGGCTAGTTTTAATTTTTCTCTAATAATTTTTACGCGGGTTTCGGCATCTTCAGCGGCGATTACAACCTCATCCAATCCGCTTAAATTTCCCTCGAGTGAGCGTAGAGCTTTTTGAAAACTTTCAATGAACGAGCGGCCAATTCCCATTACTTCGCCAACTGATTTCATTGAGCTCGAAAGCAAGTTGTCGCTGCCTTTGAATTTTTCAAAAGTGAATTTTGGAATTTTGGTAATTACGTAATCAATTGTTGGTTCAAACGAGGCTGGGGTTGCACCGCCAGTAATGTCATTTTTGATTTCATCGAGAGTGTAGCCAACTGCCAACTTCGCCGCAACTTTAGCAATTGGAAAGCCAGTTGCTTTTGATGCAAGTGCTGAAGATCTAGAAACGCGTGGGTTCATTTCAATCACAGTCATGCGGCCGTCAGCCGGGTTCACCGCGAATTGCACGTTTGAGCCACCAGTTTCAACACCAATTTCACGCAGCACCGCAATTGATGCATTACGCATGCGTTGATATTCTTTGTCGGTTAAAGTTAGGGCTGGTGCAACCGTGATTGAGTCACCGGTATGTACACCCATCGGGTCAACGTTTTCAATGGAGCAGATGATAATTGTGTTGTCGTTTTTGTCGCGCACAACTTCCATTTCATATTCTTTCCAACCAATGATTGATTCATCAATTAGCACTTCGTGAGTTGGTGAAATTGTTAGGCCGTATTCAATAATATTTTGATATTCTTCTTTAGTGTAAGCAACACCTCCACCCGCGCCACCCATGGTGAAAGAAGGTCTAATAATAGCAGGCAAACCGATTGATTCAAACACTGCCCAAGCTTCTTCCATGTTGTGAACGATGGCATTTTTTGGGGTTTCAAGGCCGATTTTATCCATCGCTTTTTGAAAAAGTGCGCGATCTTCAGCTTTGTTAATCGCTTCAATTGAAGCGCCGATCAGCTCCACGCCGTACTTCGCAAGGATTCCTTTTTTTGCTAAATCAATTGCGCAGTTCAAAGCAGTTTGCCCGCCAACTGTTGGCAAAATTGCGTCGGGTTTTTCTTTTTTAATAATTTCTTCAACGATTTCGGCATTGATTGGCTCAATGTAAGTGCGATCGGCAATATTTGGATCGGTCATGATCGTTGCCGGATTTGAGTTAATCAAAATCACGCGGTAACCCTCTTCTCTGAGGGCTTTGCAGGCTTGAGTTCCAGAATAGTCAAACTCGCAAGCTTGTCCGATAACGATTGGTCCAGCCCCGATAATGAGGATGGATTTAAGATCTGTTCTTTTTGGCATGGGGAGAAGAGGAAAAAAAGGATGTGAAAATTTCGAAGCGCATTTAAAAAGCTGGGCCCCCAAAAGTCAATCAATCGAGCTTTCAAATAATGAACAAAAAACCAAGGCAAAAACGCGCACCCACAAACCACAAAAAAACCTTGTCTCGCCTGATGGCAGTGCAAATTTTTTACCAACACGAATTTTTTAATCGCGAAAGAAAATTAGAAGAAATCAAAGAAGAATTAATCGAAAATTATTTGCTAGATTCGCAGCGCCAAACCACTTCTTACCGCAAAGAAATTGACGAAAGTTTTTTGAATGTTTTGGTGACGGGGCTTTCGCTTGAAATTGCCACAATTGACGCCGAAATTTCAGAATTTTTAAAAGGCGATTGGAGCCTTGATCAGCTTGAAGACGTGACGCTACAAATTTTACGCGTTGCCGCTTTTGAGTTGAAAAACTTGTCGGATATTCCGGCTAAAGTTGTGATTGGTGAATATGTGGATATTGCTGCGAGCTTTTTTGACAGTAAGCGCCTTACATTTGTTAACGCCACTTTAGATGCTTTGGCAAAAAAATTTCGCACTGCGGAGTTTGAGAAATAAATACTAAATACCACTAATACCGCTGGTTGAGCGGAGTCGAAACCACCGGAAGGTTCCTGCCGCGAAAAGTTCACAGCAGGAACCTTCCGGTGGTTTCGACTCCGCTCAACCAGCGGTTATTTTATTTAAATTATACAAACTAATTAAACCAAAACATGAAAAAGATCCTCATCGCAAAAGTTAATTCAGTCTTTGGAATCAAGGGTGAAATCAAGCTAATCGTCTTCTCGGACAACCCGCACAAAATTGAAAAATACTCACTTTTTGACGCCGAGGGAAACTCAGTAAAAATCAAAATCACCAACAAAAATAAAACCGTAATTGGCACTTCTTCAGGCAATCCAATTTTAATTGCTAAGATCGACGGAGTGAATGATCGCAATGCCGCAGAACTTTTACGCGGACAAGAATTTTTCGTTGCGCGCGAAGAACTTGACGAGCTTGATGAAAATGAATTTTACTACGCCGACTTGATTGGAATGGATGTGGTTGACATGGCGTCAAAAAAAATCGGCACCGTGCTAAACGTGCTAGACTTGGGCGCCGGCGGCATCATTGAAATTAAATTTAACAAAACCCCTCTTGAAAAAATCGACAATTTTCCTTTCAAAAACGAGTTTTTTCCTGAAGTAAATTTGAAAGAGAATTTTGTGAGATTTGACGCGCCGGAAATTTTGGAAGATCTAGAATCGAAAGATCAAAACTAGCGAGATATCGAATCAGCTTTTTGCCGTTCTCTAAGAACCAATTCAGTCAGCGCTGGAAATTCAACACCCAACGCCACAAGTTGTTGACACCGCACCATTCTTTGCAAATCTCTGCGAGCCTCATCACCTAATCCACGAGACACACTTGTGCTAGGAGAACTACTTTTAGCAGATTTTCCATTTGGGGTTGCAGCTTCATTTGTAGCTCCTTCTTTTTCCATAAAGTCAGTTTGTTTTATTTTTTAAAATAACGTCCAATTTTTTCCATTCTGGCAAAAATTTATCCATTAAGGCGTAGAATTTTTGATTGTGTTTACGTTCAAAAAGATGAGTCATTTCGTGAACCACAATAAATTCTAAACACTCAAGCGGCTTTTTTGCTAATTCAAGGCTAAGCCAGATTCTACGAGCTCTCACATTGCAAGTTCCCCAACGCGTTTTCATTTTTTTAATACGAAATTCTGCAACTCTTACGTTCATTTTTGCTTCGTATTTGGCAACTATCTCGGGAATTTTTGCAGTTAAATTTTTGCGGTAAAAATCATCAAGAATTTTCTTTCTCTGCTGAATTGTTGTGGTGTTTTTTAGGCGCATTTCAAGAACATCTTCCCTCACCTCAACTGCGTTTGACTTAGAATTTTCAAGCACTTGCAGCTTAAAGCTCTCACCAAAAAAATTGTGAATCTCGCCCGAAATAAATTTTAGCGGCGCAATTATTTTGCGATTTTTTACCTCAATTTGCTTGTCGCGAATCCAGTCAATTCTCTGCTCTACAAATTTCTTAATCTGCACCAAGCTAAGCCGCACAGGTGCTGATACCCTAACCTCGCCTGTTGGTGGCAAAATTCTTAAGTGCAAATTTCTGATTCTTTTTTGCAGCAGCAAAATTGAAATTCCCTCAATTTCGATTTGCTTTTGGGTGATTATTTTTTTCATGGATTTACAGAAATTACGGTGAGTTTTTTAGATCCTGAAACAAGTTCAGGATGACGATGGAGGGAAATCTCGTCACACACTCTGTCATCCTGAACTTGTTTCAGGATCTAAACTTTACAAGAAAACAAAGGCCTAAAGTTTTAAAGGTAGCATTTAAAAATCACCACCGTCTAATGCTCGCGCCTTGCCACAAAGTTGCCAAGGCAACCGAAGTGTTGAATTGTAGCGCAACACCAAATCAAACACGATTTGGTCTAGCTTGTAAAATTAGTGTATCTCTCAAATACACCCAGCTTTCGCGGACGTACTGCCCGCATCATCAAATCAGAGCTAAGTTTTAGATTTTCAGATTTGAGAAATAGTTGTTTTTTCATTTACCTATCTTTTTACCACCTACGCATTTTACGCGTGCGTCGAATACGGTTTTTTTCAAACGTTAAACTAATTAACAAATGCCATCTTTTTCTAAGTTAAATCTAAATCCTAAAATCCTTTCTGCCCTTGAAGCTAAAGGCTACACCACCCCAACCCCAATTCAATTTCAAGCCATTCCACCATTGCTTGAAGGCCGCGACATTTTGGGTATTGCCCAAACCGGAACCGGCAAAACCGCCGCTTTTTCTCTGCCAATTTTGCACAATTTAGCAAAAAGCGACGTCGCCGTTAAAAACAACAGCGTGCGCACTTTAATTTTAACGCCAACTCGCGAACTCGCTTCGCAAATTGCCGAAAACATTGAAGCCTACGGCAAAGACTTGGGTCTTCGCTACGCCGTAATTTTTGGCGGAGTTTCTGAACGTCCACAAATTGCCACAATGCAACGCGGTGTCGACATTCTAATCGCCACTCCGGGACGTCTTCTCGACCTAATGACCCAAGGCCACATCCGCTACGCCCAACTAGAAATTTTAGTTTTGGACGAAGCCGACCGCATGCTCGACATGGGCTTCATTAACGACGTTAAAAAAATCATTGCCAAGGTTCCTGAAAATCGCCAAACGCTTTTCTTCTCAGCAACAATGCCCGACACCATTGCCGACCTAGCTAATTCAATTTTGAAAAACCCCGTCACGGTTGAAATCACGCCTCAATCTACAACGGTTGAACGCATTGAGCAAAAATTGAACTTCGTTGAAAAGAGCAACAAATTGTCACTTCTCAAAAGCATTCTTAAACAAGAAGACGCCACCAGCGTTTTGGTTTTTTCAAAAACCAAACACGGCGCTAATCGCATTGTTGAATTTTTGGAAAAAAACGCAATCACCGTAGCCGCAATTCACGGCAACAAATCGCAAGGTGCCCGTGAAAAAGCTTTGTCGAGTTTCCGCGAAGGCAAAGTTCAAGTTCTAATTGCAACCGACATTGCGGCACGCGGCATCGACGTTCCGGCAATTTCTCACGTAATTAATTACGACATTCCAATGGATCCAGAAAGCTACGTGCACCGCATCGGCCGCACGGCGCGCGCTGGTAGACAAGGCATTGCAATTTCTTTCTGCGACGCTTCTGAGCGCAAACTTTTGCAAGCTGTTGAAAAAACCATTCGTTTCAAAATTCCGGTCGACGACACTCACCCGTTCCACGGCGTGGCTCCAAGACCATCTTCAGTTGAATCTAGTCGCGACGAAAGAGAAGCCAGATCAGAATCTCGCTCAAACTCTAGAGGCGGCGGCAGACAATACGGCCATTCAGTAAACAAAGAGCGCAGAATTTCCGCCTCTTCTTCAGACCGCCCACGTGGTGACAGAAGAGAAGGTGGCAGATCTGGTGATTCAGACAGAAGAAGCTCGGCTCCTAGAGGAGAAAACAGAGGCGAAAGAAGCTCTGCCCCTAGAGGAGAAAGAAGTTCGGCACCTAGAGGCGACAGAAGAGAAGGCGGTTTCGGACGTGACAACAGAAGATCTTCTTCTGACTCACGCCCTGTAATTGACCCAAGCAAAAGCGGTCTTCTTGACTTCATCGGCTTAGGCAAAAAAAGATCTTACGTACCACAAAAAAGCGTAATGAAAATTGGCCGCGACGGCACTTCATCTTTCCGCCCAGACAGCAACGAAAAGAGAGGCGGCGGCTTTGGCCTTGGCAGCTGGTTTAAAAAACCAAGCTCTGAAAGAGCAAGCGGCCCTAGAGACGACTCTTTCGGTAATCGCGAAAGACCAGCTGGCGGCTCTTCACGTGGCGGCAGATCTGGTGCTCCACGCGAAAGAAGAGAAGGTTCGTCATTTGGTGGCGGCGAAAGACGCTCAAGCTCATTTGGCGACAGAAGAGAAGGCTCTTTTGGTGGTGAAAGACGCTCATTTGGCGGCGGCGAAAGACGCTCGTCTGGCTCGTCATTTGGCGGCGGTGAAAGAAAACCTTACACCGAAGGCGCTCCAAGAAGATCTTTTGGCAGCGGCAGCAGATCACCAAGCCCGAAAAAACGCTGGCAGTAGGTTTTAGGACCTAAGGTTTTGAACAAAAAAAGGGAGTGCTAATGAAAATTAGCACTCCCTTTTTTGTTAGTTATTTTTACTTACCCGACCACTTCAAACACTCTTCCGTCATTGCGAGCAAAAGATCCTGAAACAAGTTCAGGATGACGGAGTTTGTGAAGAGGTTCCACACCACCCGTCGTCATCCTGAACTTATTTCAGGATCTTTTGCATCTCTGAGCTGGACTGGGTTTGTAACAGTCCACACGTTCATTTCCTTTGACTAACCACAAGAAATGAACCTTAGGACGGGATTACAAATCCCGTCCTGCAACCATTATTCCTGCACTAAACTTAATCCTTCTTTCCCGACGAAATCTTTCTTCCACCAGTTCTAGCAATTGGCGCGCCCGTTCTTGGGGCTGGTCTTTCTCTTCTTTCTTCTCTTGGTTGAGCATTTCTTTCGTCTCTTCTTTCTGGTGCTCTTCTGTCGTCGCGCGGCTCTCTTCTTTCAGGCGCTCTTCTTTCACCCTGCGGCTTTCTTGAATCATTTCTTTTTGGCGCCGGTTTTCTTTGCGGCTCGGATTTTTTTTCCACAACTTTTGCAGCCGGTTTTTTGCCTTTAAACAGCCCCGCTAAAAAACCAAAAATTCCAGTTTTTTTCGGAGCTTTTTTCGCCGGATGTTTGTGCTCAACTCTTTTTTCTGGCGCTTTGTTTGAATGATTTGAACGAGGTCTTTCTTCTTTTTTATTTTGCTGCATTGGTGTTGATTTTTTGTTGCTGTAGGGATGCGAATCATCCACCGGAATTTTGTAATTAATCGCTTTTTCAACTGCGCGTAAAAGCGTGTCGTCGTGCGGGTCACAAAATGAAATTGCCACGCCTTGTCTGCCCGCGCGCGCCGTGCGGCCAATGCGGTGCACGTAGCTTTCAGGATCAACCGGAATGTCAAAATTAATCACGTGCGAAATTGCCGGCACGTCAATGCCACGCGCCGCAACGTCGGTTGCAACTAACACCTGAATTTTGCCTTCACGAAATCTGTTCAAAGATTTTTCGCGTTGATCTTGATCTTTGTCGCCGTGAATCGCCGCGCAAGAAATTGAGTTTCTGTTTAAAAAATCTTCCACATCGTCAGCCCCGTGTTTGGTGCGTGAAAAAACAATCACGCTAGTGGCGTCAGGCTTTTTTAAAATGTGGCGCAAAAGTGAAAGTTTGTCTTTTCTTTCAACAAAATAAATTTTTTGGTCAATGCGCTCAACCGTTGTAGATTGTGGCGTGACAGCAATTTTAATTGGGTTAGTCAAAATTGAATCGGCCAAATCGGTAATTGTCGCCGGCATTGTTGCCGAGAAAAAAAGTGTCTGTCTTTTGGCCGGAATTTTGGCAATTACCTTTTTAATGTCGTTGACGAAACCCATGTCGAGCATGCGGTCTGCCTCGTCTAACACCAACACTTCCACTTGCATGAAGCGGATGTGGCCTTGGTTGGTGAGGTCGAGTAAACGACCCGGTGTTGCAATTAAAATGTCGACTCCACGTTGCAATTCTGCAATTTGTGGACGATCCGAAACGCCGCCGTACACAAGAGCGTAGCGCAGCCCCAGCTCTTTGCCGTAAGCGTCAATATTTTCAGCAATTTGCGAAGCGAGTTCGCGAGTTGGCGTTAAAATTAAAGCACGCACGCAACCGCTTTTTACCGAAGTGCCGCTTTTGGCCAAATTGTGCAAAATCGGCAGTGAAAATGCGGCAGTTTTTCCAGTTCCAGTTTGGGCAATTCCTAAAAGATCTTTGCCTTCAAGAAGTGGTGGAATGGCTTGAAGTTGAATTGGGGTTGGTGTGACGTAGCCTTTCTTCTCAAGAGCTGAGAGGATTTTGGGGTTTAGATTTAGATTTGTAAAAGATGTCATTTAGAGAGAATTTATTTTTTTTGAGAATTTTTCGAAAAGATCAGGACGATTTTTCTTCGTAATGGCAACGGCTTGTTCTTTGCGCCAGTCGTTGATTTTTTTGTGGTGACCAGAAGTTAAAACCCCTGGAACCACGCGACCACGCCACTCAGGCGGCCTAGTAAAATGCGGATATTCTAAAAGATTTTCAAATTCAGAATTGTCTTTTGAACCGAAAGACTCTTCAGCGAGTGATTCGTCAGCGCCGAGCACGCCTTCAACATTTCTCAGAACTGTATCCACAACAATGTAAGCTGCAAGCTCGCCGCCACTTAAAACGTAGTCGCCAATTGAAATTTCTTCGATTTCAAATTCGTCAAGCACGCGTTGATCCACGCCCTCGTAGCGTCCGCACAGAAGAGTGATTTCTTTTTCCTGCGCTAATTCGCGCGCCATTTTTTGCGTGAGAGTTTTGCCGCGCGGTGACAAATAAATTATTTTTGTTTTGTTGTTTTTAGATCCTGAAACAAGTTCAGGATGACAATCGAGTAAAGCATCTGCAACCACATCAGCCTTTAAAACCATGCCAGCGCCACCTCCGTAAGGGGTGTCGTCAACTGTACCTCTTTCATCCTGAGCGTAATTACGAATATTAATTGCTTCAATTGACCAAAGATTTTTTGCCAAAGCGGCACCCGTAATTGAAGCCGAAAGTGGTCCGGGAAATAGTTCGGGAAAGAGAGTTAAAATCTTGAAATTTAGCATTTTTTGCAGTTGTAAATAAAACCATCCAAACCCTTGGTGCTGTTGGGGTTGCGACACTTTCTCTGAATTTCCACTCGCGAGTGGAAATTCACTTTCTTAAAAAACTTTCTTCAAAGCAGCCACCGCTTTTTGCATTTTTTCTTCGCCGTGAATTAGCGAAAATCTAACGTAACCTTCGCCGTTTTTTCCAAACGAACTGCCGGGAGACATTACAACACCAGTTTCTTCAATCATTTTTTTACAAAAATCAAAAGACGAAAGGTGAGCAAATTTTGCTGGCAGCTTGGTCCAGACAAACATGCTGGCCTTAGGTTTTTCAACGCTCCAGCCTAGTTCGCGTTGCAAAAGCTCTACCAAAAATTCGCCACGCGATTTGTATTTTTGACGTAATTCTTCAAGGTAAGAGTCGCTTTTTTCAGACAGCGCGTCGGCCGCTACCATTTGTAGCGGATTGAACGAGCCGTAGTCGAGGTAAGATTTTATTTTGTAAAGCGCGCCAATTAAAGTTGGGTTGCCAACAGCAAATCCAACGCGGCAGCCCGCCATTGAGTAACTTTTTGAAACTGACGAAAACTCAATTGCAATGTCTTTGGCGCCAGCAACCTCAAGGATCGAATGCGGTTTGTCTTTTTCGTTAAAATACAATTCGCAGTAGGCAATGTCAGAAATAATGTAGATTTTGTGGGCTTTGCAAAAGGCCACGAGTTCTTCGTAAAAATCGAGACCCACAATTTCAGTTGTTGGGTTGCAAGGAAAACTCACAATCACCGCAAGTGGTGGTTTTGCTGCGCTTACGACGCATTTTTTTAACTCGCTCAAAAACTCTGCGCCAGAAATTGCCGGCAAATGCACCACGTTGGTTTTTGAAATTGCAAAGGCGAAAGTGTGAATTGGGTAGGCCGGAGAAGGCACCACAAAATAATTGTCAGAGTCAGAAATTGCCGTGGCCAGTGAGGCGATTCCCTCTTTGGCGCCAATGGTGACAAGGCTTTCGGTTGCCGCGTCAAGCGTCACACCAAAACGGCGCGCGTAGTAGGCGCAAATTGCTTGTTTTAAAACGTCGATTCCACCGGTGACCGAGTAGCCAAAAAGTTTTGGGTCGAGCGCCAGTTTAGACATTTTGTCCATTACGTGCTGTGGTGGTGCGGAGTCTGGATTGCCCATTCCGAAGTCAATGATTTCAACACCTTTTGCCGCCGCTTCGGTTTTGAGTTTGTACATTGCAGCAAAAATGTAGGGCGGAAGTTTTTCGGTTAGGTAGAATGTTTTTTGCATTAGTTTGTTCTTATTTTTTTCTTAAAAAAACCGTCGGTTGCTAACTGCCATTTCACACAAACTTCTTGAGTTGGTTTTGGAAACACCACAGTAATTGCGTGACTGTTGCGCCAAGCGGCGATTCCCATTTCTTGCATTTTCTTTTCGGCGTACTCGGCAATTTCTAAACATTGCAAAGCGCGGGCTTTTAGACCTTCGGCGCCAAATTTTTTAATGGCGTACCACAAAAACACTGGGCTGTGACCGTTGCGAGATCCAGTAATTGTTGTGTCTAACGTGCCAATGTAGGGAATTGCCTGACCAATGCGGTCTTTGTAGCTTTTTTTCACCACCACCACGCCACACGGAATTGGCGAACCAATAAATTTGTGGCCCGAAATTGCCACCGAGTCTGCACCACTTTCAAAATCAAAGCGCGGTTCTTTTTCAAGTAAAGCCAAATAAGTGCCAGCCAGAGCGCCGTCGGCGTGGATGTAGTGGTTTCTGATTGCCGAGTTTTTTAGCGCTTTTTTAATTTGCGAAATGTCGTCTTTGGCCTCAGTCATTGTGGTGCCAATATTTGCCACAACAATCGCCGGGCGGTCGCGATGCATGTGCACGGCGTCTTTTAGGTCTTCGTAATCCATTTCGCCTTTGTCGTCGGCACGAATCAAAATGCTCGGCATCCCGAGCAAGCTAATGTTTTTTTGAATGCTGTAGTGAGTGGCTTCGGAGTAGTAAACCATTCCGTTTGGATAAAGCTCGCGCGCCACGTAAAGGGCGTAAAGATTGCCTTCCGAACCGCCGTTGGTAACGTAGCCCCAAGAGTTTTCTTTTGGTGCTTTAAAAATTTCGGCGAAAAATTGCACCACTTCACGTTCGATTGAGCGCGAGTTGAGGTCGTAGGTTGACTCAATTAGCGGGTCGCCAAGATTGTTTAGGGGGTATTTTAGAAGTGGGTAAAGCTCGGAGTAGTCGAAATCGATTGAAACGGGGTAGCCGAGGAAGTTTTGTGAACGCTCTTTAACTTGCTCGATGTAAGCGTTGAGACGTGTTTGGTTTTCGTGATTCATAAAAATTTTTATTTTTTAAACTAACCCCCAAACCGTCGGTTGAGCGGAGTCGAAACCAACGGAAGGTTCTTGCCTCGCAATTGAAGCAGGAACCTTCCGTTGGTTTCGACTCCGCTCAACCGACGGTATTTTTTGGGTTAAGTGATTTTAAAGCAAATCCCTCGCCTTCTTACTCAAATCAATATTCAACTCTTTCAACTGTCTTTCCGAAACATTGGCCGGAGCCGCCATCATTAGATCTTGCGCTTTGCCATTCATTGGGAAAGGAATCACTTCACGAATGTTTGGCTCATCCGCAAGCAACATTATTACGCGGTCAATGCCGGGAGCCAAGCCGCCGTGCGGTGGAGCGCCAAATTTGAAAGCGTTTAACATTGCGCCAAATTGTTGCTCAACCACTTCGCGGCCGTATCCAGCAAGCTCGAAGGCGCGGTACATTATTTCTGGTTTGTGGTTGCGGATTGCGCCCGAAGAAAGCTCAACACCGTTGCAAACAATGTCGTATTGGAAAGCGTTGATTGTAGTTGGATCTTGTGAATTCAAGGCTTCAAGACCACCTTGCGGCATTGAAAATGGGTTGTGCGAAAATTCGATTTTGCCGGTTTCTTCGTTTAATTCGTACATTGGAAAGTCAACGATCCAGCAGAATTTGTAGATTGATTCGTCAATTAATTTTAAATCGTGACCCAGTTTGATTCTTACAACGCCAGCGATTTTCGCTGCTTCGGTTTTTTTGCCACACGAGAAAAACACCGCGTCGCCATTTTCTAAACCGGCGATTTTTTTGAGTTCGGCAAGTTTTTCAGCAGTTAAGAATTTTGCGATTGGGCCTTTACCTTCGCCGTTTTCGTCAAAAATAATGTAAGCCAAACCTTTGGCGCCGTTTTGTTGCGCGTGCTCAATCATTTTGTCGAAGAACGAGCGCGGTTGCGCAGCGCATTTCGGTGCTGGAATTGCGCGAATTGTGGCACCCTGCTCTATTTGTTTGGCAAAGATTGAAAATTCTGAACCGCGGAAAATTTCAGTGGCGTCAGAAATTAAAATCGGATTTCTCAAATCAGGCTTGTCAATGCCGTATCTAAGCATTGCGTCTTCGTATTTGATGTGGACGAATTTTTCGTCTGAGGTTTTTTTCACGCCGTATTTTTTGAAGATATTTTTCAAAACTGGCTCAATTGCTTCAAACACATCTTCCTGCGTGACGAAAGACATTTCCATGTCGAGCTGGTAAAACTCTGGAGCACGGTCGGCGCGCAAATCTTCGTCGCGAAAGCACGGCGCAATTTGGAAATAACGGTTAAAGCCAGAAACCATTAAAAGCTGTTTGAACTGCTGTGGTGCTTGTGGAAGCGCGTAGAATTTGCCTGGGTGTAAACGAGCAGGAACCAAATAATCGCGAGCGCCTTCAGGTGAAGAGGCAGTTAAAATTGGCGTTTGAATTTCAAGAAATCCTTGCGCTGTCATTTCGGCGCGGATGCTTGAAATCACTTGGCTGCGAAGCACAATATTTTTGTGAGTTTTTTCGCGACGTAAATCGAGGAAGCGATATTTTAAGCGAAGTTCTTCAGGGTAGTTTTCGTCAGCATTGATTTGGAAAGGGATTTGCTCAGCGGCGGATTCAACGATTAATTCGCTAATTTTTATTTCGATTTCGCCAGTTTTAATATTTGGATTAATGGCTTCAGCGGAGCGCGCAACGACTTGTCCTGTGACAGTAATTACCGATTCTAATTTGATGCTTTCGAGTGAATCGGTGACAAGTTGTGTAAGCCCAAAATGGTCACGCAAATCAATAAAAATTAAACTGCCGTGATCGCGTTTTGAGTGAACCCAGCCTGAAAGTTTAACTGTTTGTCCAACGTGAGATTTGTTAAGCTCTGAACAATTGTGCGTGCGGTATTTGTGCATAAATAAAAACAAAAAAAATCGGATGAAAATTTCATCCGATGGGAAAAGAAAACTAGAGTTTGTCACCCCGTCGAACGACGGGGTCCAGTCTCCAGACTCGAAACTAAAAGCTCCTGCGACACCAACTGGACCCCGTCGTTCGACGGGGTGACACCGAGGGTGCAGACAGGACTTTGATCAACCTCAATAAACGTCGTAAGAGTTAGTACCGCTGTGGTAATAGCGATTACGGCAAACACTACATTTCGAAGTCTTCGCCAAAAAAAGCTCAATCGCTCTTGGCTCTTTCAAACAAATAAACCAGCCAATCATGTGCATGCCCGGCAGCAAAATTAACAAGTAAAAAAACTTACTGGTAATTACGAATGCAAGAAGCGACACAATGCCGTTTAAAGCCGCGAAGGTGTAGCTCACACCAATAATCATTGGCGGTCTTGTTAAACCCAAAAATAGCGGATCGGTACCAACAACACCGGACATAATTTTAAAAGTTTTTTGAGAGAGGAAATAATTGACAAAGAGGCGAGCGCGCATAAAACGCGGGGCCTTCGCAAAAGTCAATTTCTTCCTTCACTTTTAACACTTCAAAAATATGACATTTTTAGCTCACTCACTAGGAAAAATTAAAGCCTCTCCAACCATTGCCGTTGCAATGAAAGCAGCAGAATTAAAAGCTGCCGGCAAAGACATTATTTCTTTGGGAATGGGCGAACCAGATTTCGACACTCCGCAAAACATCAAAGACGCCGCAATTGTTGCCATTAACAAAGGCGACACAAAATACACTGCAGTTGACGGAACGCCTGCTCTTAAAAAAGCCATCATCGCAAAATTTGCTCGCGAAAATTCTTTGGAATACAAAGCTTCTGAAATCATTGTCTCAACTGGCGCTAAACAAGTAATTTTCAACGCGCTTCTTGCTACAATCAACCCAGAAGACGAAGTTATCATTCCAGCCCCTTACTGGGTTTCTTACCCTGACATGGTTTTGCTTGCGGGCGGAACTCCAGTGATTGTTGAAAGCTCAGAAAAAAATAATTTCAAAATTACCCCAGAAGCTCTTGAGGCAAAAATCACCGCTAAAACCAAATGGATTATTTTAAATTCTCCAAGCAACCCATCTGGCGCTTGTTACTCTGCCACTGAATTAAAAGCTTTGGCTGACGTTTTAGTACGCTACCCACAAGTTCACGTAATGGCCGACGACATTTACGAACACCTAACTTTCGACAATTTAAAATTTGCCACAATCGCCGAAGTTGAGCCAAAATTATTCGAGCGCACTCTAATCGTAAATGGCGTTTCTAAGGCCTACGCCATGACTGGCTGGAGAATTGGCTACGGCGCAGGCCCTGAAAAACTAATCAAGGCAATGTCAATCATCCAATCACAAAGCACTTCTAGCACCAGTTCAATTTCACAAGCTGCGGCGGTTGAAGCTTTAAACGGCGTGCAAGATTACATCAAAAATAGCGGCAAAATTTTCGAATCACGCCGCAACATGGTTGTTTCTCTGCTCAACAAAATTGACGGCATTGAATGCAACACACCAAACGGCGCGTTCTACGTTTTTCCTTCGTGCAAAGGTCTTTACGGCAAAAAAACTGCGTCAGGAAAAGTGATTGAAAACGACAATGATTTTGCCGCCTATTTGCTTGAAGAAGCTTTGGTTGCAGTAGTTCCCGGCATTGCCTTTGGCGCTGCTGATTTTTTCAGAATTTCTTACGCCGCCTCTGAAGAATTTTTGCAAAACTCAATGCAACGCATTGCGGATGCTTGTGCTAAGTTGAGCTAAATATTTTTTATAGGTCCCCGAGCAAAGCCCGTAGGGCGTCGTCGAGGGGCCCGAAGCGAGATCTGTCTTCGGGCCCCTCGACGACGCCCTACGGGCTTTGCT
>JAGNLL010000008.1:0-41454 GCA_017999675.1 Rickettsiales bacterium
TCTTACCCCCCAAATTTTTTCCTTAAAAATTGACTTTCATCAGCCTTCCTTCGGTTGGCACTTTAACACTTGATGTTGGAAATTTTCTTGCTGGCAACCCCACACTAGTTCACGAGGTTGCGGGGCATGCTTTGGCGCACGCGCTTTACAGTCACGTTCGTCGCGGCAGCAGAACTCGCGGCATTAGCAGAAGACAAGCCCGCAAAACCTCAAACCGCAAACGTCGTTGGTTTGTTGACAACATCATCATGCACCACAAGCGCATTCACGATCGCAATCGCGAACTTGTAATTACCAACGCCAGAACCAGAGCACTCGCTCGCCGCAAAGAGCTTGAAAAAAAACCAGTCCAATTAAGCGCCTCGGCACTGCAACACACTCGCACTCAGTCAACTCCGTGGCGCCAAAAAGTAGATTTAAAAAGTCGTGGTGAAGAATTGCGCAACCGCGCTAATGCTAGAAAATTAAGAGCCGAAAGCAGATGGGCTAGCGTAATGAGATCGGGTCAAACTGACGCCACAGCAACTAATTAAAAATTTTTAAACCAACCTTAATTTAAAATTTTATGAGCAAGAAAATTCCTAACTTACCAGCTTTTGAAGGAAGCAAAGAGGCTCAAGAATTTTACGCTAAAAAAAATTCTTGGCAAAGCGCTGGTGAAGAGCGCCGCTTAGATGACGCTGCATTAAACTACTATTTGCCTCTCGCCGCTCCTGCCAAAGTTGTGCACGAATTTGACGGCGAAAATCATTTAGGAATGGACCTCGCCGCACCTTTTGGCGGCGAAATAAAAGCAATGACCGACGGCCTTGTTGAAGAAATTGCAAGCGACGCCAATGGAATAAAAGTTTCTGTAAGACACCTTGATGGCACCGACAATCTTTCAGTTTATTCTCACTTAAGCGCTCTTGCCGATGGCGTTGAAGTTGGGTCTTACGTTAGTCAAGACATTGCAATTGGTGCCTCGGGAAAAACCGCCAATGGCTCTGAGCGTTTGCATTTAGAGCTTGTAAGTGCTGGACAACATGTAAATCCGCGAGCTGCGCTGCGTTTTTATCCAAAAAGCGATTTGTCGCGAATGATTGCAGCAGCAGATGGCGCCCAAAAAATTGGCGGCGCTAATTGGGACGAGCAACTAGTTGGCAATGCCGGCCCGTTAGAACTTTCAGGAGGCGGTGGAAACGATGGTTACTACGTTAAGTTTGAGCCAACCGGCAATCGCTACAGCGTTGTAGATACTGACGGCGAAATCAAAATTGCCACCGCTGGCGGATATTTTACGCTTGCCGGAAACGCCCAGCCAAAAACAGATTCTGTTGGCGAAATAATTGACGGCAAATGGACTCTCTCCCAAGGCTTTGACTTAGAAAGAAACGGCACAAGCTTAGTTATTTACCACGCCGGCTCCAACCCTGAAAAACCCCAAACCAGCTTAATTGAAATTAAGGACTACCCCTTTGGCCAACAGCAAGAAGCCTTCGGTTTTACCTTAGGCAAAACCTTACTTGGCGCAGGCTACGACTCAAAAACCGAAACACTCACCGAACAGCGCACTTATTTGGGCGGACCACTATTAAAATCTTCTGACAACAACTCTTTTTACGCTGTTTTAAGGCAAGACACTACTGGCGTCAGCTCGGGCTTTAGATTTGTTGTTGGAAAAATTGGCTCCAACGGTGTTTTGACTGAGCAAGTTGACATCAACAACGATTTTCCAATTACTCAAGCAGGTGCCCCAGTTCGCTACACCGACCCCTCAACTGGCAAAGAATCTTTAGCAATTCCATTCACCTCAAGATTTAGCGAAGGCAGCTTGACTCAAACCAAAGTTGGAATTTGCGTGGTTAATGGCGACGGTGTTCAAACCTCGCAAATCATTGAAAGCGCTAGCTCTGCCGACGGCAAAACCTTGTCGCAAGCCAGCTTTAGAGTGCAGCCAACTGGCGATTATTTTGAACTTGCCTACCAAACGCAAAGCGGCCGCGTAATGCAAAAAGTTTTGATTTCTAATTTAGAAAAAGACGGCGCTGCCGCAGCTACCGACACCACACGAGTTAATTTTGAAACCTCGGCAGCTTTAGAATTTGCCGATGGCAATAAAGTGGCTCTAACCTCGGGAGTTTTGGTTGTAGATTCGCCAGAACTTCGCGACCAAACCGGCACTGAAATTATTCCAAATTACGTTGTAAGCTCAGGCAAACACAGCGCTAGCGAGATTGATCAAGAATCAATAATTACAATTGACCCATCTTTGGAGCAAGGCGATTTAGAGTTGACGGTTCCCTACAATCACAACTCAACATTGGTTTTAATGGCTGATGCGGCCTTTAAATCTGGTCGCAATTTTACGGTTAAATTGCCGGTGGATGATCTTTCTGAAGCCTTCATTTATTCAACCAACCTAACCGCTGAGCAAATTTTTAATGGTGAGTTTGAAATACCTGCTTCAAGAAGAAAATTAACCAAAGAAGAAGAAAAAGCCGCCTTGGCTAAAAATGGACCTGAAGCAATGAAGGTGTGGGAAAGAGCGCTTGCTGATTCTAACGACGATTACACACTCGACTCTGATGATATTACTTTGCAAGACGCAACCCTGCAATCCACGGTAATAGTGCTTCCAAATAATCAGAAGGTTGTTTTGGTTGGTAGCAATGCCACTGAAATTGAACAATCGCTGTCTAAATATTTTGCAGTGCAAGATCAGATTGTTTTAACGGCACAACCTAGTGGTCAGCCAAGTGGAATTCCTAGCGGTGAGCCAAGTGGTGTTCCTAGTGAGGAGCCTAGCGTTATTCCCACAATGTCTCCAAACCCTGACCCAACTGGTGAGCCAAGCCACATTCCAAATCCACTTCCAACTCACGGGCCAAGTGGCCAGCCAAATAGAGCGCCGATGTACACTTGGGACCCAACAGGTCAGCCCACATTTAAACCGGTTGGCCACCCAAGTTCACTGCCAACCGGAACACCAACTTATTATTTATTCGAAAGCCCTAGCGGACAACCAACCGCCATTCCAACTAGACTACCTTCAGGAGAGCCAACTTCACTTCCAACCAAAACACCTTCAGCGCAACCAAGTGGCAAACCTACTTACAAGCCAAGCAATTACCCAACCTCTCAACCAAGCGGCTTGCCATCTCCAATGCCAAGCTACACTCCAACTGCAATTCCAAATCCTGATCCATCAGGCCAACCAAGCTACATTCCAATCCTTCAACCAAATGCTTGGCCAAGTGGGCAGCCAACTGGCATGCCTACACGCTACACTTTTAATCCATCTAGAAAACCTAGCTACCAGCCAACTTCAGGACCAACCTCAGAGCCAACTTTTTACTTATTTTGCAACCCAACAACTGATCCAACTGAAATCACTGCCATCCCAACTTCACTGCCAAATGGCGAACCAACGTCGTTTCCAAGCGTTTGTCCTTCGTCAGATCCAACTAAAAAACCTACTTACACACCAAGTAATTACCCAACCCAAATGCCAATTGGCAGGCCAAGTGGCGCTCCAAGCTCGGCGCCAATTGCTCAACCTACCGGAATACCAAGTGGAGGTCCTACGCAAAGACCGAGTCTTCGCTTAACCGCTCGACCAAACCCCAGACCGACTGGAATTCCAAGCTTTATTCCAATCGCTATTCCAAGTCATCAACCTAGTGGCGAGCCAACTGAGAGACAACTCTTCACTCGCAATCCATCGGGTCAGCCAACTTTCTTACCTGTCGATCCAAGTGCAGCTCC
Organism: Rickettsiales bacterium; assembly: GCA_017999675.1. Classification (GTDB taxonomy): domain Bacteria; phylum Pseudomonadota; class Alphaproteobacteria; order Rickettsiales; family UBA1997; genus UBA2645. Next base: position 3,748 of record JAGNLL010000008.1, read on the forward strand.
AACTGGCGAACCAACTTACATTATAACTTGCGACCCAACGACTTCACCAACTAAAATTATAGCACTTCCAAGCACAACTCCCTCTGGAGCACCAACCTCTTACCCATCAATGTCGATGGATCCCAATGAAGAGCCAAGCTACACCCCAAGCAATCACCCAAGCTGCCAGCCGTCTGGAGTTCCGAGCTTGGCGCAAAATAACAGAGCTCCGTCTGGAACGCCTAGCTTAGACGAACCTAACAGCAAAAGCCCTTCTGGAATTCCAAGCCTCGCAAGCCAACCAAGCTCATTGCCTACCTCAGGAAGTACGAATAAGGCACTCACTGGCACTGGAGTTAGTGAATCTCCGTGGACTTGGGGCAAGCCACTAGCGGCAGTTGCTGGATCTGTACTACTAATAACAACGGCGCTGGCCTATTGGTTCAAAAAAAAGAGTGGCAGCACACCAATTGCTCCAGATCCAAGAGATGTCGCACTAGATGCTACCGAGCGTGGCGCCGGCAGACCGCCTTTAACAGAAATTAATGTCAACCTTCCTGGTGGCACTATTGACGTTAGTGCGCTTGATGAAGAACGTGCCGCTGCTCGCGCTGCCGCAACTAAATATGTAGGCGAAGTAATATCTCACGCCGTGGTAGGAGTATCTTCTGCACAAGGTTCAATTGGCGCAGCTGTAGAAAATGTTTTGAATGCCTCAAAAGAAAAAACTCCTCAGTCGCCAAACAGAAATATTGAAGAAGTTCTTAATAGACCATTGTCGACAGTTTCCTCAGCCGCACATCTCGAACCACTGGATCGTAGCATTCAAGATAGAGCATTAAAAACAAAGCCCACAGCTCATGAAGACAAAACCAGAAAACCCAAAACCAAAATCAGCAAACAAAAAGTAATTCCTCAAAGTCAAAACCCTAATCGCGATGGTACGGATGGCCCGAACTTATAGTCTGGGCGCGATAAAGCTGCTCCATCAACACTGACCTCACCATTAGGTGGGGCAGTGTCATGAGGCCTAAAGAAATTTTTAGGTGATCTTTTTTTAATAATTCTGCCGACAAACCATCTGCTCCACCAATTACAAAAGTTAAATCAGAATCACCATTTACGCCGTAGTTTGAAATTAATTTTGCAAAGTCGCGGCTGGTAAATTGTTTACCTCTTTCATCCAACAAAATTAATTTTGAAACCGGACGCAAAGCCTTTAAAATTAACTCACCCTCGCCTTCTTTAATTTTATCTACTGACATATTTTGCGAATTTTTTAGCTCTAATTCGCGCAGCTCAATTTTCCATTTTGAGCGTTTTAAATAATTCTCAAAAACCACCTTGTGCGGCGAGTTTTCGAACTTTCCAATTGACAGAATCGTGATTCGCATAATTTTGAATTTGTTAATTTTTTTGTCCCAATTTTTCCCTTCATGAAAATCGCAATTTACCCCGGCACTTTTGATCCCATTACCTTCGGCCATATCGACATTATTAAAAGAGCCTCACAACTTTTTGATCATCTGATAATCGCGGCGGCAAAAGACAATTACAAAAATCCGCTTTTTACACTCGAAGAAAGAGTAAAATTAATTGAAGAAGAAACCGCTTTTCTAAACAAAAATAACAACATTTCGGTTGAGCAATTTGAAGGGCTGCTTGTTGGCTACGCCCGCAAAAAAAATGCTCAGGTAATTATTCGCGGACTTCGCGCCGTGTCAGATTTTGAATATGAATTTCAAATGTTTGGCATGAATTCGAAGCTTGATCCAGAGATTCAAACTATTTTTTTGCCGGCGTCTGAGACCAATCATTTTATTGCTTCACGGTTGGTTAAAGAGGTGGCGAAACTTGGTGGAGATATTTCTAAGTTTGTGTCGAAAAATGTTGCAACACAGTTGGAGAAAAAGTTGGAAGGCTTGGGAAAGTAATCAAATATTAGCGATAGATCTTGTTTTGCGAATAACCACCCCAACCCCTCCTTCAAAAGGAGGGGCTTTAGTACGAGCGTGGCTGATGCCGAAAATAGCCGTTTAGGCTATTTTCTCCCTTTTGAAGGAGGGGTTGGGGTGATTATTGGCAACAAAAAAATTTAAATTTTACAAAAAAACTCCCCACAAAATGAACCTAAAAGACGAAATTTGGATACTAGCTGACGACAGACCCGGCACGGTTTCGCAAAGCATTGGCCTTGCTGAAGAACTGGGCTTTGATTACAAAATTATTAAGCTCGATTACAGTTTTTTTTCAAAACTTCCAAACTGCTTTTTACAAAGCTCACTACTTCGAGTTTCTTCAGATTTAAGAAAAAAATTTAAAAACCTCGACTACCTTCCAAGCCTTGTAATTTCTGCTGGCAGACGCTCTGCACCAATTGCGCTTTTCTTAAAAAAACTCTCAAAAAATCAGACCAAAATTGTGCAAATAATGCGCCCAAATTTGAGTTTAGAAAAATTTGATTTTGTGATTTTGCCCAAGCACGACGAAGTTGACGAAACGCAATTTTCAAATGTGATCACCTCAATTGGCTCGCTGACAAAAACTGATGAAAATTTAATTGCCCGCGAGCAAGAAAAATTTTCGTCTTGGTTTTACGAAATCACCAAAACCAAAATTGCAGTTTTGCTTGGCGGGGCTTCCGACAAAACAAAATTTGAAAAAAACTCTGTCGAAAAATTGGCCGAAATTTCTTCAAAGATTGCCAATGAAATGGATGCAACTTTGCTGGTTTTAAACAGCAGAAGAACTTCTGATGAACTCACCGAAGCAATGAAATTGGGCCTTAAATGCGATTTTAAATTTTTTGATTGGGCCGAAATAAAAAATGAAAATCCTTATTTGGCAATTTTGGGATTTGCTGATTTTTTTATTATTACCGGCGATTCGGTTTCAATGATTTCAGAATGTTGTTCGACCGGAAAACCAGTTTTTATTTTTGACGAAAAAGAAATTTCATCGCCAAAACACCGTAAGTTTCACCAAAATTTATTTGCTGAAAATTACGCCAAAAAATTGCTAAAAAATGCCAATTTTTTAGAAAACTTTTCTTCAAAAAAATTGCAGGAAACAAAAAGAATTGCGGCACTAATTCGCGCCAAATTTTAGTTGATAAAGTTCTGATCGTTTTTACGATCGCAAAAAATTTCCCCCCTAAAAATCTCAAGCCAACAGCCTCTAAGTTTTGATCAAAAATCTGCTTAAACATTTTTATCAAGAAAGTCACCTTGCCAAAGCTGCGCTTTTGCTGTCGCTTTTTGCATTTTCTTGTGCTGATCAGGGCTGTATTGACGCCGATGATTTTGGCGAGTTTGAGTCGCAAACAATTGAGGTTAGTGCCAACGCTGCTCAAAACAGTTGTAATTACGATCTTTCAAAACCTTTGGATGATTCAGACTTTCAGGGAGCAGGAGTAAGGCTCTGCTTTATTTCGGGCGAAAAATCTGTCACCGACGAAAATAACGTCACTCAAACGGTTGCGGCAAATGCTGACCCCGCCGGATGTGAGGGATTTGCTGACGCGGCATTTAAAAACTTGTGCATTTCTCAATGCGTTCAAGATTGCCAGATGAAGGCGGGATCTGGCTCGATAACAATAGAGCCGACTTGGACCTCAACTTCTAAAAGATCTTCCACCGTAAATGACGGTGTCACGATAATTCCTGGTGCAGAAATTACGGTTAACGCGATTGGCTCTATTTCGCTTGGCGATTCGGCAAATTACCCATCGACTTATGTTCAAGCCAACAACAACCTACCTCACAGCAAACTATTAAATTGGGGTGACTTATTTTTTGACGTAAGAGCGAGTCAAACTCTAGATTTGAAATTTAGCGGTAATTGGGGTAATGGCGAACAAGATTTTGGTGCCGGAGCAGCCGGAATTAGCAACGCCGGAAACGACCTAACTGATTCAAAAATTTACAACGGCGCAAAAAGACTAGCTGCATTTACAATTGCTCACCCAGCTGGATATAGCTTTAATGCCTCAAGATTAGACGAAATGTCCGGATCTATTGGGACTCCACTTTTGCCAGACAGAAATTTGTGGAGATGTGAATATAGTCCAGATGGCCTTTATGCAAAAGCTTCTTGCCATGGAGGAGATTACGAGGCTGGCGGATACGCAGAAGTTGATAATACCGCAGCACTAACCGCCTTTCCCGTAAGCAGCGCCATTGAGACAAAAATTCTTGGCACCAATGGTGGAATGATTAAATGGGATGGCGACGAGATATCTCCCGACTCTTACGACCCATTTGCCGATCCAGTGACCGTCACTTGCAGCTATCCTGATGGTAACTGTTCTGGCTTTGACCCCAACTCGATGCCGCGCTATGTTAGGCAACTTATTGGCGATGCCAAAAACTCCCAAGTTGTAATTTTAAGCCCTTCAACAAAGGACTCCTACAAAGTTTCGTTTAAAAATCTCAGCAGCAATTCTGCCTGCAATTCAATAAAAATTTGGATTAAAGATGGCGCCAGTACCGACTCCACACTTGGCAATATTTTAGATAATGGCGGCGGCTCTGCCGGAAGAACCATCACCATTAGCCAAACTGACTGGAGCAGCGACCACATCTCTCTAGAACCAAATCAAAAGATCGTCATCGATCAAATGAACACCGATTGCGGCAAAGTTATTGGGGTAAAATTTGGCAAATATAAAGATATTGAGATTAAGCGATCTGGCCTTGTGAGTCTTGGTCTTTTAAAAGCGCAATCAGGAGTTGGTTCTGGATCTTGCAACATTAAAGGGCGCATCATTAATCCCAATGGCAGCCATAGCGATGCAACCTTTAGCAGCTCTGGAGCAATTGCCGGATACTCCGCTGATTTTTATGAATATGATAATTTCTTAAGCACTTCTTCAAAAGACCCTTTGGGCAGTGGAATCAATATTTCAGCTGACAGCTGGTCATCTGAGTTTTTTGTTAGAAAAGGCCAAAAAATTCGCCTTTCGCCAGAAAGTTGGGACGACACTTGGTCTGCAGGAGGCATGACAGCGCGCTGCTACACCGGTTTAGCAATGCACATCAATCCAAGACCGGCACTACTTTGTAGGGGTCAAAGAGATGACTTAATTCAAAACCCTAACTGCACACCAGAATATTCAGGATCAACTTTAATTGGCTGCAAATCTGCGGCAAAAGAGTGTCTGGATAGCGCCACAAGCGCTTATTGCCCAATTGAAGCTTGTCAAAAAAGCATTTCTTGCACCAATAATGCCGACATTCCTAATGAAATTTACGCCAAAAGTGGCTGCTCAATTACTGGCACAGTTTTCACAAGCTGTCCTCCGTGGGATGAAACTTGCAAAGTTTGCTCTTACAACAGAAATGAAGGTGATAATCAGGCGCCCTTTACCAGCGAAAGCACTTGCGATAGTTGCTCTGCGCTAAGCAAACTAGCTGCAGAGTCTCCCGTAAAAATTAGCTTACCTAATATTGATCAATGCTACGACCTAGAAAATTACAATGGCAAAGTAGCCAATATTAACATTGCAACCGGCTTTGAACCAGAAGATTTAGACAACCCCGATAAGGCCAAAAACGCTGTAAAAATTTCGCAATTTAATGGCTCTTACGGCAATTTTGAAAACTTCTACGACACAAAAACCCAAGACAGCGACGGCAACAGACTTTTTAAATCTTCATCTCCCGCAATTTTTACACAAGCTGGCCGCTTAAAATTTTTCTTACTCGATGGCAATGATTTTAATGGCACTGGCGGCATAACCAACGCTTATTCCGATAATTCGATTAGCGGCGATAACTACAGCGGCAGTAACGGCATAAAAATTAGCTTGTCTGGAATGCTCAATTTCAGCAATGGTCAATGGATGGAGGTAAGGCTCTGTAAAGAATCTTCTGACAGCTCAGTTAGTTGCCGAACTACTCTTGCCTCACTATTGTCGACCCTAGATCAAGATGATTTAAGCTCGCCAATAACAAAGCTATCTGAACAACCCAAGCTTATTGAAATTATAGCGCCAACCTCAGCATCTGAGGCTAGTAGTCTGCCAGCAATTACAACGCCCTACAAATTTGACAGCTCGGGAAACCTCGTAAGAACAAGAGACAAAGAATCTGGCAATGACTGCATACAAACATATGTTAACTCATATTTTTACTGCCACACCCACAATTATTTTACCGATAAAGAGCTTGAACAAAAAACCGACAACGGAAGAAGTGAAATTGCAAATGACACCCAAAAATTAAGACTAAGCTTCAAAATCATCGACCCAGAAATTGCCAACTGCAATATTGCAGACCCACTAAACCCAAGCGCAGCGCTTGATGGCATTCTTCTAACCAACTCTTTTTACAACTCCTCAGAATCCAGCTTTCAAGGCAAAACTTGCGACGCCAAAGCTGGAGAAAAACCCGGTGCCGAAGAAGACGAATGTCAAAAACAATTTTATTGCGCTAGTAAATATGCCAATAACAGCGGCTCTTATTTTGTAAAAATTAGAGTTAAAAACCCCTCTCCAAGCGGTGTTTCTAGCTTTATTGGCGATGTAATTAAGCCAATAATTCAGGTGATGGACGGCGATGGCGGAGAGCGCAATTGCAGCTCAACTGGTGGTTCTTCTTACGACGGTATTAAAACCAACAACCCTCTTTACGCTGCAGGCCCTGGAAATGACGACGAAATCTGCCTCGCCAACCAAGAAAACTGCACCAAACAATATTACTGCAAAATAGCCAACTCCGTTGGGCAAGCCGAAAGAGTTTATAGAGCTCTAATTTCAGACACTCGCTACAAGGCAATTGTCAGCATGTGCATCATTGTGATGTTCACCTTCTATGGCGTTGGATTTTTAATGGGTGTGAGCGAATTAAATCACTCAGAACTCATTAACCGCATCGTTAAAATCAGCCTAATTTACCTCTTCATAGGAGAAACCGGCTGGGATTGGTTTAACCTAATTGTTGTCAAATTTTTCAAAAACAGCGTCGACTATCTAGCCTTCATGATGGCCTCGTCTTTTGACAGCTCGCCAGCTATTCAAACAGCCATAGATAGCGGCAACTACTACGACAAATCGGTGCTATTTGCCAGCGTCGATCAAGTTTTTAACCTACTATTTTCCGACGTTGTTTGGAAAAAAATTCAAGCCCTGCTTTTTGCCAGCATTTTTGGCTGGCTATACTTAGCAATCATTGTTGGTTCTTTTTTTATCTACATTATCGCCATTGCCAATGCCGTGTTTTTATACCTCGTAGCCCAGGTATTTATTTCTATTCTATTCACCCTTGGTCCAATCTTTTTTATCTTCACGCTCTTTCCTCAAACTAAAGAAATGTTTGACAATTGGCTCAAACAGCTAATTGCCTTCTCGCTACAGCAAATTTTCTTACTCACCACCCTCGCCTTCTTCAACATGCTGATGTATGAAGTAATCAAACTTTCTTTGGGATATAAAATCTGCTGGAACGAAGTTTGGTCAATAAACATCATGGTTCACGTTAGCCTACTTTCAGCTTGGACAATCGCCTCACTGCCAACGCGCACCAATGCCCAATCTAGCGTTGGAAATATCGGCAACACTGAAGGCATTCCATCTCTGTTTTCGATCTTATTCATTTGGGTCATCGCCTCACTAATGAAAGAATTTATCACCTTCATGACCAACGTTGCCGCAACAATTAGCGGCGGCTTAAAAGCTAGTGAAGTAGGTGCTGGCTTAAAAGCGGCGGCAGTAAAACTTGGTGGTCAGGTTGCAAGCACCGCTTACGGCAGAAGTGGTTTAAAAAATGCCGTAGAATCCGCCGGCAATTTTGCCAGCAGACTGGATGATAAATTTTTCGACCACGGAAAAATTGCCGACAAAACACGCAAGGATAAAAAGAAACTCGGCGCCGACAAAGAGGCCATGGAAAAAGCTGGCGACAGCGCTGTAAGTAAATACAAAAGCAGTGCCAAAGGCGCTTCTGAACTTGCCGCTCTAAAAAAACCCGGCATGAGCGCAGCAGATGTTAAAAAGGCGCAGCAAGCAAAACTCAACTCCGTTAAAAACGATGCAATGAAGACAAAGGGAAAAGCCCTTGGTTATGAAGGAGAGAAGCTTGATGCAATAATGAGCGACAAAAACATCAATACTGGCGGCGGCAACAACATTTATGGAGTAGGAAAATACGCTGCAAAACTCGCCTATCGCTCTGCAAAAGGCACTAACAACAAATCAATCTCTGAAAAAGACGCCACAGCTTCGTTTTCAGCAGCTGAAAAAACAGCGGCTCTAAAAGGAATGACCAAAGAAGAGCGCGCAGCTTTTGCGGCTAGCGGCATTGAAACATCTAGATCAACAGTTGGTAAAATGCTTGGGGCCGGCGGAGATGCCAGAAGAAGTCTTGCAGAAGCTTTTAGTGGAAAAAAGACAAAAAAATCAAATGCTGACGAAGGCGCTGCAATCAAAAAATCTTTAAGAACCAAAGAAGGTCGCCAAGCCTTAATGGAATCTCTCAAATCAGACAAAACCAGAGCAATCGAACAACTAGAAGCTGAAGGAGAAATTCACAGAATGCGCTCGGGCTTTGGCTTTGCCAGAAGCGACGAAGATAAAGCAAAAATTGCAGAGCGAGTTAAACTAAATAAAGCGCAATCAAGTAAGGCTGACGACAAAAAACCAGACCTCAACGCTACCGCAGATTTGGCCGATGAAATTGCCTACTTAAATGATTTAGACGACATCGACGCTGAAGCAGACGCTACCGATAGGATAAACGAAGCCCTTGCAAATGAAGGCGGTGGCAAAGTTAAAAAATTCAACAGAAAATTGGCAAAACGCAAAGCTGGCGCGGCGAGAAACAACATCTTCTCAGATCGCAAGGCAAATGCTCGAGAATCTATCGCCAAAAATAATAATTCACAAAATTTAAGCGCCCTAGAAAAAGACTTAACCATCACTCAAGAAGAGCAAAAAATAAATGACGAAGAGATTGGTGGTTTAAGGTCAGAGCTTTCTGCAATTGATGAAAAACACGCTGCAGATCACGACATGGCCTCCTTAAGAGAAGCCGCCACAAAAACTCACTCCTTGCCAAAAAGACTTGCCAGCCCAGCAGCTCGCAAAGAGCATGAAGAGGCTCTAAAAGCTCAAGCCACGCTTAAAAAGCTTACTAAAGAAAAAGATGAGCCAAATGCAAAATTGAATAAGGCGCTAAACACACAAAAAAACTTGGCTAAAAAATCAGCCTCTTTGAAAGAATCTATTTCAGACTTAAAATCTTCAATGACCCCAGAAGCTGCTCCAAAAGACGATGCCGACACAGTGACCTCATCTGGAGAACGCGACAAAGACCACAGTGCTTTAGATCCAAAAACAGCATCGCCAGAACCAGAAACTAAGAAAAAACCCCAAAGCTTGTTGGAGCGCATTGCTCAAGCCCTTTCTCGGAAGAAGAGCAAACCAACCATTCGCCAAAGCCTACGCGAAGATCTTGAAAGACGCAGAGCCATAAAATCTGCAAAACCAACGGAAGAAGCGCAGCCAGATCCTCAAGACCCAGAGCTTCTAGCACCAATAAACCCAAGCGATGCTGGCAATCCTGAGGAAGTAAATACTGAGGAGCGTAAACCACTAGAAGCTCCGCTGCTTGAAGAAAATAACCCAACAAACGCTGAGCAACAACCAGCCAACCCTGCAAAAAGAAGAACGAGCAAAGAGCTTCCAGCAATCAAAACGAGGCAGGCTGAAAAAAAAGCTGCACCAATAGATAAAGAACTCACCAAAGAGCAAAAAAAAGCTGCTTTTGATGCGCAGGCTCAAGCCTTAGCAAAGCCATTTGAGGGAGATGACTGGTTTGCCAACTTTAAGAAAAAGAATGAGCGCGATAAAGAGATCGATGCGGCGACTGAAGAAATGAGAAACTTAGATTTCGAAAAAATGTTTAACCCAGGTGCGCCAAAAAAACCGGATGAAGATGACAAATAATTTTTCCAAAAAAACCGCCTTCACAATTATTGAAGCGCTAATTGTTTTGTGCCTCGTTTCAATTTTAATTGCCGGTGTTTTCTTCGCTAAAAAAATGATTCGCGAAAACGACGTTAAAGCGCTGATCATGCAGATTAAAAAATATGACGCTGCGGTTAACGCCTTCACTGCAAAATATCACGCTTTGCCGGGAGACATTGCCGACACCACAACTTACGGAATCACCGCAAATCACACTGGCGGCAACGGCAATAATGTTGTCACCGATCGTGCTCAGTCTCACCTTTCTGCTAATTACGAAATTTCAAATTTTTGGCTGCACTTGTCTAAATCAAAAATGCTCGACGAAAATTACGACGGCAACGAAGATGAAGATGCAAAACTTGGCACCACTTTTCCTCTAAGTAAGCTTGGTCAAAAAGTTGGAATCATTGCTTTTGGAGCTGAGGGAAAAACTTTTTATCAAGTTGGCTTTGAGTACTCCAACGTTGACCGCATCTACACAAAAGACCGCACCTTAAAAACTGACGAAGCATTTTTATTCGACAAAAAAATTGATGACGGCAATCCAAAAAAAGGTCGCGTTGTTGCGGCAGGTGGTGAGTCACTAAATGTTTTAGAAAATAGCGAGTGCGTAAAATTTGACGAGTACAATCAAAAAAACGTCAGCCCAGTTTGCCAATTACGAATTGAGATTCGTTAGTTTGCTTAGTTGGCTTTAATGCATTGATGACAAGATAAAAGCAGCAGCAACATTATTTACAAAGTATATACAAAACCCCCAATGACTCTCCAAGAACATTTTCTCGAATTGCGACGCAGAATAATTTTTTCGCTAATTTTTTTCGTGTTCGCTTTTTGCACCTGCTATTTTTTTTCAGAAAAAATTTATCAATTTTTACTACAACCATTCGCAGAAATTTCTCAAAATAACGAAAGTCGTAGATTGATCTACACCAGCCCGGCTGAAGCCTTCACAACATATTTAAAACTTTCACTTTCTTGCGCGATATTTTTTTCTTTCCCAATTTTCGCTGCAGAATTTTATCTTTTTTTGGCACCAGCTTTATACAAAAATGAGAAAAAAAATATTCTGTTAACATTTTTTTTCGCGCCTTTTTTATTTTTATGCGGCGCAATTTTTGCTTATTATTTTATTTTACCTGCCGCTTTGCAATTCTTCGCAAGCTTTGAAACACAAGGCTTTGCAGCTACATCAACTTTACCTCTTCAGCTCGAAATTCGCGTGAGTGAATATTTAAAATTCGTCACAAATTTTTTATTTGGATTTGGTGTCGCGTTTGAATTACCAATCTTGTTGCTTTTTTTAATTAGAGTTGGTTTTTTGTCCGCCAATGACTTGAGAAGAAAGAGAAGATATTGGATTGTGATTATTTTTTTAATAGCCGCCGTCCTTACTCCCCCAGACATCTTGAGTCAGGTAAGTTTAGCAATTCCGATGATTCTTTTATTCGAAATTGCAATTCTTCTTGGTAAATTTTTTAACAAATAAAAAACAAATTTTATGGCTACCGTAAAAAAAGTTGTAAAAAAAGCTCCTGCTAAAAAAGTAGTTGCTAAGAAAGCTCCAGCTAAAAAAGCTGTTGTAAAAAAAGCTCCTGCTAAAAAAGTTGTAGCTAAAAAAGCTCCTGCAAAAAAAGTAGTTGCTAAGAAAGTTGTAGCTAAAAAAGCTCCTGCTAAAAAAGTTGTAGCTAAAAAAGCTCCTGCTAAGAAAAAGTAAGAAAGTAGAAAATCTAAAAAGTTAAAAAGGCGTGGCCTCGAAAGAGACCACGCCTTTTTTATTGCCTAAAATTACCTAAAACTATCTCACCTTATTTTGATCTTTCGCCGCACCAAATGCCTGTGTGACTGTCACTTTTACTGGAGAATTTTTTGGCGTTCTTGCCTGATTTTCAGTATTTACAATGTCGCACAAAATATCTAGCGACACACCGCCATCGTGACACATGCAAATTGTAAAAGTTTTTCTGTCCAAACTTTCTACGGTTTTGCGATTAATCACTCTTAATCCCCCCGCCTTACGAGAAAAAACAAACAGACGATTTAAAATTTTAATGTAGTCATTAATGCGCTTGTTAGCGTGTGGCGGAACCGTGCCCGCCATAATTTGCTCGTCGGTTGCATTAATCAAATAATCAAAAATTAACTCAGCAACTTCTGCGGTTTCTTCTTCAATTTTTTGAAAAACTTCGCTGATTGCCTGTAAGTTCTCCATCATTTCAGCTGAGGCATTTTTTGGAAATGTTGAAGGCGCTTGCAAATTTTTATCTTCTAAAGCGTCAGTATTTTTGCTCATTTTCTTAAATGTAGTTTTTAATTAACTGCGAAATTTCAAGCAGAATCGGATTTTTCGATTTCAACCTTAGCCTTACAAAACCAAGCACTCGCGGCAAAAGATTTAAGTAGTGATGTTTGCCGTCTCGCACTGAAAGACGCGCAAAAATTCCTAAAATTTTCATGTTGCGTTGCAGCGACAAAATTTCGTAATCATTTTTAAAATCTTCTTTGTTGCAATCTGAGCGACTCAAATAGTGCTCAAAAAGTTTAACGCGATTTTCTTCGCTCACGTCTCTTCTGGCATCTTCAAGCAGCGAAACCAAGTCGTAAGCTTTTGAACCAAGCACAGCGTCTTGAAAATCAAGCAGACCCACCTGCTCTACCACAACCCTACTTGGCAAAATCATTAAGTTGTCGGCGTGGTAATCGCGCAAAACCAAAACTGGTTCTTCGTTTTTTTGCAAATGGTCGCGCAAAGACTTGCACTGCGCCATTTGGTCAAAAACCTGAAACCACAAAAATTTAAAACGCGCACGATCCTGCAAACTCATCGATTTTTTCTGCAGCGGTAAATACCAATCTACAAACAACATTACTTCGCGAAAAAGCAGCGCGTGGTTGTAACTTGGCAAATCTTGCGGCACCGCTTTTTTGTGCAACTCAAGCAAGCAGTCACAAGCTTTTTCGTAAAGCGGCAATTCTTGCGCCGCGTCGCGCGCTAAAATTCTTCCGTAGGTGTCGTCACCAAAATCTTCTAACAACAAAAATCCAAACTCGTCATCACGTGCAAAAATTTTTGGCGCCGAAAAATTTTGTGAAACCAAAAATTCAGCAATTTTTACAAAAGGCTTTACGTCTTCGTGAGATGGTGGCGCAAACATTAAAATGTAAGTTTGGTCGCCAAAAATAATTCGGTAGTAAGAACGAAAAGAAGCATCGCCCGCAACTTTTCTAATTTCACAATCTGCAATTTTATTTTTTGCTAGAAACGCTCGCGCAGCGCCTTCGTCAAGCTCGATCATTTTTTTAAAAATCTAATTTAGAATACCATTCAGGTGGGTTCACGTTCGGCAAACGATCTTTCAAAATTTCACCAAAAATTTTGTGCGACTTAATTAAACTGTACCAATCTTTCGCCGGTAAATAGTGGTGCCAGTTGATGTCGCCAAAATAATCGAGCACCGAAATTTGTGCCGCGGCAGCAAAGTCAGCAACGGAAATATGGTCGCCAGCTAGGTATTTTCTAGTCTCAAGCAAATATTCAATGTAGCTTAAATGAATATTCAAATTACGGCGCGCAACACGCAAAACTTCAGAATTTGGCGCGTTAACTCCCGGCAAATAACGATTGTAAAAACGCTCATTCAAAACGTGCTTACTCACTTCGTGGTAAAATTTGTCGTCAAACCAACTTTGCAAACGACGCACTTCGGCGCGCTCAGCCAACAACTCACCTAAAAAATTTCTGCTTTCTGGATGTTTGTCTTCAATGTATTCAACAATCACTGAACTACCCGCAACCACGGCAGCATTGCTGTTGTCAAAAAGCACCGGCAACGTGCCTGCAGGGTTCATTGCAATAAATTCTTTGCGCCTTTCCCAGAAATTTTCTTGGATCATTTCAAAACCAATTTCCTTCGCAGCCAAATGCACTCTGATTTTGCGCGAAAACGGACAAATAACGTGTTGGTAAAGGCGGTACATATTTTTTTTTCAAAAAGAAGTTTGGGGGGGGAAATCAAAAATATTTTTTAAAAACAAAGCATTTAAGTTGCGAGAATTCTTAACAATTCTGACTCAAATTTATGACAAAAAAAATCGCCCTAATCGACGGCTACGGGTTTGTCTTTCGCGCCTTTCACTCTTTGCCACCACTCACTAGACCAGACGGCACGCCAGTTGGTGCGGTTTACGGTTTCACCAACATGCTAATTAAATTGCTGGCGCAACTGCACGTCACCCACGCCGCTGTTGTGTTTGATTCTGGCTCAAAAACTTTTCGCAACGAAATTTACCCAGCCTACAAAGCCAATCGCCCGCCCTGCCCTGAAGAGCTAATTCCACAATTTCCAATCGTGCGCGAAAGTGCTGAATCGCTAAACTTGGCAATCCTTGAAAAAACCGGCTTCGAAGCCGACGACATCATTGCCACAATCACCAAAAAAGCTGAGTTAGAAGGCTTTGAAGTGCTAATTGTTTCGTCCGACAAAGACCTAATGCAGCTAGTAAACGAGAGCACTTTCATGTACGACTCAATGAAAAACCGCTTCATTGGAATTGCCGAAGTAAAAGAAAAATTCTTCGTCGAACCGCTACAAGTTTTAGATATTTTGTCTTTAATGGGTGATTCTTCCGACAATATTCCCGGCGTTCGCGGCATTGGCCCCAAAACCGCCGCAGAGTTAATCAACGAATTTGGCACGCTAGAAAATATTTTTCTCAACCTCGACAAAATCAAACAAGACAAGCGTCGCGAGCTTTTGCGCGAAGGCGAAGAAAAAGCCAAACTCTCAAAAGTTTTGGCCGCGTTAAAAGAAGATGTTGAGCTTGGAATTAGTTTAGACGATTTAAAAATTCAAAGTCTCGAACCCCACAAATTGATTTCGTTCCTTGAACACCAAGGCTTTAGGTCGCTAGTGACGCGAGTAAAAAAAGAATTCGGAATTGCAGACGTAGTTGTAAATACATCTCAAAATCACTCAATTGAGGTTTCTCACCCACCGCTTGCCGCAGAGCGCCCTGCACAAAGTTTTTCTCAACTAAAATTAACAGAAATTTCTTCCCAAGAAACAATCGCCCGCCTTAACAAAGAAGCCTCTCAAAACTCAATTGCCACAATCGATTTCAACCAAAATTTCTTCACAATTTCAACCAACAAACCCGACGAATCACCAACAGAAATTTTTTATTTTGAAGCGGAGCTTTCCAAAAAACCCACTCCTTCACACCAAACCCTCGACTTATTCAGCTTTAATGAAGCAGCCTCTCAAATGCCTAAAACACAAGGCTTTGGACTAGAAATTCTAAAAACAATTTTAGAAGACGACTCAATCAAAAAAGTTTTTTTCGACGCTAAAAGTTTTCTAAAAATTGCGCCAACCAACTCCTTCGAAGACGTTTCACTAATCAATCACCTACTAACTTCTTCCACCAAAAATGACCTGCGCGAGCTAATCAACTTCAACCTCAACGAAAATATTGAAGAACTTGGATTTGCGAAATTTTTCGCCGAACTCGACAAAAATCGCGAACCAGATTTTTCAGTAGAGCCGCAAAAAAAAGCCGAATTTTTCGCCTTCAGAAATTTTGCAATTGCACAACTTTACAAAATTTTTGCGCCGAAAATTTTCAGCGAAAAACTTTCTCAAGCCTACAATTCTTACGAGAAGCCGCTCCTACAAATTCTAGCTCAAATCGAAACAGACGGCATTAAAATTGACGTTGAAAAACTGCGCCAACTCTCTCTCGAATTTGGCAAAAAAATTGCTGATTTAAGCACCGAAATTTACGCGCTCGCCGGCCAAGAATTTAACATTGCCTCACCCAAACAACTTGGCGAAATTTTGTTTGAAAAACTTGGACTCGATTCGTCAAAAAAATCGAAAAAAACCGGAGCGCTTTCAACCGGCGTTGGCGTGCTTGAAGAGCTAGAAGAATTGGGGCATCCAATTGCCAGAAAAATTTTAGATTTTCGCAAATTTTCGAAATTAAAAAATACTTACACCGACGCTTTGCCAAAAGAAATAAACCCAGAAACTGCTCGAGTTCACACCCATTTTTCAACCACCTCAACTATTACCGGCAGGCTCAGCTCTAGCCACCCCAACCTACAAAATATTCCAATCAAAAGTTTGGAAGGACAAAAAATTCGCGAGAGTTTTATTTGCGAAAAAGACCATTTTTTAATTTCTGCCGACTACTCGCAAATTGAATTACGCGTAATTGCGCACGTAGCAAAAATCGACAATTTGATTGCGGCGTTTAAAGACGAAAAAGACATTCACCGCATTACCGCGTCACAAGTTTTTGGAATTCCAGAAAATGAAATTGACGACGCCACGCGCTCAAAAGCCAAAGCGATTAATTTTGGAATCATCTACGGAATCAGTGCTTTCGGCCTTGCGCGCCAACTCGACATTTCGCGCCAAGATGCTGCGGAGTACATTAGGTCTTACCTAACCGCCTACCCCGGAATTGACGCCTACATGAAAAACACCATTGAACTGGCGCGTGAGCAGGGCTTTGTGCAAACTTTTTCGGGGCGCAAATGTTTCATTAACCAAATCAACAACAAGAACCCAATTATTCGCAACGAAGCCGAGCGCCTGGCGATTAACGCGCCAATTCAAGGCAGCGCCGCTGACGTGATTAAAAAGGCAATGATTCGTGTAAGTAAAAAATTTGCGGAAGAAAAGTTGCGCTCAAAAATGATTTTACAAATTCACGACGAACTAATCGTTGAAGCACCAAAAGACGAATTTGAAATCGCGACAAAAATTTTGAAAAAGGAAATGGAAGCGGCAGCGAATTTGGATGTTCCACTTGCCGTGGATGTGAAAATTGGGCTAAATTGGTCGTAATTTTGAGGTGGCTTTGAGGCTTGGCGTGATTGGTTTTAGAGGCATTTTCTGAATTTTGAGCTACGTAGCTCAAAATTGGGATTTTTTGTTGTGGTTTAGGGTTTCTTAAACTGACAATTCGAGTTTGCGAATAACCACCCCAACCCCTCCTTGAAAAGGAGGGGCTTTAGACCGCATTCGGAGGAAAAGCCCCTCCTTTTCAAGGAGGGGTTGGGGTGGTTATTCGCAAACTCGAACTAAAAATTTAACCAACCTTCCCCACAATCTCCCCCAGCCTCTTCTCCAGCGCCTTGTAAGAATACCTCTCCCGCAACTTCAGCGCCGCATTTTTCACCAGCTCATTCATTAACTCAGGTTCATTCACCATTCGCACAACTGCACTGGCAATGCGCTCTTCCGTATTTGTCTGCGGCTCCAACGCCACCATTAACGCGTCTTTTTCGTGAGTTAAAATTTCCCTCGGACCATCCGCATCCGTTGAAATTATTGGCTTGGCAAACTTCATTGCTTCAAGGATCACAATGCCAAATGGTTCGTTTTTTGAAGGCAGGCAGAAAATGTCAATTGAGTTAAAAAACTCTTTTTTGTTTTTAATCCAACCCAAAAACTCAACTTTTTCTTCTAAACCCAACTCCTTCACCAAATTGCGTAAAACCGGCTCGTAGTAGCCGTCTCCCGCAATTTTTAAAACGAAATTTTTGTCAGAAATTTTTTCTAAATTTTTCAAAGATTTAATCGCGTAATCAAAACCTTTGCTTCTGTCGAGCCTGCCGATTGTGCCAATTGTGATTTTTTCTTTTGTCTGCAAACTAGCTTGTGGTGAGGCTTCAAGCACGTCGCTTAAATCAATTGCATTGGGAATTACAAAACTGCGCTCAGCATTTTGTCCTTTTTCAACCGTGTCGAAAAAAATTCTCTGATTAACCGAAAGCACAATATCTGCGCCAATTGAGCGCTTTACATTGCCACTGTGATTTACGGCAATTTGAAAAACTTTTTTGTTTTTGATTTTTTTCACCGCCTTGCGCGTTAAAACTGTGGCGCGGCTGATGTGCGAAACCACAAGGTCGGCGGCGGTTTCTTGTAAAATTTTTTTAATATTTTGAACTGCAAAAAAATCGTAGTAGCCAAATTTATTTTCAATTTTTTTGACGGTGATTCCAAGCTTTTCAACCTCAGCTGCGTAAGGCGCGTCAGCCTTTAAAATTGCCACAACCTCGTGGCCTAAATTTTTTAGTGCGCTTGAATAATCAAGAAACGCCTGCTCGGCGCCACCATTTTGTGAGGTGAGAATAATGTTTACGATTTTCATTTATTTGCTCTCCCTAGCTTTCAAGTAAGAAACTAGCGGATACAAGCCCGCGAGCACCGCAATTAAAAAACCCAACGCACCTTCTTTGTAACCTTTTTTCACCACAAAAGCTTTGAAAAATCGCAACTTAAAATCGAGCACACTTTTGAAAAACCCGCCTTTAATTTTGCCCTTCGCACGCATGTCGTTAGCGCGCCAGTTGGTGTAGCGGTTGAAGCGGTTTAGTGTGTCGGCAATGTCGTCGTCCATTAAATGCGTCAGTGGGTTTTTTAAAATTTTTACTTCAGCTTTTAAATCGTAAGTTGGGTGAATTTCGCGGTCTTCGTGGTATTTTTTTGCACCCCTAAAAGTTAAAATTTCACGATCCAAAGGCGCTACAGTTCTAAGCCAACCAAATTTTACCTCACGCGTTCCAACAAAATTTGCAATCGTCACGCGAGCTGCGCAAGGTACGGAATTTTTGGTAATTTCTAAAATTTCAGCGGCGAGTTCAGCAGAAAATCTTTCGTCGCAGTCAGCTTCTAAAATCCAATCGTGCGTTGCAGCACCAAGTGCCACGTTGCGGCGCGCCCCTTCAATTCGCCACGAGCCTTCAATAATTTTGTCGGTAAATTTTTGTACAATTTCTTTGGTGCCGTCGGTGCATTTGTCTAACACCACCACAATTTCGTCAGCAAAACTTAAGCTTTTTAAACAATCGGCAATTTTTTTTTCTTCATTGTGCGCCACAATTACGGCAGAAATTTTTGGCATTTTTTTTAATTGAATAATTGACTCGAGAAAGCGCGCAAATTAGGTTGTCAGCCATGCAAATGTCAAAAAGAAACTTCATTAAAAACAGCTTACTTTCTGCCACTTTTTTGCTCGCTTCCTGTAAGTTAAAATTTGCGCAAAACCTTTACTTTCAACCTCAAAAACTTGGAGAAAAAATGCAAAAAATTGAATTACCAAACTTGCCTTACGCTAAAACTGCTTTAGCTCCACACATCTCTGAAAACACCATTAATTTTCACTACGGCAAGCACCACCAAGCTTACGTGACTAACTTGAACAACTTAATTGCTGGCACTGAACTTGAAGGAAAATCGCTTGAAGAAATCATTAAAATTTCTCACGCCGACAAAACCAAAGCCGGAATTTTCAACAATTCTGCGCAAGTGTGGAACCACACTTTTTACTGGAACTCAATGAAACCAAACGGCGGCGGCAAGCCAACTGGCGCGGTTTTAGCTAAAATTGAAAGTGATTTTGGCTCTTACGAAAACTTTGTTGCTGAATTTAAAAATGCCGGCGCAACTCAATTTGGATCAGGCTGGGCTTGGTTAGTTTTGGAAGACGGAAAATTGAAAGTGACTAAAACTGGCAATGCTGAAACTCCACTAACCTCAAACGCTAAGCCTTTGATGACAATGGATGTTTGGGAACATGCTTACTATTTAGACTTTCAAAATGCTCGCCCTAGCTACATTGACACTTTTCTAAATCACCTTGTGAATTGGGATTTTGTTGCGGCGAATTTGAAGTAATTTAATACAGAATTCCTTGGACGCAGGACGGGATTTGTAATCCCGTCCTAACTTTCATTTAAAACGCTCTTAGAAAAAGAAATGAACATGTGGACGGGGTTACAAACCCCATCCAGCAACAATACGAATTTCAAATAGAAAATCTCAAATGCGCACAGCAAAAATCGAACGCAACACCAAAGAAACCGCAATCAAAGTTGAAGTTAATCTCGACGGCACCGGTCAATTCAAAGTAAATACCGGCATTGGTTTTTTGAACCACATGGTTGAGCAGCTTTCACACCACAGCTTAATCGACATTTCTCTCGAAGTTAAAGGCGACCTGCACATTGACTTTCACCACACCACTGAAGATTCAGCACTCGCAGTTGGCGAAGCAATTAAACAAGCTTTAGGCGACAAAAAAGGCATTACGCGTTTTGGTCATTCTTACATTCCAATGGACGAAACCCTAACTCGCGCCGTAATCGATTTGTCGGGCCGCGCTTACCCAATTTTTAACTGCGAATTCAAACGCGACAAAGTTGGCGAAATGGACTCTGAGCTTTTCCGCGAATGGTTTTTTGCTTTTGCGCAATCTGTTGGCTGCAACTTGCACATTGAAAATCTCTACGGAATGAACAACCACCACATCATTGAGTCATGCTTTAAAGCCTTAGCCCGCGCACTTCGCCAAGCAATTACAATTGACGAAAGAAAGAAGGATGCGATTAATTCAACTAAGGGAGTTTTGTAATTTTCAATGTCTCTGCTTCACAAAATTGCACAAAATAAAAATGCCTCAAAGCCTGTAATTTACGGCGTTGCTGGCACTACCCTCACTGACGAAGAAAAATATTTTTTCTCTAAAAATGGCGCACTCGGATTTATTCTTTTTGCGCGTAATGTCGAAAATAAAACCCAAGTAAAAAAACTTACCGACTCACTTCGCGAATTAATGAACGGCGAAGTTTTAATGTTGGTTGATCAAGAAGGTGGCAGGGTTGCGCGCCTTAGATCACCTGAGTGGAAAACTTACCCAACTGGGCAATATTTCGCTGATCTCTACCAACAAAATCCGGCGCAAGCTCGCGAAGAACTTTTCAAAAATTTTCAAGAAATCGCCCGCGAATTAGTTGAAGTTGGTTTCAACGTAGATTGCGCACCAGTACTCGACATTCTCACCGAAAAAACTCACCAAGTAATTGGTGACCGCGCCTACGGTAAAGACGCTTTGCAAGTTGCCGATTTAGGCCAAAAAGTTTGCGAGGGGCTTTTAAGTGAGGGAGTTTACCCAGTAATTAAACACATCCCCGGCCACGGCCGCGGCACGTCAGACAGCCATTTAGAATTGCCGATTGTTGACTGCTCTTTGGATGAATTACGCAAAACCGATTTTGTCACTTTCGAAAAACTACGTGACCAAAAATTTGCAATGACGGCACACATTTTGTTCACCGCAATTGACAAAATTAACTGCGCTACAACTTCACCCAGCGCGATTAAATTAATTCGCGAGACGATAGGCTTTAAAAATATTTTAATGAGTGACGACGTTTCGATGAAGGCGTTGCAAGGCAGTTTCTTTGAAAAATCAAAAGCAATTTTAGCCGCCGGGTGCGATTTAGTTTTGCACTGCAACGGCAAGATGGATGAGATGGTTGAGATTAACTCGGCGCTGCCGCAGGTGACTGACGAGTTTTTGGAGAGATTTACGAAGTAGCGAATTTCACACTAGAAAGGTCAAACCACCCCCAGCCCCTCCTTATCCAAGGAGGGGAGCAGATCTCGGTTTAACTCCCCTCCTTGGATAAGGAGGGGCTGGGGGTGGTTTGAATCACACACTCAATTTAAAAAACAAAATGACAAACTTCCTACACAAAAACGATCTTCCCGCCGACGTAAAATTCACAGGCTCAATTGCCATCGACTCAGAAACCATGGGCCTTAACATCATTCGCGACCGCCTGTGCCTCATCCAAATTTCTGACGGCAATGGCGACGCGCACCTCGTGCAATTTGAGCAAGGCAACTACAACGCACCTAACTTAAGCAAAATTTTAGCTGACGAAAAAATTGAAAAAATCTTCCACTTCGCGCGTTTTGACCTCGCCGCTTTGCAGCATTATTTAAAGGTGGAAGTGAAAAATATTTACTGCACCAAAATTGCTTCACGCTTGGTTCGCACCTACACCGACGCTCACGGATTAAAATCTTTGTGTGACGAAATTTTGGGAATTGATCTGTCTAAAAAACAGCAATCTTCTGACTGGGGAAATTCTGTAATCACTGAAAAACAAATCGATTACGCCGCTTCTGACGTTTTACATTTGCACAAATTGAAAGTTCGCTTGGACGAAATGTTAGCTCGCGAAAACAGAAAAGAAATTTTCGACGCCTGCCTAAAATTTTTACCAACCCGCGTGAAGCTTGATTTACAAGGCTTTAGCGCCGGAGATATTTTTTCCCACTAGGCGCAAACTCAATTGCAATTGCCAGTAAAATCATCACCAAGCCCACAACACTTAAAATTTTAAACTCAAAATTTTCCAACAAAGCCGAAGTAATTAGCGCGATTACCGGATAAACTAAAGCCGTGTAATTAGCGCGCGTACTTCCCACATGCTGAATGAGATAAAACAAGCAGATGAAGGCCACAACTGATGCCACAACCACAAGGTAAGCAAAGGACCACAAATATTTTGCCGAAGAATCAAAAATAAATTCATTGCCTCGCAGCAAATTAAAAAGCAGTAAATACAAGCTGCCAAAGGCCGATCCAAAGGCAATTGAGGTGTAAAGTGGCGTGCCATTAACTTGACGATTTTTGCCAACCGCAACTGAGCCAGCCGAAAAAACCAGCATCATTACCAGCGACATTCCAATGCCAGTTAAGGTTTTAATCGCGTCGGCTTTTTCGCCGAAGTGAATTGTTGGCAAAATAAAAATCATTAAACCAATCACGCCAAGCACGCTGCTGACAATCACTTTTTTTTCGATTTTTCTGCGGTCAACAAAGCTAGAAATGATTTCGGAAGTAATGATTGAAAGGCTAAATATTGTAGCAATGACGCCGCTTGGAATGTAGTGCACGGCGAAATAACCAATTACAAAATTTAGAAAAAAATTGGTCAGGCCAATGAAAAGGAAAAAATTTATTTCTTTGCGGCGCAGCCAAGTTCTTTGTTTAGCAAAAAAGCAAAGTGCAAACATTAGAAGCGAGGTGAAAGCAAAACGGTAAAATACCGAAAGCTCTGGAGGCACGAGCGAGTCAACTTGCAGCTTCATGGCGAACCAGCTGAAGCTCCAAGCGAGAGACATTGAGATGAAGGCGAGGAGGATCATTTTGGATTGGAGAATTTTTAATTTATAAATCGAGTGTGCGAATAACCACCCCCACCCCTCCTTGAAAAGGAGGGGCTTTAGTACGATTTCGGTTTAACTCCCCTCCTTTTCAAGGAGGGGAGTTAAACCGAGATCCGCTCCCCTCCTTGGATAAGGAGGGGTCGGGGGCGGTTTGATCAACAGCAAATGAACTAGCGATTCGCCTCAATCTCAATTCTTAATTCAACTTGGTCTGAAACGCTTGGCACAGCGTAATCAATACCAAATTCTGAACGAGTAATCACCGCAGTTGCGCTGAATCCCACCGTTTGTTTTTGGTTAATTGGGTTAATGCCAGCTTTGTTAAATTTAGCTTTCAATGTCACTGGTTTAGTGACACCAACCAAAGTTAAATCACCTTCAATTTTAGCAGTGTTTTTTCCGGTGACGGTCACTTTTTTGCTAACAAATTTTGCCGTAGCAAATTTTTTAACGTTGAAAAAATCGTCACTTTTTAAGTGTTCTTCAAAATTTTTAAGACCGGTGTAAAGGCCAGACATTTTAATGGTCACATCAACCGCAGACTTAGCTGGAGCCTTTTCGTCAAAAGTAATTGTACCTTCAATTTCAGAAAATTTTCCTGACGGATTTGAAAATCCGAAGTGGTTAACAAACCAAACAACGCTGGTGTGAGTTGGCTCAATGTTGTATTTATTTTCTTCAGCAAAAACAGTCTTGCTTGAAATTGTGAAAGCAAGAATTGCAATCGCGGCTAGTTTGATTTTTTTCATATTTTGTTAAGAGTTATTTTGTTTGTTAAATTTTGAAGACCCGCGAAAACACTGGTCAAAATGCAATTGTGCGCACGGTGCGCACAATTCGATTTGCAACTTAAAAAGGTTGCGTTTGCTTAAAAAATTCTAAACCGGATCAATGTGAATCATCATGTCGAGCACCGGCAACTGTGCGATTACGCGACTTCTAACTTCGGCTGCAATGTCGTGCCCTTCCCTCACCGTCATTGAGCCATCAACTTCAATGTGCACGTCGACAAAAATCATGTCGCCCATTTTGCGGGTGCGCAAATCGTGACAACCTAAAACTTTTGGCGCGGCAATTATTATTTGGCGCACTTTTTCAGAGTCTTCTTCGGATGCAGCGCGATCCATTAAATCGTGCAAGGCGTCCCAAGAAAATTCAAATCCAGTTTTGGCAATTACTAAACCAACAACCAAAGCACCGATTAAATCTAACACCGGATAACCCATCAAAGCCCCAACAATACCAACCGCCACCACAAATGACGAAGCAGCATCAGAGCGCGCGTGCCAAGCATTTGCCACCAACATTGAAGAGCGCACTTTTGTGGCAACCGCAATCATGTAGCGAAATAAAATTTCTTTTGTCACAAGCGCCACAAGAGCCACCCACAAGGCGTGAATTTGAATTGTTGCTGCAGTAGTTGGATAAATAATTTTGTGTGCCGCACTCCAAATCATTGCAACACCAAGCCCAAGAAGTGACAAACCAACAAAAAGTGAGGCCGCAGTTTCAAAGCGTTGATGGCCGTAGTGATGATCGTCGTCGGCTTCTTTGCTGCTGTGGTGATTGGCAAAGAGCACCACAAAGTCAGAAAATAAATCAGAAAGAGAGTGAACACCGTCAGCCACAAGCCCGCTAGAACCTGAAAAAATTCCCACAAAAATTTGCGCCGTGGCAAGTGCGATGTTGATTACAACTGAAACTAGCGTGCTTTTTTTTGCGGCTTGTTGCTTGCTTTGCGAGACTGGCTCGTGATCGATTATTTGTTTGTGCATTTGGATTTGGTAAAAATTTTAGATCGAGTTTCGAGAATAACCACCCCAACCCCTCCTTCAAAAGGAGGGGCTTTAGTACGATCTCGGTGGAAAGCCCCTCCTTTTGAAGGAGGGGTTGGGGTGGTTATTCGCACACTCGATCGCCTCTTTCGAAAAAAACTACAACACCACCTCAACAATTTTTCCCTCTTTCACAAACTCAACTTCCTCAGCGTTACAAACATTTTTCAAATCTGACGCAATCGCGCTTAAATCTTTTTCTGAGTTCACCACAATTTTTTTCACCGTAGTTTTCATCGAAATATTTTGTTCAGACTTAAACTTACGTACTTCAAAAATCACGGCTAGAGCGGCTTCGCCCATTTCAAAGAATTTAGAATTAAAAAATTCGTCACCCAATTTTGGCCAATTTCCGCGAGCGTTGATTGAGCCAACTTTTTCAAACTCTTCGGCAAAAATTGCTGAATAAATTTCGTCGCAAATGTGTGGAATGAAAGGTGCAAAAACTTTTAGCAAAGTGTTTAGGCAAATTTTCAAAGTTAAAATTGAGCTTTGTTGTTTGGCTAAAATTTCTGTTTTTTGAGAGTCATTCAACTCAACACCAGCAAGCTTTTCCGCTGCAAGGCCGTAAGATCTAACTTTGCAAATTTCTAAATAATTGTCGCAAAAATCGCGCCAGAAAAATTCTTCAATTGCCTCACGCGCGCGAGCATATTCGAATTTTTCAAACTCTTCGGTAGCGCGTTTTACAGTTTGTTGCAAACGGCTTAGAATCCACAAATCTGCGGCTTCGGTGATGTTTTCTTGTTTGGTATTTTCATCCAAAATCGCAAAATTCATCGAAGCAAATTTTGCTGCGTTGAAAAGTTTTGTGATTAGTTTTTGACCAATTTTAAACACTTCTTCTGAGTAAGCGGTGTCAGCTCCTAAGTGCGAAGTTGAAGCCCAATAACGCACAATATCCGAACCCTTTTCTTCAATTAACGAAGTTGGCGTGACGATATTTCCTTTTGATTTACTCATTTTGGTTTTGTCCGCAGCCAAGCACCAGCCTGAAATCATCAGGTTTTTCCAAGGAATTGAGTTTTGGTGCAGCGTTGATTTTACCAAAGTGTAGAAAGCCCAAGTACGAATAATTTCGTGCGCTTGCGGACGAAGATCGGCAGGGAAAAGTTTTTCGTGACGCTGTTTGTCGAAAGAAATTTCTGAAGAAATTCCTTTTGAAGAAAGCTGCGGAGAAATTGAAGAAGTAGCCCAAGTGTCCATGATGTCGGTTTCAGGAGTAATCGAATATTCCTGACCATCTTTTGTTGCAGTATAATGATAAAATTTTCCGCTCTGAATAACTAATTTATAATTCTCATAACCTTTGGGAGGAGACTGTAGCGGATCAACTGGCAACTGATCTATGTCGGCGACTACAGGCTCTCCAAAACCTGGATCATGAGGTTTTTTTACATACCACACTGGAAATTTTACGCCGAAAAAACGTTGACGTGAAATACACCAATCCCATTGCAAACCATCAATCCACTGATCAATACGAACCTTCATGTATTCTGGAAACCAATTGCACTCGCTAGCTTTGGCTTTGAGCAATTCTTTTTTATCAAGAATCTTAACAAACCACTGTGGCACCACCAGAATTTCAATCGGCACGCCCGAGCGCTCAGCACATTTTACAGCGCGCTTAATTGTTTCTTGCTTAAGCAATAAATTTTGTTCTTTAAGGGATTCAATAACGGAGTCTTTAGCTTGCTTTATTGTACGACCTTTTTCTTCAGGACCGTGAAAATTTTTGATCGCTTCAAATGCATTAGGAAAATCTTGAGATATACGACACAAAGCTTGCCAGTCAGTTCTTCCATCTTCGCTAATAATAACACGCAAATCCAAATTGTGCTTCTTCCACCAGCGAATGTCGGTTTCATCCCCAAAGGTACAGCACATTACGGCGCCAGTTCCTTTGTCTAACTGAACCAAATCGTCAGCAATAATTTTCACCTTCACGCCAAAAAGTGGCGTGATGGCATTTTGTCCGTGAAATTTTTTGTAGCGCCCATCTTCAGGATGAACCATCACCGCAACGCAAGCAGGAAGCAACTCGGGGCGAGTTGTCATGATTACGATTTTTTCTGATGAGCCTTCAATTTCAAACTCGATCTCATTCATCACGCCTTCAACTTCTTTGTCGATCAAGTCGGCTTGCGCTAGAGCGGTGCGGTCAGAGATGTCCCAGAAAACTGGTTCGAATTTTTTTTCTACTAATTTTTTATTGTGAAGATCCACGAAAGAGGCTTGAGAAATTTTTTGTGATTCCGGTGAAATCGTTTGGTATTTCTGGTCCCAATCAACTGACAAAGCGATTGAGTTAAAAAGAATTTCAAACTCTTTTTCTGCTTCATCCACAACCTCGCGGCACTTCGCAACAAAAGATCCGCGGCCATTTTCGCTTTCAAAAACTCCGGCTTTTTTTTCGATAATTTTTTCAACTAAACGTTCTGTCGGCAGACCGTTATCGTCGAAACCCATTGGGTAGAAAACGTCTTTGCCAGACATGCGTTGGAAACGCGCAACGAAGTCGGCTTGAGTGTAAGAAAAAACGTGGCCCATGTGAAGAAGGCCTGAAACTGTTGGGGGTGGCGTGTCGATTACAAAAGTTTGCGCTTTTGGTAAATCATTTTTCCAAGCGAAAATCTTTTTTTCGGCCCAATGATTTTGCCAAAATTTTTCGCGAGTTTTAGCGTCGTATTTTTCGGGAAGTTTGATTGCTGTCATTTTTTTTGAGAAGAATTTTACTTTAACCGTCATTGCGAGCGAAGCGTGGCAATCCATCTGTGATTACCGAGATGGATTGCCACGCTTCGCTCGCAATGACGGTTAAAAGTGAGGTTTTTTAATGTAAAAATTACTCGATCTCGATCAAATCGATTAAGAATTTTCCAATTACGTAAAAATAAATTTTGCCATTTACCACCACCGGAGTGTGGGAAATTTTTTTGCCAATTGAGTAAGTTTTTTCAATTTTAACTGTGATTGGATTCACCACCAAAAGCTTACCGTCAGATTCAGCAATCAACAATTTATCCCCCGCCATAACCACTCCGCTGTAGAGAATTTTTGTTTGTGGTTTGTTTTCTTTTTTCAGATTCGGCAGTTGCAAAATCCATTTAATGCCGCCGGTTTTTTTGCTCACCGAAAGCAATTTATTGTCGTTGTTAATCACAAATAAAAAATCTCCCGCCAGCCAAAAATCGACAATTCCGGCGATTTCTTTTTTCCACAGGTAGTTTCCGTCTTTCACTTTCATTGCCATCATCAAGCCGCCATTACCAATGGCGTAGATCACGTCGTCTTTTACAACTGGCGTGGCATCAACATCGTTTAAATAAAAATCAGAATTTGTCGCTTTGCTAATGTTTAAATTTTGCGACCACATTGCTTCGCCGGTTTTTTTATTCACCGCGTAAACCTCGCCCGATGAGTAAGAAACAATTACCAAATTTTTGTAAATTACCGGATCTGCCGCACCAAAAATTGCAGTGGCACGAAGGATGCCAGACTGCGTCCATTGCAGCTCGCCGTCGTTAACATTGAAGGCGTAAAGTTTGTTGTCGTTGGTTGTCACGTAAACTAATTCGCCGTCAACAACAGGGGAAGAAACCGGAATTGCCGAGATGTCTTTTGACCACAAAATTTTTCCATCCGCTTCATCCACCGCAGCAATTTTATTGATGCCGGCAATGGCAAAAATTTTGCCGTTTGAATAGCCAATTTTTGGCGTTTGATAATTTTTTAAATATTGGCGGTGAAAAATTCGTGTTTTCCAAATTTTTTTGTCAGCCTTAAGATCGTAAGAAATAAGCGTGCCGCCGCTATTTAGAATGAAAACTTTTTGGTCTTTAATGATTGGCGAAAACACAAAACGATCATCACGCGTGCCGCTGTAAAATGACCAAGTTTTAGATGATTTGTCGAAGGAGATTTTTTTTGACCAGCTGCCAATGGCGAAGTTTTTTTCGAAGTTTTCGATTTGCTGATTTTGCGAACTAGACGAGCCAGACCAAGTGAGATTCTTTTGCTGCGTAGGAATTTTGATTTCAACTTTTTCTAAAAGCTCATCAACCCTTACCGCATCAATTGCGGTAAAGGCTGAGATTGCTTTTTCTTTGTCGTAATCAGCGTCTTTTGAACAAGAAAAAATTGAGAGAGTTGCAACTAAAAAAAGAAGCGGCGCTGATTTTTTCATTTATTTTTTTTCTTCAGATTTTTCTTCTTCAGCTTCTGCGGCTTCAGCAATTTTTTCTTCAAAGCCTTTTGAAATTAAAATTTGTATGCCGTCTTTAGCCTTTTCTTTCAAGGATTGTGGGGCGTCGGCACTTTTTACAATCACTTCAAGAATTTGGTGAGATTTATCTAAATTGCCTTTTAAAGCCTCAAGAAAAGCGCGCTGCTCTGAAATGTAATATTTTAAAACCTTGTTAGAATTTTCGATTTTTTCAACGCGAGCCACAACATCTTCTTTGTTAACTTCAGATTCATCAGCCATCCAGCTTTTTACCAAAAGAAGCCCAGCAAGGTCTCTAACGTATCTGTCGCAAGAGCTGCACTCACTTACTTCTCTGTAAATTTTATTCGCTTCAGCAACGTCACCTTGATTAAAATGAATTGCCGCCAAACGAAGTGATGCCAAAGATCTAACGCCACTTGGCGCAGATTTTGTATTGTAAATTTTTTGCAATTCTTCTTTTGCCTTAGCTTCGTCACCAACTTGCTGGTAGATTAAAGCTTGATGAAAAATTGCCGAATATTTTGCCTGACGCGAGCTTTGAACAGAGTGAAAAATAAGCACAATAACAACCGCAAGAAGCACCGCAAATGAAAGGCGCGCTAAGATTTTGGCATTTTGGGCGAAAAAGTTTTTCAAGCCCTCTTTTCTAGCTTGGTCTTTTGCTTGATTAATTAGGTTAGTTACTTCGTCTGACATTGGTTTTTCCTTAAAGTTTGGGGTTAGTAGAGAGATTAGTTAATAATTTTTAGACAGCAGTCGAGAGTGTTTTTAAGCAGGTAGGAAATTGTCATCGGCCCTACTCCACCCGGCACTGGAGTGATTGCAGAAGCGACATTTTTTACGCCTTCAAAATCAACGTCGCCAACTAATTTTGTTTTGCCGTTTTCGCCAGCAACTCTGTTAATGCCAACGTCAATAATGATCGCACCTTCTTTTACCATGTCGGCAGTGATTAGGTTTGGCACGCCTGCTGCAGAAATAATTACATCGGCTTGCAAGCACTCGGCTTTTAAATTTTTGGTTGAGCGATTGGCAATTGTCACGGTGCAGCTTTCAAGCATTAAAAGCCTTGCTAATGGGCGGCCCACGATGTTTGACGAGCCGATGACCAAAGTTTTTAAACCAGCTAAATCTTGACCTTTTGCTGCTTTTAGCAAATGCACGCAGCCAAGCGGAGTGCAAGGAATTGAGGCTTTGTCTTCACCTTCAACGTCACCAACCGAAAGTTTTCCAACGTTAATTACGTTAAATCCGTCAACATCTTTGCGGTGATCAATTGCGTGAATTACGTTGCGCGGATTAATGTGCTTTGGCACGGGTAATTGCACCAAAATGCCGTGAATTTTTTTGTCTTCATTTAGGTCTTTAATTTTGCTGATTAATTCAGATTCAGAAATGTCGGCCGCAAGTTTGAATTGAATTGAATTCATGCCAACTAAGTGCGCCGCTTTTTCTTTGTTGCCCACGTAAACTTCACTTGCCGGATCGTTGCCAACAAGAATTACAGCTAGGGTTGGCGTCACACCAAATTTCTTTTTAATTTCGTCAATTTGAACAGCAATTTCTTGCTTCATTGTAGCGGCAATTTCTTTGCCATTGATGATTTGTGCGGTCATTAATTTACTCCAATTTCTTTTAGGAAGGCCTTATCTAAACTATCTTGCCCGTGCTTGTTTTTAAAGCCTTGTGGCGTGCCGTGATAAACTATTTTGGCGTTATTTAGCACTGCAATTGAATCGCAAATTTCGTCCATGTCAGATAAAATATGTGAGCTGAAAAACACAGTTTTGCCATCTGCTTTATAAGCCAAAAGTTCGCGCTTTAAAGCGATGCGGGCTTTTGGATCTAGGCCGCTCATTGGCTCGTCTAAAATTACCAATTCGGCTTGCGACAAAAACACCGCTAAAAGACCAAGTTTTTGCGTCATGCCTTTAGAATATTTTGTCACTTTTTGTTTCAAAACTTCGAAGCGTAAATCGAGGTTTTTGCAAATTTCTTCGGCTTTTTTGGCGTCATATTTTTTGCCGTAAAAATCTAAAACAAACTTCACAAATTCTTCGCCTTTCAAATGTGCTGAGGGCTGAAATTTTTCTGGCAAGTAGCAAACTTTTTTGCGCGCTTGCGGCAACACGCGTGACACACCAAAAATTTCAACTTCGCCATTATCTTGATCGAGAAGATCTAAAATAATTTTAATCAAAGTTGTTTTTCCCATGCCGTTTAGACCGATGAAGCCGAAGATCTCGTTCGCCTTAACATCAAAGCTAACCGCGTCCAAAACTGGTCGGGTAAAGGATTTTGAAATTTCAGAAATTTTTAAAGGAAGCATGTTTTTAATTCTTAACCATGTTGTTCATTGCCAGTAGCGAAATTGAATAGCCGTCAACTCCGAGGCCTGAAATTACAGCGTCAACCACATCGCTTAAAAAAGAATTTTGGCGAAATTCTTCGCGTTTGAAAATGTTAGAAATGTGCAACTCAATTTTTGGGCCCTGAAAAATTTCTAAAGCATCGCGAATGGCAACAGAAGTGTGCGTGTAAGCGGCGGCGTTAATGATAATGCCATCAACATTGTCGATTGCTTCTTGAATGAAATTAACAATTTCGCCTTCGCTGTTTGATTGGCGCAACTCAACTTCTAAGTTAAGTTCTTGGGCAAGACCAATACAGTCATGCTCAATTTTTTCAAGCGATGCTTCGCCATAAATTGACGCGTCGCGCTTGTGCAAAAGATTCAAATTTGGGCCGTTTAAAATTAGAATTTTCTTTTTCATGAAGATTAATTTTTTATTTTTTACGAGCGGCTAATTCAATTTTTACGTAAGCAAAAATTGTCACCGGAATTGAAATTGCGTAAGTGACACCAATAACCGCTAAAGTGAACCAAGGCTTGGTTAAAAGCCCAATAATGATTGAACCAAGAATTAACAAAGTAACGTAAGCACAATCGTTTTTGATCGGAATTTTTTTGATTGAAATTGTTGGAATTCTACTAGCCATCAACACCGCCAAAACTGACACGTAAGTGACAACCAAAACTGGGCTTGAATAAAAACCGTGACCAAATTCGTAAGTTAAAACCATTGGCAACATTGCCATTGCAGCGCCTACCGGAGCTGGAATTCCTTTAAAAAAATATTTTTCTAAAGTTGGATTTGGAGCTTCGCGAGTTAAGTCAACATTGAAACGAGCAAGCCTGATAGCACTGCAAACCGCAAAGAATAAAACCAAAGACCATTCTAGGCCGTAAGCGCCACCAAAAGAATTAACCCAAGCATAAATTACAAATCCGGGAGTGACGCCAAAATTTACGAAATCGACAAGTGAATCGAGTTGCGCACCAAAATCAGAACTAGAATTAAAAAAGCGCGCCAGCCTTCCATCTACACCGTCCATGAAGCCGGCAAAAAGCAAAAATGCTGAGGCTACAGCGAAATTTCCTTGGTTTGAATAGCGAATTGCGGTGAGCGCAATACACAAGCTAGCTAGTGTGACGAGGTTTGGTAAAAGTCTAAAAAGGGGCACGTAGCCGCCTTCAGAATTTCTAATTTTCTGAATAAGTTTTGGCATTTGTAGCTAGAAAAATTTGGGGGATTTTGGAAGTTGATTTTCTCGGAAAGCGCGCGTAATTTCCGCGAGCTTCTTAAAAAAAGCAATCAAACATTTCTCACTCCCTTTTTCAAAAAATGACCAAAAACGATTCGGCTTTGAGCCTTGCAAATTGCGTGCGCTTTTTATCAATTGATAGCGTTGAGCGCGCTAATTCAGGGCACCCAGGCATGCCAATGGGAATGGCTGACGTTGCCACAATTCTCTTCACCGAATTTTTAAAATTTGATGCAAAAAAACCAAATTGGTTAGATCGCGATCGCTTCATTTTATCTGCCGGACACGGCTCGATGCTGCTTTACTCGCTGTTGTGTCTTACTGGCTATGAAGACATCTCAATTGATGACTTAAAAAACTTTCGCCAACTTCACGCCAAATGCGCCGGACATCCTGAATTTGGTCATTTAGCTGGCATTGAAACTACAACTGGTCCTTTGGGCCAAGGCCTTGCCAATGCAGTTGGAATGGCGCTTGGCGAAAGAATGCTAGCCGCAAGAATTGGTGAAGATTTAATCAATCACAAAACTTACGTAATCGCGGGTGATGGCTGTTTGATGGAAGGCATTTCGCAAGAGGCAATTTCTGTTGCCGGCCACTTGGGCTTGAACAAATTGGTTTTGCTTTGGGACGACAACTCAATTTCAATCGACGGACACACTTCAATTGCCACTTCTGAAAACATGAAAATGCGTTTTGAAGCCTGCAACTGGAATGTAATTGAAATTGATGGTCACAATTTTGAGCAAATTCGCAGCGCTCTAAACGCCGCACAAACTTCTGACAAGCCAGTAATGATTGCTTGCAAAACCACCATTGGCTTTGGCTCACCAAGCAAAGCTGGCACTGAAAAATGTCACGGCTCGCCACTTGGCGCTGACGAAATTGCCAAAGTTCGCGCTGGATTAAATTGGCCGCACGCCGCTTTTGAAATTCCGCAAGATTTAAACGAAAAATGGTTGGCAGCAGGCGCTAGATCTGCAGCGGTTAGAAAAAATTGGGAAGAAAAATTTGCTAAATTAGACAAGTCAAAATCTGGTGAATTAACCCGCATTTTAAACAAAGAATTGCCGCAAGATTTTGCGCAAAAAATTGCCGCATTCAAAGAAAAACTTTTCGCCGAAAAGCCAAACCAAGCAACGCGCAAATCGTCGCAAATTTCTTTAGAATTTTTAACCGGTGAATTGTCAGAATTAATCGGCGGTTCCGCAGATTTAACCGAATCAGTTTTAACCAAAACTTCGCACACAAAATCAATTTCAAAAAATAATTTCGCTGGTCGCTACATCCACTACGGCGTGCGCGAACACGCCATGGGCGCGATTATGAACGGCCTTGCGCTGCACAGTAAATTCATTCCATTTGGCGGAACATTCGCGGTGTTTTCTGATTACATGAAACCCGCAATTCGCCTTGCCGCTTTGATGAAACAGCAAGTGATTTACATTTTAACTCACGACTCAATTGGCCTTGGCGAAGACGGCCCAACGCACCAACCAATTGAACATTTAGCAATGCTGCGTGGCGTACCAAATTTAAATGTGTTTCGCCCAGCTGATGCCAGAGAAACAATCGAGTGTTTTGAAATTGCTCTAAACAGCAAAGAAACACCTTCGGCAATGTTTTTAACCCGCCAAAATTTGCCGTTTTTGCCAGTGGAATTTAAGAAAGAAAATTCTTGCGAATTTGGTGCTTACACGGTTTTAGAAAGTGAAAATCCCAAAGTTGTACTTCTTGCAACTGGCTCTGAGGTTTTGATTGCAATTGAAACTCAAGAAAAATTAAAAGCACATGGCATTAGTGCTCGCGTGGTTTCAGTGCCTTGTTTTGAACTTTTTGAAAAACAAAGCGACTCCTACAAAAAACAAATTTTGGGCGATTCGTCTGTTTTAAAAGTTGCAATTGAAGCGGCGATTTCTCAAGGATGGCACCAATTTATTGGCGCTGACGGAATTTTTATTGGCATGAATGATTTTGGCGCATCAGCAAAAGCGTCAGATTTATTTAAGCACTTTGGCATCACGTCTGACGTGGCTTGTGAGAAAATTATCAATAAACTTAAAGCTTAGTTAAGAACTCATGAAAAAAACTTTTATTCTACTAGTCTTTTCTGTTTTTTTCGTTTCTTGCTCAACGTCTTTTGCCCATGAAGATAAAGTTAAGCCTTTCAAAAAAGTTGATTTCAATTTGCTAAAACCAGAAGACAAAGTTGAAAAACCAATAGCGGTTGAAGCACCTAAAGTAGAAGTTTCAACTCCAACTCCAACTCCAGCACCAAAACCAGAGCCCGTTGTTGAACAAAAAAAACCTCAAGCTCCAAAAAAAGTTGTTAAAAAAGGACCAAAGCCAATTCCTAAAATCAAAAAACCGCTTGTAGTTGAGCAAAAACCAGAACCAGTTATTGCGATCCAACCAGCACCAACAGTTACTCAACCAGCACCGGTAGTAGCTACCACTCCAACAAAACAAGCTTATCAAGAGCCAGTGACGAGCAAAAAAATCGCAAAAGAACCTCAGCCATTTATTAAAACCGAAGGTTCTTACGTTGGATTTGATTTAATGGCCTTAAGAACAACATTTCTCGTTCATGATGTTGTCTATGGTACACCAGCTTCATATCCACCGTCAAACCAAGGTATGAATTATGGATTTGGGTTAAACTATAAATACGCCTTTAATTTTAACCGTTTCTTTGTTGCTCCTGGCATTTTTTTGGAAAAAAACCTAACTGGAAAAACCAAAGGCAGAAATGGTGTAAATTTGAGAAATAACGCACGCTACGGTGTAAAAGCTGATTTTGGCTACGACCTAACCAACGCATTCTCTCCATATTTTAGTGTTGGATACGCTCAAATTGACTACAGATCTAGAGCTCGCGGTGATGGCTTGATAGAACTTCCTAGCGGCGACTACAACAATCTCACAATAGCTAGAAATGGACATGATCGCAATTGGTTTTATGGAGTTGGATTTAAAGTTAGCTTAACAAAAAGCCTCTCTCTCAACCTAGAGTACAATAGCCAAAACTTTTTGGCAAAAGCCTTGGTACCAGCAGATTCAAAAGACTACCTTTCTAACGCTGCATTCACCGGCAAATCAGAATCTTTAAAACTCGGTCTATCTCACAACTTCTAATTAAGAACCATGAAAAATCTAAAAGAAAAAGCCTTGGCTAAACTTAAAAGAATAGAAAATGGCGAATTTTACGCAGACGATGAATTAGATTTTTTAATAGAAAAAAACATACCAAAAGAAGCTTTGGTTCTGCCAGCAGCACTTTCAGTTGTAGAACTTCCTCAAAACGAAACTCTCGAGGAAGATTCTATTATTTTAGAAGAAGAGGGTGCCGAAAAAATTAGTCATTTTCGAGAAGCTCTTAGACGCTTTGCAAGCGAAGAAGCTGGGCCAGAGCAGCACAAACAGTTATTAGCGCCAATTTCTGTCAACAACTCCCTTCACTTTGCCGGACTTCACGTCAAAAGAAATGACGATAACAAAACTTACACAGCCACTTATGTTGATCCCATAGGGACATCGGCAAAACCAACTTATAGATTAGCAACAACAACAATTTCAAAAAAACCACGATCATCAGACCCATTTGCAGATATAGCCGAAGAATCGTCTAGCCTCTTTACATTTAAAGGACTTTTCAATGCGACCAACAAATTTTTAGGCTTAAGTCGCACAGATGCAGAGGAAGAAGCTTTAATATCACTACAAATACCATTACCTCACAGCTCAATTCCATTTCATATAATTAACGCATTAGAACTAGAGCTAGGAATTGCCCCACAAGAAATCATCTTAACTTCTAACAAAATACAGCACCCAAGCAATGGTCATTGCGGAGCATTTACAGCTGAAATTTTAACGTCTTTAGCAACTGGCGCAATTTCAGTTTCAGAAACTGATTTAGTTATCGATGGAAAAAGAATTTCAGATTTAGACGCGGATCAGTCCAAAAATCTCGGCAGCTCATTAAGAGAAAACCATGCCGAATTCATAAAAGAATATTATGCCATTTCTGAGACGCCATCTTCTGCTAAGGCACCAACAGATACTAAGCAAAAACATACAAAAAATAAAAAAAGCAAAGACCCTTCTGATCAAAAACAACCCGCAGCAGCTTCAACATTTTTTACTGCCAGAAGAGCAGCCATCGGAATTGGTTTAATTGAATTGGTCTCAAAATTAACCTTGGTCACAGCTCAAGGTGGTATTCGCACAAAAACCCCGACCTCTTCACCCACCTCACTCTCAGTTGCTCCATCTCTTTCTCCGTCCGCATTAGTAATTCCAACATTTATTCCTACTAAAGATAACAGACCTAGCGACAGACCTTCTGGTAAACCGATTGGAAGACCTACTGGCAGACCTTCTTCTAAACCCGTTGGTCAACCAAGTGGTTTACCAAGTGGGCAGCCTTCTGGAGTACCAACCGAAAAACCCTCTCAACAACTTAGAGGTAGCTCAAATCCAAGTGGACAACCTACCACATCTGGAACAGAGGCTGGAACAACGACTGGAAATCCTACAACTGTGCCTACTGCAGCTGAAACATCTAATTCTCCCGCTCCTAGCGCCGCGGGAACTCCCGGAGCAACAGTAGATGGAACTTCTAACAGCACAGAAGTAGGAAATCCACCTTCTGGGCAACCATCATCTCCTCCTTCGATGAGGGGAGATAATATGCCAAGCTCAGTGCCAACTGACAGGCCATCCACTTTAATTCCGTCGAGAATACCTTCTCAACAACCAACAAGTTTTAGACCTAGCTTTAATCCCACTACTCAACAACCATCTTTATCTACCTTTACACCAACAGCCCTAGAAACAATAGAGGAAACGCGTAAGCCGACAAGTGCACTAGATCAAACTGTAAACCCAACTGCCCAACAAACAGCTGGAACAACAACTAGAACTCCTACAACTGTGCCTACTGCAGCTGAAACATCTAATTCTCCCGCTCCTAGCGCCGCGGGAACTCCCGGAGCAACAGTAGATGGAACTTCTAACAGCACAGAAGTAGGAAATCCACCTTCTGGGCAA
>JAGNLL010000008.1:41554-80824 GCA_017999675.1 Rickettsiales bacterium
AATCCCACTACTCAACAACCATCTTTATCTACCTTTACACCAACAGCCCTAGAAACAATAGAGGAAACGCGTAAGCCGACAAGTGCACTAGATCAAACTGTAAACCCAACTGCCCAACAAACAGCTGAAAATACTACCGCCGTACCTAGTGCCTCACCTATCGCACCTCCAGTATTACCCATAAATTCAACAGTTGGCCACATTAGCATTAACAGCGAAGAACCTGTAATTGCAGTTGAAGGATTAGCTCTACCTGCCGGAGTTATTGTTAGTAGTATTGCTAGATTAGCGATTCCTGAATTATCCACTGTACCAGTAACGGTCCTATCCAATTTAGTTAGCCATAGCTTGCTAGCACTTGGCGTTCCTAACAATGCAGGCTTAAATATATTTGCAAACACGGTGGCAAATTTAGTTGTGCAACAATCAATGGCCGCCGCCGCAGTTTCATTTTTTCCATTCTACAAACCTGAAACAACGCGCGAAGAAAATAATGACGATTCAGGCGAAAATGTTGTTAGTGGAGCTCGAAGAAAAGCTGCAGAAGGAGAAACTGAAACTGATACAAGAGATACTCTATCTCCAGAGTTCAAATCTTGGCTAGTAGGACAAATAACTACTGCAATAATGCATGCAATCGCCACTGCAAAATGGCATGGCAAACCGAAGACTGAGCATGATTTAGTGCCATTTTTGGTTTTAGGGCTATGTGGTTATGAGTTTGACGAAACAACCGATGAAGCACTCGGTAAACTTTCTGGCATAAGGGTAAACACTCGCAATGGCGAATGGCTTAGTGGGGCAAGAAATATTGTGAATCATCACTTAATAGGGCAAGAGTCACTTGATCTAACGGAATTAGAGAAGGCAACTTCTGAAGCTTTAAGAGCTTTATCAATTGAGGCATCAGCTAGAACTAGAAATACAACCGGAAAAGATCGCGCAACTATCAAAAGAGAATTTTATAATAGAGAATATCGAAACAACCCCTCAAAACAGGATGATACTTTACGTCGCGATCTAGAAAAAGTTGGGTTACAAGTTGTGCCAAAAATTAAGTCAGATGCTACAAATGCCGGGCAGCTTGAAAAAAGAATAAGAGATATCCTAACGGCTCAATCTGAGTTTTTTACAGATATAACTAATATTCTAGAACCAGAGCAGCCTACTAAAACTCCGCTGCGAAAAGCTGGTGAATTTATTAATCTTTTGGAAGCGGCACCAGTTCAAAATCTTGAGCAAACAATTGCAGCATTAGAATTGCGCCAAAAAAACAATCTATCGAACGCTAGTGAGGTTTTAAAAAAAGAAACAGTATCCAAAATTTTATCAGATCTACTTTATGCTTTGAATGAAGAAGGCGAAAACGCTCTACTTAAAAAGGACGGTAAAATAACTTCAGCACGTATTAGAAGAATTTTAGATGATATGAAGACTTCTCCGACAATATCGCTGCATAAAGGAAGTACCGAAGGTAAGTTTTTAGATATCTGTAAAAGATGGCTGAGAGTACACAATAATGACGATCTTCCTGCTCATAATGAAATAATTGATGTAGAAATTTCTGACAACGGCCCCATGAATACTTCCTCGGCATCTATGGTCCCAGCAACCACGAAATTAAGGAATAAGCCTTCAGCCATAGGAGAATCAAATGCTACGGAATCTTTTATAGTGCCTACAGAGACAAATAAAAATGATGATAGCACGCTGCTGGATCACGTAGTAAGAATTATCCCTGCGCAAGGTAATAGAGCTGGAAATCCTCAACTAAAAGCAGTCGCACCTTTTCCAAATGACGATGCTACAGAAACAAGAGGGGCACTAAAAACACCCAATAGGTCAAAACACCCTACAGGTCGAGTAGCTTCATTTTCAGGCAATGGTAGTCCAGATTATACAGGAGTAAGCTTGAATGAAACTAATCACCTTAAACGCAAACCTACCTATGGTGACAAAGGATATCCTAGTCCTCCAGCAAGTGCCAAAGTATTATCGGCAGCATCTCCCGCCTATGATAAAAAAAGATACACTGGGATAGGTTTTGATCGAGATGCCAGTCCCACAAGACAAACAAACAATCATACAGCTACATCACCAAGTCGCTCTATGCTTAACGCATCTAGTAATGCCAGCAGTTATAGCACTCCTACTTCTGCAAAGAACGATCGCAGCAATAATTCTACGGGTAAGCATGTTTCTTTTTCAGATACGAGTAGAAACTTTTTTGGCACGCCTATTTCGACAATAAAAGGGACGCCCGGATCAAACTCTCACCTTAACATTTCAGATAGATCAGGATCTTATTTATATGATGACGAATCTGATTCTTCCGATGATGACTTAAACACTACTATTAGAGTTAGGAAAGTGACTCGCAAAGAACAATTTACCCGTAACTCAAAAGGAGAGTTTGAATCAACAGAAAATTTCACAATCTTGGAAACTGATAGAGGAGAAAGGTTAAAATTAGATGGAGCTGTAGATCTATCTGATTTGGGCTTAAAAATTGATGGCGATAACACATCTGAGGAAATACGCCACTCCCAAAGTGTAGGCACCCCTCACAAAAATGTAGCAGCAGCGCGAGTGGATCAACTCAACACCCGCAAAAGACAGAGGGGAAAGAAATAAGGGATAGTTCTCCGCTTTGTCACGCTCCTCATCAAGAATCACAGGCATAAGGCGCATCAAGAATGATACTCTTAAAAAACGGCATAATTAAAAAAATGGGGGGCTAAAAACCCACTTTCCGCCCCCAGTTTCAAGGCTTCCCAAGTTTTTTCTATTCTCTCCGAATAGAAACCTCTAAATTTCAGTCAAAAAACATGGCTAAAAACTTGTCCAAAATGTCGTCTAATTTCGATTAAAAAGAACGGCAAAAAAAGAGGTAAACAATCCTATCGATGTGGAAGTTGTCGTCACAGATGGACAGTAAAAAGCAATCATCAGTTTAACTACCTAAAAGCCTACAAACAGTGGCTCTGCAACCGAAGAACAATCTCAGAAATCTGTTCAGATCTTGATGTTTCTTACCCGAAGTTAATCAAAGAGTTCGATAAGTTTGATGCTCTTGAAGGCATACAGGAAGCTGCTTTGGACCATGTTTCCAAATCAATAAATCTCTTAATCGACGCGACTTTTTTTGGCAGAGAATATGGCTTTTTAGTCTTTCACGATTGCCAGAAAGTGATCTATTTCAAAGAGGTTAAAACCGAATCAGTTAAGGATTTTCGCGAAGGAATAATTGCTCTTAAAACCGCTAATTACCGCATTCTAAGCGTTACAATTGATGGCAGAAGAGGCTATATCAACAACATCAGAAAACTGCTAGGAAAGATTCCAATCCAAATGTGCTTGTTTCATCAAAAAGCAATCATCCGCAGATACATCACAGATCGCCCGCGATCTCAGTGTGGCAAGGATTTGAAGGAGTTAATGCATCTACTCTGTAAACCAGAATCTCATCAAGAATTCATTGATCAGTTTGATCGACTAAAAGAAAAATATCGGTATGTTCTTAATCAGAGAAATGAGCTTAGACACTACAGACACAGCGCTTTGAGATCTGCATTCAGATCAATCGATTCCAACATGCTTTATCTTTTTACCTACACCGACTGCAAAGGTTTAGATATTCCGCCAACAAATAATCATCTGGAAGGGATGTTTGGACACATCAAAGAGAGGGTAAAAATACACCGAGGTTTGGAGAAAAATCGGAAGAAAAAAGCAGTGAGATTTTTGCTGAAAAACTGGGGGCGGAAAGTGGGTTTTTAGCCCCCCATTTTTTTAATTATGCCTAAAAAACAAAAACCCCCGCCCAAATTTTGGGCGGGGGTTTTTGTTTTTTAACTCTTCAATTGAGCAACTTTCTCAGCCGCTCAATTTTGCGCTACTCTTTAATCAACTTAGCCTCTTTAAAATATCTCAAAGCACCTGGGTGAAGAGGGGCTGAATTACCCTCTCTAATCATGTCTTCTTTTTTCAAAGAAGAAAACACCGGGTGCAAAGTTTTGAAGTTATCGAAGTTTTCAAACACTGCTTTGGTGATGTTGTAAACCACGTCAGCATTAGTTTTTTCAGAAGTGACAACACTCGCTTTAACACCGAAAGTTTCGATGTTGCTTGGGTTGCCAGCGTACATTCCACCAGGGATTATTGCTTTTACGTAGAAAGAGTTGCTTTGAATTAATTTATCAATCGTTTCGCGATCAATTGAAATAATTCTAACTTTACACGCTTGAGTTGCTTCTTGCAAAACACCATTTGGGTTGCCTGAGGCATAAATC
This sequence comes from Rickettsiales bacterium, assembly GCA_017999675.1. Lineage (GTDB taxonomy): Bacteria > Pseudomonadota > Alphaproteobacteria > Rickettsiales > UBA1997 > UBA2645. Next base: position 45,847 of record JAGNLL010000008.1, read on the forward strand.
ATTACGTCGATTTTTCCGTCGCACAAAGCTTTTGGTTGCTCAGATGGTTGAAGGTAAGTGACTGTTGAAAAGCTTTGTTTGGTCCAACCTTTAACCGCCATTAAAACTTCCATTGTGGCGTACATGCCAGATCCTTGTGGACCAAAGTTGATTCTTTTACCAACTACATCGTCAACTTTTTTAACGTCTGATTTTTCTAAAACCGCCATTGTGAAAGTTTCAGAATAAAGAGAGAAAACTGAGCGCAATTCTTTGAAAGGTTTTTGGTCAGCGAAAAATCCGGTGCCGTTAAAAGCGTGATATTGCCAGTCTGACTGAGTGACACCAAAATCAATCGCGCCGTTGCGCACTGCATTTAGGTTTGAAACTGAACCGCCAGTTGATTCAACAGAACATCTAATTCCGTGCTCTTTTCTACCGCGGTTTAAAAGGCGGCAAATCGCGCCACCAGCTGGGTAGTAAACACCTGTAATTGCACCAGTTCCAATTGAAACATATTTAGTTGCCGCGAATGATTCAGTGGCAAAAGTTAGCAAAGCAGAGCAAATAATCGCGATCGAAAATGCTTTTTTCATTTTGTTATTTTTAGGAATTTTTAGGGGGAAACTTGCGAACTTCTTAGAGCAGTATTTGCGGCAAAAATTCGTGTCTATTTTTAAAAGTCAAAATTAATTTTTTCACACAACTGCGCGGCGTTTTTCCAACAAAAATTTTGACATTAAAAAAGCCGGTGACTAACTTTTTTTTCTCGAACAAAAGAGATTGATCAGTTAAGAAAAGTTCAACTTACAAAAACTGCAACAAACTACAAAGAATACCGCACTAAATCTCTTCACCTCAAATCTCACCAACCCTACTAACAATACAAAATCAATTAATATGAAACTTTGGCAACAAGTCCTTGTTGGGCTAATCTTGGGCGTAATTTCTGGTATTGTTTTGGGAGAAAAAGCAGCCGGTTTAAAAATTTTCGGCACCATTTTTATTAACCTCATCAAGATGGTCATTGTGCCACTGATTTTCTTTGCGCTTCTTTCTGGCATTACTTCAATGCATGGCGAAGGCAACTTTACTAGAGTTGGTTTAAAAGGGTTCGCCAGCTACATTTTTACAGCAATTTTTGCCGTAATTATTGGCCTCGGTGCTGGACTTATTTTTCAACCCGGAGTTGGCGTTGATCTTCACTCAATTTTAGACACTGGCGCGCAAGCAGCTCCCGCAGCAATTGCAAAAGCACCGCCTACCGTCACCGAATTTTTGCTTGGGTTAATTCCAACCAACCCAATCAATGCGATGGCAACTGATAACTTTTTACAAATTATCATCTTTTCAATTTTCACCGGCATCGTGATCAATATGCTTGGCGATAAAAGCAAAGCTTTGAAAGAAGTAATTGGCTCGGCTTCTGCAGTGTGCTTTAAAATGATTGAGATCATCATCAGGCTCGCACCTTTTGGTGTGTTTGGCTTTATTTCTTGGATCATCGGCACCCAAGGAATGGATATTTTAGCAGCCTTGGGCAAATTAATGGTGGCCGTTTTGGCAGCCTGTGCTTTCCAATATCTAATATTTGGATTAATGATTTTGGTTTTCGCTCGCCTTTCGCCTTTGCCTTTCTACCGCAAAATTTTGCTAACCCAATCAATCGCTTTTTCTACCAGTAGCAGTAAAGCAACTCTTTCAACTGCAATGGCTCAGCTACAAGAAAAAATGGGCGTTTCAAAAACCAACTCTAACTTTCTAATGCCACTTGGTGTTTGTATTAACATGGACGGCACCGCGATTTACCTTGGTATTTGCGCTTTGTTCTTCGCTCAAGCTTACGGCATTGATCTTACAACCCAAAACTACGCAATGCTTGTAATGACTTGCACCCTTGGATCAATTGGCGCTGCCGGCATTCCAAGCGGATCAATCATTTTCATGAGCATGGTTTTAACTTCAGTTGGATTACCTATTGAAGGCATCGGCATCATCCTTGGTGTCGACAGAATCTTGGACATGGTTAGAACTACAATTAACATCACTGGTGACAGTGCAATCACTCTAATCGTCGATAAATCTGAAGGTTCTCTTGATGAAAAAACTTACTACTCAAAATCTTAAATTTTTTTCTAAGGCTCTAAAAAGCTACGCAAGTTTGATTACTTGCGTAGCTTTTTATTTGTCTGCATCTCCCGCTTTTGCCAAGTTTGAAGAGCATCGCGCCGAGTTAGAACAAATTGAAACCTACCTCAACAACATCAAAAACCTTTCCGCAAAATTCATTCAAGAAACTTCTGACGGCAATGTTTCTGAAGGAAAATTTTACCTTTCACGCCCCGGTAAAATGCGCATTGAATATTTGGCCCAGCCAAAAATTGTAATTGCAGTTAATGGCTCAATTCTTTCTTACTTTGACGTTGAGCTTGACGAAATTTCGCGCCTTAGCACCAACACAACTCCAGCCTCTTTCCTCACTCGCGAAAACATTTCATTTTCAGCCAAAGACGTCGAAATCACCAACGTCAAAAAAGCCGCCAACCAAATCAAAGTTTCAGTAATGAAAAAAAACCGCAAAGAGGCGGGAGAATTTAGCTTAATTTTTAACACCAACCCACTTCGTTTCGTAAAAATGGAAGTTAAAAACGACCTCGATCAAATCATTGGCGTCACCCTTTCTAACCCCGATTTCACTAGCCCAATTGCCGACAAAATGTTCGTAATCAAAAAATCATCCAACTAGTAAATGGCCTTCTCTTTTGATTCTAAAAACAGCAAAAAACGTCGCATCATTAGCGACATTAACATCACGCCATTCGTTGACGTTTTGCTAGTTTTGCTAATCATCTTCATGGTCGCCGCACCAATGATGACAAGCTCAATCAATGTTGATTTGCCAAAAGGTGCCGCCACTGCTGCAAACGAAAAAGTGCAACCAATTGCAGTTTCGGTAAAAGCCGACGGCTCAATTTTTTTACAAGAGGAGTCTGTAAAACTCGGCACCCTCACAAACAGATTACTCGAAATGACCGGCAATAATTTAGACAATAAAATTTACGTGCGCGCCGACAAAAATCTCGATTACGGCCGCGTCATGGAAGTGGTGCGCACCCTTAGCCTTGCTGGCTTTAACCAAGTGTCTCTCGCAACCGAATTGGCTCAATGATTAAAAATCTTCTCTATTCGCTGTTCTTGCACTTTTTGCTGCTCTTGGCCATTTACGCCAATTTTAACCTCAAAGAAGTTGACGAAACCAAAACCACCGAAATCGCCGTAAGCCTTATTTCTCTAAGTGGCAGCGAAGATTCTAGCAACACCAAACAAAGTGCAGCGGCCAAAAATAATGAAAAAGTTGAAGAGAAAAAAGAAGCTAAAAACGAGAAAAAAACCGCCACTACGGTAGAAAAAAAATCGAAAAAAAATCAGGTTAAAGAGCAGCAAAAAAAATTAGCAAAATCTTCTCCCGCCAAGTCTGTTTCTAAGCCAAATGAAACTACTGGTGAAGAATCAAAACCCGAAGAAATAGCCAAAGAAACCAAAAAAGAAGAAGTTAAACCGGAAGAAATTAAAGAAGAAAAAAAGAACCCAGAAGAAGCCAAAAACGAAGCTTCTAACAAAGAAAAAGATTTGGGCGCCGAGAAAAAAACCGACAAAAATTCAGAAGAAAGCACCGCTAAAAACTCAGCCACAAATTCTGACAACATGGCTAGCAGCATTGATTCTCTTGATCTTTCGGCGCGCGAAAAATTTAACATTCAGTCGCAGTTAAAACGCTGCTACAACCGTGCTGTTGACGAAACTCAACTTGAAAGCGATTTGAAAATTACCGTCAAAGCCCACGTCAGCGAAGACGGCTACATTGATTCTGATTTAAACGACAACCTTGACTCAGAGCGCTACAACAACCCCAAAGAATCCAACTACAAAATTGCCGTCGACAACGCGCGCCGCGCCATTGATTTGTGCAGCCCCTTGCGCAACTTGCCACGCGACAAATACGACATTTGGAAGGATGTGATTTTAGATTTTGGCAAGGAGGAGTGAGGCGATGGATCGATCTTGCGAATAACCACCCCAACCCCTCCTTCAAAAGGAGGGACTTTCCTCCGAGCGCAGACTAAAAGCCCCTCCTTTTGAAGGAGGGGTTGGGGTGGTTATTCGCAAGATCGATTTAAATTTTACCTTCCCACCAAAATTATTGACTCTTGGAAAAAACCCAAACACTCTCCCCGCCCGCTTCCCACCTATTTAAACAACTTAATTTAAAAAATTTTATGAACAGCGCCGTAGCAGTAAAAGAGCAAGAAAGCTTAAACGAAGTGTCTCACGAAATGATGCAGATCCTTGAAATTCTTGACCAAATTGAAAATCACACCGCAGCTCTTAGAAAAAAACTAGTGGCCGAACTTGCCACAAAATCAGACACCATCAATCTGAAACTAGAAAACGTTTAGACTGATTTTTCTTCACCACGTGCAACCCCAGCCTCGGCAATGTTTCTGGCAATGCCGATGCCAATCAAAAGATTCACCGAAAAAATCGCCAAAATACTAACCATAATCACCAACACCTCATTTAAACGAGCGCTCTTTAAGGCCAGCAGCGTCACCAAAATTAAAAAACTGCTGTAAGAAATTGAAAGGCACGAAATTTTTCGAATGTATTCTTCAAAAAAGAACAAGCCGCAAAGGCCCGCCAAACACAAGAAAATCAACAACCCGTCAATTAACAAATAAACAAAACTCATGATGAAAAAAATTATTTTTAGATTTTTTTTAGCATTTTTTTTAAGCGCCTCTTTTCAGCTAACAAGCGCTAATCAGGCGCGTGCCGAAATTATCGACATTCAAAACGAAGAAAAAACTTTTGGCGATTGGAAAGTTTTTTGCGAAGTTGATGCCATGATGAGCCTAGCACACTGTAAGGTTGCGTCAAAATTTTACGAAAACACCGCCGCAATTTCAATTGAACCAACGGCAAAATTTTTCAGCCAACTTTTTGTAATTATTCCGCAAACCAAAGTTGGCAGCTTTGTAAAAATTCGCGTCGACCAAAATGATTTGATTCTTTCAAAAAATATTGAGGTCAAAGATTTTGGCCTAATTCCGCTCGACGACACGCAAAAACAAAACCTATTTTCGCAAATGAAAGCGGGTGACTTTTTGTATCTGCGCTTTAGCGTGCGCGGCTCTGAAAAAGAGGTGACTGCAAAGATTAGCCTCAAAGATTTCAGATCGGCTCTTAGCTACTACAACTCAAGAGTTTCGAGATAAATCCCCCAACAAAATTACTAAAAAATATGACTATTCGTGTTGCCATTAATGGCCTTGGCAGAATTGGCCGCTGCGTTGCTCGTGCAATTTTTGAAGATCCAAAATACTCCAACATCGAACTAGTTGCTGTCAACGGATCGGCCCCAGCAGCAGATCAAAAGCATTTGCTAAAATACGACTCAATTCACGGACGCTTTTCAAAATCAGTTGAGGTTGGCGAAAATTCTTTGGTGATTAACGGCAAAACTGTAAAATTAATTTCAGAGCGCGATCCAAAAAAACTTCCTTGGGCTGAATTAAAAATCGACGTGGTGTTTGAATGCACTGGCGCTTTCACTCAATACAAAGACGCTTACCAACACATTGAATCGGGTGCGAAAAAAGTTTTGATCTCGGCTCCGGCAAAAGAAGATTCAGTTAAAACAATTATTTTTGGCGTGAATGACGAAATATTAAACGCCGACGACAAAGTAGTTTCAGTTGGCTCTTGCACCACTAACTGCTTGGCTCCAATCGCTAAAGCTTTAAACGACGCAATCGGCATTGAAAAAGGTTTCATGACCACAATTCACGCCTACACCAACGACCAAAACATCGTTGACAACGCCCACAAAGACCCGCGCCGCGCCAGAGCCTGCGCAATGTCAATGATTCCAACTTCAACCGGCGCTGCAAAAGCAATCGGCTTGGTACTTCCCGAATTAAAAGGAAAATTAGACGGCGGCGCCGTGCGCGTGCCAACTGCCAACGTTTCAATGGTTGACCTAAACTTCATTGCCAAACGCGACACAACAAAAGAAGAAGTAAACGACGCCGTTAGAAAAGCCGCTGCTCACATGAAAGGAGTTCTACAAATTGTTGACGAACCTTTGGTTTCAATCGATTTCAACCACACCGATTTCAGCTCGTGCTTCGACACCGGCCAAACCCGAGTAATCGGCGGCAACCTAGTAAAAGTTGCTTCTTGGTACGACAATGAGTGGGCTTTCTCACTTAGAATGTTAGACGTGGCTGGGGTTTTAAAATAAAACGCACCACTAAAAATTTAAAAAAAATGGCGTCACTTTTTTCTACAAAAGTGACGCCATTTTTTTAGGCAAAAAATCGAGGTTTTTTGCTTTTTTTTCAAAGAATTTTAATCTGGCTTAAAGCCTTGTAAACACTGCTCAAATTGCACATTTGCCAATTTTGAGCTACGTAGCTCAAAATTCAGTTTTTTTAACAAGCGATTTTAATCAAAATTTAACAGGTCCCCGAGCAAAGGCCTGAAAGGCCGTCGTCGAGGGGCCCGAAGCGAGATCTTTTTTCAGGCCCCTCGACGACGGCCTTTCAGGCCTTTGCTCGGGGACCTATTAGGCTTAACTAAAACGAAACCTGCTCCACCTCTTGCACCTTCTCAGCCAAGGCCACCTGCTCTTCTGCCTTCTTGTAATTCACCAAATAATACTGCTCCAACTGGCTCGAATCTTTAATCTGACTAGCCAGCGCGTAGCTGTTATCTTTCAAAAAGCGCGAAGCCAAATTGCGCAATCTTTCAGGGCGCGTCAAATAAACCCACTCCACTTCAAGCAGCTGAATCTCGTCTTCAAAAGCAACAATCTCGCCTTCAGTTTTCAAAACTTCGTCTTGCAAAGACTCCACCTTAAACTGCACGGCAAACATCAAAACAATACTCAAAACCACAGCAGCCACAACTGCGCAGTTTGCGAGGTAAAATTTATTTATTTGTTCCCAAAGTTCTCTCATTTTTACGACTAAAGTTTAACCGCCACACGCATTCTCGAAGAACGCGCACGCGGGTTGGCGGCAATTTCTGCTTCACTAGGAGCAATCACCGACCGAGTTATTATTTGAAAATTTTTGACTAAATTTGTTGGCGCAATTTCGGGCGAATATCTTGAAACCGTTTGGTCCAAACCCGCTTCTTTTTTTAAGAAATTTTTAACAATCTGATCTTCCAAAGAGTGGAACGAAACCACCACCAACCTGCCACCTTTTTTTAGCAAGGTCACCGAAGACGCCAACGCCGCCTTCAACTCATCCAATTCTTGATTCACAAAAATACGCAGCGCTTGAAAAGTTTTTGTCGCCGGATCGGTCTTAAAATATCCGTAGTAAAACGAGCGTACGATTTTTGCTAAATCGCTGCAGCTCACAATTGGCGCGGTTTTGCGCGTCTCAACAATTTTTCTGGCGATTAATTTTGCTTTCGGCTCTTCGCCAAATTCTTTAATGATTTGCGTTAATTCTTCTTCTGAAAATTCATTCACAACTTCAAATGCGGTAAGCGCGCCTTGCTGGTCCATCCGCATGTCGAGACGAGCTTCAGAGTCAAACGAAAAGCCGCGCTCTTTGTCGTCAAACTGCATTGACGACACGCCAATATCCAAAACCATTCCGTCTAGTTCGGTGACGTTTTTTTCTGCCAAAAGCTCAGCGCTTTCTGAAAATTTTCCGCGCAGAAAAGTGAAATTTTTAGGAAAATCTTTTTCTAAAATTGCGGCAAAATTTTTTGCACTTTCGTCGCGATCAACAGCGTAAAGCTTGCAGTCAGCACTTTCTAAAATTGCGCGAGAATAGCCACCTGCCCCAAAAGTTGCGTCCAAATAAACTTCGCCTTTTTTTGGCGCTAAATTTTCCAACATTTCTTTGAGCAAAACTGGCTGGTGAAAATCTAGGTGATTCATTTTTGCAACCTCACCAAATCAAGCTTGCCGCGCGCGTCTTTCTTGGACTTGGCCATGTAGGCGTCGAATTTTTCTGGGTTCCAAATTTCAAAAGTTGGGCCTTTGCCAACAAACACTGCGGTGTTTTTTATTTTCGATTTTTTGAGCAAAGACTCCGGCAAAATCACACGCCCGTCAGCGTCAATTGAAAGTTGAAACGAGCCACCAAGTAGCGCCGTTGCTAGCGCGTCACGGTCTTGCGAAAATGGATCTAAGTTGTCGATTGATTCAGAAATTTTGCGAATGCGGTCAATGTCGCAGCCTTCAATACAGTCGTTTACGAACGATTCGTAGACCACAACTCCCGAAAAATCAGAATTCACCAAAGACGAACGAAACTGCGCCGGCACTGAGACGCGGCCTTTGCTGTCGATTTTGTTTGTGAATGCTGAGAGGAATAAAGCCACGTATTTCGGAAAAATTTTGGATTGTGTGGGAATTCATGGAATTTTCGTGGAAATTATGGGCGACGACTCTGTTGTCAAATTAAAAATACAGAAATTTTCGCTAGAAAATTTCCCAGCCACTCCTAGCTTGCGCACCCTTGCCTTTCCTAATTAGAATCAACTTTCACAAATGACTAAATACCAAGCCGACAAGCACGGAAAATTCGGAGAATTTGGCGGGCGCTACGTTGCAGAAACCTTGATGCCAGCGCTTCTCGAACTCGACGCGGCCTACGCAAAAGCTAAAAAAGATCCAAAATTTAAAGCAGAATTTGCTTATTATTTAAAAGACTACGTCGGTCGTCCAAGCCCGCTTTACTTGGCTGAAAGGCTCACGAAAGAAATGGGCGGCGCTAAAATTTATTTGAAACGCGACGAGCTCAACCACACCGGTTCGCACAAAATCAACAATTGCATTGGGCAAATTTTGCTCGCCAAAAGAATGGGCAAAAAGCGCATCATTGCTGAAACCGGCGCTGGTCAGCACGGCGTTGCTACTGCCACAGTTTGCGCACTTTTTTCACTTCCCTGCACTATTTACATGGGCGCGAAGGATGTTGAACGCCAAGCACCAAATGTTTTTAGAATGAAACTTTTGGGCGCCGAGGTTGTGGCTGTTGAGTCGGGCTCAAAAAGTTTGAAAAACGCCATTAACGAGGCAATGCGCGATTGGATTTCAAATGCCAACGACACCTACTACTTGCTTGGCACCGTCACTGGTCCGCACCCTTACCCAACAATGGTTCGCGACTTTCACTCGGTGATTGGCAAAGAAGCCAAAGCGCAAATTTTAAAAGCCGAAGGCAAATTGCCTGACGCTTTGGTTGCCTGCATTGGCGGCGGCTCAAATTCAATTGGTTTGTTTCACGCTTTTTTGAAAGACGAAAAAGTTAAAATGTACGGCGTTGAAGCTGCAGGCAAAGGCTTGAACACACTTGAACATTCAGCCTCAATTTCGCGCGGCAGCGTGGCGGTTTTGCACGGCAATAAAACTTACTTTTTGCAAGATGAAGACGGCCAAATTCAAGACGCCCATTCAATTTCTGCCGGACTAGATTATCCCGGCATTGGCCCCGAACACGCCTTTTTGCACGACATCAAACGCGTTGAATATGTAAGCGCCACCGACGTTGAAGCGATGGAAAGTTTTCAACTTTTGTGCAAAACCGAAGGCATTATTCCAGCAATTGAGTCGTCTCACGGCATTTCTTACGCCTGCAAATTGGCAAAAAAAATGACCAAAGACCAAATAATTATCGTTAATCTTTCGGGTCGCGGCGACAAAGACATCAACACTGCAGCCAATTATTTGGGGGTAAAATTATGAAGCGTCTCAAACAAAAATTTGCCGAGCTAAGAAAACAAAATCGCTGCGCTTTTATTAGCTACATTTGCGCTGGTGATCCCGACTTTTCAACCTCGCTTGAACTGCTCAAAAGCTTGCCCGAAGCTGGTTGCGACATCATTGAAATTGGCGTGCCATTTTTAGACCCAGCGGGAGACGGCCCCATCATTGAAAGAGCAGCAAAGCGCGCCATTGTTGGCGGCATGAGTTTGAAAAAAACTTTGCAAATGGTTGAAGAATTTCGCAAAACCAACCAAAAAACACCGCTAATTTTAATGACTTATTACAACCCAGTTTTGAAATATGGCTTAGATAAAATCTTTGTAGATGCCCAAAAGTCAGGCGTTGACGGCATGTTAATTGTTGATTTGCCACTTGAAGAAGAAGGCGAAATTTTGGGTGAATTAAAAAAATCAAACCTCGATTCAATTCGCCTAATCACGCCCACCACCAGCCAAGAACGCGCCAAAAAAATCTGCAAAAACGCCAGCGGCTTTTTATATTTAGTTTCAATGCTTGGCATTACAGGCACTAAGTCTGCCGACATTGCTCAAAACGTCAAAAATCTGCAAAGCTTGCGCCAAGTTTCAAAATTACCAATTGCCGTTGGCTTTGGAATTAAAACCCCAAGCCAAGCCGGTGAGTTTGCAAAAATTGGCGCGGATGGCGTGATTATTGGCTCAACAATTGTTTCTGAAGTTAACGACAATTTTTTGGCGAATAAAAATTCGGCAGAAATTGTTGTGGCGGTGACAAACAAAATTCGTGAATTCGCACAAGAAATTAATCAAAAATAACATGATCAAAGGCATTAAAATCGCGACTACCAACTGTGGTATTAAATACAAAAACAGAGACGATCTTTTACTCGTCACTTTTGACTCTCCAGCCAATGTGGCTGGGGTTTTTACCAGCTCATCAATGCCAGCAGCGTCAGTTGTTTGGTGCAAAAAAAATATTGAGCAAGGCACTGCAAAAGCCTTGGTGGTAAACGCCGGAAACGCCAACGCTTTTACTGGAAAAGCTGGCGAAGAAACGGTTTTGGCAACGGCGCGCTCTGCTTCGCAAGGCTTGAGCTGCAAGGATGAACAGGTTTTTATTTCGTCAACTGGCGTGATTGGTGAAACTCTAAATTCTGAGTTAATCACTTCAGCAATTCCAAAAATGTTGCAAAATTTGGAAAGTGATGAAGCCGCGTGGGACAAGGCTTCAAGAGCAATAATGACCACCGACACCAAACCAAAATTAATCAAAAAAACTTGTGAAATTGCCGGCAAAAAAGTGTCGCTAATTGGCTTTGCCAAAGGCTCGGGAATGATCGCGCCCAACATGGCAACAATGCTTGGCTACATTTTTACTGACGCCAATATTTCGTCAAAAGTTTTGCAAAAATTGTTGAAGGAAACCACTGAAACTAGCTTTAACTCAATCACGGTAGATTCAGACCAGTCAACGAATGATACCGTTTTGCTTTTTGCAACTAAGGCAGCAGAAAATGCCGAAATTAGCGATTTTGAAAGCGCCAACCTCGCCTCGTTTAAACAGGCTTTGGGCGAAATTGCTCTGGGCCTTGCCAAAATGATTGTGGTGGATGGCGAAGGCGCAAAAAAATTAATCGAGATCGAAGTTGAAGGCGCCAAAACCAGCGCGCAGGCCAAAGAAGTTGCCTTTGCAATTGCCAATTCGCCTTTAGTTAAAACTGCAATCGCCGGCTGCGACCCCAACTGGGGACGCATTGTAATGGCGGTTGGCAAGTCTTGCAAAGAAACCAGCCCAGAAAAAATCGTCGTAAAAATTGGCGATTACCAACTAACAAAAGACGGCGCCAAACACCCCGACTACGTTGAAAAATTGGTGCACGAATATTTAAAAAACTCAGAAGTTAAAATTGTCGCAAACCTTGGCATTGGTAGCTCTAGCGCCACTGTGTGGACTTGCGACTTGAACGAAGAATACATCAAAATCAACAAAGATTACCGCAGCTAAAATGGCAAAAACTCACGCTGACATTAGGTTTGAAAAGGCGCGTAAAAGGTTGACGCACGCGCTTGAAAACCTTGAAGACGTGATGAAAAAAAAGTTGCACGAAGAGGCAATTGAGTCGCGAATGATTGGCGTTTCTAGCGACGCTGAAGCAACTATTATTGAGCAATCAATTACGATTCAAAATCTTACTTTAGAAGTTAACAGCCTGCAGCAAGCCTTGTCAGACTTGGGTCGCGAAACTGAGTTTTTAAACACCAAAAATAAAATCTTTGCCGAAAAATTGGCGGCAATTCGCAAAAACCAACTAGGTTTTATTGAGGCAATTGAAAATGATTTGGTCAAAATTTCTGCCGCAATTAGAACGCAGGAGGAGTTGTGATGATTGAGTTGCCAATTGGAAAATCAAATTACCAAATTTCTTGTAAACAATCTGAGCAAGAAAAACTCTCACACCTTGCCGAGAAACTAAATAAAAGGCTCAATCGCCTTGGATCAAAAATACAAGATGCCGACGAGCAAACATTATTGGCAGTGACTGCCTTAATGCTTGAAGGCGAGTTAGAGCAGGCCGAAAACAGTGACGAAGTCGCCAAATTAAACGATGAAGACATGCAAGAAGCGGTGAGCGAAACAATGGAAAATATTGCCGATTACGTTGAAAAGCTGACCAAGAAAATTGAGAGCTACTAATGATTGAGCTAGAGAAGACAAGGCTGCGCGAGGTTTTTAAAAAGCAGCGGTTGGCGCTGACTCCAAAAGAAGTTGCCGAAAAATCGGCAGAGGTTTGCAAAAATTTTATTGAGAATTTGCTGCCAAAACTTTGTTCAAAAAACTCTAACAAAACCTTCTCACTTTATTTACCCTCAAGCGGCGAAGTCTCTACTGAGGCACTTTCGCAATTCTTTCAGAAAAACTCCCTCGCCTTTTCTTACCCAAAAGTTATTCAAAAAAATCAACCGCTAGAATTTATTCTTTGCCAAACAAATCAAAGCTTTGGCGCCAATAAATTTTATCCAAAAATTCTCGAACCAATCACCGGAGAAAAAGTTGCGCCAAGCTTTTTAATTTTGCCCTTGGTGGCTTTTGACCTTAATCTATCAAGACTTGGAATGGGTGGCGGATTTTTTGACCGCACAATTTCTCAACTAAAAGTGGAAAATCCTCAACTTGTCACAATTGGTCTAGGCTATGATTTTCAAAGGGTTGCCACGATATTACCCACAGAAGAAACTGACCAGAGGCTTGATTTTGTTGTGACGGAAAAAAATATTTTTTCGAGAAGCTAGCTGTGCGTTAATCTGAGACAGTGTTAATTTTTGTAAATAAATAGTTGATTTCAAATTTTTTAAATCTACGTTCGCGCCACGACGTGCTGTCGAGGCAGTATACAAGCTGCTCGGCGACATGTTTGGTCTTTCTAAAAATTATTAATTCAAAAGAGATTTAACATGCATAAAACAGACTTAATCAAAGAAATCGCTAACCAAACTGGTCTTTCTCAAAAAGACGCAAGCGCTTCTGTTGAAGCTTTCTTGAAAGCTACTTCAAAAGCTCTTAAAAAAGGTGACGCTGTTACCTTGATCGGTTTCGGAACTTTCAAAGTAGTTAAAACTGCTGCTAGAAAAGGTCGCAACCCACAAACTGGAAAAGAAATCCAAATCAAAGCCTCTAAAAGAGTTAAATTTGCTGCTGGCAAAGCTTTAAAAGATTCTGTTAAGTAGTTTCTTTAAACCCCTCACAAAAGAAATTTTGTGAGGGGTTTTTCTTTGGAATTTTTTTAGGAAATTTTTAAAAAAATCTGTTTCGATTTAAAAATTCCTTAAGAGAATAACTTTTAAGGAATCCCCAGAAAAATTTATTTGTTTCAAAACGCGAAGTTTTTTGAATTTCGCGCCAGTCACTTTTGTCTAATTTTTTGGTTAAATTTCGAAAACTCTCTTAAATGAAGTTAGTATTATTCGGGTGATTAGCTCAGTTGGTAGAGCATCTCCCTTACAAGGAGAGGGTCGGCAGTTCGAGCCTGTCATCACCCACCATTTTCGCTTCGGCGAATTGAATACCGAATAAATACTTCCCTAAGAACACCTCCCACATCTTATCTTCGAATAAATTTCTCCCTTTCAAGGGGGTGTAGCTCAGTTGGTTAGAGCGCATGCCTGTCACGCATGAGGCCGCGGGTTCGAGTCCCGTCACTCCCGCCAGACTCCAGTCTGGCGGTGTCCACATTCACTTTTAGTATTTTCACAAAATATTACCGGCATGAAACAACTTCTTGTCCTAATATTTCTCGCAACTCTCACTCCGCAATTAGCCTTAGCTAACAATCCAAAACAACCAACCAGCTTCACAATTTTTTCCGGCGACAAAAAAGCCTCCTTCTTCGCTGTGGCGAGTGGCATCTGCAAAGTTTTTAATAAGCATTACGCGAAAAATGGTTACGAATGTATTGCAGTTGAGAGCAAAGGTTCAGAAAGCAATTTGCGTAGTTTAGCCAATGGTGAGGCTGATTTGGCAGTGGTTAAAACTGCAGAATTCAATAAATTTTTCGTAAAAAATTTTTCTGATTTTGAAAATAAAATCGATTTCGTTGCCAGAATTCATGACGAATATTTAACAATTTTAGTTCAGAAAAATCTGCAGATTAGGTCGCTAAATGATTTAAATAATCGATTAGTAAATATTGGCAGCATCGGCTCTAGCAGCGCTTTGATTGTGGATAAATATTTTTCCGATTTTGGCGTTAAACCAAAAAAAATCGTAAATTTCGGCGCCACAAAATCATTTGAAATGATGTGTGACAAAAAAATTGATGCTTGGGTTTATTTTGTCGGGCATCCCAATCTTGGCTTCAGAGATGCTTTGGATAAATGCGATCTTGAACTAATTCCCCTAGCGGCCCAAGAAATTAAAAATTTTTTAACACTCGCACCTTTTTTGCAAAAACAGGCGATCGCAAAAGAGCTCTACAAATCTTTGCGAAGCAGCATCTTCACAATTTCTACGCAGACGATTTTGGCGTCTCGCAAAGAAATTGATCCGGAAATTGTAATGATGACGCGAGACGTTCTGCTAAATCACAGAGATGAGTTGGTGCAAGAGAGTTTGATATTTAGAGGGTTTTAAAAGATCAGACCAAGAACTGGGGTTAGTAATTGTAAAAAATTATGACTGACTCCACTCATCGGTTTGAGAGGCATAGGTTGCTTAGAAAATGGGGTCAGTTTATTTGATAGCGTCTTGACCATGCCTACATAGGATGATTCTTGCTACCGAAGGCTTTATTAAACTTTCAAGGGTATAAAATATGAAAAAATGCGCTATTAGTGGTGTCTTTGATTACAGCGTTTTCTAGCAATGCTTTGGCAGATCATGATTTGCAGCTAATGGGAACAATTTCTTCTGTTAACAAAGATACAAAAGTGATTGTTGTGAAAAATACGGAGGATGACATGGTGGTGAATGTTACTATTACCCCGGCCACAAGTGTAGAGTTTGAGAACAGGTTGATAGACCGGGCTAAATTTGCCGATTTAAAAGAGGGGCAATATGTGAAGGTGGAATATCTGCCAAATGCGAGCAAAAAAATAATTGCTCAAGAAGTTAAGATATATTCTCAAGAGCAATAATTAATTAGTCGACGCTGAGAAAGTGGGGTCAAGTCAGCTATATGATGTAGTCAAATCTAAATCATTCTGCCACACGCTGCTTGAACATCTTTAAGCTTTTGCGAGTCTGTAGAGCTAATTTCAGAACTTGGCGAAAACATCTTTTGAACACTTTTAAGAGTGACCTCACCATTTTTTCTTACGTTAAATATCATCTCTACTGGCTCGGTATTGCCTATGGATATTTTCTCTTTATATCCCACTGCCTGCAACATTGATTTTACACTATTGCTATGCATCACTAGCGCCAGTGTTCGTACACCACCTACGATTTGTGGCTTGATAATGTCTTCGTAAAATTCCCCAGTTCTTCTAATAACATCATTGCGCGATTCATTAGTGGGAAACGGGATATGATCTGCACCTGGATGATCAATAGCGTGGTGATATTCATGATTATCTTTTGTATCGATAGGCGCTGCTTTAGTGTCAGGGCCGGCAATAATTTTTTTATTTTCTGGAGTTTTTTTGATTCCCGTAAAGTCACCAACACCTTGTTCAGCCAATCTCGCATCTTTAATAAAGTCCTTATCTGGAAACATTAATTTCATGGTATCTACGGCACGTGCTAGTGGTGAGCAATATACTAACTCTGGAATAAATCCCGATTCTTTTAGTTTTCGTCCCGCGTCTACAGCATCATTTTGACCTTTTGCTGTTAACCCAACATTAGACCACCCACACCAAATACCCTGTACATTATACGGCGTCTCCCCATGGCGAATTACGACTACCTTGGTTTCGCGAGTTGCCGCATCATCAATAAATTTTGAGGCTGAAAGCATGTTGTCAGAATTGAGCGACAGCTTTGGCGAAAGAGCGGCAGCAGAATATTTGGCCAAACCATCAGGCGCATTCAGCAACCGCTTTTGATCCTCACCAAAAAGTCTTTTACCAAAATTTGAAACTGTTGCGCGCACTGCGTTTACAAGTGCTTTTCTAAAATAGCTTGCGAAGCCCATCATAGCGTTCATGAATTTATTGCTCATTTATGCAAATGCATGAGCAGCGTGCTTAATTACTAAACCTTGAAAAGATACCCAAACTTACAGCTAGGGGTTGTTTATGACTAAGATTTATTCATCGAAAGAGTTGCGAGCACAGCCCAACTAATCCAACCCGTAGGTTTTTTGCCAATCTTGCTGATCTGAAAAATCAGGTTGGTCTTCTTTGTAGAGGATAAAATTTTCGATTGTCAGCACATCCATTTCAGTGCGCATGAAACATTTGTAAGAGTCTTGCGGACTACATACAATTGGCTCGCCACGAACGTTAAAAGAAGTGTTAATCAAAACTGCACAACCAGTTTTTTCGTCAAATTTTTTGATTAATTTAGAAAAACGCGGATTGGTTTTTTCATCAACGGTTTGGATTCTTGCCGAATAATCAACGTGCGTGACGGCCGGAATTGATGAGCGCGAAACTTTCAATTTTTCAATTCCAAACAACGATTCTTCCTCTTTGGTCATTGGCTTAATTAATGAAGCCTTAACTGGCGCAACCAACAGCATGTAAGGGCTGTCGCAATCAATTTCGAAATAATCAGAAACTCTTTCACGCAAAACCGCCGGCGCAAATGGTCTAAAACTTTCGCGATATTTGATTTTCAAATTCATGATCGATTGCATTTTTTCGCTGCGACCATCGCCAATAATGCTGCGAGCACCTAAAGAACGCGGGCCAAATTCCATTCTACCTTGATGCCAACCCACAACTTTTTCTTCAGCCAAAGCTGCGCTAAGCAAATTTAATAATTCATTTTCACCTTCGATGTAGTGGTATTTTGCACCCACTGAATCGAGATAATTTTTTATCTCTTCGTTGCTTGATTTATTGCCCAAGTAAGAGCCCTGCATGTTGTCAGTGCCACTTTCAAAACTTTTGCGCGGGTTGTTGAAATGTTGGTAGTAAATGCTTTGTGCCACACCTAAAGCACCCCCCGCGTCTCCGGCGGCTGGTTGAATCCAAATATTTTCAAAGATTTTTTCGCGAAGAATTTTGCCGTTTCCAACGCAATTAAGCGCAACGCCGCCAGCCAATGTGAGGTTTTTACTGCCGGTAATTTTTTGTGCGGTGCGTGCAAGTTTAATCATTATTTCTTCAGTCACTTCTTGCAGCGAACGCGCCAAATCCATTTCAAATTGTGTAAGCTCTGACTCTGCTTTGCGCGCTGGGCGACCAAATAATTGATCGAGTTTTTTGTTGGTCATGGTGAGCCCAACCGTGTAGTTGAAGTAATCCATGTTGAGGCGAAAAGAGCCGTCTGTTTTGATGTCGATTAAGTTTTGTTTAATCACATCCACATATTTTGGCTCGCCATACGGAGCTAAACCCATCACTTTGTACTCGCCAGAATTTACCTTAAAGCCGGTGTAGTAAGTGATCGCCGAGTAAAGCAGACCCAACGAATGCGGAAAATGAATTTCTTTTAAAAAAGTAATTTTGTTGTCAACACCGTGAGCAATTGAGGTTGTAGTCCACTCACCTACTCCATCCATTGTTAAAATTGCCGACTCTTGAAACGGTGACGGATAAAAGCAGCTGGCGGCGTGCGATTGGTGGTGCTCAGAGAAGAGAATTTTCTGCTCGATTTGCGATTTTATTTTTTTGAGATCGGCGTTTTTATCACCCATTTTTTGAATTTCTGAAAGCTCGTTAATCAACGTATCTTTCAAAAATAATTTATGTTTTAGCCAAACCGGAATTGACGTGACAAACGAGCTAAACCCACGCGGAGCCTCAGTCAAATATGTTTCAATTAATCTTTCAAACTTCACAAAAGGCTTTTCAAAAAAGCCAATTGCCTCCACTTGATCAAGCGTGATTCCAGCTTCTTCCAAAACGTAAAGAATAGCATTTTTAGGAAATGCCTCGTCATGTTTTTTACGGGTGAAACGCTCTTCTTGAGCCGCGGCAATAATTTTTTCACCTTTAATTAAGCAAGCTGCCGAATCGTGAAAAAACGCTGAAATACCAAGTATATACATCGATTAAAACATTGTGTAAATGAAAGGGGCAAGCGCTGAGCCTTGTGCCACAACAAGAAGCAAACCTAGCAACAACATGATTGCGATAATTGGCATGAGCCAAAATTTTTTTCTAACTTTTAAAAAAGCCCAAAGCTCTTTGATCAAAGACATAAAATTATTTTTTAAAGTTTTTTACGGTTGTTTCTAAATCTTTGGCAATGACTGCCGCTACCACCTTCGAGCCTTCATTAGTCAAGTGCACCGAATCAAACATTAACTCTTCTTTTGGCGAAATTTCTTTTGCCAAATCAATTAGAAGCACTTTTTCGTCGCGCGCAATTTGGCGCGTCACTTCGTGAAAATCTAAATAAAGCTGCCGGTAAGTGCGATTAAATTCAGCATCACCGTGACCGGTTGAAAAATCCGGATTAGTTTCAATGCGATTAGCCTGCGTCATCAAAACCGGCGTGGCCCTAACACCGCGCGTGACAGCAATAAATAATTTTAAAATTTTGTAATGCTCTTGCTTGATTTGCGCTTGGTGTGCGGGGTCTAAAATCATATTGGCAAAGAGTGATTCATCCCACTCATTTTTAAAATTTCGCAGCGATTGGCGGTTTTTACTAAAGCATCCCAAATTAGATCTACTCTTGTTGCGGTTCCAATAACTTGCTTCGTAAAGCAAAGTTGAAAGGTCATTCACATTATCCATGCGCACAATGATATTGGGGTTTAGGGGCGCTATTTTGTTGATTAGATTGTTGATTGAATGCAGAGAATTATTGCCGCTTTTTCCGGCATTGTAGGAGTTAATTTTCTTGCCAGTTTTTTCTTCAAGCATTCTGCCAGATAAATAAGGAAAGCGGTAAAGCTCATCAACCACCTCACATTCTGTGGTTGAGCCGCCTAAGAAAAAAATATTTAAATCAGCTTTTTCGTGAATTTTTGACGGCTCAATAAAACCATTTTCGTCAGTTCTAAAAACGTATTTTTCCGTAGGTGCGTAAGGTGGAATTCGGTAAGAAACTTGATTTGGCGCATTCTCGCGCATTCTAACGTGGCGCTTACCTTCGCATTTAAATTGGTAAATTGCCTGATCAATTAAACTGTATTTTTCGCCATCTTTGGCGTCTTGCAAAATTTTAAAATCGGCAACCCAGAACAAAATTGCCGCAAAAATTAAATTAATGGCGAGCAGAAAAATTTTGGGATTTTTTTCAAAAAAGTTTTTTTTCATTACACAGCCTAAAATTGATTTTTCATGCTTGTTGGCTGCTCTTTTCGATCAATGAAATAGCTGCTTTGTGAGGGATTAAGTTTTTTGTTAAGCAAATCTTTTTTAAGCAATCTCAGCACAATTGCTACGGGTGTAAAAATTACGTAAAACAAAATTGCGCTGATTAAAAAGCCATTCACCTTTCCTAAAAAATCACCGATCTTGATCCAAGATTGGTAAATTTTTGTGCGCAAATAAATTTGCGGATCAATCAGCGAAACGCAAGTAAACACGGTGGCAGCAACCGCCGCAACCACTTTTAAACTTTCACTTTTAAAACTAACAAACGCAAAAATTGCCGCCCAAATTAGGCCAAATATTTTGAGGTCGCGCGAGGTAATTTCTTTTTTCATGAAGATTTTTTTGACGTTTTTTTTGGAGTTGCGCAATTCTTAATTTTCTTGATTCAACTAATGAAGTAATTTTTACCTCTTCCTTTTTGTTTCCTCTTCAACTTTTTTAGTTGAAAAGCTTGATCGTACAATTGAAGAAGGCAGTACACTAGACTCCTCGATTTTCTTCTTAAGCAACCTAACCTCTTCTGGATACATTTCATTTACCGCCGCTTGCAACCCAACATTTTTAACCCCCTCAGGACTACGTAAAATTTCTGCCCAGTTTCTTTGGCCAGAATCAGTACCGTCCAAACTTACCAAACGGTGTCTAACAAGCATTTCCACGGTCTTTTCGCGCTCTCCGTTATTTAAATTACTGAAAAACATCTGCATATTTTTATCAGTAATGCCCAGTTCGCTTTTTCTGGCCGCAAAAGCCGGCAATAACTCCCAACAATCTCCAAGCAATGCAGTTGTAAAAAAATCATTTGGAAAACTTCTGTCAGCAAGCACGTTTGGAAAGGGCGCACCACGCTCAATTAAAAATTGCGCAACCTTAATATTACTTTTTATAGCCTCCGGATGATTCAATAAAACTAAAAATATATTTCGACCGCCAACTTCAAACAAAGCCCCTTTATCAACTAACGTTTTAACAACTTCAAAATGCCGTGCCGCACAAGCGGTTTCTAGCGCCGTGCCATATCCATCTAGTGCATTATTTGGGTTAGCTCCGCGCTCAATCAAACATTGAACAATTTCAGCATTTCCAAAAGTTGCTGCAGAGTGAAGCGGATAAAATCTTAAAGATTTCATCCTTCTTTCTACCACAACAGAAGTTGCATTTGGATTAGCTCCACTACCCAACAAAAACCTAACCATCGGCAAATTATCTTTACGAATTGCTCTAACTAATGGAGTTGTTGATGATCCTTCCTGCTGAGGCAAAACAACCTCTTGATTTAAATCTACACCGCCACTTTCAACTATTTTTTGCACCATTTTGGTGTCGTCTGCAATGTCAATCGCAAGAGCTAAAATTTGGTTTTTATTTAGACCTGAAAAAAAATTTTTTTCATAAAGTCTCGAAAATGTTTCCAAAAATTGGCTAAACAAGCAGGCAACCAGCAACTCTTCTTTTTTACCTGCCTGCACTTTTGCTTTTCCCACACCCACAACGCCACCCCGCACCAAAGCATCACAAATTGGCCAGTTTTGCGCATTAATTGCTTTTGCCAAAGTGGCGGCTGAGTCTTTGTGACTTGCGTCAAATCTTGGGTCAATCGTCACCGCCTCTACCAATTCTAACGAACTTAACTCAACAGCTTTTTTTAAAATATTTTCTAGCGGCAACGACGAAAATTTAACCAATTTGGCCGCAGCTTTAGCTTTTTTGTGAGTGATTAAATTTTGCAGCAATGCATCAGCTTCTCTCACGGCAGAAACATCGGCCCCCGCATCAATTAACGCTGAAATAATTTCGAAATTTTGTGGATTTTGAGCAATGGCCAAATGCACGTACTCACTCGCATCAACGCCCCTAGCCAACAAGGCATTAACCATGTCGTTATGACCTGTGACAATCGCCTCTTCTAGCATTTGATTTGGATCCACCAAAAACGGCAATCCAGCCTTGATAAGTTCTGACGTAATGTCGTGACGACCTTGTGCTTGCGCTCGCAAAAACAGCTCATTTGCGTAAGGCTTATCAACAAAAGATTTTGCCCTAGTTTCAGAAAAATCAGCACTGCCCAAACAGGCGGCGATTAACCTTTGGGCCAAAGAATTTTCTTTCTCAAAACCACTAATTAACTCTTTAGATTTTTCTGACAAAGCCGCCGCTTTTAACTCTAAAACTTTCGACAAACTTACTTTGCCACTCTTTAAAACAACTTCGAGCACAGAGTCTTTTTCGCCTCTTAACGCTGTCTCAAAAACAAAGTCAGACCACTCATTTGCAAGACCTGTAGCAAAAATTTTTCCAACAATATCTGCCTCATTTTTTCTTACCGCACAGTGCAACAAAACATCAATTCTGTCGAGATTAGCAACAGCCCCCTGCTTCATTCTTGTAAGTTTGTCAAAAAGATTTTGACGCTCATCCGCCGACAAATCGTCACTTTCCATCACAGCTTGCAACAATGTTTTGCCAAACTTTGTCATTGACTCTGCCGCCAAATTTCTAACTGATTTGCGCGAATTGGTGTTTTTTAAATTTTCAATTACCTCACCTAGAGTTGTAATTGGCGGGCTTCTAACCAGATCAATTTCTTCCAATGCAATTTCTTCAATTTCTAAAACTGCTTCTAACGGCTCTACAACCTCGTCTTTTTTTAAATATTCTGGACGAATTCTTTTGGCCTTTCTCAACTTGTCGTTAAGTAAAAAATTTCTTAAATCTCCTCTATTCGCCTCAATCTCTCTTTCTGAAATTTTTAAATAATAACACTCTTTTGTGCTAGTCTTGGCAAACTGCGCAATCGCTGCCTCGTTGACTCGGTCTCGTTGTTTGGTCGCAGAATTTAAATAACTTTTTCCTTCAAAAGTGTAGCGGTGATATTTTGTGCCATCGACTTCAATAAAAAAATTTGCAGTTGGCGTTTGGTGCAAAATATCAATTTGTCTGCTTACAGCTTGCGACGAACCAATCGCGTAAATTGAAGATTCATGACGCGTCACAGCCTTACTGGCAGTAGGCAGATTCTGCGCCACTCTATCTTGCAATGCAGAAATTTCTTCGTTTTGCGCTACAAATCTGCGCGAAATTTTATCAACCAGTTCATCTGAAAAAAACTTTTCACCACAAAGTAAAGCACACAATGTTTCGGCCTGCACCATTGAGGCAATTGACTCTTGCGACATTTGAGAAATTTTTTCGTCGCTAAAAGCTCTAAAAATTTCTGGCTGAAGCAAAAATAATTCGTCAAACATTTCCAATCTAGCAAGGCTGTGCACCAATGTTGCCAAGCCTCGGTGATCTAATGCAGCAATTTGCCTTTGAGAATTTAATGCCAGTTTTTTTACAGCTTGGTTTAGCTCGTTAACATTTTCTCCTTCAATAAATCCCATTTGAGCAAGGCCGCGAAGTAGCGTGACAGTATCAAGCGGGGCAAAGCTTGAAATATTTTGGTTAATTTGCCCAGCAAGTTTTCGCAGATCTAACGATTGCACTTCACCCTTGTCAAAACCAAGTCTGGCAAGCGAATTAACCACATTGCAAATGTCGCTGGTTGAAGATTTGTCTAGGTTGGCATTGATAATTTTAACAATTTTTGCCGCCAAATTTTCAGAAAAACTTTCTTTTAAGTAACCCAATTTTGACAGTGCGTTTAGAGCAACGCTTAGGTCGTGAAGCGAAACTTCACCGGCAAATAAAGCCTCCATTTTTCGACAAAGATTTTGCAAGTTTTGCGCAACAATTATTTGCCTACCTTGGTTGTGAGAAATTCTTGCCGCTGCACTTAAAAAATCAGCAATGCTGTAAAATTCTAACTCGTCAATTGTACCAAAAAAATCATCAGCAACTTTTTGAAAGTGAAAATCACCAGTAAGTTTTCGGTAGTAATCTCTGGGCTTTGCAGCTGGTTTTAAAGACTTTCTATCGCCTGATTTCATAAATTTATCTCACAAAAACAAAATTTGATTCGCTGGAGAGCTCTTGCTTAAAAGAATATTTTTCGAGATCGAATTTTTTTAAGTCTTCTGGTTTAGAAATTTTATTTTTCACAATAAAATTAGCCATTAAGCCGCGCGCTTTTTTGGCGTGGATTCCGACAATTTTGTAAGTGCCATTTTTGTTTTCTTTGAAGGTGATGTTGATGATTTTTGTGGAAATTTTTTTGTGATTTACCGCTGCAAAATATTCTTCTGAAGCCAAGTTAATAATGTGCTCTGGCCTTTCTAAATCTAGCTGCTGCGAAATTTTATCGCCCCAAAATTGGTAAAGATTTTTGGTAAAAAAGTTTTTGTCAAAAGCTGTGCCCATTTCTAAGCGGTAGGGCTGCATTAGGTCTAGCGGCTTTAAAAGCCCGTAAAAACCCGATAAAATTCGCAAATGTTTTTGCGCAAAAGCAAAATCGGCGTCACTAAACTTTGCCACTTCAATTGGTTTGTAAACATCGCCGTCAAAGGCCAGAAGCGCTTGTTTGGAATTTTGCAAAGTGAACTTGTTGGAAAAATTTTGAAACCTTTGGTGGTTTAGCTCGGCCAAATTTTTGCTAATCTTCATCAGTTTTTCGAGGTCTGACGCCGCAAGTTTTTTAAGCTCACTTGCAAGCTGATTAGCCTCTTTTGCAAAATGCGGCAATGTAAAATCTGGATGCGAAATTGAAGATTCTAAATTAAGAGATTTTGCTGGCGAGAGTAATGTTAGCACGGCTTTTTCGTTTTAAGTAAAGAAAGGAAAATCACAAAACTTCCCGCAACCGCCGCCGAAAAAGAAGCCAACAACACCGCGATTTTTACTTGATCAAAAAGCAGATTGCTTCCCACAAAAGCCAGCGACCCAATGAAAAAGCTCATTGTAAATCCAATGCCAGTTAAAATTGTCACGCCGTAAAACTGCATCCAGCTTGAGTCGCGCGGCAAGTGCGCCAGTTTAAGCTTTATTGCAACAAAGCTGCACAACATTACGCCAATTTGTTTGCCAAAAAATAGCCCACAGAAAATTCCTAAAAACAGCGGCTCACTAAAAATTTCTAAAGAAAAATCGTCAATTTTTACACCACTATTTGCAAAGGCAAAAATTGGTAAAATTAAAAAATTTACCGTTGGCGCAATTTTTTTGATTAGGTTTTTTAATAGGTTTTTGCGCTGCGGAATAAACATTGCCATCACAACGCCGGCAACGGTTGGGTGAATTCCAGACCTCAAAGTTAACCACCACATCAAAGCGCCAAAAAGTAGGTAAGAGGCAATCGTCACCGAACCTCTGCGGTTTAAAATTATTAAACCAAAAATAGGAAAAATATTCAGCGCTAAATAAACAAGGTTGAGATTTTGCGAGTAGAAAAAAGCGATGATTAAAATTGCCGCAAGGTCGTCAAAAATTGCCAAAGAAATTAAAAAAACTTTCAGCGATTTAGAAATTTTCTTACCAAAAAGACAAATCACCCCGTAAGCAAAAGCAATGTCTGTAGCGGTTGGAATGGCAAATCCGCGCAGGTTTTGCGACTGATCGAAATTGTAAAAATAAAAAATTAACGCCGGAAAAATCACACCGCCACAAGCCGCAATTGCTGGCAAAATTGCGCGCGATTTTGTTGAAAGTTCGCCGCTTAAAACTTCTTCTTTAAGCTCTAAACCAATTAGCAAAAAGAAGATCGCCATCAAAAGATCGTTGATCCAATGGGTGATATTTAGGTTTAAAAATTTTTGTGAGAAAAAATTTTGATAAATTACAAAGCCATCTGAATTGGCTACCAGCAAGGCTGCAATCGTTGCGATAAAAAGTAAAATTCCAGTTGCAGCTTCTAGCTCGAATATTTTTTTAACTTTGTGAATCATTTTGATTTTCAATTGTTTGTGAAGAAACGACGGCACTTTATTCTTGCTTGTGATTTTGCAAAAAAATTAAATCTTAAAAAACTAAATTCATAACTTTTAAAGAGGTCTCCATGTCAAATATTGGCAAGCTTGTAAACGGTTTTAAAACTTTCAAAGCCACCACTTTTACGCAAAAACAAGACATCATTCACCACCTTGTCGAACAGGATCACAAACCAACCACAATGGTAATTTCTTGCTCTGATTTGCGCTTAGCTCCTGCCGAAATTTTTGCCACAAATCCGGGCGATCTTTATCTTGTAAGCAACGTTGGTGGCATTGTGCCCAAGCATGACACTAAAGGAATCAACGGCATTTTAGCGGCAATTGAATACGCTGTGACGACACTTGAAGTTGAAAATATTGTGGTGCTAAGCCACGCCAAATGCGACAGCATTAAAATGATAATGTCAGAAAAATCAGTCTCCGGCAAAGGTCTTTCAGAACCAATGAAAGCTTGGCTTTCAGTTGCAGCTGAAGCACGCGACGCCGTTAAA
Organism: Rickettsiales bacterium; assembly: GCA_017999675.1. Classification (GTDB taxonomy): domain Bacteria; phylum Pseudomonadota; class Alphaproteobacteria; order Rickettsiales; family UBA1997; genus UBA2645. The sequence goes on from JAGNLL010000008.1 coordinate 71,891, forward strand.
AAAGAAATGTCTAGCGCCAGCGAAGAAGAACAACATGCCGCTTGCGAGCGCGAGTCTCTAGTGGTTTCACTAAACAACTTGATGGAATATCCCTACGTTGCCAAACGCATGAAGGACAAAAAACTCAATGTTTTTGGCTGGCACTTCAACATCGAAACCGGCGAAATTGCGTCGTTTGACATGAATACTAATTTCTTTGAATCGATTGTTTAAAAAATGCCAAACTCAAAATTACCAAACTGCCCTATCTGCTCTTGCGAATTTACCTACGAAATGGACGGCCTTTACGTTTGCCCAGAATGTGCTCACGAATGGTCAACTTCAGTTAAAAAAGAAGAAGCTGAAGATTTCGACGTAGTCATCAAAGACGCCAACGGCGTGGTTTTAAAAGATGGCGACAGCGTGACAGTGATCAAAGACCTCAAAGTAAAAGGCTCATCTTCCGTTGTAAAAGTTGGCACCAAAGTAAAAAACATTCGCCTTGTTGCGGGTGATCACGACATCGATTGCAAAATTCCCGGCATTGGCGCCATGGGCTTGAAGTCAGAATTTGTCAGAAAAATCAGCGACTAAATTTAATGAAAAATCTCAAACTACTACTAGCGCGCAAACCAAATTCTAACAAAGGAGATTTTGGCCACGTGCTAATTATTGGCGGTGATTTGGGAATGGGCGGCGCTGTTATTATGGCCGCTGAAGCAGCTTATCGCGTGGGTGCTGGCAAGGTGACGGTTTTAACCAAAGAAGAAAATTTCTCGCCACTTTTGTCGCGCTTGCCAAATGCAATGACCATTACTTGCGAAAATTCGGCAGCCGAAATTTTAAAAAACAAAAGCGTAATTGTAATTGGCTGCGGGCTTGGAAAATCTATCTGGGCGCATGATTTATTTGAAATGGCAATGGCTTCAAACTTGCCAAAAATAATCGATGCCGATGCTTTAAATATTTTAAGCGAAAGCAAAAAAACTTTCGATTTAGCAAATTCAATAATCACACCACATGTTGGTGAGGCCGCGCGGTTATTAGGCATTTCAACTGCTGCAATTCAAAAAGATCGCGAAGGCGCAATTAAAAAACTTCGCAAAAAATTTGGCGCAACTTGTGTTTTAAAAGGACAAGGCACTTTGGTTTTGGGCAAAACAAAAGAAATTCACCAATGCTCTCACGGCAATGCTGGCATGGCTACAGCTGGCATGGGAGATGTGCTTTCTGGAATAATTGGCGGGCTAGTTGCGCAGCATTTAAGCAATTGCGCAGCCGCAACTTACGGCGTAGATCTTCACGCTTTTGCCGGCGATTTAGTTGCAAAAAAACAAGGTGAAATTGGCATGATGCCAACTGACTTATTTGCGCTAATTCCGCAGATTATTAATTAGCCAGAATAGCGCTTAAGTAACCAAAACCGTCGGTTGAGCGGAGTCGAAACCATCGGAAGTTTCCTGCTGTGAAATTAACAAAGTCGTGTTGTTTAGCTCTGGAGAAGGAACCTTCCGATGGTTTCGACTCCGCTCAACCGACGGTGGCGGTTTTTTTGATGGGTTACTCCACCTCTAACTCCGCGCCACCGCCCATCACTTTGTAAAGTGCAATGAGGTTGGCGATTTGTTCTTTTTTGGCGCTGGCTTGATTTTGTGACGCGCTTAAGAAAGCAATTTTAGCATCTAAAACATTGAGCGCGCTGCTAATTCCCACTTGATGTTTTGCCTCAGAAATTTCGTTAGCTCTCTTTCTGTTTTTTAAAATTTTGTCAAAAGACTCAACTTGATTGGTGATCGATTCTCTTTCTGCCAACTGGTCTAAAACCTCACGAAAAGCGGTTTGAATGGCTTTTTCGTACTGTGCTACTTCAGTTTTTTGACGCACTTGCGACAGCTTCAAATTGTAGATATTTTTGCCACCAGCAAAAAGTGGAATGTTAATTTGCGGCGTGAAGGCCCAAGTTTTTGAATCAAATAAATTAGTCATTTCGCGCGAAGCGTAACCGTAGCTTCCAGTTAAAGTAATTGACGGAAAGAACGCCGCTCTTGCCGCGCCAATATTGGCGTTAGCGCTTTTTAACTCGTGCTCTGCTTGCTTAATGTCGGGGCGAGAAAACAGCGAATCGGACGGCACTAAATCGAGCAAATTTTGGTTAATTTTAATGTCGCTAAATTTTACGTCTTCTTGCGGCAAGGCTTCAAAATCAAAAACTCCCATCAAAAGCATCAGTGCATTTTCGTCTTGCTTCACCAGTTTTTTGTAAGTTTCAAAACTGTTTTTAGCCTCTTCAATTGTGGCTTCGGCGTTGAGTAAATCTGTTTGTGAATCGATGCCATTTTTGTAGCGAATTTCAGAAAATTTTAATCTGTCGCTTTGCGCTTTCACATTTTCTTTGGCGATTTCTAACAATTCGCGATCAAGCAAAAGTTGTGCGTAAGAATTTGCAACTTCTGAAATCAAAGCAATTCGCGTCACTTTAAGCGCCTGCTCTGAGGCTAAAAAATCTTCAAGCGCCGATTTTTTTAGCGATTGCAATCTGCCAAAAAAATCTAACTCAAAAGAAGCCAGCGAAACATTGGCACGAAATTGTTTTTTTGGCATGAAGCTTGAGAAAGAACTCGGCACACCTTGGCGCGTTTCAGAACCAACCGCACTTACAGTTGGCAAAAGATTAGAACGCACCACGCCATGAGTTGCCTGAGCTGACTCAATGTTAAGATTTGCCACACGCAAATCGCGATTGTTAAAAAGCGCTGTTTGAATTACGCGGTGCAAGTCGGGTGAAAGAAAATATTCTTGCCACGAAATGGTGGCGATTTTTTTCTTCGATGCGTCTGCGCTTTGCTCAAAAGGCAAAGCAACTTTTGGCTTTTCATATTTTGGCGCCAGGGTGCACGAGGCAATTGCGGTGAGGGTTAGGAGGGTTAGGAAGTTTTTGTTTTTCATTTTTTTACTTAAATTGATGGCCTCTTTTTTTGAAGATACCGACTTATTTAATCTCGTCATTGCGAGCGCAGCGTGGCAATCCAGTTGTTGTAGCATAGGAACTGGATTGCCACGCTGCGCTCGCAATGACGACTAAAAGTAAGATCGGCATCTTAAAATCAGATTTGGCATAGATTAAGATTCTTTCTTCATTTTCTTCGCCGCATTTTCCACCAACACGTAAAACATTGGCACAAACAAAGTGGCCACAAAAGTTGCTGCAAACATTCCCCCCATCACACCAACGCCAATTGCGCGTTGACTTGCCGAACCAGCGCCCGACGCCATTGCCAGCGGCGAAATACCCAGCATAAATGCCATTGAGGTCATGATGATTGGGCGAAATCTTTGTTTAGTTGCAATCAAAGTTGCCTCAGTTGCGCTGTGGCCTTTTTGGTAAAGATCGCGCGCAAACTCGACAATCAAAATGGCGTTTTTTGCCGACAAACCAATCGTCGTCAAAAGCCCAACTTGAAAATAAACGTCGTTGCTCATGCCAAAAGACATTGAGGCAATTAGCGCGCCGATAATTCCAAACGGCACTACCAAAATTACCGAAAACGGAATTGACCAACTTTCGTAAAGTGCGGCAAGTGACAAAAACACCACCAAAAGCGAAATGGCGTAGAGCACTAAAGTTTGCGAACCCGATTTTTTTTCTTCAAAAGAAAGCCCCGACCACGCGTAATCAACGCCTTCTGGCAAGGCTTTAACCATTTTTTCCATTTCGGCCATTGCGGTTCCCGAACTAATTCCAGGAATTGCACCACCTTGAATATTCACCGACGAAACGCCGTTGAAGCGCTCTAGCTTTGGCGATCCAAAGGCCCAATGCGCTGAAGAAAAACTGTCGAAAGAAACCATTTTGTCTTCTTTGTTGCGCAGGTACCATTTTTTTAAATCTTGCGGAGTCATGCGATACGGCGCTTCGCCCTGTAAATACACTTTTTTAATGCGGCCCTTGTCCAAAAAATCATTCACGTAAGACGAGCCCCAAGCCGCCTGTAAAGTTTGGTTAATGTCGGCAAACGAAATGCCAAGCGCGGCGGCTTTTTCGTAGTTGATGTCAATTTTGTACTGCGCCACATCACTTAAACCATTTGGCCTTACGCCAATTAAAAGTGGGTTTTTTGACGCCGCACCTAAAAGCTGATTACGCGCGCCCATCAAGGCTTCGTGGCCAATGCCTTTGCGGTCAATTAATTGCAAATCAAAGCCCGATGCATTGCCAAGTTCGCGAATTGGTGGTGGAAAAAATGTAAATACAAATGCGTCTTTTAACTGCGACAAAGCACCCATGGCGCGACCAGAAATTGCTGCCACCGCTTGATCTGGGCGTTTGCGTTGATCCCAATCTTTTAAGCCCACAAAACCAAAGCCGGCATTTTGTGCGCTTCCCGCAAAACTAAAGCCCCCAACGGTGAAAAGATGTTCAACATTTTCGGCCTCTTTTTCTAAAAAATAATCTTCAACTTGTTTCAAACTTTCGGTTGTGCGCTCAAGAGTTGCGCCACTCGGCGAGTTAACCATTAAGTACATCATGCCCTGATCTTCGGTTGGCAAAAACGAGGTTGGCATGCGGCTAAATAACAAAACCAAACCGCCCACCATCACCACGTAAATCACAAAAAATCTGAACGAGCGCGCGATAATTTTGTTGGCAGAGTTGGTGTAAAAATTTCGACCTTGGTCGAGTGTGCGATTAAAAAAACTGAGAAATTTATTTTGCGCAAAAGCGTGATCTTTTTTTGTTGGACGCAAAATTGTGGCGCAAAGCGAGGGTGACAAAACCAACGCCACCAACACCGAAAGCGTCATTGACGACACAATGGTAATTGAAAATTGCCGATAAATTGCACCAGCCGATCCACCAAAAAATGCCATTGGCACAAACACTGCCGACAGCACCAAGGCAATGCCCACAAGCGCTCCGGTGATTTGTGTCATTGATTTGCGCGTGGCTTCAATTGGCGACAGGCCTTCTTCGTGCATTAAACGCTCAACGTTTTCAACTACCACAATGGCGTCATCAACCAGCAAGCCAATTGCCAGCACCATCGCAAACATTGTCAGCGTGTTAATGGTAAATCCGCAGGCCGACAAAATTGCAAAAGTGCCAAGCAAAACCACCGGCACCGCAATGGTCGGGATTAACGTGGCGCGAAAGTTTTGTAAAAAAAGCAACATCACCAAAAACACTAGTATCACTGCTTCAATCAAGGTCATCACCACGCCTTCAATTGAAAGTTTAATGAACGGCGTTGAGTCGTAGGGATAAATTACTTCTACACCTTGCGGCAAAAATTGTTTCATCTCTTCAACTTTTGCTTTGACATTTTTTGCCGTTTCAAGCGCATTTGCACCACTTGCCAAAATCACTGCCATGCCCGCTGCGGGGTGGCGTTTGTAGCGCGCGATTGTGTCGTAGTTTTGTGAGCCTAGCTCAATTTTTGCCACGTCTTTGAGTCGCACTTGCGAGCCGTTTTTGTTAACGCGCAAAATAATTTTTTGAAAATCTTCAACCGTTTTTAACTTTGATTGCGCCGTAATTGTGGCGTTAATTTGTTGCCCTTTAACTGACGGCAAACCGCCCAACTGGCCGGCTGAAACATCGGCATTTTGCACTTTAATTGCCGCCACAACTTCGGCGATTGTCATTTTGTAGCCGTAAAGTTTGTTTGGATTAATCCAAATTCGCATTGCTAACGGATCGCCAAAAACCGTCACATTGCCCACGCCATTAATGCGCGAGATGTTGTCTTTCATGTCTGAAAGCAAAAAGTCGCCCAGCACTTCTTCGCTCACCGAATCGTCTTTTGAGTACAAACCAATCACCAACAAAAAGTTGTTGTTGGCTTTGTTTACGCGCACGCCTTGTTGTTGAACCTCTTGCGGCAGCAGCGGCATTGCTGATTGCAGCTTGTTTTGCACTTGAACTTGCGCAATGTCGGGGTTGGTTTTTGGCTCGAAAGTTAGGGTGATTGTCACGTTGCCGCTAGAATCGCTGCTTGAAGTGAAGTAGCGCAGCGAGTCAATACCAGTAAGGCTTTGTTCAATTACCTGCGTCACACTGTTTTCAAGCGTTTCGGCAGATGCACCGGGCATTGAGGTAGAAATTGAAACTGAAGGTGGAGCAATATTTGGATATTGTTCAATTGGCATTTTGAACAGCGACAAAGCACCAGCAAGCATGATTATGATTGCAAGAACCCAAGAAAATATTGGTCGGTTGATGAAGAAGTTGGACATTTAAAATTTGTTAGTTGGCTTTTGGTAGTAGTTGGCTTTTGGTGGTGATTTTGTTTTGACGACGATTCTTTTATTTGGAATAACCACCCCAACCCCTCCTTGAAAAGGAGGGGCTTTAGTCCGCACTCGGAGTTGAGCACCCCCCTCCTTTTCAAGGAGGGGTTGGGGGTGGTTATTCACACACTCAATTTATTTTTTCTCCCCCGCACTAAACGCAACCGCATTAACCTTCATTCCATCCGCAATTTTTTGGTAACCTTCAACAATCACCACCTCACCATCTTCTAACCCTTCTGCCACCACCCAAGAATCACCCGAAATTTTTTCAGCTTTAATCACCCGCGCTTTCGCAACCTCACCTTGCACCACCCAAACCATCAAGTCACCCTTTGGCGTGCGAGTGGTTGCTCTTTGCGGCACTAGCAAAGCTTTAATCGGCTTCAAATGCATTTTTGCCGTGACAAACATTCCCGGAATTAATTTTTTATTTTTGTTTTCAAACAAGGCGCGCAGGCGAATTGAGTCGGTGCTTTCGTCAGCAAAAATTTCAGAAAATTTTAATTTTCCTTCACTCACTTCACCCGAGTCGTCACTGGCAACACTCACCAAAATTCCTTTTTGATCCCCCAGCTGAAGTGCCTCTTTTGTAGGCTGCGTCATGTCGACGTAAATTGGATCAAGCTGCGCAATTGTAGTTAAAACTTCGGCCTGATTTGCCGTGACAAGTGCCCCTTCCGTTAAATTTGATTTACCAATGTAGCCCGAAATTGGCGCCAAAACTTTGGTGTAATTAAAATTAGTTTTAGCTTTTTTGGCGTCAGATTCAGCTTGCGCAAAGGCGGCTTCAATGTCGTCAAACTCTTGTTTGCTCACCGCATCTTGCTCGAGCAAAATTTGGTAGCGGTCTCTTTTGGCGCGCAGAGTTTTTAAATTTCTGTCAGCACTTTGAGCAGCTGCTTGGTAAATTGTTGGATCAATTTGGTAAAGCTGCTCGCCTTCTTTTACAAAGCTGCCTTCGCTAAATTTTATTTTTTTAATCACGCCTTCAATTTGGGGACGCACGTCAGAAATTTTTGCAGCATTTACCCGCGCCGGCAATTCTTGCACAATTTGCACTTCTTGTTTTTGCACAATTACCACCGTCACTTCTGCAGCGTGATTTGCGCTTGCGTTAATTGCGGGCGCTTGATTGTATTTTGGCTTGATTACAAAAAAATATCCCAAAGCAGCAACGGCTACCAAGCCAATAATTACAAGGGTTTTGGAGTTTTTGATTTTGTTTTTCATGATTTTTTTTAAAAGAAAAATAAATGGATCAGAGTCGCGCAACTTACCCACCCCAAACTTTAATCAAAGGCTAAATTTATGAAAAAAATTCTCGTAAAAAATCCGGTAGTAGAAATTGACGGCGACGAAATGACTCGCGTGATTTGGCGATTCATTAAAGAAAAATTAATTTTGCCCTACGTTGACGTAAACCTACAATATTTCGACCTTGGCGTTGAAAATCGCGACGCCACTAATGACCAAGTGACCATCGATTCGGCCAACGCCATCAAGGCCTGCGGCGTTGGAATAAAATGTGCCACAATCACGCCAGATGAAGCGCGTAAAAAAGAATTTAACTTAAAAGAAATTTGGAAATCGCCTAACGGCACGATTAGAAATATTTTAGATGGCACGGTTTTTCGTGAACCAATCGTTTGCACAAATGTGCCACGCATTGTTTCAAACTGGACTTCGCCAATTATTGTTGGCCGTCACGCTTTTGGTGATCAGTACAAAGCAACTGACTTTGTTGTTCCTGGTGCCGGCAAACTCACAATTAAATTTGAAGGCGAAGACGGCAAAACAATCGAGCAAGAAGTGTTCAAATTCAAAGGCGCCGGCGTTGCTTTGGCAATGTACAACACCGAAGAATCAATTCGCGGGTTTGCTTATTCTTGCTTCAACTTGGCGCTGCAAAAAGGCTGGCCGCTTTACCTTTCAACCAAAAATACAATTTTGAAAAAATACGACGGCCGCTTCAAAGACATCTTCGCCGAAATTTTTGAAAAAGATTTTAAGCAAAAATTTGCTGAGAAAAAAATTGTTTACGAACACCGCCTGATTGACGACATGGTTGCAAGCGCCTTGAAATGGAGCGGCAATTTCATCTGGGCCTGCAAAAATTACGACGGCGACGTGCAATCAGATTCAGTAGCGCAAGGCTTTGGATCACTGGGCTTAATGACTTCAGTTTTAATCACCCCAGACGGCAAAACAATGGAAGCCGAAGCGGCACACGGCACCGTCACCCGCCACTTCCGCGACCACCAAGCCGGCAAACCAACTTCAACCAACCCAATGGCGTCAATCTTTGCTTGGACTCGCGGCTTAGAATTTCGCGGAAAACTTGACGGCAACCAAGAGCTAATCGACTTCTGCCACAAGCTAGAAAAGGTGTGCATTGAAACTGTTGAAAGCGGAAAAATGACGAAAGATTTGGCGGTGTGCATTCACGGCAATAAGGCCGAACACGGCAAACACTACCTCTACACCGAAGAGTTTTTGGATGCGATTGATCAGAATTTACGAGCGAAGCTTTAAGTTTTCTCCTGCGAATAACCACCCCAACCCCTCCTTGAAAAGGAGGGGCTTTGCACCGAGGTTGTTTAAGCCCCCGCTTTCAAAAAAATCGTACTAAGCCCCTCCTTTTGAAGGAGGGGTTGGGGTGGTTAT
>JAGNLL010000016.1:0-14028 GCA_017999675.1 Rickettsiales bacterium
GTGCTTTTCTAAAAATTTCATGCTGCAAAATGCAGTCGGCGAGCACGAAATTTACGCTGCCGCTTTTAGCTAACTTGCCGTTTTCGTCAAAATCGCGACCAAATTTTTCGCGCATTAAATCGTCAAGTGGTGCATTGCCAAAGCACACGTCAAAAGCCTCAATGGCGCTTTCGTGATCGTCTTTGAAGTAGGTAATATTTGAAATTCCGCCAATGTTTAAAACCGCAACTGGGTGAGGTTGGTTGGCAAAAAGATGAAAATGATAAATTGGCACAAGCGGCGCGCCTTGGCCGCCTAGGGCTACGTCGTTAGTTCTAAAATCTGCCACAACATCAATGCCAATTTTGTGCGCAAGCAAATGACCATTGCCGATTTGCCAAGTGGCACCACGCTCTGGGGCATGAAAAATAGTGTGTCCGTGAAAAGCGACGAGATCAATTTCTGACGCCGTGATTTTATTTTTTGCCAAAAAATCATTCACCAACTTGGCGTGAAGTAGAGTTAATTCATTTTCTACCAGCTTAATTTCGGCAAGCTTTGGATTGTTGTAAATCAAGGCTTCAAGACGGGTTTTAAATTCTTTGCTGTAAGGCAAATAATCAAAATGCGTGCGTTTAATTATTTTTTTTCCATCACTTTCAATCAAAGCCAAATCAATGCCATCCATCGAAGTGCCGCTCATGAGGCCGATGCTTTTGTAGGTTTTATTCATAGCAAAGTTGGTTAAAAATATTGATGAGCGTGAGTTTTTTGTCTAAGCTTGAGGGCACGGTTTTGCGTAGGAGTAGTAAGGTTTCATCAGCTAGCGTGAAAATTTTTTTCGCGGCAAATTTTTGGCGCAGATTGAGAAAAACTTTTTCTTCGTCGAAGTAAAAATTGAGGGCAGAGCTGTTGAGATTTTTTAAAAGGCGGCTGATGAAAAACTCGTAAGATTTTTCAAAAATTTCGAAGGAAAAATTTTTATCAGCAACTTTTTTTAAGAGTTCGTCGCTGAGTTTTTTGTTGTAGATCGATCTTAAAAAAAGCTCGTAGAAGCGCGTTAATTCTAGGCCGAGGTTAATGGCATTTGCTGGAGAATTGTCGCAAATCTCAGTTAAAAATTGTAAATCTTTTGGTGCGAAATGCAGATTTTTTTGCTGCAAAATTTCAGTAAAATCAGCTGCTGACAAATCGGGAATTTTTACAATTTGGCAACGCGATCTAATTGTAGGTAAAACGCGATTTAAATTGTGCGAAATTAGAATTAAAAAATTATTCGGACGTGGTTCTTCCAAGATTTTTAATAACGCGTTGGAAGCAGCTTTGTTCAGCTCGCAGGCTGAGTCGATGATGATGAATTTATTTGGTGAAGAAGCGGAAGTTTGGTGAGCAAAATCAAAAATTTTTCTAATTTTATCGACGTTGATTTCGCGTTTTTCGGGGTCTTTTTCAATTAAGAATAAATCGGGATGAGCTGCGGTTTTGTCGCCTAAAATTTCTTCAGCAAATTCACGCGCGAAGCTGGCTTTTCCCATGCCTTTTTTGCCGGAAAGAAGAATTGCGTGATGAAGTTTTTGGTTTTTAAAAGAGGAGAGAAGTGCTGATTTTGTTGAGGTGAAGCCGATCATTTTGATTCTTATGAGGTAATAATATTGCGCTAAGAAAAGATCCTGAAACAAGTTCAGGATGACGTAGAGTGGCGCAAAATCTACCTTAAAACGTCATCCTGAACTTGTTTCAGGATCTTTTCAAAGAATCTTACTCCCCACCACCAAGCGAATGAACGTAAATCGCTAACTGCTTAATTGTCACATCATCTAAACGGCCAACCCAATAAGGCATTACGCCGGCGCGCGAATAGGTGACGGCGAATTCGACGTCTTCTTTTTTGCCGCCGTAAAGCCAAATCGCATCAGCTAGGTTTGGAGCACCAACGGCTTTGTCTCCCAAGCCTGCAGCGCCGTGGCACGCCACGCAGTTTGCTTTGAAAATTGCGGCACCTTTTTGGTTTGAAATGCTTTTGTCTGAAAGTGACAACACATATTCGGCAACAGATTCGATCTCGTCTTTTTTCAAAACTTTATCCATTCCAAATGCAGGCATTTGGCTGAAGCGGGTTTTGTCGTGAGATGATCTAACGCCATATTTAATGGTTTGTTCGATGTCGGTGATTTTTCCGCCCCAAATCCAGTCGTCGTCATTTAGGTTAGGAAAGCCTTTGAAGCCTTGTGCACCGGTGCCGTGGCAAGCAGCGCAATTTTCTTTAAAGGCAGCGCGGCCACCGTTAATTGCAAATTCCATCAGTTCAGGAGTTTTTTGAATTTCCGAAAAATCTGATTTGGCAATTTTGTCTAAAAATACGTCGCGCAAGGCGTCAATTTCTTTTTGCGATTCAGCTAGTTGAGATTGCTGAGTCCAATTCAGAGAGCCTTTAGTGTTGCCACCAGAAACTGGCCAAGTTGGGTAAAAAATCCAATAGCCAAATGACCAGATAATGCAAATTACCCAAACAATTAACCACCAGCGAGGTGCGGGAGTATTGTATTCAGAGATTCCGTCCCATTCGTGGCCAGTAGTTTTTGGGGCTTCTTTTTGAGTTTTGTTGTCTTTTTTAATCATGATCTTTCAGAGGAATTTGTGAAAATTTTTCGAATTTTTTTTGGTTATCTTTTTTGAAGGAAAAGTAAATTACGTAGCAAAAAACTGAGAAGAAGAAAATCGTCGCAATCGTTGGGGCGTAATGAATGAAGGTGGCCATTATTTTTTGTTTTCTTGTTTTTCAAATTTTGTAAAATCAACAAAAGTTCCGAGAATTTGCAGATAAGAAACTAGCGCATCCATCTCAGAAACTTTTGCCGGATTTCCGTCAAAATCGTGAACGTTAACTTTGCCACCGTAGCGTTTTTGTAGTGCTTCAGATTCGCGATCGTTTGAAGCTTGTAAAACGGCGTCAGATGTGGCGTTTTGAATCATTTCGTCGGTGTAGGGAACTCCAACTTTGCGTAGCACTTCCATGTCGTCGGCAATGCCAGTAATTTGAGCTTCGCGCTCAATTAAAAACACGTAGCCTGGCATGATTGATTCAGGCACAACGTCGCGCGGATTGATCAAGTGACGTACGTGCCATTGGTCAGAATATTTGCCGCCAACGCGTGCTAAATCTGGACCGGTGCGTTTTGATCCCCATTGGAAAGGGAAGTCGTACATGCTTTCAGCAGCGAGTGAGTAGTGCCCGTAGCGTTCAACTTCGTCACGTAAAACGCGAACTTGTTGGGAGTGGCAACCGTAGCAGCCTTCGCGCTTGTAGATTTTAGACCCTGCCAATTCTAGCGGTGTGTAAGGGCGCATGCCTTCAACTTTTTCGATGGTTGTTTCCATGCGAAAAAGCGGCGCGATTTCAACGAGACCGCCGATTGAAATTAGAATTACGGTGAAGATTAAAAGTAAAATCGAATTACGTTCAATTTTGTCGTGATGTTTAAGCATTTTTAGAGCGAATTGTTTTGTAAAAATTGTAAGCCATTACGCAAGCGCCAGATAAGAAGAACAGGCCGCCGACGGCACGGGTGAAATAAAGAGGGTGTAAAACTTTTAGCGTTTCAACGAAGGAATATTGCAAGAAGCCCATTTCGTCGTAAGAACGCCACATCAAGCCTTGAGCGATTCCGGCAATCCAAAGAGCAGTGATGTAAAGCACGATACCGATGGTTGCGAGCCAGAAATGCACTGAAACTAATCTCATGGAATAGAGTTCTTTTTTGCCCCACAAGATTGGCACCATGTGATAAAGTGAACCGAAGCTGATCATTGCAACCCAACCCAAAGCGCCAGAGTGAACGTGGCCTACGGTCCAGTCAGTGTAGTGTGACAAGGCGTTAACGGTTTTAATTGCCATTAGTGGGCCTTCGAAAGTGCTCATGCCGTAGAAGGCAACGGCGGTGATTAAGAAGCGTAAAACTGGGTCGGTGCGCAATTTATCCCAAGCGCCAGAAAGCGTCATAATACCGTTAATCATGCCGCCCCAAGATGGCATCCACAGCATGATTGAGAAGGTCATTCCCAAAGTTTGTACCCAATCAGGAAGTGAAGTGTAGTGCAAGTGGTGTGGGCCGGCCCAGATGTAAATGAAGATCAAAGACCAGAAGTGCAAAATTGACAGGCGGTAAGAATAAACCGGGCGTTCAGCGCGCTTCGGGATGAAGTAATACATCATTCCAAGGAAGCCGGCAGTTAGAAAAAATCCAACCGCATTGTGACCATACCACCATTGAATCATGGCGCTCTGTACTCCGCCAAAAAGTGGGTAGCTTTCAGAACTGTCCCATCTAAGGGGGATTGAGAGGTTGTTAACGATGTGAAGAACTGCAACTGTGACGATGAAGCCTAAGAAAAACCAGTTGGCAACGTAGATATGAGACTCTTTGCGATTTTTAAGAGTCATCACAAAAACTAAGAAATAGCAAACCCAAACAATTGTAAGCCATAAATCAACATACCATTCTGGTTCAGCATATTCTTTAGCTTGAGTGATGCCAAGAACATATCCTAAAGCAGCCATTACGATAAAAGCTTGGTAGCCCCAAAAAATAAATTTAAGTAGATTGTCGCTGCCCCAGAGTCTTGTCTGACAGGTGCGCTGAAGTGCAAAAAAACTAGTTGCAAAAAGTGCGTTGCCGCCAAATGCAAAAATTACGGCAGAAGTGTGAAGTGGTCGTAGGCGGCCAAAACTAGTCCACTCAAGACCTAGATTTAAAACAGGAAAAGTTAGTTGAAGAGCAATTACTACGCCAACTAAAAAGCCGACGATGCCCCAAAATGTTGTTGCGATGGTAAATAGTTTTACAATGTCGTAATTGTAACTTACTGGAGCGTGAGTGCTGTGAGCAGAAGACATAATTTACTTAATTGATTAACCTTGCCGCCATTAAAATAAGAGAGATTACATTTAGTAAAATCAATGCTTTGGCGATAAATTTAAATTCAGGAATTTTCGAAAAAACACTGCCGCCGCAAGCTGTTAAAAAAAGCGACGGAAATGTGCTAATGCCAAAAAAAATCATCCCAATTGCCGCCCAAACTGAACTGGTAAACGAGCCTGCAATTAAGAAGGCGGCGTAGAGTAGTCCGCAAGGGATGAAGCCCAAAATGACCCCAAGAAAATAACCGTGAAGTCCTTGAGGATTTTGAAACAAAAAAGAGATTTTTTTGGAAAAAAAAGAAGCGGCGCTTTCTAAAAATTTCGATTTAAAGCGCAACCGAATTTTACCTGATATTTGTAACTTATTGTCGAATAAAAGATTTAAAAAAACCAGCGCTGCAATAAGCAGAAACAACGCAGAAAAAATTTTAAAACCAATAAGGCCCTGAATATTTGTGGTTAAAAATGAGCAACAAAAACCAATTAAGGAGTAAGTTGAAATTCGCCCTAAGTGGTAGGGCAGCAAAGCTAAATTTTTTAAGCGCTGAAATTCAGAAAAATTGTTGAGCGAAGTTTTTTGTAAGCGATTGCCAACTTGCGTTAAAACGAATGGTCCGCACATGCCGACGCAATGAGTAAATCCACCAAAAAAACCGAGGCTGATGAGGGAGAGAATTAGGGGAAAGTCGGTCATTATTTAATTTGCAAAATTGCTGTTCGTTTTTAGTTTGCGCCGCCTCTTTTTCCCTCACCTTAAAATTCCAAGCAACATGAAAATCAACTTCGCAAAAACCGTCGATTTTTCGGCGTTAAAAGCATCTGTCGCGGTTTTAGTTTTAACTGAAGAGCAGGTTAAAAAATCAAACTTAAAACCAGTAAAATTCGCCAAAGAAAATTTTGAATTTTTGGGCAAAAACAACCAAGCGCATTTGGTTGCACAAAACGAAAAACCAGTTTTGGTTTTGGGTGCAGGTGCTGAAAAAAAACTTAACGAATTAGAATTTCAAAAAATCGGCGCGCGTCTTGCGGCGGCTCTAAACGGTGCAAAAATTAAAAATGGCAGTGTATTTTTTGAGTCAAAAAATGCTGCCGCAGATCTTGCTAATATTGCTTTTGGCGCGTCTTTACAAAGCTACCGTTTCAACAGATATTTCGAAAATAAAAAGAAAGAAAAAGAGCTAAAATTAGAATCTTTGAGCTTGATGGTTCCAGATGCAGCGAAGGCGCAAAAAGAATTTTCAGAGCTTAAAATCTTGTCAGAAAACATTCACTTCGTGCGCGATTTAGTTTCTGAACCGTCAAATATTTTAAACCCTGAAAGCTACGCCGAAATCTGCAAAACCTTGAAAAAAGACGGCCTAGACGTGCAAGTTTTGGGTGAAGCTGAAATGAAAAAATTGGGAATGGGCTCACTACTTTGCGTTGGCCAAGGCAGCGCGCGCGAGTCAAAATTGGTGGTGTTAAAATGGAATGGTGCAACTGCCAAAGAGCAGCCACTGGCCTTCGTTGGCAAAGGTGTGACATTCGACACTGGAGGCATTTCAATCAAACCTTCGGCCAACATGGAAGACATGAAAACCGACATGGCAGGCTCTGCCGTGGTGGTTGGTTTGCTGCGCAATTTGGCGCAAAGAAAAGCCAAAGTTAACGCGGTTGGCGTGATTGGTTTAGTTGAAAACATGCCTTCAGGCACTGCAATTAAACCTGGTGACGTAGTGCGTTCAATGTCGGGTCAAACAATTGAAGTAATCAACACCGACGCCGAAGGGCGCTTGGTTTTGGCTGATGCGCTGCACTACGCCAACACCAAATTTAAGCCAAAATTTATTGTTGATTTAGCAACACTAACCGGCGCCATTGTTGTGGCTTTGTCGGATGTTTACGCTGGTTTATTTTCTAACGACGACGAGTTGGCCAAAAAAATCGAAACCTGCGGCACCGCAACTGGCGAGCGCGCATGGCGTTTACCTTTGGGTGAAGAATACGACGAAATGATCAACTCTGACATTGCCGACATGAAAAATGTTGGAAGTGGTCGTGGAGCTGGCAGCACTACAGCGGCGCAGTTTTTGAAACGCTTCGTTGGCGAAACAAAATGGGCACATCTTGACATTGCAGGCACAGCTTGGAAAGGAAAGGGCGACGCAATGGCGGTGAAAGGTGCAACAGGCTACGGTCTGCGTTTGTTGGATGCTTTGGTTAGAACTTACGAGAAAAAATAATCTAAAAATTTTCAAAGAATAATCCGTGAGCAGGACGGGGTTTGTAACCCCGTCCTAATGTTCATGCAAGGCATAGAAACAAGGAAATGAACGTGTGGACGGGATTACAAATCCCGTCCAGCGAAAGTGCGATTTTTAAAATATAAAAATGAAAAAACTTCTAATCACCGGCGGCAAAAAACTTTACGGCGACGTGCAAATTGCCGGTGCAAAAAACGCCGCTTTGCCTTTAATGGTGGCGTCAATTTTAACTGACGAAAAGCTTACTCTCACCAACGTTCCTCACGTTTCTGACATTTCAACAATGGCCAATCTTTTGGTGAATTTAGGCATTGAAGTTGAAATGGACGGCACTGACGCCGAGCTTGGCAATCAAGGTCGCGCTTTAATTTTTAACGCCAAAACAATTTCTAATCCAATCGCGCCTTACGAGTTGGTGCGCAAAATGCGTGCTTCGATTTTTATTTTAGGCCCGCTTTTGGCGCGTCTTGGCAAGGCTAGAGTTTCACTTCCCGGTGGATGCGCCATCGGCACGCGTCCGGTAGATTTGCACTTAAAAGCAATGGAAAAACTCGGCGCTAAAATTGAATTAGCTGGCGGCTATGTTGACGCCCACGTTGACGGGCGCTTGAAAGGTGCCGAAATTTATTTTGAAAAAGTTTCAGTTGGCGCCACTGAAAATGTTTTAATGGCAGCAACTTTGGCAGAGGGCGAAACCGTGCTAAACAACGCTGCGTGCGAGCCTGAAATTATCGATTTGGCAAAATGTTTAACTGCAATGGGTGCAAAAATTACGGGTGCCGGCACTTCGCAAATTCGCATTCAAGGTGTTGAAAAATTGCACGCCGCGCGTCACCCAATTATTGCTGACCGCATTGAGGCTGGTACCTACGCAATTGCGGCTGGAATCACTGGTGGAAACATCAAATTACACGGTGTTGAAATGTGGATTTTGGGAGGCTTTCGCGAAGAGTTAGAAAAAGCCGGATTAACCCTAACACAAATTTCTGAGCGTGTGGTTGAGGTAAAAAGAGAAGGCGCGGTGATTAATCCGGTAAGCATTTCAACTCATCCATTTCCGGGATTCCCAACTGACATGCAAGCGCAGTTCATGTCGCTAATGGCGGTGGCTGATGGCGCTTCAACAATTGAAGAAAACATTTTCGAAAACCGCTTCATGCATGTTTTAGAATTGGTGAGAATGGGCGCAAACATTGAAGCGCACGGCAATTTGTCGGTGGTAAAAGGTGTAAAAAAATTGACGGGTGCCGAGGTAATGGCAACTGACTTGCGCGCTTCTGTGTCGCTGGTTTTAGCCGGATTAGTTGCTGATGGCGAAACCAAAATCAACCGCCTTTACCACTTAGAGCGCGGCTACGAAAGACTCGCCGACAAGCTAATTGCTTGCGGGGCGGATATTAAAATTTTGTACTAACCAAATTTTGGGCAAAAAAATACCCGGCATCTAAGCACCTATGTTTCAAGGGAGAAGACGACGGGTCTAATGAATTCATTCTAATTTGATGAAAACTTAATCATCAAATTAATTTTTCATCAAATAACAAAACAAAAATTCTTAAAAAAAATGCTCTCCTTTTTTGCAAAAAAAATCTTCGGTTCAGTCAATGACCGCATCGTTAAAACAACTTTCGCTGAGGTTGAAAAAATCAACGCTTTTGAGCCTGAGCTCGCCAAACTTTCTGACGAAGAATTGCGTGCAAAAACTGAGCAATTTCGCGAGCGTCTAAAAAACGGTGCCACGCTTGATTCGCTTTTGCACGAAGCATTTGCCGTGGTGCGCGAGGCGTCAAAACGCGTTTTAAAAATGCGTCACTTCGACGTGCAGTTGGTTGGTGGTATTATTTTGCACCAAGGCAAAATTTCTGAAATGCGCACAGGTGAGGGCAAAACTCTTGTTGCTACTTTGCCTTGCTACCTCAACGCGCTTGAAGGCAAAGGTGTTCACGTGGTAATTCCAAACGATTATTTGGCGCGTCGCGACTCGGAATGGATGGGAAAAATTCACCGCTTTTTGGGGCTTACCGTTGGCTGCCTAACCAACGAGCTAAATGACGACGAACGCCGCGCCGCCTACGCTTGCGACATCACTTACGCTACCAACAACGAACTCGGCTTCGACTACCTGCGCGACAACATGAAATTTAGCGTAGAGCAAATGGTGCAGCGCGGCCACAACTTTTCGATTGTTGACGAAGTTGACTCAATTTTAATCGACGAAGCGCGCACGCCGCTAATTATTTCTGGCCCCACCAACGACAACTCAAAACTTTACGAAGAAATCAACCGCCTAATTCCAAAGCTCGAAAGCACTGATTTTCAAATGGAAGAAAAAGACCGCGGCGTGTTTCTAACCGAAAGCGGCATTGAGAATTTAGAAAAAATCTTGAAAGGCAGCGGCACCATTGAAGCCGACTCTTCAATTTACGACCCAGCGCACATTTCGCTAGTGCACCACATCAACCAAGCGCTCAAAGCGCACAAGGTTTTCAAAAACGAAATCGACTACATTGTAAAAGACGGCTCAATCGTAATCATCGACGAGTTCACCGGCCGCATGCAGGAAGGGCGCCGCTTTTCAGACGGTTTGCACCAAGCGCTTGAAGCAAAAGAAGGCGTAAAAGTTAGAAATGAAAATCAAACTTTGGCTTCAATTACCTTCCAAAATTACTTCCGCCTTTACAAAAAACTTGCCGGCATGACAGGCACCGCAACTACTGAGGCTGTTGAGTTTGAAGAAATTTACGGACTGCGTGTGGTTGAAATTCCAACCAACAGAACCGTCAGCCGCATTGATGAAGACGACGAAATTTACAAAAACGAAGCCGGTAAATACAAAGCAATCGTGGCCGCAATTGAAGAGGCGCACGCTAGAAAGCAGCCGATTTTGGTGGGTACAATCAGCATTGAAAAATCTGAGTTTCTTTCAAAATTGCTGCGCCAACACAAATTGCCGCACAATGTTTTGAATGCCAAATATCACGCGCAAGAGGCTGAAATTATTACCCAAGCTGGCGTTCCGGGAGCAATTACAATTGCGACCAACATGGCCGGAAGAGGCACAGACATTAAGCTTGGTGGCGATTGGGAATTTTTGGTAAGTGAAGGCGACAGCGAAGAAAAAATTGCTGAAATTAAAGCCAAAGTTGAAGCCGACAAAAAAATTGCCATTGAAGCCGGTGGGCTTTTTGTGCTTGCAACTGAAAGGCACGAAAGTCGCCGCATTGACAATCAATTGCGCGGACGTTCTGGCCGCCAAGGTGACCCAGGAAAATCAAAATTTTTCTTGTCGCTTGAAGACGACCTAATGCGCATTTTTGGTTCAGAAAAATTGCAGTCGGTTTTGACCCGTTTTGGTTTGCAAGAAGACGAAGCGATTGTGCACCCGTGGATTACCAAAACCCTCGCCGGCGCGCAACACAAGGTTGAAATGCGCAATTATGAAATCAGAAAAAATCTTTTGAAGTATGACGACATTGTTAACCAACAACGCAAAGTGATTTTTGCTTTGAGGTCAGAAGTGATTTTGTCAAAAGACGTGTCGCCAAAAGTGGTGAAATTTACCAAAGAAGTGACGCAAGAATTGGTGGAAGATTGCATTCCAAAAAATTCTTACTCCGAGCAGTGGGAAATTGATTTATTGGAAAAAGAAATTTTCAGAATTTTTGGCGTGAAGCTTGATTTGAAAGCTCAAGCAGAAAGAGAAGGTGTCACCGAAACAGAAATTTTAAATTTCATTCAAGGCAATGTCGCCGAAATTTTTGTTGAAAAAGAAAGGCTCTACGGTGCACAAAATGTGCGCCACATTGAGCGCCAAATTTTCTTGATCACGCTTGATTCTGAGTGGAAAGATCACTTGTTGTCACTCGACAAATTGCGCAACGGCATCAACCTTCGCGCCTACGCGCAGAAAGATCCACTCATCGAATACAAACGCGACGCTTTCAATTTGTTTGAAGAAATGATGCTGAGAATCGAAGAACAATTTGTCAGCCGCGTGGCTCACATGCAGATCTCTGGGGGTGATGAAAGTGAAGTTGATTTGTTGGCAAAAGCGCCGAAGCAAAAAATGTTTGAAAGCAGAAATGATCCGGCCTTTGTGCAAAGTGAAAGCAAGCCTGTACAGGGAACTGCGAAGTTGAATGTGAACCCACAAGACCGGGACGCGAGGGATTCTGCAACTTGGGGTAACGTTGGCAGAAATGAGCCTTGCCCTTGCGGAAGTGGCAAAAAATATAAACAGTGCCACGGGCTTTAAGCGACGACGCGAATGCGTTGTAAAAACGTGCTAAACGCACGTTTTTAGCTTAAAGCGGGCGAGGCTACGCCTCCGCCCCGGCACGAGTCGTCTTCGAGCGAAGCGAGAAAAGCGACGAAGTGTGAGAGTGAAAGAAGTGGTAAGGGTTTAACTTTCTACTCCGTCATTGCGAGCGAAGCGCGGCAATCCATTTTGCCGCAAGCTTTTATTTTTATTTTAAGAACTGGATCGCCACGCTTCGCTCGCGATGACGGTTGAGAGTGTTTGTGTTCATTTTTAATTTTCTTCCGTGCCTCCAAAAAACCAACTAACCTTCGAAATCGTCAAAAAAGGCGGCCCTCAAGATCTTGAGGCCGCCTTTCTTTGTGAAGATGTTTTAGAAAAATCGCTGCAGGCAAACGACAAAAATCAAATTCGTGTTGTTGGATTTTTCGACGGAAAAATTTGTGCAACTGCAACGCTGATCAAGCAAGAGAGTCTTTTTAAAATTCAAAATGTTGCGGTTGCCCCAGAAATGCAAAACAAAGGCATCGGCTCAATGCTGCTAAAATTTTGCGAAGAGCTTGTTTTGGAAAATGGCGTTGCCGCAATCTACTGCCACGCCAGAGATTGGGCGGGTCGCAGTGCGGTGAACTTTTTTTTGAAGAACGAATATTTTTGCCGCGGCGAGGCGTTTGAAGAGGGTGGGGTGGTGAATCAGATGATGCTGAAGTTGTTGGTGGAGTAAGGTGCGCGCTGGTCAAACCACCCCAATCCCTCCTTGTCCAAGGAGGGGCTTAGTAAGATTTTTTTAAAAGTAATGGGCTCGAAACAATCTCGTAAGAAAGCCCCTCCTTTTTCAAGGAGGGGTTGGGGTGGTTATTTGCAAACTCGATTTAAATTTTAAAAGACAAAAACCACCAACCTACTTCCATTTTTGACACAACCACCTTTGCAAACCCTTGATTTTAGTGGATTGGTAAAAAAAGGTAATTTCCTCCACCGTGGAGGAAATTCAAAAAATCACAAAATGAAAAACACAAAAATTACTCAAAATACCTACGCAAAATTTTTGGCAGAAATTCAAAATCACGTTGACCAAACCAAAAATCTAATTGTGCAAAGCGTCACGCGACACAAGGTGGAGCTGGCTTGGAAAATTGGCCAATCTCTCAACCAACATTTGTCAGAAAACGCCGAATCAGATTACGGCAAGCAGCTGTTTAAAAAGCTGGAAAGCGACGTGGGAATTTCCACACAAGTTCTCTACAAAATGCGCAGCTTTTACCAAGCCTACCCAAAATTACCAAAAGACGACGCGGCGCTAAACTGGAGCCACTACCGCGTGCTTGCCGGAATTAAAAAAACTGAAGAAAGAAAATATTTGGAAGACCTCACAAAACAAAACGAGTGGAACCCGCACGAGCTGCAAGCAGAAGCTGTAAAAGTAAAAACCAGCAACATCGCCAAAATCCGCGCCAATAAAGCTGCCAAGCCGGTTGTAAAAAATGTTAAAAAACTGCTGCCCACGCGCGGAAAATTATTTTCTTACCCGTTAATTAAACTTCAGGCTGACTCAAAAACTTACGTCGATTGTGGTTTTGGAATTTTTAGAGAGTGGGAAGAAGGTTTGTCCGGTGAGCTTCTAGGCCAGTTAGAAAAATCAAAACAAATTGTCGACGTCAGCAAAAAAGACAAAAACTACTCACTAAAAAAATCACAACTCGGATCAAAAAAAATCAACGTTTACAAAGCCTTCGTCACCCGCGTGGTCGACGGCGACACGCTGCACGTGGTTTTGGACTTGGGTTTTAAAATAATGCACCAAGAAATTTTACGCTTGAAGGGAATTGACGCGCCAGAAATTGGCACGCAGGCGGGTAAAAAATCGGCGCGAAGATTGAGTAAAATTTTAAAAAATGTGCCATTTGTAATCGTCAAAAGCTTTCGCACCGACATCTACGGAAGATTTGTTGCGGATGTTTTTTTGGCAGGCCAAGGTGCGGCAAATTCTGATCCGCAGCAGGTTGCCGATGAGGGAATTTATTTAAATCAGCTGCTTCTAGATTTGGGTGCGGCTGAGAGGTTTTAATTTCTTAGAAAAACTTGATTTGCGACAGCGCAATAATGGATTATTGGGAAGAGAGAGCGTGTCCAAAAACTTGGAGTGTAGCGCAAATCAAGTTTAATTTAATGTAGTTTACGATATGAGAAAACGTCATAAACCAACGAGTAATCCAGGTGATGTACATGAACTCGTCCCTTTACCCGAAGTTCTAGAAAGTGATTCTGGATCTGTTAGCAGTGATGACGGCGATGAATTTAACGGTTTTAGTGAATGGTATAGGCGTGTTAGAGATCTTATCAAGGCTGCAGAAAACGGACGTCTTAATATTGTGAATCGCTTAATTGAATTAACTCCAGTAGAAGAGCGTCAGGAAATGATTCGAGCATTTGATTATGAGGCATTTCGCCGCGCAGCAGAAAACGGACATCTTGATGTTGTGAATCGCTTAATTGAATTAATTCCAGTAGAAGAGCGTCAGGAAATGATTCGAGCATTTGATTATGAGGCATTTCGCCGCGCAGCAGAAAACGGACATCTTGATGTTGTGAATCGCTTAATTGAATTAATTCCAGTAGAAGAGCGTCAG
>JAGNLL010000016.1:14128-17762 GCA_017999675.1 Rickettsiales bacterium
GAAATGATTCGAGCATTGGATTATAAGGCATTTCGCCGTGCAGCAAAAAACGGACATCTTGATGTTGTGAATCGTTTAATTGAATTAACTCCAGAAGAAGAGTATCAGGAAATGATTCAGGTATGGGATTGTGAGGCATTTCACCGTGCAGCAGAAAACGGACATCTTAATGTTGTGAATCGTTTAATTGAATTAACTCCAGAAGAAGATTATCAGGACGTGATCGGAGCTTGGGATTATTTGGCAATTGAACGCGCCGCAGAAAACGGACATATCGATATTGTGAATCGTTTAATTGAATTAATTCCAGCAGCAGAGCGTCAGGAAATGATTCGGCGCTCTTCAGAGTATTGCACTAATAATAGCGCTAGAGACTTCTTCGCCATAATATCAGACAATCCACAAGAGCATCAAGATGACCCAGACCTAATAAACATGCCAAGGGTAGAAAAGCTGCGTTCTTTGCGAAGAATCTTAATTGAGAAATTTCCTGATAATGTGGATAGGAAGTCTATGGCAAATGCGGTTATTGCTACATTACTATCTTCACGTGACTCCTCAACTGTTCTTACTTCGTTTGCTGAAGAGCTAAACAATATTAGGCTTGTGTCTTCACTGGGATTAGCTGGCAGAAGAGCAAGAGCTGCTGGTAGCGGAGATCGTCCATCTCAAATACCAGAAGATGTGGTTGATGTGATTGCACCATTCTTATCGGGAGAGTTAGAATTCTCCAACCATGTTACGCCTGAATGCCAAAGAATAGCTAGAGCAGAAATTAATAAATTATTTTCACCTCTTAAGTCTTCAGAATTTCGAAAACCTCAAGCTTTAGCATCAGGTGGTCACGCCGCTCCTCCAACTCCACCAACTACAGAAGAGCAAGGAGGTGGGAAAATGACCCCAGAAGAATTAGAAAAGCACGAAGCGGAGCAAAAAAGAATGAAGCGCGCCGATGCGGCGGAAGAAAGAAGGGAGGGACGGTCTGGACTTTCTTCTGCCACTCCTCCGGCTCCACCAACTAATGAAGAAAAAGGAGCTCCGCCATCTACGGTCAAGAATAGTGCCGCCAGCTCTGCTGTAGCAAGGGGATCTGATTTTTCTAAGGGAAAATGATTTTCTTAAAGCGGGCGGGATTAAAAACCCCGCCCTTTATTTTTTGTTAAAGTTTTTCTCTCAAATTCTGATCAATCGGGCAAAAAATCGGCGCGAAAATTGAGCAAAATTTTAAAAGATGTGCCATTTGTAATTGTCAAAAGCTTTCGCAGCGACATTTACGACAAGATTTGTTGCAGATATTTTTTGGCAGCGAAGGTGAAAAAAATTCAAATCCGCAGAGTGTTGCGGATGAAGGGGTTTATTTAAATCAGCTGCTTCTAGATTTGGGTGCGGCTGAGCGGTTTTAATTTTTTAAAAAGAACTCTATCCGGCAGAAATTTCTGTCTGGCTTGAGGGGGTCACTTCACTGCATCTTTGTATTCAGCTAAAATTTTAATAAATTTCGTTCATGACAAAACAAATATCCAACTCAACGCAACCCGTCGCTGGCTTAGCATCCACTCAATATGCTACTTATTCTCCGCAAACAGTCCACGATACCGAAAATCCTCAGCAAAAAATTGATGCAATCGCCAAGGAGATAGAGAGTCGCAATAATATTGCTTATGGCGTCGGAAGAGTTTTGCGAAATATCTGGGATTACATATCTGAAAATTTGCAGTTCGGATTGCCTACCGCTGAAGCAAAACTTTTGCCCAAATATTCATCAGATCCTGAAGTTGATCATGCTTTATCACTTTTGGAAGTGCCCCTTGTTGTTGACAAAGAACTTAGAGCGTTAATAGAAGCAAATCCTAAAATTAAGGAGGAAATTGAGAAAAGAGCTAAAGTTATCACTGAAAATCTTAAAGTAGATTTTGCAAATGCTGCTCATGAAGGGCCAGAAACTAGGAAGTTGGTTTTGGAGTGTTTGAGTAATACCAAAATTGCAATTTTTGATACTAAATATTCTAAGTTCTCAATTGAAGCACATGAAGAAAAGATCGGATCTGAGGCTTTTGTAGGCGTTTATACCAATGATCTTAAACAGATTATTTTTAGTGGAAGATTTGATGGCGGGAAAAATTTAGGAACAATAATTCACGAATGCAGTCATGCTAGAGAGTTTAGCGAAGGCGCCAACTATGATGTCGCTAAAATGAGTCAGTGCGTTAAAAATCTTAAAGATTTGGGAATGGCAACTGCTGCGTGTATAGATGATAGGCATTCTGTTGATTGCGATGACGTTGTAGTAGATCTTGCTCAAAATTATCAAAATAGGAGCGCTGTAATTCATCGTGGAATGCTTCACCCAGAAAATCGGAAACCGGGACTTCTTGAAGTGCCAACAATTGGCGATAGAAAACTCAAACTAGTCGCAGAATTGTCCGCTGCAGATGATCAAAAATTCTACAGCTTGCGTCTTCATGGCACACAAAACCCTAAAACCAGATCAATAACACTAGCATCAAAAGAGCAAGAAAACCTCTATATAATGATGTATCAAAATCATCGAGCATTGTCTACGTATGAAGAAATTGCAGGGCTGTATCCGAAGGGAAATACAGAAGAGAAAGTCCGAGAATTTCATGCGACGATTGTTGATAACGTGCCAGAAGCGGTGCTAAACCGAGTTTGCCCTGATGGCCTTGATATAACCCCAACAGGCAATCCCGTTCCTACCGGGGGGGAAAAATTTAATCCGAGCGTCAAAGAACTTTGATATCAATAAACTAACGAAAAAATTAAGTAGAAAAATTTATGAAAATTTAAGAATTCAACTTTTTTGATGAAGCCAGAAATCGTTCAATACCTGCAATCATTTATATGCCTGAAATCGAGTCAGAAAATACTTCTTCCCGACTTGTCCCACCTAGTGCGGTAAAATTATTTCTTAACTTCATCGCTGATTTTTGGTTTCATCACCACTTCTCGTCTGTTTATCTCGTCGTAAATTCTGACATTGATTGATTTTTTTAACTCCTTCACCACAGCTTTGATTGAGCGGCTGGTTTTGATTTCGATGTATTTGGCTAGTGATAAAGCCATGAAGCAAATTGGCAAATCGCTCAACCAGCATTTACTGGAAAATACTGAGTCAGCTTGCGGTAAGCAGCTGTTTAAAAAATTGGAAAGCGACGTTGGAATTTCTGTGCCAGTTCTCTACAAGATGCACAACTTTTACCAAGCCTATCCAAAGCTTCCAAAAGATGACGCGCATTTGAATTGGAGCCGCTACCGCGTTCTTGCTGGAATCAAAAAAAACTGAAGAAAGAAAATATTTAGAAGATTTAACGCGGCAGAATTCTTGGGATTCTGACGAGCTGCAGGCCGAAGCTGTGAAGGTAAAAACCAAAACCAGCAACATCGCCAAAATCCGCGCCAATAAAGCTGCCAAGCCGGTTGTAAAAAATGTGAAAAAACTTTTGCCAACGCGCGGAAAATTATTTTCTTACCCACAAATTGTCGACATCAGCAAAAAAGACAAAAATTACTCACTAAAAAAATCACAACTCGGATCAAAAAAAATCAACGTTTACAAAGCCTTCATCACCCGCGTGGTCGACGGCGACACGCTGCACGTGGTTTTGGATTTGGG
>JAGNLL010000017.1 GCA_017999675.1 Rickettsiales bacterium
GATCATAAATTAGGCTGAAGTCGCGGTAATAGATTAATTTTTGCCACTAATCGGCATCAAACGCTCGGCAAAAGCTCTCTTCTGCTCATCAGAAAGCAGTGAAGTATTTTCAACCACAATCAAGCTGCCAATCATCGCTGAGAAATAGCGCCAATCGTCAGACACAAAGCGTAAATTCCAAGCATAAAGCTTGTCGCAAGAAGGTTTGAAAATTGAGTTGAAAAAATCCTGCAATCCTTCTTCTTGTTGGTTCGTGTCGGCCTCTCCTGTGGCACTCATTCCACTTGTCAATTCACCAGTGACAAAGGAAAGAGGCATCCCAATTTCGGCGCACAATTGCGAATAAATCAAAGTCATCGCGTTTTTTACCGAATCAGAATCAAGCGTCAAAACTTCCACTTTGTCTTTCTCATCAAGCAAGACTGATTGGCCTTTTGTGAGTGCTTCATTAATTGCTTTTGCCTGTGCAATTGGCTCGTCTTTGCCGTTAACTGACACAGTGCCGCGAAGCATTGAAACCTTGATTTGTAAGGCTTTCGCTAGGCCGACTTGGGTATTCATTGAGCTTAGAATGTCGTAAATCATCGACATATAACCCTTCACAAGATCGGTCAGGCAGTAATCTTTAAAGCTCACTAAAATGCCAAGCGAGCTTTTCGCGCTGGTTCCGTAATCCTTTTTTATTTGCTCTTTTTCTTTTGAATCGGCGAGCCTTACAACTCCGGCCTCGTAAATAATAGCGATTTCTGCCTTGTCTGTCATGGCCTTCGCAAGCAATGAAATCAAGCCTCTTGGCGAACCAGATCTTTCGCTTGAATCGAAAAGCGATTGGATTTTTTCGGCATCTTTTGCGCCTTCGCTCCTAGAGTAGCAACGTTGCAAAATTTTCTTGTAAAGGTTTTCAGTTTTGATTTCCTCAAAATGATCTCTCGAAAACTTCATGCAGAACGGCGCATTTAGAACATCGTATTCGGTGCGCTTGTCATTTGCGAACCAATTATCAAAAAATCTTCTCGACATAGTTTTAAATTTATTTACTGATTCCAAGGTATTTCATCAACCCTGCCGTGGCATCGGGTGAATCGTCATGTTTCGCGCGGTATTCGTAATTTTTCACTTGCTCAATGAAAATCTGGTTGGCCTGCAAAACTTGTGAATCAAAATTTCCCTCGATTTTCTGAAGTTTAATGTGTTCGGAAAAGAAAGCGCAATTGATTATTTTCGTGTGCTTGTGTTCGGTTGTGTTAAGTCCAACGCACGGCGCACCAAGTTGTCGCATTCTAATCACCGGCTCGTCACCCAAACCGTTCGTTTCAAAGCAGACGGATTTTACGCCGAAAAATTCAAACAACAACTTAAATTCGTCAAGGCAGTCGTACCAAGCCTTTTTGAAAGCGAAGCCTGTCACGATCAAAAATTCAAAGTGCATACCTCCAATCGCAATCGCCGTGTAGTCGCCGCCCTTGTGTGATGGGTCAACGAAAGCGACACAATTTGGCGCAGAATAATCGCAAGGTTGAACATTTCCAAACGGCAGGCTGGCATCATCGAGAATTTCGAGGTGGTAAGAAGCCGCAATGCTTTGCTCAGAAACTCCGGCGGCGCGCTGTGCTACTAAATCAACGTCAAGCTCAGGAATGTCGCCATGCTTTACCGCAAGGGTAGGAATCAGGAAGCGCAATTTTTGCAGCAAATCCAATTTGTGAACTGGTTGCCCAATCAAAACCACGTTTGAGGTAAGCTTTAAAACCTCCTCGTAAACCTTTTGAACCCTGTGGCGTTCCGCTTCGCTTGAATCGTCCGGCGTGATTAAATCCTCCAAAAATATCATGTCGGGGTGACGTCCACGTAAACCTTTCGATCTAACTGCAAGGGTTGTCAGTGTCGGCTCTTTCCCAACTGACCCTTCAGTGTAAAGTTTTCGCTGCGATTGGCCTTTCATTTTAACGCCGACACGCTGCAAAACCACGGCCACCTCGCCCATGATTTCTTTGCCGCGTTCAAACTCTTTCGTGATTAGAACGGCGTGGATTTGCGGGTTTTTGTAAATCTCAAAACCAAGGCCAAGAATTGTGATGTAATCGGTTTTTCCGTAGCCACGCGCACCAAGAATCAATCGTGGCACTCGCAAATTTTCATCTTCAGGAAAGGCAAAAAGACGCATTTGCTCCTGCTTTTTGTACGGTTTCGGGTAGCCAGCCAGTTCGCAAAATTCTTCGAACGTCTCGACCTTCTTTTGTGCTTCAGCAAAGCCGAAGTTGAAATTGAAATCGAAATTTAGATTGAGCATTAGAAAAGAACCTCTTGCCGGATGTGTTCTTGATAACGCTGCTCTGCTTGTTTGAAATAATCCTCATCAAGTTCGCAGCCAAAGAAGTCAAATTTAAGATTGTGGCAAGCTATTCTTGAGCTTCCAGACCCAACGTGCGTGTCGAGGATTTTGTCGCCTTCTTTTGCGTAGTTTGCTAAAAGCCACTCGTAGAGGCGAACTGGCTTTTGGGTTGGATGAATCCGGCCGCCATCCTCGTTATTATTTGCGAGAGCTTTTCCCCTGCTCAATTCAAATATTCTTAATGCTTTTTTAAAAGAAGTCCA
Source organism: Rickettsiales bacterium (assembly GCA_017999675.1). Lineage (GTDB taxonomy): Bacteria > Pseudomonadota > Alphaproteobacteria > Rickettsiales > UBA1997 > UBA2645. The sequence continues at coordinate 2,596 of JAGNLL010000017.1, forward strand.
CGCAAGCTCACCATCAGCAAGGCTGAAATCTCGCTGCTCTTTATCCCAAACAATCCAACCCATTGATGGCGGCAAATGTTCAGTCATGTAATTGCCGCCCCAGATAATCTGATTTTTAGAAACCCGCTTTAATTCAGCAAAATATTCTTTGCTTGGAATTGACGAATCCCAGTCAGTTTGCTTGTATTGTTTAAATCCCCATTTTTCACCACCAGCATTTTGGGCTTTATCAGCTCCAATGCCGTAAGGAGGATCAACAATCGCCAGCTCAAAATGACCATCAGGAAATTTAGCCATAAATTCCATGTTGTCGCAGTTGTAAAATTCGCTTTTCATTTTTTCGTGTTAAAATTAGTAATTGCGATAATGATAAACGGCATATTTCGTAATTCTTTTGTCGATAAATATTTTCCCGCAATAATCAGGCTTCTCAACATCAGCAATAAACTTTTCTGCCGCTTCTTTTGATCTAAAATAAACCGCTTCCCTTATAATTCGGTTATCTCTCAACCACTCTTTGCTCTGCACCTGCTCTTGCCTCGTTTTAAACGCTGTTGATGTTTGTGGCATTCTCCTGCCGACTATTTTTTTGGTAATGAAAAAATTTTGCATGTTTGTTGATTATTATTTTTTACCGCCGCCGACCTTTTCCCACACAGACAGAAGCGAGTTTGAAAGCACTTCGTCAGTCATACTCGGAACTCTCTTTGCCAGTTCTTCGAGGAGCTTATTAAACAGCGTCAAGGCGTTTTGTGCTGCCGCCTGTTGCACACGCGTCATTTCCTCGGCTGTCATCACCTCAAGTTTCGCCCTAGTTTGGGCAGAATCGATCTTGATTTGTTCAACTAAGCTTTTCTCCTCTATCTTTTCCCCTCCTCGCGCCTTCTGCCTGTAGGGTGTAATCCTTTTGCCTTTTGCCATTGATTTTTTACTGTTTTTGATTAAGCTGCCATTAGTCAAAATCTTAATTTAAATCAAATGAAAAACCAAGAAATTTTACGCGAACTATTACAAGAGAAGGTTCAACGTGCTTTAAGAGTCGATAAAAAGAAGCTTCTCTCAGAATGTCTAAAATTAGGCCTCAGTGAATCGACTCTTTACGACTTTGCAAACTACCAACGCAGCTATGTCAAAACCGCCACTGCCCAGAAGCTTCACTTTGCGACTAGGGTTGTTTTGGGTTAGTCTTTTGGAAGCATGAAATCTGCGGCGACATTAAAGAATCCTCAACAAAAAATCCGTAGCAAATAGCCGTGTCGTCTTCGCAGCGCGTGAAGTTCTTGCCCATTTTTGGCGCATCTACGCACTTAGCGAAAGAGTTTACCGGCAATAGTGCTAGGGCGAGAATTAGGATTGTTTTTTTCATTTTTCTACTCCTTGTTTGTTAAGTTTAGGGGCTTCTGGTAAAGGCGCCCAATGAGTTGCAAAAGCTAAATTTTCATTTGACGCTCTAACCCAATCATCATTACAGTATCCTTCAAAAACCTCTCTACCATCAGTCAACAAAATCGAAGAACGGTGCGTTATGTGCTTACTCTTATCTGCCGTCTCAATCGGTTGCCACTCCATCCTCCCCAAAGCCTCATCAAGCTTCTTTTGTACCTCGCCTCTGTCGGCCATGATAAGTCCACCGAAGGCAATTAGTTTTTTATTTTCTGCTTGCAGACCATTGATAATTTCTAGCACTTCTTTAGCTTTTGGCAATCCTTCGTCAAGAGCCTTAAAGTCCTCGATTTTTTCCTCTAGTGTCTTAGTCATTTTTTTAGCTCCTCTTCAAATTGTTTAAATGCGGCTTCAAATCCATCATGCCAGCCTTTGTTGTAGTGCCTTCTATTTTCAACTGCTTTTAAAGCTGAATCAATCAGACTGCTTGCTGGCTGTGCAAGTTTCTCTTGTGGCTTTTCGAACCAATCCCAAAAATATGTAGAAAGTGGCAAGAACGCTTCGTTTGATTCGGCATTTTCTGAAATATCAAGATACAGTGTTCTTTGATCTGGCTCTAAATCGGGCGAATTACTTTCTAAAACTACTCTCCAAAAATTAGTTTCTGTGTCTTGATGCATTGTTTTTACTTCAAAAAATTTTCCAGAAAGTTCTTTAAATTTGCATTTATAACTGTGGCCCACAATTGGCATTTCATTAATCATTTTTTAGCTCCTTTAAGCGTTGATTGATTCTTTCAGCCATCTTGCTTTCACAAATTACTAGGTCGCCATTCTCGGTTAAGAAAACAGACTTACCGCGTAAAAAAGATGGGGTCTTGCGTAGCTTTCCAATTTTAAAAGCCCCCGTGATTTTTTTTCCGTCTAGTTTTTCAACGCACGGAATTTTTAAGCCGTCAAAACCGTTTTCGATTAATTCGGCTGGTGTCATGTTGATTGGATTTTTCATTTTTGTAAGATTGTAAAGATTGAATCGAAGAGCCAGTAAGAATTAGCCAACAAGATAATAGTTGACGCCGCAATATTGGCGAGACTGTACCCCTCAGTAATTTCGCAAACCATAATAATGATTGCAAATACCATCAATGTAAAGTGTAGCGCGCACAAGAAAACCATTCACTCCCCCTTTATTTAATTAATCTAAAATTGCCACATTCATGGCTTTTGGTAAATTTACAAATGTCTTCGCCATCTGTGCCGGTAAAAGCCCAACAAGACGAAGTCAGAAGCAAAAGTAAAACGTATTTCATGCCCTACCTCGATTTAAATTTGCTGCTCAATTTTGAGAAAAAGTTTATTGGTGGGTAAGCTTGGCCGATTCTTTCAAGATCTGAAATTTTCGGCGATTTTTTTATTTCTTTTGCTGGTTGTACAAAACCAATTCTAAGAAATTTTTTGTAAAACTTCTTTACAACAAACCTCTTCAGTCTTTTTGGCTCCATTAGCTCAACCAAAAGCTCGCGGTCGAAATATCCATCTTTTGAAATCAGTTTTTTAGCGATTGTTTTTTTTATCATAAATTTTCCGTTTTTGAGTTAAAATTAAAGCCCTTTCTTGACTGCGTATTTCGCGCACCACTTTGGAAAAGCCTTTGGAATGCTGTTTGGAGCTTCCCTTTTTCCGCTGTTTATTCCGTCAACGTAAACCTTCGCCAGAAATTCGATGTCGAAGCCATTAGCCACTTTCTGCACCTCGATAATATCAGCGCCACTGAGCTGTCCAGTCACGTCAATTACTTTCAGCATCTTGCCAACTCCACCAACCACTTCACCAAAACTTTTAAACCCCAAACCCCTCATTACTGGGGCTGGAGTTTGTGTATAAGGTTTTGGGTTTTGGGTTTTGGGTTGCTTGAAGGAGTCCTTGGCATTTTCTGAAGGAGTGCTTGAAGGAGTGCTTGAATTATTTTTCGCATTTTCAGCGCGCTTAATCCCGCCAGCACTACCTCCAGCAACTTTTTTTGCATGAAGTTCATCAGCTTTCTTAATTACCTCTTCGCATTTCTCATTATGCCATACCTTTAAGCCATCCTTCAAGGACTCCTTGAAAAAGTTTTTCAAAACATAATCCGCAGATTCTTTTTCATCATCAGTGAAAGCCATAGCAACATGGTATCTGCGGCGATCTTCTATTACTTGTCCAGTGCCGTAAATATGCCTTAAAAATAGCATAAAAGCGCCGTGTTGCGTTTGAGTCAAAGAAGCTGTTTTAGAAAAATAGTCACCCCAAAAAAAAGGATAATAAGGAAGCATTTAATTTCCTCCGCTTAATAACTGACATAATCTCTCATCAATTATTTTTGGCTCAATAGAGAAAAATTCCCTCTTTCCTTGTGATGCTATTACGCTGCGAAATTCATCAATGATTATTTTTTCTAATCTTAAAGCCTCCTCTCTAGTAGCGATCTCGTATTTTGAGAATACAGAAAAATATCCATACTTCTTAAGTTGAGTCGTTCTTCTTTCTGGGAAAAAGCTCACCCCTATTTTGCTGCCAACTTTTTTAGAAAAGTCATGGGAAGATAAAACGTAAATGTAATTTTTTTTCACTAAACCCCCGCTTTCTTCTCAGCGGAACGCAACATCATCTCAACGTCACTAATCGTCTGAAGTCGAGGATTTGGAACTTTACCGCGCACAATTCTTGTCATGTGCTGCGGTGAAATTCCAGAATCTTTTGCGAGATCTTTTAAGTTTAATTTGATTTTTTTGGCGCGAGTTTTCCAGCTCGAAATGAGGCTGTTTGTAAGCGAATAATTTCCCGTTTTTTTAGACATAATTTCCCGTTTTTTGTTGATAACTTTTCGATTGTTAGAAATGAAAAATTAACATTGCAAGCGCAATTTAAAGTTTTTTCGGCTACATTCGCGCGGCCAAGGAAAAACGGGAAAACGGAAATAAACCCAAAAACCAAAAAGAAAATTAAGAGTCAAAAGCAAATAAACAAGCACAAACCCGCGCCTGTCCTAATTCGGGAAAAGAATCTTTTGATCTGAAAAAAAGTTAATTTTCCCCCTTGACATAATAAAAAACTAAGCCAGAGTGTGCAAATCGCAATTTCACGTTGCGGTTTTAATTAACAAAAAAACGGGAAAATAAAAATGAAAATTGAAACATTACTTTTTGCACTATCGCTTGAAATATCTTTCTTCACAAGTTTTTTCGGGCTTTATTATGTTTGCTCTTTCTAAAAAATTTTAAAATTAACGAGGTAAAAAATGTCAAAAGCAGAAAATCCAAATCAAGAAAAATTATTATTACTTAGCGACACGCCAGATTTTGAGGCTGATTTTGCTGAAAATGAAATTCATTTTCCCAACTTAACCGAAATCGAATTACTCGACAAAAAACGCAAAATCAATCTTCAAAAACTTTTCACGCCAGAAGGCATGGATTTAATAATTGCGGAAATCCAAAAAGAGGTTGTTGATTTTTCGGCGGACATTTCAACAAAAGAAGGTCGCGCAAAAATCGTATCAATGGCGGCAAAGGTAGCGAAATGCAAATCACCAATCAAAAACTTGGCTTCTGAGCTTAAAGAAGAATCTCGCAGGCTGATTGATGGGGTAAATGCTCAGTGGAATCGCTACGAATCAGCAATGGACGAGTTGCGCGATCAAATCCGCAAGCCTGTTGATGAAATTGAGGAAAAAGAAGCGGCGGCATTAAAAGGGCGTCAAGATCGCTTAGCTGCAATGGAAAATTTGCGCGGCGCAACTAACGGCGTAATTTTAGAAAGTGGCGAATTTCAAAAATTAATCCAAGAAGTAAAAAATTATCTTGATTTTGATTGGGGCGATTTTGCTTTCAGAGCTGAAACTTTGGCGAATGAATTAATTGCCTTTTTTGAAGCTAGAGAAGCTTTTGCAAAAAAAGCAGAAGCTGACGCGGCGGAACTAGCACAACTAAAAAAAGAAGCTGCCGAACGCGCTCAAAAAGACCATGAAGAAAAAATTGCACGCGAAGCAGCGGAAAAAGCAAAGCGCGAAGCTGAGGAAGCGGCGGAACGCGAAAGAAAAGCAGCAATTGAAAGAGAAGCTAAAATTGAGGCTGACAAAAAAGCCGCTGAAGAACGCGCAAAAGAAGCCGAAAGATTGGCGATTGAGCAAGCGGAAAAGGCAGAATTGGCTCGAATCGCAGCGGAAAAGAAAGCAAAAGAAGACGCCGAAAAAGCAGCCCTTGAAGCTGTTGAAAAAGAACGCCTGAGAGTTGACGCAGAATTTAAAAAGGCATTAGAAGTTGAGGCGCAAAAAAAAGCTGCTGAGGAAAAATTGGCGGCAAATAAAAAACATCGCGCGAAAATTAATAATGAAATTCTCACCGCTTTAAAAATTATCACGGCCAAAGGAATTGAGGCAAACGATCACGAATTGGAAAAAGCAATTATTGAAGCAATCGTAAAAGGCGAAGTGCCTCACGTTCAAATCAATTATTAGGAGCAAAAACAATGCCAAATTTCACAGAAATATCAAAAAAAGTCAGCGACTCAGAATTTGAAATGATCAAAAAAATTTCTAGTAGAGCGTGCAAAATTTATGGTAAAAATTTAGACGAAACAACTTTGCAAATGGATTTGATCGCCGTGCATGGTCACTGTCAACCTTTGGATTTGAACAAATTTTTAGGATTTGATGATTTCCATTTCACGCACGACATCGCCGGAATTTCCCAGCATTTAGATCGTGATAAAATCCATCTCAAAGACTGCTTTGTGCCAAGATCTGCACTCGTAATCAATTAATTTTAACTCAACTTAAAAACGGAAAATTTTATGAAAAAACAAACCAAACAACAAAGAATCAACGAACTTTTAAAAACTTCTTACCAAGTGAGGGAGCAAATCGCCGACTTAAGAAGATTTTTGCGCAAAATTGACAGAACGATTGAGGCTCTAGTAGTTAAAGAAAAAAAGCGCGGTTAAAAAAAGAATTTGACAATTAACTTCAGGTTAGCAAATTGCTATCTCCACTTAACTTAAAAACGGAAAAAATATGACACAAAAAATTGCATTTCACCATGACGCTGAGGCTGGAAATTTTGCAGGCTCTCCACCACCTAGAAACCCTTTACCAAAAGAAGGCATTTATTTCAACATGCCTTCGCAAGAATATTTCGACCTCCCTTATTTCTCACGCAGCGCTGCCCAGATCGTAAGATTTAGCGGCAAACAGTTCGAGCATTCTTTAAAAAATCCAGTTCAAGAAACGCCAGCAATGGCGCTAGGCACGGCGATTCACTCAATGTTTTTAGAGCCGAAAGACTTTGCCGAAACTTATGTGAAAGCGCCGTCTTTGGCTGATTATGCGGGCAAAAAAATCATTCAAACTGTCGAGGATTTAAAGCCTTTTTTGGATGCGTTCGGATTAAAAAAATCTGGCAAAAAAGAAGAAATGCTCGCAAGCGTTCGCGGTTTTCTTGATCCGCGCGAAGTTGTGATTTGGGACGACATCAAAGCAACTTTTGAGCGCGAAAATTTTATCAGCGGCAGAAAAGTTTTGACTGACGAAGATTTTGAAACGCTTTCAAAAATGCGTGCAGCTTTGGCGGATTACGAAGAGTTGCCAGAAACCATAAAAAACGGCCGTGCTGAAGTGGTTGTAATTTGGAAAGATCGCGAAACTGGTATCATGTGTAAATGCCGCCTTGATTACGTCCAACCCATTGCAGTCACCGACATCAAAAGCTATTCGGTCAAAGACTTCAACACGCCTTTACTTGAACAGCTTGAGAAAAAAACAGTTTTCAGCTTCTACAATTTCCAGTTTGCGATTTACAAAGAAGCACTTGAAACGGCAATCACTGCAATCAATGAAGGCAGGGGGCAGGTTCACGGCGAAGCGGATCAAGAATGGCTCGCGGAGTTCTTAAAAAATCCGGTGAAGCAATTTTTCATCCTTTACGTAAGAACTCAGGCACCTTACCAAATGCAAGCTTTAGAATTAGCGCCCGCAGAAGTTGAGGGAGCTGGCGAAAATGCCTATTATTCAGTGGCTCACAATATCTGGCGCGGTGCGATCAGAAAATATGCTCACTTTTTAAAAACTGGCAAATGGCTTGGCGAAAGTGAAGTTGTGATTTTACGTGACGAGAAAGTGCCAAATATTATGTGGCAACAATCAGCGGAGGTTTAAATGTGTGAATCAATTGAGCAGACCATTTTTAGATTAATCCAAACACAAGATGAAAAAGGCATTGAAGACCTTTTGAATCGCGGCTTAGCAACTGAGAAGATGGTTGAAGAAGAAAGAAAAAGTTATCAACGAATTTATGGCGAGGTAAAATGATTTTAGTAGCTCAAATGGAAAGTGGCGGCGTTTTTGAAGCCGCCACAAAGAGAAAGCTTGTCGATCAAATGGCGAAGCACTACGCAGAAAATAACTGCGAAGCGGGTCAAATTAAAGCGATTTTTGTTGTCAGAAAAGACGATAAGACAAACGAGGCTTGCCAAAATGTAATTTCGCGCGTTCAAGAATTGGTCGAGGAAGCGGTGCAATATTATCGCACAGCTATGTTTGAGCAAATGCAAGAGCAAGACCAGCTACGAAGTGATTATTGGGCGGGGGTTTTGTGATTGATTACAAAGAACTTTACGAAGAACGCGCCGCAATCATTCAATTTGACGCTGGCTATTCTCAAAAAGGCGCTGAGGAAAAGGCTTTGGCCGAAGTGACCAACATTTTCATTCAAGAAGAAAATTTGAACATGGCAGACCCAAAGACTTACTCGGCAATTGCAAAATTCAAACGAGATCTAAAAAAATGAAAGATATTTCCGAGATCAGAAAAATGATTGAAAAAAACGGCGGAAATTCAATCCAAGTTTTTGACAATGATGGAAAAATTGCGGGGTTTTTTTGCACAAGAAAAAGCCCCACTACAAATCAAAATCCTAAAGTTGAAAAAACAGCCGAACAGTTTGCCAAAGAAAGATTAAAATTAATTTCAAAACGAATAATTATTCCAACAAATGATTAGTGAAAAAATTTATTGCTGCGGATGCTTAAAAGACGTGGACGCGGAATTGACCAGCGGACAAGGCGTTTATCCAAAAGTTAGCGAGGAAATGAAAGCTCAGATCTGGCACTTGCCGTTTTGGCGCTGTCCAACCTGCAAAAACTTTGTGGGTTGCCATCACAAAACAAAGAACGCAACGCGTCCGCTTGGCTGCATTCCAACGCCAGAAATAAAAAACGCGCGCCAACATATTCACAAACTGATCGACCCGCTTTGGAAAAGTCACAAAGAACCTTTCCGTGCGCGAGGTTGGATTTATCGCTGGCTTGCGTGGAAAATGGGAAAAGAAGAATATCACACCGCAGAAATTCGCAGTGTTGAGGAAGCAAAACAAATTTATCGTTTTGCGCTAACAATTAAAAACGTGGAGGATTGCAGAAATGTTGAATAAAATGAAAGTTCTAATTGCTTGCGAATTTTCGGGAACTGTGCGCGATGCTTTTTTAGCGCAAGGCCATGACGCATTTTCTTGCGATATTTTGCCAACCGAATCAAAGCCAGAAAGACACTTTCAAGAAGATATTTTCCAAGTGTTGAGGCGCGAAAAATTTGATTTGATGATTGCTCACCCGCCCTGCACTTATCTCACTGTCACGGGCAATAAATGGATGAAACCAGAATTTGCAACGCGCTTTCCTGACAGGCCAAAACAACGTCAAGAAGCGATTGATTTTTTCTTGAAGTTAGCAAATGCGCCAGTTGAGAAAATTGCAATTGAAAACCCAGTCGGCATAATCAGCACAGCTTGGCGCAAACCAGACCAATATATTCACCCTTACCAATTTGGCGACCCTCATTCAAAAAAAACTGGTCTTTGGTTGAAAAATTTGGCTCCGTTAGTGCCCACAAAATTGGTGGAGCCGCAATTTCATATTTACAAAGACGGTCGCAAAGACCCAATTTGGCATTTTGAGACAATGGGCTTGCCATCGCATGAAAGAATGAAAGCGAGATCAAAAACATTTCAAGGAATCGCAGACGCAATGGCTGCACAATGGGGGGCGGAATGAAAAGCTTTGTAAAACCACCAATTGAACTGCGCCGTGGCTACAAAAGCCCCAAGCATTTAGGAAAAGTCGCAGAAATGCCGTGCATGGCTTGCAGAATCGAACCAGCACCAAGAGCAAGGCGATTAAACATCCATCACCTTTGGGGAAATGGCGCGGGGAAAAAAGAATCAGATCTTCTTGTTTTGCCAATTTGTGAATTTCACCATCAGGTCGGGGGAGTTGGTCACGCAATTCATGCTGGCCTTGATGTTTGGGAGGAAAAATTCGGAACGCAGCAAAGCTTGATTTTAGAGGTTCACGCCAAGCTTGGCATCGAGATTTACAAAAACTTTTTGGAAGGAAAATAAAAGATTTGACAATTAATTTGGAGTTGACAAATTGCCACTTCCACTTAACCCAATTTTAACAATAAAAACGGAAAATTTTATGACATTTGAAGTAGCAAAAAGGCAGGCAACGCCTTTATTAATCGCTTACGTTGGAACTTCTGGCGCAGGCAAAACCTTATCAGCTCTTCTGACTGCCGCCGGCCTTGCTGGTGAAAGCGGAAAGGTTGGATTTATCGACACCGAATTGGGACGTGGTAGAATTTACGCCGACGATCCTGACGTGATCGCGGCAATGCCAGACGGAAAATATTTTGTCAAAGAAATCACTGCGCCTTTCAGTCCGCAAAAATACGCTGACGCAATCAATGAAGCGATCGTGGCAAAGGTTGACGTTTTGATTATCGACTCTGCAACGCACTGGTGGGAAGGTTCCGGTGGCTGCCAAGACATTGCCGAAAACAATAAACTTGGTGGAATGCCGAATTGGGCGAAAGCGAAAATGGAACACAAAAAATTGATGAACATGGTGACGCAATGCCCAATGCATATCATTTTTTGCGTCCGCGCTCGCGAAAAATCAAAGCCGGTAAAGGTCATTGATAAAAGCGGAAAAGAAAAAACCGAAATCGTGAATGAAGGTTTGCAAGCAATTCAAGAAAAAAATTTCATGTACGATATGACGGTTTCACTTCTTTTTGACGAAGAAAATCCGGGCAGGCCGAAAATGCTAAAATGCCCGAAGCCTTTGCGCGGGTTGTTTACTGAGCAAGCCCTTGTCACAAAATCAATCGGCCAAAAATTAAAAGCTTGGGCTGATGGCGGCGAAAGTATTGACACGCAATTGAGAAATTTAAAACGCGAATTTCGTGACGCTGCTGGCTTCGGCAATGATGCTTTGCAAGGCATTCACGCACGAATCAACAAAGAAGATCCTGACTTGCTGAAAAAGGTTTGGACGGTTGATTTTTCTGAAGAGGTGAAGGCTTTGGCAAAAGAAGCTGATTCGATCAAGCTAGAAAAAAACGATGACGAAGTTTCTGACGATTTGAACGAAGTGCAGAAAAAACTTTACAACAAGGGGGCATAATGTCACAAATAATTGGTAGCAATTCAAAACAACACCTAAAACAAATCATTGAAAACATCCAACGCTTGAAAGACCAGCAAAAAGAGATTTCGGAAGAGATCAAAGACATTTTCAAAGAATCTAAAAGCGCTGGTTTCGACAACAAAATTGTAAGAAAGTTAATTGCGGCAGCAAAAGACCCTCAAAAATTCAAGGCAGAATTAGAAATGCTTGAAATGTATTCTGACGATGCACAACTTAATTTATTTTAATCATGACAGAAAAAACAAATATCATTCAAATTCTGCCAAAAGAAAGTATTTTGTCTTCAATCATAAAAGACACTTATTCGATTTTTTTGCTAGGTGGGCTTTTCTATTTCAACGAGAAATACATTGGCGGCAGCTATTTTGTCAATTTCATCGTTCTTGCCGGAATAATTATTTATGCAGTTAGACCGACAAAAGATTGTCATAAGGCAACTGACCTACAAATTAACAAAATCAAATCAATTTTAAACAATGACAAAAGCAACTAAACTAGACGCAGAAATTGGCGAAAAAATCCGCGTCAATCGAGTAATCAAAAAAAGATCACAACCTTGGCTTGGAAAAAATATTGGAAAATCTCGCCAACAGCTTCAAAACTACGAAGCTGGGCTGCATAGGGTGTCGGCAAGCTGTCTTTACACTATTGCGAGCGTTTTAAAAGTTCCTGTTGACAAATTTTTTCCCGAAAAATAAAAATTGGCGCGCGGTGTAGAGAAACAGCATCTCGCTCGACTCATAATCGAGAGATAGTTGGGGCAGCACCAACCACCGCAACCAAGAGCGGAAAGTTCAAAAATCAGAAGGCGGCAATCAGAAATGAGGGCCGCCTTTTTTTATGCCTTAGCTAGGGCTTCCATTCTGGCAACCAAGCGTTTAGCACGATCTTTTGTTTGCAAATACCAGTCACAATTTCCCTTCTCTGGTTTGAGTCCATCATTAAATTTCATTTCAAGCGCTGCCCTTTTATAATCACAGGCCGCAACTGCTTTGGCGAAGCTGGGAAATAATTTTCTGATCTTGGTTTCGCCCAAATTGAAAACCATGTTGGCGCAAATTTCCTGCACTTCATCGAGAAAATTGTCAAAGTTTGACCAGATTTTTTTGCAACTTTTTAAAACAATTTCGACATCATTTTTGAAAAGCTGGTCGCAACGCGCTTCAGAAATCGTTAGCGTTGCTTTTGGGTTTGTTTTTAAGGCGATCTTAAGTTGCATCAATTCACAGTCTTTCTCGGTCAGCAAATGGCCAATTCCGACCGTCCAAAATCCTAGCGTGTCTTTGTATGCTTGAAGTTTTTTGCCTTCATCAATAATCAATTGTTTTTTTAAGCGTTCTAAATTCATTTTTTTTCATTTAATTGAATAAATTTTTGCCAACATTTTTGGCGAAGTTCGGGCGTTGGCTTACAGTCACAAGCTGCGGTTGTTTCGTTTATCTTTCCCCATTCAAACATTTTCAGCGGCGAATTTAAGAAATATTTTTTGCTTTCCTCATCATCGGGAAAGAGCGCGTATTTCGTGCAAAAGGTATCAGTTATTTGCGGCTTCTCTTTCTTCGAAAACAAGCTGCATCCACTCGCTGCGAGCAGCAACATCAAGATTAACAGAAGTTTTGCTAATGATTTTTTGCTGAAGATTCTTAGTTTCAATGACTTCATTTTTCTTTTCGATTTGTTGATTTTGCTGGTCAATTTTTTCTTCTTGCTTCTCAATGATAATTTCTTGCTTGCCGTACTTTGAGAAAAATTTGTAAGCCAAGAAAATCGAAAGCAAAGCAAGAATTAGAAAAGCGAGATTTGTTTTTTTCATGATTAAGGATTGATTGCACCATATTTATTGCCGAGATAGCGTTGAACCATTAAACGGTCAGCCGTGGACAGTGCTCCTTCAAAAACGATTACTTCTCCAATCACGCCATCAAAAAATTGTGCGTTAGTTGATCTAACCAATGCCCCAATGGCAAACCTATCTAAAGTTAGATTTCCAACATCCAGCGCCGCACCAGAAGCGTTTGTTGTTGCGTTAGTGTAAGAGGAATAGGTTGTTCCAGTGAATACCGTGCAATTTACATTTACACCCGCAACTAGACCTAAATTATTGGTTATAATAAGTCCCGCGTCATCTCTTCTAGTGACTGCGTTGTTATTGCTTAAATAATACGAGTAAAATATTGGATTTGTTGTGACTGAATATCCGAGAGCCCATTGGGTTTGCGATATAGCTGAGGCTACATTATCACACTCACAAACCACAAAAACAGTCATGGCTTTGTCTGAACCAGTAAATAAAGCGGCCAATCCGTTTGCTGTCAGAAAGTTAGCAGAGCCATCGAAATTGAAAGCATTCCACCCGCCAAGGGTTCGCGAGCCTGTTGTTGGCCTAGCTGAACCACTTGCAATAAATGGAATACTAGGGTTCACCACGTTTACAACTGAATCTACCAGACCGCCAGAGGCATTGACCAAACTAGGG
>JAGNLL010000018.1 GCA_017999675.1 Rickettsiales bacterium
TCAGAAGAAGCTCCGCACAATTCAGGCAAAAAAATTGAAGGCGGAAATTTGGGACGTAGATCTGCAATTAAAGGCGCTTACTTCGATTCAATTCCGCTAGACACTGGCCAAGATCTTCGCTCTGAAATGGTTGAAACTTTGCGTGAAGTTGGAGTTGTGCCTTTGCTTCACCACCACGAAGTTGCCAATTCACAATTTGAAATTGGCTTCAAATACAGCACTCTTACTGACACGGCTGACAATATTCAAAAGTTCAAATACGTAATTCACAACGTGGCGCAAGCTTACGGAAAAACCGCAACTTTCATGCCAAAGCCAATCTTTGCTGACAACGGTTCGGGAATGCACGTGCACCAATCAATTTGGAAAGGTAGCGAAAATCTTTTTGCCGGCAAAGAACACGCCAATCTTTCTGAATTAGCTTTGTTTTACATTGGTGGAATCATCAAGCACGCCAAAGCAATCAACGCTTTTTCAAACGCTACAACTAACAGCTACAAGCGTTTGGTTCCTGGATACGAAGCTCCGGTAATGTTGGCTTATTCAGCTAAAAACCGTTCGGCTTCAATTCGTATTCCGCACGTGACTAACGAAAAAGCGCGCAGAATTGAAACTCGTTTTCCAGACCCCGCTTCTAACCCTTACTTAACTTGTGCAGCGCTTCTAATGGCTGGTTTGGATGGTATTAAAAACAAAATCCACCCGGGTGAGCCGAAGAACCAAGATCTTTACCATTTGACTGACAAAGAATTGAAAAAAATCCCAACCGTTTCGCGTTCACTTCGCGACGCTTTGGCCTCTTTGGACAAAGATCGTGGCTTCTTGCTTGAAGGTGGTGTTTTCACCAACGAGCAAATTGACGCTTACATTGAGTTGAAGTTGAAAGAAGTTGATCGTGTTGAACAAATTCCTCACCCGTTGGAGTTTGAATTGTACTACAATAATTAACTTTTGCCTCGGAGTGTGCGAATAACCACCTCAACCCCTCCTTCAAAAAGGAGGGGAGCGCGCACCACCGATCTCGGACTAAAGCCCCTCCTTTTGAAGGAGGGGTTGGGGTGGTTATTCAAACAATCGATCTAACACTTAAAAAACCCAAACCACCACACACCATGGTTGCCAAAACAAAAACCTTCTCCTTCACCGGAATCGACGTTGTTCCAATTGATGTTCAAGTAAAAATCTCACCCGGCATGGCGAGCTTTGCCATTGTTGGCCTTGGCGACAAAGCGGTGGCAGAATCAAAAGAACGTGTTCGCGCTGCAATTTCATCCACCGGCCTTTCGTGGCCCTACAAAAAAATTACCGTAAACCTAGCGCCAGCCGATTTGCAAAAAGAAGGCAGCCATTTTGACCTAGCAATTGCGCTTGGAATAATGATTGAAATTGGCGTTTTAGACCAAGCGGCGGTTGAAGATTTTTTTGTTTTAGGCGAACTCTCGCTCGACGGCTCAATTGACGCCGTTAGCGGAATAATCTCTGCCGCAATTGGCGCCAATCAACGAAATTTAGGCATTATTTGCCCCGCTGCAAATGGCGCCGAAGCCGCGTGGGCCGGAGATTTACGCATTATTGCCGCACCCCACTTAATGACCTTAATCAACCACCTAAAAGGTGAGCAAATTTTAGAGCGCCCCGAAACCAACAAGATTTTTGAGGCAAAAAAATATCCCGATTTAGCCGACGTAAAAGGCCAAGCCGGCCCCAAACGCGCTTTAGAAATTGCCGCTGCTGGTGGGCACAATTTGCTAATGGTTGGGCCTCCCGGCACTGGCAAATCAATGCTCGCCTCACGCTTACCAGGCATTTTGCCACCCCCAGAATTAGAAGAAATTCTCGAAATCAACATGATTTCAAGCCTTAGCGGCAAGGTGGTTGACGGCAAATTAATCACCTCGCGCCCCTACCGCGAAGTGCACCATTCTTGCTCAATGCCGGCAATGGTTGGCGGTGGTGCCAAAGCCAAGCCGGGTGAAGTTTCACTGGCCCACAACGGCGTTTTATTTTTAGACGAGCTGGCCGAATTTCCGCGCCAAGTTTTGGACTCACTGCGACAACCTCTTGAAACCGGCAGCATCAGCATTTCACGCGTCAATTCGCACATTACCTACCCAGCAAACTTTCAATTGGTTACAGCAATGAACCCTTGCCGCTGTGGGTTTTTAGGCGAAGTTGGGCGTGAATGTAAAAAGGCGCCAACTTGTGGTGACGAATACAAAAATAAAATTTCGGGCCCACTTTTAGACCGCATTGACATTGCTGTTGCGGTTGGTGGCGTAGATATTTTTTCAGCAACAAATTTGCCAAAAGGTGAAAGTTCAGAATTGGTTGCGGCCAGAGTTTTAAAGGCGCGGCAGCTGCAGCAAAAAAGATACGAAGGTGAAGCAGAAATGCAAAACCGTCCAAAAATAAATGCCAAAATTGACGGAAAAACGCTGGAAAAATTTTGTGAATTAGACGCCGAGTGCCAAAAAATTCTGCAAAACTCAGTGCAAAAAATGCAAAGCTCAATGCGTGGAATCACCCGAATTTTAAGAGTTGCCCGCACAATTGCAGATTTGGAAGGCGAAGAAAAAATAAACCAAAATCACCTGCTTGAAGCAATTTCGTACCGTAGAAAAATTTAGGTTTTTTGGCTTTTGAAAAAAAGATTTTGCACGCGCGTGCAAAATCTCAGAAAATCACCTCTAAGAGCACGTGGGTAAAGGCTTAAAGCCAGTTGCAAATTTTACAGCAAAAACACCAAAAAAGGGCTAATTTTTAACGAACAAATTTTTCAACCAAGGCGATAATTCCACCAAGACTAATGATTGTTGTGAGCATCGAAATTTTGATTTCTTGTTTTAGGTCTTGCCTAAAATTCTCCAAATCTTGTTTAACCAAAAGAATGTCAGACTTTGTGGCGAGTTCTTGAGAAGAGGCGATTTGTACTTCTTTGATTTTTTCTGCTAAAGTTTCTGCTGTTTTTCTTGGCATTCCGGATTTTTCTAAATCTTTTGAGAATTCAAGGGTGTCGATGGTAAAAGTGGCTAGGGTCATGGTTTTATTTGGTTGATTGAAGTGTGATTTTGAAAAGGATTTTTTTCAAAACTTGGGCGGCATTTTTTAAATCGTTTCTAACAAGTCAATTTCCTCAGAAATTATTTTCCGCAACCGCTGCAAATCGTTTAAATGCGGGGCGTGGCCGCAGTTTTTGAAAATTTCTAAACGACAGTTTTTTATTCTTTCGCTAAAATAATTTGCCTGACTGGCGTGCACAATCATATCTCCCGCACCTTGAATAAAAAGGGTGCGTGGCATGTTGGTGAAATCTAGGTCAAAGCAAGAAAAGCGGCTTAATTCTTCGAGCCAAAATTTTAGCTGTTCAAAATTTTGGTCACGAATGTCGAGGTTGCGCGCAATGTCGGCGGCGTTTTGGTCGTTCATTGCGGTGAGAATTGAAAATTGTTTCAGCGTTTTATTTGGTGCTTGCGAAAAATTTTTGTGAAATTCGTTGAAGGTTGCCTGCGACATTCCGGCGTGAATTCGCTCGTCCTTAATCATTTGAAAAGGAGGGGCGAGTAAAATTAAAAGTTTTGGGGTGAGGATTTTCTTTTCGATTAGGCGCACGGCAAGTTGACCGCCAAGGCTCCAGCCAATTAGAATTTCGGGATTTTGTGATTTGATTTCAGCAAAGAAACTTTCAGTGCTAGCAAGGTTCGAATAGTCAAAAGAAGACACAAAAAAAGGGTCAAAAAAAGATTCTTTGAAAATTATTTCCAAAGAATCTGATTTTTGACCCCAGCCTGAAAGGCAAAGAATTTTTTTAGACAAGGCTATTAAGCAGCGTCGGTTTTGGTGCCAACAAAATCAAAAGCACCGAATTTGCTTTTAAATTTAGTAAGTCTTTCGTTGTTAGCGTTAACGAAGTTTTTGGCGTTGCCTTCTTGCCAAGCTGAGTGGTTTTTTGGGTCGGCGTCTAAAGTAAGAGTGTCGCCTTCTTTACCCCAAGTGGTCATGATTTGGAAGGTTGATTTGTCGGTCATTACAACATTTACAACATGTTGTTTAGGATCAATTCCAGCAGCAGTGGTTTTTACAAGTTTTGCTTGAGTAGACATTTTGGGGAAAATTTATTTTGAAAACAGATTCTTTCTTCTTACAAAAGGGCGGCGCAAATTATGTAGGCAATTTTTCTAGTCAATGGCTGATTTCGAGCAAAAAGTTTTAAAAACTTGACATTGCCTTCCTCACTTAACAAGATGCGCCGCCTAATTTTATTTTTTTACAAAGGGGCACACAAACCCGCCCAGCACATAGTTCTAGCTTAACCCCCTCCTTAACCTCACCACTGCCCGAATATCCCTAGTAACAACGAAATTCCTTGATGAAAAAGAGCTATTTTTTGAAAGAAAAAACATCAGCTAGCAGCAAGAAAATCGGCATTTTTTTGCTTAAAGCCTTGGTGCGCCTGTACAAATTTGTTTTTGCCAAAAGAACCATTCTTTTTGTCACTAACAAAAAAATCAGAACCCTCACTTTAGGCCCAATTTTGCAGGCCTGCCTAATAATTGCTTTGGTTTTGGTGGGTAATTTATTTGTGCAAACTTTGCGCTACGACCAATTGGTTGACGCTAAGTCTAACGAAATCGACAAGCTGCAAACCACCAACGAATATTTCGACGAAGAAATTCAAGAAATGAACGAGAAGCTTGCCAAAATTAACCAATATTTAAACGCACTTTCTGGCGGCAGTCACGAAGTGAAGGCTCAAGAGCATCAATTTAAACAGCCAAAAAATTTCAAAGAAGAAGACCTTTCTGGCGAAGACGAACACACTTTTAAGCAGATTAAAGATGCTAGCCAAAAGCTTGCTAACATTGAAGCTATCGCTCAACACCGCATTAAAAAAATCGAAGACGCCATTGCTCTAACCGGGCTAAACCTTGGCAAATTGCCGCAAAAAATATTACGTGAAAAATCGGCTGAAGCGTTACGTGAAATTTCTTTAAATGACAAAAAAAGATTGGCGCAGGGCGGCCCCACTTCTGACAAAAACTCTCTTGAAGAAATAATGAGCGGCAAATCCCAGAAAGAAGAAGAGTTAGAAAAGCGTTTAGAAAAAGCCAAATTCACCAGTGAAATCGACTATTTGATTACCCTAGAAAAAGTTGCAACGGCGCTGCCTTTATCGCGTCCAATGAAAAACTACTACATCTCAAGTGGCTTTGGCACTAGAACTGACCCAATTACTGGCAGAGGTGCGGCGCACCAAGGCTTAGATTTTGTGGGCGTGACGAAAGAAAAAATCATCAGCCCGTCAAGCGGCAAAGTTATTTTAGCTGGCAAGTTTAGCGACTACGGCAACGCCGTTGTAATTGACCACGGATTTGGCATTACCACGCGCTACGGACACTTGTCTGAAGTAAAAGTTAAAGACGGCCAAAGAGTTAGAAAAGGCGAAGTAATCGCTTTGCAAGGCAGCACAGGACGCAGCACCGGACAACATTTACACTACGAAGTTCGTTACAAAAATATTCCGCTAAATCCAAAAAAATTCTTGGAAGCCGGTGAATCTTTATTCAACGACGAAAAAACCGCAAAACATGCCAATAGCTAACCTCAAAGCCAAAATCGCTACAATCGCCAACGACATTGAAAATGAAGGTGGCGCTTCTACCAAAAAAATTGAACTAATCACGCCAAATTTCAAAACCACTCCAACAATTTTAGCTCGCGATCTTACGATTGTTGGCGAATTGACTAGTTCGGGAATGATCGAAATTGAAGGCAGAATTAAAGGAACCGTGCGCGGAAATTTAGTAATTTTGCGTGAGAATGGTTTTATTGAAGGAGATGTTTTCGCTGAATCTCTAAGCATTCGCGGCAGCTTTGAAGGCAATATTCACGCGCAAAATATTGATATTTCTAGTAAGGCTAAAATTTCTGGTGAGATCAATTACGGCTCACTTTCCGTTGAAGATGGCGCTTGTATTGATGCGCGGTTTAAGAAGATTTCTTAGTTTGGCTGCGAGCCAATAAAGAAATAGGTCCCCGAGCAAAGCGAAGCGTCGTCGAGGGGCCCGAAGAAAGTACTCGCTTCGGGCCCCTCGACGACGCTTCGCTTTGCTCGGGGACCTATTTAATCCCTTTTACCCCACCAACCGCGCCAAAATTTCTTCTCTTTTAATCAAATTAACCAACAGCTTCAACTCTGGCCCATGCTCTTTACCAGTTAGAGCCAAGCGGATTGGCATGAAAAGTTCTTTGCCTTTTCTTGTGGTGCTGCCTTTGATTTTTTCTAGCCACAAATTCCAGCAGTTTTCATCAGAAGTATCTTCTGGCAACAACGCCGCTGCTTCACGCAAAAATTCACGATCTGCTTCTTTATTTTCGAAACGAAATTCGTGATTACAAATTTCGACCCATTCTTTGATTTCGTGCAAGAAACTGATGTTGAGTTTTAGGCCATTCCAAAATTTTTCTGAAATTTTCTCGCTAATTCCAATTTCTTTAAAACGCGTTTCAATCGCAGCAAAATCAAGGGTTTGAATCAGTTTTTGGTTAATTGTTGTCAGCTCAGAAATATCGTAATTCATCGCCGATTTAGAAAACTTTTCAAAAGAAAAACTGCTCACCAATTCGTCAAAATTTGTGTAAATTTTTAGCGCGTCAGAAGTGCCGATTTGCGCTAATAAATTGACAATTGCCATTGGCTCGTAGCCATCAGCGCGTAGCGATTTCACGTCAAAACCACCTTCGCGTTTTGAAATTTTTCCTTCACTCGCCTTAATCAAAGCCAAATGCGAAAAGTCGGGAGCTTTAGATCCCAAAGCCTCAAAAATTTGCAGCTGAATTGCGGTGTTGGTAATGTGGTCTTCGCCGCGAATAATGTCGGTAATGTTGTAATCAACGTCATCCACCACCGAGCAGAAAGTGTAGGTTGGCACGCCATTGTCGCGCACCAAAACTGGGTCAGAAAAATGCAAACCTTCGTAGGTAATTTTGCCTTTAATTTTGTCGTCCCACGAGGTGGTTTTATTTTCGAGCAAAAAGCGGTAATGCGGTTTTAAGCCTTGCGCGCGTAGAGCTTGTTTTTGTTCTTCGTTTAAGTTCAAAGCAGCGCGATTGTAAATTGGGCTAATGCCTGAAGCTATTTGGGCTTTGCGTTGAAAGTTTAAATCTTCCGGTGTTTCAAAACATTCGTAAAGCCTGCCGCTGGCAATTAGCTTATTTTTAGCGGCTTCGTATTTGTCGAGACGGTCAGATTCTTTAAACATTGAGTCATATTTTAAACCCAACCAATCCATGTCAGTGACAATCATTTCGCGATATTCGTCACGCACGCGTTCAACATCGGTGTCGTCCAAACGAAGCAAAAATTTGCCGCCGGTTTTTTTAGCGTAGAGAAAATTAATGATTGCGGCGCGAATATTGCCAACGTGTAAAAAGCCTGTTGGAGAAGGCGCGAAGCGGCAGATTTTAGTCATTTTTAGTTATTAATTTTATTGATTGGTTTGAGCATTTCGTGGGTTTGGTAAGTATCGGGAAGTAAAAAAGTGCTACTACAATAATCGCAAGATTTTTTCGGTTTGCGCTTGCGCCAAAGTCCGTAGAAAAATCCGGGAATCACCAAAGTTGCCCACAAAAACATTTCAACAAAGGCGCTGCCACGTTTGCCTGTTTCAACTTCAAAAGTGGCTTTGCAATCGCCGCAGATTAGTCGTTCAGTCATTTTTTTTGCCCATAAATACGCGAGTGTTGCAGAGAAAATCGTGAAGAGAAATTTTTTCTTTGGTGAAAATTACTGCTAAAAATCCGAGTCCCATCGTCATCGAAGTGACAATTGAGCCAAGCGCGCGGCCCACAGATTTTTGCCAAGTTAGTTTTGAGCCATCTGGGTTGCCAACATAAATTCCAAGTAATCTTTTGCCAATTGTTGCTTGCTGCTTGCTCGATAAAAAACATCCAACGTAGGCAATGGTGACGGCGTGGGTGACAAGGCTTAAAAAGCGGTTTGATGGCGCAGTGGTAAAGGCCACGTAAAAATCAGAAAAATTGTCGTAATGCGACAATGCTTCAACATCGTCAAAGCCACCAATCATAAACAAAATGGCCAATGGAATTGCCAAAAATAAAATGTCCAAAGTGCCGGCAAAAAAGCGAACCCAAAAGCCGGCGTATTTTTTTTCTTCGCTCATTTAATTGATAAATTTGTTGGTGATGGGAAAGCGCCGATCCTTGTCAAACGCCATTTCAGAAACTTTTGGCCCCAAGCAAGATTGGCGTCTTTTGTATTCGCTAGAGTAGAAAAGTTTTGCAACTTTTTTGACCAATTCTTCTTCAAATCCGGCCGAAATTATTGCTGCAGTTGATTTTTGTTCTTCAATTAAAGCGAATAAAATTTGGTCTAAAATTTCGTATTCTGGCAGTGAATCGCTGTCTTTCTGATTTTCGCGCAGCTCGGCAGTTGGGGCTTTGGTTAAAATATTTTGCGGAATTTTGCCGCAGAATTTTGCCAATTCGTAAACACGAGTTTTGTAAAAATCTTTAATCGGATTAAACGCGCCGCACATGTCGCCGTAAAGCGTGGCGTAGCCGCAGGCGAGTTCAGATTTATTGCCAGTAGAAAGCAAAAGCGCGCCAGAATTATTCGACAAAGCCATTAAAATATTGCCGCGAATTCGCGATTGCAGATTTTCTTTTGTGAGATTTGAAACCTCGCCAAGTGTTGTCAGCATTGCTTTGAAACTTTCTTCAATTGGAATTACTTCTAATTTTAAGCCCAAATTTTTGGCGCACTCCAGCGCATCAACCATTGAAGTTTCAGAGTTGAAGCGGCTTGGCAGTGCGTAGAGTGAAACATTTTCAGCACCCACAGCATCCACCGCAATTGCCGCAACCAGCGCCGAGTCAATGCCGCCAGACATTCCGAGTAAAACTTTTTTGAAACCATTCTTTTGCACGTAGTCGCGAAGGCCGAGAGTGACGGCTGCGTAGTCTCGAGCGGTTTCATCAATTTTTTCTGATTTATTTTCAGC
Source organism: Rickettsiales bacterium (assembly GCA_017999675.1). Lineage (GTDB taxonomy): Bacteria > Pseudomonadota > Alphaproteobacteria > Rickettsiales > UBA1997 > UBA2645. The sequence goes on from JAGNLL010000018.1 coordinate 9,021, forward strand.
GGTCACTTTTCCGTCTTTTGCAATTTCAACCGTGCCGCAATCTTCGTGAAAACCAGCCAATCTCAAAACCTCTTTCCCCTCACTATCCAAAACAAACGACGACCCGTCAAACACCAGCGAATCCTGCCCGCCCACCTGATTTACGTAAACCAACGGCTTGCCCAAACTTTTAGCGAAATTTTCGCAAATTTTCGCGCGCGCCAAATGTTTTTTTGTTGAGTAGGGCGAGGCGTTAATCGAAATCACCGCGTCAAAAACCTGCTCCTGCAACAAATACAAATTTTTCAAATGCCACAAATCTTCGCAGATCAAAATTGCCAAATCAAAACCGCGAAATTCAATCACCGACAAATAGGTTGCGGCCTCGAAATACCTAGCTTCGTCAAACACCGCAAAATTTGGCAAAGTTTTTTTGTGAATAATTTTTTCAATCATTCCGTCAGCAATTAAAATTGCTGAATTGTGGGTAATTTCTTTTTTAGCACGATTCAAACCAGTGGTCGGCGCGCCCAACAAAATCGCACATTTTTGGCCTTTTGTCGCCGCAATAATTTCAGAAATTTTATCTTGCGCGCTTTCAACAAAATATTTTTTCAGCCACAAATCTTCACAAGGATAACCACAAATCGTCATTTCAGAAAATACCACCAAATCACACCCAGCTTCATTTGCCTTCGAAAATTCACGCAAAATTTTCACCGCATTGCCGTCTAAATCGCCAACAGTTGGATTAATTTGCGCGAGGTGAATTTTTAATTTAGACATGCGTTGTCGTAAAATTTTTTGATTGCGTCGCGCACGTTTTCGGCGCCGTTTGTGATGTTGATGGCGGCGCGAAATTCGCTAGAGTTGCGTAGGCCGCCACTGTACCAGCCGATGTGTTTGCGGGCTAGTGGGATTGCAACTGCTTCGCCGTAGTGGTCGATCATTTCAGCGAGGTGGTGCAGGACTATTTCTTTTTGCTCTTCAAGTGACGGGGTTGCTGGCGCTTGCTCGCCGCGTAGTTCGCAATTGATTTGATTGATTAGCCACGGTTGGCCGTAGCAGGCGCGGCCAATCATTACGCCGTTAGCTTTAGATAATTCGAGAGCTTTTTTGGCATCTTCAGCATTTTTAATGTCGCCATTGGCGATGATGGGAATTTTTACGGCGTCTTTTACTTTTGAAATCGCCTCCCAGTTAGCCTTGCCGTTGTAGAGTTGGCAGCGGGTGCGGCCGTGAACGGTGAGCATTTGAATGCCAACATCTTCGGCTTTTTTGGCGAGGCTTGGTGCGTTTAAATTTTCGTAACTCCAGCCCAAACGCATTTTCATTGTGACGGGAATTTTCACGGCTTTCACCACGGCATCCATTATTCGGGTGGCGAGTTCTTCGTCTTTCATTAGCGCGCTGCCGGCGAAGGAATTTACAACTTTTTTTACCGGGCAGCCAAAGTTGATGTCGATGATGTCGGCGCCCAAATCTTCATTTAATTTTGCCGCTTCGGCCATGTTTTCGGGGTCGCATCCCGCGAGTTGCACGGACATTGGGTAAATGGCATCATCCTTCTGACACTTCATCATCGACTCGCGCGTTTGCAAAATCATGGCGCGTGACGCGATCATTTCTGAAATTACCAAAGAGGCGCCGAAGCTTTTGACAAGGCGACGAAACGGCAAGTCGGTGACGCCAGACATTGGCGCGAGTAGAACGTTGTCTTGAAGTTGGATGTTGCCGATTTTTATCATTTTTATACTTGCGAATTGATTGCGCTGTAGCTTTAGCGCAAGCGAATGGTGCTCCTGGCATGACTCGAACATGCGCACATGGTTTAGGAAACCAATGCTCTATCCCCTGAGCTACAGGAGCTTTTGTTTAGTTTTTCTGTCCGATGAAAAAATATTCAAAACCCAAATTTTTCATTTTTTGAGCGTCAAATAAATTGCGTAAATCAACGATTTTGCGGCAGGAAATTTTGTTAAAATCTAACTCGCGATACTGTGGCCATTCCGTTGCAATCACAATTAAATCCACGTCTTTAGTGGCTTGGTAAAGGTCAGAGCAAAATTCAATATTTTTAAATTCAGCCAATTCGCGTTTAGAATTTTCGATCGCTTCAAAATCGTGAGCAAAAATTTTGGCGCCAGATTTTGCCAATTCTTTGGCAATTGCAATTGCTGGCGAGTAGCGAATGTCGTCGGTATTTGCTTTGAATGCCAAACCCAAAAGCGCAATTTTTTTGCCCGAAATTTCACCCAAAGCGCGTGAAATTTTTTGCACCATTTTGTTTTTGCGATTGTTGTTGGCGCTAATTGCCGACTGAATTACCGACAGTTCAACATTGTTTTCTTTGGCCACATTTAAAATTGCCAAAATGTCTTTTGGAAAGCACGAACCGCCAAAGCCGGGGCCGGGATTTAAAAACTTTTCACCAATTCTTGAATCAAGGCCAATTGCAGTTGAAAGCTGTTTAATGTTGCCGCCCAAGCTTTCGCAAAGATCGGCCATTTCATTAATGAAAGAAATTTTTGCCGCTAAAAATGAGTTGGCGGCGTATTTGATTAGCTCGGCGGTGATTATGTCGCTGACGATTAATTTTTCGGGCGCAAATTTTGCGTAAATTTCGGCGAAAATTTTGTGCGATTTTTCGTCTTCAACACCAATTACAATGCGGTCGGGATACATAAAATCGTCAAGCGCGGCGCCTTCGCGCAAGAATTCGGGGTTTGAAGCAACGGCAAAATCTAATTTCGGATTTGTCGCCGAAATTAATTTCTTAACCTTTGCCCCAGTGCCGGCAGGAACTGTCGATTTGGTGATTACAAGTTTGTAAGAATCTGAAAGCTCGGCAATTTCTTTTGCTGCCGCCAAAACGTAAGAAAGATCTGCGCTGCCATCTTCGTCTTGCGGCGTGCCAACGGCGATGAACACGGCTGACGAGCCGTTTAGTGCTTGTTTTAAATCGGTTGAAAAAGAGATTTTTTTTGCTGCCACAACCTCGTCTAAAACTTCTTTTAAACCGGGTTCGAAAATTGGAATTACGCCAGAATTTAGTTTGGAAATTTTGCTCGCGTCTTTGTCAACGCAGGCAATTTCGTGGCCCAATTTTGCAAAACAAATGCTTGAAACCAAGCCTACGTAGCCGCTGCCAATAACTGTGATTTTCATTTTAGTTCAAAACTTTTTTAAAATATTGGATGGTTTTTTCGAGGCCGGCTTCGAGATTAATTTTTGGAGAAAAATTGATCAGCTCTTGCGCCTTGGTAATTACGGGTTTGCGCTGCATTGGGTCGTTTTGCGGCAGGTCTTTGAAAATAATTTTTGATTTAGAATTGGTTAATTTTAGCACTTTTTCGGCTAGTTCTAAAATTGTGAATTCGCCCGGATTGCCCAAATTTATTGGGCCGGTTTCGCCTTTAGAATTATTCATGAAAGCGATGATGCCATCGACCAAATCGTCGGCGTAGCAGAATGATCTGGTTTGATCACCTTTTCCGTAAACCGTGATGTCTTGGCCTTGTAGGGCTTGCACGATAAAATTTGAAACCACGCGGCCGTCATTTACCGACATGCGCGGGCCGTAGGTGTTGAAAATGCGAATGACACGAATGTCGACGCCGTATTGGCGGTGGTAGTCAAAAAATAAAGTTTCGGCAACGCGCTTGCCTTCGTCGTAGCACGAGCGAATTCCAATTGGGTTAACATTGCCAAAATAATCTTCTTGCTGCGGGTGAACTAGCGGGTCGCCGTACACTTCTGAAGTTGAGGCTTGAATGATTTTGGCGTTAACATTGCGTGCCAATTCAAGCATGTTGATGGCGCCCATTACGCAAGTTTTGGTGGTGTGAACGGGGTTGTGTTGGTAGTGCACGGGAGATGCCGGACAGGCGAAGTTGTAGATTTCGTCAACTTCTAAATGGATGGGCTGCGTGACGTCGTGGCGCAGTGCTTCAAAATTTGGATTGCCAAAAAGATGCTCAATATTTTTTTTGCTGCCGCAAAAATAATTGTCCAAAGCGATCACTTCATTGCCTGCAGCGAGAAGTCTTTCGCACAAAAAAGAACCAAGAAATCCAGCGCCACCGGTGACTAAAATGCGTTTCATAAAAGTTGTTTAAATTGGAATAAAGATTGTGACGCGAAGGCCCCCTAAGGAAGAATCGGTAAGTTTAATGCTACCGCCGTGAGAAGTGACGGCATCCATTGCAATTGCCAAGCCAAGCCCAGAGCCGCCAGAAAGGGTTTTTTTATCGAGGTTGCGAGAATTGTCAATGCGGTAAAAAGGTTTAAAAACATTGTTGCGCTCACTTGCCGGAATGCCCGGACCGTTGTCGTCAATTGTGATTATTAAATTGTGGTCCGAAATTTTGGCGGCGAAATTTACTTGATTGCCGTAGTTAAAAGCATTGTCGACCAAGTTGTTGAGCGCGCGCTTGAGGGCTAGTTTTTTTACAGAAATTTCTAACTCGTCGTTTAGCTCAATAAAATTGCCAATCGATTTGTTCATTTTGGCGTAGTAGTGAATGACGTTTTCTTGTAAGAATTTTTTGATTTTTACTGTGTGCGTTCTTTCTTTTTCATCAACGCGGGCAAAGTCTAAATACTCCTCCACCAGCTTTTCCATGTCGGAAATGTCGCTTTTTAAATCGGTAATTTCTTGCGAGTCGGGCATCATTTCGAGTTGCAATTTCATGCGCGTTAGCGGCGTGCGTAGGTCGTGCGACACGCCAGAAAGCATGTCGGTGCGCTGTGTGATTTGGCGCATTACGCGTTCTTTCATTTTGATGAAAGAAATTGTCAGCGAGCGAATTTCGTCAGAGCCAGTGGGCTTAAGGTGTGGCGCGTCTTGGCCGCGGCCAAATTTTTCGGCAGCCAAACTTAATTCGCGCAGTGAACGCACTTGGTTGCGCAAGAAAATGATCGAAATGAATGAGGTGATTAGCGCACTTAAAATCATCCAAAAGGTGAACACGTAGGCGCTGGAGCTGGTGATTCTTTTTACCGGCACGTCAAATGAAAGCAGGCCTTGGCGCGTTTGAACTTTTACAGTGATGAAATCGTCGTCTTGATTTTCAAAAATTTCGTAGGGTTTTAAGCCGTGATTGTCGAGCTCAGATTTGAAGCGGTTGTAAGGGTCGATCAGTGGGTTGATGTATTTGTAAAGTTTGTTTTTTTTCCAATCGCTGTCGGCGATTTTTTTCTTTTTTAGGCGACGTCTTTGTTCGAAAGAAAATTGCAAACCGGTGTTTTCTGAAAGGTCGGCAAGCAAAGTTTGGTAGCCGGGTTTGTTGATTGTTTTTTGCACAAACACCATTTCTTCAATGACGCTGCGGGCCATGTGTTTGCTGATTACGTCAAGGTGCGCGTAGTAAAAAACGTAAATTGAAACGAGCTGAACAATTAAAGTTGAGGCTACGATGATGAGCAAAAACCTTCCGTAGAGCGAGCGCGGCATGAATTTTTTGAAGGTCATCGAAAGAAATAAATGTTAATTTAGAAATGGAAAAATATTTTAGCCCGCATCTTCGCAACCTCTACAAAATCAATCATGAGCAGCAAAATCTCCGCAAAAAATATCAATTTGTTTTACGGCCAAAAACAAGCTTTATTTGACATCAATCTAGATTTTAAAGAGCACAGCGTCACCGCTCTAATCGGGCCTTCAGGCTGTGGCAAATCGTCATTTTTGCGCTGCATTAATCGCATGAATGACACAATTTTGGGCTGCAAAATTGAAGGCGAAATCACGCTAGATGGCAAAAATATTTACGACCAAAACCTAGACCTAGTGCTGCTTCGCGCCTCGGTTGGCATGGTGTTTCAAAAGCCAAATCCTTTTCCAAAATCAATTTACGAAAACGTTGCTTACGGCCCAAGAATTCACGGGCTTTTCTCAAACAAAAAAGAATTGGACGAAATTGTTGAAAAAAGTTTGACCAAAGCCGGTTTGTGGAAAGAAGTAAAAGACCGCCTAAACGACCAAGCCAGCGGCCTTTCTGGCGGGCAACAACAACGCCTTTGCATTGCGCGCACAATTGCCATTGAGCCAGAAGTTATTTTAATGGACGAACCCTGCTCAGCGCTTGACCCAATTGCCACTGCAAAAATTGAAGAGTTGATTGACGAGCTTAGCGAAAATTTCACAATCATCATTGTCACCCACTCAATGCAGCAAGCAGCGCGCGTTTCAAACCACACGGCGTTTTTCAACATGGGAAAAATTGTTGAATACGACACTACCGACAAAATTTTCACCAACCCCTCAAACCAACAAACACAAGACTACATCACAGGCAGGTTTGGTTAGATGTTTGGCTTTTCTTTCGCAGAATTAATCTTGGTAATTTTGGTGGCGCTAATTTTCATCAAGCCAAAAGACCTGCCCGAAATTGCCCATTTTATTGGCAAAATTTTCTACCGCGGTAAGCGACTTTTCACCGACGTAAAACAATATTTAAAAGACGCTGAAAAAGATTTAGGCCTAGATGATTTGCGCCACGAATTAAACCGCGGCATTGCCGAAGAAAAAGCCAAGTTAGAAGACGAAATGACAGTGATTGTCGACATTTACGGCAACGAGCATCAAGTGCCAAATGTGAAAGATTTACGTCCTGATTTGGGGGAAGGTGTTGCCGAAGAAATTGCCAAGTTGAACGAGGAGAATTTGAAGGGGAAGATTTAGAGTTTGCTCCTGCGAATAACCACCCCAACCCCTCCTTGAAAAGGAGGGGCTTTGCACCGAGGTTGTTTAAGCCCCCGCTTTCAAAAAAATCGTACTAAGCCCCTCCTTTTGAAGGAGGGGTTGGGGTGGTTAT